>NZ_VWXL01000020.1 GCF_009746625.1 Caproicibacter fermentans
ATATTCGATATCCGTAAAAGTTTGTTGCTTTTTCATTTCTCTGCACCGCCTGTGAATTGATAGTTCTATTTTACCAGAGTTCTCCTCTCTTCGGTAGAGGGGCGGATTAAATCAGAGGTTCCTTAGATAAGGTTATCGTTCGCATTTGTTGCTGAAAACATTCATAATTTAATAAATTCCCGCCGGCATGCCGTTTCCCGAAAGAAAAGACGGCGGACCGGATTCTGTAAACCACCCGTAAAACCGGCAGTACAGAATCCGGCACCGTCTCAAATGAACTGAAAAAAAATTTTTGAAAACGTCGGCTAAAACACAAACTTGCCGCCCACCATCACTTTCCTGATGGTGAAATCCCGGTTCAGTACAACGAGGTCGGCAGATTTTCCTGTTTTAATACTGCCGATCCGGTCGTCCATCCCGATCGCGGCGGCAGGATTAATCGTCGCGGACTTTATGATCCGTCGGAGCGGCAGTCCGAACCGGACCAGATTCCTGATTTCATCCAAAAGGTTGGTGGTGGAACCCGCGATCGTGCCGTCAGCCAGTCTGGCTCTGCCGTCTTTCACGAAAACCTGCTGTCCGCCCAGGTCATAAAGGCCGTCCGCGAGTCCCGCCGCGCGAAGGGAATCGCTGACAATCACCGTTCTGTCTTCTCCCAGAAGGCGGAACGAAAGCCGCAGCACAGCCGGATGAATATGAACCCCGTCGCAAATGATTTCAGCCTTCACGTCAGAATTGTCGAAGACCGCCCCCACCGCGCCCGGCGTGCGGTGGTTGAGTCCGGTCATGGCATTATACAGATGGGTTACGTGCGTGATTCCCTGTTCAAAAGCGGCTTTGGCCCGGTCATAGTCCGCGTCGGTATGCGCCATAGATACCGTGCACAATTTTGCGGCATGTTCGATAAAGTCATCCGCGTTTTCCTGTTCCGGAGCAATATCGACAAGCTTGATGATGCCGCCGCAGTCCCGGAAAAGCTCCTCGAACTCCCTCCAGTCCGGCGTTCGCACGTAGCTTTCGTCCTGCGCGCCCTTTCTATGCGCGGAAATGTAGGGACCTTCCATATTAACCCCGCACACGCGCGCCCCCTCGACGGGATGTTCCATGCAGTCCCTGACGACGGAAAGCGCGGATCGGATTTGGGTCATCGCAACCGTCATCGTCGTGGGGCAAAATGACGTAACGCCCTTTGTAATCAGATGTTTTGCCATTGTTTCGATCGCCCCGCGAGTGCCGTCGCAGGTGTCGGCGCCCGCACAGCCGTGGATATGAATATCCACAAACCCCGGCGCAACAATGCAGCCGCTCAGATCGACGGTTTCTTCTCCGGAAAGGCAGGGCGCGATTTCAGCGATCCTGTCCTCATGAATGGAAAGATCGGTTTGAACCAGATCGAAATCCTGATTAAACACCTCTGCGTTTTTCAATAACATATGTTTTCTATCCTTTCACCGGCGTCTGCTGTGAACAGCCGACATTGCGTCCTGATCCGCAACCACCGTCACGTCCGGATGAAGCTGAAGAATCGAAGCCGGAATTCCAGGGGTCACCGGGCCAAACAGAGCCTTTTCAAGAATATCGGCCTTATTTGCGCCGCTGACCACCAAAAGGATTTTTTTCGCCTGCATGATCGCCTTGATTCCCATCGTAAGCGCATACCTCGGGACTTCCTCCATGCTCTGGAAAAAGCGGGAATTCGCCTGAATGGTTTCTTCCCTGAGCGCCGCCCGGTGCGTCATTTTGTCAAAGCTCTGGTCCGGCTCGTTAAATCCGATGTGACCGGTTTCCCCGACGCCGAGCAGCTGAAGGTCGATTCCTCCAAGCTCCGCGATATGCCTGTCATATTTTTTGCATTCCGTTTCAAAGTCTTCCGCCATCCCGTTTGGAACCGCCGTGTTTTCCGGTTTTATATTGACATGCCCGAAAAAGTTTTGATTCATATAATAGCGGTAGCTCTGCGGGTTTTCCGGAGAAAGCCCGCAGTACTCATCCAAATTTACACTGTGGATTTCCCCGAAATCGACGTCCCCTTTTTCGTACCAGTCAACCAGCTGACGATAAATGCCCAGCGGAGTCGACCCCGTCGCAAGACCCAGAACACTTCTCGGAAAGAGAATCACCTGCGCCGAAATGATGTTCGCGGCCTTGCGGCTCATCCCCTGATAATCCTTTGCCTCAATTAATTTCATCGTCCGATTTCCTTTCTTTTCCCAATTTTGTAGTCCGATTATCCTTTTTTATCATACCACACAAATGCAAAGCGGTTAAGCTTCTATTGATATGAATTTCGATATTCCAGCGGCGACATTTGAATTGTTTTTTTAAAGATTCTTGAAAAATGCGTGACATCGTTAAAACCCAGCATTTCGGAAATCTCATGGATTTTGAAAGAAGGATCTTTCAGAAGCTCTTTTGCCTTTTCAATCCTCGTATTGTTTAAAAGGCTGCTGAAGCTTTCCCCGGTGTACCGGTTCAGAAGTTTACTGAGATACCATGGACTGACATATGTTTTTTCGGTGAGCACGGTCAGGGTGAGCTTCTCCGCGTAATGCACCCGGATATACTCCACGGCGCTGCGGACGATCAGGTTCCCGGCGGGGCTCTCTTCCGGGCGTTCTTCGCCGATTCCCGCTTCGCGCGGAGAAGCAGTGTTTCCGCTGAGGTTTTTCGTCATAATCCGAAGGGCTTCCTCCAGCTCGTGCATCCTGGAGGGCTTCAGCAAAAAGCGGGTAACACCGAGGTTGATTGCCCTTTTTGCGTATTCAAAATCCCTGTAGCCGGTCAGCACCGTAATCTGCATCCGGGGGAATTCGCTTTTCAGTCCGGCAAGCATGGTAAGGCCGTCCATGTCCGGCATTTTGATATCGGTAAAAAGAATATCCGGGCGGTATTGTCTGACCGCGACCGCGCCCTGCCGCGCGTCCGACGCGGTCGCAACTACCTCGCAGTCAAACGCGGTCCAGTCGACAACCTTTTTCAGGCCCTCCACAATGATCGTTTCATCGTCGATCAAAATCACTTTGTACATCAAGCCGCCTCCGGTACGCAAAAAGATGTTCAGCCCTTGATGGCTCCAACGGTCAGTCCCCTGATAATATTCTTTTGTAAAATGACGTATACGGCCAAAACCGGCACCACGACCAGAACAACGGCCGCCGCCATCAGTCCGTAGTTGACGCCCGCAATCGAGGTGATCTCGCTCAGCAGACGGGTAATGGTAAAGGTATCCTTATACCGCAAAAAGAACATCTGGGTGAACAGGTCGTTATAGGACCATAGGAATGTAAATATAGCAACGGTAACAAAGGAAGGTTTTGCAATGGGAAGAATGATTTTAAAAAATATCTGATAAGTGCTGCAGCCTTCCAGGTAAGCCGCCTCCTCCAGGTCGATGGGCAGCGAGCGGATAAATCCGGTCAGAACAATCATGGCGAAGGAAAGATTCCCCGCTATCTGCGGCAGAATCACGCTGAGCTGGGAAAGAAACAGATGGTCGGTGTTGACGATGTGCCAGCTGAACATCATCCGAAACACCGGAATCACCGTTGAAAAAACAGGAAACATCATGCTGGCAATTACCAGGGAATACAAAATTCCCCTGCCCTTGAACTGGTAGCGAGCCATTCCGTAGGCCGCGAGTCCCGCCAGCAGAAGAACCGCGACGGTAACCGCAGTGGAAATCACCATGCTGTTCTTATAGGCGCTGAGGATATCCACTCTCTCAAAAGCGGTTTTATAATTATCCAGCGTAAAGCTGTTGCCAAACGGGATGGAAAAGGAATCGGAACGGATGAGTCCTTTCAGCCGGAACGAATTCAAAATCACCCAGAAAAACGGATAAATCGTTGTCAGAGCCCAAAATGAAAGAAGCAAATATAGAAACAGTTTTCCCGGGCCAAACCGCCTGCCCGGACTTTTTAATTTTGCTAAGGAAACAGAATCTGCTGTTTGCATCTGATGACCAATCCTTTCGCTGCGCATAAGGCAATGCGGTAATTCAAAAAAATCTCCGGACGGTATTTCTGTTGAATCATCGCTAATAATCCTTTTCTTTGAATATTTTGTTCGCAGCCTGTGCGATCACTACGCCGAGCACTACAATCACGATGGCGATTGCGGAACCGTAATCCACGTCTCCCATCGTAAAGGTCTGATGATACATATAGGTACCCGTCAGCCAGGACAGGTTCATGGGAATTCCCTCTCCCATCATAACCCAGGGAAGATCGAACACCTTCAGCGCCCCGGTAATTGCCAAAATTAGGCAGGTACAAAGAACATTGTGCAGCAGGGGCAGCGTGATATAGCGCACTTGCTGCAACTTTCCGGCTCCGTCAATCTCGGCGGCCTCGTAAAGCTCTTCGGAAATGTTGTTCAGCCCCGTGACAAGGATGACAAAATAGAAACCGACATACTGCCACATCACGGGCAGCGTCATGGTAAACAGAAAATGGGTTTCGTCCTTCCAGTCTATCACTTCGGTTGAGCCGAGCATTTGAAGCAGCTGGTTGACCATGCCCCCGTCGTAGAGAAAGATCAGATTAAAAAGCAGTCCCAGCGCAGTTGCGGAGATGACAATCGGAAAAAAGTACACGGTGCGGAAGAATTGGGTGCCCGCTCTGATATGGTCGACCATCAGCGCGAGAAGCAACGCGACGCCGACCTGAAAAATGATCGTCAATACCATCAGCAGCAGCGTATTTTTAACCGCTGTCGCCATCATGGGATCCTGAAACAGCTTTTTATAATTTTCGTACCACGGCTGATTCATCCCCGCCGCAGCGGTGCCAAGGCCGTCAATGCTGCAAAAGCTGTTGTAGACATTCATGACAAATGGATAGTAGAGAAACAGCCCCATAAACAGAAACGCGGGAACCAGAAAAATAACCAACGGCCCTTTCCTTCTGTAAACCATCGAAGTCATACCATCATCGCTTTCTTTAGAAAAACCGGAGAGACGACGCGCACTCTCCGGTTTTTTCTGTAATTTTCGGGAAACGGCCTTGTCTTAACCCTTGATTGCCAGGCTTTGGTCAATGACCTTGCCCGCGTCCTGCTTTCCGGCAACAATATCCTTGATTCCGGCAAACAGCGCGGTGCGGGCGGCCTGATTCAGATTATCCTGCGCGGCGGGCGCGAGCCCCGTTTTACCGTTGACCATCTGAAGAGCGGACTGAACAAGGGCGTCCGCGCCGTCCGGGGTAGGCATCGGTTTCTTGAGCGCGGTCACATTGGTCGCGCCGAATTTTGCGACCACATCGTCCGCAGTCATCGCCTCGACAAACTGAACGCATGCCTTTTGCTTGGCCGGGTCGCTCCATGCCTTTTTGGTAATATAATAGCCCATGGAGATTCCGCCGATGAGATCAGTCGCTTTTCTCTCATTTTCAGCAGGTACGTAGGTAACGGCAAAATCTTTAATGTCTTTCGCGTTCTGCTGGAACCAGCCGATCTTCCAGGAACCGTCAATGGCAAACGCGGCTTTGTCGTCCGCCATCAGCTGAAACGTCTCCGCGTCGGTGGCAGTCAATGTATTTTTCGGGAAATATCCTTTTTCATAAAGGGTTTTCATGTCGTTCATCCCGTCAACCCATGCTTTTCCGCGCTCATCCGTGGAGGACGCGGGAACCTTGGCGTGGGTTGCAATAGTGTCGTGGTTAAAAATCGTGTATTCAAACCAATAATGCGGAACCTCCTGAAGCGAGCATGCGATCGGCGTATACCCCTTCGCCTTGATGGCTTCGCAGTCTTTCAGAAACTGATCCCATGTGTAATTGGAATCCGGAACGGAAACGCCGCAGTCCGAGAGAACCTTTTTGTTAACGTACAACCCTTCCCAGTATCCGTTGACCGGAACGGAATAATTCTTGCCGTCAACCGGGGAAGCGCCCAGAAGCTCGTCTTTCATATTGCCGGCATACTCCGGATACGTTTGGCGGATCTCGTCCACGCCGACAACTTTTCCGCCCTGAACCAGCTTGTTGGAGTCGACGCCGTTGAAGTAAAAGAGAACGTCCGGCTCCGCGCCGGTTTCAAAGTCGGCCATGATTTTTGCTTTCCACTCTTCGTTGGATGTGCCGGAGGCGTCTTTCACCGTATTGCCGGTCGCCTTTTCGTAATCCTTTACCGCGGCTTCATAGTTGCCGCGGTTGCCGTCGTCACCGCCGTACGAGGTGACAACCGTGATTTCTACCGGCTGAGCGGCCGCGGAGGAAACCTGCGCGGATTGCGCGGAAGCGGCCTGGGACGACGCCGCGGGCTGAGAAGAGTTTTGGCAGCCGAACATCGTGCCGCACAGGGATACGGCAAGCACGAGCGCTGCTGCTTTTTTGATTTTCATAATGAAACCTCCCTATTTTTGATAGCGCCAGAACCATTCTTTCGCTTTTTATGATACTCTTCTCCGAATTAAATAATAATAGACAGACTTGTGATTTCTTGCATATTATTGTTTGCTTTGTACATTTGCAATAACAATTCTCGCCAAAGTATGGTCTTTGCTGTTCATAATAATAGTCAGCCCACTGCCGTCCCCAAAAATTATTTTCAATCGCTGATTTACATTTCGAATTCCAATGTTGCAGGAACTTTCATTTTCAAGGCTGCCGTTCCCGGAAAGAAGCTCTTCGATTTTTGCGCGGTCCTCCGGTGAAAGCGCGCTGTCGTTTTCGACTTCCAGAATCAAAGCGTTGTCTTCATAAAAGGCCCTGATCTGAATTTCCCCCTTCTGCCGCTGCTGGATTCCATGCTCCACAGCGTTTTCCAGCACCGGCTGGAGAATCAGGCGCGGAACGTATTCGTCCACGGCGGACGGGTCGACCTCCTTTTGCACGGTAAGCCTTTTGCCGAACCGCTCGGAAATAATGTACAGATAAGCGTCCGCGTACATCATCTCCTCAGAAAGATGAACCATAGGTTTCCCTCTGCGGTCTATGGCGGCGTCAAGCATGGTGGACAGCGCTTCGATCATTCTGGAAACCTTTACATTGTCCGCCAGTCTTGCCTCCCAGTTGATGATTTCGAGCGTATTGTTCAGAAAATGCGGATTGATCTGCGACTGCAGCGCCTTGATCCGTGCGTCGCGCAGCGCAAGCTCTTCTTTATAGATGCGTTCAAACTGGTACTTCAGCTTATATGACATGCTGTTGAACGAATTTGCAAGATATTGAAATTCGGAACTGTGAAACCGGTCGTTGATCTGAATACCGAATTCGCCGTCTTCAATCGCCCGGTTCCGGTCCATCAGACGTTTGACCGGCGCAGTGATATTCCGCGTAAAAAACCAGACAACCATAGCCAGAAGCGGCACGGCGAAAATCAGAATTTCAATCAGCATATTTTTGAATCCGGACAATTCCCTCGCGAGCGGAGCGCTGTTCACGCCAATTACATAGGAAAACCGGTAATCCTGTCCCGGATTCATTCCGAAAACATACGATCGGTTCCCCGAATTCCTGTAAAAGAGTCCCTTCTGCGCCAGACTGATTCCCAGTGATTCCGGCGCGAGCTCTTCTCCCTTCAAAACCACTTTGGTGGAATTGAGCCAAAGAGAAGCGTCGGTTTCCCACGCCACATTCGCAATGCTGCCGAACATGGTTTTCGGATTGAGCTGCATGGTCAGGACCGCGTAGGTTCTATAATTGTCATCCACAATGTTTCTCACCATATAAACGCTGCCCTGAACGTTCAGAAAGCCGACGTTTGTGCCCAAGGTCCGGGAAAGGTTCCGGACCATGCTGTGAACCTTTTCCTGGTATTTCAGCACTCCCGAATAAGTTTCATGGTAGGTGTAATAAACCCGGTCCGGTTTGTCGCAGAAGTATAGCATGGTCAATAAAAAGCTGTCGTCATACTTGTACTGCTTCGAAAGAAATTCCGTAATTTTGTCGTACAGGGCCATGGCGTCCTGTGTTTTTAAATAGTCCCGGTAAGCGCTTTGTACCGAACCGTTGTAAGAGGCATAGCGGGACGCCGAAATGGCCGAATCGATCTGATTCAGCGTAATTTTTACGGAATTGTTCGCGGATGCGGTAATGGTATTTGAAATCTGCCGGTCGATTCCTCTGTATATGTAATAACCCGCGGCGCCGCCGAAAATCGCCACGGGCAAAATCCAGCAAGCCATCACGATACCGATCAGTTCCCACTTCAGGGAAAAAGCCCCGCGCCGGTTTGTTTTTTTTCTCATACTTCGCCCCGTTTCTGCGGATGGCCAGGTATTTCCAACGGATTCATTCTTTGTAGATTATAACACCCAGGGCGGAAAAAGGACAGCCGATTTTAGCTGTCCTGCCCAAGAGAAAGATAATTTTTCAAAATGTTCCCGACGTTCTCCGCGTCTTCCAGCGTCGGCATTTCACAAAAGACGCGAAGAAGCGGCTCCGTTCCCGAAAACCGGGCGATCACCCAGCCTCCGTTTTTAAAATACACCTTGCAGCCGTCCAGGTAGGAGACCTTTTCGATCAAGAAAGGGAATTCCGGCAGCAGCTTATCCCTTAATAAGATTTTGGTGACACGCTCTTTTTCCTGCTGCCCGAACCGATAATCGGATTCGATCATCTCGCAGGTGCCGTACCGGTCGGTAATCTCCCGATAGATTTCCGAGAGTTTCCGGCCCGTGACGGCAATCATTTCGACCAGCAGGGACGCCGCGTAAATACCGTCCTTCCCCTGAATATGCCCCCGAACGGTAAGCCCGCCGGACGACTCGCCGCCGATAATCGCATTCGTTTCCGCCATTTTGGCGGAAACATATTTAAAGCCGACGGGAACTTCATAGCAGACTTCGCGGAAATCCTCCGCAATCCGGTCCACCATATGGGTTGTCGCAAGGTTGCGAACCGCCGCGCCGTGCCATCCCTTGTATTTCATCAGATAGTAGTAGAGCAGCACAAGAATTTTGTTGGGATGCAGGAAATTTCCCTGATCGTCTATCACGCCGAGCCTGTCGGCGTCGCCGTCGGTCGCGATTCCCAGGCCGCAGTGTTTTTCCTTTACATAACTGATTAATCCCGTCAGCGTCTTGTCGTTCGGGGCGGGAAGCCTCCCGCCAAACAGCGCGTCATGCCGCTCATGAATGACATCCACATCGCACCGGGCGGTCATCAGAATCATTTGAAGAGCCGTCCTGCTGACGCCGTACATCGGGTCAAGCACTACCTTTAGTCCCGCACTGCGGATGGCCCCCATGTTGACGGACCGGATGATGCTGTCGATATACTGATTCATTGGGTCAATGAGCTGAATCGCTCCGTTTGCCAGACCCTCTTCAAACGGTACTGTTTTAATTTCAGACTCATCGGTATTCAGAACATACCGTTCCAGCTCGCTTGTCAGCAGCTCGTCCGCGTCCCGGCCGCCATCCATAAACACCTTGATTCCGTTGTAAACGGCCGGATTGTGGCTGGCGGTAATCGTCATCCCGTAAGGAAGCCCCTCCTGCTGCACGGTAAACATGACAAGCGGAGTCGGCGATTCCCGGTGAATCACGCGGCAGGGAATGCCCCGCCCCGCCATGGCCTCCGCCGCCCAGCATGCCGCCGTGTCGGAGAGAAAACGCCGGTCGTATCCGATCACAAAGCCTTTTTCGGTCCTCCCCTCATCCGTCATCTTTTTCGCGATGGCGGTTGTCAAAAGCTGAACGTTTGATTTCGTAAAATCCTCGCCGATGACCGCACGCCAGCCGCCAGTGCCAAACTTAATCATATCTACCCCCGCGATTCTTCGCGCGCAAGGCCCCCCACGCGCGGCAGTTTTATTTTTTAGCCCAGCACGGCAAGAACCTTATGCCGAGAGCCGGCCTGCTGTGCAGGTATGCCGTCCGCGACGGCGCTGCCGTCAAGCTCCAGTCTTTTGACCCCTTTGCAGACATGATCCGGATTTTCTACATGAATCTCATAAACGGCGCCGCGCCAAGCGCGCACAACATCGAACTCCGCCCAATCTTTCGGAATACAGGGATCAATCGTGAGGCGGTCAAAATCGGGCCGCACGCCAAGCAGATAATGCGTGGCGGCATAATAGGCCCACCCCGCGGACCCGGTCATAAAGGGATGCCTGGCCCGGCCGAACGCCGGATGGTCCTTCCCCATGACAAACTGGCAGTAGGAATACGGTTCGGACTGTCTGATTTCGATTTTCTCATTCTGATCATACGGCAGAAGGGCATTGTAGAATTTCATTGCCCGATCTCCCCGGCCAAGTCTCGCTTCCGCGCACCAGGCCCATGGATTCGGATGGCTGAAAATCGATCCGTTTTCCTTAACGCCCGGATAAACCCGCGTCACAAACCCGATTTCGTCGTCCGGTTTTGTGTAGGACGGCGCGTTCAGCATCAACCCGTAAGGGGTGTAAAGATATCTGTCAACCGAATCCATGGCCAGCATACCGCGCTCCCCGTCGGCAACGCCGGAGAAAACCGCCCAGGCGTTGGATTCCAGATGAACCTTCCCCTCCCGGTCGGAACAGGTGCCGATTTTCCTGCCGCTTTCCGTGATGCCGCGGATGTACCATTTTCCGTCCCACAGATGATCGTTGCAGGCATCCTTCACCGCCTTCGCCATAACGGCGTATGTTTCCGCTTCCTGTGTTTTTCCTACAAAACGGGAAAGCTGAATAAACCCGTCGAGCGCCCAGAAATGCAGGAACGAGACCATGGCGCTTTCCCCTCCGCCAAGGTTCAAGCAGTCGTTCCAGTCCGCCCGAAGCCCTTTGCAAATTCCGTCCGGCCCAATTTCGCGGCCGGAAAAATCAAGAATGCGCTTCATATGCTCATAGACGGTTCCGTCCCCGCCGTCGGCATAACTCACCGTTTCATTCAGCAGAGAAATCTCGCCGGTTTCCTTAATATATTCGACGATCGACCCAACCAGCCAGAGCGCGTCGTCGGAGCAGGCGTCCTTGATTCCGTGGACGATCTCGGACCGGTCCGGCGTTGGAATCATGGTTGGTGATTGAAAGCTCTGCCGTTCTCCCTTCCGCTCCGGGTCAAACCATTCCGGCTGGAACAGATGAAGCCCGTAACCCTCGGACGTAAGCCCCCTCAGCAGCTGCATCAGGCGCTGCCTGCACTTTTGAGGGTTCGAGTGCGGAACCGCCATGGCGTCCTGCGAGGTATCCCGGAACCCAAGGCCGGTTCTGCCGCCTACCTCGATGAAAGAGGCGAAGCGCGAGAACATGATATTAACTTCCGCCTGATACAGATTCCAGATATTCAGAGATGTATCCATTCCTGGATTCGGCGTTTGAACCTGAAAACGAGTCAGCTTGTCGTCCCAGAATTTCGCAAGGTCGGCAAACGCACGGTCGATATTTTCCGGGTTTGCATATTTTTTTCGGTACGGCGCGGCAGCCGCTCGTTTTCCCTCCCCCAGAAAAAAGGCAACGCGTGTTTTTTCTCCGGGCGAAAGCGTCAGCTTTTTCTGAAGAACGGCGCAGTGGTTGCCCGTTGTTCCGCAGCTGCCGAAGCATTCCCCGCGCTCCACCGCCTGCGGATTTCGCTCATCGCGGTAACTGCCGAGGAATCTGTCTCTCAAACAGTCAAAGCCGTCGGGCTCAAAGCTGGAGGCAAACCACTGATAGCCTTGTTCCTCATAATGGAGATCATATTCGATCACGCCGTCCTCATAATCGGAACCCGCGGCATACAGACTCATCTGAAAATTCTGGTTATCCATGTCGATCTGATGAAATGAAAATTCCAGATAGGAAAACACGCTGAGTCTTCTTGGCCGTTCCGAGTCATTTTCCAGAACGACATCCCAGATTTCGACCGGTTCATTCAGAGGAATCAAAATCGTTTGGGCAGCTCTGATTTTCTGATAATCGCAAAGGAATTTGGAATAGGACAGTCCGTGCCTGCAGGTATATTTCGCGCGGTTCAAATCCATGCCCACCGGCTGCCAGGAAATGCTCCAGTATTTCCCCGTGTCGTCGTCGCGCAGATAAACGCAGTGGCCCGGGCTTTCCATCGGAGCATTCGGGCGAAAGCGCGTAATCCTGTGATATTGAGGCGATTGATAGAAGGAATACCCGCCCGCCGTCTGGTTCAACACGGCGCACATGTCGTTGACGCCGATATAATTTGTCCAGGAAACCGGCGTATCGACACGGTCGACGATATATTCCCTGTTTTGGTTGTCAAAATATCCGTACCGCATGAACATTCTCCTTCCGGACGGTTCTGACCCCATTATAAGACTCCCGGAAAACGGAATGAATAGCAGATGTTGCGATTAATTGCATATTTTTGTGTAGCTTTTTAGAATAACGCGCGGCGGAAGCTTCACGTCTGTTTTGTCCGACAAAAATAGCTGCCCTGAAAATTTCCAGGCAGCCTACAATGGCACAGTGAATGAAGCCTACCTCAAAGAGGTGAGCTTGATTTATGTTTGACCCCACGGGATGCCCCTTTCGTTCAGGTCAAAGAAATCATGTTTTTGAGAGTCGCAATTCTGTATTGCGATAGAAACCGAATCAATTCCGCCTGAATCAATTTTTTTCATTTGTTTATTGATGCTGTCACGTTCAACGATCTCCACATCCAGAAGAATGTTTTCCCGCGGTTCATCCCGGTGGCTCATTCGCCAGATCAGCCTCTGCACGGATACCTGTCCCATAAATTCCTTGTGAACGTTCACGGTAGTCAGTCTGGGGGAAATCGCATTGGACAACGCCGTATTGTCGAAACCGACGACCGCAATATCCTCCGGGATACAGTACCCCAGCCGCCGCAACGCGAGAATCAACTGACCCGCGGCATCGTCGTTGGAACAGACAAATGCTTGCGGCAGCCGCCGGATACTTTTCACTTGACTCACTATTTTGCCAACATCATGCTCAATGACAGATTGCTCGACATCCTCAAGGACAGAATATGCCAGCACATATCTGCTGACATCGGGATAGCCAAAAACAGATGGCAGTCTGTGGATCGCCTCCTGATACCCGAAAAAGCGTTCTTTGATGCTCATGGAGTAATTTAAGTCGCCGAAAAATCCGATTTTCCGATAACCGCTGTCGATCAGCAAACGGGTTACACGGTAGCTGCCCAGCTTATTATTGGAAAGGATACAGTCGATCGATTCCGCCATGGAATTGTGGTCGACAACAACAATCGGCAGGCCTTGTTTCTTTAATTCAGTCAAATACTCGTCGCTGATCTGTCCAATCGAGATCAGTCCGCAGGCACGGCCTTCCTTTACACAATCCGGCACGCTGATCAGCTCGTCCGTAAAATTAATCAGGATTTCGTAACCGTTTCTTTTTGCCTCCGCTTCAACCCCTAAAAGTACCTTGGAATAAAAATCCGAATTTCTGAAATACTGCGTCTTAATTAAAATACAGATGTTTTTGTTTGCCAGAGCCTTTTTGTATCGTGTCTTCTCTGAAAAGTACCCTAGTTCTTCCGCCTTATTAATAATCAAATTTCTTGTCTCTTTGCCCACCCCCGTTTTGTCGTTTAGCGCTAAAGATACCGCGTTAACCGACAGGTTCAATTCCTTTGCAATGTCTTTCATGGTAATCCGCTGTTTCAATTTGAATCACTCATTTCAAATCGTCATAACTTTAAAGACCGGTAAATTTCCTCCAAAGTGAAATCAACTCGGCATATTTTGTCGTCCGCCGCCCCATAGTACAGTACAATTTTATTACTATTTTGATAACAGCCGCAGGTAAAAACAGCATCGCCAAAGAAGCCGCTTGTTTCATAACCGATTTCCGGCTCAAAAACTGGATTTTCCGTTCGGGCCAGAATTTTTTCCGGATGATTTGCTTCAAGCAGCATGGCGCCGATACAATAACGATTATTTTCATCGGCCGCATGGTAAAACTCAATCCAGCCCTTTTCCGTGCGGAACGGAACCGCCCCGCCGCCGATTCGCCCGCTTTCCCATCTGTTTCCGGATACGCTGCAAAAATGCCGCTGATTTCCCCAGTGAATCATGTCCGGGGATTCGCAAATCCACATTTCCGGTGTGCCGAACGCCTCGCTGACCGGACGGTTCAGCGCATAAAACAAGTCTCCGAATTTTTCTGGAAAAATGACAACATCTTTATTTTCAGGCGCAAAAATGACTCCGCAGTGCTTAAAATCAACAAAATTTTTCGTGCTCAACAGGGCGGTGGCGGGCCCCTGCGGGCTGACTGCCGTATAGTTTATGTAATAAGTGTCTCCTACCCGGGTAACCCTCGGGTCCTCCATCCCCCAGCTCTCTTCTTTTAATACCGGCTGAACCATCGGGGAGTCGCTTACCGTAAAATTGATTCCGTCTCTGGAACGCGCCAGACGCAGATGGGAAAAGGACGTCAGATAGACTGTTTTTATCCCATGCGGTGTTTTTTGCCTGACTGATCGTGAATCGGAAAAATCCCATTCCGGGTGCTCAGCCTTCACCACCTCCACAACATTCATCGCCATATTGGAACCGTTTTGAACCATGATTGGAATTTTTACACTTTGGCTGGTAAAGCCTGCCGATTCGGAAACCCGGCAAACCAATAGTATTTCATCCTGATACTGGCAGACACCGCAGTTAAAGATTCCCTCCACACGGAGGCCCTCCCTGCTTGGTTTAACATCTTCGATCGTGATTAGCGGATTTCTGATACATCTTTTCATGAAGCAATCTCCAATATATGTAATATGATGCCGAGGTACACCCGTGCCTGCCCAGACGGCGCGAATCCTTAGGGCGAATCAGGAATCACCCCTTGATTCCTGAAAAACTGATTCCTTCCACAAAGTATTTCTGAGCTGCAAAGAAAATGACCAAGACCGGAATTAATGTTAGTACGGAAGCCGCCATCAAAGGTCCCCACTCAACTTTCGTCATACCGTTGAACATGGCAAGCCCTAACTGCAGTGTGAACTTTTTGCTGTCGTTCAGATAAATCAGCGGGCCCATCAGGTCATTCCATGAACCTTGAAAGGAAAAAATCGCCACCGTAATCAACGCCGGTTTCGAAATCGGTAAGTATATTTTTACAAACACGGAAAACTTGTTTGCCCCGTCGATCATTGCGGCTTCCATCAATTCGTCCGACTGAGACATAAAAAACTGCCTGAGCAGAAAGATAAACACGGCTTGCCCGCCAAAAAAAGCCGGAACCGTTAACGGTAAAAACGTATTCACCCACCCAAGGCGGGTAAACATCTGAAAGACAGGAATCAGCATCACTTCCGACGGCAGCATAATGGTTGACAGCAGAAGAAGGAACCAAATGTTTTTTCCCGGAAAATTAAATTTCGCAAAACCAAATGCAACAAACGCTGAAACAAACACCTCCGCCACAAGGCGTGTAACCGATATGATCGTAGAATTCAAAAAATACTGCATGAAAGGGATGTCCTGCAGGGCCTTCCCATAATTTTCAATGTGAAATCCGTCGGGCAGCCACTGCGGCGGAACCTCAAAGATCACGTTTCCCGATTTCAGGGAAGTTGATATCATCCAGAAAAGGGGTAAAATACACACAATGGAAGCCAAAGTCAACACAACGTAAAGCACTGAATTCTGAATCAGGAGCTTTTTTGACTTGCTTAAAGATCTGCGTTGGACTGTCAATACAATCCCCCCTCTTTTCCGTGCGGGGCACGTTTTGATTTCTTTTTGCCTTTTTCAATCTCCGCATTGTAGAATACCCACAGGTTGGAAGATTTAAAAACCAGAAGCGAAAGGACCAGAATGATCAGAAACAGGATCCACGCCATGGCGGTAGCATAACCCATCTTGAAATAGTTGAATGCGTTTTGATATAAATAAACCATGTAGAACCTTCCCTGATTCCCGGCGCCGCCAATAATGTAAGCGTCGCTGAACTTACGGAACGCGCCGACAATTCCCATAATCAGGTTGTAAAATATGACGGGCGTCAGCATCGGCACGGTTATTTTGACGAATTTTTCGAACCAGCCGGCACCATCAAGGTCTGCGGCCTCATAGAGGGATCTCGGAACATCCTGGAGGCCCGCGAGATAGGTCAGAATTCCTCCTCCGGCACCCCAAAGCGCGATCAATATGTAAGACGGCAATACCCAGTTAGGGTTCGACAGCCAGCCGGGCCCCTGAATGCCAATTCTGGCCAAAAGCATATTCAGCAGCCCCATGTCCTTGTCAAGAATCCATCTCCACAATAACGCGATCGACACACCGGACACAACAGCCGGCAAATATAAAATGGTACGAAACAGGTACACGCCCCTGATTTTGCAGTTGAGAAGCGCCGCCAAAGACAGCGAGGCCGCGATACCGAGCGGCACCGCGAAAATCGCGTACCAAACGGTCAGGGACAGCGAACTTAAAAAATCTTCGTCATGGAACAAATCGATATAATTCTGGAATCCAACAAAATTTGGTGCCGTAATGGAATTTGAATCGGTAAATCCCAGGTACAACGCCTGAAACAGCGGGATTACCGTAAAAACGATAAACCCAATTACCCAAGGCGCCACAAAGAAAAATCCAGCGTTTCGGCTCAGAGCCTTTTTCATTACATTTCCTCCGATATAAAACACTAAGCTGATATTGAAACCAGCTTAGTGTATAGAAATCACTTGCCTGTAATCGTTTTGATTTTCGCCGCCGCGTCTTTCGCGGCCTGCTCCGGCGTCTTCTTGCCGTTAATCAAAGGAGTATAAAGCTCATCGCCGATCGCGGTATCTATTTCGGTTTCTTTTTCCTGATTATTGAATCCTCTGGCATATTGCGAGGATTTCTTGATGACGTCGAGCGCATATTCTTTTTCCGGCATATTTTTGGGAATCATATCAAAACCGTCCTGAATCGGCGGCACCACCTTCCACTGGAATGTCGCGTTCGTAAGATCAACCAGAGCTTCGTATGCCGCATCAGGATTTTTGGTTTGCGAAGATATGACGGTGGAAGCAATCCAGCTGAACGTGACTTTTTTGTCTCCGTGCGGTATTTCGGCCATTCCGACTTTGAATTTATTGCCAACCTGCTTTTCAAGGTCGTCGCCGGCACCGCCGAAGAACATGGCTACTTTTCCGGTCTTGAACAAATCTGCATCGCCCATATTCTGTGCTTGCTCCTGCGTTGGGGAGACATTGTCCCGCAAAATTTTATTTAACTCCGTCAGGCCCTTGATTGACTCACGGGAATCGATCAGGATTTTTCCGTCCTTGTCAACCGTTTCGCCGCCGTATGCCCAGATCCAAGTCTGTACCGGAGGCCAGCCGTCGATTACCGTGCCCCACTGCGTTATTTTTCCGCTTGAGTCTACCTTAGTCAGCTTTTTCGCCGCAGTCCGGAAATCTTCCCATGACCAGTTCCCGCTGGGTAAATCCACGCCGGCGGATTTTAGCAGGTCTTCATTGTAGTACATCACAACCGGCTGACTGATCCATGGAAGCCCGTACAGTTTATCCTTGTATTTCGCCGTATTCAGCGGCCCGTCAAAATAATTGTTTAAATTGACTTTCGAATCCTGCGTGGCCTTGTCCTTGATGTCCATCAGAACGCCCAGCTTCGCGTACATCGGTATGTATTCCTGCGAAAGCCACATTAAATCCGGCGCCTGCTTTGCGGAAATCATCGCTTGAATTTTTGTATAATAGTTCGCCGGTATGCTTTGAATGGTCAGGGTATAATCCTTGGAATTTGCATTCAATTTATCGACAATCGCCTGCATCTGCTTTAACTCATCGGCTCCGGCCCAGGTGGAAACCGTCAATTTTGCTTTTTCAGTTGATTGGCCCGATGTTGTGCTGCCCGTCGAGGCACCGCCTGTTGACGAAGCGCATCCGGATATCGACCCTGCCGCGATGGCGGCCGTGATGAAAACCGCTGTTATCTTCCGCCAGATTTTTTTCATTTTAAATCCTCCTAATCATTTCATATTTTCTCCCATTTCAAAAATGGGTCCAATATTGTAATACAGTGCGCCTCCGTATCGCCAACGCCGCAGTACAGCACCGCCGTTCCGTTTTTCTGCCTGACAAGCCCTCCGGCAAACACGACATCTTTTAAATCATTTCTCTTGCTGGGACCGTTTTCAAAATTTTTTCGAACCGCAATAATTTTCATGGGCGAGTGACTCCCGCTCTCGGGGTCAAGCAAAAAACAGGTTGAATAATAATGGCGGTTACCCTCCGGATCAAAATTTGCAATGTGGGACAGAACACCGATTTTCCCATTTTTCAGCAGATGAAGCTGATTTGTACCGCCCCACTCCTCCTTTGCAAACTGATCCTCAAAGATTCGAGCGGAGGAAATGGACCGGTCATTCAAGTCGTCCAGCGAACGGATCACCGTAAAACCGATTTTTCCCCTGCCCGCTTCCGCCCCCTGCGGCCTTGTCGTAATCAAAATTTTTCCGTTTGGCAGCTCCAGCAAACGGATATCCTTCATATGTTCCGGCCCACAGGCAAACCTCTGAAGCTGAAACGGAGCTGTTTCGCGGTAAAACACGGTTCGATATGTAAGTGTGCTTACCTGATTTCGATAAACTTCCACACCTCCGATTATCATTTTCCCGCCGATCATGCAGAAAAATGGATCCTGCAAATGGTCCAGCGGCTGATATTGTTCATCCAAAGTCCATATTCCGGCGTTCCTGCGCAGGAATATAATACTGGAATCTTCGCTGTCCCTGAATTCCGCTCTTCCCAGAAGTAATTCCCTTCCATTGTAGAAAAAAGGTGAGGAAATGTTATAAACATCCCGCTTATCTTTTCCTTTTAACCGAATCGGAAGCTTTGTATTGGCAAATTGCAGCTGGCGATAAGGAAATTCTTTTAAAAG
The DNA here is from genome assembly GCF_009746625.1 of Caproicibacter fermentans. GTDB lineage: Bacteria > Bacillota > Clostridia > Oscillospirales > Acutalibacteraceae > Caproicibacter > Caproicibacter fermentans. The sequence goes on from NZ_VWXL01000020.1 coordinate 18,765, forward strand.
CTGTTGGCATGTCCGCATTGTAGTCATTATGATCTCTCCCCATGGAATCGGATTTCGCAATTTGGTCAACCGCTTTTCAGGCCGCGGTAAAGCATGAAATATAGACAAATTTGTATTTTACTGCTCTCTTCTATTACCACTTTAGACAACTTATCACTTGAATTCAACTATAATTTACTTTAATTTTATGATTAGAGGGTATTTCAAGGCAAAGTTGAGTCAGTTTGCCTATGTGTTGAAAACTTATCTTTATAAACGGTCAGGCACGCAGTGCTAGCCCCGCCGTAACGCAACGCAAAAATTCAATTCAGAAACTACTCTTTCTGAAGACAAAACAAACTGTTTTCAGCCTTCACAGCTTATTCAGATTGAACCCAGGTCACAATTTGTTTCACAATTAAACAAAAAATCGGGGCTTCCAATACCTTTTGGTATGGTTGCTCCGACTTTTTATTTGGTCTGTTTTGCAACAAGCTTTTTATTATGCCATAAGACAAGCTGTTCACCAAAATTTTTCAGGTCAGCCCTTTTTCTTTTACGGCTCATTGAGGAGCCATTCGTGCGCAGGATCAAAAATACGATCCGTCCATGGGTTTCCGTCGAAATGGCGGATCATCCAGACATAATACATCGGATATCCGGGTGCGTTTACCTGGGGATGGGTCTGGCCGCCTGGAATCAAACAGAAGCTGCCATCCTGAATCCGGCAGACCTCCCGCCCGATGAAGCAGGCCCCGAAACCCTGCGGCCTTTCAAACCGGTAGTAATAAACCTCCGGCTGAGGATGCCGGTGCGGCGGATAGCTGGACCAGCCGCCCTGCGGGACAATAATCTCGCCCATTACCATATTGGAATAGGGCGCAGTATGGTAATCGAAAAAAGTCCGTACGGTCCGCTGTGCTTTTCCCTCAAACTGATTTTTGCCAAACGTCTCCTCCGCGCAGTTTGCAGGCGTATAAAATCTGCTGCCGAAGGTCTGATCGTTTTCCGTGCTTTGCACCAGCAGCTCGCTGCTTTCGCGGGCCGTCACCTTTACCGGAACGTCACGGCAGACATGCAGGCAGTACGCCCCTTCTTTCATAAAGCCGCCGCGTCTGGCCGGTTCGCATTTTCCCTGCCGTTCAAAAATCACGCTGCCCTGCACCAGCAGGAGCGCCGTTTCCTCTTTCGGATGATGAAAGGTAATCGTCCGGCCTCGTTCGATCTGATATACAGTAATGTTCATCATGGAATCGGCATAGAGTCCCTTCGTTTCCGTCAGGATTTTCTTACCCTGCCTGTCGAATTCCGGATAACCGAAAATCTCGCTCATTCAAAAACCTCCCTAAATAATGAAGCATCTCAAAAACGGAGTCAGAATCTGATCTCGGAGAGCTTTACGGGACGATGCTCCGCCATGGACCGATTAGCTGCCACTGCGATGAGCACAGCCTGCAGTCCGTCGTTGGCGGAAACGGGAACCGGTTCGTCATCCCGAATGGCGTTCAGAAATTCACCGATTTCGGCTGCATAGGCGTTCATGTACCGCTCCAGAAAGAAATGCAGAGGCTTTTCGGCGGTCACACCATTCGCCGTGCTGACAACGGCGTTGGACGGCAGGTCGTTTTCAACCGCGACCTGACCCATGGAACCGAATACTTCAGCACGCTGATCATAGCCGTAAACAGCCCTTCGAGAGTTGTCTATGACCGCCAGCGCTCCGTTTGACAGCCTCATAGTCACAATGGCGGTATCCACGTCACCTGCCCTTCCGATCTCCGGATCGACCAGCACGGCGGCGTTGACGTAAACCTCTTTTACGTCGCTCGCGGTCAGATAGCGTACCATATCGAAATCGTGAATCATCATATCCATGAACAGGCCGCCGGAAACCCTGACGTATGAGATCGGCGGGCAGTCGGGATCCCTGGATGTGATTTTGACAATATGGATATCCCCCACCCGGCCGTCGGCCACAGCCTGACGCACCGCATGAAAGTTATGGTCGAAACGGCGGTTGAAGCCCACCTGGTATTTTACGGGATGTTTTTCCAACTCCTGCATTACCGCTTTGATCTCCGAAAGATCGTGCGAAATCGGTTTTTCACAGAAAACATGTTTGCCTGAGCGAATCGCCTCTATGGAAATCGGAGCGTGGGTCTGCGTGGAAGAGCAGATCAGAACAGCGTCAACCGAAGGATCCCTCAGAATCTCATGGTAATCGTCAAGGACGGGGATTTCCATGCTCTTTGCCCATGCTCTGGAATCCCCGGTCCAGCAAGGATCCGCCATGGCGGCAACCTCCGCGCCCTTCAGGTGATTCGCGATGCTTTCGCCGTGTACCTTACCGATTCTTCCCGCTCCAATAATACCGACCTTCATCATTTTATGTACCTCCTCATTTTCCTCGAATTTCAAGACTTTCCTCATGGGGACGGCGGAACTTCCGATGCCTGTTTAAGGCAAGGCATCGCCTTGCCCTTTTTTGATTGATCCGGTAAATTCCGATCAAACCGCCGGAATGTCACTTTGAACCATTGTGATCGCTTCCCTTCAAGGTTTTAATATTATCCTTCAGTGTGCTGTTGAGAGAGATTCCAAGCGCTTCCGCTTTATTGCCATAGTAGGCTTCTACATCATCCCAGTTATAGTAAGGATAGGAATCGGTCTCTACGGGAAAAGCAGTCTCCTCTTCATTGAACAGCATTTTTACCAAATAATTTTTGCCGTTCGTATAAAATACCCATTGAATGTTGGAACACATCGGCATAATTTTTGCCGCACTCCATAGGTTTGCAACTTCGCCGGGATCACTCGTACTTTCACATCCCCCTTTGATTTCCAGAAAAGCGGCTAACGGTGCTATCGTATTATCGTGGGCAAAGGAAAAAATCCCTGCATAATTTTTATTTTTCAAAGCTTCGTCCGACGAGACTATCATGTATTTGACCAACGGGGCGGACATGGGAGCCATCACATTATTACTTTCCATCGACGGCCCATATTTATAAAAAACATCGATGTTAAAAACGCCGGCATACCAAGCGATTTCGTCAGATGTAAAGTACTTTTTGAAATTAAAGTCCGCCCCTTCCCCGGCCAAATTAGCAGTATGCATATATAAATTAAATAAATTTTCCGCCGCGTCAGAGGGATTTTTCAAAATGGTTGCTCCGTCGGAGTCTTTCAGCTGAAACTCACCGTTCTTTAATCTATCGTAAAACTTTATTGAAAAAAATCGGGTCAGGATTTGTTTATTATGAGACTCTCCAGTAGTACCGGACGTATATTTCTCAACGATTTTCTTCCATGCTCCGTTGTTTTTGTAGTCAATATACTTCGCGTCGATGTCAAAGGGACGCAAATATGGGTCTTCCTGCTCCGGGTAGAAAGAGGTTGTAATTTGATTCTTTGATGCTATTTTTTTAAAACCGGAAAAAAATTCATCCCTGCTGTCTTGTGTTCTTTTTACATTTGTGGCATACCCGAGAATTGGTTTGCCGTCATTAAAAATTTCTATATAATCCTCTGCGGTGCGCTCCCCCAACTTATTCAGGTTTTCTCTTCCAAGTTTCGTCAGCTGCCCATATCTTCCCTTTTCAAACTGCATCAATTCTTCTATTTGATTTTTCAGTTCTGTTCCAGCGGGAGTAATCTCTTTGTCTTTCTCAGCGGCTGAAAGCAATTCACACAGAGTCTTGTCATAACTCGGTCTGCAAATGTTCCTTGAGCCATGACGTCCCACATACTGAATAAACACCGGATGATAGCCCTTCGGCGCTGCGGTAAAATTTGTTTTTTCATAGGGGTAGGGCAGCATGTTTCCTAAATACTTTGAGCTGTCGAGCGGAGTCGTACTTGCCGTTCCGATTTGGCCGGATGCCGCCGCAGATACGCCGGCGCTACTCTGTGAATTTCCCGGTTTATTTGTCGCACACGCTTCCGTTCCCAAAAGAATACATAATACCAGTAACCGTGCAAGGCAGTTTTTCATTTTGGACATTTATTTCGCCCCCATTCAAATTTCATTTCATACCTCTCAAAGCACCGTGGATAAGCTCAACATACAAATAGATAGATCCGGGAATAACGATCAGCCATGAATTACATCCGTATATTCATCAAAGACCCTGAGCCGGTCGACGGGTTCAAAACCGACGGCGCCCTCAAATTCCCCTTTTTCCCAGTCTCTGCGCGTAGCCCATACAACTGACGCGTTTGTCCTTCCATTTGAGGCCGTAATCCGGTATTCCCTCAGCCGCGGGATGAAAGTACCCTTTTCGGATAAGCTTGCTTTAAAAATCGTCCTGATTCTGATAAACTGCGATGGCTGCAGGTCGGAAAGATCCACAGCCATTGCGCCGTTTTTGATTGAGATCTTCTTCAAGCCGTTGACATGCTGTTCGTCATCCGAAACCTCCACCGTTGCCTCCAGGAGCACTGTTTCCGGAGTGTCCGCGTGAATCTCGATTTTTTCGAAATTCCATAACTTGCGGTCCATTTTGTACGCCGGTTTAAATTCGGCGGGTCTCCGCCATTCCGTGGTGTGGGCCCCCGTGTCACAAATATTGTCAAAATCAAGCCAAACGGCCAATTTCTCTCCCGCCGGCCCTCTTTGTTTAGGATTATGAAAAACAGCGGCTATTCCCCGGTCGGTCAATTTTTTTCTGTAAAAACGCACCTGACCGATATCAGCGGACAGATGAGTAAAGTATTTTGGCCTGCTGATTTCTCTAATGACATGACCAATGTAAGAATACCCGATGAAGAGCGGATCATTTTCCCAGTTTCTCAGCTGACAGCTGCCCTCGACGCCCGGAATCGATGAAACTCTGTCCTCGTCGCAATAGGAATCTCCTCCGCTTTCTTTTGAGAATGCAAGCGTATACTGAGTCCATTTGTTCAGAGCGGCTTTTCCTCCTTCCCACGCATATTCGGTACTGCCGTAGCAGGTGCCCCACTTCATCATTCCAGAACGTTCAACCACCATACGGATCAGGTAGGTAGCCCCCCACCCTACGGATTTCCCTTTTACCATCAACGGATTGTGACCCATCTCGGTGTCTTTTGCCAAACGATTGATTTTCGCCTCGACAATTCCACTGAATTCATCATCGACAATTAACGATTCACTGCATGGAATTTCCAAGTAATCCTCATTATGATTCAGGCACACATACGTCCTGCCGTCCCGATGGACAACAGGAGGATTTCCTCGAATCAAAGCGTCATTACCGCACCCGGACCGGTCTTTTACTCTTGGGACTACGCAGAGATAGTCCTGAATATCAATCGTCTTTTCTTCGGAATCATTGACCTGAATTGTATAAAGGCCATTATGGAGATACCGGTACAAAAATTCAACCTGCGTATTTTCATGCCCGGATAAGCTGACGATTTTTGTTTCGACCGTTTTTTTATTGACTACCAGATTGACCGGAAACTCCGTAACGGGAACATTTTCATGGTTAGTAACGTCAATCGCGACTGCAAAGTAGCTCTTTTGCCTGTTTACCATCAATTTCAAACTTCCGAATGATAATTTTTCGCCGTTCTGAACCGTAACTTCCAGATATTTGTCACCCACACGAACCGTATGGGCACCCGCCGTCTCCGCTCTGTAAACGGTTGAAAAACACTTTTCCTCTCGACCGTTCAACAAAATCACCCGTTCGTTGCCCCGGCTGCCAAATAAATTCAGGTTCTTCCGGACCCCGTTGTCTTCAATTTGAAGATTTAAGGCCGCAATACTGTCTCCTTCGTTTCGCGCGCAGCCCGTGATTCCCAAATTTCCCAGATTGTCAAGGGCTTTTATCTCGACATTGGAAAGCCGGACCTGCGGAAGATCTTTATCCATAACCATCCGATCCATTCTAACCGGGAGATCCGTGTCATTCTGAAAGCCAAAGCCTTCATAAATCAGCCGCTCATCACCGATATGAAGTTCAGAAAAATTTTCTTTGCCGAGAGCAACCGCTTCCGGGTAATCGGAAAGCAGTCTCTCTTCCAGAGAACCCTCTTTCAATTCCGCCTCCGGCGACTCGGCATTTCCCTGGGTGATATAAACCGCTCTATGGTTCGGATGGATCGATAAGTTTTTGATATAGTAATGCAAATGTCCGCCGATCATAAGGTCAACACGCTGCTTCTCCGCTATCGGCACCATGTACTTGTTTGTAAACTCATCCGTATAAGGATGATGGATCAACAGAATTCTCCATTTTGCGTTCCGGGCCTTTTCAGATTTCAGGTCATTTTCCGCCCAGTTTAAAGTATCTTCCCTGACCTTTCTTGTTTGCCGGTCAACCGGTAAACCGGAATTAACGGAGTTCATTTCCGTCAACCCCCATGAGCAGCTGTCGACCATTAAGAAATGGGCTCCGCCGCAGTCAAAAGAAAAGGTTCTCTTCGCAGCGTCACAGCGGTAAACAGTTGACTGGGGAAATGCAAAAAAATCGTTAAAAAGCGGCCCGTCGTCATGGTTGCCGGGTATGTATACGACAGGTATCGAACGGAGCAGATTCGGGATTTTTCTGAACCAGCCCGATATGTACTGGTCCCTCTGATATCCGCTGCCTGCCGGAATATCGCCAAGGTTGATCATAAAGTCGGGTTTGCTTGTCAGAGCTGCATGTTCAAACTGCTTATAGATCCTGAATAAGTGAGTATCTCCTACTATCATAACATTCAGATTGTCCGGATCTTTTCTGAGTGTTTTGAATTGCCCATCCATTCTTTCACCGGAAGGAAACACAATGCTGTAACCGTAGCGGGAATCCGGTTCCAGATTTTTCAGGTTTGCATAATAAATAAAATGTTTGGTGCCGTCCGTGCTCCCCGCATCCGCTTCCCTGTGAACCGATACAGCAGCCTCGAGCGGTTTCTCCCCCGCTAGGCCGTAAAACAGACTTGCGCCTGCACTGAAGCCGGCTTCCCATGCAACCGTCATGCACGTTGGAAATGGAGCTAATAAATATGGGCCATTTACCTCTATCCCGTCAATGAACACGCTTTCGCTTCCTCCCCCTATTTTATAGTTTTTCTGACAATCCAACATAGAGTCGCCCCCGGGGATACCGGGGGTTTCCTCTGCATCGGGAACGCTTTCATTCCTTGCCGTCAGCCTTTTTCCTCTTTGCAAATACAACTGGAATCACGAAAAGAATCATTAAGAAAACAGAGATGATCCAGAATTTGTTGATGACGCTGAAATTATAAACGGCAATCCCGTTCACAACTCTTTTGCTGATGTCCATCAGGCGGCCATTTACAATTTCCTGGCCCGTAGCTCCCAAATATGAAAGCAGACCGACCATTCCCATCGCTGCGCCGGTAGCCTTTTGTGAAACAAGGTCAACAGCAAGCATACCGCCGAGAAACGAGAGTTCTATGCCGAGACCGAATCCATAGATTGCCGTAAATACCATGCACAAAGCGCGATTGTAAGAAAACGTACAGAAACCGATAATTCCCGCCAGCATCACGATGCCGAACACAATGGATGTTGTTGCATGACGGGATTTGAAAATTCTGTCTGAAATAATTCCGGAGCAGGCAGACCCCAATCCGCCCGTCACGGAACTGATTGCCAGTATGCTGCCTGCAACGCCGACGCTGTATTTGCATTGTTCCTGCAGAAAAATGACGCCCCAGTTGTCGATGGAATATCTTGCGACCCCGAGGAAGATGGCACTCAGCGCGACACACCAGACGAACGGATTTTTAAGAGCTTCAAATTGCGCTTTTCCCGTGGACTTCGCTTTCTCAACCTTTGCCGTCTCGACATCGCCGTCATATTCATTGGCCGGCGGCAGTCCGTAGGTTTCCGGACGGTCGCTCATAAAGATATACATCAGCAGCGCGACCAGAATACAGAAGAAACCGGGTGCAAAGAAGCCGCTTCGCCAGCCAAATCGGGCTACGATGGCAGCCGTACCGACATATGTAAGCCCTTCGCCCAAATAGTGTGCGATTCCGCAAACCCCGTACCAGGTTGCCAGTTTGCGTTTGCCGAACCACTGCGACAGAGACACCGTCCACGGAGCGGAGCCCATGGACTGAAAAAAACCATTCATAAGCCAAAGAAAGAAGAAAAGAGTAAAATTGATTGAAGAAAATCCGAAAATGATGTTCATGATTGCTGCGCCCAGCAGTCCGAGAGGTACAATTTTCTTAATATTGCACCTGTCGCCCATGAAACCGTTAAAGCATTTTCCGAACGCATACGCTATGGTAAGAGCGGCTCCGATCATTCCAAGCTGTGTAGCTGTCATTCCCTCGGCCAGCAAGGGCTTTTTTGCAACGGACAAGGGCAGCTTTACAACATAATACATGCCGTATCCGAAAATAATGGACGCGATGTCCTCGATTCGATGCTTCTTGTACTCCTTTTTGATGACGGTCCGGTCGGTGATCCTAGGTTGATCGGGGCCTGTCAAAAACCAATTCAAAACACTCATTCCAATCCATCCTCCCAAAATAACATAAAACTCTCTCCCAATCCTGCATCTTTCAAATCAATACAAACCTCACAGGGGCAAAAGACAAACCCAGTCCCTTTCCATTTAATTCTATGACTCCGCCGAAGCCCCCGGGCCCCTCATTTTGCCGCAAATCCTCGGGCCCCCTTTCATTTGTCCGCGACAGCAATCAGGGCTTATAGCCGGGAGGCCAAAGCCCGGCATCTAAAATGTCCTTTCTTTAAATTCCCGCGGCCGCCCGAAGGTAAGCGCGCGCTCTTTTTGCGTACTCAAACGGATTTGCTTTCGCAGGATCCTGTTCGGCTTCCACCACAACCCAGCCTTCATATCCGCGGCCGCCCAGAATCTCGAAAATCGGTTTGAAATCGACATCGCCGTCTCCCGGGACCGTAAACGTTCCTCCGCGCACGCCGTCCAGAAAGCTGAGACGCTTCGCCTTGGCCTCGGCGGCCACGCTGCTCCTCAGATCCTTCAGATGCACGTGACCGACACGGGAAACATATCGGTTCAGAATTTTTTCGGGGTCGATTCCGCAAAAGCTCAGGTGGCCGGAATCAAACAAAAGATAAACCATGTCCGGATCGGTATGCGCCATCAGGCGGTCGATTTCCTTTTCGTCCTGGACAACGGTGCCCATGTGATGATGGAAAGTCAGCTTCATCTGTCTGTCGTTCGCAATTTTTCCAAGACGGTTCAGTCCTTCGCACAGCAGATTCCACTCTCGGTCGTCCATTACATGCTTGCCTTCAAAAATCGGCTGCTTTTTCCCCTGAATGCTGTAGCTCTGCTCTGAGACGCCGATAACCCTCGCGCCGAGGTATTTCAGGGTATCCAGCTTTTCCTCAAACGGTCCGGCCGTTTCCTCAAAGGGTCTGGAGATCAGGAAAGTCGAAAACCATTGGTTGCAGACGGTCAGTCCTCTGAGATCCAAAGCCCTTTTCAGGACCTCCCGGTCCGCGGGAAATTTGTTGCCGATTTCACACCCCGCATAACCCGCCAGCGCCATTTCGCTGACACATTGCTCAAAGGTGTTCTCCTTCCCCAGATCCGGCATGTCGTCGTTGGTCCAGCCGATCGGCGCAATTCCAAGAGAGACTTTTTTACTGTCAAGCATACGAAGCATCCTCCCCTTAATATTTTCTGGCCTGAGCACGGTGCGCTTCCTTGTTCTCGAAAGCCTCCCGCTCAGCCTCGTTTTCCGCCGTGCTTGCCAAGCCCACATGCCACCAGGACAGATAGTCGTGAGTCATGGTCTTCGGCAGAACCTTAAGGTCGATCAACGTGGAAACATTCTGCTTTTTGCTGTCCTCAAGCGCTTCCTCGAGTTCATCCATGTTCCGCACCGAATAGGTCTTCGCCCCGTATCCGGCCGCCACGGCGGCATAGTTCACGGGAATAAGAGCTCCCGTCAGCCCTCCGGTCCCCGAATCACGGAACCGGAACTCCGTGCCCAGGTTTCCGACGCCGTTCGACATCTGAAGATTGTTGATGCAGCCGAACGAGGCGTTGTCAAACAGCAGAACATTGATTTTTTGATGCTCCTGGATTGAGGTAAGAAGCTCCGTGTGCAGCATCAGGAAGCTGCCGTCCCCCGCCACCGCGTAAACCTCGCGGTCCGGACGGGCCAGCTTTGCGCCGAGCGCCCCGGCAATTTCATATCCCATGCAGGAATATCCGTACTCCATGTTGTAGGAGTCGCGCGCATCCGTCGTCCACATTCTCTGCAGGTCGCCCGGCAGGCTTCCCGAAGCGCCCACAAGGATCGCGTCCTCCGCAATGTGCTTCCTCACCGCGCAGATGGCGGCGGTCTGGGTCAGGGCGCAGCCCGTCATCTTTGCAAATTCCTCCATGCTTCCGGGATTGCGCGCCGCTATCATCGGCTGAAAGTCCTTGCGGCAGCTGTAAGAACCGAGCTTTTTCATTTCCTCGTTCCATTCGGTTTTCGCTACGGAAATTTCGTTGCCGTACGAGGATCGGTATTTTCTTTCAGACAGGAGCTTTGTCAATTCCTCCAACGCGGCCTTCGCGTCGCCGACCGCCTTGACGGCGTCCATTTTGTACGCGTGGAAACGGGAAACATTGATGGAGGCCACTTTGACCTCCGGGTTCCGGAAAAGCCATTTCGACGAGGTCGTAAAATCCGACAGCCGGGATCCCACGGCAAGGATCAGGTCTGCCTCCCAGGCGATCGAATTGGCCGCCAGGTTCCCGGTGACGCCGACGCCTCCCAGGCAGAGCGGCGAACTGGACCTGCAGGCACTCTTGCCGGCCTGTGTCTCGGCAAACGGGATGTTGAACCGTTCGCAGAAATTTTCCAGAGTTTCCCCCGCCTCGGAGTATTTGACTCCCCCGCCGCAGATGACCAGCGGTCTTTTACTGTTCATCAGGGCCGAAGCCACATCCTCCAGTTCCTCACGGGCGGGGGACTGCCTGACGATGCGGTGGACTCTTTTCCGAAGGAAATAATCCGGATAATCATAGCTTTCGCCCTGCACATCCTGCGGGACGGCGACGCACACCGCACCCGCCTCAGCGGGATCCGTCAAAACGCGCATGGCATTGATCATAGCCGTCATCAGCTGTTCAGGGCGCTCCACCCTGTCCCAGTATTTGCAGACGGGTTTGAAGGCGTCGTTTGTTGTTGTCTGAAGGCTGTTGGGCTGTTCCACCTGCTGCAGGACCGGATCCGGCTGCCGAATGGCAAAGGTATCGCCCGGCAGCACCAGCAGCGGGATATTGTTTACGGTCGCGCAGGCGGCAGCCGTGATCATGTTCGCCGCGCCGGGGCCGATGGAGGACGCGCAGGCTATGATTTTCCTGCGTTTATTCTGCTTCGCAAACGAGGCGGCCATATGTGCCATTCCCTGCTCGTTTTTCCCCTGAAATACCTTCAGCCCGCCGGGGTTTTCGTCCAGCGCCTGACCGAGGCCGACGACGATTCCGTGGCCGAAAATCGCGGCAACGCCCTCCACAAATTTGGTTTCACAGCCGTCCATGCAGACATACTGATTATCCAGAAAGCGCACAAGCGCCTGAGCCATTGTCATTCTTACCGTTCCCATATTCCTGCTTCCTTTCCGAAGATCCATGACCCGATAATAAGTCAAACCCTGGCTACCAGTTCCCCGTACCTCTGCTTGCATTCGTCGATGTAATTTTTGATATCCCCGACGCCCGGCATACTGTCCGCGCAGGAGTGGCTGGCAACCAGAAGGGAAGCCGAAGCACTGCCGAATTCCAGGCAGTCGATGACGTCCCATCCCTCCAGGAGTCCGTAAAGAAACGCGGAAGCGTATCCGTCGCCACCGCCAAAGCCCTTCAGCTTCTTGATGGGGAAGGGCCTGATGCTGAAATTCTGCCCGTCGTTGGTATAGGCTGTGGAGCCCTCTTTTCCGTGCTTGATGACGACTATTTTGGCGCCGCGGCCATGCCAGTAGGAGGCCGTCTCCCGGTCGTCCATCCCCGGACGAATCAACTGCCCGGCGAGGTCGTATTCCTCCCTGGAGCCCAGAATCACATCCGCCTGCCCGGCCGCGATCCCGTAGTAAACGCCGATTTCATCCTTCGATTTCCAGTTGTATTCCCGGTAGTCGATATCGAAGATGACGGGGGTGCCCGTCTTTCGAGCAAGGAAAAGAACCTTCAGCGCCGCTTCCCGGGAGGGGCTCTCCGAAAGTGCGGTGCCGGAAATCAAAACCGCTTTGCTGCCGCTTATGTATTCCTCGTCGATATCCGAAACGCCGAGCTGTAGATCCGCGGCCCGGTTGCGGTACATCAGGATGCTGCTTTCCTGCTCGCTTAATATCTCCGTAAAGGTCAGTCCGATTTTCTCCCCGTGCTCACAGCGGCGGATTCGGGAGGTATCGATCCCCTCCCGCCTGAAGTAGTCCGTTACATAATCTCCGAAGCGATCGTCCGAAACACGCGCGAAAAATCCGCATTTTTTCCCGAGACGGGCAAGACCGACCGCAATATTCGCGGGCGAACCTCCCAGATATTTCTTGAACGTCGTGCTTTCCTCAAGCGTTCTGTAATAATCCACGGGGTTGAGATCAATGGTAATTCTTCCGACAAGCGTCAGATCGTACGGTCGTTTTTCATCAAATTGAATATACTTCATTTTTTCGATTCCACTCCTCGCTCACTCTATTTCATTTAGGGGCATCCGATTGTTGAAAATCAGGATGTGTTTCCTGACACTGTCGTACATCCCCCGAACCATGGCTTCGTTCAGTTCAAAATAATTGTGTTTTCCGCCCGTGCGCAGATACCGCTCAGACGCCAGGGTGACGGAGTCGAAGTTTGCCGTCGCGATATTGATCTTGCGGATTCCGAGATTTACGCCCTTCCGGAAATCGGCCGCGCTGATCCCCGACCCGCCGTGCAGTACAAGCGGGATCTGAACCCTTTTATGTATTTCCTCCAAAACGTCGAACCGCAGCTTTGGAATGCCCGCGTAGTGCCCGTGCGCGTTTCCGATTGAAACAGCCAGCGCGTCTACCTTCGTTTTTTCGGCGAACGCCTTCGCCCGGTCGGGATCCGTGCAAATGATTTTTTCATTTGTGCTGTTGTCTTCGCTTCCTCCGACGACGCCAAGCTCCGCTTCAACATCCGCTCCGGCATTTCTCGACATCCGCACGACTTCGGCGGTTGCTTCCACGTTCCTTTCATCATCGAACCGGGAACCGTCAAACATAACCGAAGTAAAATTTAAATCGAGCGCCTGCTTTACGGTATCCGGCGTCAGGCCATGGTCCAGGTGGACCGCGATCCTGACCTGCGCCTTCTCAGCCGCCTGAAGCATCAAGGGACCCATCAGATGCAGCGGGGAATGCTTTAACCTCACCTGAGCAATCTGCAGTATGATCGGCGTATCCAACTCTTCGGCCGCCCGGACCGCTCCAATCACCATTTCCATATTTCCAACGCTGAAAGCCCCTACGGCCCTGTTCTCGGCCGACGCCTCATTCATTAACTCTTTCATGTGGCATACAGGCATATTGCTCCTTCTTTCCCAATGCATTTTGAATAAATTATGGCAATATGTTACCACCAATGCATTCACTTTTCAATAGTTTTATTGATAAATTTGGGTCAACTTTCCTTTTTATTGGAAATGACTAAATTGTCAAAATTAATTATGCATAACGACGAATTTATGTATCTAGTGCACATTTGCCTCTATTATAAGCCATAGATTACAAGAATATTTCCCGTTTCACAGCCTCAGTATGAATACCCAAAAGACGTTGTGTGATTATTTATTGGACATATCTTGAAAAAATTGAAAATATTTATTATAATGAGGAATGAATTTCGGATCAATTAGGCCAACTACAAAAAGGAATGAGGAAACGTCATGCGCTCGCAAAGGATTGAAGAAATAAGAAAATATATCTATGAGAACAAGACGGTGACACTGGACGACATCTGCGAAACTTTTCAGGTCTCCAAAAGCACGCTCCGCAGAGATCTCAGCGCAATATTGCAGTCCAGCGATATCAAAAAAATATACGGCGGAGTGACCGCACTGCCCAAGAAGGGGCTTGTTTCTTTTGAGGAGAGAAATATCTCGAATTTGGAAGCCAAGCGCAGGATTGCGGCGGCTGCGGCGGCTCTGATACAGGAGAACGACATCATATTTATCGATTCCGGAACCACCACGCTGCCGATTATCGACTATATCAAGGAGAAAAGAAACATTACCGTTCTGACCAACAATGTGGAAATCATCCTGCACGCGATTCCCTACGAGAATATCAACATCATCTCCCTGTCCGGAACCCTCAGCCGAAAAACCCTTTCCTTTACAGGAGCCAGCGCCGTGCAGGTGCTGCAAAACTACAACATCAGCAAGGCCTTTATGGCTACTACCGGATTTTCCATTGAAAACGGGGTCACGAATTCATCCCCCTTAGAATCGGATATCAAGCGAGCCGTGGTGCAGCGTAGTCAAAAAGTCCATCTGCTTGCGGACAGCAGCAAATGCAATATCGTCTCGCTGATTACCTATTGCGGCCTGGATAAAATCAATACCCTGGTGACGGATGCATCTCCCTCAAAAGAAATCTGCAATTTTGTCTATAATAACGGGAATGAAATCCTGGTCGCAAAATAAACTGCCATAAATCGCCGCGTCCGGCGATTTAACGCCATCGGCCTTTCCGGTTTTAGAACAAGCCGGAAGGGCCCCCGCTTTGTCTACGCTTTTCTTCCCTGCCGAGCAAACATAGTATCGAGACCGATCGATTTGTTTTAGAATCGGTTGGAAACAGGCACATATTTTGTTAACTCTAATTCATTCTAAATTGAACAACTTTAGATAATGTGTTGACATTTTATTGGTAATTAGTTAAACTAACATTGTCACAACAGATTTAACATAGCTAAAATATTTTACCGTATTTTGCAGTTTTTTCACGGCAAAAACATTTTAGCAATAAAATCATCATTACTGAAAAGGAGATAAACCTATGGGTACAGTGGAGAAAAAAGGATATTGTGTCAGCGGAGAATGGAAGAAATCAAAAACTCAAAAATGGATGCAGGTCACGAATTCGAGTACCGGCGAAGTCATGGCGGAAGTCCCCTGCTGCACGGTCGAAGAGGTCAACGAGGCCATCGCCTCCGCAGAAGCGGCTTTCCCCTCTTGGTCTAGGATGTCGCTGGCAAAACGCACGCAGTTTATGTTTCAATGGAGAAACGTATTATTGGAGCACCTGGAGGAACTGACCCTGCTCTGTTCTAAAGAATTGGGCAAAAACCTTGACGAAGCAAAGGGAGATATTCTGAAAGCGATTGAGCCGACGGAATTTGCGTGCAGCATATCCTATTCCAGCCAGGGCTCAGCCTCGCTTCAGGTGACGACGGGTTTCGACACGGCTACATACAGAATGCCGCTTGGCGTTGTTGCGGGCATCGTTCCGTTCAATTTTCCGGCAATGATTCCCTGGGGCTGGATGGTTCCTCTGGCGATTGCGACCGGCAATACCGTCGTGCTTAAGGCGGCGAGCTTCACGCCGCTGACATCCATGCGCATTCTGGAGCTTTTCTACAAAGAAGCCGGCTTTCCGAAAGGCGTCGTGAATCTCGTCACCTGCAGCAGAACGGAAGCTGAAATATTCCTTACGGATCCAAGAATCAGGGCCGTCACCTTTGTCGGAACGACAGATGTAGGAAAGCACATCTATTCGGTTGCCGCCGCGAACGGCAAGAGGGTGCAGGCGCAGTGCGAGGCAAAGAACCATGCGTTAATTCTGGAAGACTGCGACCTGGAGAGCACCGTAAACGCAATCATCAACTCTACGTTCGGCTGCGCGGGCATGCGTTGCATGGCGCTTCCGGTATGCGTTGTTCAAGAGAGTATCGCAGACAGATTTGTGGCTCTGCTGAAGGAAAAGGCGCAGAAAATGACCATAGGCTGTTCTTACGATCCGGCGACAAAGCTGGGCCCCGTCGTAAACGCAAAGCATAAGCAGTCTGTCTGCAACTGGATCCAGAGAGGCGTTGAGGAAGGCGCGGAGCTGGTCCTCGACGGACGCGACATTGTCGTTCCCGGTTACGAAAACGGATTTTTCGTGGGTCCCACCATTTTCGACCATGTGAAACTGGGCATGTCGGTCGGTGAGCGTGAAATATTCGGACCCGTCACGATTGTGAAACGCGTAAAGGACTTTGACGAAGGCCTTGCCATAATGAACGCGAATCCGCTCGCAAACGGATCCGTCATCTTTACGCAGAGCGGATATTACGCCAGAAAATTCGAATTGCTCACAGACGGCGGCATGGTCGGTGTCAATGTAGGCATCCCGGTACCTTCAGCCTATTTCCCGTTCTCTGGAAACAAGGATTCCTTTTTCGGTGATCAGCATGTTCTGGGCCTCGACGGCATCCGCTTTTATACCCGCGCGAAGACGGTTACAAAGCATTGGTACGATGAAGCATCCAAAAACAGGCAGGTCGGAACATGGGAAGGCGTCGTGGAGCGGTAAAAAGCTGAATATTCCGGAAGCGCAACGGCTTCAATAAAAGAAAATGCACCTTAAAACGGGTTTCAAGACCCGCTTAAGGTGCATTTTTTGAGCATTATTTTATTTAGCCTCGGAAGAACCTGAAAAGTTGCTGTGCCAAACCTAGTGCGGATTAAATACGAATTAAATGATATTGATTTTTTTATCAACTAGCGTATAATTGATTTAAACAACTGAATAAATTCAAATGTCTTCAGGGCAGGGTGAAATTCCCGATCGGCGGTATAGTCCGCGAGCGCGTAAGCGCAGGGCTTGACATTATGTTCAAGTCAGGATTTGGTGAAACTCCAAAACCGACAGTATAGTCTGGATGGAAGAAGATGTGTTGAAATTGTATGCAGTGCCGAGGTAATGTTCGGCAGTGCTTGATAATACCGTCAGAGCCGGTTTTTCCGTGCCTGATGGTTTTAAGGGCATTCCATACACCTGGATTTTAACACCTGAAAGACATTTCAATGCTTTCAGGTGTTAATTTTTTATTTTAGAGGTGTTGCGATTGTCTGATGAAACTTACATGAAGCTGGCGCTGGAATACGCCGAAAAGGGCTGCGGCTGGGTCAATCCGAATCCGATGGTTGGAGCTGTTGTCGTGAAAGATGACCGTGTGATCGGCACGGGCTATCATCAGCGGTACGGAGAATTGCATGCGGAACGGAATGCTCTCGCTTCCTGCACGGAACCGCCGCAGGGCGCGACCTTGTATGTGACCTTGGAGCCGTGCTGCCATTACGGAAAAACGCCGCCGTGTACGGACGCGATTCTGAAAAGCGGCGTCCGTCGTGTGGTAATCGGTTCGGCCGATCCGAATCCGCTGGTTGCCGGAAAAGGAATTCAGATTTTACGCCGGCACGGGATGGAAGTCACGGAAGGTGTGCTCCGGGAAGCCTGTAGCAAACTGAATGAGGTGTTTTTTCATTTCATTCAGACCAAAACTCCATTCGTTTTGATGAAATACGCCATGACGATGGATGGTAAGACCGCCACGCATTCCGGCAAGTCGAAATGGATCACCGGAGAAGCCGCCCGCAGGCGCGTACAGGAGGACCGGCATCGGTATTCCGGTGTCATGGTGGGTGTCGGCACGATTTTCGCGGACGACCCGCTTTTGACCTGCCGCCTGCCGAACAGCAGGAGTCCCGTCCGCATTATCTGCGATTCCCGATTGCGGATGCCGCTGAGCGCGCAGGTTGTGCGGACGGCGAGAGAAATTCACACCATCATTGCCACCTGCTCACAGGATGAAACCCTTGCGCGCCCCTACCGGAAGGCCGGGTGTGAGGTGGTAACGCTGCCGTCAAAAGACGGGCATATCGATCTGCGCGAGCTCATGGCTGCGTTGGGGGAAAAAGAAATCGACAGCGTTCTGCTGGAGGGCGGCGGTACGCTGAATTGGTCGGCATTGCAAAGCGGCATTGTCAGCAAGGTACAGGCATACGTTGCTCCGAAGCTGTTCGGCGGCGCCGATGCGAAATCCCCGGTGGAGGGAATCGGCGTGGAAGGCCCGAAGAAGGCGTTCCGGCTTGCCTCGCCGCAGGTGATGCGGCTGGGAGAAGATGTTTTGCTGGAAAGCGAGGTGCTCCCATGTTCACAGGAATCATAGAGGAAACGGGGACGATCCGCTCAATCAAAAAAATCGGGCGCTCCGCCGCCCTGACCATCGGCGCATCAGCGGTTCTAGATGGTTTGAGACTGGGCGACAGCATCGCGGTAAGCGGCGTGTGCCTGACGGTCGTTTCCCTGGAGGAAGATTCCTTTTCCGCCGACGTGATGAACGAAACCGCCGCGTGCTCCAACCTTTTGGATATAAAAGTCGGCGGTACGGTCAACCTCGAGCGCGCCATGCCACTGAACGGACGGTTTGGCGGGCATATCGTCGCGGGGCACATCGACGGAACCGGCGTGATCAGCAGTATGCGACAGGATGAAAACGCGATTTGGTTCACCGTCCGGACTTTCCCCCGCATTTTGCGGTATGTGATTAATAAAGGGTCCATTGCCATCGACGGCATCAGTTTGACCGTCGCGGGCGTAACAGAGAAGGATTTCAGCGTGTCCGTGATTCCGCACACGGCCCAAAACACCACGCTTGGAGAAAAACGCGTCGGGTTCACGGTGAATCTGGAAAACGACTGCATCGGAAAATATGTGGAAAAGCTGCTTCGCGCGCCGGGAGGACAGAGCGGTATCTCAAAGGAATTTCTCGCCCGGTACGGATTTTGAAAGGAGAAATCGGCATGTTTGCGTTTAGTACGATAGAAAAAGCGCTTGAAGATTTGCGTCAGGGAAAAATAATTTTAGCAACAGATGATGAGAATCGGGAAAATGAAGGAGATTTGATTTGCGCTTCGGAATTCGCCACAACCGAAAACGTCAATTTCATGGCGGTGCACGGTAAAGGCTTGATTTGTATGCCCATGAGCATTGCTCTCTGCCAGAAGCTCCGGTTCCCGCAGATGGTTTCAGACAATACCGACAACCACGAAACGGCGTTCACGGTTTCCGTCGATCATATCGGCACCACAACGGGCATTTCCGCCGAAGAACGGGGCGTCACGGCCCGCGCCTGTGTAAGCGACGGCGCAAAACCGGAAGATTTCCGCCGCCCCGGTCATATGTTTCCGCTGATGGCGAAGCCGAACGGCGTTCTGGAACGGGGCGGGCATACGGAGGCCACCGTGGATCTGTTGCGGCTTGCCGGACTGAAAGAATGCGGACTGTGCTGTGAGGTCATGGGCGCAGACGGTCGGATGATGCGGACGCCCGAGCTGATTCAGCTTGCCGGTCAATGGGGACTGACCTTCATCACGATTCAGGATTTGCAGGATTACCGAAAAAAGCACGACAAGCTGGTCGAGCGCGTAGCTGTTGCCAAGATGCCCACCCGATACGGGAATTTCACCGCATATGGATATGTCAACACTCTTAACGGGGAGCATCATGTCGCGTTGGTCAAGGGAGAAATCGGAGACGGGCAGAACCTGTTATGCCGCGTCCATTCCGAATGCCTGACCGGGGACGCGTTCGGCTCCCTTCGCTGCGACTGCGGGCAGCAGTTCGCGTCCGCCATGACGCAGATTGAACGGGAGGGACGCGGTGTCCTGCTTTACATGCGGCAGGAAGGGCGGGGCATCGGGCTGATCAACAAGCTCCGGGCCTATGAATTGCAGGACCAGGGAATGGACACGCTGGAAGCCAACGAGGCGCTTGGCTTTGCGGGCGATCTGCGGGAATATTTCATCGGCGCACAAATTCTCCGGGATTTGGGAGCCAAAACGCTGCGGCTTCTGACCAATAATCCCGACAAGGTGTACCAGCTTGCCGATTACGGCATGAAAATTGTAGAGCGAATCCCCCTCCAGATGGACGCCACCCCCTACGACCTGTTTTATCTGAAAACGAAGCAGTCCCGGATGGGACATATTCTCAATTATTGAAGGAGTTTTTGTAATGAATATTTTTGAAGGAAAATTGGTATCCAAAGAAATCCGGATCGGTATTGTAGCCGCCCGCTTTAACGAATTTATTACCTCGAAACTGCTGTCGGGCGCGCTGGACGGCTTGAAGCGTCACGACGTATCGGGGGACAGCATCGATGTGGCATGGGTTCCCGGCGCGTTTGAAATTCCGCTGATCGCGTCGAAGATGGCGAAAAGCGGGAAATACGACGCGGTGATCTGCCTCGGCGCTGTAATCCGCGGAAGCACCAGCCATTACGATTATGTTTGCAATGAAGTGTCAAAGGGAATCGCGCAGACGGAGCTTGCCAGCGGAGTCCCGGTGATGTTCGGCGTTCTGACGACGGAGAATATCGAGCAGGCCATTGAACGCGCCGGAACCAAGGCGGGCAATAAGGGCTTCGACTGCGCGGAGGGAGCAATCGAGATGGTCAATTTGATTCGCGTGATGGAAGCATGACTACAAATGCCTCATCGAAAGAAAGTGTACAAAACAAGCAGGGTAACTTTAGCCACAGTTGCCCCGCTTAGCCGGTACAGTGAACACGGTAATTTGCGCCGGCTCACCGGGCGTAATCAGGTGAATTGACCCGGTCTGCGTTTCCTTTCGGAAATTTCAGCCCATTAAAAGCAAAATTGTTTTTCCACAACGTCCGTCCGGATCGCGAACAACGAATTTCAGCATAAAATCTTAAGACTTTCTAAGGAAAATCATCGGACTCATGTTAGTTCTTTGCCTTTTGATGAAAAAAATGATCAACGCAACGCCCGCAATCGTAAACGCCGCCCGTCCGGCTAAAAATTCATTGGAAAACGTAAACTTCTGCACGCCGGTGTAAAGAGGACGTACTACGGATGTACCGAACAGATCCATACAGTCCGGCAGAGAAATTCCGAAAGCTCCCAGTATCAGAACGACGGCCAGCAGAATATAGACAAGGGCCTGTCTTTTGTGTCCAAGGAGCATGGCCGCCCCGAAAAGAAACAGCGCGGGCGGCAGAAGCAGGATCAGTCCGGCATAAATGAGCGAGCCAAAGCCTGTATAGTCAAATACAAGCCGATAAAATACAAAGCATATGCCGAACGACAGTCCCATCGCAGTCAGGAACGCACACGCAGTCGCAGCATAGCGAATCGCCCGGAATACGGCCATTTGAACCGACGATGTCTCCAAGATTGTCACGGCGCGGCGTTCAGAAGTCGTGAATTGCCGCGCGCACAGTGCCAGCAGCAGGATGAACAGCAAAACAGCCGCGGAAGAGAGATAGCTGCAAAACGTCCATTGGGAAAAGGGAGCTGTAAAGCCCGTGCCATAGATGACGCTGCCGCGAAGCAGAGCCAAACAGTAGACGATGTTCACCGCTAAAAGCAGCAGATATTCTTTTGAACAGAAAAGACGTTTCAGCTCATACTTGAAAATCGTTCCTTTACGCAAGGTCAAGCGCCTCCTTTGCGAGTCCGACTGCGGCCAGAAAGTCGTCATAGGTGATCGGCTGGCCCAAGTGCTTCAGATACAGTCCCGAGAGCCTTTTCTGCAATGCCCCGCTTCCGCCCAGAGCTTTTTCCGCTTTTACAAACTGGAGCGGCATGATATCGTAAAGGCCGATATTATTCAGAGCGGCCAATACGTTGGACTGATCGCCGGGCGACAGCTTTTTCAAATAGGTCGGGTTCTGAATATAAAACGCGTTTCGGTAAGACTTCAGGTTTTTTTGCCACTCGCTGACAAAATGGGAATTTGCATAGTCTGCGCCAAAGTAATCCTTCATAAAGCAGTATGTACTGTAGCAGGTAATCCCCTCCGCCGACCAGTAGGACTTGCCGTCCGCCATCGGGTAAGTCGCGAGCCCCCACCACTGATGCGCGAGCTCATGGACCAGCACATCGATTCCTCCGCCGGAATCAGGGTCGCCCGCTCCGTCGGGCAGGTAGCCCGCCACGGCAAAAGAGGTTTCATCCATGGCGCTGATGTTCCCGAAAGCACCCCCGCCGCTGAAATACGCCGGAATCTCCAGAACGGTCAGATGATCTTGATAGAGAAGCGGCCCGAATGCGTTTGTAAAATAATCGATCGCGTCTTTCATAATCGCAATCGTACCCATATCCGCAATCGCGGCTTTCTGCTTTGTAAAGTATTTGAATTCCACATTGAGCCCGCCGGCCTTAAAAGTCGTGGTATCATAGACGGCGGCATCCAACCCGGTGCGGTCATTTCCGGGTTCGGATGCAAATTGCCATTGTGTCTTCCCGTTCGCCGTCTTACCCTTGACGCCGTTTGCCCTCGTAAACACCGGCTCAAGACGTTCGTCCAAAGACAGCGTGCCCGAGAAGCCGCAGTCGTCGGCAACCGAAACGTCGGTCTTTGGCGAAAAGCCCGTCGCGGGCAAATCGACGTATTCATTGCAGATTCCGTATACCGGTTTTTGGCTCAACGATCCGTCGTTGCCGACTTTCCCCGCGTACCGGATCACAACCGCATATTCGGAAGCATTGGGCAGATTGATTCTCCATGTGGCATTTCCTTCTTTCTCCGCCGGGTCCCGAACAGCCTGAGCGGAGGCTCCGTTGACCTGAATGCTGCCTACGGTATATCCGGAATTCAGCAAAACGGGAAGCGTCTGCGCTCCCCCCGACGTGTTGCGCAGGGTATAGGAGGCTTCTCCCGAAAGACATCGGACCGCCGTATCAATATCAGCCTTCACGGATTTGTTCGTCAAAAGCAGGGATGGATTTCCGACTTCATCGCCGCCGGAAGACACGACGATGCCGGTCCCCGAGCTGTAGGCGGCGCTGTAATCTCTCGGAACACTGTGATCAAAGTAAGGTTCTGCTGCAAAACTCCCATATGAAAGCACCGTCGCCGCTATCAAAAGGACCGGTATCCAGGCCCGCCGCGCGTTACTCACAAAGGAGCTAAAAACGCCTCGGCCATATCTCCGCGAACCCCAAAGTCCCATCAGCCAGATCGACAGGGAAACCAAAAAGCAAAAGAGACGATTCCACAGAATCAGATCGATTTGGAACTGATTGCTCACCAGATCGGAAAAGCAGTCCGCGTTTGTCTGAACCCAAAACAATAGAAAGCTTGGGTTCAGCGCTGATTGGCTTTCCAGCAGCTTGGAAAGAACGATTAAGCACACCACGGCGACAAACGCCGCCTCCACTCGCCGGAACAGCAGATAGAAGCCAGCGGACAGTAAAATGGAAAAGATCAGCGCTCCGAGAAAAATCAGATACCAGGATGCCGCAAAGGAGCCCGGCTGAAAGTAGACGCCGGTTTTGGCCAGCGCAAAGGGAAAAGCAAACAGCGTTACGATCCACGCCGTGACGACTGCCGTACAAATGAGCGCCAGCGTGCGGCGGAGCTGATAGAAAATGGAATCCGTGCAGGTCAGGATGATCGCGTCTGTGTGATTTTTGTAATCTCTGTGGAATTGTGCCAGCGTCAGTACAGAAAAAAGCAGAGCGCCTAAAATCGCGCTGTTTTTGGCCGGTTCCAAAATGTAAGCATCGGAGGCCGTCCGTCCGGAGGTGTTCAGGCAAAACCACACCGCTCCAACCGACGTCAGCGCAATAAAAAGCAGAATCAGACGGTCCCGCAGCATCCTTTCAATCTCTCTTGAAAGCTTTTCGAAAGCGTTCATGCCGACGCCCTCCCGTTGACCAGCGCCATGTATGCGTTCTCCAAAGTGGCAGCGTGTTTTTCCGCCATCAGTGATTCCGGAGTTCCGGTATAGAGTATTTCTCCGCCGTTCAGGACCACCAGATGATCACAAGCGGGCTGGACATCTTCAATGATGTGCGTGGATAAAATCACCAGCCTGTTTTTCGCCGTCTCGGCAAAGAGGTTTCGGAAAGCAAACCGCTCGGCGGGATCAAGTCCCACGGTCGGTTCGTCAAAAATCAAAAGCTCTGGATCCCCCAACAGGGACTGCGCGATTCCGACGCGCTGCTTTTGTCCGCCCGACAGCGTGCGGATCTTTGCCTTCTGCTTATCCTGAAGATGGGTGAGCGCAATTACCCGGTCGATCTCATCCTTTGCCGTTTTTTTATCCGGACATTTGATTGCCGCCATGTAATCCAGAAACTGTGTCGTGGTCAGATCCTCAAACAGACCAAATTCCTGCGGAAGATAGCCCAAGCCGGATTTTAACTCTTTTTCCTGCTTTATCAGCGGTGAGCCATCCTTCAGAATTTCTCCGGAGGTGGGGAGAAGATTTGCGGTGAGCAGCTTCATCAGCGTGCTTTTTCCGGCTCCGTTCGGCCCCACCAATCCAATCAGGCTGGGGCTTGCCAGCGTCAGATCGATATTCTTCAGCGCGGCTTTCCCGTGCGGATAGGTTTTACTCAGGTGTTTCAGCTCTATTTTCAAAAAATCAGCTCCAATCATCGGTGTTAATTCAACTTTAACACCGGCGATTGGAGCTATGATGAAATACATGTGTAACGGATATGAAATTAGAATTTTATGGTAAAACGCATTCCGTCCGGCGAGCACATCGGCTTAAAATTGAAATCCAGTTCAAGCTGATGAAGGATGGAAGCTGTGATATAGAGCCCCAGACCATTCCCTCCGGTTTCGCGGCTTCTGGATTCGTCCATTCTGCAGAACGGTTCAAACAGCCGGGGGATTTGCTCTTCGGAAATCGGGGCACACTCATTTTCCACAAAAAGGCTGTTCCCGCGGCAGTAGACGGCCAGCCTCCCGCCGGTTGCGGTATACTGAACCGCGTTCGATAAAATGTTGGACAGGGCCTTGCCCAGCAGTTTCGGAGGCATCATTACAACAAACGCGGCGCTCCAGTCCACATACAAAAGGAGCCCTTTTGCGCGGGCAATCATCCCATAAGGCTCTATGACCTCCGCGCAGATCGTTTCTATGCTCTCGGTAACCTTTTCCTCGATTGCGTCGCCGAGGTGGGAGGTATCCAGAATTTCGCGCAGCATCCCGGAAAGCCGGTCCACCAGTTCTTTGCATTTGGGGAGCCATTCTTTCTGATTTTTATATTTGCCCACCCCAAGGATCATGTTGTCCATAATCACGCTCACTGCGGTAACCGGTGTTTTCAGTTCGTGAGACGCGGCGCGGAGGAAATCGGTTTTGGCGCGTTCCGCGGCGCCAACCTTCTTCAGTTCGGTCTCCAACGATTCTATGGTGCCCAGCAGATTTCCGTACAGGCTGTTGACATTGGCAGCCAATGTGCCGATCTCATCTCTTGTGTTGACCCTGCATATGGCAGCCCGGTCCAGCGTATTCATACGCTGTGTTTCTTCGGAAATTGCTTTGATCGGACGCGTGATGGCCCTGGCATACAGCAATGAAAAAAGGACCGCGATAATGAGGCACAGAAAAATCGACACGGGCAGAAGGGACACGATTACCTGCACGGCTTCCTCGACCGGGGCCAGCGTAAGCGTTGCGGTAAGCGCGCCCGCTTCTCCTCCTATCGTAAAGCTGCGCTGCGCTTGAATCGTCTTGGAACCGGCTGCCCCGCTGGTCACGATGCCGGTAAGGATTCCTCCGTCACCGATATTTTCGGTACCGCTGGCTTCGGCGGAGGAAGAGGCGGTGTCATCGCTGATGATTTTTACGCCTTTATCCTCTGTGACGGTCACGGTCTTGTCCGTATCGCAGCTCTCCGACGCGGTTCCCCGGCTGGCAGCAGCGCCGGACTCCTCAGAATCCGAATCCTTAATCCGCGTGATCACTCCGCCGTCCCAGTTCAGCATAGTATAGGAATCGCTCCCGATGCTGAGCTCTAAATTTGCCTGAAGACTTCCGGCGTACCCAGCCATCAAATCCGTCACATCGCTTCGTTTTGCCTTCTCCAGCCGGCTGACAAACCGGTCTGTTTGCAGCGTCAATTCCTGCTGCTTCTGATCGGTGTAAACCTTCGGCAGCAGCGCATAAATCAATCCGTCCGCCAACAAAGCGATCAATATCAGAAGTGTGAGGGTATAGAAAAAAGTCTTAGTGAAAATCTTCATGGATCGTCCTCCAGCTTGTATCCCACGCCGGTAACGGTTGTGACACAAGTCAGATGAAGCTTCTTCCGAAGGTTTTTAATGTAAGAATCCACAGTTCGGTCAAAGACAGGCTTGTCTTCTCCCCACAGCTCATCCAGAATACGGTCGCGCGACAGCACGCTGCCTCTGTGTTCCACCAGAAGCCTCAGCAGTTTGATTTCCTTCGGCGTAACGTCGATCGGTCCGTCTGCGCCCAGTGCCGTGTAGCCGTTGAAATCCACCGTAACGCCCTGATACCGCCAAATGTAAGGGAAATCACCGGATTTTCCCCGGCGTAATAAAGCTTCCACGCGCTTTTCCAAAAGGACGATGGAAAACGGCTTGGTCACGTAGTCGTCCGCCATCCCGTCAAAACTGGAGATCTGCGTATATTCATCGCCGATCGCGGTCAGCATGATGACGGGAACATTGCTTGTCTTTCGCAGTTCATGAAGAACGGCCAGCCCCGTAAGCTTCGGCAGCATAATATCAAGCAAAATAAGGTCATAAGGACTCTGACCGGTCAGCTTCAGAGCCTGTTCTCCGTCGTAGGCGGGAGTAGTTTCATATCCCGCTTCTTTAAAATATTCGCATATTCCTTCACTGGTATCCCGGTCGTCTTCCACAACAAGAAGCCTCAAACAGCATCACCACCTGAATTAATTTTAGCGGAAAGATGTGTAACGAATATGAAAATCAGTTGCCCCTTTCCCCATTTATAAAATTACGATCCGCGATAATTTTTGGCGTTGGGGATGCAAATGTCCGCTCCGGGCAGCCCCACCCGGATAAAGTTTTGCCGTCTCCGGTTCAGCAGTCCAACCGCGGGTCCCACGCTCAAAAGCAAAACCGCACAGGCTGCCCTGCACGGCTAAAACACACCGGCGTTGTTTAAAGTATTTCGCCGTTTTCATTATACCGATAATTTCTATCTTTCTCAATAAAAAGCAGCTTCTTTAGGGCTGCTTCGCAACAGCTCCTTCTCTGGAATTGATGATTGATGCCCCGGCCTTTTTACGATTTCGGCCGTGAGTCCAAGATTCGTCCGCACCCCAAAACGCCGGTGCTGTCGTAATTTCCAACTTGCCGGAGGAAAGATTTAATTTTATGATTGACAGCCATACTACTTAATAGTAATATGATAATAACATTTTCATATTAACATTTGGATAATAACAAATTCCGACAGAAAAGGGCGTGGGCAGAGTGGCAGACAGCCGGCTCCGGAATGAAGACGGGCTGACAGAACAGGAATTCCTGCGGCAATACGACGTAACCCGGTATCAAAGGCCGTCGGTTTCGGTCGATCTCCTTCTTTTCACGGTGGTGAACGGCCCGAAATTCAATTATCGAAAGCTACCGGAAAAAGAGGTCAAAGTGCTGATGGTCAAACGCGGCAACCACCCGTTTATCGGCCAATGGGCGCTGCCGGGCGGTTTTATGTCGGTGAACGAAAGCCTTGACGACGCCGCATACCGCGAGCTGAAGGAAGAAGTCAACGTCAGCGACATTTATATGGAACAGCTTTACACGTGGGGGAATGTGGACCGGGATCCGCGCACACGCGTCATCAGCTGTTCCTATATGTCGCTGGTCGACAGCTCCCAGCTCCAGATCAAAGCGGGCGGAGGCGCCTGGGACGCCCGCTGGTTCACGCTCGGCTATGAAATGCAGGAAGAAAAAAAAGAAGTCTGCTCCGGTGGTTATCTTTTTGAAAACCTCGTGAAACTAACCCTTTCAGGTAACGACGAGACCCTTTCCGCCGTGATAGGAACCCAGAAACGTATTGTGGGGCGGTGCAAAACGCTCCAATGCCGTACTGTGGAAAACAGCGGGATTGCGTTTGACCACGCAATGGTCATTCAATACGGACTGGAGCGGCTGCGCAACAAAATCGAATACACCGATATCGCCTTCAATCTTATGCCCCGCTATTTCACGCTGACCGAACTGCAGCAGGTTTACGAGGTGATTCTGGGGAAAGAACTTTTAAAAGCCAATTTTCGCCGTAAAATCGCGGATATGGTGATTGAGACCAACCGGGTGACAAAGGACGCGGGGCATCGTCCGTCAAAGCTTTATATGTTCAACTCGAACCGGCGGGAAAGCAATTTCTGACAATCCCGCCGCAGACCGACGATAACAAGAACGGAGGTGCTATCGTTGAACGACCCTGAGCTCATCCATGAAATCAACCGGCTCCGTAAAGAGCGGGACGCCGTGATTCTGGCCCATAACTACCAGCCGCCCGAAATACAGGAAATTGCCGATCTGGTCGGCGATTCCTTTGCATTGAGCAAAGCGGCTGCTGAAATCGACCGCAGGGTAATCGTTTTCTGCGGCGTGCGTTTTATGGCGGAGAGCGCAAAAATCCTATCGCCCCGGAAAACCGTTCTGCAGCCGGCAGCAGGCGCCGGCTGCCCGCTGGCCGATTCCGTCACGGTGCCTCAGCTTCGGCAGGCACGGGCGGCGCATCCCCGGGCGGCTGTGGTATGTTATATCAACACCAGCGCCGCGGTCAAGTCGGAATGCGATATTTGCTGCACGTCATCCAACGCGGTTCGGATCGCGCGGTCGGTCAGGAAGGAAGAAATCCTTTTTGTGCCGGACTGCAATCTCGCATCCTATGTGGCCGAAGCCGTGCCTGAGAAAAAAGTGATCCCGTGGTCGGGAAGCTGTGCCGTCCATTCGCGCATCTCCTCGGCCGGCGTGGCGGCGGCGCGGGCGGCGCACCCGGGCGCACCGCTGCTCGTGCACCCAGAGGTACCGGCGAAAATCCGCAACCAGGCCGACTTTACGGGAAGCACCGCGCAGATCATCGGCTTTGCTGCCGGGTCGGACGGCCGGGAATTCATAGTCGGCACGGAAGTGGGTATTCTGGAAAAGCTCCGCTCCGTTCGTCCGGACGCTGCGTTCTATCCGCTGCAGGGGAATCTTTTATGCGCTGACATGAAGAAAACGACATTGCAGAATGTATGCGATTCTCTGACTTCTATGAAAAACGAAGTGAAGATGCCCGAAGAGCTTCGGCAGAAGGCCTTTGTATGCCTGAACCGAATGATGGCTGCAGCGGAAAATTAAAATGCGATTCGAAAAGGAGGAAACTGCTTTGACCCGCTGTCTTTCAAATTTCGACGCGTCGGTCATGGGGCGCGCGTCGTTCGACGCCGTGATCGTGGGCGGCGGGCTTGCCGGAATTTTCTGCGCCCTGAACCTGCCCCGCCGGATGAAAACGGCGGTGCTCTGCAAGGGATCGGTCGAGGACTGCGACTCCTATCTGGCGCAGGGGGGCATTGCGGCAAGCATCGGCAGCGATGACCGCGGCCTGCATATCCGCGACACTATGACCGCCGGGTGCGGCGTCAACAATCCGCAGGCTGTGCGCATCCTGGTCGAAGAAAGCGAACAGGCCATCCGGAAGCTGGCGGAGCTGGGGGTATCGTTCGACCGCAGGCCGGACGGCCGGTTTCAGCGTTCGCTGGAGGGAAACCATTCTGCCAGGCGGATCCTGCATGTCAACGGCGATGCCACAGGCAAGGGCATTATGACGGCGCTCATCGCCCGCTGCGCCGGGCGGGATAACATCTCTCTGCTCGAAAACACCTTTGCCGTGGATCTGGTCACGCGGGAAGGGACTTGCTCCGGCGTGATTGCGGAAAAAGCCGGAAGATTGCTTTGCCTTTCCTCCCCCGCCGTCGTGATGGCAACCGGAGGCATCGGCCAGCTGTTCCCCGTTACCACCAATTCAAAGGTGCTTACGGGTGACGGCATCGCCGCGGCAAGCCGGGCCGGCGCGGCTCTCGATTCCCTTGAATTCATCCAGTTTCACCCTACCGCGCTCTATTCGCCGGTGAAAGCGGAGCGGGCGTTTCTGATTTCGGAGGCGGTGCGCGGCGAAGGCGCGCTGCTGCGCAACAGGGAGGGAGACCGGTTCATGCCCCGCTATGACGCGCGTCTGGAGCTTGCCCCGCGCGACATCGTGGCCCGGGCCATCTTCGACCAGATGGCGAAAACATCCAGCCCCTGCGTATACCTCGATATCACCGGGAAAAAACGCGCGTTTTTGGAACGGCGGTTCCCAATGATTTTCAGCGAATGCCTGAAAAGGGGTATTGATATTTCGAAGGATTGGATTCCAGTAGTTCCGTGCGAACATTATTGTATGGGCGGTATCCGCACGGATTGCGACGGACGCACCAGCGTCGACCGCCTATACGCCATTGGGGAATGCGCATGCACCGGGGTGCATGGAGCCAACAGACTGGCCAGTAATTCCCTGTTGGAGGATGTGGTTTTCGGCGCTAGAGCCGCGGCGGCTGTCGCCGGGCGCGCGGCGCCGCCTGCCGATGTGCGGGACTTTCGTTTGGAGGGGAGGAAGGCCGGCGGTCTTGCCGACCCGGAAAAGCTGCGTGCCGGCCTGCGTCTCCTGATGGAGGAGGACGCAGGAATCATTCGCAGTGGGCGGAAACTCGGGCAAGCGCTCGCAGCCATCGAAAAGGTGCAGCGGGAAAGGATCGACCCCGCCGACCTTACGACCCGGGAAGAATACGAAACGGCGGATATGGTTGAAACGGCGCGCCTGATCGTAAGCGCCGCGGTGAAAAACCGCAGCAGCATCGGCTGCCATTACATTGTGGATTCCTAAACCGAATGCGAGGTATGTAATATGGTAAACGATCTTATCCTTGATGATTTTCTGCGTATGGCGCTTAAGGAGGACATCGGACTGGGCGATGTGACGACCGACAGCCTCATCGGCCCGGGGCAGGTCTCGCATTGCCGGCTTGTCGCAAAGGAAGCCGGCGTACTGGCGGGCCTTCCCGTTTTTGTTCAGGTATTCCGGCTGCTGGATGCGGGAGTGTCCGTAAAATTTTATCGGTCGGAGGGGGATTCCATCCAATCGGGAGAAGTGATCGCCGAGTTGGACGGCAACACCCGGGCGCTCCTGCAAGGCGAGCGGGTTGCGCTCAATATTCTGCAGCGCATGTGCGGCATTGCCACCAAAACGCACCGGCTCTGCGCCCTGATTCAGGGTTATCCCACCCGCCTTGCCGACACCCGCAAAACGCTGCCGGGATTCCGCATGCTTGATAAATATGCCGTGACAGTGGGCGGCGGAACGAATCACCGAATGAACCTCTCGGATCTTGTGCTGATTAAAGACAATCACATCGCGGCGGTGGGCTCTATACGGCAGGCGGTCGCTCTGGCCCGGAAGCGGGCGCCTTTTTCCGCCAAAATCGAGGTGGAAGCAGAAAACCTGGAACAACTCGCGGAGGCCGCGGAAGCTGGGGCCGACATCGTCATGCTCGATAATATGGACTGTGCGGAAATGAAAAAAGCAGTTAATTGGGTGCAAGGCAGGTTCTGCCTTGAAGCTTCGGGCAATATCGATGAGGAGAACGTCATTGCCGTGGCAGCCACAGGCATTGACCTCATCTCCTGCGGCGCGCTGACCCATTCGGTGCGGGCGCTGGACATCAGCCTAAAATTTGATTTGCCCCGCTGATTTCACCGTTTTTATACAGGAAAACCCCGCCGGCTTGGAAGCTGACGGGGTTTCCCTGATTTAACAAAATAATCAAAAATTCATTGAATAAAAAATATTTTAGTGATATAATAATGAAAAATCATAATTAATAACAGGAGGCAGTTGCCGTGATGAAAAAAACAGACACAAAAAATGCTCCCGCCGCGATAGGACCATATTCGCAAGCTGTCGAGGCAAACGGATTTTTGTTTACATCCGGACAAATCCCTCTCTCGCCCAAAACAATGCAAATTGTCGAAGGCGGAATTGAAGCTCAGACGGAGCAGGTCATCCAAAATCTGCGGGAAGTTTTGGCGGAAAGTCATATTTCGTTTGAACAGACCGTTAAAACAACATGCTATCTAGCCAATATAGACGACTTTGAAAAATTCAACCGTATTTATGAAAAATACTTTACCGAAAAGCCGGCCAGAAGCTGCATTTCTGTAAAAGCCCTTCCCGAAAACGTCCTGTGTGAGATTGATCTGGTGGCGACGCTGGCCTAATCGCGCAGCGTCCTTATTTGCGCGGCCGATTCCGAATATGCATATAAACCGTATTTTTTGAAATAGAGAGTATTGCGGCAATTTTAACTACTGCGTCTTTGAGATTAAATATTCCTTTTTCGTACAAGAAATTGATGATTTCCTTATTCCTGTTTGCAACGGTAATGGAACTGTCGTTAAAAACTTTTTCTTTTGCCATTTCCACCGACGCACGGATCAAATCGTCCGAATTCTCCACATAATTTTCCGTGAAAGTTTTGGCTGTTTCGATACCCGGCTGCGGCAGAAAAGAGTTGATGACTGAAAAAAAAGGGGTATTCAGATAATAATTGATACATAGCAGTCCGATAATCCGATTTTTATCTCCCTGAATCGAAATGGTGCAGGATTTTAACGGCTGTCCCGTTTTGCTCTTGCTGAAATAAGTCAAAAAATGCCGGTCGGAATTTTTTTGATTATTTTCCAGGAACGCTAACGCCAAATCCGTGATAGGCGCGCCAATGCTCCTGCCGGAATGGTACCCATGAATAATTTCGATCACAGAATGGTCAAGATCTTCCAGACTATGGAGGATCACTTCGCAGCTTTCCCCTAAATAATCCGCAAGTCCTTTCGCAAAAACCTTATAGGTTTCAATAATTTTTTTTTCGGTGATTGAAAGCTTTACGTTTGAATACTGCATAATTTCTCCTTACATTCTGATCAAACAGTCTTTTATTGAAGGTTTCCGTTATCCGATATTAAAGCAATTACATCTTAAGTGATTGTCCGGAACCCTGTCAACAGAAAAGTTTCAAGCCGTTTAAAAAGTTTTCCCAGGATAAAAGGAGCAGGAAGAAAATATGGACGTCTTCAGCATTATTGGTCCCGTCATGATCGGACCATCCAGTTCCCACACCGCGGGGGCCGTAAAAATTGGAAATGCCGCGGCTTCTTTACTGGGGGAAGAACCCGCATCGGCCGATATCCTGTTTGTCGGTTCCTTTGCCAAAACCTATAAGGGACATGGAACCGACAAAGCGGTAATCGCCGGTATTCTGGGCATGAAGCCAAGCGATTCACGCATTAAAACAAGTATGAATCTCGCGAAAGAAAAGGGAATCAAAATTGCATTTCGGCAAGGGGAGCTGCCGGGAGCCCACCCCAACACCATGGTGATCACCCTGGCGGGAAAGCGGGGGAAAAAGGTATCGGTTCAGGGAGCCTCCATCGGCGGAGGAAATATTGTCATCAACCGGATCAACAGCTATCCGGTCAATGTGGCCGGTCAAAACACAACTCTTCTCGTTTTTCACCGCGATGTTCCCGGCATGATTTCAGATGTTACAAGGCTCTTGGCAATTCGGGACGTCAACATCAATCATTTCAGTCTGAGCCGCAACCGTCGGGGAGGCGCCGCAGTCATGGCGATCGAAATCGACGGCGAAATGGACGATGATATTGCACAAGAAATCAATCGCGCCCACAATATCCTCAGCGCCGTAGTTTTAAGACTGAATTAGGGAGAAAAAGTATGTTTGCTTATGAATCTGTTCAAGAGCTGATTTCCGCAGCGGACAAACAGGGAAAGAAAATTTCCGAACTTGTATTGCGGGATCAGGCGGAATACCTGGAAAAAGAGAGTAACGCGATCTATGAGCAAATGCACAAGAATTTTCTTGTGATGAAAAAGGCCTCTGAAGACGGCTTAAAGAAAAACACGCGAT
This sequence comes from Caproicibacter fermentans, assembly GCF_009746625.1. Taxonomy (GTDB): domain Bacteria; phylum Bacillota; class Clostridia; order Oscillospirales; family Acutalibacteraceae; genus Caproicibacter; species Caproicibacter fermentans. The sequence continues at coordinate 52,457 of NZ_VWXL01000020.1, forward strand.
CAGCCAGCGGCCTGACCGGCGGCAACGCCATAAAAATGAATCAGGTGGTCGAAGCCGGCAAAAGCATCTGCGGCAGGGTCATCGGGAAAGCCATTGCGAGAGCGCTGGCCGTTTCTGAAACGAATGCATGCATGGGCAGGATCGTAGCCGCTCCGACGGCAGGCTCCTGCGGGATTCTTCCCGCCGCCGTGCTTACCTTGGCGGAGGAGCACCACTTGGATGAACACGATGCGGTTATGTCACTGTTCACCGCCGCGGGCTTTGGCATGGTGATTGCAAAAAAGGCCAGTATTGCCGGGGCGGAGGGCGGATGTCAGGCAGAATGCGGTTCAGCGGCCGCCATGGCCGCCGCCGCCCTGACAGAGCTGATGGGCGGAACCCCGCAGATGGCTGGCCACGCTTGTTCGATCGCCATAAAAAACATTTTGGGGTTAGTCTGTGATCCAGTCGCCGGTCTGGTCGAAATTCCCTGCATTAAGCGAAACGCGTCTGGTGTTTCCAACGCGTTCATCTCGGCGGATATGGCACTTGCCGGAATTAAAAGCGCAATTCCGGCGGACGAAGTCATTGAAGCCATGAAAAAAGTCGGGGACGCGATGCCAAACAGTCTGAAAGAAACCGCAGAAGGCGGACTTGCTGCGACACCGACCGGAAAGGCTCTTTATAAAAAAGTATTTGGCCGCTGCGGCGATGAAAAGCTATAAGCTGCTCACCCTTGCGCAACGATGGATTTTGACGGTTGTTGCATTTCGTGCAGCAAAATATAATATTGAGGAGGAAGATAAAATGAAAAGCAAGTTAAAAAGGCTCGGTTTATTGCCAAAACTTCTGATTGCGATTTTCATTGGCACTATATTGGGTCTGACCACCCCAAGACCGGTGATCGGCATTCTGGCAACATTCAATAGCTTGTTTGGCAACTTTCTGGAATTCTCCATTCCATTGATTATCATTGGTTTCGTGGTTCCCGGAATCAGCAATCTGGGGAAAGGCGCCGGAAAAATTCTCGGCATTACGGTTGCCATTGCCTATATTTCTACCGTTATTGCCGGTTCCCTTGCCTATTTCGCAGATTCCTCCGCATTTCCGTTGTTCCTGAAAGCAGGTGCGGTTCAACTGGATGCTTCAGATCCTTCTAAAGCGTTGGTGCCCGCATACTTCACCATTCAAATGGATCCGATTATGGGGGTGGTCCCCGCCCTCTTGATTTCCTTTGTGCTCGGTCTGGGCGCTTCCGCCTTAAAGGGGGACTCCATTAGAAATGTTTTTAGCGAATTCGGGGAAATTATTGCACGACTGATTGAGAAAATCATTTTACCTCTTTTACCAATCTATGTGCTGGGTGTCTTTGCAAATCTGACTTTCACAGGAAAAGTATTTGAAATATTAAGCGTCTTTATTAAAGTTTATGGAATCGTTCTGATTCTTCACTGCTGTATTCTTCTGATTCAATACGCTGTTGCGGGAACCGTCACGAAAAGGAACCCGTTAAAACTGCTAAAAAATATGCTGCCGGCCTATGTTACGGCACTCGGAACACAATCTTCAGCCGCAACCATACCGGTAACTCTGGCTCGAACTAAATTGAATAAGGTCAGCGACGATGTCGCCAGCTTTGTCGTCCCACTCTGCGCCACCATTCACATGTCCGGAAGCACCATAACCATTACCAGCTGTTCCATTGCCGTTTTAATGCTAAACGGTACTCCTATAACGATTGGAAAGATGTATCCCTTTATTCTGATGCTGGGCGTAACCATGGTCGCCGCCGCGGGCGTTCCGGGCGGCTGCATCATGGCGGCCTTAGGCATTCTTCAGTCCATGCTTGGATTTAACCAGACTATGCTTTCTCTGATGATTGCGCTCTATCTGGCACAGGACAGCTTCGGCACCGCCTGTAATGTGACCGGAGACGGTGCAATCGCAATTCTGATGGATAAAATCAAAGAAAACACAATTCGAAAGAAAAATAAAGTCCCGGCGGACACAGAACCGGTCGGATGAACCCGCCGGCACCATGGGTCAATTGTCGCGCTGTCTTGCAAATCGTATTCCTGCGGTGATTTCACTTTGATATTTTCTCGGCACTCGTCCTCCACGGGTCATATTGGAGTTCATTAAATTGTTTATAACTTCCCCCATGGCTGCAACAATTTGGAAATCAACTTTACCTCCGCAAATGAAGTCCTACATATCTGCTCACTAAGGCACAAGGCGGTACTTCCCGGTTTTTCCGGTCGGTACCGCCTTGTGTTATTACGTGTGATGCTCTTTTGTACAACCGGGCCGTATCGGTTACTGTTGACGATCAGACGCCATTCGATTTTACCTGTTTGCCCGTGTGTAAACACATCACCGTGGGACTTATTAATGTCGACTCTGATCTGATATCTGCATAAGATTGCTTTGGGTGCCCGCTGGATTGGCATCCCTGCAATTATTTCGTCAATATTCACAAATTAATATAATGTATATGTTGCAGAAATGATGATTGACAAGCACACATAAATATGGTTAACTTATATAAGAAAACATTTTCGGAAACTATTTTCTTATTAAAATATGATTAAAGGGAGACATAAATATATGACGCTAAAAGAAATCGCCGAATTAGCGAATGTTTCTGTCTCAACCGTATCAAAAGTAATTAACAAAAAAGATGACAGTATAAGTTCTGAAACCAGAGAAAGAATTCTCCATATTGTAAAGAAATACCATTATTCACCATATATGGACAGAACGTCCGACGACTTAAGGCCTTCTTTGATCCTTGGAGTATTAATTGGAAGATCAGCCGACTACAGTTTTCTTACAGGTATCGTAAAGCAAGCAAGAACAAGAGGATACAGCACTATTGTTTGTGCATCTTCTTCAGCGAATGAGGAAATGCAAAATTTTAAAATGCTTTTGTCTCATCATGTTGACGGCATTATCTGGAACAAAGAAAAATACTCAATCACAGATATTCCGGACGATATTCTTCCGTTCTCTTTCAAAATATTTACTCTGAACAGTGAAAAAAAGCCTTCCGCAGCCAACCCTTATTTTTCATATTCAGAACTCGGCTATGCAGCCTCGAATAGTTTAATCAGGAAGGGGCACAGATGTATCGGCTGTCTTTCTTTAAAAAAGGACTACGCCGCTGGCGCTTTCGTGGAAGGAATTCGCAAATGCCTTTTTGACCACCAAATTTCGGAAGACGACGATGTCGTCTGGCGTCTTACAGAATCATGCGACTCGCTCTGGCTCCAAGCACATACCGGTATAATCTGTTTCGATTCCGCGGCGGTCGAAAAGATGGCCACCATGACGGAGTATCTGCATATAATGGTTCCCGAGGAAATTTCTGTCGTCGGCATTGATACTGAACACATGAAAATTGCGGGGACACAGCTTTCATCGATCGCAAGGCCTTTTGAAGAACTCGGGTCTTTTGCAGCGGACGGGCTGATCACAGCGGTCGAATCGGGAAAAACGGCCTATGAGCCCTTTCAAAAGGATTTCAGTGTCTCATGCTTTGACAGCATTGTTCCACCCAAAAAGACTAGGCGCAGTCATTTTGTCATCATGGGAACGATCAACGTTGACACCTTGATGCTCGTGGATAAGCAGCCGGAACCAGGGGAAACGATCAGCGTAAGGCAGCGGGTGATTATGCCCGGCGGCAAGGGGCTGAACCAGTCTCTCGGCGTAACCAAGCTCGGCGCTTCGGCAGCGTTGATTTCTGCTTTGGGCACCGATTATGACGGAAGACAAATGTTTCAATGCCTCAAGTCAAACTCAGTTTGTACGGACGGTGTTACGCTGCATGACAACCTGTCCACCGGCCACGCTTATGTGTTTATCCAAAGAAACGCGGAAAGCAATATTTCGGTGTTTGACGGTGCCAACTCGGCGCTGACCTCGAAAAACATCGATCAATATGAAAACCTGTTTGAAAATGTGGATTATTGTCTGCTGCAAACCGAATTGGATCAAAACCTTGTGCTTCACGCAGCGGAACTCGCCCATCGTCACGATGTGAAAGTAATCCTCAAGCCCTGTGCCGTGACATCCCTTCTCCCGGAGCTGGTTCAAAACACAGATATCCTTGTTCCCAACGTGAAAGAAGCCAACGAACTGCTTCCCAATGTATTCTCCTTGGAGAAAAAGGCAAAGATATTTAGAAAACAGGGGGCAAAAACCGTGATTATCACTCTTGGGGAAAAAGGGTGTTTCCTTCAGGACGACAAGCACGAAAAATATTTTCCGGCCGCCCGCATCACGCCGGTCGATACCACCGGCGCGGCCGATGCGTTTATTTCTACGCTTGCCTTTTACCTCTCCATAGGAAAAGATATAGAGGAAGCTATTCAATACGCGACTTGTGCCGCAGGCTTGTCAACAACCAGATACGGCGTACCGCCCGCACTGGTCAATAGGGAAACGCTGGAATTGTATTACTTTAAAAACCAGAATGACTTTAGGAGAACTGGAGAATGAAAAAACTAGTGCTGGGATCGCTCAACATTGACAGAACCTACAGAGTCACAGATCTTGTCAAGCCCATGGAAACGATCGCCGCAAATAAATACGAATCTTACTGCGGCGGAAAAGGATTCAATCAGGCGGTCGCCTTGGCGCGCGCCGGCAGCGAGGTTTTTTTTGCGGGGATCATCGGAAGTGACGGGGACATGTTTTGGGACGCACTCCATTCGGACGCGATCAAAACCGACCTGATGAGAAAATCCGAATCTCCGAACGGGCACGCTGTGATCCAGGTGGATGAGGAGGGGCAAAACTGTATCATCATTGTTTCCGGGTCAAATGAGAAAGTGACGGAGACGTATATCGACGAAGTCCTTTCGCACTTTTCGGAAGGCGACCTGATCGTTCTTCAGAATGAAATTTCCTGCGTAGGCTATGCCATCGAGCAAGCGAGCCGGAAGGGCCTTCAAATCGCCTTTAACCCGTCTCCGCTGAACAAAACGATTCAGACCTATGATATGGCAAAAGTGGACATCCTGCTGGTCAACGAAGTGGAAAGCAAGGCTCTTTTCGGGTCGGACGACGCAGAGAGCATCCAACGCGTTGTAAATAAAAAGTATCCCGGCACATCGGTTGTGCTGACGAAGGGTGCGGCCGGAGCCTGGTTTATCGGGGCAAACGGAAAAACGTATTATTCGGAGGCGCTTCCGTGCTCCGCAGTTGATACGACAGCGGCCGGAGATACCTTTACCGGATATTTTCTACACGAACTGTCCAGAAGCGATGATCCCTCAGAAGCTCTTCGGGTCGCTTCCATAGCCAGTGGTATTTCCGTGACCAGAAAGGGAGCATCGCCTTCAATCCCTTTTGGGAAAGAAGTACGTGAATTTATGAAAAAAACATTTGCCGGAATGAATAAACCCAATTAGTTTTTGAATCTCTCGATAAGGGTGAGGTGCTCATGAGTAACGATTATCTATGTAAAGCGGAAAAGCTCTGCAAAACGTTCGATTCCACGGTAGCGCTTTCGAATGTCGATATTGCGGTTAAAAAAGGGGAAATTCATGGACTGATCGGGGAAAACGGATCGGGGAAATCGACAATGTCGTCTATTTTTGCGGGGATTCAAAAAGCCGACAGCGGAACCATGTATCTAGAAGGAAAGGCATACAGCCCGACCGACACCATAGACGCGATGAATCGCGGGGTGAGCATGGTCGTTCAGGAACAGAATACGATCGGAAAGATCACCGTGGCCGCCAATATCTTTTTCGGCAAAGAAGCCTTGTTCGCAAAAGCGGGCTTTCTCAATGTCAAGAAAATGAACCAGGAGGCGCAGAAAGCCCTTGAATCCGTCGGTGTTTTCCACATTAAGCCGCGTGAAAATATTGACAAGCTGACTTTTGAAGACAGAAAACTGGTGGAACTGGCCCGCGCGTTTTATACCACGCCGAAGCTTTGGATCGTTGACGAAACCTCAACCGCCTTAACCGTCAACGGGCGTGACATTCTGTATAAATTGATGGAGAAACAGCGGGAAAGCGGCGGATCGGTGCTGTTTATTTCTCACGATATCGATGAGATTATGCGGATCTGCGATTCTCTTACCATCCTTCGCGACGGCGTCGTCACCGCGAAACTGGAGAAAAAAGATTTCAGCTCCGACACCATCAAGACTCTCATGATCGGACGTGACGTTTCAGGGCATTATTACCGGGAAGACAGCGGGGATGAAAGCTGCGGGGATATCGTGCTGGAAGCTGAGAATGTTTCGACGAAAGTCCTGAAAAACATATCGCTCTCCCTCCACAAGGGAGAGATTCTGGGGGTCGGAGGCCTGAGCGACTGTGGAATGCATGACTTGGGGAAAGTGCTGTTCGGATTAATAAAGCCGGATTCCGGGCGGGTCCTCAAGGGCGGAAGGCTCAAGGTTAGAAACGCGGCGTGGGCGGTGAAGGAAGGGATCGCCTATGTGTCGAAAAACCGAGACCGAGAATCCCTGATGACCATCTGCAGCATTAAGGATAATATCTGCCTGCCTTCTCTCAGGGATATCTCAAAGCATTATTTAATAACCAAAAAGAGCGAGAATGAACTAGCCGAAAAATGGTCCGGAAATCTCGAGGTCAAAGCCGGATCCATCAATGAGTACTGCAATGAGCTGAGCGGCGGAAACAAGCAAAAGGTCGTCCTCGCGAAATGGCTCGCAAAGGGATCGGACATCATGATTCTTGACTGCCCGACGCGCGGAATTGACGTTGGCGCAAAAGCCTCCATTTATCATCTGATCGAAGAGCTGAAAAAAAGTGGAAAATCCATTGTGCTGATTTCGGAAGAGCTCCCAGAACTGATCGGCATGAGCGACCGCATCGTGACGCTGCAGGACGGGAAAATTTCGGGTGAGTTTTACAGGACTGAGGGCTTGTCGGAAGCGAAATTGATTAAAAAAATGATATGAGGAAAGACTGATGGATAAAATTGTTGCTCAATTCAGCAGAAAAAAGAAATTGAACATGAGGGAAACCGTACGAAATTACTTCTCCTTAATCGGGCTTCTCATTGTAGCTGTGGTTTTTGAGATTCTGACAGAGGGCAACCTGCTCCAACCGCGAAACCTGATGAACATCTTCAACAATTTTTTCAGCATAGGTCTGGGAGCAATGGGCGTCGTTTTTCTCATGTCGCTTGGAGAGCTGGACCTCTCGGTGGGCGCAATCGCCGGTTTGTCCGCCGCGCTTGCCGCCTATGCGGCTCAGATCAGCCTGGTCCTGATCCTGCCCGTCGCCATTCTGACAGGAATCGGAATTGGATTGCTTAACGGCGTGATGATCGCGAGACTTCGGGTGGAATCCTTCATCGGCACATTGGCAATGTCCTTTGTGGCGAGAGGAATTACGACCTGGCTGTTAAACGGCTCGGTCGGCATCCCCATATCCCTGCGCGTCTTTGACCAGAATTCCGTCAAGATTTTCGTTTTCGTCGCGCTTCTTGCCGTATTGTTCCTTCTTTTCGAGTTTTCTCCTTACGGCAAACAATGCAGGTCCGTGGGCGCATCGGTGGATGCGGCAAGGCAATCCGGCGTCAAAGTTGAAAAAGTTCGCACCATGGCGTTTATGATCTCCGGTCTGATGTGCGGTCTGGTCGGCTTTTTCAGTCTTGTCCGCACCTGCACGGCTTCTTCAAAAACGGGCAACGCCTTTGAATTTGATGTGCTTCTGGCCGTCCTTTTCGGGGGAATGCCTTTGACGGGCGGCTGGCCGGTCAAGTTCAGAGCCGCGATTTTAGGAAGCATCGCCATGTCGGTTATGAAAAACGGAATGTCCCTCATGGGAATCGACGGACTGACCCAGCAGATTGTCGAAGGCGTGATCCTGATCGCGATCGTCGTCATCGCATTCGACCGCAAGAGCGCGAACGTAATTAAGTAATCAACAAGATTAATATCTTGTTGATGATAAATGCTAATTGGATGATTAACGGGAGGTAAAAAATGAAAAAGGTACTGTCAATGATCCTGGCGCTTACTCTGACCGTCAGCATGTTTGCCGGCTGCTCAAGCAATACGGGAACTTCCAGCGGAGCTTCCTCCGCACCGGGCACGGCCTCATCCGGACAAGCCCCAAAGGAATTCAAGATCGGGTTTCCTTGGGCGACTTCATCAACAGACCCAACCTTTGTTTCCATTGTAACCAACGTCAAAGCCGCCGTTGAATCGGCGGGCGGCGAACTGGTCCTTGTTGAAAGCGACCTTACCGCCGATTCCCTTGTAAACAACGTTTCCGACCTCATCAGCCGCGGAGTCAACGGCATCATATTCATGCCGGCATCCGACTCGATGCTCCCGACGGTGGACCGCATGTGCTCCGACGCCGGCGTATATTATTCGACGATGTTCCGCACGATCAGCGACTCGACGATCCGCGATCAGATCTACAGCTCCAAGTATTTCGCCGGCGGATGCAATGAGGACGACGAAGAATGTGCTTACAACATCACAAAGACCCTCGCAAGCCAGGGTGTCAAAAATCTTTGCGTCATCAACATTGCAAAGGGCGACACCTCCTCTGACCTGCGTGACAGCGGCGTCGCCAAGGGGATCAAGGAAACCGGAATCAAGCTGCTCAACACCACCTACGGCATCACGGTCCAGACCGATATGACAAAGACCATCGAAAGCTATATTGCCGCGTACCCCGAGATGGACGGAATCCTGATTGCGGGAACTTACTGCCCTGCGGCTCTTCCGACCATTGAAAAAGCCCTGTCGGACCATAAGCTCGCAGGGAAAATCAAGGTGGGCAGAATCGACTTTGATTTTACCATGGGCCAATACTTCGCGGACAAGTCCTTCAACGTCGCATATGGAGGCCAGCAGCAAATCGACCCTCTGCTATCAACCGTGATCCTGGTCAACTCGGTCATCGGAACTCCGATTGTCAAGGACAAGCCGTTTAACCTTGTCACGAACTACCTCGAACTCACTTCCAAGTCGGAGGCGGACGATTTCCTCACCTATTTCCTGGGCGACACCCCTGTTTATACGTCCGATGAAATCAAGAAAAGCCTGATCAAATTTTACGATCCCAGCATTAGCGAAGACACATTCAAGAAAACAGTCGACAGCTTTACGGTGGCCGACGTGGCGGCAAGGCACAAGGATCTTGTAAAGAAATAAAGCATCTTTCGCCGATAAAAACGGTTTCACGCAGGGCGGGGCGCCGCAAAACGCCTTTGCCCTGTCTGAAAACCGGAAAGCCTTTTGCACCGAACTACTTTATGAGGATACGAACTGAGATGAAAACGACTCTGTTAAAAGATTTGAAAGCTTTACTTCTGCCCATCATCGTATATTGCGTGTTCCTGGCAATCTCTTTTGAAAGATTCAGCAATCTCAACGGTATTTATACGATTTTTCTTCAATCTATTATTCCGACCATGACCGCATACGCGGTCGCCTTTGGCTATATGTGCGGTATTTTTGACTTTACAATCGGTTCGCGTATTATCATAAGCGGTCTGATTGGAGGAATTATGTCTTCCTGGTTTGGACTGCCGGGACTGATTATCGGCTGCCTGGTTGCAAGCTTGGTCCTTTCTGCGGTTACAGGCATTTTAAACTGGGTCTGCAGAATCCCTTCCCTGATTTTGACGATGGCCCTGACAATGATCTATGAGATCGTCGGGAAAAATATTGCTGGAAAATTCAGCTTTATCAGCATCGACTACCAGCACGCCGTGCTGGGAGCTTCTCCCTATATTGTTTATGTACTTATTTTTGCAACGATTATATTTTATTTCCTGTTCAGTTTTACAAAATTCAGTTACCATATGAGAGCTGTCGGAAGTGACGAGGCCGTTGCGAAAAACACGGGGATCAAAACCCAATTTGTCAAATTTATGTCGTTTGTGATAGGTGGTATTTTTATAGCAATCGCGGCCATCCTGACCATCAGCCAGTCCGGCTCAATGGGAGCCCAGACTGGTCTTGGCAGTGCGACCCTGATCTTTAAGCCGCTGATGGGCATTATGATTGCGATCGTTCTGCAGCCACTTTGCAATATAACCTTTGGAATCCTGATCAGCCAGCTGACGCTCAACACGATCTTTATCGGACTGATTGCAGCCGGTCTGCCGGATACGTTCCAGAATATCTCTCTCGGCTTCTTCCTGCTTGTGGTTATGATTATTTCCAACAACGTCGGAGGCTCCAAAAATCTGCTGACAAAGCTTCACGCTCCGTTTGTAACCCGTGCAGAGACAGCAGCCGCGGGGTCGCAAACGAAAGGAGAATAAACAATGACTTTTCCCAAACTTTCAAAAGAAGAAATGACAGCGCGTCTTGCGCCTCCCTCGGGCAAGATCCGAATGGTTCTCGACACCGATACCTATAACGAAGTGGACGACCAGTTCGCTTTGTCATATGCATTAATGTCACCCGAAAAGCTTTCAGTGGAAGCGGTTTATGCGGCCCCGTTCTCCGGCACGTTCTTTGCCAGACTTCTGAACAAAGACGATGTCACAGTCCCTATGACTTTTGACCTTGCAGAAGGTTTGGAGCAGAGTTATCAGGAGATCATTAAAATTTTTGGAATGCTTGACCAGTCTCCGGAGGGCAAGGTATTCCGCGGCTCTTCGGAGTATATGAAAAACCCCGATCAGCCTGTTTACAGCGATGCGGCACGCGACCTGGTTAAAAGAGCTATGGCAAGCGATGATATTCTCTATGTCGTTGCAATCGGTGAAATCACTAACATCGCATCCGCAATCCTCATGGAACCGGAAATTATCAAAAAAATTATTATCGTCTGGCTGGGCGGCCATCCTCTTTACTGGCCTCACACTGTCGAATTCAACATTGGTCAGGACCCGATCGCTTCCCAAATTATTTTTAACAGTGGCGTTCCGCTTGTTCTGGTTCCCTGTATGGCGGTAGCATCCAACCTTACAACCACCGCAGCGGAACTTAGAGAAAACCTGATGGGAAAAAGCAGAATAGGCTCTTATTTATCCGATATCGTCATCCGTCAACTCAGTCCGCAGAATGCCGCTAACATGCTCAATCTTTTTCGGCTCACTTATCTGAAGGGCACGGACGATTACAGGCAGAGTACCGAAGAAGGTGTTCCGTTTGGCGCGATGTCTCCATCCAGGATCATCTGGGACATTTCTACAATCGGATATATGATCAATCCCATTTGGTGCCCTTCAACGCTTGTACCATCCCCGATCCTGACCGATGATCTTAGATGGGAAATGGATCCGTGCCGACACCTCATGCGAATCTGTAACTTTGTGTATCGTGACGGAGTCTTTGGGGACATGTTTGCAAAACTTAGTAAGGCGCCGAAATAAATAAGGACTAAGGATACACTGAAAAAATATCCTTTTGAAAACTGGTCTTTTCGGGCCTTCGGCGTGCCTAAAAGTTAAAAGCTTTCTGATTTGGGCGCAGTTCACCCGCAAACAGCGCCGGTTGGCCTGCGCCATCCGCCCGATGTGGAAACACCGATATCTGCGGCCGGTTGGAAGTGGAACGGAAATTCAGCCTTGCCAACCGTAAACGCGGATTGGGGCTGAATTTCCTTTTTGATTGCTTTTACTTCCCCCTTCCGGAAAAAACGGTCCTTGTTCAGTTGACGTTATATAGCCATGATCAATTTACTGCTTTTCTTCCAATTTTTTGTTTTAGCACTGTTACTCCGGAGTATATTCCGATCAGCACAATGAAGATTTCCAGCCGCCCCAGCAGCATACCAAACATTTCGACGACCAATGTTCCCGTACCTGTGGCAGGTGTGGTTAAGCCGATAGAAAGTCCTACTGTGCCAAGAGCGGATGCAAACTCAAACATTGCCTCGACCAGCGAACACTTGGCCGTCACAGTGAGAAGCAATGTTCCGGAGATAAAAAGCCCGAGATAACAGGCTACAAAACCGGTTGTGTCAGATATCAAAGCGGAATCGATGGGCGTTTTTCCCTGCGCTCTGGTATAATAAGACGCTTCTACGCTTCTTGGCGGCAGGAGACGTTTTTTGATGTTTTGCGTGGTAATACGCAGCATAAGATAGACGCGGGACATCTTGATTCCTCCGGCTGTGGAACCGATTCCGCCTCCGATCAGCATCATCAGAACAAGGACGCCAACGGCAAGAGAGGGCCAGGATGTGTAACTCATGGTGGAGTATCCCGTTGTGGAAAGTGCGGAGGAGACATCAAACAGAGCGTGGCGCAGTCCCTCTCCAAGCCCCATATGGAGTCCGTTCATCAGGGAAAAAGCGGTGATCGGAATAAAAAGCAGGAGCAGCAGGAACATAAACTTTAACTCGCTGACCCGGAAAGCCCGTTTCCATTTGCCCGTTACCATCAACTGAAGAACCGCAAAATTTGTTGTTCCAATCAGCATAAGAACGACGGTGATAATCTCAATGGGAAAGCTGTTATATTCTCCAATGCTGTTCAGTTTTGTTGAAAAACCGCCGGTCGACAGCGCGCACATCGTATGGTTGATTGCATCGAACAATCCCATTCCGGCGATGACGTAAGCCGCCGTGCCTATAAATAAAAAAGCGTTATACATCAGGCAAATCGTTTGTGCCGTTTTTTTCAGGTTAGGCATAAGCTTGTCGGGATGGCCCTCGGCATTGTAAAGATTCATGGACTGTTTATCCTGAACGAGCATAATCATCATCATCACAAAGCCCAGGCCGCCGCAGAATTGCATAAAGCTCCGGTGAAACAGAAAAATATGCGGGGTTGCCGACACGTCCATCACGGAAAGGCCGGTGGTTGTCCATCCGCTGACCGCTTCAAACAACGCCTGAACGAGTGCCAACTGCTTGCTGATAACAAAGGGAAACGCGCCGAACACAATGCCCCACCCCCATGCGAAAAGCACAGTCAGGCTACTGCGCTGCATGGAGGAGCGCCATTCAAATTCTGCATCGTCCCTTTTCCCGGTCAGACAAACTATGATGCCCGCTGCGATGGAGCCAAGGGAAGGCAGCGCAAACGAAGCAGCGTAGGCCGCATCCTGTGGATAAAACGGCAGGACAATTAACGGCGCGGCAACAAGCAGGCCAATCAAAAGCATGAGTTTTCCGATACTGCTGCGATTTGAAAAATTGCGAATCAAACTTCTTCACCGTCCCGTCAATTCCTGAATTGCCGCCATTTCCTGCTTGTCTGAGGAAATCAGGACGAGCATATCACCTGCCAGAATGCGAGTGTCTCCTCTTGGCACCATGGTCATATCCCCCCGAAGGATACAGCCGATAACGACCTGTTTCGGGAGGTTAATTTCCCATAGCTTTTTACCCACGGCCGGCGCAGTACCCGGAATGGGTACTTCGGCAATACTGACACGTCCTTCTCCGATGGGAACCAGGGTCGCGATTTTGTCCATGAAAGTCTGCTGTTCAATAATACCGGTAATGGCGGAAATCGCGCAGACGACGCTGTCAATCCCCATTTTGTAAAAGAAATCTGTCTTTTTCGGATCTGTGAGAAGCGCAACGGTTTTCTTTACATGGAATTTCTTTTTACAAAGCTCACAGACGACCAGATTATCCTCGTCCTTCGAGGTCAGCGCAATTGCAATATCAGCGTCGCCTGCATTGGCGTCTTCCAGAACAAACGGCCTTGTGCCGTCTCCGTTGATGACCGTCAGCTTTTCAACTTCAGCCAGTTTCATACAATCCTCATATGTATCGTTAATCACCGTTACATGATATCCCTTATTGATTAGAGAAGAAGCCAGGGATTTTGCCTTGTTTCTTCCTCCAATCAGCAACACTCTTGTTTTCATGCTTCTCCCTCCTGAGAATTGGCCGTAGACAGATCTGTTTTTGCTAAAATCTTATCAATTTCCTTGGCGGACAAAATAGCAGGGCAGATTGTATCGATCTCGAACTCACGATAAACGCATTCTCGTTCAGGATCATAAAGTCTGGCTATCACACGATCAATCTGAAATAATTCACGGGCTATTTGCGCTACCATGATGTTTGCGTTGTCATTATTTGTTGCAGCAACAACAACGTCCGCTTTATTGATCTGGGCTTCCTGTAAGACTCCAAGATCCGTGGCGTCTCCGACTACTGTAAGCCCTCCATAGGAAGGCGACAGTTTGCGGAATGCGTCCTTGTTTTTATCAATAATCAGGACGTTACCGTCTTCGTCAGAGAGCGCATTCGCAAGATTTGCACCCAGCCTGCCGCAGCCGATCACGACGGTATAACGCTTGTTTACCTCTGTGTTTCCAAACGGTTTCATTTGCAATCTCTCCTGTCTACATGGCCAATGCCACGTTCATCATAATGGATCCTATACTGATCGTGCATTTCCTCCGGACAATCGCTTTCATCATACGCATAACTGCCATGTGAGAAGAAGGTCCCGAAGCTGTCGAGGTTTTGCCTTGCCGGCAGGTATGTGGGGTCAAGCGCCCAGGCGGCGCGAAACTGCTTCATTGCCGCAGGATGATCCCCCTGCTTTTCAAGCACTATGCCAAGCAGATTGTGTGGCTCCGGAGCATTCGGATATTTTTCCGCAGCACCGAAAATCAGCGTTTTGCATTTTTGAAACTCGCCATTACCTGCAAATGCTTTGACCGCATGACAAAGCGCTGTCAGTTCTTTTTTGCGCTCTGTTAGTTCCTGAGTCTTCATCGCAGCCAAGACCTCCTTCTCTTTTATTAAAACCAGCCCATAATGAATCCCAGCGGCAGCGCGATCAAATACACTGCCGCAGCGACGGCCAGAAGAGTGAAAAGCGGACCTCCAACAAAAACCGTGAGGAATGCGGCAAATGGGTGCAGCTTCATAAAATTTGAAATGTATGTATCTACTTTAGACTTGCTTCGGGCAGTTGCCTCAAATGTTTTCATAAATCAAAGCCTCCTTTGAAGCCTCATGGTTTCGTTGCAGTGTTATCTTAGCGCTTATCCTGTGACTTGGGTGTGAGAGGATACCGTTTTCTGTGAGAAAGCTGTGAGAAACAGAAAGGCCGCCTTGGGAATATCCCAAAGCGGCTGCTGTATTCCATCTACTCATCCACGAGCCGATAACCTACGCCTATCTCAGTTAATATATACCGTGGCCTGGCAGGATTTTTCTCAATTTTTCTCCTGAGCCCCGCCATCAGCGCCCGAAGCACCTGCGTATCCGTACCATATCCGACGCCATAAATCTCCTTTAAAATATATTTTGTCGTCAGTACTTTCCCGATGTTGTTAAAAAACAGGGCCAAAAGATCATATTCCATCGGTGTAACATGTAATTCCGCATCATCCAGATAAATCAATCGCTTGTCAAAGTCGATCTTCAGCTTTCCTACAGAAAGAATTGACTGCGTTTTGCTGCTTTCAATTTTATGCAGATGGCGAAGCGCAACGCGGATACGGGCCATAAGTTCCATGGCTGAAAACGGTTTTGTCAGATAGTCGTCCGCTCCACCGTCCAATGCCGCGGCCTTCTCTTTATCCTGATCGCGAGCCGAAACAACGATAATCGGCATCTCGGACCATTCGCGGACTTTTTTGATTACTTCCATGCCATCGAAATCCGGTAAGCCGAGGTCTAGCAGCATCAAATCAATCTGTCCGGATACAAGCTGAGAAAGTGCGTTCTGCGCTGTACCGGCCGTTGTATAGGAAAAGCCCTCCTGCTTCAGCGCATAGCAGATGAAATTCCGGATTTGCGTGTCATCCTCCACAACGAGAATCTGTTCATTTCTGTTCAACACTGTTTTTCACCTCCATAGGCAGCGTAAACACAAACTCCGCGCCCGGTCCGTCATGCCTGTTATGGGCCGTAATCATTCCCCCGTGCGCCGATATGACAGATTTGCAAATGGCAAGCCCCAGGCCGACGCCGCGCAGTGCGTCGGCCCCTTTTGTGCGAGTCGTGTAAAACATTTCAAAGATATGAGGCAGATCTTCCTCCGCAATTCCTGTTCCACGATCCGCGACAGTAAAAACGGCAGATGCCTTATTTCTATCTTCTTGAACGCAAACCTCGACCTCTCCATTTGGCGGTGTGTGCTTTATGGCATTATCAATGAGGTTGACCAATGTCTGCTCAATCAGCCTTGCATCCATCGGAACAAGCAACACCTCGTCGGGAATCCGCACAACGATCTCATGCTCCGGTTCTCTCTTTGAAAAGGCCGCAACCGCAACTCCTACTACTTCCTCGACCGCTTCCGGTTGCTTATCCAGGATGAGCTTACCATCCTGAAGGCGTGTCAAATTGAGGATGTTTTCCACCATGGAGTGAAGCCAATCGGCATCCTTATAGATGTCTAAAGCCAGAGTGTAGCGTTCATCCTCTTTTTCGGTCATACCCATCAGCATTTCAGATGTGCCCATAATGCCGGAAAGAGGAGTGCGGAGATCATGAGAAATTGCGCGCAGAAGGTTCCCGCGATACCGCTCCTGCTCCGTTTCTTCCCTTGACTTCTGTTGCTCCTACGCACTGCGGAAACGATCCATGGCAAGCGCGGCGCTTTCAATCATAGAGCGCAAAAGGCGCTTCTGCGGCTCGCTCATGGAAACGGCGATTTCTACAGGTATTCTCAGAACGCCCAGGATGGCTTCTCTGCCGTAAATCGGCCAATCATAAAACTCATCGCCTACATCATAAGCGGTTCGCAAACCTTCCATACGGTGTTTTAGTTCAGCGGTGTCCTCCACCTTACGCCGAACCTGTTTTCCCGCACACTGCTGTTGAACAAAGCTCTGTTCGGGTTGGCCTCTTTCGTCAAAGCAAAGGCAGGCGGCGCGGCAGTTCATAATGCTGCTGATCGTATCCGTAGTAATGCTGGCGATATCGGATACGTCTGAGGCGTCGGTCAGCCGATTGGTCAGCTGAAACAAAGCGCTCGTTTCAGCTTCTTTTTCCTGTGCTTCCAGAGCATTTTTCTTCACCTTGGAAGTCAGGGTGCTGGTAATAAATGCAGTTATTGTCATAATTACAAAAGTGATTAAGTAACTTGGATCATTAACGGAAAGCGTGTAGTATGGTTTGGTAAAAAAATAGTTGAATGTGCAGGTGGCAATGACTGATGCAACAATTCCATAAACGTATCCCCGAGTCAATCGAGCGGTTAACAGGATCGACAGAAGATAAACAATCACCACGTTTGTTTCAGGAAAGCCGGCATAGCGGAATAGCCATCCGATCCCTGTTGCGGAGGCAATTGTTCCAATTGTGATCAGCACGTAGCGAAAGCTGTTGATTAGTTCTCTACTTTTGAAGGTTGTCACTTTTCCTGTCTCCCCGCGTGCGGCAGTCAATCGGTTTTTCCGCTTTGATTGGAACAAGCCAAAGATTTCCTTTTTTTATAGCGCCGAGAATCCGCCCGGCTGTGCAGTAATAATTTACATCCGGCTCGTGATTCCCCATTTTTCTCCTGCTTCCTTAACCGTCATATAATCCATGATCCATCACCTCATGAGAATTTGCAATCATTATATTTCATTTTCTCGAAATATGCAAGCAAACAAATGAGATTTGAGGATTTCGGTCAGCCGGGTACCAAGAGGCAAGGTGGTCTGCCGACGGAAATTGTTCCAGGACAATTCCAACTTCGGCGACGACAGAATTTCCGGCTGATGACATATTCGGTACTGTGCTCATGAAAAAAGACTTCCTTCCAGACTTGATTCATTCTTGTCTGAAAGAAAGTCTCCTGTAAAGTCTTGCTGCATTTTATTGATTTCCCTCTTGACTTTGCTAAGCAGGCTTTGTTTGGCGGGAAGTACGCATCTAAATAGCATTTAGCTGTTGTATTTTCTGTTTAACCTGTCAAGTATCAAAAGTGACAAACATGCGCAGATAAACAGACTCAAAATACTTGTTATCATCTGAGGCAAGGTCGATTCATAATAGCCGGACACGCAAAAAGCAGCGGTTACGGGATAGATAAAGCGGGCCGTGTTCTGCATCCCGACGAACAGCCCTGCGAAAGAGTAAACCTCCGCAAATATCAGGGAAATCCAATATCCTTTTTTTAAGACCGCAACAATGGCAATAATCGGTGATATGGCGAAAAACAGGCAGATACCCTGCAAAAGATAAATTTTCAGGAAATTCAAGACAGCTGCCGATTTCAGCAGAGAAAAGTGCAGAGCTGCTTCTGTCGAAAAAGTAATGATAAACAAAAACGCATAAAGCAGCACGCTCATGAACGCGGCTAGAACCAGTTTCGCGCCGACAAGTCTTGAGAGCTTGACCGGAATCAATCGAAGAGATTTCATTGTATCGCCCTGTTCCTCCCGGCAAATCATATAGCTTCCCATGAGGGCGATGATTGCCGGCAGGACGAATATGCTTCCCAGTGACTGCGCGGCAGTCATGAACCATCCGGGTTCGTCCACGTATCTATGGCCCTGAAACAGAAACTGGCCCTGCATATACACAATCACGGATACCATGACCGCCGAAAACAGAGCGATCCATATTATTTTTGAACGGCGGAGTTTCATCCTTTCCGCCCATAATAATGTTTTCATATTGTCCGCCTCACTGTCTTTTCCTAAGAGTGACATCCGCGCAGATGATCGAAGCAATGCTCCATATTCCAATGCACAGAAACGCACTTTTTAGATCAATCGGCTGTTTCATCACGATGTCGGGCATATCGTTTATAACAATAGCCGTCATGCCCGACAGCGGATGAACGTACATATTCACCATCAGCAGAATAAAACCGAGAAACGTATAAACCAAGGTTACGCATATCGGCAGGATATACCCCTTCTGTGAAGCAGCGACCGCGAGGACGGGAAGCATCGCAAAGGGGGCCAGCGCGCCGATTTCAAAGCACTTCAGAAATAGATAAGAAACACTGTCGGCGGTTAACGGTATCGTTCCGGGCAGTATTCCTGCCAGAATGGAACATACCGCCGTTATCATCATAAAGAGGACGGAATACAGAAATACGATCACGAATTTACTCAGGAAATACCCCAATTTGCTGATGGGAATAATCCATAGCTGTTTGAGCATATCGTTTTGATTTTCATCGTATAGAAGCATTGTTCCGAGAATTCCCAACACAACCGGCAGAATGATCCACGACGTATAAGAGTAAGCCGACCACTTGTAAAACTGCATTGGAGTGATATCGGCCTTTTTTGCCGCGCCAAAATAAAATACCGCCAGCAGTGGCATCAGCAGGGAGGAAATCAACATAAGAAAGATGAAATTCTTCCGCCGGAGTTTCAGAAATTCCGTTTGAATTAAATTAAGCAATGCCTTCCCCTCCGGTAACTCTTTTGAAATAATCCTCCAGGGTGTCGTTGCAGAGCTGGGAACTGATCACCGAAATGTCTTCAAGCATCAGCGCTTTGTTGACTGCCGCCATATCAAGAAAAGTATCAAAAAGATGCAGCGTGTGGGCGTCCTGCACCGAATAGTTTTTGGTATGAAATTTGCGTTCCAATATTAAGGAAGCTTTGGCGGTATCGGAAACCTGAAGCAGAATGTATTTCCCATTCTTCTTTTTTAGTGCGGCCATGCTGTTTTCTTCCAGTAAAACGCCGTTGTTGATGATTCCAATGTCATCCGCAAGCAGTGAAATTTCCGAGAGAATATGGCTGGAAATTAAAATCGTCTTCCCACGCTCCACACTCAGGTCTTTGATAAAACTTCGAACTTCGGCTATGCCAATCGGATCAAGACCGTTTGTAGGTTCGTCCAGTATCAGCAATTCGGGATCATGCAGAATGGCATTTGCAATGCCGAGGCGCTGTTTCATGCCGAGCGAATATTTGCTGAAAGTCTTTTTATCCCGATAGGGCAACCCTACGACTTCAAGGGCTTCTTGTACCGCACGGGGCTTCGTCGTCCCGCGCAGCTTTGCAAATATCTCCAGATTCTCCGTTCCCGTAAGATTCGGATAAAATCCTGGCATTTCGATGATCGCCCCGATCCGGGGATAAATTTGTTTCTCGTTTCCCTTGACGTTCTTGCCAAATAGATCCGCTTCACCGGAAGTGATGGACACAAGGCCCAAAATCATTTTCATAATTGTGGTTTTGCCCGCGCCGTTGCGACCCAAAAGGCCGTAGATACGGCCCTTGCGGACATGAAGGTCAACACGGTTGACGGCCGTCTGCTCGCCGTAAACTTTCGTAATCTGCTTTGTTTCAATAACAGCATCGTTCATATGAAACCTCACTCTCCTCAATTGTTTTGCCTTTGCGTCTTCTGCGCTTGAGTTTTTGTAATTCAGTCTGGATTATCGTTCCCATGGCTTGTCTCCCTTCCGTCTTCCAGTATATCGCTGAAACCTTGCCAAAACCTTGCCGGAACCTTGTTCTTTTCTTGTTTTAGGTAGAAGGAAAGCCCTGCGCGTCACAGGGCTTTCGGAAAAACTATTGTGAATTTTGCGCCGCCTTCCGGTGGTCTATCCGCTTCTATTTTCCCGCCATGGATCATGACAAGTTCTTTTACAATGGACAGGCCAAGACCATTGCCACCCGCTGTACGGGATTCATCACACTGATAAAGCCTTTCAAAAATATGCGGCAGATCTTTTGGAGAAATCCCTTTTCCGTTATCCTGAACGATAATTAGCGCCTGTTTGTCATTTTCCAGAATGCTGACGGTCACATTGCTTGCTTCGCTGTGAACCAGCGTGTTCTGAAGAAGGTTATTGAGAATCCGGGTATAAGCATTCCTGTCAAGCCGGAGGATATACTCCGTTTCGGGAATCGAAATTTCATATCCGATTTTCCTGTCTTCCAACGCCGGTATCCAGTCGGCCAGAATATCTCGGGAAAGCTCGTTTAAATCGCAGTCCTCAAATTGAAATTTCTGTTCCTTTGCGTCCAGTTTTACCCACTCGAATAAATCTTCCACAAAGTCCTTCAAGTGATGGGCTTTATCCAAGGCCACGCCGATATATTCTTCTTTTTCTTCCCCAATTACCACTTTTCCCTGAATGGCTTCCAGATAACCAACCAGTGAGGTCAACGGGGTTTTGACGTCGTGGGACAAACCTGTCATCAGGCGTTTGTATGCTTGTTCCGCTTCCTTTAACCGGATAAGCTGTGCCTGATCGTTTGCGGCAATTTCGTTGATACTGTAGCAGATGGATTTCGTCATATCGTTCTTTCTTGTGAGAATCCGTCGGTTCAGATTTCCGGTTTGAATGTCTTTTAGAGCGTTTTCAATGATGTTTAATTGTTCCTGCACACGACATAGCCTTGTAACAAGGAAGATGACAGCGCAGCCAAAGGTGCAGGAGAGAACAAGAAAAAACAATGTCCAGTTCATGGACTACGCCTCCTTGTTGAACCGATAGCCGACGCCGTGGACGGTCAGAATATAAAAAGGATGATCGGCGTCAGGCTCGATTTTTTTACGCAGCTTACTAATAAAGGACATGATGTTGTTGTCATCATAAGCATATTCGCCGTTCCAAACCTGTGTATAAATCTGCTTTTTGGTAAAGACGCGGCCTTTGCTGGTCGCAAGGAAAAGAAGCAAGTCAAACTCTTTGCCGGTCAGGTCAATCTGTTCTCCATTCACACAGACCGTTCGGTTGCTTTTGTCGATGACCATATTTTTAAGATTCATCGTATCTTCCTGCAAAGGCTGATTGAATACGGTGTAACGCCGTATCAGAGAATCAATCCGCGCCATCAGTTCATGAATGCTGAACGGTTTTGTCAAATAATCGTCCGCTCCGAGTCGCAGCCCCGTTACTTTGTCAATTTCGTCGCCTTTTGCGGTCAGCATGAGAACCGGGACCGTACTGCTTTTCCGAATTTCAGACAAAACATCCAAGCCGCTCATTTCCGGCAGCATGACGTCCAGAACAATCAGTTGATGGTTCCCTTGCTTGACCATATTTAAGCCGTCAATACCCGAATGGGCAAGTTCGGCTGATACGTTTTCTTTTTCGGCGCACTTTTTTATCAACCGGCACAGTTCCTTGTCATCATCGACAACCAAAATAGAGTGTTCCATGCTTTCACCGCCTTTCCTTCAATTATATTTCCATAGAATCTATCATTCAAGTTACAAAGATAGCTGGATTCATGAAAATTCTCCGCTTTGTATGGGATACTCTGCCGTTCCATTCTTCATTGGTTGATTCATATGGTCTCATGTGTTCCAGTTTACAGAATTCCTCTTTTTTATGCAACTTTTAATTTACAACAACGCCTTACAAACTAAAGTTTGATACAATTGAACGACTTTTGAGTGCTACATTTGACTGCAAGAGTTTCAATTTGGAAAAATTTCGGATTACAACAGTTCAGGCACCGCAGGCTTATGCTGCTTGCTTTTTGCCCTTGTTTTTGGACGTCGCAACTCCATCTTTATAGCCTTTTGTGCAAAGCAGCATAGCAACTGACAAAGCTGTCATAAGAAGCAGAATACCGATTTCCGCCGAAAGATTAAAGTTGTGCGAGCCATCTCCCGTAAATTTAATAATTCCAAGTCCAGCGGTAATAGGGTAGTAATCCGTCAACGCTCTGCCTGCGATAAAAATGCCGCAAAAGCCGTAAACGAACGCTAATCCAGTCCCGGCAAGATACCCGTTTTGTTTTCGGCTGAAAAATATAATAATTGGTAACACGGCCAGATAACAACAAAGTCCTAACCCAACGAGTTGAAAGAGCGATTTTACTACAAGCGCCGGCAACATGTTTTCATGACAGAATAGCATTCCCAGGACAAATGTACATAGAAAGCTAAATAAGCCGTACAGAACGGTAACAATACCAACCACAATCACTTTTCCCGTCAGCAATTTACGGAATGGAATAGGTACCGTCAACATATTTTTCAACGTATGGTCAACGTACTCACGGTTTATGATATAACCTCCTATCAGAACAATCATAAACGGGAAAGCTAAACTGAAGTTGTTCCATATGACACTGTTCGTATAACTCTCATACGTAAGCGTTCCATTACCGCCGGTTTGCTGAAAAGCTGCTAAAAGTGCTGAAAATGCCACCGCCACAATGCCGATCCAACGAACACTGTAGCGTTTGAGCTTTTGAAGTTCCGTGATAATAATATTAATCATTGTGTAAGTTCCCTCCTAATCTTCCTGCTTTTTGTATGAAATTGAAATAAGCGGCATTGATATTGCCGCTATTAAAAACAATATGCCCGCACAGACAGGTGTGGATAACATATATGGTTTTCTTATTGCAAAGTATTCCGGAGAAAGTCCACTCCAATAGGACGACCACCAACGCATAATAACCGGGCCGGGCAAAATGTTAATAAATATACTGTTAGGGGCAAAACTCATCATATTCAGCGCTATGCCAAAATTGAGCACAGAGTAAAGGAATGCAATTATGATGGAGAAAATATAGCTTTTGTTAAAACAGACAATAAGAATCACCACGGGAAGGACTGAAACAAACAGCATAATGCCAAGAATGACACTTAGTCCTAACTTAAAAGCAACTCCTTCCACAGCGCCCACAACCAGTCCCCCGATGATTGTAGCTCCTAAGCCGGCCATGGAATATAATACGGCAACAATCAAAAGCACAGCCAGCTTTGCTGCTGCAAGTTTGGTTTTGGGAACCGGAACGGTCATCAGGTTTTTCAGCATGTCGCTGTCCCTTTCCATAAAGAACAGGACGCATGCCGCTACACTCAGTACGCATGGCAAAAGGAGAAAATTTCCGAACGTAACGACCAGCTTAAAAAGCTGTTCAAAATGCAGACTGTCTTTTGCTACCAATACGGTCAGGGGGATAGGAAAGAGACAGGCTGCCAATATAGAAAGCAGAATAAATCGCTGCCGTTTGATTTTGGCAAATTCGCATAGGATTAAATCAAGCAATTCCCTCACCTCCGGTGACCTGTTTGAAGTAATCTTCCAAGGTATCGTTTTGGGTATGCGCTTCTGAAACATTAAGACCGCTTTCTATCCATTTACGTGTAATAGCAGCTACGTCTATCTCTGTATCATAAAGCCGCAAATTACGGTCGTCATCAATATGAAAATTGGAAGTATGAAAGTCAGCCTCTAAAATCCGGGAGGCCTGGGACGTGTCCGTAACAATGAAATGAACATATCTGCTGTTTTTCTTCTCTAGTTCTTCCAAGCCCTCTTCTTCCAGTAAAACACCGTGATCGATGATGCCAATGTCATCCGCTAACAAAGCCATTTCTGATAGGATATGACTGGAAATTAAAATCGTTTTACCCTGTTCTGCGCTAAGCCGTTTTATGAAATCACGGACTTCCACAATACCGATTGGGTCAAGTCCGTTGACGGGTTCATCCAAAATTAGAAGCTCCGGATCATGCAAAATGGCATTTGCGATGCCAAGCCGTTGTTTCATACCAAGCGAATACTGTGAGAACAGTTTTTTGTCCATATACGGCAGCCCCACCACAGCCAATGCGTTCTTAACGGCATTTGGGTTGGGCACTCCACGGAGTCTCGCCATAATCTTAAGATTTTCCGTCCCTGTGAGGTTAGGATAAAAGCCCGGTGATTCAATCAGGTTGCCAATTCGGGAAAGAACTTTCTTTTCATTCGTACAAATACTTTTCCCGAAAATACGCACTTCGCCAGATGTAGGACTTGTCAGCCCCAACAGCATTTTCATAGTTGTAGTTTTTCCTGCGCCGTTGCGTCCTAACAGACCGTAAATTCTGCCTTTCTTTACATGGATGCTTAAATTGGCAACACTTTTTTGTTCCCCATACTGCTTTGTCAAATTATTAGTTTCAATTACAAAATCACTCAAGATGTAAAACCCTCCTGTCATTTTTATAAATCCAATGTTATCCCCTCAACCTTGCATAAACCTTGAATGAACCTTGAATGAACCTTGAATCTTATAGAGAAGTAAAAAAGCCTGCCTTTCAGCAGGTTTTCTCATGAGCCAGCGGGAATTGCACGATAAATTCTGTTT
Organism: Caproicibacter fermentans; assembly: GCF_009746625.1. Lineage (GTDB taxonomy): Bacteria > Bacillota > Clostridia > Oscillospirales > Acutalibacteraceae > Caproicibacter > Caproicibacter fermentans. The sequence goes on from NZ_VWXL01000020.1 coordinate 77,334, forward strand.
GTTGATACGGTTCGCTTTGAACTGAAATCGAACCGCCCATCTTTTCCACAAGCTGCTGCACAATGGACAGCCCTAAGCCGCTCCCTTTTTGAGAGCGTGCCGTATCACATTTATAAAGCCGCTCAAAAACATGCGGCAAATCCTGTTTGGAAATCCCCTTACCATCGTCTGCAACAGCGACCATTACATTGGCAGCAAGGAGAGAAACTTTAATTTTGACGTGGGTTGCTCTACTATGGGAGATTACATTCTGAATTAGATTATTTATAATACGGGTATAGGCATCTGTATCCAAATTGACTTTGATGCGTTTTTCCGGGATCTTTATATCGAAATCAAGTCGGTTGTTCTCAAAAATTGGGATCCAGTCTTTCAGTAGGTTTCTGGTAAGTTCTGCAAGCTCTACCTCCCGAATAGTAAAAGTTTCTTCATTGGAGTTCAGTTTAAACCATTCAAACAACACATCTACATAGTCTTTCATATCATGTGCCCTCAATCGGGCCGTTTCTATATATTCTTCCCGTTCCGCACCGACTACAATGCCTTTCTGCGCCGCGTCTAAATATCCAATCAGAGTTGTCAGCGGAGTACGCACATCATGGGAAAGACTTGTCATCAATTGACTGTTGGTTTTCTCCGCTTTTTTTAATTCAATGACCTGTTCGCGAAACTCATGAACAATATCATTCATTTTATAACAGATCATAGAAGTCATATCGCTGGGTTTTGCCAGTATTTTTCGATTACTGTTGCCTTGTGCAATGTCGTCCAGTGTTTCTGAGATATCATTCAGCTTCAACTTGACATTGTGTGCTTTGCGATAGAGTAGCATCGTTGAAATGACAGCAGCAACGGCAATAACCAACACGGCCACAAACAACGGAAACTTTATATCGATTCCGTCCATCATTATACCTCCTCGTATAATAAGTTTTGTAGGGCGAAAACGCCCCAAAAATAGAATACCGGCAGGCTTTGAGATACCCGTGATATAATGCTGTCAAGTCGGCAGGGACAAGCTCTAATTCCTCCTGTTGGGCC
>NZ_VWXL01000021.1 GCF_009746625.1 Caproicibacter fermentans
CCGCAAAAGTGGAAATAAATTCAGGAGTATAGCGTCGAAATTCGACGTAATCATTCAGTTGGAACGCCTCTTGAATCCCTTTTCGCTGAATTCCTCTTCCTGCGCCATTTGTTCAGAGGTTCCCTAAGAATCCTTATCCCCACAACCTGTTTGTATTTGAAGCACCTATCGATCTGCTGTCCTACATCAGCCTGCATCCACAGAATTGGAAACAGCACAGCTATGTGGCACTGAACGGTGTGTCGGAGCAGCCTGTACTGAAGTTGCTGGAGCTGTACCCACAGCTTCAAAGTGTGTCACTCTGTCTGGACAATGATGAAGCCGGACGTAAGGCTGCCAGCCGCATCCATAAAACCTTAAAGGAGCAGGGATTTGACGCTGTTGTGTATGATGTTTCGGCACATAAGGACTGGAATGATGATTTGAAAGCAGTATGCTTACAGGAGCAGACCACACCCGCTATGGTAATGAGATAAAAAAGCATGACAGCCGTTTCATTGGCAGTCATGCTTTTTTATGCCCGTCTGTGTGCGGTGATAATGGTGTAGCTGTGGGCATTTACGGTAATCTCACAGCTATCCACAGTAATATACCAGTTCTTGCCCTTCCTTGTGATACTGGCGTTTGTAGCTTTGATTTTTTCTCTGCACCAGCCGACTACATCGTCTGTATCTAAACGCAGATTTTTTCGGATGCGTTCCACACCCAAATCCGTGGTATGCATCTGATCCAAGTTCGAAAGTAGCAGTTCAGCATTGCAGTTATCGTCAGATAAAGTTTGTGCTTCTGAGTCCTCATCCACTTTAGACAGTGCCTCTGTAATCAATGCTTTTGAAATATACATTGCTTTTAAGCGGTTTTTTAGAAGCGTATGCTGAGAATTTCCCTCTGGGAACTCCTCCTGTGCCTTTTCACATTTGTGAATAATGGAATTGATGGCACGGAGTGCTTCGGTTAATTCTTTAGGCTTGTAATTTTCCATAGTGTTTTACCTCATTGGTTATCATGAATTTATTTTACAACAAATATCACAGAAAAGAAAGGAGTTCCCCTATGCCATCCCAAGTTTACATCCTCATAGCAGTGACCGCCGTGATGTTTTTCGTCATCGGTGGTCTTTCTCTTTTAGCACACTATTACACCCTCAGCGGCATCAAATCCAAGACGGTCGGTGACGGTCAGCACGGTACCGCCCGTTTTGCCACAGAAACCGAAATAAAACGGACATACGCCCATGTACCCTACGAGCCGGAAAAATGGCGGCGTGGGCAGAATCTGCCCGCCCTGCAGGGGCTTGTGGTGGGCTGCAAGCAAAAGGCAGGTGCTACTACCGCCCTCATTGATGACGGTGACATTCACTGCCTCATGATCGGCGCTGCCGGTGTGGGCAAAACTGCTAACTTTCTCTATCCTAATATTGAATATGCCTGTGCATCCGGCATGAGCTTCCTTTGCACCGATACCAAGGGCGACCTGTTCCGAAACTATGCAGGCATCGCAAAGGATTACTACGGCTACAAAATATCGGTGCTGGATCTGCGCAACCCCACCCGCTCGGATGGCGATAACATCCTGCAGCTGGTCAATCGCTATATGGATGCTTATCTGAAAAATCCAGAGAACCTCTCGCTGAAAGCTAAGGCCGAGAAGTATGCCAAAATCACCGCCAAAACTATTATTTCCAGCAGCGGTGAGGACTCAGCAAGCTATGGTCAAAATGCGTTTTTCTATGATGCCGCCGAGGGATTATTGACCTCAGTCATCCTGCTGATTGCGGAATACTGTCCTCCGGAGAAGCGGCACATCATATCTGTGTTTAAAATGATACAGGACTTGCTGGCTCCCTCGCCGGTGAAGAACAAAAGCCAGTTCCAGCTGCTGATGGATAAGCTGCCCTCCGACCATAAGGCAAGATGGTTTGCGGGAGCCGCCCTCAATACTGCCGACCAAGCAATGGCCTCGGTGCTGTCCACTGCCATGTCCCGTCTTAATGCGTTTCTGGATTCCGAAATGGAGCAGATTCTGTGCTTCGACAGCTTACTGGATACGGAAACCTTCTGCAAAGAGAAATGTGCTATTTTTATCGTACTGCCAGAGGAAGATAACACGAAATATTTTATGGTGTCGCTGTTCCTCCAGCAGCTCTACCGGGAGATGCTGACGGTCGCTGATGAATACGGTGGTAAACTCCCCAACCGGGTAATGATCTTTGCCGATGAGATCGGAACCATCCCTAAAATCCAGTCGATGGAGATGATGTTTTCTGCAGGCCGTTCCCGTCGTATCAGTATGGTACCCATCATCCAGTCATTTGCCCAGCTTGAGAAAAACTACGGCAAGGAGGGTTCCGCCATCATTATCGACAATTGTCAGGATATTTTGTTCGGTGGGTTTGCGCCCAACTCAGAAAGCGCAGATATTCTCTCAAGGGCGCTGGGCAACAAAACCGTCATGTCCGGCTCCATCAGCAGAGGAAAGAACGATCCCAGCCAGAGTCTGCAGATGATCCAGCGACCGCTGATGACACCGGATGAGTTGAAAACTCTACCCAAGGGCAATTTTATTCTGGCCAAGACCGGCTGCTGTCCTATGCGCACCAAACTGCCGCTGTTTCTCAAATGGGGCATCCGGTTTGGAAAATCCTTTGAGGTGGAGGAACGTGCCACCCGAAAGGTTCACTATGCCGACCGCTTCGAGCTGGAGCAGGAAATCCTCCAGCGAGGCTGTGCCTATGACGAGGATAACTTTGCCGAATTCCCGGAGTCTCCCGATGATGAGCGAAGCGGAGGTACACAGCACACACCAGTGCAGGAGCATGAGCCGGAGCCGGAACAATCTGCTATGCCTCTGCGCACCGATTAGGAGGTGTTCGTGATTGAACTATTTATCATCTCTCTATGCTGCGGATGTCCCCCACCGTGCCGTTGTGGTATATCGTTATTTGAAAGACCGGGCAAATAAGGATGGAACCTGTTACCCTGCCATCGGTACTATCGCCAAAGACTTGAAGCTCTCCCGCCGCACGGTGCAGAGAGCCATCGCTGACCTTGAAAAGACCAGCCATCTTCAAAAGGAGCAGCGCTGGCGGGAAAACGGAGGCAAGAGCAGTCTGTTGTTTACGGTGAAATGAAAAAACACATACCCTGCCGCCAAGGGAGCAGTGCGTCCTGTCGGCGGCATATGGTATGTGTCATCATGGCCTATGCAGTGAACTTTTCACTCTAAGGATTTCTTAAACACAGAGAAAAGACAATCTATCTCTTTGACATGAAGAAAATCCATCCTCGAAGATAGAAGATGGATTTTGCTTATCTGGCATCCAATAACGCCTTGACGGTTGCGGCGGCTATTTTAATTTCCTTTTCGCCGCACAGCTGGATCATGTGCAAAAGCTGTTCTTTTTCTCTGTCTGTATGTTGAATTTCCGGATAAAAAATTGTATCGGCTGATATCTTCAAGGTGCGGATGATCTTAAGCAGCACCGGCATTCTTGGGTGTTTATTTTCATTCTCAATGGCCATTATGTATCTTGGCGTTACCCCGGCCTGCTCCGCAAGCGCATCCTGTGTCATGCCTGCGGCAATCCGGGCGTCCTTTATGGTCTGACCAAATGAGTTCAGTAATTCCTCCACTGTTCGTTCACCTCCTAACCCAATTTTACAGTATGGGCATAGGATTGAGAACGAACCACTAATGGGTGTTAAGACGAACACATTTTACAAAAGGAATTATTGATTTTATTCGCTAATGCGTATATAATATAAACAACATACATGGTGGAGGAATACAAATGCTTGATTATATATCCGTAGAGCAGGCTTCTGACAAATGGGAAATCTCCAAGCGGAGAATACAAAAGCTCTGCGAAGAAAATAGAATTGACGGAGCGGTTCGCTTCGGCCGTGCATGGGCGATCCCCAAGGATGCACCAAAGCCTGCAGACGGCAGGCTGAAAGAAAACAGAAAAAAGGAGTGATAATTTCATGTATCAAATTATGGTGATTGAAGATGACCCGGTTATTCAGGAAGAGTTATCGGTGCTTCTGAGAAGTAATGGGTATGAAATAATCCTGCCAAAGGATTTTTTTAATATTATCAGTGAAATACGGAAAAGTCCTCCACATCTGCTCTTATTGGATATCAACCTGCCTGTACAGGACGGATTTAAAATTTGTTCGGGAATACGCACATTTTCCAATGTGCCGATTATCTTTGTCACAAGCCGTAACACAGACATGGACGAACTGAACAGCATCATGCTGGGCGGTGATGATTTCATCACAAAACCGTACAATACTTCTATTTTGCTGGCTCGTATTGCATCACTGCTAAAACGCACCTATGCTTCGGAACACGCAGAAGTTCTGACCTATCAAGAGGTAATCCTGCATCTGGAGAACAGCAAAATTGAATATCATAGGAATTCGGTAGAGCTGACGAAAAACGAGCTGAAAATCATGGTGTTTCTTTTTCGCAATGCAGGAAAAATTGTTCCCCGTGCGGATTTAGTGGACTACCTTTGGGACAGTCAGCTTTATGTGGATGATAATGCCCTCAGTGTAAACATTACGAGAATACGGGAAAAATTAAAGAGCATAGGGGTAAAGGACTTTATTCAGACGAAGCATCGGCAGGGGTATTTGATATGAGGTATAAAGAGTATTTAAAAGATCAGCTCCCTGCTATCATTACTCATGTTCTATCCATGCTTTTCTGTGTGGTTTTCCTGTCGGCAGTCGATGTGCAAGCAAACATTATCTTAATTCTGCTGCTTATTTGGTTTCTGATTGCCGCAAGCTATATCCATATTCGCTTCTTTTTCCGAAAACGGTATTTCGCAGAGCTTCTTTTACAACTGGAACGGTTGGATAAGAAATATTTAATTTGTGAGGTTATGGAGCATCCCATACTGACAGAAGATAAAATTTATCATATGCTTCTAAAAGCTGCAAATAAGTCCATGATGGAGCAGGTGTCGGAATCCAAACGAGAGCGCAAGGAGTATAAGGAATATATTGAGCAGTGGATACATGATGTCAAGACACCAATTTCGGCAATGAAGCTCCTATGCGAAAACAATAAATCCGATACCACTCGAAAGCTAATGGCAGAGTTAGAAAAGGTCAGCCACTACACCGATCAGGCGCTTTATTACGCCAGAAGCGAAAATGTAGAAAAGGATTATTTCATTAAAGAAGTTTCCCTGTCAGAAATGATCCATGCCGCTGTTGCAGAGAACAAGCAGCTTCTGCTTCAAAACCATATTTCGGTTGAAGTAAATAATTGTGACAATACGGTCTATACCGATGAAAAATGGATTGGCTTTATCTTGAATCAGATCATTGCGAATGCGGTAAAATATAGTGGAAAAGAACCAAAGATAGGTTTTGAGGTAAATTCCAAGCAAGGACAAGTTGTTTTAATAATTTATGACAATGGTGTTGGGATATCAGAACCCGATCTGCCCCGAATTTTTGAAAAAGGCTTTACCGGTCAAAACGGCAGAACCGGGAAAAGCTCTACCGGAATTGGCCTGTTCTTATGCAAACGACTTTGCGAGAAGCTGGGCATCGGTATTGCTGTAAAATCTGAATCAGGACAAGGAACACAGGTAGAGTTGTTTTTCCCCAAAGGAGATTTTGTGAGAGTGCAGGAGTGAATTTCCTGCACTTCTTACATTTTTGTAAGAACTTTGTAAGAAAAGTAGATACAGTTAAAATTCTTTATTTGGTAACATGAATGTGAGGTGAAGAACATGAATCAAATTTTAAAAATTGAACATATCGAAAAATACTATGGCAACAAAGGCAATCTTACCAAGGCCATTGATGATATCAGCTTTGAGGTGCAAAACGGTGAATTTATTGCCATTATGGGGGCTTCCGGCTCCGGCAAGACAACTTTGCTAAACTGTATTTCCACCATTGATACCGTTAGTGCAGGTCATATTTTCTTAAGCGGTACAGATATTACAGAAATCAAAGAAAAAGAGCTTGCCCGTTTCCGCAGAGAAAATCTTGGGTTTATCTTTCAGGATTTCAATCTGCTGGATACACTCACCATTAGCGAAAACATCGCAATGGCCTTAACCATCAACAAGGTAGCGACAGGAGAAATTGAACCTCGTATAAAGCAGATGGCTGAAAAACTGGATATCGTACCGATACTGGATAAGTTTCCTTATCAGGTTTCGGGAGGTCAGAAACAGCGCTGTGCCTGCGCAAGAGCCATGATTAACAATCCCAAGCTGATACTGGCAGACGAGCCGACCGGGGCGTTAGACAGTCGCTCGGCACAGATGCTCTTGACAACCATTCAAACCATGAACCAAGAGCTTGATGCAACTATCCTGATGGTAACCCATGATGCTTTTACAGCAAGCTATGCAAAACGGATTTTATTTCTAAAGGACGGCCAGATTTTTACGGAAATTCTTCGTGGGGAACAAAGCAGAAAGCAATTGTTCGGAAAAATCCTTGATGTGATGACACTGCTGGGAGGTGATTTATCCGATGTACGTTAAGCTGGCCTTACGCAACGTGAAACGTTCCGCAAAGGATTATCTGATTTATATACTGACCTTGATTTTATCGGTGGGACTGTTTTATGGATTTTTATCCATCACAAGCCCTTTCTATAACACCAGACTGCCGATTCAGATGAATCTGGAGTATTTCTCTGAAAAAATGAAAATCATTATTCCAGTGATTGCGTTGCTTCTTGTTTTTCTTATTTCATATGTCAATCGCTACATGATAAAACGCAGAAAAAAAGAATTTGCACTGCAAACCATTATAGGCATGGAGCAGCGCACAGTAGCAACTCTCTTTTTTATAGAAATGCTTCTGATGGGGCTTGTGGCGGTCTGCTTAGGTGTTGTGCTTGGCGTACTTTTATCTCAAATTATAAGTGCAATTATTATGAGTAGCTTTGGGGAAGTATTTAAGCTTCATTTTTCTATTTACCCTGACACTATCGCATGGACTTTATTGTTTTTTATCATGTTGTTTCTAATCATTGGCATTGGCAATGTGCGTATTATACGCAAGCAGAAAATTATCGATATGCTGCACGACAGCCACAAAACGGAAAGTGCTTCTACGCTAAAGGATATGCTTGTTTCCCCTTTAGCTGTAAGTTGTGCGGTGGATATTGGTATTCTGCTTCTTTGTAGCCATAAAATTATACCCTTTTGGAATCAGCTAAATGAACAAGCAAGATGGATGACAGGAGCCAGTATGATCAGTGCAGCCATCTTTCTGTTTTGTGCGTTTGTATTCCTTTTTGTCACAGGAAAGATGAAAAAAGATGGCAGCTTTGTGGCCATTCTTCTGTCTGCAATTTCTCTGATTACGGGAATATTGCAATTACAGCTTCAGGGGCTGATTGATGAAATGCTGCGGAGCGGACTCATCAGCGGAGCTTTTTATACCTTTGTTCCTTCTGTGCTGGCGCTTGGCATGATCCTATTTAGCCTAATTGCATTTTTTAGCTGCCTCTCATGGTTGCTGGTTCTAATGAAAAGGAAATCAAAGCATTTCAATTATCAGAATCTGTTTTTACTTGGGCAGATCATTTCAAAGCTAAAAACCAATTCCAAAACAATGGCAGTTCTATCCTGTGCTTTCCTGTTCTCCTTGGTTTTGCTTGGATGGCTGCCTACCTATACCGCACAGGTGGACGGATATTTAAAAGCACGTTCTCTCTATGACATGCAAATATTCTCAGCATATACACAGGTGGACAATATCAATCAATTGCCCCAAGCTGCCATTGACAGCTCCTATATAAATCAATATTTATTGGACGGAGGCTACGAAACAAGCGGGAGTGCAGCAGTAGAAACCTACTTTTTGAACGACAGTGATTTCGATATCCGAATTCAAAAGGATATGCCTGTTCTTGGTATTGCTTTGAGTGATTACAATGCCCTTCTTAAATTATCCAGACACGAAGAAATCGCTTTGTCTGAAAATGGTTTTGCCATAGCGTGGGATCATAAGGCTTTACCCGAAGAAATAAAGGCATTCAATCAGCAGCATACACAAATACAGGCAGGGGAAACCATGCTCACTAAGGTTCAAGGAGCAGATTATCAGATAAATGTCGGTATGGGAATTTTTACAAGTAGAATGAAAGCCGTATATATCCTGCCGGATTCTATATGTAAAAGCCTTACCCTTGCAACTATCTATTACGCCGCCAATACGACTGAGCCGCTTTCCTATGACTTTGCCGTCAAAATGGACGAGGAAATTAGTCCTTGGTTGAACAACAGCGGTATGGTTCCCCAAAATAGTGGATATGTGAGGCTTCGGACTCTACAGCTCAACGAGGGAATATCCAACTCGCTGATGCTTCGATTGGGAGGCGCTTATACAGGATTGGTCTTAATTGTAATATCCCTTACAATCTTAGCTCTGCAACAGCTTACCGATGCCTCCGAACACCAAAAAAGATTTAAAGTGATAGAAAAAATCGGAGTGGATAAAGTCCAAATCAGGAAGCTGATACGGCAGCAAATGTCCGTATGGTTCGGTGTTCCCATTGTTGTAGCTCTATGTGGTGCCGGGGCGATTTTTATATACTTGTTGAAAGTGAACTATGGGGATTACATGCCCTATATTACAGTAAATCACGTACTCATGAATGTATTCAGCATATATGGCGTTTTCCTTTTCATATTTGTCTGCTACTTAGCTGTTACCTATACTTTATTTAAGCGGAATATAGCGGAAAATGAGTAGCAGTACATGACTGTATTTAATAAAAGTGTACCCGCCGAATAAAAAAAACGGTGCTTTGGCGGGACACTCCACATGCTTAAATACCAGATAAATCCCTCCAAACCCGTGAAAAGTTTGGAGGGATTTTATATGTGTTGGTCTTTACAGATTACACCGCTGCGCATCTGCTGCAGCGACATTAGGCTATCCGCATAACTGATTTTTACATAGGCAACTTGTTAAAAAAAGCCTATGTCCATCAGCGGATAACTATGCCCACCAACACGAACCACCAGAGCAGGTAGAATGTGAAATAAAGTATAAGAGCGTACCTACGGACAGCCATGTCCATCGGAATGCTCTTTTTTTACTGCCCAAAATCATACCCCAGTGCCGGTCACCGCCTCTTGTCCTTCGTTTTCAATCACATTTTGAAAATTTGGAGGACAAGCATATGTCAGAGAACAAAAAATATACCATTGTTGTAAAACGGCAGCGTGTGGAGGTCAGTGAGGCCGTCTACCGTGCCTACCATAAAGAACGTGAAGCAGAACGCTATCAAAATAAGCTGATCCGCCAGAACGAGCTGTCTCTGGAGCGATTCCGTGAGGATGGCGTCAACATCGATTACCTCATTGTCCGTGTTCAACCGGACATCGTGGACAGGCTCATTCATCAGGAGCAGCTGGAGGCTCTGTGGAGTGCTCTCCAATCCTTATCGGAGGACGAACGCTCCCTTATTGATGAGCTATTTTTCAATGATAAAAAGGAAGCGAATCTGGCCGCAGAGCTGTTGGTAACGCAACAGGCCATCAGTAAACGCAAAAAGAAGATACTGGATAAGCTGAAAAAAATGATTGATTTCTAATTTTTCGGTTGTACGCCCCCTCACTTTTTCCTTTATAGAAGTGAGGGGGATTTTCTATTTCTCTCCTGTTCCTTGAAAAACACCGAGCCATTCGGTCATATCCAGCAGCTTAAATACGTTAGCTGTTCAGCTCCGATGAGGGGAAAGCGGCTTCGGAGGAGACGCCAAGACCATCTGCGGATAGGTCAGAGCTATCCGTCAACACGATAGCATCAAAGGTGCCGAGCGAGAACTGTCCGTCCGAGAAGCAATCTGTGGTAGATTGCCCCGCCATGACCTGAACAGCCTACAATGATACTTCTGCACAGCCACAGACATCGCAATGGGTGCAGCCGCCGGAGAACCCGGCGGGGGTGAGAGTCCCATGACAGCCACTAACCAAGGCTGGTTTAAGCTGACTGCCCAAAGGACGGAATCGTCCTTATACCGCAGGCAATCTGTCTGTGGTGTTCTGCTTCGGGAAGTAGTGTCGAATAGAAGCAGCAGAAAACGAAGAACAAGAGTTTTGTTATATCAGAAACTATGAGGACAGCCGCCCTGCGGGTAAACCGTTCACAAGCGGCGGCTGTCCTTATCCTTGTGATATAACACTGATTTCAAAAAAGGAGGAATGCGAAATGCGTATTTACAAGGGCGATATGTTCTATGCTGATTTAACGCCGGTCGTAGGCTGCGAGCAGGGTGGGATAAGGCCGATTTTGGTCGTTCAAAATGATATCGGAAACCGCTACAGCCCCACCGTCATTGTGGCCGCCATCACCAGCCGCACGGAAAAGAGCCATCTGCCTACCCATATCCGGCTGTGCAGCCAGCAGTATGGGCTGCGGCAAAATTCCCTTGTGCTGTTGGAGCAGGTGCGAACCATTGACCGTTCCCGTCTGCGTGAGTACATAGGCCATTTGAATGATCCGCAGATGCAGCAAGTCAATGAAGCCTTAGCCGTGAGCTTCGGTTTGGATGTCCTGCTGCCGGAGCCTCAAATGAGCCTGAGCTTGTGAAAGGAGGAATTTTCTATGAATAAGAAGTCTGCATGGATTTACTGCCGCATCGATGCGCCGGAGGATATACATGGCGCTTTAAAAGGACAATACGAAAGATTGGAAACCTATGCCTCACAGATGGGCTTTTCTGTTGTCGGTTCCTCACAGGACCTGGGCAGCGGCCTGCACTTCGACCGCCCCGGCCTGCAAGCTGTTTTGGAAGCGGCAAAAGCCGAGAGCTTTCAGATATTGCTTGTAGATTCGGTAAGCCGGATCGGGCGGGATATGGCAAAGACCATGAACTTTATTCAAACAATCAACGGATGTAGAATCAGCATTTACTCCCCGATGGAGGGCAAAATCAAGCTCTCTGATTTCATCATGCCGCCGTTTCAATTGCGTTAGGAGGAAACGCTATGACGAAAACAGAACCGGTCAATGAAGTCCGTTATTTAATGGCACATAACTTCCTCGCCTATCTTCTGGAGCAGGGCAAAATCAGCCCTAAGGAATTTCAGATTGCAGACGAATTTGTGGTCGAAAAATATAAGCCGAGGCTCCGGATTATTTAGTAATAATTGTGATAGCTATGTCTGCATCTATGTGGTATCGTGTGTGCTAATACCTTAGTGGTATTGAACTTACACGAAAGGAGCTGTCACATATGAATTCACGAAAACCAAAGGAGGTGCCGCCATGCCGCAGGTACAGGTTATTGAACCGGTAAATGCCATTTACCGCTATGCACCGCCCAAGCTGCATGTCTGCGCCTACGCCAGAGTCAGCAGCGATTCGGCAGACCAGCTGAATTCCTTTTCCGTGCAGATGGAGCATTACACCTCCCTGATTACCGGAAATGACGAATGGGAGCTGGTGGACATTTATGCCGATGAGGGTATCACCGGAACCCGGTCGGATAAGCGGGAGGAATTCCAGCGGATGCTTTCCGACTGCAGGAAAGGCAAAATCGACCGCATCCTTGTAAAATCCGTTTCCCGGTTTGCGAGGAATATCCACGACTGCCTCTCCACCGTCCGGGAACTGAAAGCCCTCGGCATTGAGGTAGAATTTGAGGAAGATGGCCTCAAGACAGCGGATATGCACGATGAGATGATGATCGGAGCCTTCAGCTCCATCGCTCAGGAGGAATCCACCTCCATCTCTAACAATATGCGCTGGAGCTACGCCCGGAGGATGCAAAACGGCAGCTTCACTTGCTGCTGCGCCCCCTATGGATATGATCTTGCAGACAATACGCTGCTTCCCAATCCCAAGGAAGCGCCGGTTGTGCGCCGGATATTCGGAAGCTACCTCTCCGGCAAAAGCATGGATCAGATCGCAGCCGAGCTGAATGCCGATGGTATCCCCTGTAAGAATGGCGAGATAAAATGGCTGTATACCGCTGTCAGCTATATCCTCAAAAGCGAGCGCTACATCGGCGATGCCCTGATGCAGAAATCCTACACCACCGATACCATGCCCTTTCAAACCAAGAAAAACAAAGGGGAACGTGAGCGCTATTACATCACCGACTCCCATGAGCCGATCATCAGCCGGTCGGAGTTTGAGCAGGCGCAGCAGCTGATGAAAGCCCGTAACGCCCTCTGCCAAAGCAAGGGGCATCGTAAGCAATATGTATTCTCTCAGAAAATCCGATGCGGAAAATGCGGTACAACTTTCTCTCGCAGGGTGACCAACGGCAAAACCTATTGGGTCTGCCATAAGCACTTTCGCAGCAAGGAGCTGTGCGAAATCCGGCAAATCCGAGAGGATGCTATTATACAGGCATTTATCCGAATGGCTAACAAATTAAAACAGAACAGCCGCTATATTCTCTCCCCCGCTTTAACACAGCTGATAGATCTCAAATCTAAGATTACTATGAGCGATGTAAAAGTCGGAAGCATCAATCAGGAAATAGCGGAACTCACCAAGCAGAGTCTGGTACTGAATCGTCTCAGGACGAAAGGTTACATGGACTCTGCTATTTTTATGCAGAAAAATAATGAAATCAACCAGCAACTTGACCTGTTGAAGCGTAACCGTCGCAGACTGCTGGAAAGCGATGCGGACGATGAGATGATTTCCGACTGCAGGCTGCTGATTGCGCTGATGGAACAAGGATCGCCATACCTGACCAATTTTGACGAAACCCTGTTTCAAAGCATCGTCAATCAGATTGTTGTCACTAAGCAGGATAAGCTGAAATTCTGCTTGATCGGTGGTTTTGCCTTTACTGAACAGCTGCCAAAGGAGGTGTTTGGGCGATGAAGAAAAACCGATATCTTCCTTTCGGCTACCACATCCAAAACGGTGCACTGTGTATCCATGAAGCGGAGGCCGCCGTAATTCGGCGGGTTTTTGAGTATTATCAAGCCGGAATGTCCTATCGCCGGATTGCCGAGCAGCTCACTGCCAAAAGTGTCCCCTATATGGAGAACCGCACCGATTGGAACAAACACATGATCAAACGGATGCTGGAAAACTCACGCTACTGCGGTGGTGATGACTTCCCGCCGATACTCCCTGCCGACACGTTCAGGGCTGTAGCCACCCTAATCGGGCAGAAAATCCAAGGGGAGCCGTTATCCGAGGAACTGGACAGTATCCGCAGTAAGGCGGTTTGTGGGGCTTGTGGAGCCAAATACAAAAGGGATGGCCGAAGCAAAAATTATGAAGCATGGTGCTGCTCCGCTGAGGGGCGCATTACACCCAAGCGAATCACCGACCAAGCCCTGCTGGAGAGTGTAACAGCAATTCTGAATATGATTATCAGCAATCCGAGCCTGCTGGAGCTTCCTTCACCGCATCAAGAGAACTATTCCCTCGATGTTGCCCGGACGGGAAACCAAATCAACCGGGAGCTTGAAAAGAGCGAGGTGGACAGCGACTACACCAAGCTGTTGATATTTGGCTGTGCCGCTGCAAAATATGAGGCCTGTGCCGATACGGAGCCGGAATACTTAACCCGCCGGTTGCTGGCGATATTCGAGAAACAGCCGCTGCTGGATGCCTTTTCAATCCCGTTGTTTGAAGATACCGTCAAACAGGTGGTCATTGATTCGGACGGCAGCCTGTGGCTGCGGATGAATAACGGAAAGCTGATTGGAAAGGAGTAACCGCCATGCAAACACAAACCATAATGCCCGTACAGAAAAGGGTCGATGTGATCCCTGCCAATATTCTTTTAACCAAGCCCAATGCCAGAAAGAGAAAGCTGCGTGTGGCGGCCTACTGCCGGGTCAGCACCGAACAGGAGGAACAGCAGTCCAGCTACGCTGCGCAGATTGCTTATTATACCGATAAAATCAGCAAAAACAAGGATTGGGAGCTTGCCGGTATCTTTGCCGATGAGGGCATCACCGGAACCAGCGCCAAAAAGCGTACCGAGTTTCTCAAGCTCATGTCACTGTGCGAAAAAGGCAAAGTCGACATGGTGCTGACCAAATCCGTTTCCCGGTTTTCCAGAAACACGCTGGATGCCATCGGGTATATCCGAAAGCTCAAGGCAAAAGGCATTCCCATCATCTTTGAAAAAGAGGGCATCAACACGATGGAGATGGCCAGCGAAATGGCACTGTGCTTTCTCAGCGGCTTTGCGCAGGCTGAGAGCGAATCCATCAGCCGCAACGTCACATGGGGCAAACGCCAGAGCTTCAAAAGCGGAAAGGTGCCCTTTCAATATTCCCGTATTTTAGGTTATGAAAAAGGTGAGGACGGTCAGCCCAAGATTGTGCCGGAAGAAGCGGAAATCGTCAAACGGATTTTCAGGGGCTATTATTCCGGTGCCAGCGTTCGGAAAATAAAGGAATCGCTGGAGGCAGACGAAATTCTCTCCCCCACCGGCAAGCAGGAGTGGTCAGTTGGCGTACTGCAGTATATGCTCCGGAACGAGCGTTATATCGGCGATGCCCTGCTGCAGAAAACCTATGTGGTGGACTGCCTAACCAAGGAAACCCGAAAAAACAACGGTGAAATCCCCCAGTATTATGTAACCGGGAACCATGAGCCGATTATTTCAAAGGATTTATTCAACCTCGTGCAGGAGGAAATCGCCCGGAGAGCCGGAAAACGTAAGGTGGCCAAGAAAGCTGTGAAAACCGAAAAAGGAAAATACAGCAGCAAATATGCCTTGACCGAGCTGCTCTGCTGCGGTGAATGCGGGACACAGTACCGCCGGGTCACTTGGGCAAGGAACGGCAAGAAAAAGCTGGTCTGGCGCTGCATCAACCGTTTGGAATACGGTACAAAATACTGCAAAGAATCCCCTACCATTGAGGAAAGCCGGTTGCACCAAGCCATTGTCACCGCCCTAAATCGGCTGGACGAGGATAAGGCAGATGTCATCGAAACCCTCAATGCTGGTCTGCGGCTGGCAATTGGTTCGCAGGAGGATGACAGTTTCAATGAAGCTGCTGTTCAGAACCGCATTGCAGAGCTGCAGAGCGTGATGATGGATTTGGTAGAACTCAGCTCCAAATCCAGTGCCGGTGCAGATTACTTCGATGCTAAGTTCGAGGAAATCGCTGCGGAGATAAAGGTGCTGCAGGGTCAGCTTGGCGAACACCAAGAGCAGACCATGCTCGCCCAAAATACACAAGCCCGAATCCATGAGCTGCTTTATACGCTGGAACATATTGACCTTAGCGTAAAGGAATATCGTGATGATGTGGTCAAAGGGATTATTACCAAGGTGGTGGTTTTATCCGCTGACCGCATCCGAATCACTTTTGATAACAATATGGAAATGGAACAAGAGCTACCGAATGAATAAAATAGCAGGAGAAGCCGCCACAAATGATGGCGGCATTTCTCTTTCGAGCAGAAATTATGCTGTTTTTCAATCCGTTTCATCATAATACTGTGAATATTTCCATAATTTACACGAATCTGATTGCTTTATTCGCCGCTGCGATATATAATATATACAATATTTATTCGGCAAAGGAACGTTTTAATGGACTATATGACAGCGAAAGAAGCAGCGGAAAAATGGGCAATTACTCCACGCCGGGTGCAGGTGCTTTGCGCACAGGGCAAGATACCGGGTGCTGTTCGGTTTGGGATTACTTGGGCGATACCCAAGGATGCGATGAAGCCCAAGGATGGTAGAATCAAAAATACAAAAAATGAAATTTAGGAGGGATATATATGTGGCTGGATAATGCATCGGATATTGATATGTTATTTTATCAACCTTATGCGCAGTTGATTGCTGAAATAGTTAAGAAAAAGGAATATAATCCGTTAACTATTGGGCTGTTTGGCTTATGGGGCGCAGGCAAATCAACGTTGCTTGAATTGATTTCAAAAAACATTGATCCAACTACAAATAATATTGCCTGCATTCAACTAAATGCATGGATGTTTGAGGGTTACGAAGATGCTAAGGCTGCTTTGATGGAAGCACTACTTAACGAGATGAAAAATAATCAAGGCAAATTTGAGGGTGTTGTTGATAAAATAAAAGAGCTACTCAAACGTGTTGATTATTTTAAGTTAGGTTCTTCAATGTTAGCTAAGGGTGCGCCAATGATCGCAAGTCTGATAACAGGTAATCCCCTTCCGTTGACGTTAAGCATAGCGGGCGATGCTGCCAAAATGGGAGATATTATCAAGGGAGCCTCTGAATCTGTTCAAAAGTTTAAAGATGAATATGTCAAAGACCCTAAAGACAGTACTGTTGAGAATATAAGAAGCTTTAAAAAGGATTTTGAGAATATACTAGAAAAATCAGAAATTGATAATCTAGTTGTCTTAGTTGATGATTTAGACCGCTGCACTCCAGACAGAATTATTGACACTCTCGAAGCAATCAAACTGTTCCTTTCAGTTAAACGAACAACATTTATTATTGCAGCGGATGAGACTGTCATTCAATATGCTATAAGAAAAAAATATCCTCCTATTGATGGTTCTAGCGTGGAAATATCTACTGAATACATTGAAAAAATCATTCAACTCCCTATATATATACCTGAGTTATCATCTAAAGACATTGAAAACTATTTGCTTCTGTTAGTTTGTCAATTATATATGAAACCATCTTCTTTTGAAGCATTTGTATCTAGTATTTTTGAAGATAAAATAATGTTGAAAGAAGAAAGTCTTTCATTAGAAGAACTTAGGCGGCGGATAGAACTCATAGGTGATCCGTTTAAAGATCAAAGCAACGAGACTGAGTATAACAAAGATATTGAAATAATAAACAGTATAAAAAATATAGTTTCTTCTACACTTAAAGGTAACCCTAGACAAGCAAAACGTTTTTTAAATACATTTATAACTAAGAAAGCTTTGTCCCAAATGTATTTTGGAAATGATCTTAACATGCAGATACTTGCAAAACTTCTAGTTTTGCAAAAACTTAACCCAAGCCTGTTTAAACAGCTAAATGAATGGGATAAAGATTTTAGAATGAATAATGAAAAACTGAAACAGGTTCATGAACATACTGGCGATCCGAAAAGTATGCCAGAAGAATTCGTTCAATGGTCTAGTCCTCGTATTATAAAGTGGATAGAGTGCGAACCAAAAAACTTGTATGAAACAAAGCTTGATAGATATTTTTACCTGTCTCGAGAAGAGCTTAAAAACAATAACGATAACATTGATGCACTTTCTGAAAAATCTAAAAACATTTTACAGAGACTCGGGCAAACTTCAGAGGGTACTATCTCAACCATTATGGAAGAACTTAAAAATTCCGAATCACAAATAATAGCAGAGGTCATAGAAAGCATTTTACCAAACATTAAAAAGGGAGAAATAGAATTTTTTATTATTAAAAATTTATTTATGACTTGTACAGCTTATCAAGATACTATTTTGCTACAAATTAAAAATATGCCGCAGAACAAGTTTACTCCTTCTTCTATCCCATATCTTAAGGCAATGTTAGCGAACTCAGCAGATAAGGTCAAGCCTGTTTTAGATGAGATGAAAGGTAAAAATTTGTCGTCTAAGCTTTATGACACAATAGTAGGTAGCTTGGTAAACGTAGCAACTACAGCAAAAAGGGGGAGGTCATGATATGGGAACTTCAAAAGGATACATAGCTCCAACACGCATTGAGTGGTCAAGAACCAAGAGCGCTGTTACAGAAATGTCCAAAAATCTAAATTCTAATTCTATTGCAAATGCTACCAGTAAATATGCAAGTGCGATGAAAACAGATGGGTTTCAAGGAAGTACATTTATTCATGGAGCTACAGGCATTTTAGGTTTTGCCAAATCCGTTGCGAATTATGGATTAGAGGCATCTCTGAGAAATATTGGACGAGAGGATTTGCTTGGGAAAAGTTCTGATGTTATTTGGAATGAGCTATTGCATCATTATACAAATAATGGAGCTACCAAAGAAGATGCATTAGCAATTGACGCACTTTCTCTTTCGCTAAAAATTTTAAACATTGATGATTTTGACAAATTAGCGGACATATCAATGGATGTTCTGCTAAAGGAGATGCTGGTTAATTTTGTGGAACTTAATTTTGAATTTAGGTTTGCTGAAAAAATCGGTAAAGAACGGTCACCAGATGAGACTACACAAATTCTTAGTAGTGTAAAAGGTTATATAAGAAGCAGCTTATATGAGCAGCTTACGATTAAGGATATTGGCAATATTGATTTTGGCAGTTTATCAGGTAATCAATACGTTGAGAGTGCTTTAATCGATGCTTACACACTTTTTGAAACGTTGTATGAGGAGGATTAGCAAATGAATATATGGATTAATAAAGTCACTAATGAAGTTCCATTTCAAGATTACGCTGATTCCTTCATATTTTCAATTACCCATGAAACAAAGGGAACTATTTTTTCAAGCCTTAAGGATACTTGGCTAGATATTGGGCAACGTCCAATATCAGAAATTTATGAGGACTTATTTATTATATCTTTATCTGTTTTTGCTGTTGATAAGAGACTGTCAAGATGGAGGACGAAAGATAAATGGACACGTAAAATTAGAATATCCATACCCGTGTTACAGTTAGATAAATGGGAAGAAACAAAACCAAATTGGAATTCTACATTATCGTTCTTGACAGGGGATATATGGGACATAAATTTCCGCCAAAGTGTTGCACGTTATGGCGATAGCTCAAAACCCAGCAGATATCCGGTTGACATCTCTAAGAGTACCGCTGTAAGTTTGTTTTCTGGAGGATTGGATTCTTTTTGTGGTGCTATAGAGTTGCTCAATAAAGGAGAATCCGTTTGCTTGTTAGGGCATAATGAGTATCCAAAGCTCAGAGAGAAGCAAGAATCTTTATTAAATTTACTGCGCAACAATTATCCTGCCCAATTTGTTGAATTTATAGGCTTTACTGCTAACTCAAGAGCACCTAAAAATCAGGAAGATACAGTTCTCAAAGGTACTGAAAATACCAGTCGTGGGAGATCGTTGCTATTTCTTTGTGCAGCAATTTCATTAGCAGGTTCTATTGGGTCACATATTCCTGTATATATACCTGAGAATGGCTTCATTGGACTGAACATTCCACTTACAAATAGTAGAAAAGGAACATGTAGCACAAGGACTACACATCCATATTTTATTAGATCTTTTAATGAGATTGACCTGCCCCCAAAAGCCGTCCAGATAGAAAGTTAGTAATCACCTGAGATTTTCATGGCGTATTCTGCCGGCGTCAAATTATCCAGAGAACTGTGTGGGCGAAGGTGGTTATATTCATTTCGCCAG
>NZ_VWXL01000022.1 GCF_009746625.1 Caproicibacter fermentans
CTGGCGAAATGAATATAACCACCTTCGCCCACACAGTTCTCTGGATAATTTGACGCCGGCAGAATACGCCATGAAAATCTCAGGTGATTACTAACTTTCTATCTGGACGGCTTTTGGGGGCAGGTCATATCATATGTAGTATATGACGCATTGGCATCCATTAATGCATCTAGGTATAGCAGCGATTGTGAATCCTTTCCTGACATATCGATCAATAATCCTTTATTAGGGGGCGGAATTATAGAGGATGAAGTATTATTGCCGATAACTTGATATAGTTGATTGACGTTATGCGCTTGGTCAATAGCCACGTCACTCTTTCTATAATACAGAAAATTCGTGCATAAGATTTGTGGGATTGCATATATCTTATTATTTTCTGTACACCCAGAGATAGCAAAATCAATGATATCTGATGAGTTTTCAATTTCATTTTTTTGAAATGGAGTTAAATAACCATCCCGAATAAAATGTGTCAAATATGTAGAATCAAATACGAATACATCGACATTATTGGGGGGGTCTTTTTTATAACAATTCCAATCGACAAAATTCAAAGATACATTTGGCTCAATTTTACTCCATTCTGACCGAATAGCTTTCTTAAAATTGCTGGGGTTAGGAACGTAGTCGTAGATAGCAATGTTTAATGAAGTTGACATCGCTTCATTGTGACTTACATTTTGGGCGCTTGCAATAGTGGATGAAGAGGAAAACACTACTATAAACAAAAGCATAATCGAAAATATCTTTTTAGTTAATACCCTAAAATGTCTTTTTTTCATAAGTATCACTCCTCAACATTTATGTTTTTGGGCTTATTGTGGTGTAGCAGTGAAAGAATCACTATAATAATGAAAAGTGCTATGTTGACCAAAACAAAGATGGTGGAATAGCCATTCCCGGACAAATTATATTTATCCAAATAGATTCCTTCCTGCCAGATACTTGACAGAGAAGTAAATAATATAAAAGCGGAGTTAATTAGCATAACGGGCATATCTACAGTTTTCAATTTTATCCTGCGAATAATCATCAAGATTAAATTGAAACATAAAAAGGCAGTACAATAATAGACAATTGTATTAAATGGATTATTGATTGGAGAAGTGTTGGAATTACTAAGAAAATCATTAATTTCTTTTTGCTCGTTATCCGAATTACTGTAATTATCCAAATTCAAAGTTATATAATGATTACCTGATTGAATATTTACTAGTGAAGGAACCGCCGTAATATTGTATTTTTTTATGGTTTCACTATATTTTTTACTGTCCTTCCAATACAACGTATTAAAATAGTAAACAGGAATATTAGTATGATTCATAACTTGCTTGAGTTCTGGCTCAAACTTGCGACAATCCGGACATGTTGGTCGACCAAAGTATACATATACATCTTTTGCTGTATCAAAAAAATGTTATCGCCGGAGTATAATTGACCGAGATCGCCGGCGGAATTGACCCACTCAAGAATAACGGCTACCATGGCATAAAGAAACGCCATGGAGGTAGGCCGGATGTTAAGGAGTGGAATGATACACA
>NZ_VWXL01000023.1 GCF_009746625.1 Caproicibacter fermentans
TCTGTAGCGTAGCCACTCCACTATGTTTTTAAGGCTTCATGATGAAGCCTTGTTTTCTATACCCTTTTTTAGATGCCAAACTGAGAAATTTTCTCCCGAAAAGGCTTGACATGTAATTAGCTGGACTGAACGGCCTTTCAGCCATATCAAGGCGCAATAACACGTGTATTGTTTGATGGGAAAACCTCTCGGGAGTTTAGCGGGACGCCGGCTTATTCCGGGCTCCCTATGGAACCGTTTACTCGTGAATAATGACCATATAGAGTTTGAACAGTACGCCGTCCAAGGTGACATACAAACTGGTGGCGCCATTCGTTACCGCTTTGAATCCAAGCAGATAGGTATCGGTATCGTTCCCGCCGCCGGCAAGCTTTTTGAGTCGGGTGGAAACAACGGAGCTGTTGCCTGCGCAGTAGATCATTCGCGCATTATGCGGTACGCTCACTTTAGCCCAATAAATATCGCCGGCTTTTTTTGTCACATTTGAAGTGGTATCGCTCTTGATCGGACACGGACCGAGTTCAACTGTGAACAGTAAAGTTACCCTACCATTTACAGTTGCGTAGATACCGGTCGCACCGCCCTGTGAGCCGGCTACGCCGCAAACCTGCAACACGGTTTGCCTTGTGACCGGATCCCAGTCTTTGACCAGATTGACGGCGGCGATTGCGCCGTTGCCCGGGCCGACGATCGGTTTTTCGTCACAAGTGACAGTAAAGACCCGAATGCTGCCGGCAGCCAGCGGAATATTTTCGCCGCTGAGGCTGGAGGTTGGAGTATTAATACTTTTTTGAGGTGTTGACGTTGTGCCGGATGAATTGTGACTGCTTCCGCCGTTGTTATTATCTGTCGGGGATGTGCTGTAGTTTACCTTGTAAGCAGGGTCATACGCGGGCCGTAACGCAGCGGAGTCAAAAAGAGGACTTTTATAATGGTCTGCCAGAATAACGCCTCTGTATGCGGGAACGGTGATTCTCACGTCTCCGTTGCTGACCGTATACGGATTGCCTGTCAACAGGTCCGTGTATTCTCCGTCTTTCACCGCGGACACATTTAAGGTGATCTCTTTGTCCGTCTCCGTCCGGTTGGCCGCAATAATCAGCTGATCGCCTCCGTCCATGCGGGCATAGGAAATAACGTCGTCGTCATCTGCGTTTAAAGGTTCGATCTTTCCTCGCTGCAGGGCGCCGTACAGATGACGGATCGCCGCTAACTTAGCATACCATTCCACAACAGCCTTGTCGCCTTCGCCCCACGCCATGGCGCGGCGGCAATCGGGGTCGTCTGCACCGGCCATCTGCAGTTCATCACCGTAATAAATCGTCGGCGCTCCCGGATAAGTCATTTGCAGCAACGATACCATGTACTGAAGCTGTTTTGCCTCATATGAGGTGCTTTCGACAGTCGGGAATGCTTTTTTGATATCGGAACCGTCCTGCCTGTCTTCCGCGATTCCGTCAAGCGCTGATACCAGCCTCGGCGTATCGTGGGAACCGACCAGGTTCATCATGGACTGGAACGCTTCGCGCGGATATCTCTCGCGCATCTTTTCAAGCCTTTTCATGGCAGCCGCAGAGGTCTCGGTTCCGCGGGCATAGTTCAGTATCGCATTGCGGTACACATAATTCATGGCGGAATCATACATATCGCCTAGCAAATATTTCGTGGAATCACCCCACAGCTCGCCGATAATGACATTATCGGAATTCAGGGCTTTGACGGAGGTGCGCAGATGCTGCCAGGTTTCGTCGGACACACCGTCGGCGACGTCGAGGCGCCAGCCGTTGCTTCCCTTGGAAATCCAGTAGTTCGCCACGCTGTCCGGCCCTTCAATGATTTTGCCCGCCCAGCCGGGAGTCTGGTATTCGGAATTATTCGTAGATTTAATTTCAGGCATGCTGTCGTAGCCGGCCCAGCAGTCATATTTGTAAACACCCTTGTTCTGGCGTTCTCCCATCTTATCGCTGACCAGTACGTTGCCGTTCGGGTCTACGCTCCATGAAAAATAATCGTTTTGGATGTTGAACCATTGAGTATAAGTGTAATCCCTTACTCCCAATTTGCCAAAGTATGCTTTCGCCGCGGTTTCCGCCTGCTCCTGACTTAAATGCTTTTCATTCATCTGATCATAAACATACGCCCAGTAGGGATATGCCCCAATCTTATCGCTCTTTCCAAAATTGCGGTAATAGCGGTCGAAATACACCGAGTCGTCGGCAACATGATTGTAAACGCCGTCCAGAATGATTTTTATCCCGTTTTGTTCTGCGGATTGAACAAGTCTGGAAAAATCGCCTTCCGTACCGAGGATCGGATCGATTTTACTGTAGTCGGAGGTATCGTACCGATGGCTGGAAATCGAGTTCTGAATCGGATTGATGTAAATGGCATTGACGCCGAGCGCCTTTAGATAGCCGATGCGCTGAATAATCCCTTCCAGATCGCCCCCGTAAATTTCATCGCCGAAGGTCCCGTTGCCCTGAATCGCCTGAGCGGGATAATTTGGGTCTTTTTCACGGTCCGGATTTTCCGGATAACTATACCAGTCGCAGCCCTGCATGTCTTCAACAAACTCATAGTTCGCGCTCCCGCGCGCATGCGTTTGCGCGTGGTCGTTGGACTGATCCGCGTTATTGAAGCGGTCCGGGAATATCTGATAAATTACCGCGCCCTTCATCCAGTCCGGCGTTTTGAAATTCTTATCATAAATCACGAGATCATAAGGTTTCCCCTCGCCAAAATTGGATACCTGCCCTTTGCCGTAAAACCCGTCGTCATCATTGTACAGTCGGATATTTGTTCCATAATGTAAAACGAAGTAATAGGTATACTGGCCGGTACTGCTCCAGCTCTTGCTAACCGTCCAACATTTTACGGCGCTGTCGCCGGAAACTGCAAGAGACATTGAAATCACGTTTTTTTCAGAGCCAGGCCCGTTTATCATCAGATCCACGCCGGTACTATCCGTACCCGTTTGAATGCTGAAGGTTACGCTCTGATCCGTCTTTACCGCGCCGTATACGCTTTTGCACTTTTCGTCCTGCGTATTATAGTAGACTTTCGTACCGTCAATGTCCGCGTCGGACGAATCGCAATAGGAAAGCCCGGTATTGCCGTCATAGTAAAAAGTGACTTCCTTCGGGCTGCTCAGTTCAAAAGAACCGATTTGATTTGCTTCGTCTGCGGAAATCGTATAGGGCCCGTGCGTGCCTTTCGGCAGCTTCAGCGACGCGGTAAAGACTCCGTTCAGACCAAGGTCTTTCATTTGAGTCTTATCACCGCCGCCGCTTAACTCGATCGTCTTGCGTGAATAAGTAAGCGAGTTCGCGGACTGGTGGCTGAAATCACTGTAATACAGATCGACTGCCGCCGTCCCCTGAGGTACGTTCAGAACTATGTTGCTTCCGCCCGGTTCACCGTTCGTTCCGTAATTTTCGCTCCAGAGGTCATCCATGCATATCTTGTACGGATACTGCTTTGCGCTGAGACCCTCCATATGATAAATGTATAGTCCATCGCCCTGATACGTCATCCTATCCTGTGTCGGCGCCCAGTTTTTCGTTGTAGAGGGATCGGCATACCACTCGCCCGGGATATAGACGCTGCGGCCGTTAAATTCCGGCTTATCAAAAACGGCATATTTGCCGTCGTCTGTTTTATCGGATTCATCCGGAAGCACATCCTTTCCGTCTATCTGAAAAACGTAGTTTATCTGTGCCGCACCGTCGCCAAACCACAGTTCGGAAGACGAAAAGCTCCTGTCTTTTTCATTATAGCTAAGTGCAGCGGTCTTGGCGTATTCCACGGCGGAGTCCTTGTAATATTTCACGTCCGCCTTCGCCGGCACGGTGTCCCCGGACAGCGGCATATGGAAGGACACCGTTCCGTTTTTATTCAGAACCGCTCCGTTCGGCACAGGTTCCGGCGACGGCTCCGAGCCGCTTAAAATTTTTGCGACGTCGTCCGCATTATTAATCGTGTCGAGGACGTCAAGATTTGCCGCGTCCTTTTCCGCCGTCGCATTGGAAGTGTCCAGCAGAAAAGTGACCGCTGTTTTTTTATCAACGGAAAACTTCTTGTTTGAAGCGAACGGGGTACTTTCAATCCAATACCGACTTTCAAATACCACCTTGTATTCGTAATCGCCCGAGTCAAAATACTGGGTATATGCATATAATTGCGGGCCGATCGGTTTGAACTCCCAGCCTTTTTCCAACTTTTCATTCCAATTATCGTCTTTGCTGCCGCGTACCGTACCGATTAGCTGAACTTTTGCGGAAAACGGTTGTTCATGGATATTGTCGCCGTCGCTCTTGACGAAAAATCCAGGAGTCGCTATGGAATCCGTCAAAATGCCTTTTCCGTCGGAATGGTCCGTATAATCCGCGAAGATGCTGATCTCTTCCGTTCCTTTCGGCACCGTGATTTTAACATTTCCGGCACCGGATGCGGAGCTTCCGTCAGCCCCGACGGCCCAGTCCCAGCTGTCGTTAAAAGCGACCTTATACTCGAGCGGCGTATCCTGCTTTAATGGCTCCTGAAGTTTGAAGGTCCGTGTGAAAATGCCGCCGCCTATGTAGACCAGATGCGCATTCGGGTCATCCCGCTTCCAATTTTTCAAAACCTGTCCGTTTCCCAGGGCTCCGATGGCGTCAATGCCGCCGACCCAGGTGGCTGATTTTGGAAACGCATCCGGATTATTGACGGAATCCTGCAGACCCTTTTGACTGTAACGGATGTAAACTGTCTCCCCCTCCGGAACCGTCACCGATTTTTGGGTCCCGAGAATCTGGTAATTATGCTCTCCGGCCTCAAGTTCCACCGCGGCCTCATACACACCGTTGGTGTAAACATCCATGGCGCTTGGCGACCCGCTGTCGACGATAAGCGTCTGCGCCGGCGGCTCGGCGGCCGCCGCCGGCGTCCTCAGAATCAAGGCGTTGGACATTAAGACCGCCAGTGCCAGGCACAGGCTCAGCATCTGCATTGTACATTTCTTTACGTTTAACATTTTCTCCCCGCTTTCCTTTCGATTATGATTTTCACACTGTTCGCCGAATTCCGGAGGAACAGTTTCACCGGATCCCCTCTGAAATCTCCAGTCACGCAGTAAAAAAACCTCGCTGCAAAGTCGGCCGACACCGGGAGCGGCGCAGTTAGGAAGGCTCTCATTCTGCGGGACTTTTTTAAGAAAATCGCCGCCCTAAAAAGTTTAAAAATATTCGAAAATTTAGAAATTTTTTTCGAGCACCTTGTTTTTGCTTTTAAAAAAATATAACATCTATAATTGCAAATGTCAATAATAATTTTTATAACTATTAAAAATTTTCAGTAAATAAGCAGTCGCGCCTGATAGGTCTGGGGCTGTCTTTAAATATTGCTCGGAGTATTTTCGAAAATTCTCGCATTATTCGAGAAAAATTTTAACAAAGGTATAGAAATCTCTATTCTCGATATCCGGGCCATATTAGTCGTTGTTTGTAGCATAAAGCTGAAGGACTCAAGCATCATCACTTTTCGCCAGTTCCCAAATTGTTCGGACTGGTTGGGCCTATATGGTGAAGCGTTCTACCAATCATATTAAAAAGAGGTTTTCCTGCGTTTTTTCAGCTTTGGTTACGGTTACATTTTATTACAAATTAGTGTAAATCGTTGCAAATGGAAATAAAGCAGGATAGAAACATCTAAGCAAGGGTCTCTTTCTAAATAGTCACCCCCCGGCACAGCCGGGGGGTCTTCCTATGCGGGCAAAGCCCTGTTTTACTGGCAGCGCCTCAAGGCGCTCGGAGTTTTCTTACGCTTGCAACGAAGCTTCTCACCCCCTCCCGCAAACAAGACAAAACGAAAATCGAAAGCACATTTGGTGCGGAAGGGGACCGATACGGGAGGGGGCTGCGCCCCCTCCCTGCCAAAGCCCTTCTCGTTTCATGGAAGCTGCCTATTTTTGCTTTGACACTGAAACGGAAGGATTGTGGGTAAAGTTTAGCTTGCATTTTTACTCACCGCTAAAGCTTTTTTGAACTCCCGGCATAGCCGGGAGTTTTCGCACTACAATAACAGTGGCCGTCCCAAACGGGACGGCCACTGTTATTCCTGCTTGAACATCTCAAAAACTTCGTCAATAGACTTTCCGCTTTCCTGAATCTTTTGATAGAGCATTTCAACCTCAGATTTCTTTCTCTGCTCCAACAGGTCTTTTTTCTGAGCCTTGAGTTCATTCAGCTTATCCTGATGAGTTGATATTTGAGCATCAATCTTTTCAATTTGTTCATTGAAAGTTTCAAGAGCTGTTTTCTTTTTTCCACGCGGCATTGGCGAACGCCTCCCTTTTTCTATTTCTTCCAGTATATCACCGTGAGCGATAAATGCAATGATTCAGTTAATAAATCGTAGGACATTTTTCGATAAAAATGCCGCCCTGACAAGGCGGCATTTTAGAGGGGAGGAAGTGTTATGAAAAAGTATATATAAAGACCTCAACGTGAGGCGCTTGTAATTAGTCTGCGGGCCTGCGGTCCGGTATTCCGTCCTTGCCACCGGCCTAATGCAGCGTACTTCTTTTCACTTGGAACAATTATAGAATACGGGGAAATTATGACAGGGCAATGAAAGTCTTTTGAAAATTCTGAATACTTTCTGTGAATAGAGTATGGACGGCTTCAGAAAAAGAAGCGAGGATTGTTCGAAATGCTCTCCCAAATTGAAGCGCTACGGCACTTCGTTCCATATGGAAAGACCCATACGTCAGCCTGCTCGGATACCATCCGGTCGAAAATGCCCTACATTCTTTCCAAAAGCGTAACGAAATACTACAAAACATTCAGAAATACAACTAAGCTGTCAATTTTTTTCCCATCTGAACTCCAAATACTAACATTGTTGCCTTTTTTGATTACTTTGCTTTCATTTGAAATAAAATCAGAATACAATATTTGTTCATAACGTTGATGTTCACCGGAAACTGTACTGAAAAAGTAGTCTATTTTAACATAGCAAATATATATTCGACTGTCGGGCGTTATTTTAACGTCCAGGAGTTCCTTCTTTTCCGAAGCATTGTGTACCCTTTTTTCAACCGTCAGTATGGAATCCTTTACTTCAACAAACTTTCCGCTAAGATAATTATGCGTTTCGATAAAATCTTCAACAAGTTCTCTGTTTTCTACAGTAATTTTCGTTGGAGATATTAAAAACAAATCCGTATTGTTCACAAACATAATGCCAAAGGCAATACTCCCCGATATCAATACCAACGTTGTCACGGAAACAAGAAATGATAAATTTGATTTCGATTGTTTCTTTATTGTTGTGAATAACAGATATCCGGTGATAACTCCTATTGTGTTAAATATTAAATCATCAATATCAGTGCTTCCCAATCCCAAAATAAACTGTATTATTTCGATAAAGGCACTAAAAATAACACCGTTCAAAATAGTATTCTTATTTTCCTTTTTCAAGATCATTGGCAGTAGTAAGCCAAAAGGAATGAAAATAATAATATTCCCAAAAACATTTTCCAAGATTCGCATTAATGAAACGTCAGTACTAATCATATCAAAAATTGACTTGAAAGGAATGATGCTTATTGTCCGCTCGCTTGCGCCAATGGCAGCGAACAAGTTATACATGGGTGCTTGCTTAAAAAGTGTAATGCGAAGCAAAAAAACGATATAAAGTATAAAGAATGCATATATGCAACAACTCAATATTCTTTCTTTTTTACCAATCTTATTATCCATAACTCTCTCCTGTAAGTTGACGTATAAAAACGGTTCGCTTTATTCAGTATGATTGTACCAAATAAAAGCAAACCGTTGATTTTTTATTTCTTGAGAAAATCTTATTTTTTTCTTATCATTCCTGCATATTATTACCGATAGGCAAGGTAATCGTAAACACGGTATTTTCTTCAAAACTTTCTGCGGTGATTGTTCCATTGTGCATTCTCATAATCTCCTTTGCGATTGCTAACCCAAGTCCTGTACCGCCTAGATCAGAATCTCCGAATTCATCTGCACGATAAAATTTATCAAATATACGTTCTAATTTATCATTCGGTATTGTTTCACCATGATTTTTAATTTTCGCAATTATATATTTTGACCTGCCCCCAAAAGCCGTCCAGATAGAAAGTTAGTAATCACCTGAGATTTTCATGGCGTATTCTGCCGGCGTCAAATTATCCAGAGAACTGTGTGGGCGAAGGTGGTTATATTCATTTCGCC
>NZ_VWXL01000024.1 GCF_009746625.1 Caproicibacter fermentans
CGGTCTGACCCCGGCACAAGTTGCGGGCCTAAACCTTTCTGCCAGAAGCAAACGCAAGCTTTTCCTCGTCGCTTGAAGCAATTGGCTGATTTCCCTTCTTAATCTTTCATGTTTACTTTACAAAGCCATGTTATTCGGCTTGCACAATACTCCCATTATAGCCGCGAAATCGATTTTGCACAAGAAAATCTTGCAAAACTTGCATATCGTACAGGGCACAAAGTCGCTTAAGTCTCTTTTTTATGGAATACTATAAAATTTCTCTCTCTTTTTCGTTCTATTCCCCACATTCTTCTTGCAGGTGCGGAGCTTACCGTTTTTCATGGCGGATCATGACGGAATATGGTATACTATTGTAAAAAACAGGGAGGAAAACCGGTGAAACTGATTTCTTGGAATGTCAACGGCCTGCGCGCTTGTCTGAATAAGGGGTTTCTTGATTTTTTTAACCGGGCCGACGCAGATGTTTTCTGTATTCAGGAAACAAAAATGCAGCCCGAACAGGCGGAACTGATTCTGACGGGATATCGCCAATACTGGAATTCGGCACAGAAAAAGGGATATTCCGGTACGGCGGTTTTTTCCCGGCTGGAACCGCTTTCTGTGCATTACGGAATCGGTGTGCCGGAGCATGACACCGAAGGCCGTTGCATTACGCTGGAATTTCCGGATTTTTATCTTGTTACGGTGTATACGCCGAATTCCCAGCGGGAACTGACCAGGCTTTTCTACCGCATGCAGTGGGAAGACGCGTTCTGTGACTATCTGACCTGTCTGAATGGGGAAAAGCCTGTGATTGTCTGCGGGGACATGAATGTGGCCCATGAGGAAATCGATCTCAAAAATCCGAAAAGCAATCAGCGAAACGCGGGTTTCACCGCGGAGGAACGGGAGAAGATGACCCGACTGCTCGGATGCGGATTTACGGACAGCTTCCGCTGGCTTTATCCGGACCGGGTCGCTTATTCCTGGTGGTCTTACATGTTTCACGCCAGAGAAAAAAACGCCGGCTGGCGTATTGACTATTTTCTGGTTTCCGACCTGCTGCGGGGCAGAATTGAAGACAGCGGAATTCTGACGGAAGTGATGGGAAGCGATCACTGCCCGGTTGAATTGATTCTCCGGGAAGGGACCAAATTGGACGAGGAAAGAGAGGATAACAAATGCAGCTGATTTTTTACGGAGCGGACAAAGAAGTGACGGGGAGCTGCCATTGCCTGGAGGCCTGCGGAAAACGGATTCTGATTGACTGCGGGCTTTTGCAGGGTGCGGACGGCGGCGACAATAGGGAGTTTCCCTTTTCCGCGCAGCAGATTGATTCTGTCATCGTGACACACGCGCATATCGACCACAGCGGACGTCTTCCGCTTTTGGTGAAAAACGGATACCGGGGCAAAATCCATGCGACGGGCGCCACCTGCGATTTGCTTTCCATTATGCTGCGGGACAGCGCTCACATTCAGGAAATGGATGCAATGAACGAAAACAGGAAGGGAAAGCGGGCCGGGAAAAATCCGGAGGAACCGCTTTACACGGTTGAGGATGCTCAGGACACGATCGAGCGCCTGGAACCCTGTGTTTACGGGGACATGGTGCAGGTCTGCGAGGGGGTCCGGTTCCGGATGGTGGACGCCGGACATCTGCTTGGCTCCGCCTCGGTGGAGCTGTGGGCGGAAGAAAACGGCGAAGTGAAAAAAATTGTGTTCTCCGGCGATATCGGCAATCTGAATCAGCCCATTATCCGCGACCCGCAGTATATTAAGGAAGCGGATTATGTGGTGATGGAATCCACGTACGGCAACCGGGAGCATGATCCGATCGCCAACTATATTCCGGACCTTGCAAAGGTATTTGACCAGACGCTGGCGGCGGGAGGCAATGTAGTCATCCCCAGTTTTGCGGTGGGCCGCACACAGGAGCTGCTCTATTTTATCCGGGAAATGAAAGCGAGAGGGCTGGTCAAAAGCGTGCCTGATTTTCCGGTTTATGTGGACAGCCCCCTTGCGGCCGAAGCGACGGAAATTTACAGCGGCGACCTGACCGGCTACGCGGATCAGGATACCGTCCGCGTTCTCCGTGAGGGCTTCCGACCTCTCCGTTTTTCCAATCTGCATCTCTGTGAAAGTGTGGAAGAATCCAGGAGCTTAAACATGGACGGGGTTCCCAAAGTGATTATTTCCTCAAGCGGAATGTGTGAAGCGGGCCGCATCCGCCATCATTTAAAGCACAATCTGTGGCGGAGCGAGTGCGCCGTCGTATTTGTCGGGTATCAGGCTAACGGCACGCTCGGCCGGATTCTGGTCGACGGGGCAAAACAGGTGAAGCTGTTCGGCGAGGAGATTGCCGTCAAGGCACAGATTCATAATTTTAAAGCTCTTTCCGGCCACGCGGACCACAACGGACTTCTGCGTTGGATCGGCGCGTTTACGCAGAAACCCAGACGCGTGTTCGTCGTGCACGGCGAGCAGGAGATCTGCCGCGAATTTACGGAAAACCTCAACGCCCTCGGCTACCAGGCCTATGCCCCGAATTTCCAGGCCGTTGCGGATCTTTTGAGCAATTCGATTGTGAATGAGGGCGTCGAACCCATGCATGCGAAGGCAAAGGCCAGAAGGGTTCAGGCCGCGTTCGCGCGTCTGGTGGAGGCTGGACGCCGTCTGACGCGCGTGATCCAGGAAAACGAGGGGGGCGCAAACAAGGACCTCGCAAAATTTGCGGATCAGATCAATTCGCTCTGTGACAAGTGGAGCCGCTGAAAGATAACGGAAAATGGCCCGCGCAGTGCGCGGGCCATTTTCTCTGCAGCCTATGTAGCCGGATTTTGAATCATTTGCATCTTAGAAGAAACGTCCTTCTGATTTTCCGCCGTGTTTCCGACATAAATATGGTACTGGTTTTTACCGTGGGCTTTTGAATAATACAGTGCGTGATCTGCTTTTTTGTATAGTTCCCGATATTCCGCTCCGTCTTCCGGATACAGGGATACGCCGACACTGCCGCTGACTCGGTACGAAGAGTCCTCAAGGCGGATTTCGCCGAACAGATTTTTGACCGCGTTCAGTTTTTCCGTTAGGGTGTCGGAGGAGGAATAGTCCTTCATAAACACAAAAAATTCATCGCCGCCGATTCTGCCCACGATATCGGAGCAGCGAAACAGCCCGGACAATTTCAGCGCAACCTGTGAAAGAGCCGTATCCCCCTGAATGTGCCCCAGCGTATCGTTGATCCGCTTGAAATTGTCAATGTCGATCATGATGGCGGCGTGGCGGCCGCTCTTTCCCGTCCCCGCCAGAAAATCCTCAATCAGAGTTTGGGTGAAGCTCTTGTTGTAAATGCCTGTCAAACCGTCTTTGCGCGATTGCTTTAAAATTTCCAGCTCCTGTTTTTTACGCTCGTCAATATTCTTGACGTAACCGATCACTTTCAGCCCGTCACCGGAATTCCCGCTCCGGATGACGGAAGAAGAAACCCATTTTAATGTGCCGGATGGCAGCCGCTGGCGGTATTCAAGGGTGATCTCGGGGATTTGCGAAGCACGGAAAGTTTCCAGCAGGTTTCGCCGGTCGAAGGTTTGAAAAAATTTCTCTTGATCTTCTTCATAAACGGCATGATCCGCAATGCTGTGAATCATATCGTCAAACATTTCGGTGTTTAAGAATGAAAAAGCTCTTTGATAACCCTCAAGCCCGTAAATCAGACGGTTATGGGTCAAGTCCGCCTCAAAGATGCGTTCGCAGGTTAATTCAAGCGCGGACCTGTATATCTTTTCATTTTCATACAGCTGAATTTGCAGTCTTCGGCTTTCTTTCAATTCTTCCGTTTGATTTTCAACGCAGGTCATCAGACGGTTGAAAGAAACGGACAACCGATGAAAATTATCGTTTTCATCATAACAGGAAAATCGGGCGCGAAAATCACCCCTCATCGCCCGGTTGATCGCATCCAGAAAATCAGAGGTTGGTTTGTCTACATAACGGTACCAGATCGCCAAAAGAAGGACGAGTGAAACCAATGAGGAGAGGATCACGGATTCCGCCGTAATTCTATGGAATCCGTCTGTCAGTAACGCGGTCAGAATTTCGGACAATGAAAAACCTAAAATCAAAAACCAGAACGATTTCCCTTTCACGGAATGACTCCTCCAATCCATCACCGCATGAGAATTTGCGGTGAAAAGTGCAACCGGCTGGCATGCCCTGTCGGGTTTAGCCCCTTGGCTTTGCGTCTCCGTCTTTCGGCGGATTTGCCATTTTACTTATTGGCAGGAACTATTGCATAAGAAAAGTATAAATCACAAAAAGAATCTATGCAATATGTTTTTATCCGGAAAAGATAATTCTGGAGAAATAAACAAATATTTATTTATTCTGTTGGTTAATATTTCCTTTCTGATTTGGAAGTTTTTCTCTTGCCACGGCCAGCATCAGCTTGATCCTGTTTTCCTGGTTGACTCTGGTCGCGCTGGGGTCGTAATCGATTGGAACGATGTTGGAGCGCTCGTCAACGGCTTTGATTTTGTGGATCATACCCTTGCCGCAGATATGGTTCGGCAGACAGCCGAACGGCTGCGCGCAGACGATGTTTTCATAGCCCTGTTCGGTCAGCTCCATCATTTCGGCCGTCAGCAGCCAGCCTTCTCCCATTTTATCACCGTAACCGATAATGTCCTTGACAAGGCTTTTGGTGTGAGTATAAGGAGTCGGCGCCAGAAACTTTGGTTCGGTTTTGACTGCGTCAATCAGAATGTCCTGCATTTTCGTCAGGTAGTTCATCAGTTTTTGCACCACAAATTTTTTCGCCGGTCTTCCCCCGTACAGGCGGATGTCCTCCAGACGGTTGTCCACCTTGAACAGCGCGAAGCCCATAATACCGGGAACGTTGATTTCACAGTCCTGCCCGCGCAGAAATTCCTCCAGATTGTTGTTCCCCAGCGCAGCGTATTTCACATAGATTTCGCCGACGATACCGACTTTGACCTTTGGCGTTTTCCGAACCGGAACGGCGGCGAAATCTTGAACGATCGCGTTCAGGTTTTTCCTTTGTTCTTTCAGAGACAGGCCGCGGCCCCGGTTAAACTGCTCCGAAAGGACCGCAATCCATTTTTCGACCTTCTGTCCGCTGTTACCCTTGTTGATTTCGTAAGCTTCCGTCTGATTGTGCAGCAGCATCAGCGCGTCGCCGTAAACGACGCCTGCGACAAATTTCCGCACCATGGAAAGCGTGATTTGAAAGCCCGGGTTCCGTTCCAGAAACGACAGATTAAGAGAAATCACGGGAACCTGTTCCAGGCCGGCTTTCTTCAGCGCCTTGCGCAGCAGATGGATGTAGTTGGAGGCGCGGCAACCGCCGCCGGTCTGGGTTATAATCAGCGCGGTCTTGTTTAGGTCGTATTTTCCGGAATGCAGCGCGTCAATAAATTGCCCGATGACAAGAAGAGCAGGGTAACAGGTGTCGTTATGAACGTATTTGAGCCCCTCCTGTACGATGTTGGGACCGGTTGTGCTCAGCAGTTCAAAATGATAGCCGCAGTTTTTCATAACATTGACAATCAGCCGGAAGTGAATCGGCGCCATCATCGGACACAGGATGGTGTAATCCTTTTTCATTTCCTTTGTAAACAGAAGACGCCCCTGCTTGTTGTATTTCAGCTTTGCCATAGTCGCACCCCTCACGGTTCCAGAGCGGCGAACAGGCTGCGCAGCCTGATTTTCACCGCGCCAAGGTTTGTGATCTCATCAATTTTGATCTGCGTGTAGATTTTATCGCCCTCTTCCAGAATCCTTCGGACTTCATCGGTTGTAATCGCGTCGACTCCGCAGCCGAACGAAACCAGCTGAACCAGATTCATATCCGGTCTGGAACAGACGTATTTTGCCGCGGCGTACAGTCTTGCGTGATATGTCCACTGGTTTAAAACATCCGTATGGACTTTGCCGACTCTTCGGCTGACGATGTCCTCCGTAATGACGGCGGCGCCCAGACTGACGATCAGCTTGTCGATGCCGTGGTTGATTTCCGGGTCCAAATGATAAGGCCGGCCGCTTAGAATAATGATCGGAAGCTTTTCCCGCTCCGCCTGCGCGATCATCTCGTCGCCCCTTTGCCGGACCTGTTCCATGTACCGGTCGTATTCGCCGTATGCCGCTTTCGCAGCGCGCTTCACTTCTCGCACGGTGATGTCAGGAAAGCTTTTTTGCAGAATGGCGTGCATTTTGACCGGGAAGTCGCGCTTGCGGTGAATGCCGACGTAATCGTGAATCAGGTTGCGGCCCTCGAGAGTGCTCATGTTGGCGGCGATCACTTCCGGATAATAGGCGACAACCGGGCAGTTGTAATGGTTGTCGGAGATTCCTTCGTCGAAGTTGTACGACATGCAGGGGTAAAAGATATTCTGAATCCCTTCGTCGATCAGCGCCTGCACATGGCCGTGCATCAGCTTCGCGGGGAAGCAGACGGTGTCGGACGGGATGGTGCTCTGCCCGTTCAGGTACAGTTCGCGGTCCGACATCGGGGAGACCACCACTTCAAACCCGAGGGAGGTAAAAAAGCTATGCCAGAACGGGAGCAGCTCGTACAGGTTGAGTCCCATGGGAATCCCGATTTTTCCTCTTGGCCCCGGTTCGGATTTGCGGTAGGAAGCCAGAAGATCCATTTTGTAGGCGACCATGTTCAGCTCGCTTTTCGAGTTGCGCTTGGTTACGGGCTTTTCGCAGCGGTTCCCGCCGATAAAGCGCCGGTTCCCGCCGAAAATATTGATGGTCAGCCTGCAGTGATTGCTGCACAAACCGCAGTTGGTTACTTTTACTTCGTGCTTGAAATTTTCGAGTTCTTCCGGCCCTATCAGCGTGGTTTGCGCCGCCGGTTTGCCCATGGCGTAAAGCGCCGCGCCGTAGGCGCCCATCAGACCGGAGATGTCGGGTCTGGTGACCTCCACGCCGAGCTCCTTTTCAAAAACGCGCAGTACCGCGTCGTTCAGAAAGGTTCCACCCTGAACGACGATATTTCTCCCGAGTTCTTCGGCGTTCGGTACGCGGATGACCTTGTAGATCGCGTTTTTCACCACGCTGACCGAAAGGCCGGCGGAAATATCCTCCGTGGTCGCGCCGTCCTTCTGCGCCTGCTTGACCTGGGAATTCATAAACACGGTGCAGCGGGAGCCCAGGTCCACGGGATGCTCCGCGAACAGCCCGAGCTTGGCGAATTCCGGAATTTCGTAGCCGAGCGTGTTGGCAAACGTCTGCAGAAACGAACCGCAGCCGGAAGAGCAGGCTTCGTTCAAAAAAATATTGTCCACGGCGCCATTGCGAATTTTAAAGCATTTCATGTCCTGCCCGCCGATGTCGATGACAAAATCGACGTTTGGGCGGAAGTGTTTGGCGGCGGTAAAATGCGCGACGGTTTCCACAATTCCGTAGTCGATTCCGAACGCGTTTTTCAGAAGCTCTTCTCCGTAGCCTGTGACCGCGCTCTTTGAAATACGGAGGCTTGGGTATTTTTGATCAATACCGAGCAGATATTCCCGGATGATGGGGACCGGGTTGCCGGAATTGCTCTTGTAGATGGAGTCCAAAATTTCCGCGTCCCTGCCGAGCAGTACCGCTTTGACGGTGGTGGAACCCGCGTCGACGCCCAGAAAGGCGTCACCGCTGTATTTACCGATGTCGCCGCGCGGAGCTTTGCACTGCGCATGCCTTTGGCAGAATTCTTCATATTCCGCCGCATTCCGAAACAGAGGAGGAATGGAG
This sequence comes from Caproicibacter fermentans, assembly GCF_009746625.1. Classification (GTDB taxonomy): domain Bacteria; phylum Bacillota; class Clostridia; order Oscillospirales; family Acutalibacteraceae; genus Caproicibacter; species Caproicibacter fermentans. The sequence goes on from NZ_VWXL01000024.1 coordinate 7,746, forward strand.
AGAAAGCTGCCGGTGGAACCGTATTTCCGGATGCTTTCCAGAGCTTCCACAAGCTTTGTCTCAACCGCTCCGCAGTAGGCCGCACCGATGGCGACATAATAGAGGGAGTTCTCCGGGCAGACGCCGGTTACCTTCAGCGCGCGGTCGAAGCTGTCGCGCAGCTGCGGCAGAAAAGTCAGCGGCCCGCCCAGATAAACCACCTTGCCGCGGATTGGCCGGCCCTGAGCAAGACCGGCAATCGTCTGGTTTGCGACGGCGGCGAAAATACTGGCGGAGATGTCCGTTGCCCTTGCGCCCTGGTTCAGCAGCGGCTGAACGTCCGACTTCGCAAAGACCCCGCAGCGTGAAGCGATGGTGTAAATTTTCTCATACCGGGCTGCGAGGCTGTCCATTTCCTCCAACGAAACATTCAAAAGGGTAGCCATCTGATCGATAAAGGCGCCGGTTCCGCCCGCACAGGAACCGTTCATGCGCACTTCCAGTCCGCCGGAAAGAAATAGAATTTTTGCGTCTTCTCCGCCGAGCTCTATAATCACGTCCGCGTCGGGGATCAGTTTTCCGACCGCGATGCGGGTCGCGTAAACCTCCTGAACAAAGGGAAGGCCGCAGGTCTGGGAGATTCCCATTCCGGCGGAGCCTGAAACAGTCAGCTTTGCCGTCTCGTCCAGACTGAATTCACGGCGGACTTTTTCCAGAAGTTCCGTCATTTTTTCAGTGATTTTGGAGTAATGCCGTTCATAGGAACGATACAAAATATTGCCTGTTTCATCCATGACGACGCATTTTATTGTGGTGGAGCCAACATCCAATCCAATTTTCATCGCAATGCCCTGCCATTTCTTCAGTCGTTTATATGTTAACAACTCATTCTAATTCAATCATAGCAAATCTGTCAAGGGATTCTTTTTTAAAATTGAAAGTCCGTCTTGTACTTTTGCCGCCGCGATGTTAAAATATTACTCGAAATCAATAGAGAAAGTACGGGGTGAACCTGATGCAGCTTTATGACATGATAGATCTGGACCAGCTTTCCGTAGAAGAAATCATGGATTTGATCGCGCTTTCCGACAGTATCCGCAAGAACCCCTGGGCCTATCGGGAGTCGTGCCGCGGCAAAATAATGGCGACGCTGTTCTACGAGCCTTCCACGCGCACAAAAATGTCGTTTCAGACGGCAATGTACCGTCTTGGCGGCGAAGTGATCGGTTTTGACAATCCGGAAAATACGTCGGTTTCCAAGGGGGAAAGCCTGAAGGATACCATCACGGTTGTCAGCGGGTATGCGGATGTGATTGTGATGCGGAATCCCCGGGAAGGTGCCGCGGCCGCGGCTTCGCTTTATTCAAAGTCTCCCATTATCAACGCGGGGGACGGCGGGCATCTGCATCCCACGCAGACGCTGACGGACCTTGTGACCTTATATAATGAAAAGGGAAGGCTGGATCATTTGAGGATCGGCCTGTGCGGGGACCTGAAAAACGGAAGGACCGTCCATTCGCTGATTCGGACGATGACCCGTTTTCCAGGTTCCTCTTTTGTTCTGATTTCCACCCCGGAGCTGGCGCTGCCGAAATATGTGCGGGACGTCATGGACGCCGCGGGCTGCTGCTACACCGAGGCGGCAAGCCTTGAGCGGGCTCTTCCGGAGCTTGATGTGCTGTACATGACCCGGATTCAGCAGGAGCGTTTTGCAAGTCTTGAGGAATACGAGCGGCAAAAGGGCGTCTTTGTTCTGGACGGCGTAAAACTCAGAAGCGCCGGACCGGATCTGAAAATACTGCATCCGCTGCCCCGCGTGGACGAAATCACGGTCGATGTGGACAACGACCCGCGCGCTTCTTATTTTGACCAGACGGTCTACGGCATGTATGCCAGAATGGCCCTGATTCTGACCATTCTGCAGAGCCGGGACAGGCCGAAAAAAAGAAAAATTCCGCGTTCCACGCATCCGCACCGCTGCTCCAACCCCAAATGTATCACACAGACGGAACATTATTTGCCGGGCCTGTTTACGGAGGCCGGGGACATGCTTCTGTGTTCTTACTGCGACGAAGGCACCCTGATCTAGAGGGTCCCCGGCCCTGCTTGCCATTTCCGGAAAACTGTGCTATGATGAAAAACAAGTGCTATTTAAAGTTTGGAGGACTTTTTTTATGTCGGGCCATTCAAAATGGAATAATATTAAGCGGAAAAAAGAAAAAACAGACGGAGCCAAGGCGAAGGTCTTTACAAAAATCGGGCGCGAACTGGCCGTGGCGGTGAAACAGGGCGGCGGACCGGACCCGAATGCAAATTCCCGCTTAAGGGACTGCATTGCAAAGGCAAAAGCTGCCAATGTTCCTAACGACAATATTGAGCGCATCATCAAGAAAGCTGCGGGCGAAGGGGACGAAAATAAATACGAGACCATCCAGTACGAGGGCTATGGCCCGAGCGGAATTGCCGTCATTGTGGAAACTCTGACGGATAACCGCAACCGCACCGCCGGCGATATCAGGCATTATTTTGACAAGTTCGGCGGAAACCTCGGCCAAAACGGCTGCGTTTCCTTCCTTTTTGAACGCAAGGGCGTTATTTTAATTGAAAAAGAAGGCCTTTCGGAAGACAAGGTGATGGAGGACGGACTGGAAGCAGGCGCGTCCGATTTCCAGTCGGATGACGACGTCTTTGAAATTGACACGGAGCCGGATGATTTCAGCGGCGTTCTGAACGATCTTGAAAAGAAAGGCTATGAATTCGTATCTGCCGAAGTCGAAATGGTCCCCAGTACGACTGTGAAACTGGAAGAATCAGATGCGGCTTTGAAAATGCAGCGTTTGCTCGACACTCTGGAAGACAACGACGACGTGCAGAACGTATGGCACAACTGGGATAATTCGGACCAGGATGAAGAAAACTAAACAAACTCGGCAAAGATCGTGATGAATGGTTCGGAGGCGGCAATATGACTGATCCGGCAAATCTGTGTATGAACTGCATGTCCGAAAAAACAGAAGAAGGGGCTTGTCCGCACTGCGGGTGCCGCGGGGATGAGCCTCAGATGAAGCATGCCCTTCCGCTGAAAACGATGCTGCAAAATCGGTATCTGGTCGGCGCGGTCCAAACAAGCAACGGAGAGGGAATCACTTACATCGGATATGACACCGTCCTGAACATTCCGATCGAGCTGCATGAATTTTTTCCTCAGACACTCAGCGAAAGAGCCGCCAACGGAGCGGATGTGCGGGTCATCGGCGGCAGTGAAATTATTTTCAACGAGTCCTTTGCTCATTTCTTAAGCTATTCAAGAGAAATTGCCCATATGCGGGAGCTTTCCGCAATTTTGCAGATTTATGATATCTTCGAAGAAAACCACACGGCGTATACCGTTTCGGAGTGGAACGACAGCATTACGCTGCGTTATTTTGTAGAAAGAAGCGGAGGAAGGCTCAGCTGGAATACCGCAAGGCAGCTTTTTATGCCTGTCCTTTCGGCGCTGAGCGTCCTTCACACCCATTCCATCGGGCATCTTGGAATTTCCCCGGATACGCTTTCCATCATGGAGGACGGCCGCATGAAGCTCGGCGGGTTTTCCATCGGGGCCGTCCGGCAGATGGACACCGACCTGCCGCCGGATATGATTCCCGGCTGCGCGGCAATCGAGCAGTATATCATGGACTATAAACCGGACGAGGCGACAGATGTATACGGCTTTGCCGCATCTCTGTTTTTTGCGCTGACCGGAACTCTTCCGCCCGACGCGTTAAAGAGAAGGAACGACTCTCGTCTTTATATTCCCACGGCTGTGCTTCATACTTTGCCGCCCCATTTGGTTACCGCGCTGGCCAATGCGCTTCAGGTATCCCCGGACCGCCGGACGCCGACCTTCGAACGCCTGCGGACAGAGCTTTCTCTTGCACCCGCGGTAACCGCCGCGCTGGAGGAAACCAGACGGATCGGCCAGGTTCAGACAAACGCCGAATCCCGTCAGCAGAAGAGCGAGAAAAAGAAGAAGCGTGAATTGCCGGGGTTTGTCTGGGTTCTTGCCTCATGCACCGTGATGCTGGTCGTTTTTACGGCAATCGGGGTCTTCTGGATCAGCCGGACTCCTGCCGACAGCCGTGATCTGGCGACCGGAACCACGGCGGAGACTTCGTCGGCTGCATCCTCGGAATCTTCGGGGCAGCAGTACTCCGCGAAAATGATGACGCAGGATTCTTCCGCTGAAGAACAGATCACCGTTCCGAATCTGGTGGGACAAAATTATGACCAGCTGGTTGCCGCCGTATCGTCCAACACTCAAACAGAGTACCAGGTTCTTCTTTCTTCCAGGCAGTTTTCCGATACGGTTCCGGAGGGATGCATTATCTCGCAGCAGCCGGCGGCAGACGGTAAGATGGCGAAGGGAACGGCCATTGTGGTGGTCGTCAGCGAAGGGACGGCTGTGAGGACTCTCCCTGAGATCGCGGGGGAGACTCTGCCGGATGCTTCTGAAGATGTGACTTCGGCGGGATTTGTTCCGACCAAAGCGGAAGCGTACAGCAGGACGGTCCCGTCCGGCCTTGTCATCGGTTATCAGGACGCAAAAGAAGGCAGTCAGATGGCATACGGGTCCAAAGTTGTTATTGTCGTCAGTAAAGGACCGAACCCCTCCAGTTCGTCAGGTGCCTCTTCCGGCGGCTAAAAATAAGGATGCACAAGGCCGGGGCAAAAGCCCCGGCCTTAAATTTGGTGAACCACTGACCATATAAAAGAAAAACTGTCCCGGCACCGGCTTCGCCGAATTCCAGGACAGCATTTTAACTTGTCCGGCTCAGTCGCTGCTGAACGGAAGCAGAGCAAGGTGACGCGCACGCTTGATTGCTACGGTCAGTTCGCGCTGGTGATGAGCGCAGGTGCCGGTAACTCTGCGGGGAAGAATTTTAGCCCGCTCAGAGACAAAGCGGCGAAGCTTTGCGACATCTTTATAATCAATGGTATCGACTTTATCCACGCAGAAGCTGCAGACCTTTTTACGGCCTTTGCGGCCGCCTCTGCGCTCCCTTACGGGTCTGTCCTGATTGTCAGCCATGAGAAACCTCCTTATTTATTTACACACTAAATGGTTGGTCAGAAGGGAAGATCGTCGTCGGACGGGATTTCCTCGAAATCATCTGTATCGCCGTTTGCATACGCGGGCGCCGGCTGCTCACTGCGATCATTCGTCGGATTCCCGGTCCGGGCGGAATAATTGCCGGAAGAAGTTGTTCCTTCACGCTTTGGTTCTGCAAAATGGACGTTGTCGGCAATAATTTCAACTGCCTTGCGCTTATTTCCGTCCTTGTCGGTGTAAGACCGGGTCTGAATGGAACCCTGAACGGCGGCCAGCTGGCCTTTGCGGAAATATTTGCAGACAAATTCAGCGGTGTTGCGCCATGCCACGACATCAATAAAGTCCGTCTGACGATCGGCGCCGGCTTTTACATAGGATCGATCCACGGCAATGGTAAAACTGGTTACGGAGATTCCGTTCGGCGTATGCCGAAGTTCGGGGTCCGCGACGAGTCTTCCCATTAAAACAGCGACATTCAGCATTTCAGGTCACGCTTCCTTTTTCTCTTCCGTCTTGTCCGTTTCCGGTTTCTTTTCCGGAGCTTCCTTCTTTACGGTCAGGGAACGGAGTACGCCGTCGGTAATGTTGTAAATACGGTCCAGTTCCGCAGTGAAGTCCGGAGAACTGGTAAAGGCGATCAGCGTGTAATAGCCCTCTTCTTCCTTGTGGATCGGGTAAGCCAGTCTGCGCTTGCCCCATTCGTCAACATTGTCGATGGTGCCGTTTTCCGCGATCAGATCCTTGAACTTCTGAACGGTGGAAGTAATCCCTTCTTCTCCCAGCTTAGTGGAAAGAATAAATACGGTTTCATAGGAAATTTTTACATCTGCCATTGTTAAAACACCTCCTTCTGGACTTATGGCCCCGGAACAGAGCCCGGAGCAAGGATAAAAGCCGCGAAAGCGGCTTATCAAGCTTTATTATATCAGCCGGCGCGGAATCCGTCAATAGAAAATTTGTCCCGCGCGCTACAGCGATTTGCAGATTTCTTTCAGATACTCACGGAATTCCGGCCCGATTTCCGGATGGTTCAGGCCCACCTCAACCTGAGCTTTCATGATTCCCAGTTTGTTGCCCATGTCATAGCGCGTTCCGGTGTAATCGACCGCGACCATGCCGTCACGCCGCGCGAGGGTGCGCATGGCGTCGGTCAGCTGAATCTCTCCGCCCGCGCCGGGGTCCGTATGGTCCAGAATGTCAAAAATTTCGGGGGTCAGAACGCAGCGGCCCAAGATGGAGTAGAGGGAAAGCACCTTGTCCGGCGTCGGTTTTTCAACCATGTCGGTGCAGGAAAACCAGTTGTCCTTCAATGGCTCAACCTTCAGCGAGCTATATTTCCCGATTGCTTCTTTTGAAACCTTTTTCACGCCCAGAACGCCTTTGCCGTATTCTTCATAGGCCCGGATCAGCTGGGCGCAGGCGGGGTCTTCTCCGATGATGACGTCGTCTCCGTAGAGAACGGCAAACGGCTCGTCTCCGACGAAGGATCGCGCACAGCCGACGGCGTGGCCCAGCCCCCGGGTTTCTTTTTGACGGACAAAGTAGAAATTGGCTTTGTGGGCGATACCGACGATCTCCTTTAGAATTTCTTCCTTATCCGCGCCGCTTTTGTTCAGTCTTGCCTCAAGCTCCGGCACGCGGTCAAAATGATCTTCGATCAGGCCCTTGCCCCGGTTTGTAATAATCAGAATATCCGTTATGCCGGAACGGACCGCCTCTTCCACAATATACTGTATGGCCGGCTTGTCCACAATCGGGAGCATTTCTTTCGGCATGGATTTGGTGGCGGGCAGGACTCTGGTTCCGAGCCCCGCCGCCGGAATAACGGCTTTTGTAACTTTCATATCTGAATTCTCCTAATAAAAGATGGATGGGATGTAAGAAAGAATTAAATAGCATATTCCAAGACAGATTGCGAAGGAGATGTTAACGCCGCCCTCTTCCTGCATCCGGACGGCGCTTTCCGAGGGACGGGCGGTTTCTTGCCGAATCGCGCCGATTTTGCCGATGCAGTGTTTTAAATACATACGGTTTCCGGAAAAACCGAAAATAAACATCAGGATCAACTGGGCGAAAAATACAAGAGCCGGCACCATCATCAAATAGAGCTGATAAGTGGGAAGTTGTGCGATTAATCCCATCAGCTTTTCAATCTGCTCGTTGCTTGGGGTCAGCGTGTCGCCGGCAATGCCGGTTTGAAGGAACAGGGACTGGTAAATCGGGTTTAGAAAATGCTCGGATACCCAGGCGGACGCTATGTACAGGCCGAACATAACCGCCGTAACGATGGAACCGACTTTGTACATTTTCCGGTAAAGCATCCATGCTCCGGGAAAAAGAAAGGCGCAGAAATTAAACCTGTTTTTCCCAAATTTTTTCAGGTTCATAAAAACAGGCAGGTAGTACTGCGAGTTGCTCTGGACAAAACGCGCGACGTCGCCAACCGGAATATCGTCAATCGGTTCGTTGGGATTCGGAATGTCGACGGAAGGGTAATACGGCGGCGGGCCACCGGGGAAGCCGGTCTGCCCGTAATTTCCATATGGCGGCGGTGGATTGTTTCCCTGCCCGCCAAACGGTGCGTTGTTCGGCGTCCGGTTGGGCGGGGGCGGTGTAACGCCCGGGTATTCCGGGCGGTCAGAGGACAGAGACTGGCCGCAGTGCTCACAGAACAGGGCCTGGTCGGAGTTAAAAGAACCGCAGCGCGGGCACCGCTTCGTCCTACCCTGAGTTCCGTCCTCATTATGCTGTCTGGGCGGCGCCCAGGCGTCCGGCGTGCCGTGCTTGTCTTCGTAGACACATTTTCCGGCTTTCGCGTAGCAGTCCCGATGATACGGCGCCCCGCATTGGGGGCAGACTACAATATCGTCCTCGGCCGTGAATGTCTTGCCGCAGACCGGACATTTCAAACCGACATAATTCGTCATACTGGAACCTCCTTCAATGTTTCCATTGTATAAAAAATTCGGGAAAACTTCAATGTTTTGCCTCATAAGTTTTCAACTAATTCATAAATTTGGATCATTCAGACAAAATCAGCGCCTGCTTGATCCTGATTTGGAAAAAGGACGCAGCGGGTTCACAAAGTATTTTTTGACTTTAACCTTAAAATAATCTATAATTAAACGGATAGATTTTATTCTGAAGGATGATAGGATGCTGCAATATGAAGAACTTCGGCTTTCGCTGCAGGGCCTGGAGCCGGAGCTGAAGGAACTGGCCGACGCGCTCGGCCTTGACGGCATGCGCAAGGAAATTGCCGAGCTGGACCAGAAGGCGACTGCGCCGGATTTTTGGGATAACATGGAAAAATCGCAGAAAATTCTTCAAAGGTCCAGCTCACTCAAAAATAAAATAGAATCTTATGAACGCCTGAAATCCGCTTATGAAGACCTGATGGCCTTGATTGAACTGGCGGATGAAGAAAGCGATCTTTCTCTGCTGCCGCAGGCACAGCAAGAGCTGAACGAGTTCCGCGAGGGGCTTGATTCCATGCGGCTGACAACGCTCTTGACCGGCGAGTACGACGCGAAAAACGCGATTCTGACGTTTCACGCGGGCGCGGGCGGCACGGAGGCTCAGGATTGGGCAGAGATGCTGTACCGCATGTACTGCCGCTGGGGCGAGCGCCACGGATTTACCGTGCAGACGCTCGATTATCTGGACGGCGAAGAAGCGGGCTTGAAAAGCGCCAGCATCCTCGTCAGCGGAGAAAACGCATACGGCTTTCTGCGGGGCGAGTCGGGTGTCCACCGACTGGTCCGCATCTCACCGTTCGACGCTTCCGGACGCAGGCATACTTCGTTTGCTTCGCTGGAGGTAATGCCGGAAATCGACGACACGATCGAAGTGGAAATCAACCCCGACGATATTAAAATCGACTATTACCGCGCGAGCGGCGCCGGCGGGCAGAAGGTCAACAAGACCTCCTCCGCCGTCCGGCTGACGCATATTCCAACGGGGATCGTCGTTGCCTGCCAGGTGGAACGCAGCCAGTACCAGAACCGCGACGTCGCCATGAGAATGCTCAAATCCAAGCTGATGGAAATCAAGGAGCGCGAGCACCTGGAACGCATTGACGATATCAAGGGCGTGCAGAAGGAAATCGCGTGGGGCTCCCAGATTCGCTCTTATGTGTTTATGCCCTACACAATGGCGAAAGATCATCGGACCGGCTTTGAATCAGGCAACATCGACGCCGTGATGGACGGCGATCTGGACGGGTTTATCAATGCCTATCTAAAATCCAGAAGCCAGGAGAAACTTGCCTCCGGCGAATGACCAAAATCGAAATGAGACCGCCGGGCGGTCTCATTTTTTTGTGTGCTGGTATAAAAGCTTCTGCATGCGGTTATCGTGGCCGAGGAACATCAGCCTGACGTAATTTCCCGCGATTCGCGAGGCGAACCGGTCGGAATAGCGGTCCTGAAGCTCCCGCATGGATAAGTTGGTGCTGATAATAGTGGGGCGGCGCAGCAGCAGCCGCGTGTTGACAATATTGTAGATGGCCGCAACGGAAAACGAGCTGCGGAATTCCGTCCCCAGGTCGTCGAGGATCAGCAGATCGCACGATTCCAGCAGACTTCCGGTGTCTCCGGTTTCTTCCCGGCCGAAGTGCTCGTTTTCCAGACGGGAAATCAGGTTGTTTACGGAGCAGTAAACAACGCCGTATCCTTTTCGCAGCACTTCGTTCGCAACGGCGAGCGACAGGTGGGTCTTGCCCAGCCCGGTTGCGCCCTGCATAATCAGGTTCTGGGAGGAAGCAATCGAAAAAGTTTCTGCGTATTTTCTGCAGTTTTGCAGAATCTCGCGCATCGCGCTTCTGGGGGACCGTCCGGAACCGTGCTCCGGCTGATCCGGATAGTAGTCCAGAGAAAATCCCTCGAAGGTGGAAAGGGAAAGGGGAGTCAGGGCGTTAAGCCTGTTGTAGGCTTCTTCTTTCAACAGAGTTTTCAGGCAGGAACACATCCGGCCGTCCACGTAACCCGTATCCCTGCACTTTTCGCAGTGATAAATCGGCTCCAGATCTTCCGCTTTCATGTTTACCGACCGGAGCAGATCGGAAATCCGGGACCGAAGCGAACGGTTTTCCTCATGAAGGCGTTCCAGCTGATCTTTCGCATTCTTGCCGCTCAAAACGGCCTTGGCGGCGAGGACCGCCGTTTTTGCAAGGCGGCGCTCCAGTTCTTCTGCCTCCGGGCAGACGCTGTAAAAAACGGCCCTGCGTTTCTCGGCCTGAGATTCGGCGGTCCGGCGGCGTTCCCGCAGAACCCGACCGGCGGCTTCGTATACTTCCCGATCATATCCCGTCAGAATCACTTCCTGTCAAAATTGTCAAATACGCCCGAACGTTCAAAGTCATCCAGATCCTGGGAGAGGGAGCTGCTCTTGCCGCCCTTTCGTGCAGCCGCCCGCTCCATTTTTTCGCGTTCCGCCTGCAGCACGGTGGAAATATTGGTCTTTTTCCAGCGTTCCAGAATCCGGTTCATATAGCTCGCGCTGAATTTTCCGGTCGCGTCCACGGCCCTGTCGTAGGCCTCACGGATCATGTCGGCGCTGAACTTCCACTGCGTAACCCAGAGGTCCGCAAACGCTTCTTCCTTTGTGGAAGGCGCGCGGTGGGGTATCCCGACGGCCTGCTCGACTTTCCGCCAGGCCTGGCGGCATTCGGTCAGCCGGCGGAGCTTTTCCTCCGCCTTTTCATGGGTGTTGATTTCTTCATCGGCCCAGTTCATCGCCATTTTTTCTATGTACCGCATGTTCGCTTTGCTGATGCTCGCGGTGTATTGCAGCAGCATGATAATCACATCGCTGGGCAGGCCGAACTCGTCGTGAATCATCAGAAGCGTCGCGGATTCCCCGCCGGAAATCAGACGCCCCAGAACCTGCTGGGCAGACTGCATCAGGCACGAAATCTCCGTGGACTCTTCGACCCGTTTTGCGACGAATTCGCTGTCCGGCTTCTGCGGGCGGGAAAGAACCCGGCGGGCGGTGCCCGGGGAATGGGGCTCGGCGGGCGGCTGCTCCGGCTTTTCCGGAGCCTTTGCGTCCGGCGGCTCGGTTTCGGGCTTCGTTTGCTGGTCCGCGGGGAAAAGGCCGGCCTCCTGCCAGTAGAGCAGCGCGTCGCCAACGTCCGCCCGGTCGATTCCCAAAGCCGCCGCGACGTCCCGCGCTTCAAACGGATCCCCCGCGTGGCGCAGAATCCATAGGAGGACCTTAAGCTGAACCGATCCGGCCAGCTTCAGATATTTATCAACGACGGAACAGGGGACTGCGAATACCGAATTCCATGCTCCCAAATTTACCGTATAACTCATTTCATCCCTACCTGATTTTTATTTCAACCGTAATTATAGCATAACCCCGCGAAATAGGGAACCTTGAATGTATGCGGATTTTTTTCTGTTTCCGGCTTGACAAATCAAAAGGTATTGGATATAATAGCACTTGCACTCAGGGTGTTGCGAACGTAGCTCATCTGGTAGAGCGCCACCTTGCCAAGGTGGAGGTAGCGAGTTCGAGCCTCGTCGTTCGCTCCAATTCTTTTTAGAGAAAAGCCGCCGCGGAACTTCCGCGGCGGCTTTTTTGGGGAACGGCTGCAATATTTTGGTTCGTTGTTCACAAATCCTGCGGGACATGGTATAATAATGATGTTTGCGAATTTGAAAGAAGAGGGAAATCGATGGATGTAAGAAACAATGTCAGAAACGTCGCGATTATTGCTCACGTCGACCACGGAAAGACGACGCTGGTGGACCAGCTGCTTAAGCAGAGCGGAGTTTTTCGTGCGAACGAAGTAGTCAGCGAGCGGGTTATGGATTCCAATGACCTGGAGCGTGAACGCGGCATTACGATACTTGCCAAAAATACAGCCGTGATGTACAACGACGTCAAGATCAATATTGTGGATACTCCCGGCCACGCCGATTTCGGTGGGGAGGTGGAGCGGATTCTGATGATGGTGGACGGCGTGCTTTTGCTGGTGGACGCGTTCGAGGGGTGCATGCCGCAGACCCGCTTTGTGCTGAAGAAAGCGCTGGGACTTGGCAAAAAGCCGCTGGTTGTTCTCAATAAAATCGACCGCCCCGGCGCAAGGCCGGAAGAAGTGGTCGACGAAGTACTCGACCTGTTTATTGAACTCGGCGCGAATGAAGATCAGCTGGAATTTCCCGTAGTATACGCCTCCGCCCGCGACGGTTACTCCTCGGAGGATCCGAATGTCCGCGAGGGGGACATGAAGCCCCTGTTCGACGCCATCCTGAAAAACATTCCCGCGCCGTCGGGAGATGCGGAAGGCCCGATGCAGGTCCTGTTTTCCAATATCGACTACGACGATTACGTCGGTCGGATCGGCATCGGCCGCGTGGAGCGCGGACATCTGCACATGGGCGACAGCGCCGTCCTCTGCCACCGCGACGGGACAACCGCCAATGTAAAAATTACAAAGCTGTATCAGTTTGAGGGCCTCAAACGCCGTGAGGTGGAAGAAGCGCAGCTGGGCGACCTCGTTGCCGTTTCGGGCATCACGGGACTGAACATCGGGGAGACCATCTGCTCGCCCGACCGGGTCGAGCCGCTTCCGTTTGTCAAAATCGACGAACCGACCGTTTCCATGATGTTTATGGTCAACAACAGCCCGTTTGCGGGAAGAGAAGGCAAATACGTCACTTCGCGAAACCTGCGCGACCGGCTGTTCAAGGAAGTGGAGACGAACGTCGCGATGCGCGTCGAGGAGACGGATTCTCCCGATACGTTCAAGGTTTCCGGCCGCGGAGAACTGCACCTGTCTATTTTGATTGAGGAAATGCGACGCCAGAATTTTGAGTTTCAGGTGACGGGGCCGCAGGTGATTTATAAGGAGATCAACGGCAAGAGGTGCGAACCGATTGAACTTCTGATGATCGAGGTTCCGGATAATTATGTCGGCGCGGTTATGGAAAAGCTCGGCACGCGCAAAGCGGAGCTTGTCAACATGAGCGCCCGCGGGAACGGCACGACCCATCTGGAATTCAAGATTCCGGCGCGCGGCCTGATGGGTTACCGGCAGGAGTTTTTGACGGATACAAACGGCAACGGGATCATGAACAGCGTATTTGACAGCTATGAGCCGTATAAAGGCGAAATCATCCAGCGCGCGCAGGGCTCGCTGATTGTCCATGAGACAGGAGAATCCACAGGGTACGGCCTTTTCGCCGCGCAGGACCGCGGCAGGCTCTTTATCGGGCCCGGCGTGGAGGTTTACGAGGGGATGATCGTCGGGGTCAGCCCGAAGTCGGACGACATCGTCGTCAATATCTGCAAGAAGAAACACGCGACCAACACCCGCGCTTCTGGTTCCGACGAAGCGCTGAAACTGACGCCGCCCAGCACCATGAGCCTGGAACAGTGTATTGAATTCATCTGCGCCGACGAACTGGTCGAAGTAACGCCGAGCAGCATCCGGATGCGTAAAATGATTCTGAGCAAGGAACTACGGATGAAACAGGCCGCCAGGAAAAAATAATGAAATTCGTCATTTTGGACCTGGAGTGGAACGGTGCTTACAGCAGGCGGCTCAAGGGCTTTATGAATGAGATTATCGAGTGCGGCGCGGTAAAGGTGGATGAGGGATTTCATATCCTAGACACGTTCGAAATGTTTATTCGGCCTCAGGTCGGAAAAAAGATCAGCGGAAAAATCAGCGATCTGACCAGCATCACAAACGAGGATTTGGCCGACGGTCCGCAGTTTCTGCAGGTTGTCAGCCGCTTCCGGCGCTGGACGGGCGACGCCGTTGTGATGACGTGGGGGACTTCCGACATTCTGGCGCTGATTGAAAATTACCGCTATTTCTGCGGCAGCAGGCGGATTCCGTTCCTGAAACGGTATGTCGATCTGCAGGCTTACTGCGAACGCTGCCTTTCCTATGACCGGACCAAACAGATGGGCCTTTCAACGGCCGCGCAGCTGTTGGAAATCGACGACAGCGATTTGGACCATCACAGGGCCCTGGCTGACAGTATGCTGTCGCTGCGCTGCTTTCAGAGACTTTATAACCCCGAAAAGCTGAAGCCCTTCCTGCAGGATGCCGAAAGCGAGGAATTCTATAACCGCATGGAATTTCGGACGGTGACGGTCTGCGACCTGAACCATCCGCAGATTAAAGCGTCGGACTTGGCCTTTTGCTGCGATTTGTGCGGCAGGCGCGCCCGGCGGTCCGGCAAATGGCAGCTTCGCAATAAAAGCTTCCGCGCCCCGTTTATCTGCAAGCACTGCGGGCACCGGTTTTACGGCAGGGTCCAGTTTAAATTGAAATATGAAGGCATGATTGTAAAAAAAGCGGTTCTGCCGTTTCAGGAAGAAACGAAAAATCCCGTAGAGGCGCGGAACCCGGAGACGCCAAAAGAGAGCGAATAAGCTCTCTTTTTTTGTCTAAAAAACCGCTAAACAGGTTTCTCGTTGTACTCGTCGGCGTTGTGTGTTACAATCGGAGTCACAGAAAAAATCGGAGGCTTTTTATGATATTACAGGGAAAGCAGGTAAAACTGAATCGAAGAAACGGGGTTGAATTCCTGACGTTTCGGGCACTGGAAGCTCTGCCATTTGTGGCGCACGCGTTTTCCACGCGGATCGGTGGAGTCAGCCGGAATGAATTTTCTTCTCTCAATCTGGCGTTCGGCAGGGGAGACCCCGACGAAAACGTGACGGAGAACTACCGGCGCATCTGCGCGGCGGCAGGCTTTGACGAGGACTCGCTGGTTTCGTCCTCACAGGTGCACAAAACCGTGATCCGCCGGGTCGGACGTGAAAACTGCGGGGAAGGGTTTAATAAACCGAAGCCCGCGGGCGTGGACGGCCTGATTACGAACGAAGCCGGAGTAACGCTGGTCACGCACTACGCGGACTGTGTGCCCCTTTTCTTTGCGGACCCCGTTCATAAAGCGGTCGGCCTTTCACACGCCGGCTGGCGCGGCACAGCCGCACGCATCGGCGCGGAAACGGTCCGGGCGCTGTCCCGGGAATTCGGCAGCATTGCGCGGGACCTGGTCTGTGTTATCGGGCCGTCGATCGGCCCCTGCTGCTTCGAAGTTGACTCCCCGGTCTATGAGGTCTTTTCGCGGATGACGGATCTTTCACCGGATGAATGGATTCATAAGGACGGCGGCGGAAAATATCATATCGATCTGTGGGAGGCAAATCGGCGTGCTCTGGTGCGTGCCGGCGTGCCGGAACAGAATATCGCTGTTTCCGGTCTGTGCACACAGTGTCATTCCGACCTCCTGTTTTCCCATCGGGCGACCAAAGGAAAACGCGGCGGCCTTTCCGCGTTTCTCGCCTTGAGAGGGGAGGGCGACAATGCGGATTGAGCACTGTGCGCTCTGCCCGCGGCGCTGCGGCGCGCTGCGCGAAGCGCGGGAGGGGAATGGATTCTGCCGCATGGGGGCGGACCCGGTGGTGGCCCGCGCCGCGCTTCATTTCTGGGAGGAACCATGCCTGAGCGGAACGCGCGGCTCCGGCGCCGTGTTTTTTACGGGCTGTTCGCTTCAATGCGTTTTCTGCCAGAATTACCAGATCAGCACGGAGCGGCGGACGGGCAGAATACTGACCCCGCAGGAGCTGTCGGACGTGTTTCATCGTCTGGTGTCGCAGGGCGCCCACAATATCAATCTTGTCACGGCAACGCACTTTGTGCCGGCTGTGGTTCAGGCGCTGGCTTTGTGGAAGCCGCCGGTTCCGGTTGTCTACAACTGCGGCGGATATGAGACAAGTGAAACGCTTCGGATGTTGGAGGGTTTGGTGGATATCTATCTGCCCGACCTGAAATATGCCGACGGGGAACTGGCCGGACGCCTTTCCGGGGCGGAAGATTATGTGTGGGTTTCGCGCGCCGCCGTACTGGAAATGGAGCGGCAGACCGGTCCGGCTGTTTACGATGAAAACGGGATGATGCGGAAAGGGACGCTGGTGCGCCACCTGATGCTGCCGGGCCACACACGGGACTCCATCGCCGTGCTGGATTGGCTCGCGGCGAATCTACCGGGGGTCCCCGTCAGCCTGATGGCCCAGTATGTGCCCTGCGGCAAAGCGGAGCGGATTCCGGAACTGAACCGGCGGATCACGCGGAGGGAATACGAAAAGGTTCAGGATCACCTTTTCTCGCTGAACTTGGACGGTTATGTTCAAGAGCAAAAGTCGGCGAGAAAAGATTTTATTCCATCGTTTCAGCTGGAAGGATTGGAATGCCTTGACAGGTGTTAAATGTTGATGTAAACTATAACATATAGTAATCAATACTATATGTGACGGGATGCGATATAACATGGAAAAGAACGCGGGACAAACGAGATGTAAATTGAGCAGAGAAGAACTTCAGCTGCCGAGCTATACCGCTCTGGAAGAGGTTCTCAACGCGGTCACGCACGGCCTTGGGGTATTGTTTGCCATAGCCGGGCTGATTTTGCTGTTGGCCAAATGCAGACAGGACGCGGTTACCCTGATCAGCGTTTCCATATTCGGCGGCACCATGATTCTGCTGTATCTGGTATCGACCCTGTATCACGGCATGGGCATATGCCGGGGGAAAAAAGTCCTGCGGATTCTGGACCACTGTACTATTTTTTTACTGATCGCGGGTACCTACACGCCCGTTTCCCTGCTTTGTTTCGGCGGTGCGACCGGCTGGGTCCTGTTCGATATCGTCTGGGGTGTTTCTGTGGTGGGAATTGTTTTGAATGCAATCAGCGTTCAGCGGTTCCGGGTCTTTTCCATGTGCTGCTATCTTGGCCTGGGGTGGGTGGTCATTTTCTTTTTTAAGCCTTTGATTGCCGTCCTTGATGCCGGCTCGGTAAGGAACCTGATCGTCGGCGGAGTCTTTTACACGGTCGGCGCCGTTCTTTACGGAATCGGAAAAAAGAGAAAGTACATCCACTCCGTCTGGCATCTGTTTGTCCTTGCGGGAAGCGTTTTTCATTATTTTGTTGTTTACCGCATCGCTTTGCCGAGGTAAGGGCTTAATAGTGAAATTTGTGATATCCGCCTGCCTGCCTCCATATATTAAACGGAGGCGGGTTTTTATGTTTTTGTCGGTGAAAATTCACAGGTACTTTCTTTTTATCGCGATTGCAGTACTGCTTGTATCAGGTTTCTGCGGCGGAGCCGTTGCGGCGGTTCAGCAAGCGGGAGCTGACCGCGGCATACCGCTTCCCATCATTATGTACCACAGTATTTTGCGCGAGTCGCGCAGGCAGGGGAACTATACCGTATCTCCCGATACCCTGGAGAGCGACCTTGCATGGCTGAAAAAGAACGGTTATCAAACGGTTGTGGTTCAGGATCTTCTGGACTATGTGAAGCGGCAGGTTCCTTTACCGGAGAAACCCGTCATGATAACCTTTGACGACGGGTTCTACAATAATTATTACTATGCCTATCCAATTGCGAAAAAATATCAGGCAAAGATCATAATATCGCCGGTCGGTTATTACACGGATTTGTATACCGGCGGCGATGCGGACCATGCGAACTACTCTTATCTGACCTGGGGGGAAATTGACGAAATGATGCGTTCCGGCCTGGTCGAATTTCAGAATCACTCCTATAACCTGCATTCGACCCAAAAGAGGTACGGAGCCTTGAAATTAAAAAAGGAGAGCGCTTCGGACTATCAGTCTGTACTAAAGCAGGACCTGGAAAAAATGCAGCGGGAAATGAAAGAAAACACCGGCTATACGCCTGCCGCTTTTGTTTATCCGTTCGGGGCCGTCAGTAAGGAGTCGATTCCGGTTTTACATGAAATCGGATTCCAGGCAAGCATGAACTGCATGAAAAAAATGAATTATATCACGCGAGACCCGGACTGCCTTTTCGGGCTTGGGCGGTATATCAGGCCGACCGGAATTTCCAGTGATTCTTTCTTTCGTAAAATAGGATTGAAGTAACCCGTCAATTACGAAGCAGAATCCGTTCGATGAAATGGTAGACGACCGCCATGGCGCTGGCGGAGAATAAGAACATGGGCACCAGAATCAGCAGCATCGGAACTGTAGGGGCGGTTACTTCAAATACGGCAGGGAAGAAGACCAACGCCAGAATGAAAGCGGCGGTCATGGAAGCAAAGAGAAGCGCTCTGGCCGTATTAAACGGAAGGCAGACTTTAAACAGGATTAAAAGCCCGGTGTAACCGGTAATCAGAACGGCGAGCGTGGACTGTTCCGCCGCGGAAAACCCGAGGTACGAAGAGAGGGAGACAAGAAGCAGGATATTAAGTGTCATCGTTACCGCACCGGGCAGAGATTGTTTCATTACATTCCCGATAAAACTTCCGTGCAGGCGGTCCCGGTTCGGCTCCAGCGCGAGGAGGAAAGACGGCGTTCCGATTGAAACGGCATTGATCAGCGTAAACTGAATCGGCTGAAACGGATAAGCGGATGCCAGAAACAGGAAGAATACCGCGATGGCGGCGGAAAAGATGGCTTTGACAAGAAACAGGGACGCCGATCGTTGCAGGTTGTTGATGCAGCGGCGGCCTTCCGCGACGATGCGGGGCATGGAGGAGAAATCGGAATCCATCAGGACAATCTGGGAAACGGTGCGCGCGGCGTCGCTTCCGGACGCCATTGCGACGCTGCAGTCGCTCTCTTTCAGGGCGGGGACGTCGTTCACACCGTCTCCCGTCATGGCTACGGTATGCTCTTTTTCTTTCAATGCCTGGATTAAGGTCAGTTTCTGCTGCGGGGTCACCCTTCCGAAAACCGTGAAACGCTCGGCGGCTTCCTTTAATTCCTCCTCGCTTTTCAGCTGGGATGCGTCCACGCAGCGATCGGAGCTTTTCAGTCCGGCTTTTCCGGCGATGCTTGCCGCCGTTCTGACGTCGTCCCCCGAAATCACTTTCAGCTCGACGCCCTGGTCCGCAAAATAGGAGAGAGCTTCCCGCACGCCCGGCCGGATTCTGTCGCTGAGCAGAACGAGAAGCATCGGCGTGAGACCTTCCGGCAGGTCATGATCGCCAAGAGGATTGCCGGAATGAGCCAGCAGAAGGACACGCTTGCCGCGGTTCGCGTATTTTTCCACCTGGGGCCTGATTGTTTCAAACTGATCTTTCAAGATAAATTGCCCCGCGCCGAGAACAAAGCTTCCTTTTTCCTGAAAACACGCGCCGCTCCATTTCCGAGCGGAGGAAAACGCGATTTTGCCGGTGCAGGTCCAGCCCGGGGGCTGCGGCATAATTTCCCGAATGGCGGTCATGGTCGGCGAGTTGTCGTCCATGGCGTTTGCAAGCGACGAAAGCGCTTCCTCGGCCTGTTCCTTTGTGATGTCGCTTAGCGGTACGACGGCCTCAGCCTGAAGGGTCCCCTGTGTCAGCGTACCGGTTTTGTCCAGACAGAGGGTATCCACGTGAGCGAGTGTTTCAATCGAGTACAGCTCCTGAACCAGCGCCTTATGCCGCGACAGCCTGAGCACCCCGACGGCCAGCACGACGCTGGTCAGCAGCACCAGCCCCTCCGGAATCATTCCGATCAGGGCGGCAACCGTTCCGACCACGGCGGGTCGGAGCGCCTGACCGGAAACGGCCATCTGCTTGTAGAACATCAGAACGCCGATCGGAAGAATGGCAAAACCCGTGATTTTGATGATGCGGTTGGTCCATGTCATAATTTCCGAATTCGGCTTTTTCAAATAGCGAACGCTTCCCGCAATCTGAGAAGCGTAATTTTCTTTTCCAATATGCTCCACCTGCGCCCTGCAGCTGCCGCCGACCAGAAAGCTACCGCTCAGCAGGCTGTCGCCGTTTTTCTTTGACACAGGATCGGACTCGCCGGTAATCAGTGATTCGTCGGCTTCACAGTCACCGTTCAGAATAATGCAGTCCGCGCAGACCTGGTTGCCTGTTGAAAGAAGCAGGACGTCGTCAAGAACAAGTTCAGAAACCGGAATTTCGTTTTCTTTGCCGTCGCGGATTACATGAGCCTTCGGCGCGGTAATGAGCGACAGACGGTCAATCATTTTTTTTGCTCTGATTTCCTGTATGGTGCCGATCAGTGTATTGCAGACAATTACACCGAGAAAAAGCAGATTCTTATAAGACCCGACCATGATAATCAGCGATGCGAGCGCAAGATTCAAAATGTTAAAGGGTGTGATCAGATTGCTGCGAATAATCTGACCCACACTGCGGGTCCCGGATTCTTCTTCGCCGTTTGCAAGTCCGTGAGTCCGCTGAGATTCGACCTGATCGGAATTCAGCCCGGATGAATAGTCGGGGTGAAACCGTTTACAATAAGAATTGTTGTTTTCCATCATCATGATTTCATTTTCCCACTTTTTTATGTTTTGTTTTCTACTATCGTATCATAAAAATGGCAGTTTCATGGAATGTTTCCAATAAATTGTTAAAAACTTAAAAAACAGTTCATCTTTTTCGTTATAATTAACAAATAGATGTGATTCATACGGAGCGTTTCGATTCATTATTTATCTTGTTTCGCATCGACGATGTGATATAATTGACAATTGTGGTCTTGAGGAAGCGGAAACTTTAAAAGAAGGAGATGACCGCTATTATTCAAGCTGTGAAAGAAAGCATCAGGTTTGACTTTTTTCAGCGGGTTCAACTGATCTGTGCGGATTTTGACCGGTCTTTGGTATTATTGCTGGCTGCCTCGATTTTTGCCCCGTTTTATTTCAGTATGATTATCGTAGTCGGCATTGCTCTGATGACGATGGTCAACTGTAAAAAAAGGGTTCGCGCATTTGAAGCGCCTTATACGAAATTTTTATTTCTATTTTTAATTATTACATTTTTTGTTGCGGCAATCTATGATAATTATATCGGAATGGCGTACTCCATCCTGATTTATGCGGTTGTAAGCTGCGCACTGTATATACGCAGTATCATGACGCGCTCGATTTTCAATCAGGCGATGGATCTGATTTGTGTCGGGAGTATCATCAGTCTGTTTGTGGCTTTATATCAGAAAGCGTCTTCATTTGCAAGTGCTCCGGATTACAGGCCGGTATCTGTATTTACGAATACAAATTATTACGGTATGATTATTGAATTTGTTGTGCTTATTGCTCTTTACCGTATTTATACAAATTCTGAATTAAGTGCTTTCTATTTTGCTGTGATTGGGCTCAATTTTATCGGCTTGTATCTTACCGCGAGTTTTTCTTCTTTTACCGCGATGTTTTCGGCAGTTACTTTAATGCTGCTTTTGAAAAAGAAAAACAAAGTTGCCATGATATTTATTTTATCGGTTGGAATACTGGTCGCGCTGCTAACAGTCTTTCCGCAGTTGATACCCAGAGGAGCGGAGGCAATCGACCATACGTTTTCCCAACGGCTATCCATTTGGACGGCCTCTGTAAAGGGGATTGAGCAGCACCCGTTTTTCGGGCGCGGCGCCATGGCCTATCAAATGATTTATCAGCAGTTTTCCGGGTACAAAACTTACCATTGTCATAATATTATTCTTGACATTCTGCTTAATTTTGGAGTGACCGGATTAGCTGCCATTGGAATTTACGTCGGGGTGCAGGCAAAGCTTTTGCTTCTGCGCTTCCGCAATCATATATTTATGGATATGAATATTCTGATGACGGCCGCTGCCGCCGCTGTTTTTGTACACGGACTGACGGATGTCACGATTTTGTGGATTCAAACGGGCGCTCTCTTTGCACTGATCTATTCTTCCACCGGAATCGGATCGGATTATATCGATAAAAACGTACGGGTTCCAAGCTTGCTTCCCGATTATTCCGGAGATCCGGTTGCGGCTTTATACCTGAAAAATTAACCGTCGCTCCTGCCTTCGATTGGCGGGAGCTTTTTTGGCGATGCATTGGGCGGAATTGCATCGAAAGCCCCAGAAAAAAGTGAAATTAACAGTTGCAATATTAACCACAACGTGATATAATATTAACCGTCGTCAAAATTGATTAAATGGTTCTAGTACATGAGCTCGTAGCTCAGCTGGGAGCGCGGAGTGTTCGGTTTTCGTTAAAGAACCTGCCCAAAAAGATTTTTGCCAGCAAATTTACAATTTCATAGATATGGGCCTGTAGCTCAGCTGGGAGAGCACGCGGAACGGTATTAGCAACGGTACGTAACTCACTTGGCAGTCACGCGGGTCACATCACAAAATTGAATATTACATGGGCCTGTAGCTCAGCTGGGAGAGCGTTCGGTTCGCATCCGAGAGGTCGACGGTTCGATCCCGTTCAGGTCCACCATGTATGAGGAAATCTGTAAAAGGATTTCCTCATTTTTTTGCCCTCAAGCCGTGCGTACAAGTGCCGTATCTTCGGTCTCTATGCTTTCGGTGGATTTCACGCCGCAGAAGCTTTGGAATTCGTCAAAGGAGACATTGAAGTCAACTTCGATATTGTAGTCCCTGCCGACGCGGACAGCCTTGATAAACTGTGACACAATCATTTTCTTTGCCGCGAAAGAGCTTTTGTCGTACAGGTCCGCCCAACTCAGCAGCCGGTCATACTCGCGCTTTCGGTTTTCCGAGGTTTCGAGCAAGGTCTTCAATTCCAGGTCTGCTGCATCTAAGGTGGACTGTGATTCTTTGATTTGTGCTTCGGTTTCTGCGACCATCGTGTTCAGAAGATCGACGCTCATCCTGCTCTCACCGCGAATAATTTTGAGAGTTTCGCTTTTGTAATCGCCAAGCTCTTTCTGTTTGCTCAGTAGATGCGTTTTTGCAATTTCGTATTTTGACTTTGCCAATTCGATATCCTTCTCATGTTGACCGGAGAGAATTTCCGATTCCGATGCCGCCGTGATTTCAGAGAATTTCATGTGGATGAGATGATCGACAATCGCATCGACTTTCTTTACGGAATAGCCGGACTGTCCTTCACACTCCCCAGGATGACGGACTTTGTAGTGACACTGATACCGCATCCTGATTTCTTTCTGGACGGTGCCATCCGGCATCTTTTTCTTTCTTCCGCTGGTCGTCAGCGTCAGCCGGTTGCCACAGTGGGAACAGAAGATATTTCCCACCAGCAGGGATTTCCCTTTGCAGTTGAGCGGGACCGAACTATGAGGCTGGGTCCGCTGCCGCATGATATCCTGCGCGTGGGCAAACACATCGTCGTCGATAATCCGCAGCCCGTCGATATATTCTGATTGGCTGTCGCCGTTCTTGAGAATGCCCGTGTACATGACATTTTTGATGATGCGGTTCAGGCTCGTGTTGGGAAAACCTTTTCCGTCTCTGCTTTTGATGCCATTGTCATGCAAAAATCGACACAAGCGCTGTGCGCCGAATCCTTCGTCAACATACTTGTGAAAAATCAGGCGAACGATTTCGGCTTCGTTTTCATCGATGGCCAGATCAAAAACCTCGCGATTGCGCTTGTTGACACGGCCTCGCTTTATAAGTCGGTATCCGAACGGAATGGAACCGCCAGTGTATAATCCTTCCTCGGTAAGTTGTCCCAGCCTTGTTTTGACACGAACGGAAGTCTTCAGACTTTCGCCGGAGGCTTGCCAGTAGCGGATGTAGTTCATCAGCTTGTCCACATGGGAGTCAAACCGCTGCTGACCTTCCATCGCGCTCCAGACCTCAATGCCGTTCTTTACAAACCATTCGACCACAAAGGGCGTCTCGTCGTCGCGCCGTCCAAGACGGTCAAACATGAACACCAGCAGAATGTCAAACTTTTTGGCGACTGCGTCCTGCTGGATATGCTGAATGGCGTCGCGGTCTTTTGCGGATACCTTGAATCCGGATACGCCTTTCTCGGAAAACTCTTTGATAATTTTCCAACCCTGCGCGTCCGCGAATTCGCGGCAGCGCTGTTTCTGCATGGGAATGTCGTCCTTTTCCACCTGACCGAGAGTCGATACGCGGTAAAGACAATACACGCGTTTTTGAGAACCGTCAGAATCTATAATTTTATCCATATACATAACCTCGATTCAAATATCTGAAAGATGATGCATACGGACAAAACGCAGCCGTGGAAGTGTCCGTTGAAGTTGGAAAATATCTTGATCGGGCCGATCACAAAACCGAGAACCTGTTTCATGAGCAGCGCCGTCATTGGGACGGACGCGAGTTTGACGAGTACATTATTGCTCATGAGTGTAGCAGGAGCTACTACGAAATGCCGGAGGATTGGCTCTGTCGAAAAGAAACCCTCCGGGAGATTACGGCAGCGTTGGAAAGCTGCACGGAAAAACAGCGTTATCGCTTTCTACTTTACGCATTAGAAGGGCTCAGATGTTCCCAGATTGGTAACATCTGCGGCTGTTCCAAGTCCGCTATTATGAGAAGCATTGAAGCGGTTAGAAGGAAGGTGAAATGTATTTTGCAGACAGAGTGATCGGGAACGTATTTTCAGGCTAACCCGGTGAAGGGTTTTATGCCCTATCACATAAGCAAGAGGGACAGGCAGTTGAATCTGTCTGTCCCTCTTGCTGTCTGGAGGTTTTCATAATGCCCACCATCAATCTACGCAATATTATCCGTTTCTCAATGAAGATTGTTTTGTCGAGGTCAGCGATGAAATTGCCGAAGCATTTTTGTTGGCGAAGCGACAGGAAGACAACTATCACCACCGGGCATGGTATCACAAAGCCTACTACTCTCTGGATTGCAACGACGGCATCGAAAACAGCATTCTCACACGGAGCCGTCGCCTGAAGAACTTCTTATTCAAAAAGTTTCAATGCAACAACTTTATGAAGCTCTTGACCATCTGCCACCCATTCAGGCAAGGCGCGTTTATACGCATTACATTCTCGGGATGAAGAAGGTGGATATTGCCCGTGCCGAGGGCGTAAAAAGCAGCGGCGTTTGCGATTCCGTAAGAAAAGGTGTGAAAAATCTCCGGCATTACTTTGAAAAGAAAAAATGGATGGAGTGAATAACATTGAATACAATGCAATCATCACAAGAGCCGGAAACCATACGGGAGGAAACTCGTCAGCTTGAAAACCGGCAGAAAATTTTGCTGAATCGGAAAGCCGACGCGGAAAGAAAAGCACGGATGCATCGCCTGATCGAGCGCGGGGCCATTCTGGAAAGCGTGTTTCCCGAAATCGTCCCCATGACGGGCGAACAGGTCAAAGCATTTTTGAAGCAAATGCGCTAAACTGCCGTCCCGTTCCATTAGTGTAATTATACTAATGGCGCACTTATACACCCTGACGGGTGCCGTGCGCTCTGCGAGGCCGTTGCGCCCTGACGGGCGCGATGGAGGGCTACACCCTCCAAACCTCTTATTTGCCTCACGGAAAAGTCCTATTCTCTGCGGAGAATACGCCTTTCCGTGGGGCGTTTTTTATACCTATCACCATTGAAAGGATTTTTGCTTATGGCAATCTTATCATTGCAGTATCAAAATTATCAAGCGGAGCCAAGGCCGAAGCGCCGTTGCTGCCGCCGCTTACCGTAGCGGGCAAAAGCTCACAAACGAATGGGACGGTATTACCCACGACTTTACGAAAAAAAGTGGCGTGGTTTATTCGGAAATTCTTCTTCCAGTCCATGCCCCACCGGAGTTCTCCGACCGTTCCACTCTCTGGAACAGCGTGGAGAAAATCGAGAAAAGCTGTAACGCTCAACTCGCTCGTGAAATCGAAATTGCGCTTCCGGCAGAGCTTGACCGAAAAGATCAGAGTACGCTTGTCCGCACCTATGTTCTGAACACGTTTGTAGCCTCCGGCATGTGCGCGGATTTTTCCATTCATGATAAGGGTGGCGGAAATCCTCACACGCATATCATGCTCACCATCCGACCGCTGAAAGAAAACGGAGAATGGGGCGCGAAGTGCCGGAAGGAGTATGAACTCGACGGGTGTGGTCAGCGTATCCGGCTCCCCGGCGGCGAGTTCAAAAGCCACCGGGTCGATACAACAGACTGGAATGATCCAGGTAAAGCCGAGGTATGGCGGGCAGCGTGGGCCGACGCCTGCAACCGAGCGCTGGAGCAGATCGGCCGACCAGAGCGGATCGATAACCGCAGCTATACCCGGCAGGGCGTACAGAAAGTTCCAACCGTTCACATGGGCGTCGCCGCCACGCAGATGGAACGCCGGGGCATCCCCACTGAGAAAGGTACTATCAACCGGGAAATCTCCGCGCAGAACCGGCTTCTCAAAGAGATCAAGGCCCGCATCACTCGGATTTACAACTGGACGAAACAACAGACAACTCAGCCGGAGCAAAAGCAAAGCATTTGGGAACAGCTTCAACAGGCGCAGGCCGCAACTAAACCGACAACTAGATACGGAAAGGTAAAGGCGCTGAAGGAGAGCGCCGCCCTGTTCAGCTTTTTGCAGGAAAACGACATTTCCTCCATGCAGGAGCTTCATGCAAAAGTCACCGCCATGCAGACGGAATATTACGGATTGCGCGGCAAGATTGCCGCCACTGCCCGCCAGATTGACGAATTGAATAAGCGGCTTTCCATGTGGAGGCAGTATACCGACAACAAGGTTTTCCGTCAGCGGCTTGCTACCCTAAAGCCGAAAGCGCAGGAAAAGTTTCAGGACGCGCACAGTGTTGAGCTTGCATTGTATGACGCCGCCGTGCGTTATCTGGATGAGCTGAAAGCGTCCAGCGAAAAGATTACCCCGAGACATTGGCAGGCCGAAGCGGAACGCCTCACCGCCAAAAACAGCACCCTGTATCAGCAGATGAAATCCATGCGCACGGATATTCAGGCCGTGGAAAAAATCCGCAAGACCGCCGACGAGCTTGCCCGCGCGGAAAGGACCAGAGATCGGGGGCAGGAATACGACCGATAGCGCGAGGGGATGACAAACCGTCATCCCCTCGCGTTTATAATGGTTGATCATTCTCCAAACAAATCACTGTGTGAGCCTGTGCGGGACAACGTTAAAACCAGAACGTCATTCTCAATTCGATACACAAGCAGCCAGTCGCTTTGAATATGACATTCCCGGTAACCCACATAATTTCCGGTCAAAAGGTGGTCGCGGTTTTTCTCGGGTAAAGGCTGACATTTAGAAAGCTAACGGATAATATTGTCCAGCAAATCTATTTTCAGCCCGCGCTTCACCGCTAACTTGTAGTCCTTTTTGAACTGAGACGTCCAAACGATGTCCAGTTTCATCTTTTCAACTCCCTCAACGCTTCCTCCACATCACTGTAGCGTTTGGCGTTGGGGTCTTTGGCAAGCCGCTCCCCTTCCTGCATGGCAGCGAGGGTAACGGCGTTCGGCGTATTTAGCGTCACGTCGAACGGAAAACCGCCAGACCGAAGAGACTGCCTCAAAAAGACGTTGATAGCCGTCGTGAGATTCATACCGAGTTCGCCGTAAAGCGCCTCGCACTGTTTTTTAATATCGCTGTCCATGCGGACGCTGAAATTCGTCGTATTGGCCATAGAAATCAGCTCCTTTGTAATCCATTGTGCTTATATTATATGCTTAATGCATTGCAATATCAACCTAAAAGCTTAAACTTTTTGAAAATCGGCGGCCGCTACCGATACGGTACAGATCGTCGCAATCCCACTTCTGCCAATTTTGGAGGCGGCGTTTCTCTCGATTATCGCCTGCCTGATTGCAACCTGTGTTCCTCTGAAAAAAATTTCAAAAATGAACATTGTGGAGTCATAGAAACGACTGAATGACAATACCATGCTTATGCCATCTGGTAGTTATCCAACTTCATAAGCAACCTTGCATATTTCTTTCAGAAGAAATATAATGAGACTATGGAGGCGTTGCGCATGGATTATATCACGACAAAAGAAGCAGCAAATAATTGGGGAATCACAGACAGAATGGTCGTATACCATTGTTCTGCCGGTCGGATTAAGGGAGCTAAAAAAATGGGAAATACATGGCTTGTTCCTGTTGACGCTGAGAAATCGGCTGACGGATGATATAGGAGCAGTAAAGTAAAGAATGGTGAAAATAAATGAAACGGATATTTCTGATTGAGGACGATAAGGAAATCGCCAAGAATCTTGTACTTTTGCTTCGCTCGGAGGGATTTACAGTTACCCACGCCCCTACGCGAAGTGACGCCCTTTCCGCGCTTGCCGGGAACAAATTTGATCTGGCGCTGATTGATATTTCATTACCTGACGGAAATGGCTTTACGGTTTGCACGGAAATCAAAGAAGCACAGGATATTCCCGTGATCTTTCTGACGGCTTCCGGTGATGAAGCGAGTGTTGTTACCGGGTTGAACATGGGTGCTGATGATTATATCACCAAGCCTTTTCGTCCGCGTGAACTGATCGCACGAATCGGAACCGCTCTTCGAAAAAGTGGACGCTCTCCGTCAGCTTTTGAATTCTGTGGGCTTCATGTCGATCTGGCAAGCGGCGTGGTGGAAAAGGACGGACGCGAGGTTCTTCTTTCAGCCTTGGAATACCGCTTGCTGCTGGTGTTTCTGAACAATCCCAAAAGTATTATCACAAGAAACAGGTTACTTGACGAATTGTGGGATGCTGCGGGGGAGTTTGTCAACGACAATACATTGACCGTGTACATTAAACGCCTGCGGGAGAAGATAGAGAACGATCCCGCAAGCCCGCAAATCATTCTGACTGTTCGCGGGACGGGATATCGATTGGGGGATGGGTATGCTTCGGAATAGAGAGTTTCGGCTGTTTGCCATTTTGTTCTTCATAATAGCCGCTACCGCTGTGACGCTGGGATTTACCATCAACGCGGCGGCTGGAATCCTTGCCATCGCTTCTGCCGCCGCCTTTTGAACAGCGTTTTTCGCGTTTACCAAAGCCCGATATAAGAGCCTTGCACAGATTGCGGATCAAATCGATCTTGTGCTTCATAACGCCGACCGTCTGTATATCAGCGAATCGGACGAGGGCGAACTTTCCATTCTGCAAAGCGAAATCAAAAAAATGACGCTGCGTATTCGGGAACAAAACGACGCGATGAAAAAAGAAAAAGAACATCTTGCCGATTCGCTGGCGGACATCGCTCATCAGCTTCGCACTCCGCTCACATCTGTAAACCTTATCCTGTCCTTGTTAGAGAACAATCCTGATGAAAGTGAACGGAAAACATTGATACGGGAAACAAAGGAATTGTTTGCACAGATGGATTGGCTGCTTGCTTCATTGTTGAAATTATCCCGCCTGGACGCGGGCATAGTAGCGTTCCAGAACGAATGGATCGATGTGGACGCTTTGGTAACCGCCGCGCTTCACCCGTTTTTGATTTCGATGGAGCTACACCATATTGCTTTGCAGACGGACGTGCCGAAAGGGACTGTCATTCAGGGCGACTCCGGATGGCTTTCGGAAGCAATTCAAAACATCCTCAAAAACTGCATGGAAAGCGCGGGCGATAACGGGAAAATTGAGATCTCTTGTGATGACAATCCATTGTTTACCCAAATTGCCATCCACGACAGCGGCGCGGGCTTCACAAAAGAAGATTTACCTAACCTGTTTGACCGGTTTTATCGCGGGAAAAATGCAGGCGCGACAGGATACGGGATTGGACTTGCTCTCTGTAAAATGATTATTACCCGGCAGGGCGGGACGATTACCGCCAAAAATCATCCGCAAGGCGGCGCGCTCTTTGCCATTCGTTTTCCAAAGTGACGAATCTCTCACCGGAAAGTCACCGAGATGTAAGTTAAAGGTTCTATGATAGGGGTAAACAATACGAAAGGAACCTCACAGAATGGAGTTTTTGAAAATTGACGACCTATGCAAGGTCTACGGCAAGGACGAAAATCAAGTTACCGCGCTTGACCATGTTTCGCTTACAATCGAAAAGGGAGATTTTACCGCAATTATCGGTTCTTCCGGTTCCGGCAAATCCACTTTGCTGCACGCCATCGCGGGTGTGGACGTGCCGACCAGCGGGAAGGTGTACCTGGAAGGGCAGGATGTTTATGCCAAAGCAACGAAAAACTTGCCATTTTTCGCAGACGGCAGGTTGGACTGATTTACCAGTTTCACAACCTTATTTCCACGCTGAATGTGGTTGAAAACATCACCCTGCCGATTCTGATGGACAAGCGCAAAGTCAACGAGGAACGGCTGAATGACCTGCTCAATCTGCTTGGGCTGCAAGACCGCAAAACGCATCTTCCCAATCAGCTTTCAGGCGGTCAGCAACAACGGTGGCCATCGGGCGCGCTTTGATGAACGCTCCGGCAGTTATGCTGGCCGATGAACCAACCGGCAGTCTTGATAGCCAGAATGGGCATGAAATTATCAAACTGCTGAAAGAAAGCAATAGAAAATATGGACAGACTCTGCTTCTCGTCACACACGATGAAAATATCGCCTTGCAGGCAGACCGCATTATTACCATCGCAGATGGCAAAGTAGTGCGGGACGACAGACAGGCGGCACGATAATGAATATCTTTAATAAAGTCGCCCTGCAAGGACTGAAAAAGAACCGCACACGAACACTTGTAACAATCGTCGGCGTTGTTCTGTCAGCCGCTATGATTACGGCAGTCGCCACCTTTGGTACTTCTCTGTTAAATTATCTGATAAACGGCTCAATTGCGAAATACGGTGACTGGCATGTTGAATTTGAGGATGTGAATTCTTCTTTCGCAGCAAAGCAGGCAAGTAACGACAAAGTTGCAAGCACCGCGACGTTCGAGAATATCGGCTACGCAAAACTTGACGGAGCAAAAAGCTCAGAAAAGCCCTATCTTTTTATTGCCGGTTTCAATAACGAAACCTTTGACACCCTGCCCATCACCCTGATTTCCGGCAGGCTACCGAAAAACAGCAGCGAAGTTCTTGTCCCGTCCCACATTGCAGCCAAGGCCGGCGTTAAGATTTCGGTGGGCGATACCCTTACCCTTGCGGTCGGGAACCGCGAGGCAGGTGGTAAAGCACTCACCCAGCACGATTCCTATCGCACCGGGGAGGAAACGCTGGTACCTGTGACGAAGAAAACCTACACGGTTGTGGGTATCTGCGACCGACCGGGATTTGAAGAACCATCCGCTCCGGGATATACCCTGATAACAAAAGCAGACACAACAGATAAGGCAGACAGCTTCAGCCTGTTTGTCACGCTTAAAAATCCGCGCAATGTCAAGACTTACGTTAATAGTGTAGCCGAAAGCCAAACTTACGTCCTTAACGATGATGTGCTGCGCTTCATGGGTGTTTCAGATAATAAACTGTTCAATACCCTGCTGTATTCGGTCGGTGGTATTTTGGTCGCCATCATTATGATAGGCTCAATTTTTCTGATTTACAACTCCTTCAATATCTCGCTGAACGAACGCACACACCAGTTTGGCATTCTTATGTCGGTAGGGGCCGCTGCCAAACAACTGCGGAATTCGGTGCTGTTTGAGGGCCTTTGCATTAGTGTGGTTGGAATACCGATTGGTGTTCTGGTCGGCATAGGCAGTATTAAACTGATACTTCCTATTGTTGCAAATAATTTCAGTACGATTATCAGCAGCACGGTGCCCTTGACCCTGTCGGTATCTGCCCCCGCACTGGTTGTGGCGGCGGTGGTAAGCTTGATCACAATTTTGATCTCAGCCTATATTCCAGCCAAGAAGGCTGTTGCCACTCCCGTGATGGAATGTATTCGCCAAACTAACGAGATCAAAACCGAATCGAAGGCTGTCAAAACGTCAAAAACTGTACAGTGTATTTACGGTCTGGAGGGAACGCTCGCATTAAAGAATTTCAGGAGAAACAAAAAGCGCTATCGCAGCGTTGTGTTATCTCTTACTTTAAGCGTCGTGCTGTTTGTGTCGGGAAGTGCTTTTGGAACCACGTTGAAACAGCTTGCAAAAGAATACACCGTGGAAATGGACGGCGATATCTCGTTTGCTACACAAAATATGCAGGAAAAAGAACTGTCGCAGCTATATGACAAACTGAAAACCGCTGACGGCGTTTATAAAAGCACCTATCAGGCGGATCTGACCTATTCCTGCACGACAAGCGATCTTCCAAGTGATTTTGTGAGCACTTACCGGGAGTCTGTAGGCGATAAAAGCACAGAGAAAACTTTGAAATTGCCGTTGGATGTTCAGTTTGTTGAGGATAACATCTATTACGATTTTATCAAAAGTCTTGGTCTGCCCACAGCGGAATATACCGGACAGGACGCAAAGGTCCTTATTGTAGGAATGAATACAATCGAGCATACGACTTATTTCACAAACCAATCTATGGATTTTACGCTTGCTTCGGCCTCCGAAGAACAGGCGAAAACGATCAGCACCACCTTTGTAGATAGCTATCCGTTAGACCTCCTGCCCAGGGATTCGACACCCACTTATTATTTTGTAGTGGTTGCCCCATGGCAGATGAAACCGCAATTTGACACACTGGAATGCGCCTGAAAAGTTTGGCCTGACCTTCTGGTCAGAAAATCCAGCGCAGTCAATGACGCAAATACAGTCGATAATCGATGAAGCGGGCGTTACCTCCGACTATACCTTGCTCAATCTGTCCACGTCCGTTGACTTAATGGTTTGAGTCTTGTTTTACCTCTCCGGTTCGTCCTTCGATTGCTTTTTCCGCAGCGCCTTTTCGAGGATGGCATTTACATTGTTTTCGTTTGCAACATCCGGATGATTTTGCTCAAATTCCAGCAGAATATCTTTAGACTGTTTTTCCAATCCTCTGTATCGTTCATATAGAGCTGGTTTATCCGGCTGCTCCAAAACGAATGTAACCAAATTTTTCAGTTCGGCGGGAATTCCATCCCATGAACCATAGAGATCACGGACCGCTTTGTCAATCTGAGCGAAAGTTAGAGGCTTTCCTTTGGCGTTATGCTCGCTGACAATTCCCACCACATCGGAGATGTCGTTTTTATACCTTCTGCCGGATTTTAGTTTCATGGCGATCAGATATTCTGCGGAAACCGTCCTCACGGTGAGAACGCCGGAAAAAGTTTTATAGTAAACGGAAAATTCAATCAGCTTCGGCGTGTAGGATTTTGTCCTTACAAAATCGGTATTCAGCCAGCCATTCGGAAGCTCATACTTGTCTCCCACATGATTGATGGCGTCTTTGATGGCGGAAGATGCCGAAATAATGGCGTCCATATCATAGGTCATATTTCGGAAGCCATAATTAGCCAAGATGGACGCGCCGCAATCAGAATCACTTCGGCAGGCATGTTTTTACCGCCGAGTTTTCTGTACTCCTTTGCCAGCTCTCTTAAATAGAAATCCAGATTTTCCCGTGTAAAATGTGTGTCAGATGACATTCCGAATCTCACCTTCTACGATATTGAAGCGTATAAATTCCGGTATTGCGTCGCGGATGCTCTCGGCCTTCCACTTGTTGCTCCTTGTGATGTCGTCGGCCATGACCACACTCAACGGAAACAGCGGCTCAGCTAGTCTGTGTGCGCGGATGTCATTATATTCCTGGCAAAGAGGAAGGTCGTTTTCACGGCTCAGATAATCTACCATAGCCAGCAGATAGAGGCTTTCGGGATACCACTTTTGATCGTAATATTTCCTGATCAGCCCGGATTTCAACGTATGGATGATAAAATCGAGATCGCCCGTGTCCTTGACCTGATGGCAGATATTGCTTTTGAAAACATCGAATGTGTCCCGGTATTCCATTTCTGCGCCCCCTTTTCTCATAAGCTGTTCCATTGTGACGCCGAGTGACTGCGAGAGTTTGTAAAGTGTTTCTGCGGAACAATTTCCGATTCTCGTCTTTCCACTGCAAATATCGTTAACCGTCGTGTATGGAACGCCGCTCATTTTAGCCAGCTTATATTTTGTCATGCCGCGCTGCGATAAAATTTCATTGACGCTCAAGGTAATCACCTCAACCTTATTATATCGGTATGCCGACATAATGTCAATCGGATGATGCCCCGATTCAAATAGTTTATGCGGACTCGGAGACCACAAGATTGGCGGTGGTCGTCTTTTTTCTGATACCTCCTTTTACTATGGCAATCAGGTTCCATGTTTTCATCTATCAGGATTCTCACAAGAATGTTTATATGATGGACAGTCAAAATCGACTGACCACGTTTTGGGAAGGCAGTTCAAAAGCGAATAACAAAATATCCTCTTCAGACTCGCAAAAAATTGATCCGGTTGATCTGCTTCAAAACGCTATAAAGAATACGGTTCCTAATAGCGATAACTTTATAGTCGATAAAAATTCGTTTACCCGTGGATGCTATCATATTCTCATGTTAAGAAAAGTTGATCAGGACGTTTCTGATAGTATTACGGCGTGAATCAATTCGGATGGATGCATTGCTAGTATCAATGTGGACTATTGTAACGTTGATGCAAATCATCCAATTACTCAAGTGCATAAACAGCAATTAGACGCTCAGGTATTGTTTTGATTGGCTAAAAATTTAATTTTTCCGTCCAGCAGGGCAATCACAAGGGTTAAGAGCACAACTATAAGCAATATCAGTATAGAGAGTACAATCCTTTCTACGCTTTTTTAGAGCGGCTGGAGGGATTGGGGCGATGAACAGCATACCTCTTTAATAATTATTTCATATATATCATATGCCTATCGCTTTGAAAATTTGTTGCTTATATTGATAATAAGTATCTAATTGTTCCTGCTTTGATGCAAATAAATCGAACCCGGATAATTGACTAAAGGGGATATTATCTTTCTCAATATTAATCAGTTCTGTCTGCTTAGTGTCTGATATTCGATATATCCCAAATGCAGTTTGACTCACCGGATAATATTGTGAATCTAAAAATGTACCAGATTTTCTCGCTTTATTAAGTGGCAATTTTTTTATTAAAAGGATATAATCTTCGCCTTTCTGTAGAGGAATATAAAAGCCCTTACTTGTAAGGAGAAAATAATTCGGCGTGATTTTGTAGTTTTCAATTACATTAATTGTTTCAACAATCGTAAGGGTTTTCCCTTTCAGTTCACTATTCCCTTTATAAACGTCAGATACAAGAACCGGTGTATAAAAAGCCTCATCCGTAATTTGTCGATTACCCGAAAATTGACATTTTATAATCGCGTCGGCCTGCTGAATTAGATCGTCCGGGGAATGGAATTTTTTTGAATCAAAAACATTCTGTAATTCGTCATTTGATTGATAATTATAACTCTGAATTCGTTCCATCAAATCATTCCGATAGGACATTCTTGTTGTCATAGCTGTCAAGAGACAAAAAATGACAAGTACCACTGGAATGATATAATATCCCTTCTTCATTTTATTGAGCACCCTCCGTTTCTTTTAAAATTCCGTCATTCATTTTGAAAAATTTGCTGCATAATAGAGAGAGGTCATCCTTATTATGGCTGGCAATCACTACTGTAGCGCCCCTGTCGATTTCTTCTCGCACTACTGTTCGTACCAATTCAACTCCATCTTCATCAAGGGCGTTGGTGGGTTCATCCAAAAGGATCAGATCCGGTCTTTCCATGATCGCTTGTGCGATGCCGAGCCGCTGTTTCATCCCGAGCGAATATTTCCTGTAAGTACGCTTATCATCAGGGTCAAGTCCAACCCTTTTTATAGAATGTTTAATTTCCGCATCAGAGATTAGACCCTTAATTGATGCCAAAGTTTTTAGATTCTCGAAACCGGTATAGTAAGGCCAAAAACCGACTGATTCAATGATTAAGCCAAGACTTTCAGGAAAAGAAATTTCTTTTCCGATTTCTTTATCAAACACTTTAATTATTCCTTCTGTTGGATGAATCAGCCCGGCAATCGACCGCAGAAGCATCGATTTCCCTGAGCCGTTATGCCCATATAGTCCGTACCCCTCTCCTTGTTCCAAAGAAAGGTTGATATGCGATAAAATAGTTTTTCCTTTAATGACCTTTGACATATTACTGATTTCAACTGCGTTCATCAGCTTCCACTCCTTTAATCTTATTCCTTTATAAGTTCAATCATATCTTTCCTGATAAAGCGATATCTATAAATATGATAACTAACGACAATGAAACCAAATAGGATGAGTAAAGAATTTAGCAGAAAAAAGCCCGATAACGGACTTGAAAAAAAACTTTCCGCTTCACTTATATTGATACGATCTGCGTGCCAAAGATACATTTGATTAGCGGGTAAAATAAAATATAAAATTATATTTAAACTAAAAATTTGTTGCAGAAGAGAAACCGCAATCAGAGGGATCGCATAAAGGATAACAATCAATATAAATGCTAACGCGCTTCCGTTCTTCATAGATAAGATATTCTGGAGAAACACGAATTCAAATATAGTTAGTACGTTAAGAAAATATAGAGGTAAAATCATTTTAAAAAAGGAATCTAATTCTAATGGAAGCCCTGCAAATTTTCCAATGATCAATGTGAGTAAAAAGAGCCAAATGTACAAAGTAGCAATATAAATGAATAACCTTATAGTTATTTGAAAAAGCCATTTTTGTTTTTTTGAAGTTCTGATAAATACATAAACATAATTGATGATACATTCCGAACGCATAATTTCTGAAAACATATAAATGATAAATAGATTAGGTACTAAAAACTTTATAACTTCTACAATATCAAAGGATTTTGAGAGATAAAAGCCACCAAAATTCAGCAAGTAGTAAGTTTCTAAGTTTAAATTTTGCGTTCTACATAAGAAAATATTTGGCAAATATAATATTAGAAAAACAAAGCTAATAAGAATATACCGATATAAAAGATGATTTAATCGTCTTAGCTTCATTTTAGATCCGCCTTCCAATAATTATCCCTCCGTTTCAGAAGGGCCATACCTAAAACAGCGAATAATATAATGAGAGCTGCTATCATAATGAAAAGAGGCCAATAAATGGGCAAGTCTTCGGGGCGAAAAGAGATTGCACAAAGCATGTTGATTTTAGGCAGTCCCGTATTTACAGCAATATAATCATAAACAAATATGAAATAGGCACAAGCAAATCCTAATATGGATTTGTTAAAGATGTCAGTAAAAAATGTATACAGCAAGGCAAATAAACAAAACGCCAATATTTGCAGAAGATAGCTTTTTAAAAAAAAGTTTATGTTATCAATATAGCGACTTATCTGATGAAAATATCCTGCACGCAACAGTATTAGCAAATACAGATAAGACACAAATAGGACACTCTCCAGAAGAGTAATCCTTAAGCGTGTATGCCAATATTTTTTTAATCTTCCGTATCTATAGAAAACATTGATATTTTGGAAGTAATTAAAATTTGGCTGTAAATATACAGAATATAAAGGAAGTACAATAAATAACGTTGCGAACCAGAAAAAGAATCCAGCATAATTTGCCAAATAGAAGCGAGGATTTTCTCCCCATGCAGTTAAAGCGAGAATATTAGGGTTAAAATAAGCGATGACACTATAAAGAAGCAACAATATTGCTATTATTTTTGTTTCCTTTGCGTGAAATCGCATTTTTAGATCACTTTAAAGTTCATCCTTTGCCAAATGAATTTTGCTCCAAACCGCAAGAAAATTAATCAAAATCAGGCCGCCTCCAAAGATGAGTATATATTCTAATTTTATACCTTCTGTATTTGTTGGCGGAACGACTAATAAATTGGGACTCATTGCACTAAGAGCAAAGATATTCAAAAACAGCGTTAAAACAAGATAAATAATGCCCGGAAGAGTTATTACTAAAAACCGATTGACTTTTAAATGCAATGACATAGAATAAGATAATAAACCAATTAATCCTCCAAAGATTCCACCAATAATATTATATATGAGATAATAAAGATATGGATAATTATAGCAAAGTATTCGAAAGAAATTTACATTTCTAAACAGCAAATCCGGTTCCAATGGATAATAGGGAGTGATTTTGATTGATTGAAGGGGAACTGCTATCATCATTGCAAGCTCGCTTAATAGTTCCGGGATTAGAACAATCAAAAAACCACCGACAAACGTTACAATCGCTTGAGATTTATAATAATGGTCTCGTCCACTTCGTTCAATAATCAACATATTGATTCCAGCCTGTTTATCATCGAAGGCACAGAATGAATATGCCATAGATGCTAAAAAAGGAAAGAAAAATATAAAATACACCTGAGTCCAGTCAGAGAGAGTAACATCAGTAATATGATTAACTGCACCAAAATAGCACCACGCTGGGGCCAAAGTTGCAATGTCTCTCCCCTGAAGCAAAATAGCATCAATGCAAGCAGGAACTAAGAAAATCAGAAGTGAAATGAGAAAAGAAAAGAAAAACTCTCTACTTTTTAACATCGACTTAAGATTCAAAGCTAATAATTTACGAAACACTTCCTCCACTCGCTTTCATAATTATCAATATTAAAAGGTATCCGACTGGGTATTATTTACCCAGTCAGATAGAACGGTTAACTCTTAATGGAAGTCAACTGTACCTCTTGCAGAAACGTTATAAGCACTAATATTCTGATTCCTGCCAACGAGCATTAATGTGATGCCATTAGTGGCCGATGGATCATTTAAAATGAGATCCTGTGCCTGGGAAGCGTAAATGGCCTTCGACTGGCTCACATCATGCCAACCGCCGTTATAATACGCGCGGGCAAAAAACTCCCCTTCGCTGGCATATGAATCATAATTGTCTATGGATACTGCTACAGTATTATTTGCTGCATAGGTTGTCGATTTTGTACCGCTTTTAACATCGGTCCAACTTTTGAAAGCTGGGAAAGTTGTAGACCAACTTACGGCAGCAGCGAAAGCAGGAACAGCGCAAGTTACCATCAAAGCTACCACGCAGCAGAGCGCAACCAGCTTCTTCGATTTAGATTTCAGCATTTTAAACCTCCTTGGTCGTGGTTGACAAGCGAACGGACGGGAAAATCACTTGGGGAATTTCTCACCCCCTTACCGGCCCACAGGTCTCACCGCTTTCAAAGTAAATTTATTTCAATGCGCGCTATTGAAAACTAAAAAACTAATAAATCGCTCTGACAAGAACACTGTGAAAGTGAAATCAAAAATTGGAATCAGTTATCCGACATGAAGATAGCTTGTCTCGTTATAATGGGTTTCGATGGAAGGAATAAACAGCCAGTCGAGTTCCCCATAATGTGTTGCCACAAACCGGTAATCATATCCCGGCGTGACTGTCGTACTGTATTCATAGCTGTAGCTGGAACTGTCGTTTTTGTATGTACTCCAGACTTTTACATTGGTCCACTGGCCGTTCTGCCATCTTTGCAGGCTAATGTCTTGAAACCCAATTTTATTTAGAACCTGGGTCCCGTTCGTAGTCCCATCGAGAATCAGTGTATTCCCGCTCCCCCGATAAAGATCAAGGCCAATGGTGGCTATTAAGCCGGTGGCGTTTGGGGACATTCCCCCTCCGTTTACCGTGTTGTATTGCCCCACGGCATGATTTGGATCGGCAGAGCGAACGCCGGAAGTGGGCGTCCCTTCACTACCTTTGCTTGCGGCATAGGCCGGACTCACCGAAAGAACAGAAAAAGCAAGCAGCAGGGACAGAAATAATGCGGACATTTTTTTCAACATCTTGATTTCCTCCTTCAGAATTTTAATAATCAAACGACTTCAATACTTTTTCGGTTTCATCATAAGGAAGGCTCGAGTTGACGTTATAAACGTAATTCCCATCATTAAATACCGAGACATAGGTGTCTGATTTTTTCATCAGATAAACATCTATTCCATGTATGTCTAATTTATCGTAATCCGAAGTTTCCGGAGCTTTCACGATTGATATATTATTCCTGTCGTAATAGTAATCGACGTTTATTGTGATCAAATCGGAGTTGTTTCCCAAATCAATAGAAAGATTCTTTTTGATTTTGAAGTTTTGCTGCCCAAAGTTCAAAATTTTAAAATCCTGCGGCAATGATTTTGGCAACAGAGGGGACAGGTCAAACTCCTTGCATTTTTTTACTAACTCCTGATATAATGCATCATTTTCACTTACCGTTTCTTGTCCAGAAGCTGTCCTGCCGTTACTCTGTGTGAAATCAAAGCTGATATAATTTCTTCCGAACTTCACAACGCTGTCGAGCAGGCTGTTTCCGGTCGCGTGGGCAACAATCGCATTGGCGGAAAACAAAAAGACGAGGGTAAGACACGCCGCCAAGACCGGTTTCATAAATCTATTTTGCATAACTCTCTTTAGCTTTGGCTGAGCTGCTTTTGCCCTTTCTTCAGCCATTTTTCGGGCCTTTTTTAATCCTGCCTCCGCATCGACATGATCATCATACTCTCCGCCTTCCAGCAAAAAGAGCGTCCTGATGTTTTCATCAATCAGATCACAGTCCATTTCATCATCCGGCTTGTGCAGTTCCGCGTATATTTGGGCGCGCAGTTCATTTATCTTTTCTTTGCCGTCTAGTTTTTCTTCCGACAAGATTTTTTTAATGATCCTTATATCCTCATTGTCGCACCTCATAAAAACCCTCCTACTTTGTAGTCACGAAAAATGGGAAAGGATGCGCATAAAATTTTATAAAAAATAGAAATTTGTATCAATAACTAAATTTTAAATTGAAAACTGTGCACTAACACCATCAAAATTCACTGCTGCAACTTTTGGACACATTTAAGGATGTGTTGTTTTAACCGGTACAGTTTTGCTTTCATTGCCGTAGAGGAAACTTGATAGAGTTCCATCAATTCTTTTATGGACATATTCTCTTTATAATACTGATGATATAAAGTCTGTTCCTTATGGCTTAATCCGGACAGAATTCGATTCACTTCTTTGCCAATGTCAACGCTTTCCTCCAAAAAGCGATCAAAGTCCTGTTCATACG
The DNA here is from genome assembly GCF_009746625.1 of Caproicibacter fermentans. Classification (GTDB taxonomy): domain Bacteria; phylum Bacillota; class Clostridia; order Oscillospirales; family Acutalibacteraceae; genus Caproicibacter; species Caproicibacter fermentans. The sequence goes on from NZ_VWXL01000024.1 coordinate 48,475, forward strand.
CAAATCTGATGTCCTCCATATCCTCAGCATCATCTTCCAGATTAGGTAAGGGAAAAATCTCTTGCTTTTCCTGTTGGAATTTCTGGTTGAACCTATGCAAATAATTGTCAGCCGTTCGAAACAGCCATGCTCTGGGATCACGAATTTCCATCTGGGAGGCTTTTTCGAAATAAACCGCAAAGACCTCTTGCGTACATTCTTCGGCGGATGCTGCATCGATCAGATTCTTACGACAGTAATTTGCAATCTGATTATATAATTTTTTCAAATCTTCACTTTCGTTGTTTTTTCTGCTGGCTTTCGGGAATCGGAACATGCTTTCCCCCGCTTTCATATCATTTGGTCACTATCAAGCAATGTCCATTTCGGCATCCGTATTTATCCAAAACAGAACATAATTTACATGATATAGTGGATTTCGACGAAAGTCAAACCTCTAAAGACATAAAGATAAGTCTGACGGCAGCCTGCATAATTTGCTCTGCTATATCCGTCAATTTCACATTTTCCTTCAGGAAAACGGCGAAGCTGCACCTGACTGTATAGAGCTTCTGTCGTACCCGATTCCACGTAAAGCTCGCATCAAAGGATATATTACCGATGACGCGCTTGTGCGGATTATGGCGCAAATCAATACAAAAACGGTTATGGGAAAGCGTGACGCTGCCATCATAAGTCTGGGTGCTACGACAGGGCTGAGAGCGGTGGACAGTTTGCGGCGGCATCTGGCTAAAAATCTGATTGTCTCCGGTGTCCCGGTAACGACGATTGCTCAGATTCTTGGGCATCAAAGCATGGAATCCGTAAAACAATACTTGTCGTTGGACGGCCAGAATCTAAAGGAGCGCGCGCTGGATTTCAGCGCCATCCCCTTGGCTCGCGAGGGGGTGGTCATGTGAGCAATACTTTTTCTGGTTGCTTTGCCGACAGGCTTGAGGATATGCTTGAGTTCAAAGCGGCTCTTGGATATTCACACAATACATATTTGGGACAGGCTATGAGCTTTGACAAATATTGTTCGCAGCATTTCCCATCCGATACTATTCTTACAAAGGATTTGGCAATGCAATGGGTAAATGCCCGCAATGCCTCCGGCTTCCACGGGAGAGCCTGTTTCATACGAGGTTTTGCCGGATACCTTACATCCATCGGAGAAGAAGCATATGTGCTTCCAAACAAATATGCCGGAGGAAAGGCGTCGTTTTTGCCATATATATTTACAGACAAGGAGCTTGCCGAAGTATTCTATGAAATTGACTGCACGAAAATCCGGGACTCGTTCCAGTCATATCTTCTGTCCGTGATCTTTCGCTTAATCTATACTTGCGGGCTGCGCCCCAATGAAGGACGCGAGCTGCGCAGAAGCTCCATCAATCTGCAAACCGGAGAAATACTGATTACGGAAACGAAGAAAAACAAAGACCGCATCGTGGTCATGTCCGACGATATGCGCCGGCTGGCAACCGACTATGCGAAACTCCGGAACGCCGCGTTTCCAGACAGCGAATATTTTTTCCCGAACAAAACCGGACGACCGTATTCTGCGTCATGGCTTCAAGGCAAGTTCAAAGATTTTTTTGCTGCCGCTAACAACGACGTTGACCGGATACGCTGCTGCCCGTGAGAGTTTATGATCTTCGTCATCGTTTCGCTTCCGCCGCGCTGCACCGCTGGCTGGATGAGGGTAAGGATCTCTACTCTCGTCTACCGTATCTCCGTACCTATATGGGACACAAGGAGCTCGCCGCCACAGCCTACTATATTCATCTGCTGCCTGAAAACCTTGTAAAATTCGCAGGAATTGACTGGGACGCACTGGGCAGGATGATACCGGAGGTGGAATTGTGGGACGAGTAAAGGATGAAACGCTGTTCAGGCTGGTTGGCGTACAGAACAGCGATGGAACAGCTTTTCGATTATATTACAAAGAAAAACGGTATCCCGATAGCGTCGCTTACATTTGAAATGCTGGATGCCGAAGCGGTGTCTTCGTTCCTTGATTGGCTGACAGCAGAAAAGAAATGCTGTGCCAATACAAGAAACCATAGATTGGCATGTATCCGAGCCTTCTTTGCCTATGCTTCTGCCTGTGCGCCGGAGAATGTCACTTATTCGGCGGCGCTCACAAAGATTCCAATTCAAAAGCAGGACAAGTATGCGGGCGTGGACTATATGGATGAGGTTGCGGTTGAGGCTTTGCTGAAACAGCTGGACACACAAACACGAAAGGGCCTTCGCGACCAGTTCTTTATGATTTTAATGTACGATACCGCCGCCAGAATTCAGGAGATGCTTGATCTGCGCATCTGCGATATCCGACCCGGCGCTACTCCCACGGCGACATTGCTCGGTAAGGGTTCCAAGGTTCGCACTGTGCCTTTGATGCCGGAAACTATGCAGCATTTTAATAATTATATTTGTATTTCACCCGGGAGAAAGTATCTATTCTCAAGAAACGCTTTTCTTTGTGGAGCGCAGAGGGCAAAGGCTGCCGATGTCCGACGATACGGTCAGGTACTTTCTCAGGCAATATGCTGTAGAAGCAAAAAGCGACTGTCCATCCATACCGGATAATGTCCATCCGCATTTGTTCAGGCACAGCAGGGCAATGCATTTATACCGGCGCGGAATGGATTTGACGCTTATCTCCCAGTGGCTTGGCCACGCCAATCTTGAGACCTCTTTGATTTACGCGCACGCCGATACGGAGCAGAAACGACAGGCATTGAAAAATCCATGGGAGGAAAGGTTACCGGCGGCGTTGAAGTTCCGAAGTATACGGTGAATGACGAAGAAATTCTGAAGCGCCTTTACGGTCTGCGCTAAAAAAAGTTATCCCGCAATTTTGCAAGCATCTTTCCAAACGGACAGGCAGAAAACACAGTCTGATGGGAAAAAGTTATCCCGAAAGATTTGTCCGAAAATGCTCACCGGTGTGCGCTTTTCAGCCACTTTCGGGATAATTATATTTGCGGGATAACTACAATGAGTTTGACCCCTGAAACAGCGTGGGAAATCCATGCTGCCCAGCGGCTCATTGAAAAGATCATGAATCATGAATATGCAAGTCGCAGAAAAGGACAGATGGACTAATAAAAAATACAATGGTCAGTCGCGCCGAAAACAATTCTCAAATCTTCTTTGCTCCAGAGGTAATTTATTCTGTAATATAAGACGCAAACCTTCATAGATGATAAGGTTGCATTCAAGGGAGAACAGTATTAGCATAAAAGGCGGTCTCGACTCAAATAAAAAAAGCTATTTCTTACCTTATTAAAAATTTTTTTTGAAAAATCCTGACTTTTTAGCGAGTTGAACTGTTTAATATAAGTGAAGGGTAAAAGGAAGTGAGGCAGTGGAAGACGAGGCATTGATTCAGCGCATAAAATCTGGTGATACAACTGCGCTGGAACAACTGATTCAAAAGTATTATGAGTATGTCTACTCCTACTGCTATCGGAAGATTGGCAATCAGGACGACGCTCAGGATATCACGCAGGAGGTGTTTTTGCATTTCTGCCGCAATTTTGACAACTATGTTCAAAGAAGCAAAGTAAAAACGTATCTTTACACGATTGCACACAATCTGTGCATCAACGCAATGCAAGTGAAAAAACCTATTTCTTTAGAAGATGTAGAAATGGAAAACTATACATACAAGAACACGATGGGAAATCAAATTGAAACGACCGATCCTGTTAAGTTAGCCCTGAATGAATTGCCAGACGAACAAAAAGAGGTTATTCTGCTGCGCTTTTATCATGATTTTAAGTAGGTAAACTTATAAATGGCTTGAATACTCATATGAAACAAAATGGTTTTCGAATACACTCTACTGCTATTGTAACAGCCGTTTTTAAGGATTTTATAAGGAAACGGGTGCTTACTCAAAAATTCACCCTGGCCAGCAGCTCGGTTAGCGCCACACCAACCGTTGCACGATAGAATAGGATAAAAAACAGGGAGTGGGATACCGTAAACAAAACACAGTTTTTCAGGCTGCCCTTTACGCCAAAATGCTTCCACGGCTTTTTGGTAAACTGTACGGGGTGCTTTACATCCCAGCTGTTGAAACGGGTATACCTGCCAAGGTGTGCGGGCCCCTTTCACGGATTTCTTCACATGATCCTTGGCGTCCTTATTATCATGTGCGCCCTTTCCTTATCTCAAGCCCGGCAGCGCGGGATTTTGTCTCTTGCTTTGTCCGGTATGAGAAACGAACCCATACGGGTTCCAAAAAAGATGGTGTAAAGAAGAAGGAAATCCGCACGGTGGCAGTTCCAATCACAGATTTCAATCTGGTTTGCGCGAAGCTTGAAAAACTGCTCGGAAGATCCGTTTCTGATCAGGAGAAGTTCAATTCAGAGAAAATTTATCAGAAGATGTTGGGCACCACAGCGATAGATACTTCCGATGCTTCTGTTTCTCAGTCTCCTTCCATGAAGGGAATGATTTCTCCGATCGGAAGCAGCTGGCGGTCGATTGTCACCTCTGAATTCGGCGGCCGTATCGATCCCATTAACGGATCATACAGTTACCACAAAGGACTTGACCTCGGGGTGCCAACCGGTACCCCTGTGCGTGCGGCAAAGGATGGAACCGTGCTGAAAACCGCGTATAAACGCCGGAGGTTATGGCTATTATGTGATGATCGACCACGGCGGTGGAATTGTTACATTATACGGCCACTGTTCCAGAATACTCACTTCGGCGGGACGTCCCGTCAAAGCTGATGACATCATCGCGTTATCCGGAAGCACCGGACGCAGTACGGGAAGGCATCTGCATTTTGAGGTACGGGTCAGTGGCAAGGCGGTCAATCCGAGAGGATTTCTTCCATAAAATCACTCCGCGGTGTTCCGGCAGAGAAAAAACAAAGTTTGATTGAAAGAAAAATGTGGTATAATATAAAAAACCACACGGAAAGGAGCGGTGCTTTTGGAACAGTATGATCAGACAGTCCGCCTTTGGAAATCCTTCTCCATTACCTCCGCGGCTGAGTTGGATCAGCATCTGGACAGCTTCCGGATTTTGTTTGCGTTTCACTCCGGGAAGATCGAAAATGAAGAAATCACCTATCATGACACGCGGGAAATCTTTGAAAACGGAAAAGTGTCCAACTATACCGGAAGCCCCCGCACGCTGTTTGAACAGCAGAATCAGAAGCTCTGTTATGAGTTTCTAAAAGATAAAATTGTGAAAAAAGAACCGCTGAGCTTAGAATTAATTCTAGAAATCCACCGGATTCTCACGGGCGGAACCTACGACGAGCACCGCTATGTAAAGAATGGCGAGTGTCCCGGCAGCTTTAAAAAGCACGATTACGTTACCGGCGTCCATGAAGTCGGTTCAGCGGCTGAGAATGTTGAGAGCGATGTGCGGGAACTGCTTGAGGAAGTTGAGGCGTATGATGGGCAGGATATCCTCAAAGCGGCCGCCTACCTTCACGCAAAATTTGAATTTATCCATCCTTTCGCGGACGGAAACGGGCGCGTGGGCAGGACTCTCCTGAATTATTATCTGATGACTCATGATCACCCGCCGATGATTGTTTACAATGAAGACAAAAGCCTGTACTATGAATGCCTGCAGAAATACGACGAGGACGAAGAACTGAAACCGCTGTTTGAATTTCTGAAATACGAAACCGATAAGACTTGGGAAAAAGCCTTAAAGCTCAGTAATGGACTGAAAACTGAGCGCAAAGGCCTTGCTGATTTCACACAGAATCTATAAACCAAATAAGCAGTATGCCAAAGGGGGTGTTGAAAAGTGATCTAAATACGAAGCTTTTGTTGAAAACTTTGCGAGACAAATCGTCGAAATAGGAATAGCAATGCTAAGCTCCGCCGTAAAGCGAAGCTGAAAAATCAATCATTTTCTGTTTTTC
>NZ_VWXL01000025.1 GCF_009746625.1 Caproicibacter fermentans
GGACAGCAAATCTGGTATGATTTTGTCATGAGGACTCGTCTCCTTTCGGGAGTACATTGTTTTGTGTCAAAACCATTGTACCAGAAGGGCTGACGAGTCCTCAACTTTCATTTAACTTTACAATACGGCAGAAAACGCAAGGAGGAATTCTCGATGAACGAGACGAATTCAGAATTATATGAAAAACTGGGAAGACTGATGAGATTGCTGCACAAGCACCATCTGCGCGCATATGCGGAAAGAGGCCCCATGGCCGACCCCACGCGTGGGCAGGGCAGGCTGATCGCGATTTTGAAAATGCAGGACGGCATCTCTACCAAGGATTTGTCGTATCTGCTGGGTATCCGCATTTCTTCTCTCAATGAATTGTTGTCCAAGATGGAAAAGGCCGGCTACATTAAGCGCGAGCCATCCGAAACCGATAAGCGTGTGATGCTTGTCAAACTGACTGAAAAGGGAAAAAACGAACAGCAGCAGGAATGGAATCCCGACGCAATTTTCAATTGCCTTTCGGAAGAGGAGCAGAAGGCATTCGGAGCTTATCTGGATCGGGTCATCCACTCGATCGAAGCCAATCTGGGAGAAGAAATGGATGAAGACGAGCGCGAGTGGTGGATGCGCGAAGCACGGGAACGCATGGGGGATGAAAGGTTTGAACGATTTGCCGCCATGCGGCAAGCCGGCTTCATGATGCGGGGTTTTGATCCGCACGGCGGCTTTGACGACTTCCACGGAGGTCGGGACGGCCGCTTCAAGAGGCGCAAATAAGGGGTATTTATGAAAAATCAAATTTTCCCAACACTCGCCGCCTTCGTCGGAACATCTAAAAAGAGGAGGATTCCTCCGTGCTGAAACTCGTTAAATATTTGAAGCCCTATGCCGCCCTGATTCTCATTGCAGTCATGCTGCTCGGCATTCAGGTGGTCTGTGATCTTTCCCTGCCGAATTACATGTCCGATATCGTCAATCAGGGAATCCAGCAGGGCGGAATCGTCAACGCAGTCCCGCAGGCAATCCGTCAGAGTGAAATGAACAAGCTCACTCTGTTTATGAACGCAAACGAGAAAAAAGAAGTGCTCGCCGATTACACGTTGCTTGACCGCTCAGCACTTTCTACCGATGCATACGGCAGGGCCGTTAGTCAATACCCCGCTCTTGCCAAAGAGGCCGTCTATCAGCTGAATTCCATTGATAACGCCGAAAATAACAGGCTCAATTCCGTTCTGGGCAAGGCTTTCGTGGCGGTATCGCTCGTCGACAAGCTCGCGGCGCAGGCTGAAAGCGGGCCGATGAGCCTGGGCGGAACGACAATCCCAAAAGGGACGGATCTGTACGGCCTGCTCCAAAAGCTGCCCGCTTCGCAGCTTGAACCGATGCGGGCGCAGATCAATCAGAAAATAGGTGTCATGACAGATTCCGCGATCACCCAGTCTGCCGTTTTATCGGTAAAGACGGAATATCAGGCGATCGGCATGGACACGGACAAAATCCAAAGCGGAACCATCACCCGAACCGGCTTGTGGATGCTGCTGTTCGCCCTGCTTTCCGCAGCCTGCACCGTGCTGGTGGAGATGATCGGCGCGAGGGTTTCGGCCGGCTTCTCGATGGATCTCCGCAGGCAGGTCTTTACCAAGGTCGAGAGCTTCTCCAGCCGAGAATTCGACCGGTTCTCCACCTCATCCCTGATTACCCGCACCACCAACGACGTCACGCAGATCCAGACGGTGGTTTTCATGGTCATCCGGATGATGATCTATGCGCCGCTGATCGGCGTGGGGGGCGCTGTCATGGCGCTGCAAAAGAGCACCTCCATGTCCTGGATGATCGCAGTCGCGGTGATTATTCTCGTCGGCATAATCCTCACGCTGTTTTCTTTCTGCCTGCCAAAGTTTGAACTCGTGCAGAAGCTCACCGACAAACTGAACCTTGTGACAAGGGAAAGTCTTTCGGGCATGCTGGTCATCCGCGCGTTCAATACGCAGAAGTTTGAGGAAAAGCGCTTCGACGGCGTCAATTCCGACATTACAAAAACCAATCTGTTTGTCAACCGGGCGATGGCGACTTTAATGCCCGCCCTTACCCTGATCATGAACGGGATGTCCCTGCTGATCGTCTGGGTAGGCGGGCACCAGATCGCCCAATCAGACATGCAGGTCGGCGATATGATGGCGTTCATGCAGTACGCCATGCAGATTTTTTCGGCCTTCATCATGATCTCGGTGCTGTTTATCATGCTCCCGAGAGCTTCCGTCTCGGCGCGGCGCATTGCCGAGGTGATCGACACCGACCTTTCCGTCAAAGACCCGGAGCGGCCGGAAGCATTCGCCGCATCTCAAAAGGGAACGGTCGAATTCAAAAATGTCCATTTCCGTTACCATGGGGCGGAACGGGATGCGTTAAGCGATATCAGCTTCACCGCCCTGCCCGGACAAACGACCGCGATCATCGGGTCCGCGGGTTCGGGCAAAACCACCCTGGTCAACCTGATTCCGCGTTTTTACGATGTGACGGAAGGAAAAGTCCTGGTGGACGGAATCGACGTGCGCAAAGTTTCGCAGCATGCGCTGCGCGAACGGATCGGGTATGTTCCACAGAAGTCGTCCCTCTTTCAGGGAACGGTCGAAAGCAATCTGAAATATGCGGATGAACATGCATCGGGAGATACTCTTCAAAAAGCCGCCGAAATCTCGCAGTCCATGGAGTTCCTTGCATCGAAGCCAAAAGGCTTCGAAACGGAGATCGCCCAGGGCGGCAAAAATGTTTCGGGCGGCCAGAGGCAGCGGCTCTCGATTGCCCGCGCGCTTGTGAAAAAGCCGGAAATTCTGATCTTCGACGACAGCTTTTCCGCGCTCGACTTCAAGACGGACTCCCTGGTGCGCAAGGCGCTGAATTCCGAAACCGGAGACAGCACCGTGATCCTGATTGCCCAGCGAATTTCTTCGATTATGGGCGCAGACCAGATCCTTGTGCTGGAGGAAGGGCGGATTGCCGGGATAGGCCGGCACGACGAGCTGATGGAGACCTGTGAAACCTACCGGGAGATTGCGCTTTCCCAGCTCTCAAAGGAGGAACTCGCATGAGTGAACAAAAGAGTCGCAAAGAATCAAATCCGTCGCCTCCCCGCGGGCCGGGCGGTTTCGGCGGACACGGCATGATGATGCCCGGGGAGAAGGCGTCGGATTTTAAGGGGACGATTGGTCGGCTCATCAAATATCTTGGGTCCTATAAGCTCCCGATCCTTATCTGCTTCGCTTTTTCCGCCGCAAGCGCCGTCTTTTCCATTGTCGGGCCGAAGGTCCTGGGTCAGGCGACCACCAGGCTGTTTGAGGGCGCGATGGGGAAAATAGCGGGCAGCGGCGTGGGAATCGACTTTTCCGCCATCGCGCGGATTCTGCTCACGCTGGCGCTGCTTTACGTACTGAGCGCGCTCTTCGGATACATTCAAAGCTGGATTATGGCGGGGGTCTCCGTTAAAATTTCCTACCGGTTCCGCAAGGATATCTCGGAGAAGATCAACCGTCTGCCGCTCAGCTATTTTGACGGCGTCAGCCAGGGCGAGGTGCTCTCACGGGTCACAAACGATGTGGATACGGTCAACCAGACCCTGAATCAGAATATCTCACAGATTATCTCCTCCGTCACGACGCTTGTCGGCGTGCTGGTGATGATGCTGACCATCAGCTGGCTGATGACGCTTGTTACGCTTCTGATCATTCCGCTGTCATTGATCCTGGTGACGGCTGTGGCAAAATTTTCGCAGAAATACTTTGCTCAGCAGCAGAATTACCTTGGCCATGTCAACGGACACATTGAGGAGATGTACGGCGGGCATCTGGTGATGAAAGCCTTCAACGGGGAGGAGAAAAGCGTTGAAGAATTCGACAAACTGAACAGGGTGCTCTATGACTCGGCGTGGAAGTCCCAGTTTTTGTCCGGCCTGATGATGCCCGCTATGAGCTTTATCGGCAACCTCGGTTTCGTCGCAATGTGCATCCTCGGCGGCTGGCTGGCCATCAAAAAGGCTATTACGGTCGGAGATATTTTCAGGCGTTTGTCCAGTATGTCAAATCATTCACCCAGCCGCTGGCACAGGTGGCGGGTATTTCCAACACGATTCAGCAAACCGCCGCTGCGGCCGAAAGGGTCTTCGAATTTCTGGATGAAAAAGAGGAAAGTCCGGACGCCGGGCAGACAGACATTGCGCAGCCTCTGGCGGATCAGGTGGAATTTAAGAATGTGCGTTTCGGCTATTCCCCCGATAAAATCATCATCAAAGATTTTTCGGCGTCGGTGAAGCCGGGCCAGAAGGTCGCCATTGTCGGCCCGACGGGCGCCGGAAAAACCACCATTGTGAAATTGTTGATGCGGTTTTATGAGCTGAACGGCGGCTCTATCCGAATCGACGGGCGCGACAGCCGGGATTTCACCCGGGAAGAGCTGCGCTCAAAATTCGGAATGGTGCTGCAGGACACTTGGCTTTACAACGGCACCATTATGGATAATATTCGTTACGGGCGGCTCGACGCCACCGATGAGGAAGTGATGGAAGCGGCGAAGGCCGCGCACTGTGACAACTTCATCCGGGCGCTGCCGGACGGATACAATATGGTCCTTGACGAAGAAGCTTCCAATATTTCGCAGGGGCAGAAGCAGCTGCTGACCATCGCCCGGGCAATCCTTGCCGACCCGAAAATATTGATCCTCGACGAAGCGACCAGCTCGGTCGATACGCGCACCGAGGTGCTGATTCAAAAGGCCATGGACCGCCTGATGAAAGGCCGTACAAGCTTCGTCATTGCCCATCGTCTTTCCACCATCCGCGACGCGGATCTGATCCTTGTGATGAACGACGGAGACATTGTGGAGCAGGGCCGTCATGAGGAATTGCTTGAGCGGGGAGGCTTCTACGCGAACCTTTACAACTCCCAGTTTGAGCTGGCGCAGGCCGGATAACTGAAAAAGGCTGCCCAGAGCGCAAAAAGGCCGGTTTCCGCTTCTGCGGAAACCGGCCTTTTGCTGCTGGCGGCTGCGCGTCCGGACTTGGTTCATTTTTACGGATCAGTTATCCTCTGATAATTCCCGAATTCCTGACGAAAGAAATCTACGTTAGGCAAGGCTGTCCGTGTCGGAATCCGCAGGATGACGGTGGTTCCTTCGTTCACGGTGCTTGTAAAAGACAGGCCGAATTCTTTCCCGAAGTAGAGCTGTATCCGGCGCTGGATGTTTTGCAGGCCGTAACCGCTGCTTTCGGTAGTCAGAATATTCTGAAGTTTGGCCGGCGAAATCCCGCAGCCGTTGTCTTCCACGACGAACCGTATTTTCCCGTCTTCCAGCTCCGCGGAGATTTTGAGCTGTCCCCGGCCGGGGACAACACGATGGTCTATCCCATGAACAATGGAATTTTCAACCAATGGCTGCAAAATCAGGTTAGGCATTTTATAACCGCTGACGGAAGGGTCGAATTTTTCCTCGAATTGGAAGGAATGGCTGTGCATCATTTCCTGAATTTTAATATAGGAAACCGTGTTTTCCCACTCGTCCTCTACGGATATTTCCGGATTGCCCCGGTTTAGCGTCGTACGGTAGAATGCGGAAAGCAGCTGCGCCATTTCACTGATTTCATCCTGACCTGCCAAAATGGCCTTGCTGTTGATGAGGGAGAGGCTGTTATAAAAGAAATGGGGATTAATCTGCGCCTGGAGGGCCTTTATTTCATATTCCTGCTTTTCGGTTCTCGCTTTGTAAACCTCGTTAACCAGTTGCTGGAGTTTCTCTACCATCGTATGGAACTGCCTCGACAGCACGCCGATTTCATCCTGCCCGAATTCGCTTGGGGGCAGATCAATAAAAAGACCGTTCCGTTCGATGGACTGCATATTTCGCGTCAGGGATTCCAAAGGGCGGACAATCACAAAAGAAAGAAAATGGGTGAGCAGATGAAGCATGACGGTGCAGCCTATGACAACCAGCAGAACGGTCAGTAAAATCGGCCATGTATTGTTTCTGACCGTATTCAACGGGCGGATTAAGTATAAGCTCCACCCTTCCGAGGGCAGCTCCTGCCGGATTCCGATATAATTTTGCCGCAGAGAGTCTCCTTTTAAGCGGGCGGCGATTTGGCCGTCCGGGATCATCAGTTCTTTTCTGCCGAAATCCTGGTACGCGTAGAGAACCGTGTTGCCGTCCAGCAGAAACACTCCGAAATTATGGGTGAACAGCGTGTCCAGCTGTGAGTAAACCTTGTTGTAATCCAGCTTGATCGAAAGATAGTTTTTGCGTTTTTGATAGGCCGAAAAAATCGGACAGGAAAGATATGCCGCCTGATTCTCCCTGGAAATATAGAAAGTTGGTTTTGTCGCATGCACCGCAGTTGAGTACCACGGCATTTTTTTTGCTTCATTGATTGTCTGAACGGTATCTCCGTGCGGGTTTAAATTTGATGAAGTATAGAGCGTTTCGGAAAGGACATCCCCGTTCAGCAGTGGGACGGTTGCAAACAGCGGATCCACAATGTCGCGGTAAGTAAGATACATCTCAAAATTATTCGAATAGGTCCGGCTTACGGCTTGACCGATGTTGTCATTCCATGCGATATTGGAAATCATATTCCGGTATGTGTCAAGCCTGCTCTGCAAAACCAAGGCGGCTTGTTCCACCGTCTCCGATTCGGCCTGCTTTTCCCGGTTTATCAAAAGAGTCTGGATCTGCCCGTAACAGAATATGCCCAGAGCAAGAACAGGGAACAGACCGGCGCAGATGCACACCAACGACACTTTTTGCCGGAAATTGATGTTTCGGTACCATCTTAAAATTGCTTTCCGCATGCGCGCCGCTCCTAATGCGATGTCCGGAAGGATTCCGGAGTCTGCCCGAAGGTTTCGCGGAAGCTTCTGCAAAAATAGGAGAAATTGGGATACCCCACGTCTCTGCAAATATCCTGAATCTTCTGGTTCGTGTTTAACACGCGCTCTTTTGCCTGTTCCATGCGCACGGTTTTGATGTACTTGTTGATTCCGCAGCCGGTCTTTCGGATGAACAGGTCGCTCAGATATCGGGGCGAAAGGTAGACCTGTCCGGCCAGCCGGGTCAGGTTCAACTCCTCTCCGTAATGATTTTGGATATACTGCTTGACAATGCAGATCGCATGCTCGGCGGAATCCTGTCCGACGTCAAGGCTTTGCAGAACCCTGGCAAGCGTATCCGAGATAAGGACCCTGATCTCGTCATAATACTGGCATCGATAAATCTTTTCAACCATCCCCTGCAGCTCGTCTTTCCCGGCGGACGAAGCCTTCCATAGGATTTGCGCCAGCCTGGAGAAAATATAGCACACGCTGATATGGGACTGCTTTTTTTTGTACTGATATTTCGCCATAAGCAGATTTACGCTCTTTTGCAGACTGTATCCGTCCTTAAATTCTATGGCGTCCGCAGCGGCTTGGAGAAGGGCGTCGTCATCCTCAAGATTTTCCAGATCGTTTGGGCTTTCGTCCGGGATGGGGTAGATATAGCGGTTCATAAAAAAGAAACGTTCATCCAGCGCTTGTTCCGCCTGTGAGTACGCGGCCGCAATGGAATCGGTACCGGAAAACGGACTGCTGATGGAAAGGTAACAGCTTTTCGCAAAGACGGAGGAGAACCGCTTCTGCAGACACTGGGCTATGTAAGCGACAGGCCGGTGGAGAGTTTCTTCTTTTTGAAGGAAAATCACGCTTTGGTTTGGGTTCAGATTCAAAAAGTGAAAAGGCTGTCCCCCGAACACCTCGCCGGCTGTTTTTTCAAACTGATTCTGCGGGAACCAGCCGAAAACCGGATCGTCAAACTGCAGCAGAAACAGCCTGTCGTATTTCTCCAGAAAATCGAGGTCCTCTTTTCTGTATTTCCTGTAAAGCAGCTCGGCCTTGGTTCCGTACAGCAGGCCGGAAAGGATATAGTTCTGCAGGTAAACGGAGGCAAGGCGCTCCTGTCTGACGGTACGGGCCTGAGCGTCCAGCCTCTGAATTGTTTTCAGCATGATTTTTTTCAGCTCTTCCGGATGAATGGGCTTGAGAATGTAGTCGACTGCGCCCAGCGAAAGCGCTTTTTTGACATAGGGAAAGTCATTGTAACCGCTGAAAAAAATGATTTGAAGATCGGGATACATCTCCTGTGCGCGGGCTGCGAGGTCCGTCCCCAACATAAAGGGCATGCGCACATCCGTAAAGAGAATGTCCGCCTTCCTTTTCCGAAGCATTTCAAGAGCCTCGCGCCCATTTTCCGCTTCATCTATGGTCAACTGAAAATGAAATTTTTTGAGTAAAAAGCCTATTGTTTTTCGTTCATCCTTTTCGTCGTCCGTAATTAAAATCCGGTACATGGAAAAGACTCCTTTCGCTTAAAATTTATCACAAGTGTTGCATGATGTATAGCATATAGACAAAAAAACGGATCAAAATTTAAAAAAACAGGAGAATAGTACAAAAAACCGGATTCTTTATCATTTACAGTACGAGCTCTGCAAGAATATACTAAAAGTGTTGGAACCGCCCCACCGCACAGGAAAGACGTGGGGAAGCTACGAGATTTTTAGAGGAGGTTTTGGTTCATGAAAAGAATCCATCGTGCAAAACGCGTCGTTGCGCTTGTATTGTCGGCGGCTTTACTGCTTGGCGCCTCCGCGTGCGCAAAGACCGATACGCAGAACCGGAGTGCCGCGCCGGCGGCTGTTTCCAAATCGACGGATCCGCTGGCGAAGTACTCCCAGCCGGTCGTGATCAACACAGGGCGCCAGACGGCGACAAACCCGCGCTTTCCGAAGGGAGATACCTACGAAAACAATGCGTACACACGTTTTTTGAAGCAAAAGCTGAACATAACGATAAAAGACGCGTTTGAAGCGAACGGCGCGGATTACGACCGTCAGGTCTCGCTTGCCATGGCCGGAAACAGTCTGCCGGATATGATGCTGGTCGACAATCACAGCGACCTTCAGGAAATGGTAGACAACGATCAGATTATGGATCTTACCGATGTCTATAACCAATACGCCAGTGACAAAATTAAAGAATACTACAATTCCTACAAAGACGTTTATCAGGGGGGCGCTTTCGGAAAATGCACGTTTGACGGAAAGATCATGGCGATGCCGGATGTGGGCGGAGACGCGGGCTCCAACGTCGCGTGGATTCGCCAGGACTGGCTTGATCGGCTTAAGATCAAGGTCGACCCGGACGGCGACGGATGCATTACTCCGGATGAACTGAAAAATGTCGCCAAACAGTTTCTTGCAAAGGATCCCGGCAAAACCGGGAAGCCCGTCGGCATCCCCGTGCAGCCGACTCCGACCGACGGCAGCAACGACGGCGGTTCCTTTACGCTGACCGGCATCGCGAATGCGTACGGCGCTTTTCCAAAGCACTGGGTAAAAGATGCGGACGGAAAAGTGGAATACGGTTCCATTCAGAATGAGACGAAAGAATTCCTTGCCGCCATGGCGGGCTGGTTCAAGGAGGGAATCCTGGATCCGCAGACCGGCACGCGCACCTGGAACGACTGCCAGAGCCTTTTGGTAAACGGCCAGACCGGCATTGCGTTCGGCCAGTGGCACATGCCGGACTGGTGCTTCAATCTGGTAAAGGAAAAAGATCCGAACGCGGAGTTCCGGTGCTATGCCATTGCGGACAAAAACGGCAAAGTAAATTACATGCACGTGGCGCCGAACGAAAAATACCTGGTCGTACGCAAAGAATATCAGCATCCGGAAGCCGTTATCAGAGTCCTGAATTTGTTTTACGACGCGTTAAACGGAAAAGATGCCCCGACCGTCATGCCCAATATCAACGAGGCGATGAAGATGGATAACGCCACCAAACCGGTGAATATGGAAATTCTGGACTCCGAACTGAATTTGAACAGCTATCAGCAGATTTCAGCAGCCGTAAAGGATCCTTCCAAGCTTAAGGACATCGATATGTCGGAGGACAAGATGATTGTCGGCGAGATCAACGAATACAACAAAGACCCTAAGTCCGCGTCGGTGGAAGACTGGTCACACTACACTTCCCGCTTGTTCGGCTTAGGTCTCTATTATAAGCTTACCGAAAAGAATTTGTTTGACTGGAGAATGCCCGGATTTACGGGTACGACCGATTCGATGGAATCCATGTGGACAAATCTGGATAAACAGGAGAACGAAGCAACCATAAAAATTATAACCGGCGCGGTTCCGCCGAGCTATTTTGATACGTTTGTAAAGAATTGGAAGTCGCAGGGCGGCGACCAGATTACAAGCGAAATCGAGTCCCAAAATGCCGGCAACTAGAAAAGAAATGGGGCTGTGTCGCCGAACACAGCCCCCGCTTTATCAAGGAGGATTTCCATGGAAGTAACCCATAAAGCCGGGGCGCGAATCACTGCCTCCAATCGGCTGCGCTCTCAGGAAACAATGTTTCACGTTATGATGCTGCCGGGCATGATATTTCTGGCGGTTTTCAGTTACATTCCTATGGTCGGCGTCGTGATGGCATTCCAGAATTTTTCCGCGGGCAAGGGGATTTTCAGGTCTCCGTTCGTCGGCCTCAAGCATTTCCGGTATATGTTTTCCCTTCCGGATATCTGGGAAATCATTCGCAATACGCTGACGATCGCCATCGGCAAGATGCTCCTTACCACCCTTTTGGCCATCGTGTTTGCCGTTTTGCTCAATGAAATCCGTCAGCGTTGGCTGAAGCGGACGGTCCAGACCATTGTTTATCTGCCGCATTTCCTTTCGTGGGTTATTTTGGCGGCGGTCGTCGTCAACCTGTTCAGCCTTGACGGCCCGGTCAATCAGATTTTGCAGAAGCAGGGCTTTGCCCAGGCGAACTTTTTGGGCAGTAACACGCTGTTCCAGCCGACTTTGATCATGACCGACGTCTGGAAGGAATTTGGCTATGCGTCCATTGTATATCTTGCCGCAATCACCTCAATCGATCCGGGCTTATATGAAGCCGCCGCTATCGACGGGGCAAACTGGTGGCAGCGTGTCTGGCATGTTACTTTGCCCGGAATGCTGAGCATTATCTTGTTGATGGCGGTTATGAACATTTCCAACGTGCTGAACGCGGGGTTCGATCAGGTGTACAATTTATACAGCCCGATGGTCTATGATACGGGCGATATTATCGACACCTATGTTTACCGAATGGGTCTCTTGAGCCATCAGTACAGCTTTTCCACAGCGGTCGGGTTGTTCAAGTCTGTCGTAGGCATGTTTTTACTGATTGCCGTGAACGAGATTTCCAAGAAATTTACGGACGCCCGCATCTTTTAAAAGGGGAAATGTTTATGCAGCAGCATCAAAATGCATGGGCGCAGATGGGGAAAGCGGTCATCTACATACTTGTCGTGATGATGGGCTTTGGCTGCCTGCTGCCCCTGCTGAATATTTTAGCAATTTCCTTCAGCGGAAGCGCGGCTGTTACGGGCAACCAGGTAGGGCTTGTCCCGGTCGATTTTACGCTTGCGCCTTATCAGAAAATGTTGGAGGACTCACAATTCTGGCGTTCGTTTCTCATTTCGGTGGAACGTGTTTTCTTACAGCTTGTGCTGAATATGTTTTTAGTCGTACTCATGGCGTATCCGCTTTCCAAGCCGAAGCACGAGTTCCATGCGCGCGGATTTTATATGAAAATTATGATTTTTGCCATGCTGTTTAACGGCGGAATGATCCCCACCTACCTGGTGGTAAAGCAGTTAGGCCTGCTAAATACCATCTGGTCGCTGGTTTTACCGGGCGCGGTGCCGATTTTCAATGTCATACTGGTTATGAATTTTTTTGCCGGCGTCCCCAAATCGCTGGAAGAAGCCGCGGTGATAGACGGCGCCAGCCCGATGCAGGTTCTGCTGAGGGTATATATTCCCTGTTCGGTGCCGGTTTTGGCAACGGTTGCCCTGTTCAGCATCGTGGGCAGCTGGAACGATTTTTTCAGCGGCCTGATTTATATTACCAAAGTGCAGAACTACCCGCTGATGACATATATTCAGTCTTTAAGCATCAATATTGCCGACCTTTTAAAGTCCGGCGTCAGTGCAAGCACGCTGGAAAATGTCACTCAGCTTTCAAACAAGAACTTAAATGCGGCCAAGATTGTGGTTTCCACCATACCGTTGATCGCCATTTATCCCTTTTTGCAAAAATATTTTGTAACCGGCATTGTGGTCGGAGCGGTAAAGGAGTAGACTGGTATCAAGATCAAATTTTCTAATCGGGGAGAGATTTTTATGCCGAAATGGCTCGATGACGCTGTATTTTACGAAATTTATCCGCAAAGCTTTTACGATACCAACGGCGACGGGATCGGGGATATCGACGGTATTACCGAAAAGCTGGACTACGTCAAATCCCTCGGCTGCAACGCCGTCTGGCTGAATCCCTGCTTTGATTCTCCGTTTATGGACGCGGGGTACGATGTTCGCGATTACAAAAAGGTTGCCCCGCGCTACGGTACGAACGAAGACCTGAAGCGATGTTTTTCTGAAGCGCATAAAAGGGGAATGCATCTTTTGCTCGATCTTGTGCCGGGCCATACCTCCGACCGGCACTCGTGGTTCCGGGAAAGCCAAAAAGCCCAACAGAATCCATACAGCGGCCGCTACATCTGGACGGATTCCGTGTGGAACCGGCCGGCTGATTTCGGATGCATGTGCGGCGTTACCGAACGCGACGGATGCTATCTGCTCAATTTTTTTTCATCCCAGCCGGCTTTGAATTACGGCTTTAACAAAATCACCGCGCCTTGGCAGCAGCATTATACGCATCCGGATTGCGTCGCGACGCGCGAGGCGATGAAGGATGTCATGCGGTTCTGGCTCGACGCGGGCTGCGACGGCTTCCGGGTGGACATGGCCGACTCTCTGGTCAAAAACGACGGCGATCGCACTGCAACCGCGGAAATCTGGCGGGGCGTGCGCGAAATGCTGGACCGGGAATATCCGGAAGCCGCGATGGTATCCGAGTGGTCCGATCCGAAACAGGCGATTGTACAGGCGGGCTTTCACATGGATTTTCTGCTGGACCATCCGGGCAAAGGATACCATTCCCTGTTCCGGGAGACGGGACCCGACGGGAGCCAGCACAGCTTTTTCAGCAAGCAGGGTAAAGGCAATATCATGAAGTTCCTGAACGATTACCTGCCCCAGTACGACGCGTCTAAAAACTGCGGCTATATCAGCCTGATCACCTGCAACCATGATACGCCCCGCATGACGCTGGGATTTGATGAGCTGGAGTGCAAAATCGCGTATTCGTTTCTTTTGACCATGCCGGGCGTTCCGTTCCTCTATTACGGCGATGAAATCGGCATGCAGTATTTTAAACTTCCAAGCGTTGAAGGCGGCTATCAGCGAACGGGATCGCGCACTCCCATGCAATGGAACAGAGGGAAAAACCGGGGCTTTTCCGCCGCCGATCCGGAAAAGCTGTATCTGCCGGTGGACGAAAGGGACTGTGCGCCGACGGTGGAAGAGCAGGAAAAGGACGGCGATTCCCTCCTGCATACGGTCCGCAGGGTGCTGGCCCTGCGCCATGACAATCCGGATTTGCAGGCGGTGCCGAACTTCGAGGTCGTATACGCGAAGGAGAACGAATATCCCTTTGTATTCCGGCGCGGAAAATTTGTCATAGCGGTAAATCCATCCTGCAGGGAAACGGAAATCCCTGTGGCTGCGGAGGGAAAGCCGAGATTTCTGATCGGCAGCAGCTCTTTGAAGAGCAGTCGTCTTGCTATGGGGAAACAATCGTTTGCCGTTTTTGAATGCGCCGGATTGTAGCTGTTTCCAAAATTGAAGGTCTGGCTTCCGGCTTGCCGGGGTTCTGAATTTCCCAAAACTTCTTTTGCGGCGATGGGGGAGAGCGGGTTTCTCTTTGCGGGAATTGTCAAAAATGCTTTTTATAATCATAAAGTATCATATTGACGGAAGAAAGCTGGAAGACATAATATGTATTACTCTCCTATGAAAGGAGGGAATACAAATGCGTTGGCGTTGTGGCTGGGTTTGGTGCAGTCGTTGGCGCTGCTGGTGCTGGTGCTGCGGACCCATTCGATAAATGGTTTATTTGCAATGATGCTTGCCTGAACGGCAAGCATCATTGCTTTGTATCCGGTCGGATGAGCGCTGGATTTTTTTGTTTGATCGTATTATAATAGCCTAATATAACAGCTTCATGAAATTGGAATGCGGAGTGGATCATTTTATGCTTTGGGCAGTGACAGCCGTGTCTTTAGTCCATATGGGACAGAAGCCCTGCGCCATGATTCAGAGGGCTTTTGTTTTACAACAAGATATGTTACACTAATGGCATTATTTGAAACAGGTCAAGGCATCAATTCTACAGGAGGGTCAACATGATCAATCATTTTTGCAGTTCGCCGCTGTGGGAAAGCAGTAAAACCCTTGCCGCGGCAGCTCAGGGAAACGAACCCGCCCAGACAGTGATCTTAAATGCCCGGCTGATCAACGTCTGCACGGGGGAGATACTGCCTCATACGGACATTGCCATTTCGTGCGGAAGAATCGCCCTGGTCGGGGACGCGAAGCATTGCGTCGGAAAAAATACCGTTGTCATAGACGCGCAGGGCCAGTACATTGCTCCGGGTTTTCTGGACGGGCATATTCATGTGGAGTCCTCCATGATGGGAGTGGGGGAATACGCGCGCGCGGTGGTGCCGCACGGAACCACCGGGATTTATATGGATCCGCATGAAATCTGCAACGTTCTTGGACTGGACGGCGTCAAATGCATGCTGGAGGATGCAAAGCGCACTCCCCTGAAAGCGATGCTGACAACGCCTTCCTGCGTGCCGGCCGTACCCGGCTTTGAGGATACCGGCGCTTCAATCGGTCCGGCGGATATCGCGGAAACGATGAAATGGGACGAGACGGTCGGCCTCGGCGAGCTGATGAATTTTCCCGGCGTTCTTTCTTCGTCGGACCACACGCACGGGGAAATTGCCGAGACCCTGAAAGCCGGTAAAATCATTACGGGCCATTATTCCATGCCGGAAACCGGAAAAGGGCTGAACGCTTATATTGCTTCCGGTGTCCGCTGCTGCCATGAATCAACCCGTATGGAGGACGCGCTTGAGAAAATGCGCCTTGGCATGTACGCAATGTTTCGGGAGGGTTCCGCATGGCATGACCTCCACGAAGTGGCGAAGAGCATCACGCAGCATAAGGTCGACACCCGGTTCGCCGTTCTGATTTCCGACGACACCCACCCCTATACCTTGATGAACAACGGCCATCTGGACCATATTGTTCGCCGTGCGGTAGAAGAGGGGATCGACGTTGTCACGGCAATTCAGATGGTAACCATCAACTGCGCGCAGTGCTTTCAGATGGATCAGGATCTTGGATCCATCGCTCCCGGAAAATGCGCGGATCTTGTTTTTCTTGACGATCTGGAAAAGGTGCATGTTACAAAAGTGCTGATTGACGGCAAAGTCGTCGCGGAGAACGGGAGTTTAACGGAGCAGCTGAAACCGTATTCTTATCCGGAATGGGCGACGCGGTCCATGCATATCCGCGATGCGATTACGCCGGAATCGTTCCAAATTTCTGCAAAAGGGAATGAAGTTACGGCGCGTGTGATTGAAGTGATTCCCGCGCGGGTGGGTTCCTATGAACGCCATGTGAAGCTGGCGGTGAAAAACGGTCTGGTGGAGTCCGACCCGTTGCAGGATGTTCTGAAAACCGCGGTTTTCGAGCGCCACCACGAAACCGGTAAGGCTGGATTCGGGTTTGTGAAGGGATTTGGAATTCAGTGTGGCGCAATGGCGTCCACCGTCGCTCACGACGCGCATAATCTGCTGGTGATCGGCACAAACGACGAGGACATGGCGCTTGCCGCGAATACGCTGATCGCCTGCGGCGGAGGCATGACCGCCGTGCAGAACGGAAAAGTCCTCGGTACGGTTCCGCTGCCGATCGCGGGGCTGATGAATGACAGGTCGGTGGAGGAAATGAGCGGAATTGTCGGTTCCCTTGGCGAGGCGTGGAAGAAGATTGGATGTACAATGGTTTCCCCGTTTATGACGATGGCGCTGATTTCACTGGCCTGTCTGCCGGAGCTGCGCCTGACGGACCGCGGCCTGGTTGACTGCACGACGTTTCAGTTTGTTCCGCTGTTCCTTTCGGAATAGCGCGGCTTTTTGCCTGCGGAGTGCGCGCTGAAGAAGTTCGATGAATTTGAGAACCGCGGGAATCGCCGATTTTGCGCAGGAAAGGATGATGGGAATGGAAGTCCTTTGGAATTTTTGCCCGGGACAACCCGCTCCGCACGGAGAAAAACCGGGAAAACCGATTTCGGTCGACTGGAGCTTTTCTTATGACGGGCTTCAGTACCGGATTCCCCGCGTTTACCGTTTTCGGGAGGGAATCGTTTTTGATGCGGTTGCCGTGCTGAACCGCGCGGCGGCCCGCGCTTTTTATGACCGGTACCGGGACAAAGAAGCAGGGATGTCTTTGGAAGACATTGAATTCGCCCGCGCAACCTCTCCGCTGCCGGAAATACTTCCGCTAAAGGAATTTTATGTGAATGGGCGGAAAGTCGGCAGCGGATGGCGCGGGCAGGGAAGACCTTATTTTCCGTGGGACCCGCACGACGGAGGAGAACTGCTGCCGCTGATTGAAGAAAACGAGTTTCTAAAGGACGCCTGTTTTGCGTGGACGCGGTGCCGCGTGCCGTTTCCTGCTTTTTATATGCTGAAAACTCTGAAGATCCGCCTGCATGAAACGTGCAAAGCTCTGCCGGTAGGCGTTTGTTTTTCCCTTCCGGTTGGAAAAGAGGCAGCGGGGCGTGAAATTGAATTCGTTCATCCCGTGACGGGGAATGCGCACCGCCTGATCGTAGAAAGTCTGGAAGGGACGGATCTCAATCTCGTTTTTCACAGTATGACGAGTTCCAGGCATCGATACTGTCCGCTGCTGCGATATGTGATCGATCCGCCGCTGCCGGAAACCGACAAACTGGAAGTGCGTCAGGAAGGTTCTCAAATGTGCTCATCCGCCGGCGGCGCAATCGGTGTGATCGGCGGGGCGGATGGTCCCACCGCCGTCTTTTTCGGCGATCCGCTTTTCGGGCCGCGCGGACTTCCTGTCAGGCAAGTCTTCTTGTCACCGGCGGAATCAATTCCGGAACAGGTGAGAATCCGGATCCCATTTTTGAACGTGCCAAAAAATCCGGAAACGGAAATTGTTCTGTCCCTTTGAATCCGCGAATCCGCAGAAATAGAAAGAGCAGGGGAAGCGATGCGCGTCCTCCTGCTCTTTTACAAAACGTATTATTTTACTTCGATTTTACGGGATTCCGGTTTTGCCTCGATCAGTTTCGGCAGATTAAGGCTCAAAACGCCGTCCCGATAGCTGGCACTGATTTTTTCTGCGTCGATCCCCTGAAGGTCGAAGCTGCGGCTGTAGGCGCTGTACCTTCTTTCGCGGCGAACATAATTCTTCTGGTCGCCGCCGGATTCTTCCTTATGTTCGGCGCTTAACTGCAGTCTGCCGCCGTCCACGGAAATGTTGATGTCCTCCTTGCTGAATCCCGGCAAGTCGGCCTTCAGCACATACCTGTCGCCTTCATCCACAATATCGGTCCGGAAGGGCACGGTGTCCATCCCGACTCCGCCGAAAAAACTGCTGTTGAGCATCCGGTCAAAGGTATCGAAAATACTGCCGGCGCTGCTTTCAAATGGAACCAGATCAAACATACTGAAAACCTCCTTGAATTAATTATTTTATATGAAAAGCTTCTCGGGGGGAAGCATTTTCATTACTGACTGTATTAATGAATCTCGATTTTACGGGAAGAGGTCTTGCTTTCAACGATTTTGGGCAGATCGAGCGTCAGAACGCCGTCCTGATAAGCTGCGCTGATTTTTTCGGCGTCGATCCCCTGAATGTCAAAGCTGCGGCTTAAGGTGCCGTATTTTCTTTCTCTTCGGATAAAATTCTTTTTTTCGCCGTCCGTTTCCTCTTTCCGCTCGGCTGAAAGGGTCAGCATGTCTCCGCTTACGTCGACCTTAATGTCTTCCTTGCGAAATCCGGGCATGTCGGCCTTTAAAACGAATTTGTCACCCTGGTCGAGAATGTCGGCGCGGCAGGGCGCGCACTCCGCGTCATACCCGCTGAAAAAGCTGTTGTTCAGCATCCGGTCAAAATAGTCGAACACGCCGCCCGACCTTGAATCAAAGGGAACCAAATCAAACATTAGAAAAACCTCCTGTCGATATTTTTAATTCCTGCGCTTAGTATAAGCAGGTTAGTTAACTTCAATCCTTTTCTGCGATGATTTTGCCTGCGCCGATTTCGGAAGCTCCAGTTCCAAAACCCCGTTGCTGTAACGGGCGCAAATCCCTGCGGAGTCGATTCCGCTGAGATCAAAGCTGCGGCTGAAAGCCCCGTACCTTCTTTCTTTTCGGATATAGTTCTTTTTATTTTCATTGAATTCTTCTTTATGTTCTGCGCTCAGGGTCAAACGATCGCCTTCCACGTTAATGTTGATCTCCTGTTTTTGAAAGCCGGGCAGATCTGCTCTTAGAACATATCTGTCGCCCTTATCGAGAATATCGGTCCGGAATGTCCGGAAGGAATCCGTGCCGTTCCAGAAACCTCCGTTCACGAGACGGCTGAATTCATCGAACAGTCCGTCTGTGCCGCGTTCAAAAGGAATCAAATCAAACATATTAAAAGCCTCCGTTTCCATTTGATGATTATATCGGGAACTGTTCCGTTCCCCTTTTGACAGTTTCAGTATATCTGCTTTTTATGAATAAACTTTGAAATAATTTTTGAATATTTGTGAATTTTAGCACTCTCACGAAAAGAGTGCTAAAACTTTTCCGGCATAGAGCCCCCAATCCTGTTTAAGGAGCGCTTTAGCTGACTGGGTTTTTTGAGTTTTTGCCAGCTTCCCTTTATTTTACCAATTTTCATAATATGTTTCTAATTTCTATGAAATTTATCATTTATGACTCGTATAATGGAAAACGTTCTCATTCTGTGGAGATGAATATGATGAAAAAACTGACAAAATTCATGTTTTTGCTGGTTGCGCTGGTTTTTCTGCTTTTGAGCTCGGAATGCGCTTTGGCTCAGGCCCGCGCGAAAACCGCAAACACTGCCGTAACGCTGCAGATGTCAAAACGCAGGGGAGCCAAAATCAGCCGACCGGCCATCCCGGAGCTGCAGGCGGGATACAATCTGGTATCCCTTCCCACCTATGACGGCTCGGGGCAGCTGACGCACCCAAAGCTTCTTTACTTTCCCAATAAGTGGAACGGCTGGAAATACTGGCTGTCGTTCACGCCTTACCCGGACGGAAACGATGATTACGAGAACCCCTCCCTGGCTGTTTCCGACGACATGGTGCATTGGCAGGAGCCGGATGCCCGCGAAAATCCCGTTTCCGGAATTCCGACGGATGTCGGACAGGGCGGGCACTATTCGGATTCCCATATCGTGATGCGAAACAACGTCATGGAGCTGTGGTATCGCTATAATAAAGGAAACAGCGAGACAAACCGGCCGGACTATTCCATCGATTATTATTACCGCAAAACCAGCTTTGACGGAATTCACTGGACCCAGCCGGAGCTGATGCAGAGTTCGAAAGGCGGCATTCTGAGCCTTGACGTCAATTATTCAAACGGAGAATACGAGTTTTGGTATACGGATTACAAGCACCGTCTGCTGCATGCGGTGAGCAAAGACGGCAGCGCTTGGAGCAGCCCGAAGGTATGCAGTCTTTCGCTGGGTAAAAATTACGCACCGTGGCATCAGGACATTATTCAGTATCACGGGGAGTACTACCTGCTTCAGACGGGGGTAAACCTGACAAAGTATTCTTTCGCGCTGTTCCTTTCCCGTTCCGCGGACGGGATTCATTTTTCCAGGGGCGTGCCGTTCTACCCGAGCGACGATCCGGTGATTCTATCGCAGGCCTGGTTGTACCGCAGTACGCTGGTCGAGGAAAACAACAGGTTTGTGTTTCTGATCGCCGCCCGCTTTCCCGACGGACGCTGGTACCTCATGAGAAGCGGCTTGTCGGTCGCGGAATTCGATCAGGCTCAGGGACAGGAGTTTATTATTGAGCCTCGGTCGCCTCAAGTGAAAATCCTTTAAGTAAGAAATGACAATCTTTCCTTTGACACGGTTGCCCCGGACCACGGTCCCCGGCCGTAAAGAAAAGCCGTCCGGTCCGCTCCCGCATAGGGGGGCAAACCGAACGGCTTTTCTATTTCTCATCCAGCCCTTCAAATTGAAGGTTATAGTACCGGGCGTAAACTCCGTCTGCATTCAAAAGAGCATCATGCGGGCCGCGTTCGATAATTCCGTCGTCGCCGATGACGATAATTTCATCCGCGTTGCGGATGGTTGAAAGGCGGTGGGCGATGACGATGGTCGTACGGCCCCGGCTGAGCAGATCGAGCGAAGCCTGAATCCGTCGTTCGCTTTCATTGTCGAGCGCGCTGGTCGCCTCGTCCAGAATCAGAATTTTGGGATTCTTTAAGAAAACGCGCGCAATGGAGATCCGCTGCTTCTGTCCTCCGCTTAAACGGGCGCCCCGCTCGCCGACGTATGTATCGTATCCGTCTTCCAGATCCATAATAAAATCGTGGATGTTGGCTTTTCGCGCGGCTTCCATGATCTCCTCGTCGGTTGCGTCGGGTCTGCCGTAGGCGATGTTTTCACGGATGCTGCCGGAAAACAGGTAAACGTCCTGCTGCACGATGCCGATGGAGCCGCGCAGGGAGCTCAGACGGATTTTTCTCACGTCGGTTCCGTCGATGGAAACGCTGCCGCCGGTTACGTCGTAAAATCGCGGAACAAGGGAACACAGAGTCGTTTTCCCGCCGCCGGAAGGACCGACCAGCGCGATGGTCTGTCCCGCGCTGATTTTCAAATCAATGTGATTCAGAACCTGCTCGGTGTCATTGTAGCTGAAGGAAACATCCTTGTATTCAATCGTTCCCTTCACATCTTCCAAATCCACCGCGTCGGGGCTGTCCACGATATCCGGTTCGGTTTCAATCACTTCCAGAAAGCGCTTGAACCCGGAATATCCTTTTTGAAACTGTTCCGTAAATTCAACCAGAACGTCGATAGGGTTGATGAAAATCGTAATATACAAGGCGTAAATCGCAAGGTCCGATACCCGAAGACTTCCGTTCGCGATAAAAAAACCGCCGCTGAGCAGAACGGTCAGATAAAGAAGCCCCTCAAAAAAAGAGTTTCCGGCGCGAAAAGTGCCCATGATTTTATAGCTGCCGACCTTTGAATCCAGAAACTGCAGGTTGCTGCGCTCGAATTTATCCTGCTCAAGCGCTTCGTTTCCAAAGGATTTGACCACGCGGATTCCGGCCAGGCTGTCCTGCACACTGGAGTTGACTCCGCTGATTTTTCTACGGTTGTCCATAAAGATCGCGCGCATTTTCTTGTTCTGGCTGATGCTGAACAAAACCATGACGAACGCAACGGCGGCAAGAATCAGCGTCATGGGCACGTTGATGAACAGCAGCAGGAGGAACGAGCCAAGCAGCTTAACGACGGAAATGAAGATATTTTCAGGTCCGTGGTGCGCAAGCTCCGAAATATCGAACAGATCGGAGACAAGCCGGCTCATCAGGTCGCCCGTGTTGTTGCGGTCGTAATAGGTGAAAGAAAGCCGCTGGTAGTGTTCGAACAGATCCTGCCGCATGTTGCTTTCCATTCTGGCGCCCATGATATGACCCCAGGAGGTAATAAAGTACTGGCAGCCGAAGCGGGCGAGGCACATGACCAGAAGAATCCCGGCGAGCGGCAAAAGGATTTTCAAGATACCTTGCGGGTTTACTTCGAACACTCCGTTGGTCAGATAGCGAAGAAGCTGAGGCAGCGAAATATCGATTGCGGAAAGAAGCAGCGCACAGAAAATGTCAAAATAAAAAAGAGCTTTGTACGGTCGGTAGTATCGGATGAATTTTTTAAATACGGGCATATTTTCTTCCTCTAAACTGTTTTCGGATGTTCGTAGGTTTCTCCGAAGGTTTCCACCGCAACGGATTCAATAACCTCGTCTTCAAGGGGCTTGTCGTCATAATCCCGAGGTACGTTCACAATGCGGTCGACCTCCTCCATACCGGAAATAACGCGGCCGAAGGACGCGTATTCACCGTCCAAATACGGGGAATCCTCCACCATGATGAAAAACTGGGAACCGGCGCTGTTCGGGTCCACGGTGCGCGCCATGGAAATCACGCCCCGGGTGTGCTTCAGATCGTTCTGAAAGCGGTTTGAAGTAAATTCGCCCCGAATGCTGTAACCGGGACCGCCGGTTCCGTTGCCGAGCGGGTCGCCGCCCTGAATCATAAATTTGGGAATGATGCGGTGAAACAGCGTGCCGTTATAAAACCCTTTTTCAATCAGCGAGATAAAATTATTGACCGTATTCGGCGCAATGTCGGGGTAAAGTTCTATTTTGATCACGCCGTTTGAGGTTTTCATGGTAACAGTCGGATATTTCATGCAGGAATCCTCCGTTTAATGTTATTCGTATTGTAAAGTTAAATGAAAGTTGAGGACTCGTCAGCCCTTCTGGTACAATGGTTTTGACACAAAACAATGTACTCCCGAAAGGAGACGAGTCCTCATGACAAAATCATACCAGATTTGCTGTCC
>NZ_VWXL01000026.1 GCF_009746625.1 Caproicibacter fermentans
TTTTTTCGCTCAAATCTGTTATGCTCTAAGAGCTTTTTATTTTCTTTCACAACTAAATTTTAAAGCAAAAAGCCGGAGCTGCCAATACCTTTTCGTATGGTTGCTCCGACTTTTTTTTCGTGCCGTTTTGCAACGGCCCCTTCACAAACTGAATCACCATTGATATAGATCATTCGTATTACTGAAGCCTCCGGTTTTGTCAAAACGGATTCGATACCGGGCAATTCTTGTTCAAAATAGCTATCCCTTTGGGACAATAAAGATTCAATATGGTAAATTTGATCATCCTCTAGTTCCGAGGCTAAAACGATCTCTTGCAATGACTTTTTTTGCTTGGACTTCTTAATAAAGGCACATTTCATTGCTCTGCCAATATACGACACCAGGCACCCATCGCACCGATTATGTATTTTGTCAAGGTCAATGTCATGAATGAGTTGAACAAAATCGACCAGGAGATCATTGTAAGCGTCATCCTCATGCAGCTGATAAGCAAATTCCTTTATCAACGGGTTGAATTGATTGATCAGCGCAATAGTAGCGTCAGCGTTACCGCTATGGGATTGAGTAATCAAATCCGCAGTCATTGGATATCCCACCTTTCAACTGATAAAGAGGTGAGATTCCAATATTTGTAAACGCTTCTAATTAATTTTTCGTCATTCTGGGGCACCCGCTTAAAAAAGACGGAAAACGCATCCATAGACCACGTCTTCCGCACATCTCTGTTGGCAAAGTGAGGAATTAAATTTCTTTGGTTTGAAACTCAGACACCGTTGGATGCTGGATTAGTGCCATGATAAATCGATATTTGCTTCCATATAGAAAGACAGCGAAAAAGCCATTTCTGCAACAGTCGAATCATGTCGGCTAATATCACCTTTTGCCTCCGTGAGCAGGAACGCGTGAAACTAATGGTGCTACTCAGTATAAAAAAATTCCCGTCATCTGCATAATGCATGATGATGGGGATGGTAAATCGCCATAGATAAATAGGCTTTTCTTCTCGATTTTTGACAGTTGCAAATTGTGTTCTTACACTTCCTTATGCCGTTCCGCCTTTTGGCGGGTGACACCACGCTCCAATACGCCGAGTTTAAAGCCCTTAACCGTTTCCGATCCAAGGGTCAGGGAAAAGAAGCGCATGTTCCCATTGGCATTCCTGTGAAAAAGGGGCAGATCGACCGGGCAGCCCTGAATATATAGATAAAGATATTCCGGTAATTATGTGGGCTACGATGTATATGAATCCACCATATATCAGTTCTACGTGGACTTTTAATGGAAAATCAATTCAGTTACCGGAGCATTTGATGATTCCGTGGATTTGTCTTCTTCTTCAGCCATTCCATTTTTTCACCTTCCTGCGATCATCATACAGCATAAAAGAATTTTAATCTTCGCTTCTGATGTCCTCTATCATTCGTAAACCCGCAGTTTTGCGCCCCATGCCTTTCGACAGGCCTGCTGACAATATTCAATTTTAGACTGATCGTTCTCTATCTGTTTTTTTCAGATCGGACAAAAGAAATTGTCCCCAGTATAAAGAATA
The DNA here is from genome assembly GCF_009746625.1 of Caproicibacter fermentans. GTDB lineage: Bacteria > Bacillota > Clostridia > Oscillospirales > Acutalibacteraceae > Caproicibacter > Caproicibacter fermentans. The sequence continues at coordinate 1,553 of NZ_VWXL01000026.1, forward strand.
CCGCGGTAAAGGTAAGTATGATCTCGAAATTGACCGGCGGAGAGTACATGACGATTTTTGAATAATCGGATGTTCCAGCATAAAATATACCTCTTGCGAAATCAAGGCAGTAGGTCAAGGGCAAAATGTGACTGAAGACACTTATGGCCCCGGCCGTATTATTAATCGGAATAAGCGCCCCGGACAGGAACATTTGCAACATAGAGCCTGTCATTACGATCAAACCAGCTGTTGAACTGTTGTGAATAAATCCGATTATCATTACCCCCAGCGAACCTGCTGCGATACATATCAATGGAGAAATCGCCAAAAGCTTCAGTAATTGAGAGGCTTCTATAGAAATGCCCATGCACAGACCGACGATAATGGTCGCGAGAAATTCAATAAATCCGGTAAAAGACGTTCCGACGATTTTACCGATGATGATCGAATACCTCGAAACCGGTGCGACAAACATTTCCTGGGTAAAGTCATTTTCCCGATCCTCAACAAGTGTGGTAATCCCAACAACAATCATCATGAACATGCCGTTTATCAGCATTCCGGTCAGCATAAACTGATTAAAATTGTATCCCACCTGTGTCCCCATATTCTGCATGAGGTTTCCGCCCATCAGCCATAAAAACATAATCGGCCATATGATTGCAGTGACGATCCGCGTGGGAACCTTGATGGTAGTGATAATTTCTCTCATTGCGATGGTAAGCACGGCGTTGATTTCCTGTGCGGTTTTGGGAATCTCTCTTCTATTGTTAACCGTTGTTGTATTCATTTTGCAATCCTCCATTATTCAGCCAGACTGATGTATGCGTCCTCTAAAGATGGTTCATACACTTTCATCATGGTGAGCGGTGTGTGTAGCTTGGTTAGAATATTCATTGGCGTAGCATCCTCGTATGAAACCTTAAAATGCACATCTTTTTGTGGATTCAGACCCAGTGCGTTCAATTCCCTTTCGAGGGTATCCCGGTTATCTGCGTCAAGAATTAAATATTTTTGCGTCAATGTGTTTTTCATCTCTTCCGGTGTCCCGGATAAAATGATTTTTCCGTGCTTAATCATACACACATTATCTACATTTTCCGCTTCGTCAATATAATGAGTGGTTAAAAATACGGTCGTGCCGTTTTCCTTGCGCGTTTGATTTATATAATCCCACAGTGCTCGACGGCTGATCGCGTCCAAGCCCTGTGAAGGTTCGTCCAAAAACAAAATTTTGGGACTGTGTATCAGGCTTCTGACGATCTCCATTTTTCTTTGCATACCGCCAGAAAAAGTTTTAAGCGGTTTCCACAGCTTTTCCTGAATGCCCATAATCTCCGACAATTCCACTACCCGGTCCTTATAGTCCTTTGGCATCCAGTTAAAAAAAGGGCGATAGACATACATGCCGTACATACAGGCATGAAGCCGTATGTTTTCTTCGGCCGACAGATTCAGGTCAAGGCTCGGCTTTTGAAAAATGATGCCGATATGTTTACGGACATCCTTCGCCTCTTTCTCAAGATCATAGCCCGCTATGCGAACAGTTCCCGATGTTTTGCTCAGAGTCGTTGTCAGAATTGAAATTGTCGTTGTTTTTCCGGCCCCGTTCGGGCCAAGAAAGGCAAAAAATTCTCCTTCGTTCACCGTAAAACTGATTCCGTTGACGGAAGGTTCTTTCGCTTTGTCGTATTGTTTTATCAGGTTTTCAACCGTAAGAATTGCTGGCATAAAAAATACCTCCGTTTCATTTCTGACGTCATTATACTGACGTAAAATAAACGGAGGATAAATTAAAGATAAACGAATATAAACTAAGTTTTCTGTGGGAATATAACCGTAAACGTCGTTCCCTTGCCAAGCTTACTTTCAAGCGTCACACTGCCACCATGCAACTCCACTATTTTTTTAACGAGCGACAGCCCTAGGCCATTTCCCCCAAGGGAACGGTCACGGGACTTATCCACTTTATAAAAGCGTTCAAAAACATGGATTTGATCCGTCGGCGCAATGCCTATACCGCTGTCAGCAACCTTGCAGCTTATTTTCTCCCTATCAGAGAACAACGTAATATGGATTGTGCCACCTTCAGGTGTAAATTTAATTGCGTTGTGTATCAAGTTGATCCATACCTGAGAGAGGAGCTCTTCGTCGGCAGAAATAACCACCTTATTAAGATCGGCCTCAACCGATATTTTTTTTTCAGACCACTGGGGTTCAAGCAAAATGGTAGTGTTTTGAATCTGCCTGTCCAGACGGTAGTCTTTTGCAGACAACGGGGCGATACCGGCCTCCAATGTAGACAGCTTTAGCAAATTGGCGCTTAACTTAGATAAACGCTTACTTTCCGCTTTGATAATTTCAACATAGTGTCTTCGCTGTTCGGGCGGCAACATATCATCTTCCAACAGCGCCGCATATCCACTGAGAGAGGTAAGAGGCGATTGTATCTCATGAGAAACATTTGAAACGAAGTCCTGCCGCAATGTCTCCATCGAACCGAGTTCTTTTGCCATGTTGTTGACCGTAACAGCCAATTCGTTATACGGATCATCTTTGTCATCCATAAGAGACACCGTAAAATCTCCGTGTGCAATCCGATTCATTGCCTGAATGGTAGTTTCCATTATGGACCCGCGGTCGCGGTTATACTTTGGACCACGTAATACCGCCAGCAACTTATTGCCCTCTCCAAAAACAGCTGCGCCGAGAAGGGACGATATGATGTGCTCCAAAATTTCAGGCGGATGTCCGGTGACATGAAAAAGTAACCGTGACAGTTCATACCCGGCAGCAAAGCATAAGACAAGGAAGAAACCCATTACCAGTACAAAGAGAGCAGTTTGACGCACGGTTGGTTTCACTTTATCACCTCCAAACGGTAGCCAATACCCCGAATGGCTGTGATTTTAAAATGATAGACTTCGGGAGGAAATTTCATTCGCAGGCGATTGATATGAACATCCAGTGTACGTTCGTTTCCTTCAAAATCATAGCCCCATATTTCTTCGATAAGATCGCCTCTGGAGATGATTTTTCCCTGTGAACGGGCGAGTTTGCAGAGAAGTTCAAATTCTTTTAGAGGAATATCGCCGACTCGATCATTGCCTGAATAAATCGTGTGATTGCTTCTGTCAATCGTTAATTTATTAATCTGAATACTGTCTGAAGAAGAAATTTTATAGCGTCGCAGCAGTGCCTTTACTCTTATAATTAGCTCAGCTGGCTCAAATGGCTTTGTGAGGTAATCATCTGTCCCCAGCTCGTAACCCTTCACCTTTTGGGTAATATCATCCTTTGCCGTCAGCATAAGGATCGGGATATCTTCGTAATACTTTCGTAATTGACGGCACAGCTCAAAGCCGTCCATCTTTGGCATCATGATATCGATAATACAGAGCTCGGGAATTACATCCGTCATTTTTTGTAGTGCGTCTCGTCCGTCCACGGCTGTAAAAGATAGAAAGCCCTCATTTTTGAGTATAGTGCTGACAAGCTCACGGATATATTCGTCATCGTCAACAATCAGAATTCGATTCATTTTAGGCTTCATCTCCCATTACATCTATTTTACACTATGAATATAAATTTAATATAAACTGAAACATCTCATCGAACAAAACATGCAGGAATCAACCGTTTACATTTGTTTATACAGTATTTAACCTCCGTTTATATTCATCCCGTAGTGTAAGCTCATGAAAGAAAATGGAGGCGAATTTTATGAGTAAAGGAATAGCAAATCAAATGGCCGCCATCACCAATGTGCGGATTTTTGACGGGGAGTGTGTAATCCCTGAACGAACCGTGACGATCAACGGATCGCAAATTCAATCAGTGGGCGGCGAAGCGCCTGCCGGGGCAACTGTTATTGACGGACATGGTAAAACCCTGCTTCCCGGTCTGATCGACTCCCATGTGCATACTGACATGGACGGCCTGCACGACGCGCTGAAATTCGGCGTGACCACCGAACTCGAGATGCAGGGCCGTTGGTCGGCCAAACAGCGCAAAGAAATATCTGAACGGAATGATATTGCTGACTTACGTTCCCCCGGAATGGGAGTTACCCCTAAAGGCGGACACCCATCTGAATATATAAGTTCAAGCGGAAATCAGCTGATACGCTTGCTCTGCCGTCTACCGTTTGTTTTTCGGACTGTCGGGACTCCTGATGAAGCAGTCAAATTCGTCGACGATCAGATCGCCAAGGGCGCAGACTATATCAAAATTTTTATTGAGGATGGCAGTTGTATCGGTTTTCCCGGACTTCCTGTACTGGATGATAAAACGCTCAGGGCGGCCGTGAAGGAAGCGCATCGACAGCACAAGCTTGTCATTGTCCATTCTACGACCGTCGAAGCGACACAGCGGGCTGTCAATGCCGGAGTGGATTGTTTAGGGCATTTGTTTTTTGACCGCGCACCCACTTCAAAGCTTCTTGCCGATATTTCATCGTCCGGCGTATTCATCATACCTACCTTGGTGACGCTCTCCACGGCTTTCGGCAACAACGCGGCTTGGCTGGCCGCCGACGAACGAGTCAGTTCAAGACTGAGCGAGAAGTGGCTCGACTCCCTCTCTCGCAGCATGAACGTCTATCCGCAAGGAAAGCTTGAAGAAGCTTATACCGCAATCAAAGCTCTCCGCAATGCGGGTGTGGACATTTTAGCTGGCTCTGATGTGTCGGAACCTATACCAATCCTTGGCGGGCTTGCTCACGGAGCCAGCTTACACCACGAGCTGCGGTTGCTGGTCGATGCAGGACTAAACCCTGTCGAGGCGCTGCAAGCGGCTACATCCACGCCTGCCCGCAGATTTGGACTTACCGACCGGGGACGAATTATTTCCGGAAAAATCGCTGATTTGCTGTTGGTAGACGGCAATCCGCTAGTCAACATTACCGACACCCTGTCCATTCGCGCCGTGTGGCATCGGGGCGTCCAGCTTACCTCACAAGATTAGGCTTTGGGTTTGAGAAAGTTTCCATATTCACCGGAGTGTTAACGATACATTTTCGCTCACATTATGTTCTAAGCGTCTTAGTGTCTTATAATGACTATGCTCTAAAACCAAAGCCGGAGCAGCCTATCCCTTTCGATATGGTTGCTTCGACTTCTTTTTCATGTTGTTTTTCAACAGCTCCCGCAGGGAGCATGTCGCGCTTTGACGCCGCGGAAGTCTCACCCACTTGCCTAAGAACCTGTCTGAGAAATTATGCCGCCACATTTTTTGAGCCGCAAAAGAGAGCAGACATCAGCTACCGGATATTGCCGGAAATTCAAAGCATTATCCGGCGGGATCAGCTTACCCTTCTTTTTTAAAAGTTTCAGATAAAGGCTTGATAGTAACTTCAGGAATTTTTCTTATTAATCAGATGTCGGCCCGTCCCGCATTCCTCCGGCAGACAGAAGATGACACGCAGACCGCCTTCCCTCCGGTTTTCCGCACAAATGCTGCCTCCGTGCGCCTCGATGATTTCCTGACAGATCGAAAGGCCGAGGCCCGCAAAGGTACGGGCCTTGTCCGAGGTAAAGAACGGTTCAAAGATCTTTCTGAGTTCCTCTTCGTTTTTTACGCCGGTCCCGTTGTCTTCCACCGAGAAAATCACGCTGCTGTCCTCCCTTTTGCAGACGACGGAGATTTCCAGCGGTGTTTTGCTTCTGTGATTGAGGCTGTTGTCAATCAGATTTCCGAAGACGCGCCGAATCTTCGAAAGGTCCACGGCGAGCTTAACCTGGGGGCAGCCGATTTTCAGGGAAAACGGAACGCCCCTCTCCCGGAGTTCTTCGCCGTATTCTAGTTGCAGCACCTGCCCAAGTTGTTCTACCGTGATCAGCTGCTTTCGGAGCGAGGACGGGGCATGGTAGCTGAGGTACTCGTCAAAATCGTCGATCAGGGACTTAATGACGACTGATTTACGGTAGATGGTATCGACATACTGCTCCCGTTTTTCTTCGGTCAGGGATTTCTTTTTCAGGCGTTCCGCATAACCCATTACAGAGGTAAGCGGTGTCTTGATGTCATGGGAAATGGAAACGATGATTCGGTCCTGTTTTTGCTTTTCCTCCTCAAGCGCGTCTGTCAGATCGGCAAACCGGTTCTGAAGCTGACCGATTTCATCGCGGCGTTTGACTCGCTCGGGCCGGATCCCGGACTGATAGCGTTCCATTTTTTTCTGCAGGGAAACGACCTGCTTTGCATACCGCACATAAATATAGACGCCGCTCAGCACCAAAACGATAAAAATGATGCCAAGCTCCGTTGTAAGCAAATCATGAGCGTTTTGAAACGCGGAAAGATTTGTGATGGAAACCCCTTTTATAATCTGAAGAATACAGATTTTTCCTTGAAAGGGAAAAAGGGCGGAAGCACGGTGCTCAAATTTGACGCCCATCTTGTTTCCGCTTTGAAACAGAATATTCCCCGTTTCGTCCTGAACCAGGATCAGGAGGTGTTCCGTTTCAGAGATTTTTTCAAGTCGGGCGACGGCGTCGCCGCGGTTCTTCAGTTCGGCGGAAATGCGGTCCGTCTCTTTCTGCAGTTCCTCCTGAACCTCGTTGCTCGTTTCGGAGATCTGAGTGGAAAGATAAAAGTGGTAATATCCGACGATGAGCAGGAAGTTGCACAGCATGGCGAGCAGGATAAAGAAGGGGAGCTTGATTTTAATGCTCACTGCCGTTCCCCTCATTCTTTACGAATTTATACCCAACGCCCCAGACGGTCTTAATGCGGCGGCCGTCCCGGTCGATTTTATCCCGCAGGTTTTTGATGTTGACGGCCACCGTACCGATATCGCCGTAATCCATTCCCCACACCGACTGGAAAATCTGCTCCCGCGAAAGCACCTTTCCCGCGTTCTCGCAGAGAAAGCGCAGAAGCTGGAATTCCCGCAGGGAGAGGTTAACCGGTTCCCCACGGACGGTAACATCGTAGCTTTCAACGTTCAGACAAACGTCTCCCGCTTCCAGAAGCGCCGGCTTTGCCTGCCGGCTCCGCCGCTCCCTGCGCAGATGCGCTTTGACCCGGGCGACAAGTTCTTCCACGACAAACGGCTTTGTGATATAGTCGTCCGCACCCATCTCAAAGCCGAGCATGGCGTCAAACGTGCGGCTTTTCGCAGTGACAAACAGAATCGGGCAGGAAACAGTTTCCCGAATTCGGCGGCAAATCTCCAGTCCGTCGACGTCAGGCATCATGATATCGAGAATAATCAGCGCAATTTCCGAATCATTTTTGATGCTTGTCAGAGCGCTTTCCCCGTCAAAGGCAAGAAGGCATTCGTATCCCTCGTCGCTTAGAGAATCGGAAATCAGCTCAGCAATCTCGCGGTCGTCGTCCGCAATCAGAATTTTCCCCATTCTTACCCCTCCCGGCTCTTATACTTTTCTCATCTTACCATATTTTCTGTCGGTTTCAAATATATTTAGCCGCCGCAAGAAGATAGATCCAAAACTCCGAGCAGGCCCCAACGGTACTGTTCCTGGGAAGAAAACAGGCCGTACTGCGCCTGGCTGAGAGAAGCTTTCGCGCTGTCACAGTCCATCTGCGCGTTTTTTACGTCAAGCTCGGAGGCGATTCCGAGAGAATTTTTCTGCTTGACGGCCTCCAGCGCCTTCTCCTTTGCGTCGTAAGCGGACTGCGCCGTGGTTACAAGGGACCGTTTCAGCGCCACGTCGTCATACGCCTGCCGAAAAGCCGCGTCGAACTGATTTTTAGCCAAATCGCGGTTCAGCAGAGCCGCTTTGCGGGTTTCGACCGTGGAATCCAGGTCTCTGTCGTAATCCTCGTCGGCGATGTCAATTTCCTTCCGTTTTTCCTGAAGAGTCCAGTTGCTGTCCAGTGCCGTCCGGTAGTCGGCGTCATAGTTCATCTTGGCGATTTTGTCGGAATCAGCCTGCGGCATTGAGGAAATCTTGAGACTGTAATCATCAGAATAGCCCAGCAAAATTCTCAGGTTATCCCTGACGGCTTTCATCTGGCTGACCAGCTTGGCTAGTTGGTCGGCCGCCGTGTTTTGCTGCTGCTGCGCGTTCAGAAGGTCGGTCTGCGACATCAGCCCGACCTGCGCCCGAAGCTGGTCGGCCTGATAAGCGGCGGCCAGCACCTGCTGCTGTTCTGTCAGCACGGAGCGCTGTGAATCCAGGATGTGGTAGGTTACAAACAGCTTCTGCGCGGCGACGACAATCTGGTCGGCCGCGTCTTTCATTTGAAGCTCCGTTTTGTCAATCTGGTCATCGTCTGTTTCCAGTTGGTCCGCCTCGCTGTCAAGGATGGAACAAATCGCGCTGATGGATGCGATGCTTCCCTGCAGCGACTTGTCGATCGACTGCGTTTGTGTCGAAGCGGGAAGCGCGTTTACGGCGGCATCCGCCTGCTGAAGCATTTTGCTCACGCCGGAGAGCGAAGCGGCGCTGGAATGAAGATCGCCGATTTTCTGTTCGGCGAGGTCATTGTCCTGCAGGGCTTCCAGCGTCTGTTTGTTAGCACGGATGGTCTGGTTGCTGGAACGGACGTAATTTTCAAGATCCGAGTAACTTACAGTCAGCACCTGCGGTTCGGTGCCGTCCGACGTATCCGCGGCGAAAGCCGGGACCGCGCCGCAGAGCAGCAGCGCTGAGAGCAAAATCGCCGTCGCTTTTTGAAATTTCATCATAGACTCCTCCTTATTTCACCGGAAAATACACGTCCGCCGTGTACCCGGGTTTGAGCAGGTTTTTGGGGTCCTTGGGCTTTACCAGTACACGGACGACGCGTTTGCCGTCCTTTTCAACCGCGAGATTCGGGATCTGCGTGACGGTGCCGGAAAGCGAAGCGTCCGGCGCGGAGGTCGGTACGATTTGAACGGTTTCGCCTACCTGCACCCTGCCGATAAATTCCTCATCCACCTCGGCGCTCACCGTGAGTGAATCCGCGTCGATGAGCTGCAGCACTTTGGTCGGCTGATTCTGCGTTCCAAGATGGTCGGCGTCGCTGACGGCAATGTTCTGCACGATCCCGTTTTTCAGGTCGGAAACGATCTGGTTTCCTTTGAGGTAGTCCTTCTGCGTTTTCGCCGTCATGACATCCAGGTCCGCCTGCGCCGAAGAGATTCCGCTTTTCTGCTTTTCCTGATTCGCTGTATTGCTGTCGTTCAGTGCGGCAAGCTGCGCCTGTTTGGATTTCAGCGACACACTGAGCTGGTTGATCTCATCCTTCAGAGCGTTCTTAGTTTTCGTCAGGTTGTCCTGAACATCCGTCAATGCCTTCTGTTTCTGGTCCAGCGCGTCCGTGTACTGGTCGAGCACGGATTTTGCCACGGCGCCCGAATTGTACAGGGCCTGGTAGCTTTGAACGTCCTGTTTGGCGTTCGTGACCTCTTTCTGAGTAAGCGCCAGCGAATTCTGCAGAAGCTGCAGGTCCGGGCTGGTTCCCTTATGGTACTCACTTGACTTTCGGCTCAGGACGCTCTGCGTTTCGGCGATGTCCGCCTCAAGCGCCGCAGTGTCCTGCGTGGCTGCGGAGAGCCCCGCCTGGTTGGCTGAAAGCGCGCCCTGAAGCTTCGTGAGCGCCGCCTGGTACTCCGAAAGGTCCAGTGTAACGAGGGGCTGGCCCAAAGTCACCCGGTCCCCTTCCTTCACATCGACTTTTGTCACGATGGAGGGAAAATCGACGATTACATCCACGGACCGGCTGTACTTTACTTCGCCCCAGGCGTCGATTTCGCCGCTATGTGCCGCCGTGCCGGATGGCGTGCCGTCCTCCGCTTTGGAAGATATGCCCGCCCGTGCATGGAAAACGCCAAAAACCACCAGAAGAGCGGCCAGCGCTCCGGCCGCGAGCAAAACCGTTTTTCGATGGGTTACGGCCCACTCTTTTCTCTTTGTGATCCAGTTTTTCATCTGTAAACCCCCTGAAGGTTGATTCTATTCGACGCTCTTCAGTGCCGAGAGTATATCGAGATTTTTCATTTTTTTTGCGACCGCGCGGTTGATGATCCACGCGAAAAACAGAGTCAGGATTCCGGCGATCAACACGTTCTGCGGCGTGATCGTTCCGAAAAGGTCCAGTCTGCTGTCCAGATTTTTTGCAACAATCCAGGAAATCGACCTTCCGACGGGAATGCCGAAAATCATCCCAGGAAAAACGGAAAAATAATTTTCAATCAACACCAGATTTCGGATTTCGCCGTGGTAGAACCCAAGTACCCGCAGTGTGGCGAGGTCTCGAATCCGCTCGGTGAAATTGAGGATGCTGGTGTTGTACAGAACGACGAACGCCAACGCCGCGCCCATCACGATCATCATTGCTACCGCGATGTTGACCACCTGCGTGCTGCCGGAAAGGCCGGAGCGCTGACTTTCGCGGGTCACCGATTCCTCGACCGCGTCGCTGGAAAGGAATTTCTCATTCGGAACGCCGTTCCATTTGACCAGCAGCGCGGTCGGCTTGAAGGTTTCTCCAAGGGATTTCCAATAGGCGTCCGACATAAAGATCCCCTGTCCGGAGGCAAGGTAAAAAACCTGAGTGACCGGGACCGTAACATATTTTTGATCCGTGCGCTTGATCTGAATGCTGTCGCCCGGCTTCACGCCAAGCGTTTCGGTAAGCTTGCGGCTCACGGCAATACCGTTTTCAGGAATAGAGACCGGGTTGCCGGAGACATCCTGCAGATGAATCAGCGGACTGTTTTTCGAGGTGATGGTCAGCGGCTCCATTTTCCTCCGGCCGTTCGGGCAAATCAGTTCAAGATTGCTTTCCTCCGTCTGCTGCACAATTCCATTTAGTTCCTGGTTAGCAAGATATCGGGTGTCCGTTTTGGTTTGGTCCACAAGAATTTTCTGGTCATAGTTGAACGTCGTTCCATACATCTGCACCGTAATCCCCGAAATCATGCTCCGGATCGTCAGTGCCGCGAGGATCGCCCCGGTACAGCCCATGACTCCGACGGTACTCATCATCAGGCGGCCCTTATTTTTCATGGTGTTCCTGGCAATCAGTTTGCTGCTGAACTTCAATTTTCTCCAGAGAGACGGGAGGGATTCAAGAAAAATGTGGTTCCCCTTTTTGGGCGGCCTGTCCCGGAGCAGCACTGCGGGAGTGTCCCCCTGAAGCTTGCGGCAGGCGTAAAAGGAAACCCCGCCCGTGCAGATCAGAATCAGCGCCATGGCGAGAAAGAAATGCAAGAAATTAACACTGATCCGGTAATCGCTGAACGTCAGCTTAACCCTCGGGACCAGAATCCTGCCGAATACATTGGGCCCCATCGCCAGCCCCAGCAGAGAGCCGCATAAGCCGATGACCACGCCATAGGAGGTATAGTGCCACAGAATACTCCGTCTGGAATACCCCAGCGCCTTCAGGATTCCGATCTGGCTGCGCTGATTTTCCACCAGGCGCACCATTGTGCTCTGCGTGATCAGCGCCGTCACGATGAAAAACAGGAGAGGGAACACGATGCCGAGCGTCCTGAACTGCTGAATTCTGGAATCGACGCTGTTAACGCTGCCGCTGTCTTTCTGCGAGACAATCCCGATCAGTTCCTTTCCGATCACCGCGTCGGCCTGCCGCTCCACCTGCGGGACATCCGTTCCGGACGCGAGCCGGACGCTGATCTGATTGTAGACCTTCCTGCCGTAGACGCTCTCCAGCGTTCCGGCGTGAACAACCAGAAAACCAAAGCTCTTCGAGTCAGGCATCAGCGACGCGGAGTTTTTCACCGCAAAGATCTGTTCGCTGCTCAGTCCCAGCCCGGTGATAGGAACCCGGACCCAGGCGCCGTTCAGCTTGATGGAAACGACGTCCCCAATTTTAAGCCCGTTGCTTTCGGCAAAATTTTCATCCAGGACCGCTCCGCCTCCATATTTTTCAAAGGAGCCTTCCTGCACGTCCGGCTGGTCGAGCGTGCTGCGGTCGTCCAGCGCGTAAACCCGCAGCGTGGGGTTTCCCGGAAGGTCCGTGTCCGCGTCAGCGCAGTAGCGCTGCTCCACCCGCGTGACCCCGTCGATCTGCTTGATTCCCCACAGCTGCTGCTCCGACGGGTTGGCGACGGTCACCCAAAGGTCGGACAAACTGGTCGACCGGTACATGGCGTCCGCGTGGTTCTGAATGGTGAACCAGATGCTGTCGAGGCCCGTCACGATGCTGACCGCCAGAGTCGCCATGATAAGGATGGAGACGAACTGGGACTTCGACTGTTTCATGTCCCGGATTGTCTTTTTCCACAGAGCCCCCCTCACCATACGATTTCCTCCACATCCTTCGGATGCTCGTGAGTCTCTGTTTCCGCGATTTTTCCGTCCCGCATATGAATGACCGTCTGCGCCATCTCGGCTATCGGCGCGTTGTGCGTCACGATAACAACGGTTTTGCCAAGGTCGATGGCAACGTCGCGGATCAGCTTCAGCACCTTTCGGCCCGTGACGGAATCCAGCGCGCCGGTCGGCTCGTCGCACAGAACGATCTGCGGGTTTTTCGCAAGGGCCCTGGCGATGGAGACTCTTTGCTGCTCGCCGCCGGACATCTGGCTCGGAAAGTTGTCCATGCGCTTCGAAAGACCAACCCGGTCAAGCATCTCCTGAGCATCGAGAGGGTCTCGGCAGACCTCCTCCGCAAGCTGGACGTTTTCCAGCGCAGTGAGGTTCGGCACCAAATTGTAAAACTGAAACACAAAGCCGATCTTTGTTCTGCGGTAATTTGTGAGCTCCCGCTCCTCCATGCCGGAAACTTCTTCACCGCCCACGGAAATGGTTCCGGAGGTCGGAGAATCCATCCCTCCCAGAAGGTTGAGGATGGTGGTCTTCCCCGCTCCGCTCTGGCCGAGGATGACGTTGAAAGTCCCCTGTGCCAATGCGAAGCTGACGCCGTCCACCGCTTTGATAATGTTATCCCCGACGCGGTACTCCCGTTCCACGTCTTCCAATGTGATAAAATCCATGAAAAATCTCCTTGAAAGCCAGATTAGTAAACCGTTAAAACTATCTTTCTTTTTTCACCCGTTTGCATTATAATGATTTCACAAGAATTAGCAACCGCTAATTCAGTGAAAAATGCCGTTTAACCAACAGCTGCGGCATTTCTGTTGGAAAACTTTGAAAGGAAGGGGCACGGCACCATGCAGGAACCGGATCTCCGCGTTCAAAAAACGCAGGAAGCGATAGAAAGCGCCTTGCTGAGCCTGATCGGCGAAAAAGGGTTCGACGGCGTCACCGTCAGAAGCCTGTGCCTTTATGCGAGAATCAACCGTTCCACCTTTTACGCTCACTATCAGGACAAATATGACCTGCTGGACCGGATTACGCAGAAAGCCATCCAAAAAATCGTCCGCATCGTCAACCCGGAAGAAATTGTCGACGGCAACGGAAAAATCAATCTTTCCTTCTATCACACCATGGTGCTTTCGCTGTTCCGCGCCGTTGAGGAGGACCGCACGCTCTATCAAATTCTTCTCGGTGTCAACGGAAATTACAATTTTCTCAAGGAACTCAAGAAAACCGTAAAGGAAAAGATCCTTGCGGAATGGGACGCGATCCGCCCACGCATCAAGATGCTTCCAATCGACGAAACGCTTTATTTGGAGATCGTCGTGTCGATTTTTGTCGGAGCCGTTCTTTGGTGGATCGATGAAAACTTTTCCCTTTCCGCTGAGGTGATAGCGGAGCAACTCGTCCGGTATGTAACTTCCAGCATATCTCTCTGGGGGCCGACTTTTTAACGCCGGAGGGAACCAATCTTCCATTTCTTAATGATATCGAAAACAAATTATCCGGTAAGAGGGAAAATCTTAAGAATTATTAAGGACAAGCGGCTTCAGAAACTTAACAAAGAGGCATGCGAAAAACTGCGCAGGATAATGGCGCTCATCGGGATCGCAAGACTCATCCCCTGCCCTCTCCCACACAATACGAGCAAAAGCGAACGAAATTTAATACGGAAGGGGCGGTCTCACCGGCAGCACCGACGGTTTCGGTACAATACGCAGAAAGGCCTGAGGTCTGCAAAAAAGCAAACCTCAGGCTTTCAGCTTCTCATCGGCGGAGCTTAGAAGGTTAAGCCTTTAAAATTGGGAAAGGCTTCCCCTCCATTGCGGGCAGATCAACCCGCGCCAGTTTTGCAAAAGTCGGACAAACATCGATCATATTCCCGCTGTCAAGCCGAACTCCCGGCAGAATATCGGGTCCAAACGCCAAAAACGGCGGCTTATCCCCTTTATCTGGGTGATGGCCATGCATCGCTCTGTGGAACTGAAACAAAGGTGAGTCGGCCGAAATGACGGCGGGAACAGATACCTCATTGCCGAAAAGCGTCCCTTCCGTTCCTTCCAAAACAAAGGAAAAGCCGCCCCGCAGCTGTTCTTCCGCCTCCGCCTCTTCCGCGGTATAAATCCGTTCCAGATACCGCGGATACTTTCTCCTGATTTCCTCAAGGACGCGGTATACTTTTTGAATCCATTGAGGGTCTCCCGGTTCGTTCAGAAAAACCTGTGCGGAGAAACCGGCGGAAAAGCTGTAAGCGTCATAATCCACCGCCTTTCCTTTTTCATCGGTTCGGATCAGTCCCATGTCTTTGAACACGGAATTGATGTTGAAGACGGTTTCAATATCAATCTGACCGTGGTCCCCAAGAATCACAAAATTCGTGTTGTCCCATTCTCCCGCCTCCCGGACGGCCTCGACAAAGCGTCCCGCTATGATGTCAAGCTCGCGGAGGCAGTCGTTTACTTCATTTCCCTGGTCGCCGTACAAATGGCGCGTGTGGTCCAGCATCACAACATGGCACAGGAGGAGATCCGGCCTTTGGGTTTTCAGCAGGTCGAGAGCGACCTCAACGCCGTAATAACACATATCCTCATTATCGGACCAGTTGTAATGCCCGACAAAACGGCCGTAGTAATCGCTCATAACGTTATCGGAAGCAGCCTTCTCATACACCGATTTCGGGTCCTCTCCCCCGCCCCTCACGGGCCAGATTTCAGGAAGATTGTAGCCCCTCTTCTCCCCCGCCGTTACGGGCCAAAGCACTGTGGCGACACTGCCGCCTTGTTCCCAGACGGCGTCCGTCAGCGTCTTCACCTTAATATTTTCCTTTTCCCAGTACCAGTCCGAGCCCATGATGCTGAAATCGGGGTCATCGGGATTGATCCGGGCTTTCTGGTTGTGTGTAATGCCATGGCGGTCGGGATGCACTCCGGTAATCATAGTGGTGTGAATCGGGTAGGTAAGCGTGGGATAGATTTCCCGGACATTTTTCACGACCGCGGCTTTTTTTAGAATCCGCGAAAACCAGGGCAAACCTGAAAGCAATTCCAAGTCGCCCGTCTGCAGGGCGTCGAAAGACAATACAACTAATTTTTTTGGCATGACCGGCTCCACTTCTGCCGTTTTACCGGCGTTTAAGGTAATTATTATAACTCTTCAACCGCTCCCTCTGTTTCGGGTCATCCGACTCACAAAGCGCGCAGAAATCACCCTATTTCAGGCATTGATTGATCTTTGTTTCCTCTTTTGCCACTGTGGAATCGATGTCCGCCCCGTTGACCCAGACCGCGTCCATCACGTTGACCAATTCCTTGCTGGCCTCCGTATATCCGGGATTCATCGGGCGTCCCACGCTGCAATCGTTTAACTGATCCAGAGCGACCTTAAACTGCGGAGTCGTCTTGTAAAGATCTTGAATGGTGGAAGTTTTGGTCGCGCTTTTGCGGCTTGTAACATATCCGGTGTATTTACTTGCATAGGCAGACTGCTCCGTGTCCGTCATCCATTTGATAAATTCCCAGGCAGCTTTCTTTTCTTTTTCAGAGATTTTCGTCGTCATGACCAGATTGCATCCGCCCGTGGGGACGCCGTACTGAACATTTTTGGGAATATAGCAGATGTTCACCTCAAAATGATTCTGCTTCGCGACACTGAGAGCTTTACTGAGATTTGCCGTGGAAGCGAACCACATCGCGCACTTCTGATTCATGTAATCCGCATCCACCTTGCTGGAATCCGCGCCCGCCACGCAGCGGACATCTCCTTTGTCAATCAGGTCCCTGAAATACTTCAGCACGTATTTTCCCTGATCCGTATTAAGATTTGTCGCCGACTCGTCCTTGTTTAAAACAGAGGTGCCGTTTTCCAGAAAAAACGCTTCCAGCGTCCAGATATAGGAATACATCGACAGGCCGTAAGCCCCGGTCTTTTCCTTGATCGTTTTGCAGTAATCGGCCAATTCCTCCCAGGTTTTCGGACCGCTGGGATCAAGCCCCGCTTTTTCCAGCAGAGTGGTATTCATATAAAGGATCGGAGTGCTTCTCAGATAGGGCAAACCGTACCAAGCGTCACCCACCTTGCAGTTTTGCAAAAGTCCCTGATAAAAATCATTCATATCGACCCCGTCCTGCTGTATGTAGGGACTTAACGGTTCAATCACGCCGTTCTGAGCAAATCTTTTGATGGAGGAAATTTCCATCACGGAAACGGCCGGTGTGGAACCTGACACATACGCTGCCTGAAGCTTTTGGTGAACGTCGTCATAACTTCCCTGATATTGTGCGTCCACTTCGATTCCTTTTTCCTTACCAACCGTCTCGTTAAACTGCTTGGCCAAATTCACATTGTTTTCCTGGATTTTGTCGGTCCAGGCATACCAGAAAGTGATTTTAGTCGGGCTTGCACCCGACGGATCCTCTGAACCCTGACCGGAGCTGCCAACGGTATCCGCGGTGCCGGAAGAGCAGGCTGCTGCGGACACCATCATGGCCGCGCAAAGTAAAGCCGAGATAATTTTCCTCATTGTTTTCCTCCTGAATTTTAAGTACATTTTCTATAAAAACGCCGTCAAAACGCCGATCGGCGGCAGCGGCTATTTACTTATCGCCGATATAGGTAAACGCCTTAATGATTTGTTTCTGGGCAAAAAAGAAAGCGATCATCACCGGAATTACAAGCAGAACGTTTCCCGCCATCAAAACATTGTAGTCGATGCCTCCCTCATCCAGATGAAGAGCGGTAATTCCAACCGGAAGGGTCCTCACCGTGTCTTTGGTCGTGAGCACCAGCGGCCAGAAATAATCGTTCCAGGTGGCGATAAAAGTAATCAGCGCCAAAGTTACCACCGTAGGTCTGGCAATGGGCAGCATGACTCTGCACATGATTTTAAACTCGCCCGCGTGGTCCAGCCGCGCCGCCTCCACAATTTCATCCGGAACCTGCTTGAAGGTCTGGCGCATCATAAAAATGGCAAATGCGCTGCTGGCCGAAGGAAGGATTAAGCTGGCATAGGTGTTGATCATCTGCATTTTGCTGAACATCAGGAAAAGCGGCAGAAAAATCATCTGAGCCGGAATCATCATGGTTGTCAAAGTCAGCCCGAACAGAAAAGAGCTTCCTCTGAACTGAAACCGGGCAAAAGCATACGCTGCTGGGATTACCGTGAGGCACTGGCAAACCAAGATTCCGATTGTTACGATGATGCTGTTTTTCAGCATGGAAAAAAAGGGAATTCTTCTCATCACCTCTGAAAAATTCCGCCACTGCGGGTCGGACACCCAAAAATCCGGCGGCATTTTCAAGGTCTGGCCGAGCGTTTTCAGGGAAGTTAACACCATCCAGTAAAACGGCGCGAAAAAGATCAAAACGAGAATCAGACCGGCAAGGCCCCGGCCTGCACGGCGTAAAACGTTTCTTTTCATCTCTGCCTCCTCATTTATTATCGATAATGAATGCGCCGGCTGAGCGCGCGAAAATAAAGCACGGTGCAGATTCCGATGATTCCCATCAGCACAACGCCCATTGCGGAAGCGTAACCGATTTTATAAAACTGAAACCCGTATTGATAAATGTCGTAGACCAACGTATTTGTCGAATTCATAGGGCCGCCCTGCGTCATCAGATTCACGGTCTCAAACACTTTGAACGCGGAAATAATATTCATCAGGGTAAGAAAGAAAATCGTCGGTGAAATCATCGGAAGCGTGATCCTGAAAAAGACCGTGTGTTTCTTCGCGTGGTCAAGGTTTGCGGCTTCATAAAGATACTGAGGAATTGTTTCCATTGAGGAAATAAATATGATCGTGTTGTAGCCGATTCCTTTCCACACCGAAACAAAGATCAGAGACGGCAAGGCGACGCTTGGGTCGCTCAGCCAGCCCACCGGGGACATTCCAAACAAATGCAGAAGATAGTTGATCAGGCCGTAATCCGAATCCATCATCCACATCCACACATAAGAAATAGAGACGAGAGATACGATGTAAGGGGTAAAGAGCACACCCTGCAGAAATTTGTTCAGCCTTGTGTCCTGCTTGAGAGTAAATGCCAGCAGAAGAGGAATCATCAGCGAGAAAGAGACCATCAAAAACATATAGAGAAAGGAATTCCCCATCACCTGCCAGAAATCCGCGTCGTGTAACAGGTCAAGATAATTTTCAAGACCGATAAACGTTTTAGGCCCGATCAGGTTCCAGTGAAAAAAGCTGAGGTAAATCATATAGCCGATCGGATACAGAATAAATACGCAAAATACCGCTATGGACGGGGCAACCATCGTATAGGGAAGCAATTTCGCCCCGGCCTTTCCGGCGCCGGACTTCTTCGACACCGCCGCACTTGTTCTCACTCTTCCGTTCAGCGCATAATTTGTCTCCATGAATGTTCGCCATCCTTCCGCTTAACAGACCATTCTGTTCTCTTCTTCATCAAAATAAAACAGATCGCTGTTTTTAATCAAAACCGAATTTGTTCCATATTCCAGCATTTGCAGGTCAAAACTCTTAACATGGAACACGCCGAACGGCGACTGCACTTTGTAAAGGATTTGATCCCCTAGCATTTCCCGTGCAAGGATTGTCCCCTGCAAAGCGACCTCGTTTTCACGGGGGGCTTTTTCCCGCCCGCCGATGGAAGCTTTTTCCGGGCGAAAGCCTACATATTTGGCTTTCGGAGGAACCGGGAGATCCGCTCTTTTCAGTTCCTCGGCGCTCAGAATATTCATTGATGGCGAGCCGATAAATCTTGCCGTAAAGACGTTTTCCGGTTTTCCGTAAATTTCCGGCGGACTGCCGATCTGCCGAATCTCCCCCTTTTCCAGAAGGACAATATCCGTTCCCATCGACATGGCCTCCACCTGGTCGTGCGTCACATACACAAAGGTAGCGTTCAGTTTCCGGTAAAGCTCAATCAAATCCGTACGAATCTGATTCCGCAATTTGGCGTCGAGGTTGGAAAGCGGTTCATCCATCAGAAACACGGCGGGCTTTTTTACGATCGCCCTTGCAAGCGCCACCCGCTGGCGCTGCCCGCCGGACAGTTGCTGAGGTTTTCTGGACAGGTATTCCCCCAGCCCGACCATCTTTGCAATTTCCTGAATGCGTTTTTCCCGCTCCGCCTTTGGTATTCTCAAATTTTTTAAACCAAACTCAATGTTCTCCTTCACGTTCATGGTCGGGTACAGAGCATAGTTTTGAAATACCATGGCAACATGCCTGTCTCCGGGTTCAACGCCGCTGACATTTTTTCCGTCAATCAGCAGCTCGCCGGCCGTTTCCTTTTCCAGTCCGGCAATCATTCTCAGAATTGTGGATTTTCCGCAGCCGGAAGGCCCCAGAAGGACCGTGGAGCTGCCCTCGGAAATTTTCAGGTTCAAGTTTTCTATTACAGGGGGATTTTTCGCATACGCCTTGGTAATATTGCGAAGTTCAATTTTATCCATTGAGAGCCTCCTTGATTTCATCAGCACGAACACTGATACAATACCAGTTCTTTGTAAAAAGCCGGTCCTTATTTATTTATCTTTTGATTAAATTACCAAATCCGCTTTAAGCGAGGGCCACCGAAAATCGGTGGTGCAGGCCGAGGATCAAGAGCCGCGCAGCCACAGAATTGAAATGCAAATGAGGAAGCATACTCTTTGGGAATTGTCTGCACTTACTTTAAAACAGAACTGGTCTCACCGGCACCGCCGGTGGTTTCGGCAACAAAAAAGCAGCACCTTGCAAGCAAAGTGCTGTCAGCCTGTCGACTTCGCCCAATCTTCTGCGGGCGAATTACAGCAATAGATTCAAGCTTTATCAACCGGCTTACCGGTCTTCACTCTCAGGACGGCGCTGTACGCTCCGTTTGACGAAAGCGCGACAAGAATTGCGTTAAGCGGAATCGCCGCGGCCGCAGACAGCGTCAGCGCGCCTGTAAAGTATGTAGCCGCATAAAGAATAACGACGGCAATAAAATAGCTTAACCATTGCGTAGGCAGTTTCTGAAATGAATTTTTCAGGAACTGCGTGATGATCCCCGTAGCCGCGGAACAGCCGGTAAAAGTAACCAGAGTTGACCATGCAAAAAATTCGTTCATACCGATTTCCCCCTCCGTTTTTCGTTCAAAAGTCTGAACCCAGCCTTTATTTCCATTATATGCCCGCATTTAATGATCATGCTTTTTTGTCGATTTGTAATTCCATCTCTTTCCTTTTAAAAACCGTTGTACTATAATAGAACTATCGGAATCCGATTCGTCCGAAATCAAATAAAGGAGCTAATATCATGAAATTCTCCGATATGAAGTATGAGCGTCCCGAACTTGACGCGATCAAGCGGCAATACATCGAAATTACCAGGCAATTCCCCGACTGTTCCACTGCATCCGAACAATACGATCTGATCCTGCAACACGAAAAACTGATGAGCAATTTTCAGTCGATGGGAACGATTGCCTATATTCGCAACAGCATTAACACGGTGGATCCTTTCTATGAAAAAGAAATAGCGTTTTTCGATTCCAACAATCCTGTGTTCGAAGAATCCGTTCAGAATTTTTACAAAGTGATCGTCGCCTCTAAATTCCGCCCGGAATTGGAGCAAAAAACAGGAAAGCTGTTTTTTAAAAACCTGGAAATATCCATGCGGTCTTTTTCGCCTGCGGTTATCGATCTGAAGAAAAAAGAAAACGCTCTGGTTACGGAGTATGAAAAGCTGCTTGCCTCAGCAAAGATCGAGTTTAGCGGAGAAACGCTGAACCTTTCAGAAATTCAAAAGTATCAGATATCTTCCGACAGACCGACCAGAAAAGCGGCATGGGAAAAAACCGCCGGCTTTTTTATCGAGAATTCGAAACGGCTGGATGAAATCTATGATGAACTCGTTCAGAACCGGACCAGCCAGGCAAAAATTCTGGGCTACAACAACTACGTCCAGCTGGGATACGACCGTCTGGGCCGTAACTGCTACGGCCCGGATGAGGTAAAGCAATTCCGGGATCAGGTTGCAAAAGACCTTGTTCCTGTGATTACTGAAATCAAAAAGAGCCAGGCGAAACGCCTTGGATTGCCCGACCTGAAATTCTATGACGATAAATCCCTGTTTCCGGACGGCAACCCCAACCCGAAAGGCGATCGTCAGGCCCTGGTAAATCAAGCGCAGAAAATGTATCGGCAAATGAATCCGCTGACCGGAGAATTTTTCGATTTCATGGTAAAAAATGAGCTGTTCGATCTGGACAGCAAAAAAGGGAAAGCCGGCGGAGGCTACTGCACGGAAATTCCGGATTACCGGTCACCGTTCATTTTCTCCAATTTCAACGGAACGGCAGGAGACGTTGAAGTTCTGACTCACGAAGCAGGTCACGCTTTTGCAAGCTATTTATCTCAAAGCATGCCCATCCTGGAACTTCGGACGCCGACCATGGATGCCGCCGAAACGCATTCCATGTCGATGGAGCTATTCTCGCGCAAATGGGATCCGCTGTTTTTCGAAGAGCAAACCGACAAGTTTTATCTGTATCAGTTGGAAGAGGCAATCAACTTTATTCCATACGGGTGCCTTGTGGACGAGTTTCAAACCACGATGTATGAAAAGCCAAACCTTTCGCCGGACGAGCGGAAACATGTATGGAAAGAGCTGGAAGCAAAATACCGTCCCTGGATTGATTTCGATCATCTTCCTTTCTTTGAAGACGGCGGCGGATATCAGCGCCAGCACCACATTTACTCTTTCCCCCTGTACTATATTGATTATTGTCTGGCACAGACGGCGGCTCTGGAATTCTGGATCGCTTCTGAAAAAGACTGGGATGAGTCGTTTTCACGCTACCTTACATTCGTCAAAGCAGGCGGAAGCAAAACCTATGAGGAGCTTGTCAAAGCCGCGGGGCTGGAGTACCCGATGGATCAAGGCTGCGTCAAGCACATGAGCGAGCCGATCATGGACTGGTTCCGCAGGCACGCATAAGCTCAGCCACATAAACATGAAAAGGGCGGGAACGTTTTCAGCGTTCCCGCCCTTTTCATAGAAGAACGGACGCGATATCGCGTCCGTTCCTGTTCTTAAACTGATTTAGGATTAATACATGCCGCCCATGCCCGCATCGGGAGACGGAGCAGCGGGAGGCGTCGGTTCTTTCTTATCCGCAACAAGCGATTCGGTTGTCAGAACCATCGCCGCGACGGAAGCAGCGTTCTGCAAAGCGGAACGTGTCACCTTGGTCGGATCCACAACGCCGAACGTAATCATATCGCCGTACTGATCGTTTTCAAAGTTGTAACCGTAACCGGATTTTCCGGAACTCTGGATTTTATTGATGATGACGGAGCCTTCCAGACCTGCGTTTTCGGCAATTTGGCGCAACGGCTCTTCCAGAGCGCGGAGAACAATCTTGGCGCCTGTCTTTTCATCGCCATCGGACTTGTCGACAAAGGTCTGGACCTCGGAGATCGTATTCAGAAGAGCAATGCCGCCGCCCGCGACAATTCCCTCTTCCACCGCAGCCTTGGTTGCGGCAAGGGCGTCTTCCACGCGCATCTTCTTCTCTTTCATTTCGATTTCGGTCGCGGCGCCGACTTTAATGACCGCTACACCACCGGACAGCTTCGCAAGACGCTCCTGCAGTTTTTCACGGTCATAATCGGAGGTCGTCTTTTCGATCTGAGCACGGATCTGGCCGACGCGGTCGGAAATCTGTTTCTTTTCGCCCGCACCGTCGACAATAATCGTGTTTTCCTTGTCCACTTTCACCTGGCGTGCGCGGCCGAGCTGTTCCATTGTGGCGTCCTTGAGTTCAAGACCCAGTTCGGAGGAGATCACCTGGCCGCCCGTCAGAATGGCAATATCCTGCAGCATTTCTTTTCTTCTGTCGCCGAAGCCCGGAGCCTTGACGCCGACGCAGGTAAAGGTGCCGCGCAGTTTGTTGAGGATCAGGGTGGAAAGTGCCTCGCCTTCGATATCTTCCGCGATGATCACCAGCTTCTTGCCGGACTGGACAATCTTTTCGAGGAGCGGAAGAATTTCCTGAATATTGGAAACTTTCTTGTCTGTAATCAGAATGTAAGCGTCGTCAATGATCGCTTCCATTTTTTCGGTGTCGGTTACCATATAAGGAGTGACATAACCGCGGTCGAACATCATGCCTTCCACAACTTCCGAATAGGTTTCGGCCGTTTTAGACTCCTCAACGGTAATCACTCCGTCGGATGTAACTTTCGCCATCGCTTCGGAAATCAGTTTGCCGATAAACTCACTCGATGCGGAAATTGCAGCAACACGTGCAATGTCGTCGGGGCCGGAGACCTTTTTGGAATTCTTTTTCAGCGCCTCAACGGCAACATCGACGGCATCCTGAATGCCGTTGCGAACCGCCATCGGATTTGCGCCCGCGGTAACATTCTTCATACCCTCGCGGATCAGTGCCTGCGCCAGCAGAGTTGCGGTCGTGGTGCCGTCGCCTGCGACATCGTTCGTCTTGGTGGAAACTTCCTTAACGAGCTGAGCACCCATATTCTCAAACGCGTCGTCCAGCTCAATTTCCTTCGCGATTGTTACGCCGTCGTTTGTGATCAGCGGAGCGCCGAATTTTTTATCAAGAACAACATTGCGGCCCTTGGGCCCAAGAGTGATCTTAACCGTATCGGCAAGCTGATTTACGCCGTTTAACAGTGCTTTTCTGGCTTCCTCGCCGTAAATAATCTGTTTTGCCATAGATCTGATTCCTCCAATATTTTAATATTATGAAAGCTGTCCTTATTCCACAACTGCAAGAATATCGCTCTGGCGAACCAGGGTGTAATCCACGCCGTCAAGCTTCACTTCCGTGCCGGAATATTTGCTTGTGATGACACGGTCGCCCTTTTTCACATACATGGTGACTTCTTTTCCGTCAACAAGTCCGCCCGGGCCAACTTCAACAACATCGGCGATCTGCGGCTTCTCTTTTGCGGAACCGGCAAGAATGATACCGCTCTTGGTGGTTTCCTCCGCCTCTTCCATTTTGATCAGCACTCTGTCCAGTAAAGGTTTTACAGTCATAATATATCCTCCTTAATGTTTATTTTCTGTTAGCACTCATTCATCTTGAGTGCTAAGATTATTTTATCTGCTTCCCTGATAAAAATCAAGAGGTTTTTTAAGAAAAAGCAGGATTTAATAATTTATTTACAAATTCCTTCCATCATATCTTTTTGGGGAATAATAAAGCGCACTGCATGGGGAAGGACCCGGTAGCTTGCGGCTTCAACCAGCGCGACTTCCCCATCACGATTGGAGGCAGCCGGCTTTTTGGAAAAAACTTCCATCTTCATCCCGCGGCGAAACAGCAGGAATTCTTCAAATTCTTTCGCGCCGATATGGCGTCCAGCTTTATACATGCCGACCAGCATGGGTATCTTGTAAAAGGGAGGCTTTCGGATCATGACAAAATCGAGCAGACCGTCGTCGGGGATCGCCTGCGGAGCCCCGCAGTAGCCGCCGCCGTAATATCTGCCGCTGGCGGCGAGCGCGAACAAAAAGCACCCCTGAAACTCTTCGGAATCGTCAATCCGAATGCGGAGGTTGCTCCCGATCTGCCCAAAGAGCGCCTGAATCAGCCCCAAATCATACGCCGCGGAGCCGCTGACGAGCGGAACCCGCTTCAGGCGCTCCGTATTCAGCGCAACCATCGCGTCCAGCCCCACGGAGCAAACATTGATTGAAATTCCAAGTTCCGTACGGATTAGATCAACGGGGCGCGAATCACCCGCGAGCTGCTGTTCCGGTGAAAGAAAATCCCGCATAGAGCCGAAAAGTTTGATATAATCATTGCCGGATCCGCAGGGAAAAATTCCTATCTCCGCATTATTTTTTCCCGCGGCGCCCTCGGCAACTTCCCCAAGGGTCCCGTCTCCGCCGAAAGCAAAAATTCTGACCGGACCGCCCTTTTCCGCCTCCCTTGCCGCCAGTTCGGCCGCCTCTCCGGGCCGCCGGGTCAGGTAACAGGCGGGATTCAAGCCGCGTTCGATGAAAACCTTCCGGATTCCCGGCAGAATTGTTTCGGCGGCATTCCGCCTGCCTGCCGCAGGATTGACAATCATAACATACCGCATCAGTTCTCCTCCCCGTGCATGGACTGAAATAAATCAGCCAAAGGGATTCCAAACCGGCTCGCGATATCCTTCAGGCCGTCTTCAATTTCCGACCGCGAAAAATCACTGTCGCGCAGCGTTTCGCCGTCCAGCTTGTTCAGCCTGGCATAAAAATCCACGGCAAGTTCCAGATATCGCCGATCGCCCGTGTCGAGCCTTTCGAACAAAAGATCTTCCGCCTCATTGATCCGCTTCCCGCGGATCAGGTTCAGCAGCCGTTCATGCAGCCGATCCGTATCATTCCTTTCGGTTTCCGATATTTCAAAATCCGGTGTTTTCTTGTCCAGTACGGCTTCCGTAAGAAAATTAACGATACTCTCAATCTGCCGCATGACCCAGTCTTCCTGAAACAACTGACTCCCTCATTTCCGTGCTTTTTGGTGACATCATGCCTTAAAATACATGTAATACTGGCAGCGAATCATTCCGTTATAAAGCTTCCTCCGCTTATCCGCCTTTCTACCAAAGCAATCCTCGAACGTGTCGTCCGGGCTGATGATGGAATAACTCCAGAAGCGCCTCCGTTCAAAGGCCCGTCCCATCGCGCGGTAAATTTCCTGCGCCTGCTTCAAATCAAGCAGGCGCTCCCCGTAAGGAGGATTGCAGATCACGCAGCCGGACTCGCCTTCCGCGCGGAACTGCGAAATATCCCGCTTTTCCGTACGAATACGGTCGCCGACCCCCGCCTTTTTTGCGTTTTCCAGAGTGAGCGAGAGCGCTGCCGGGTCCACGTCGAACCCGAGCGCCTGAAATGAAACGTCATGCCGCTCCAGCTCGCGCGCACGCTCTCGTTCCGTTTGCCACACTCTTCCGTCAATGCCGGCAAATTCCTCCCCCACAAAGCTACGGCGTAGCCCCGGGGCAATGTTCAGCGCGTACATTGCTCCTTCAATCAGAATGGTTCCGGATCCGCAGAAAGGATCGATCAGATGGGCGTCCCTGCGGACGCGGGAAAGGGAAACCATGGCAGCGGCAAGTGTTTCCTTGATCGGAGCCACCGCGGAATTCGCGCGGTAGCCCCTTTTATGCAGGCCTTCTCCGGACGTATCGATCATCAGGCTGACCCTGTCCTTCAAAATGAGAAAACGGATCTGGTATTTTGTTCCGGTTTCTTCAAACCACGAAACAGCATACTTTTGCTTGAGACGTTCCACAACCGCCTTCTTGACGATTGACTGGCAATCCGGCACGCTTGCCAGCTGAGAGGATAAGCTGGAACCCTTCACGGGAAACGCGTCCTTTCTTCCAATCCAGCGCTCCCATGGCAGGGCCTTAACTCCCTGAAACAATTCTTCAAAACTCCGCGCGGTAAACTCGCCCATCAGAATCAGAATCCGCTCTCCGCAGCGGGCCCAAAGGTTGGCCCGCGCAAGCATTTCCTCCGAACCGGCAAAAACCACCCGGCCGTTCTGCGCTTCCACATTTTCCGCTCCCATCCGCCTGATTTCATCGGCGGCAAGGCCCTCCACGCCGAGAAGGCAGGGGCATACCAGTTTAAAATCCTCCATGATATTATCTCTCCTCAGAAAGAAAGGGCCGCGCCCGGCAGCCCTTTTTTCATAGTATTCTTTTTTTCCCCGGCGCTATTCCGCGTCCGGCGTAAGCAGTCCGTAATTGCCGTCTCTGCGTTTGTAAACAACATTGATCTGATTGTCTTCCTGATTGCGGAACATAAAAAACTGATGCTCCAGCAGATTCATCTGCAGGATGGCTTCTTCCACACTCATGGGTTTAACGCAAAAACGCTTGGTGCGGACAATTTTATATTGCTCAGATTCCTCAAGATCATCCGGAACCTGAAAATCTTCATCAAGGCCTGAAAAATGGATTCTCTTTTCAAGACGGGTCTTATTCCTGCGAATCTGGCTGGAAAGCGCGCCGATTACATCATCCAGAGCATCGTTCATTTCTTCGGCAGTCGCTTCCGCACGGTAAATCATTCCCTTGGAATGCACTGTAATCTCCACCGTCTGGCGATTTTTCAGCACCGTTACGACGACCTTCGCCTCAGCATCCTCATCGAAAATGCGGTCGAAGCGAGAGAGCTTTTTCACAGCCAGCTCTTTGAAATGATCCCGCAGGTTTACTTTTCTGCCGGTAATCGTGATCTTCATGACAACATCTCCTTAAGCGTACTTTGGAGGATTTATCCTCCGCTTATACTATAACATACGCCGAAAAAAAAAGGAATAGGAGACGCTTAAATCGTCACGCTGCCGTGCCGCGTGACATGGCAGCCGACGTTGACGGCCACAGGCAGACCCGCAATATGAGTCGGGTACCATTCAATCGCCACCGCAAGCGCGGTCGTTTTTCCGCCGAAGCCCTGCGGCCCGATTCCAAGCCCGTTGACCCTTTCCAGCATTTTCTGCTCCAGGCCGGCGTAAAACGGGTCCGGGTTAGGCTGAGAAACCGGACGGCAGAGCGCTTTTTTCGCCAACAGCGCGCATTGTTCAAAATCGCCGCCGATGCCAACCCCTAGCACCATCGGCGGGCAGGGGTTGCTCCCCGCGGTCCTTGCGGTTTCGGCAACATAATTCACAAGATCGTCCTCTGAAGCAGACGGAGTAAACATCCGGATCCGGCTCATATTTTCGCTTCCGAAGCCCTTCGGCGCCACCAAAAGCCTTATTTTGTCACCCGGAACAATCCGCGTATGCAAAATGGCCGGCGTATTGTCTCCCGTATTGACGCGCCGCAGCGGATCGGCAACCATGGAGCAGCGAAGGAGCCCGTCCAGATAACCGCGTCGAACGCCCTCGTTGACCGCGTCTTCAAACGCGCCGCCGGTCAGGTGAACCTCCTGGCCGATTTCCGCAAAGACAACGGCGGCTCCGGTATCCTGGCAGATCGGCAGATTCAATTTACGCGCGGCCTGCAGATTGGCGCAAAGGTCCTCCAGAATCGGCTTTCCCGTCCCGGAGGTTTCCTCCTTTGCGGCGCAGGCGATGCAGTTTTCCAGGTCCTCCGGCAAAACGCGGTTGGCTTGTACACAAAGCCGGGCGATTTCTTCCGAAATTCTTTGAACCCCTATTTCGCGCACAGAGCATCGCCCCCAAAAACGACTTGACCGCCGGCAATCACGCAAAGCGGTTTGGATTCGAGACGGAGCGGGTCCGTATCAAACACCGTCAGGTCAGCGTCCTTGCCCTCTTCAATCGTTCCGACCCGGCTGTCGATGCCGCAGATTCTCGCGGGATTCACGGTAATGGCCGAGAGCGCCTCCGATGGGTCCATTCCCTCCCTGACGGCCAGCGCGGCGCAGAGCGGAAGGTACTGGATCGGCGTAACCGGATGATCCGTGATAATCGCGGTTAAAATCCCTTTCTTTGCCAGCATGCCCGGAGACGCCGGGGTAAGATTTTTCAGCTCCGGTTTGCTGCGATCGCAGAGAATCGGGCCGGACAAAACCCGCACATGATCCTGGCGAAGACCGTCAGCGATCAAATACCCTTCCGTTCCGTGAACAACCACATAATTGAGGTTGAACTCTTTTCCGATTCGAATTGCCGTATAGATATCGTCGGCGCGGTGCGCATGGAAATGAACCTCAATCTCCCGACGCAGGGCGGGCAGAAGAGCTTCGCATTTCATGTCGAAATCCGGCGGATCGGTTTCCTCGTCCGTTTCAGACCGTTCCAGGTCTTCCAGATACCGCCTGGCCTTGAACAGCTCCGAACGAATCAGCGACGCCGTCGCCATGCGTGTGGACGGGGTTTCGTTTTTCCCATGATAAACGGTTTTCGGGTTTTCACCCAGCGCCATTTTGATTGCAAGCGGCGCCTTTACAATCATATCGTCGATTCTCGTGCCGAATGTTTTGACTGCCGCCAGCTGACCGCCGATCGGGTCTGCGCTGCCGGGGCCGGTCACCACCGTCGTAACTCCCGCGGCCAGTGCTTCTGAAAAGCAGCGGTCCATCGGATTAATCGCATCAACGGCCCGCAGCTGCGGAGAAACCGGATCGGTCTCCTCGTTTCCGTCGTCGCCCTCGAAGGTAAGGCCGTCTTCCCACATGCCAAGGTGCGTGTGGGCGTCGATGAAGCCGGGATACAGCCCCGCCCCATGCAGGTCGAGGACTGTTTCATCAGGCAGCTGCGGCAGCTTTCCGGAAGATACCGTTTTGATTTTACCCTCCCGCACTCTCACAGAGCCTTCTGGAATTGCCGCCCCCGCCATGGTATGGATTTTCGCATTGTAAATAAGCATAACAGCCTCCAATAAAAAAGCGGAGTGCGAACACTCCGCAGAATTCCGTATTCTTATTTTGCCTGATTGGACCCGCCGTGCCTGGAAAATCCGCCACGTTTGGATTCCATGCACCGTTTCAAATCCAGCATTTTTTCGTCGCTGGTCTGTTTGAATTTAGACAGCATGTCTTCAAAACTGGAGGGCTCATTTTTTCTGCTTGGCTGCCATTCGTAGCTGCCTGGTCTGGATGGCCTCGCCGCGCCGCCGCCGGGACGGACTTGCTCCACGGCTTTTTTCATGGAAAGGCTGATTTTCCCTTCAGGAGTAATATTCAGGATTTTAACTTTGACCATCTGATTTTCCGACACAAAGTCGCGGATCTCCTTAACAAAGGTGGGTGCGACCTCCGAAATATGAACCATCCCGGTTTTGCCCCCCGGAAGTTCCACAAACGCGCCGAATTTCGTGATGCCCGTAACTTTCCCTTCCAGAACCGTTCCTACCTCAAGCTGCATATGTAAGTGTTTTCCTCCTTAAACAGAGCTGTTTAATGTCCGGCTATATTAACAAAAACACGCTCGCCCGGCTTGGCGTAATTAAGCTCTTCTCTCGCTTTGCGCTCCATATAATCGCGCTCATCGTCCGCCCCGGTACTGAAAGCCTGTTTCAGATCATCATTTTTAATTTCCTGAATCTGAATCTGTTGTTTTGCCGCCGTAAGTTCCTGCCGCTTCCCTTGTATTTCGATCTGCTGATTCACCAGGGCAACAAGCATATATGCCCCGAAAATAAAGACAGCCAGCCTAAGCAGAAAACTTTTTTTTTGTTTTTGATTTTCGAGTACCTTCATTTCTCTGCACGACCTTACGTTTTTGCCTGCTGCGACGCAACCCGTTACGACGATTATACACTATTCCCGCCCTCTGTTTCAAGCGTTTTTTCCAATCCCGTCCCTTTTTTTTCAAGAGATTTACTGCAATCTTTACTTTTTTGCCAAACCACCCGGAAACACGTTTCAGCAGTCTGCCCACCGGATCAAAAAAACAGCGGTACAAAAATCCGGAAATCGCGCGGAAGAGATATGCCGTAACCTGTCCGACGGTAAAATAATAAACAAACCAGCCGACGGCTTCCCCCGCCAGAAGATAGATTCGTACCGCGCCGCCGCCAAGAGGAAGTGCCAGCAAAAATGAGAAGAACGCGCAAAATACCATGTAGAAAAAATCCTGAAAAAAGACCGCGCGCTTTTGGGAATGAAAAAAGTCCCGCCAGATTCTCAGCACGTCATAAATCGCGCCAAGGAGAAAGCCGGCGGCAACGGACGCTGAAAAGCCGAACATCTGAAAGGAAAGAGGTGTTACCAACGCGACTCACGCCCCTATTTGAACAAACGGGTGAAAAAGCCGCCCGTCGTCGCCCGGTTGTCCGTATAAGACATGGATGTGATTTCTCCGTCAAGCGTCAGCTCTCCGGAATCAATATTCAGTTTATCAATATGAAGGTTCACCCCGTGGATGACCAGTTCTCCCAAATCGGTGTAGGCCACCACCGTCTGTTCGTCAAAGCTGTCGACATTGGACACGCCCGTCGCGGTCAGTGTCCGACGATTTTCCAGGATCAGGCTGTGCGGCGTTTTCACCGTTTTCTGTTCGGCCAAAGTTATCCCTCCCGCTTCGTACTGTTTCATTTGTATGCGAAAGCGGTTGGACATATACTAATGCTCCGCGGGGCCCTCCGAAAGAATTTGGTACAGGTCGGATGCCTGTCCCTTTCCGACGGTCTCGCTGATACTGAGGACCTTTGCCCTGATGCTGCGGGATCCCAACCCGATTTCGATCAGATCGCCGACCTTGACTTCATAAGAAGCGCGCGCCGGTTTCGAATTAACAAGGACGCGGCCAGCGTCACACGCTTCGTTCGCAATGGTCCGGCGTTTGATTAGTCTTGACACTTTTAAATATTTGTCGAGTCTCATTGTTCCCCTTCCGATAAATCAACGGGGCTGTAACAGAAACCTTCTGCTACAGTCCCGAATGAAATACTAATTTATTTTAGATGGAGGTTGAATCCTTAAATGCCTTGCCCGCCTTAAACGCCGGGACTCTTGACGCGGGAATCGTGATGGGAGAATTTGTTCTGGGGTCGCGGCCCTGGCGCTCGCTGCGGCTGCGAAGCTCAAATGTTCCAAAGCCCACGATCTGGACCTTTTCGTCTTTGGCTACCGTATCAACAATGGTGCTGAGCATTACATTTACGGCATTGTCGGCATCCTTTTTCGAAAGCCCGGCCTTTTCAGCAACAGCAGAGATTAATTCAGTTTTATTCATATTATTGACCTCCGTTTTTTATTATTCAACAGCAATCGCTGAGAATTTCAATCAATTCCTGTCGGCGGATTGTTTTCCCGTTCTTCAAACTTCTCGATAAACCGGTCGCAGGCTTCTGATAAAGCCTGTTCGGCTTCCAACTCCAGAATACCCGAAAACTCTGCTATGGAGAGCAGAAGCCGGCCCAGTTTTTCCATTTGCTCCTCTTTTTGTCCGGTTTCAGCGGAAAGAGCCGCCTGCTTCGCGTTTTCCCGCAGGGTCTCCAACGCATTTGCAAGGCTTTGCGGTTTGCCTTCCGCTTTCGCAGCCTTTCTGCAAACCTTCTGAGCGCGCATCAGTGCGGGAAGGGCCTTGGAAACGCCCCTGAGCACCTGCGTCTCGGTACTGCGGCCTTTTTCTTCTTTCTTGATTGCCTCCCAGTTTAACAGAACCTCTTCACTGTTTTGAGCGGTTCCGTTCCCGAAAACGTGGGGATGACGGAGAATAAGTTTCTTGACAATTCCGTCGACAACATCCGAAAAGGAGAAGCCGCCGTTTTCCTCTTCCATTCTGGAATGAAAAACAACCTGAAGAAGCACGTCCCCCAATTCTTCCTGAAGAAGTACCTTATCATCCGTGTCGATCGCTTCCGCAGCTTCGTAGGCTTCTTCCAGAAGATTGTTCCGGATGCTTTGATGGGTCTGTTCACGATCCCACGGACATCCCCCCGGGGACCGAAGAATTTCCATAATATCCAACAGGTCGCCTATAGTATATGTTTCTTTAAGTTGAAAATACAATTCTTTCTATCTCCTGCTCTGTCATACTCTGGAAACCCGCTTTTATTCTACCTTATCCAATGACGTTTTTCAAGTATTTTCACAATTTTTTGTCCCTTTGGCAGCATTATAATATCCTGCCGGTTCAGCGCGCGGAACCAAAGGATCAGGAAAAGATAAAGAAACGCGGCGGTCAGGATTGCAAGGATGGTTGCGAAGTCCGCGGAAATGATCTTCGCCGCGAATTTCTGAAGTGCCCAGGCGGCCCCGACGCTGATGGCGGACGCCAGCAGCGGCTTGACAAAAATCGCAAACAGATTCGGCATTACCTTTGTTTCCCGAATCAGAAAATACAGGGCAAGGAAGGTGATCAGAAAATAGCAGACCAGGGTGCCGGTACCGGCGCCCATGACATTGATTTCGGGAATTCCGACCAGAGTATAGTTCAGGACAATTTTAATCACCAGCCCGACAACCAGCAGTTTTACCGGAAGATCAACCCGGCCGATTGCCTGCAGCATACTGTTGATCGGGGTGCTGATGGAAGCAAAAATCGCGGCGAGTCCAAGGACAATCAGAATTTTACCCGTAATCTCCGGCGCGTTCTGTGCCCGGAACATCAGTCGGGCAATCGGCGTGGAGAGCATCGAGAGCCCGATGCCGGCCGGAAACGCAATCAGCGTCACCATGCGCAGAACGGATTCAACGCTGTGTTTGATCCGTTTCGGGTCTCCCTGCGTCCAGGCAGCCGTTACGTTGGGCAGCGCGCTGACTCCAAGCGCCTGTGTAATTCCGGGCACCAGCATGAACAGAAGCGTCGCATTGCTGAAACAGCCGAACAAAAAAGACGGAACCAGATTCAGCTGGATATCCGACTGAGGGATAATTCCCCGGTACATGTTGAGCAGAACATCCGGGCTGCTGTCCATAATATCCTTGATTCTCATCTGCAGGAACGTGCTGTCCACCAAGGTGGAGAGGTTCACCGCGAGAGAGCCGAGAGCAACCGGAATCGCCGTGCGGATCAGCTGAGAGGAAGTCACCC
This sequence comes from Caproicibacter fermentans, assembly GCF_009746625.1. Taxonomy (GTDB): domain Bacteria; phylum Bacillota; class Clostridia; order Oscillospirales; family Acutalibacteraceae; genus Caproicibacter; species Caproicibacter fermentans. The sequence goes on from NZ_VWXL01000026.1 coordinate 35,201, forward strand.
GCATCGGCCTTGGCCTTGGGGAGTGCATCAGCATCTCGCGGGAAATGCCGTCTCCGTTGATGCGGTGATAGGACCAGAGAAACAGAAAACCGATCATTCCGCCGAGCGTAACGCCGAAAATCGCGCCCGCGGCGGCATACGGCAGCGTGGCGAGCTTCGCGTATTCTTCCGATTTGACCGCGGCGCCGAACACCGTTCCGGCCGCGGCGTACTCCCGCATCCCTTTCCAGACGATGAAGGCTGCGGCGGAAAGCCCGAAAATCAGCTTGCACAGCGCCTCGATGACCTCAGAAATGGCGGTCGGGTACATGTTGCGAAGACCCTCGTAGTACCCGCGGTAAATCGACATCATGCTGGTAAAGAAAACCGCGGGCGCCAGCACATAGATCGCCGGCAGTGCGTTGTCCGGATTTCCGCTGAGCACAAAGTTGGCGTAGGGTCTCGCGCCGAAGAACATGATGGAAAACGACAAAAGTCCGAGAACCAGAAAAATGCGAATGGACGCCCGATGAATCTGCCGCACGTCGCGGAACCGCCCGCGCACCGTGTTTTCCGAAACAAGCCGTGAAATCGCGATCGGGAAGCCCGCCGTTGCCAGGCTGTATAGCGGAGCGTAAAGAGAATAGGCGTTGGAAAAATAGCCGTTTCCGGTCGGGGTGAGAATCCAGGTCAAAGGGAGCTTAAACAACGCGCCGATGATCCGCTCGATGGCCATCGCCACCATCAGGATCAGGGCTCCGTGAAGAAAACTCTGCCGCTTAACAGCGGAGGCTCTCCTATGTTCCATTGCAACACATCCGTTTCCAAGATCGGTCACTTACTTAACAAACAAATAAACTATAAGATATTATACTGCGGGTTTCAAGAGCCTATGAAAATAAAAAAAGAGGGTTTAGCACCCTCCGGCCCGAACTGGTCGGCCAACCGCCGCAAAAGGCAGCCGAACCCGGGTCCTTTAAAGCATCGCAGGGAAAGGAGCTGCCGTTTTCATTCAGCGGCAGCTCAAATATTTCCCTCTTCTGTTGCTAAGTTTAATCGTTTGACAGCTTATGGCCGCATTTGCTGCAATAAACCGAGCCCTGAGTGTTTTCCTGCCCGCAGTTTTTACAGACCAGTTTCGCACGCGCCGCAGACAGTTGGTCATTGACTGCGTCCAGCTGCTCGTAAAGATCGTCGATCGCCGTGACGCTCTCGGCAATTAAATCGGACGTATCATTGCCGGTTTTCTTTGCTTCGTAAACCGTGCGGCCGATTGCCTCAAACCTTTTGGAAATCTCATTATTTAAATCTGCCGCGCTGATTCTCAGCTTGGAAACATCGACAATCTGACTCGCCTTTTTCCCAACGACGTTTACTGCCGTTCTGGCATTGACTACGACATCTTCAAACAGTCCCATAACAGCACACCTCTTTTTCATTTGTTATATTATACCACCGGATGGATTGCAAATGCAACCATGCACACTAATAAATACCGCCGCCGATAAATTCCCGCAGGATCGAATCTTTGGGCACAAGACAGCTGTCGACCGGTTCAAACCGCTCCAGCGCGTTCAGCAGCGTTTGCGCGGTCTGACAGCCGGGGTCCTCCCCCGGTACGGTATGTAGGAGGGCGACGGCCTGGTCTTTCAGCACGCACGGTTCGTGCGCATGGTAGGAATTAATTGTGTAATCGGCGGAAGCACGGAACGGTTTGATGTATTTGCGCTCCCCGTTCATTACGTTGTCCCACATGCCGAGTGTCATCCATGGCGGTGCATTGCGGAAGTTGCGGTCCCGAACGATCCTGCGCACAAGGCGCATTTCATTCGGCCCGAGCAGCTCGCCTCCGTCGTCGCGGATACCCTGTTTCACACTGATATAAATTCTCCTGATATGTTCGGACGGCAGACCGCCGAGCAGGACGGGATTCAGCGCGTGTATTCCCTCCACGATTGCGATTTCGCGGTTTTCCAGCACGACCTGACGACGATGCGGGTACGGCAGATGAATGGAAAAATCAAAGACCGGCATATTGCAGCGCCCGTTTGTAATCAGTTCCCCAAGACATTGCATAATTTCCGGAACATTCAGCGCTTCCACGCTTTCGTAGTCATGGCTTCCGTCCGGCAGCACCGGCGCCTGATGCTCCCCTCGGTAAAAGTCGTCCAGGGAGATGATTTCCGCGCCCGTGCCCTTTTCCCGGAGTATTTCCGCCAGCCGGTGCGCGGTTGTCGTTTTGCCGCTCGCGGACGGTCCAGCCAGCATGACCAGCCGGCACGGCGGATCTTCGTTCACAAGACTGTCGGCGATTTTAATCAGGCTGTCCTGATACGCCTTTTCAGCCGCGGCTACAAACGCCGAAGGATCATGCCTAACCGCCTGATTAATCTGCAGGACGCTGTTCTGATACTCGATAAAATCAGTCCGCAAGGCCGTCATAAAATTCCTTCACCCTATCTTTCCTTGTCATCATTTCCGAAAAACGGCTGATATATTCATAAGGATATTTGAAGTTAAAGATTCTCTCCAGGCGATCCGACAACGGGTCAAACAGTTTGGAAACCGCGCCCGCTCCACAGGCCAGAATCGTTTCTTTCTCTTCCATGATGAAAACGTTGTAGTATCCTTCAAACCCCGTCTTTGACCAGCCGGTGTTTTCAAGATTGCCCACCATGCGGCTCTGCCGATAAAGATAATACGGCAGATAGCCGCTTTTCAGCAGGGCCGAATCCGCATAAGTCAGCATGTTCTGGGCAGTCTTTGCATCGCCGCTGTAAGGCCCGGACGGATCCAGCGACAGCTTTGCCGCGCGTTTCAGGGCAAGCGTGTGCACTGTAATATTCTCCGGGCCTAATTTCACGACGCCGTCCAGAGTTTTTCGAAAGCTTTCCGCGCTGTCCTTCGGCAGCCCCGCGATCAAATCCATATTGATATTGCCGAACCCGCATTTTCTGGCGAGCGCGTAAGCATCATACGTTTGCTCCGTCGTGTGCGCCCGGCCGATTGCCCGAAGCACCTCGTCGTTCAGCGTCTGAGGGTTGATGCTGATCCGGGTCGTTCCGCTTTCCAGAAGCGCACGGAGCTTTTCTTCCGTCACAGTGTCCGGCCGGCCGGCTTCCACCGTGAATTCCCTGCAACGGGAAAGGTCAAAACTGTCTCCGACCGTATCCAGCACCAGCCGAAGCTGTTCGGCGGACAGGGTTGTCGGCGTCCCCCCGCCCACATAGACGGAATGGCAAATCAGTCCCAGTTCAGCTGCCAATTCCGCCGTGCGTCGCAGCTCCTCGCATAAAAGCTTCACATAATCCGGGACAAGACGGAACGCCTTTTCCACCGTAGTTGATACAAAAGAACAGTACGCGCATCGTGTGGGGCAAAACGGAACCGAAATATACAGGCTGAAAGAGCGGGGGCTCGGGATGGAAAGGATTTCCTTCTGGTTTTGGCTCGTCATACGGCACAATTCCGCTTTCTCGTGCGAAACCAGCAGTTTTCTCTCAAAATACCCGACGGCATTCTCTTCTCCCACGCTTTCGGCAAGGCGGGCAAAAAGCTTGACCGGCCTGACTCCGGTCAGGATTCCCCACCGGGGGCGAAAACCGCAGGCGGACGACAGCAGTCGGTACAGCAGCACTCCCAAGCACCGTCCCACTTCACGAGGATCGGACGCTTCTTTTGCGGAAAGCATCTCCTCGGCTTCCCGTTCGGACCCGTTCAGCTTCGTCCGCACCCTGATCCGCAGCCCTTCGGCGCAAGGCTCGGCGCCGGTATACACATCCGTTCCGTCACCCGGTTTTACTGCGGAGATAATCTTCTGATCCGGGAAAAAAACGCGGCACAGGTTTTCCATCTCATATTGAAATTCGTGTCCGTCAATACAAAGGGTCATGCGCGTCCATCCCCAGAAAAGAATTGTTTTTTCGTTCATATTCCAGCGTGCTTTCCGGACCGTGGCCGGGGTAAACATGAAAATCCCCCGGCAATTTGGCAAGCTTGCGGAGAGAATCCATCATCTGATGGTAGCTGCCGGTCGGAAAATCCGTCCTGCCGCAGCTCAGCTTCATCAGTGTATCGCCGGTAAAAAGAGCGTCTTCCACAAGGAAGCAGCACCCGCCCGTGGTGTGGCCGGGCGTGTGAATCACTCGGATTTTCAGTTCCCCAAGTTCAATCTCGTCCCCATCGCCCATCGGATAATCGACTCGGAACTGCTGAACCTGCGCACCGTAAAAAATTCCCGATGCGTTCAGCGAAGGATCGGAAACAAACATGAGTTCATCCGAATGCAGATACACCTTCGCTCCGGTTAATTCCTTTACCTTTGCAACACCGGTGATGTGGTCAAAGTGTGCATGCGTCAGCAAAATGGCCTGAACTTTGTCCTGTCCTGCCGCAAGAACGCTTTCGGTCAGGTCCTCGCTTTCAAATCCGGGGTCGATCACGGCGGTCAGTCCCGTTCGGTTGTCCGTGAGCAAATAGCAGTTTGTCGGAAGAGGCCCACCGGTAATTCTGGTTACTTTCATTGTATTCCTCCTTGTGGGAAAACGGTCCGGCTACGGACGGCGTACGGTTAAGACTCCTTTTATTTTGGAAAGGCGGTCGATGATATTCCTCAACTGATCCAGCCCGTTGATGGTAATGGTCGCGGAAATGACGGCCTTGCTGTCTTTTAATTCACGGGAATTCAGCGAATGGATGAAAAGGTGCATATTGAACAGCTGCTGCGTAATATCAACCAGCAGCCCGGAGCGGTCCTCCGCCGTTATTTCAAGGGTGGATTTGAATTCTTCCTTTACCTCGCCCGCCCAGTGGACACGAACCCACCGTTCCGGCTCAACCGCCTCGGTCAGGTCCCTCGGCACATTGGAGCAGCTCCGCTTATGAACGGAAACCCCGAACCCCCGGGTGATAAAACCGATGATTTCGTCCCCGGGCAGGGGATTGCAGCAGCGGGAAATCTTAATCAGGCAGTTGTCCATTCCCTCCACAATAATGCCCGCGTTCGCATGGCTGACGGGCCTTTGGGGCTTTTCGGCAACAGGAGCGACCGGCACAGAAGCCTGCCGTTCTTTCTGGGAGGTCTCCCGCAGCTTTGGAAGGATCTTCCAGATCTGCACTCCCCCGTAACCGATGGCGGCATAAACATCCTCCACTGAATGACAGTTGTGCCGGGGACCGATCTTTTCCAGAACATTTGCAAGCTCTTCCTCGGACAGAACAATATTGTTCCGTCTCAGTTCCCGGTCCAGCTCTGATTTACCTTCCGCAATATTTTCATCCCGTCTTTCATGCTTGAACCATGTGCGGATTTTATTGCGCGCCTCGCTGGTCTGAACAATCTTCAGCCAGTCTCGGCTCGGCCCGTGCGCTTCCTTGCTGGTCAGGACCTCGATGATTTCACCCGTTTTTACCCGGTAATCAATCGGAACGATCCTCTTGTCGACTTTGGCGCCCGTCATGCGGTTTCCGACGGCGCTGTGAATCGCATAGGCAAAATCAATGACGGTTGCGCCGGCCGGAAGGCTGATCACGTCGCCGCGCGGCGTGAAGACAAACACCTCCTCCGGAACCAGGTCGGATTTGATCATCCGCACCAGATCGGTCGCGTCTTCGCTGTCCTTTTCGTTATCCAGCATCTGGCGAATCCACGAAAGGCGCTTTTCAAACTGATCCTGCCCTTTGGCGGAAAGCCCCAGCTTATACTTCCAGTGCGCCGCAATCCCGTATTCCGCAGTATGGTGCATTTCCCAGGTGCGGATCTGCACTTCAAACGGAATTCCTTCCGAGCCGATGACGGTCGTGTGCAGGGACTGGTACATATTTGGTTTCGGCGTCGAAATGTAATCCTTAAACCGGTTCGGAATCGGGCGGAACATATCGTGAATAACGCCAAGCACGTTATAGCAGTCGTTAACCGTGTCGACAATGACCCGAACCGCGTAAATGTCATAAATTTCATCCATGGTTTTCCCCTGGACAAACATTTTGCGGTAAATGCCGTTGATGCTTTTTACACGGCCTTCCAGATACACATTCGGAATGATGGTGGATACGCGCTCGAAAATCTTTTTCTTTGTCGATTCAATAAACTTAGTCCGTTCGCCGGAGCGCAGTTCCAATCCGCTTTCAATTTCCTGATAAGCCATCGGATCCAGAATCCGCAGCGAAAGGTCTTCCAGTTCTTCCTTCATTGCCCGGATTCCAAGACGGTGCGCGATCGGGGCGTAGACCTCCATATTTTCGAGAGCCTTGTCCCGCTGTTTCTGCGGCGGCATAAACTCAATGGTTCTCATATTGTGCAGCCGGTCCGCAAGCTTGACGATGATGACGCGGATATCCTCGCTCATCGCAATCAGCATCTTGCGCAGATTTTCGGCCTGCTGCACTTCGCGGGAGGAATATGGAATGCGCCCCAGCTTTGTCACGCCGTCCGTCAGCCCGGCAATTTCAGCTCCGAAATCCTTTTTGATCTGGTCCAGGCTGATGGGAGTGTCTTCCACAACATCGTGAAGCAGTCCCGCCGCGACGGATTCCGAATCCATGCCAAGTTCAACCAGGATGCAGGCCACCGCGACCGGGTGGGAAATATACGGTGATCCGGAGAGACGCTTCTGGTCCCTGTGTGAGCTTTCCGCCAGCCAATACGCGCGGGTAATGACATCCAGATTATACTCGCGCTCGCTCGCACGAATCAGAGACAACAAATCGTCAAAGGTCTTCAGCGGCCATGCCATCCTGCTCACCTGCCTTTTCAAATAACTCCAGAGAACGAATGATTTCAGAATCCTTCAGATTGATTTTTCCGTTCTGCGGGATCAGCTTAACCCGGTATGTATCGGCGTCTCTTTCCAGACGAATTAATCCCCGTTCCGCAAAAACATCCAGCGCCGTCAACAGCTTTTCCATGCCCGGCGCCGACCCGGGAATGCGGGGAAGCAAAAGCTCCGGCGTACCGGAATACCCGTTTTCTCCCCTCAGCGCCCGGTAAATGCTCGCAAACTCCTCGCGTTTCGGTTTCATCCGGGCGGCTTCCTTCGAGGAAAGCGGCTCGCCCCGGCGGAACTGATCGTAAAGGCTCCGGCCCAAAATCACTCCGTCCATGTCCATGCCCGAAAGCTTCATGTCGCGGATGACAATCGACAAGAGAGTTCTGCCCGCGTATTCCCGTTCCTGAAGGGTAACAGCCAGATCGACCCTGTCGCCGCAGCGATAACTGAATTCCTCCAGAGTCGTTCGGAATCTCATACAGCGAACCGTGCGGGAATCCCCGCTGACACTGACTCGCAGATGCTTGCCTCCGCCGACCGGTGTAATATCGGTGATTGTCACACCTTTCAGTCCGAATACCGGTTCCGGGTTCCCGGTTCCGAACGGTTCAAGATACCGCATGGCCTGCGTGATTTCCAGCGACAGCTCCCTCGGCGTCAGCAGGCAGTCGATGGAGAGTACCGGCGCCGGCATCGGCTGCCCGAGTCCTGCCGCGAATGCGTTGATACGGGCGCGGAATTCGCCGATTTGACCCGGCGGCAGGGAAAGCCCCGCAGCCATCGGATGGCCGCCGAACCGTGTCAGAAGATCGCGGCAGGAATACACGGCGTCAAACAGGGAAAAGCCTTCCACGCTTCTGCCGGAGCCGCGCGCCTCGTTTTTCGAACGCGAAATAACAATGCACGGTTTCCCGAAACGGTCCACAATCCTTGCCGCTACGATTCCGATCACGCCATGGTGCCAGTCTTCCCCGTCCACCACGAGAACGCGGTCGTAAAGCAGAGCCGGTTCCCGGCGGAAGCATTCCTCTACTTTTTCCAGAATTTCGTTTTCAACGTCGCGCCGATAATTGTTGTCTTCACTGATTTTGCCGGCAAGGAACGCCGCCTCCTCCTGAGATTCCGAAATCAGAAGACGGACGGCCTGATCCGGAGACTCCATCCGCCCCGCCGCGTTAATGCGCGGAACCAGAATAAAAGCAACCTGTCCGGCGGAAAGCTCCCTGTTTTCCAAGCCGGTCTGCTCCAGCAAAGCCCTGAGGCCGGGGCGATCCGTTCTGGGCAGGTAACTCAGCCCCGTTGAGACAAGCGCCCTGTTTTCCCCCGTCAGCGGAACAATGTCCCCGATGGTTCCGATCGCGATAAGATCGCCGTAATTTTCAAGCAGCGATTCCAGATCGCCATCCGGACCCTCCAAGGCCTGAATCAGTTTAAACGCGACGCCGACTCCCGCAAAAGCGTGGTAAGGCGCGCCGCTGTCCGCGCGGCAGGCATCCACCACCGCGCAGGCGGGAGGTAAAACCTCCCGCGGGTGATGGTGGTCCGTAACAACCGTATCGATTCCAAGACTGTTCGCATAGGCGATTTCATCCACACTGGAAATGCCGTTGTCCACGGTGACAATCAGATCGACTCCCTGCTCGTGCAGCGTGTCGACCGCCCCCATATTCAGTCCGTAGCCCTCTCCTTCCCGCTCCGGAATGTAATAGATCACATTCCCCCCGCAGGATTCCAGGTAAGAGTACAGCATCGCAGTGGCGGTAACGCCGTCCGCGTCGTAATCGCCGTAAACGGCGATCTTCTGAAAGCCGTCCAAAGCGCTGGTGATCCGTTCCGCCGCCTTCTCCATATCCGGCAGCAAAAAGGGGTCGGAAAAGGATACGCCGGAAGGCTTCCGGAATTCATTCGTCATGCCCCGCGCCGCCAGAAGTGCGGCGACGGAACGCGGTATTTTCATCTCTTCTGCAATTTGGGAAGCGGCGGACTCGTCGCAGCGACGAATCCGCCATTTTTTCACACTCAATCGCCACACCTGCCCCATATCTGATTATTTTAGCATTCCGAAAGCATTTATTCAACTTTTTCTTTCCGGCAAGTTTGGAAACGCCGGTCACGGCAGTCAGAAGATAAAAAAGAAGAGGGGCCGTTGCAAAACGGCACGAAAAAAAAGTCGGAGCAACCATACGAAAAGGTATTGGCAGCTCCGGCTTTTTGCTTTAAAATTTAGTTGTGAAAAAAAATAAAAAGCTCTTAGAGCATAACAGA
>NZ_VWXL01000027.1 GCF_009746625.1 Caproicibacter fermentans
TCAAAGCTGGCGTTCAGACAGTACCGCCGGTGGACATTCCGGCGGTACTGTGACTGGCGCTCATGTAACCGGCGATATGGGTCATTTCCGACCGGCGTTTTGGGTCAAAAAAGTTCCGGCGTTGACACAATTTCAGAAGCATGGAGTGATGCTCATTATGTAAGAAAACATCCTACTCCGATGCTTTATGGTGATGAGCCTAAGAAAAAATAAGATAGTGTTTTTAGGCATAACAAAACCCCTACCGAATTGATAGGGGGTTAATTTAAATTATCTCGCTTAATTGTTTTGATTACATTTATTTATAGCATCAAAATTTAATTGATAGCTATTACCTGATTCGTGAGAGATATTATGAGTGTTTGCATACAATGTACGAATTTTTACTAAATCATTATCATTAACAATTTGATATAAAAATCCGCATTTCGTACAAACATATTGATTTACATAAATTGATTCTTGCCCTCGTACACCATTAACTACGTTTTCTGGTAAATAATATGCTGCGTGTATATCTTGAATTTCTTGTAGTTCTTCACATCCACAAATAGGACACTTGAATTTTCCCATAATACAATACCCTTTCCAATCACTATATTATTTTAATACAATCACCACTTTGTCCAAATTTTGACCAATCTCTTTGAAATACAGGATTTGCCTTATTGGTAAGCATCTCAATTAAATATTTTTTAACTGCGGATTCACTTTCATCATCGTTTGCAGATACAATTACAGTATCCATTACCTTGCCTTTGTTTTCCCAGATTATTTGTTTACCTGACATTTTCAATACACCCTTTCAAAATATAATCCATAAGTTAAATTATATGTCTAATTGGAAGATAATTCAAGGTATTATAGCGTAAATTTTTGTTGGCAGAAAAAAAGTGTGTTAGCTATGGCGGCATTTCTGCCAAAGGGGGTTCTCCACTACATTTTTTATGTGATTTGATACATAATTTATGTATATTCAATGTATAACCCTAATGTTATAAAACCAAAGTTTGGTGATAACTTTATTAGTCATAATGCCTATATTTTGGATTGCTTAGCCGATAATTGACCATTCCAAACCCCATATGTGGTATATGTCATTATGATTAGTTAATTATTACAATAACTGACATTATATTAGCATCAATATTTGTTGTATATGTACAATAAGATTGGTGCAAAATTAATCTTTTGTATAATTAGCAACCGCTACCCAATGAATTCGAGTATATTTGTTCCAATTTTTCATTATAAATATGTAATGTATAAATGCTGTATATAACTGTATGATAGTATATTCTCAATTAGATAATAATTGCAGGTGGTGTAGTGTTTTGTTACGTCATCTATTTTTTTATGCCTAGTTGTGGCAACTTGTCAATCATATTAAAATAGTGAACAGTGATATTAATGTACACTAAATAGGTATGATATAGCCATAATCGGTTTACATCATATCTGTACCTATTTCCTATATTCCCAACCCTTACAGAATCCTACACAAATAATAATACTAATTGTACAATTTATATTTTCATTGTATATACAATGAGTATTATCCATTCCATTTTTATAGATGTTCCACGTTAATGATTCGTACTGCGTTGTTGCATGGCCTCGGTATCAACAAATAAATCTGTTACAGGTACTTGCAAGCCTCTTGCTATGGCACACAATACTTTGATTGTAGGAATTTTTTTACCATTTTCAATATCATTAATATGTGTTTCGCTAACTCCTGACATAACCGACACCTTTGTTATTGTCCAGTTCTTTTTCCAACGTACATTCTTCAATAAAATTTTAACCATAACAGCAATGCGCCTTTCAAATTCCCCATATGCCTTTGTAAGGCATCATAATTAATAATGTGGAAAACCGTTCATTATCCTGCTAATATCCTCTTACACACGATTTCAGTGCATTACAAACACCTTTTGCTTTTGCTTAGTCTATTTGATGTTGGCTTTATCCTTTCAAGAATTGAGTGCTGATCTATATCTTTTGCTAAATCTTCACCGAATAGATGTACATAATGCTTTGTCATTTCAATGTTTTTATGCCCTAATAAAGATTGTAGTTTAAAACTTGAACCACCTGTAACAATATAATTTCTAGCAAACGTATGCCGGAAAGCATGAATAGAAGTAATGGATACACCATGCTTTACATTATATTTTGCTATGGTATGCTTGGCTGCATTCTCTGTTAATTGCTCTCCTGTAACACTTGGAAATAAATACGAGTCATTACTTAATCCCCATGTTCTGATATAGGGTGGTAGAATGGAAAGTAATGTTTTGGTAAGCGGGGTTTCAATTTCTTCCCTATTTTTAGTTATATGCAAAATGACTTTACGCTCTGTAATATGAATATCTGATACTTTGATATTAATAACGCTACGGAGCCGATTCCCAGTTTCAAGGAAATAATTAACAAGAGCCCAATCCCTATATTCAACAAAACTACAAGATTTTATATTGGGCTTAATAATAAGTTTTTTAATATCGTCATCTGAATAAGTTTCCATCACCTTTTCCGGTTGCTTTATTAACTGTATTTTAAAAGAAGGCAAATAATTATTTTCCATAGCATAATACAGAAATGCTCTTACTGCCCGTATATGAGTGTTTATCGAAATAGAATTATCATATTTCTGTTTTTGCTCTAAAATAAAATCATTAACAGTGTCTTTACTAATTTCACTAATAGAATTTATTTTAGCAGATGATAGATAGTCGAAAAATGGTTTTAAATTCCAATAGTAAAACTTAATGGTTTGCTCTGATAAATTCTTTACCTGATTATGCTTTTGAAATTCATCATAGATTTCAGGAATTTTACAGTTTTTTTCTACTCTTTTAATCATGATACACACTCCCTAATCAAGTGTATAAAATGACTTCTTTAAAACGTAAACTTGACTAAACATAGCATATCAAAGACAAAAGTGTAGAAAAAATCCTCAATAAACGGCTTTAAATAGCCATTTATCAAGGATTTTCTTATTTGGTGAACCATCGGGGATTCGAACCCCGGACACCTTGATTAAAAGTCAAGTGCTCTACCAACTGAGCTAATGATTCATATTTTGGGCCGCCCTTCGCGCAAAGCCCGCCGGGGCGGACCCGTGGCTGGGCTGGCAGGATTTGAACCTACGAAATGACGGAGTCAAAGTCCGTTGCCTTACCCCTTGGCTACAGCCCAATCTATCAAGTACGGCGCCTTGCCCACAACCGTATGATCTAAAAAATGGGGTGGAAGATGGGATTCGAACCCACGGTCTCCAGTGCCACAAACTGGCGCTTTAACCAGCTAAGCTACATCCACCATGTCAAAAAGTGGCGCGCCAAAAGGGATTCGAACCCCTGGCCTACTGCTTAGAAGGCAGTTGCTCTATCCAACTGAGCTATTGGCGCAAAAAAAATATGGAGCGAGTGATGGGAATCGAACCCACGCGACCAGCTTGGAAGGCTGGAGTTCTGCCACTGAACTACACTCGCGTTTCAGCGACGGCTCTTATTATAGCACCGTTCAGCAGCAGTTGTCAATAACAATTTTGATTTTTCTCCGGCCTTTATTTTTCGTCGTCTTATTGCAGAACCTGCAGCTGAATTCCCTCCGCGTCGTCCGCGGTCACCGCAATCCCCGCAATAGACCCGTCGCTGTTTTCCACCAAGAGAGAAGCAATTTGATCCTCCACTTTGCGGCGGATTAAATTCCGCAGATCCCTCGCGCCGCTTTTTCCGCCGATCGCATGCTGCGCAAGCCATCCGGTCGCCTTCTCGTCATAGGCAAAACGAATCCCGCGATCCTTAAGCGTGGCAACATATTCTTCCAGCATCAAGTGCGCGATTTTTTCAAAATCGTCTTCCTTCAGCTGCCGGAATACGATGATCTCGTCCACGCGGCTGATAAACTCCGGCCTCAGAAAGTCGGAAAGCGCCTTCAGGGCCCTCTCACGGCTCACGTCCGCGTCGCTGCGGGCGAACCCAAGGGTTCCTTCTTTTTTCTCGCTGCCCGCGTTTGAGGTCATTACAAGCACCGTGTTCTCAAAATTGACATTTCTGCCGTGCGCATCCGTAATACGCCCCTCGTCAAGAATCTGCAGAAGAATATTCATCACATCCGGATGCGCCTTTTCGATTTCATCGAAAAGGATGACGGAATACGGGCGGCGGCGTACCTTTTCCGTTACCTGCCCTGCCTCGTCGTAGCCCACATATCCCGGAGGCGACCCGATGATGCGGGAAACCGAGTGCTTCTCCATAAACTCCGACATATCAAGCCGGATCAGCGTTTCCGGAGTGTCGAACAATTCCCTCGAAAGGACCTTGACCAGTTCCGTCTTGCCGACGCCCGTAGGGCCCACAAAGATAAACGAGGCAGGTCTGCGCCGCGGGCTGATCTGGACCCTGCTGCGACGAATCGCCGCCGAAACGGCGGCTACCGCTTCCTGCTGACCGACGATTCTGCTGTTAAGAAGCGGTTCCAGTCCGGCAAGCTTTTTAAGTTCATTTTCCTGAATTCGGCTGGCGGGGATCCCCGTCCACAATTCGATTACCCGGGCGACGTCTCTCTCCTCGACTTCGGAACCCAGCGCCGCCGGCGCAAGCTCTTTTTCCCTCAGCTCCAGCCGCGAAATATTCATTCGGATCTCAGCCAGCTTTTGATAATCCGGCTCCGCGCTGTCCGCCGTCAGCTCTTCTTCCTGCGCATGCAAAGCCTCCAGCTGTTCCGCGTTCTTGTCGTACTGCTCCATGGACGCGTTTCTGAGAGCGGCGCACGAGCACGCTTCGTCCAGAAGATCAATCGCTTTATCCGGCAGGAAACGGTCGTTGATATACCGCTCCGACAGCGTGACGATTTTCCTGACAATCTGTTCCGGAACGCGCACGCGGTGAAAATTCTCATAATAGGATTTAATGCCGTTAAGGACGTCAACCGTATCCTGAATGGACGGTTCCGCAATCGTGACCGGCTGGAAGCGCCGCTCCAGGGCGGCATCCTTTTCAATATACCGGCGGTATTCGCTGAAGGTTGTCGCGCCGATCACCTGAATTTCGCCGCGGGAAAGGGCCGGTTTCAGAATGTTTGCGGCGTTCATGGAGCCTTCCGCGTCGCCCGTACCCACCAGGTTGTGAACCTCATCGATAAACAGAATGATATTCCCTTCTGTTTTAACTTCTTCCAAAAGGCCCTTGATTCTGCTTTCGAACTGCCCGCGAAACTGTGTTCCCGCGACCAGCGCCGTCAGGTCCAGTAAATGAATCTCTTTTTTGCGCAGTGCGGCGGGCACGTTTCCGCCGGCAATGCGCAGCGCCAGACCCTCCGCCACCGCCGTCTTGCCGACGCCGGGTTCGCCGATCAGACAGGGATTGTTCTTCGTTCTGCGGCTTAAAATCTGGATCACCCGGGCTATTTCCTTTTCGCGGCCGATGACGGCGTCGATCTGCTGCGATCTGGCCCGAGCGGTCAGATTCGTGCAGTACGCGTCCAGGTGCTTGCGCTTTGTTTTATGTTTTTCTTTGGGAGCCTTCTTTGCGGACTCCCCGTTCTGCACATGCTCCTGACTGTTGCCGCCGGGAAAAATATTCTGAATAAACGGAAACGTCGCAGCACCCCCGGGCACAAAGCCGCTCAGAGCGCTTTCGGAGCTGTTCTCGTTTTCACCGGAGTCCACCTGATTCTCTTCCAGCATATCGCTCAACTCCGACTCCATCGCTTCCATCTGTTCATCGGTGATCCCCATCTGTTCAAGCAGATCGTTCACCGGCTTTATTCCAAGTTCCTTCGCACAAATCAGGCAAAGCCCGCGGCTCTCCCCGGCATCGGCCGACGGAGTAAGAAAAACGACCGCAGGTCTTTTGTGGCATTTGGAACACATCATCATTTCAGCTCACTTCTTTTCTATTCATTATATGATACCATAAAAAAACGGATTTACAAGTTTTTATCCGCGTCTCTTTTTATCCATAACTTCCTGAATGTCAATCTTGTACTTTGGATCGTCGGAATGTACGATGTCAAAATAGATCTTTGCATACCGAATAAACGCGTAAATCATGAAAGCCGCCGTAATAGACAGCAGTGTGACCGAGACATAAAGATTCTCAATTCCCCAAAATCCTTTCAGAATAACAATGGTTCCGAAAGAGATATAAAAAAGGACGGTGGCAATTTTTCCAAACCACATGGAACCGCCCGGGCGCTTTTTCTTTTTTCCGATCAGAAAGATTCCCGCGGAAACCATTAAAGCCTCTTTGATTACAAAAACGGCGAGAAACGGAATCAGAATCGGCTGCTTCACCGCGAGGCAGATTGCTACCGCGCCCTGTGTCAGCTTGTCGGAAAGAGGGTCCAGCATCTGCCCCAGCTCCGTCGTCTGATGATACTTGCGGGCGATCATTCCGTCAAACATATCGGTCAGACCGGATAAAATCAAAACGGCTGCGGCTTTCAGAATCTGGTCTCCCGCATAGTAGATGACAAACGGGATAATCAGCAGAATTCTGAGAATCGTCAGCGTATTGGGGATATTAAAGTTTTTGTTTCTGTTTTGCATCCCAGTTTACTCCATTCCAAAGATCTGCCTGTAATAACGCATCAACCGGATTTTTCTTCTTCGTAAACTGGAGAATTTGCGAATCTCCAATTTCCTTCCATACGGATTTCGCACCCTGCCCCGACGGAACCGCAAGCTGCGTTAAGGCGCAGATGACAAGAAGCACGGCCACGCCTTTTACCAGGCCAAAAACCCCGCCCAAAAGCGCGTTGACCTGACGCAAAACCGGCAGCCGAAACAAATGGTCGGCGGAGGAAGCAATCAGATGTACCAAAATTTCAAGGCCGATAAATAAAACCGCCGCGGCGAGGATCCGGCTCAGCGTCTGGCTGAGCTGAAGAGAAGGCGCCGCCTTCGCAAGATACGGACCGGCGGCAGCGGCAAAACGAGCCGACAGACGCGCGGAAAGAACGAGGGACGCGATAAAGCCCGCCAGCTCTATGACAGTCCTGACAATTCCCCGGTGCAGGCCTGAAATGACAAAAATCAGAAGAACGCCAAGCAGCGCAAGATCATAAAATGTTCCCACTTTATGCCTCCATAATAGAAAAATAAATCCGCATACACAAGCAATATATCACAAAACAGCCATTTGCACAAGCCGTTTACCGGACCGATACCAAACGGATCTCCGATACTCCAAGCACATAGGCGGACGTCTCGTCCTTCATCGCAACCGCTTTCGCGTCGTTCCCCGCGTCGCAGGTTCCGGCGGCTCCGACGGGCGACGTCGTGTAAAACGAAACTTTAGAGCCGCACAGCGCGGCGGCGGCGGAACCATACATCGATACGGAACGGATTGCCCCTTGAAGCTGCTGGGACAATATTTTTTTCCCGGAGCGGTCCAGAACTACAAAAGCGGAATCCGAAGAGCCGGAATAGGAAGAAAATCCCAGCGCCGTCATGCTTTCGCAGGAACAGTAAGCCGTCAGCTGCATCGCTCCATAACCGTATTCTGTTTTCGCCTTGCTGTCCGCATTGACGATCACTGCAGCCTGGTCTCCAAACGCGGTGACCGCGCTGTCACCGTTCCACGAAACGTCAAAAATCATATTGCCGTCATAAACCGCGAGCGGCGGCTGCGCCTTCGCGCTGCTCAGGTCCAGCAGGTAAACGGCTGATTTCATCACCCCGTTCGCCACGTTGACGCCTGTTACCGCCGCCCTGGTTCCATCCGGATCCAGGGCAACCGCGGTCGGATAATAATCGGAAAACCAATAATGGAACTGCTCGCGTCCGTCCGCCGTATAGACGGTCAGTTCCCCGCAGTAGCCGTCCGCTTCCGTCAGCAGCGCATATTCGCCCTGCCGGGCAAGCGCCCCGGCTATAATATTTTGATCCACACTGATCTTTTTAACCGTACGATTCATGCTTTCCAGCTGGCAGCCTCTGCCGCCGAGATTGTAAAGAAGCATTCTGTTCCCGCCCAGCCGGAGGACGGGGTCGCTGAAGCTGTGCTGACGGGAAACAAGCTCCTTCGCGGTTGAATTCATCACCGTCAAAGAAGTGTCGCTTGCAAAATAGACGTTTTTGTCGGCGGAAACAAAATTTTTCGGCAGGACGGACGTGCCCGCGATAGAGTGGGGATAACCGTCTCCCACGCCCATCCCGACAACGCGTGCCTGAATCCATTCCAAGGCATTCGCCGGAGTAAGATTATCCCGGTTCATCCACCCAAGAGTTCCCGCAACACATAGAATCAGGATCAGAACAATCCTGTAAACCCAGCGCGGGACCGCATGCTCCCCGAAAACACGCGGTTCCTTTCTCTGCCGGCGGGGAACTTGCCCGGCCGGATCAAATTCAGCCGTATCGAAACGACGCCCGTTTTCAGCCATCGAGCCTCACGTCCCTTCCTCTGCCAATCCCATTATATCGTTTGAAATCGCGACGGACTTCATGAGGGATTCCTCCTGCTTTTTAAGGATTGACAGGATAGAAAACCCTGTTCAGATATAACCCCTGCGGCGGAGCCGTCGGACCCGCGGCTCTGCGGTCGCAGGCCGTCAGAATCCTCTCCATCGCTTCCGGTTCCAGTTTGCCTTCCGCGACGCGGAGCATTGTTCCGACCATGATGCGCACCATATGGTAAAGAAATCCATCCGCTGAGACAAAAAAACTGACGGCGCCGCCTTGCCGTTCCCACCGTGCTTCGGTCACCGTGCGCGTCATATTGTCTCTTTCCCGCGCGTCAACCGCGCAGAAAGAGGTAAAATCATGGGAGCCGACCAAACACGCCGCCGCCCGGTTCAGGCGGTCAAGGTCCAGCGGAGCCCAGTAATGAAGCGCCCTGCCGGACAAAAATGGATTTCTGACCCGCTTGTTCCAGATGCAATATTCGTATTCCTTTCCAAGGCAGGAATAACGCGCGTGAAATTCATCCGGCACCTCCCGGCAGGAAAGCACCGCAATGTCTTTGGGCAGGAAGTGATTCATTGCGCCGGCCAGACGTTCGCAGGGAATCGAATGTTCCGTATGGAAGCTGATGCAGAACTCGCGCGCATGCACAAACGAATCGGTCCGGCTGCAGGCCTTGATGTCCGGCTGCCCGCCCAGGATTCGTTCCAACGCCCGCTGGAAAACCTGCTGAACCGAAACGGCGTTCTGCTGGATCTGCCAGCCGTGGTAGTTTGCTCCGTCAAAGCAAATGGTAAGCAGAAGATTTCTCATAAGCTTCCTTCCTATCGCAGCGCGGCAGGGAACCGCAGGGCACAGTACAGAACCGCCGCGCAGAACAGGGCGGAGCATACGGCCGCGGCGGCGTCCAGCCCGGACATGTGAAGCTGCTTCATCTTTGTGCGCCCCTCCCCGCCGTGGTAGCAGCGGCACTCCATCGCCATCGCGAGGTCGTAGGCCCTGCGAAAGGAAGAAACGAACAGCGGAATCAGAATCGGAATCAGCGATTTGATTCGCTGCATGAATCCGCCGCTTTCCAGGTCCGCTCCCCTGGCTTTCTGCGCGTTCATAATCTTGTCGGTCTCCTCCAGCAGCGTCGGCACAAACCGCAGCGCAATGGTCATCATCATGGCGATCTCGTGCACCTTGACATGCAAAACCTTAAGCGGTTTCATCAGCCGCTCCAGCGCATCGGTCAGCTGGGTCGGGGAGGTTGTGAACGTCAGCACCGAGCTGAATAAAATCAGGCTGAATATCCGCACGGCGACGAAAACGGCGTTGCTGATCCCCCCGTTTGTGATCCGCATGGTAAACCCCGGAAAATGCTGGCTCCAAACGGTGTCTCCGCCCCCGTAGAAAAGGTTCAGCACAAAGGTGAACGCCACAATAAAGATGACGGCCTTCAGGCTTTTCAAGTACTGGCTCAGCGGGACCCCCGATAGCAGGAGGACCAAAAGCATCATCGCCAGCATCAGGGCAAGACCCTGAAAATTCGTTGCGACAAAGATAAACACAATAAAAGCAAGGGTCAGCAGAATTTTCATCCGCGGATCCAGCCGGTGAATCAGCGAGTTTCCGGGAAAATACTGTCCCAGAGTAATATCCCTAACCACGGAAGGCGCCCCCTTTCTTCAGCAGCGGCAGCAGCTGCTCGACCGCCTGATCGACGGTCAGGGAGGCTTCGACCGGATAGCCGTGCTCCCGCAAAGTCAGTAGAATCTTGGTGACTTCCGGCACGCGCAGGCCCAGCGACTCCAGTTCCCTGCCCCGTGCAAAGATCTTTTCGGTCCGGTCCAGCATGACGGCCTTCCCGCCGTTCATCACCAGCACGCGGTCCGCCACGCGGGCAATATCCTCCATGCTGTGAGACACCAGAATCACCGTGTTGTTCCGATCGCGGTGGTACGCGCTGATCTGTGTCAGCAGCATGTCCCTTCCACGCGGATCCAGCCCGGCCGTAGGCTCGTCAAGGATCAGTACATCGGGATCCATCGCGATTACCCCCGCAATCGCCGCGCGCCGCTTCTCTCCGCCGGAAAGCTCAAACGGGCTTTTCCCCAGCAGCTCGTCCGGCAGGCCGACAAACCGCGCCGCTTCTCTGGCGCGCTCCGCCGCCTCGTCCTGCGGCAGGCCCATGTTCTGCGGACCGAAGCAAATGTCTTTCAGGACGGTTTCCTCAAAAAGCTGATGCTCGGGATACTGAAAAACCATTCCGACCTGAAAGCGGACGGAACGGATCTTTTTCGGTTCGGCCCAGATGTCTTTTCCGTTAAGAAGCACCCGGCCGGAGGTCGGCCGTAAAAGCCCGTTGAACTGCTGAATCAGTGTGGATTTGCCGGAACCGGTATGTCCGATCAGACCGAGAAACTCCCCCTGTTCAATCGAGATGCTGACGTGATCGACGGCGGTTTTACAAAACGGGGTCCCCTCGCCGTAAAGAAAAGTAAGTTCGTTCGTTTCTATGACAGGCATTTGCTTCTCCTATCTCTCTGTCCGGTTCATCTGAGGTTCCAGGGCCGCGACGCATTCCTCTATGGTCAGCACGCCGTCCGGCAGCGGAATTCCCGCGGCCTTCAGGCGGTAAATCAGCTCTGTGGCCTGGGGAACATCAAGCTGATGCGCTTTGAGCAGTTCCACCTGGGAAAAAACCTCCCTTGGAGTTCCCTGCGTCAGGATTCTGCCGTCATCCATCACGATCACGCGGTCCGCGCCGACCGCTTCATCCATATAGTGGGTAATCAGCACGACGGTGATTCCCTTTTCGCGGTTCAGCCGGTGAATGGTTTCCAGCACCTCGTCCCGGCCGCGCGGGTCCAGCATGGCCGTCGGCTCGTCCAGCACAATACAATCCGGCTGCATGGCGATAATCCCCGCGATGGCGATGCGCTGCTTCTGTCCGCCGGAAAGCTTGTACGGCGCATGCAGCCGGTAATCGTACATTTCGACCGCTTTGAGCGCTTCGTCCACCCGTTTGCGGATTTCCGGCGGCGCAACACCCAAGTTTTCCGGGCCGAAAGCCACGTCTTCCTCCACAATGCTGGCGACAAGCTGGTTGTCCGGATTCTGCAGAACCAGCCCGACCCGCCGGCGAATTTCTATCTTCAGGTCTTCATCGAGCGTATCGAGACCGTCCACATAGACTTTTCCTCCGCTTGGCAGCAGCATGGCGTTGAACTGCTTCGCCATGGTGGATTTCCCGGAGCCGTTGTGCCCCAGCAAGGCGACAAACTCACCCTTTTGGATTCCAAGCGACACGCCGTGAAGGACTTCGACCGTTTCTTCTTCTTCCTGAGCCTCATAGGAAAACGTAACGTTTTCCGCATTCATGTAATCCTTCATGTATCCTGTTCCGTCCTTTAATGATCCCATCATCACCCGCGCCCGGAAATCCGGCCCAGTTTTTCCCTGTATTCCTCTTTCGTAATCAACCCCCCGTCGTACAGACTTTTCCACTGCTCCGCGCTGCGCGCTGCGCCGTCCGGCGGAGGGGAGGCTGCGGGCCGGGTCCTTTCCGGTTCCGCCGTCCGCCGGGGGCGGGAAGAACCGAAAACGCTTCTCTGTTCCGGGAACCGCCCCGCCGGCCCGGCGAGTTTGTCACCCGGCCGATTTCCAAATCTTTTAAACAGCCAATAGGCTCCATAAGCGATTACGGCAATTGCAAGCAGGTAAAGCAGACTGATCGAGAAGTCGGAACGCCCCGAATCCTGAACCAGCTTGACCACTGCGGCCAGCAGGACTAAAACCGCGCCGGCGCCGCTTTTTCCTTTCTTTTTTTCCACCTGAGTCACCCCTTCTCCGCTTTATTCCGCCTGCCAGACCGCCGTTCCGCCGCATGGCAGAACCAGTCCGCTCTGCGTGACGGGAAGGCCGATTTCGCCGGAGGAAAGCTTTCCTCCGAATCTCTTTGCAACCAGGACCCCAAGCAGATATTCCATCACCGCCGGGGACAGTCCCGCCGTATAAGAATTGACCAGAAAAAACAGCGGATTCCGGGAAAGCAGAGGAACGCACTCACTGATGAGCGTGTAAATCTGTTCTTCCAGCTTCCAGACCTCCCCACCCGGCCCGCGGCCGTAGGAAGGCGGGTCCATAATAATGCCGTCGTAATTGTTTCCCCGCCGCTGCTCCCGGAGGACAAATTTCCTGCAGTCGTCCACGAGCCACCTCACGGGCCGGTCCGAAAGGCCGGATTCGGCCGCGTTCTCTCTGGCCCAGGCAACCATGCCTTTCGACGCGTCGACATGGCAAACCTCCGCGCCGGCCTTCAGGCAGGCCAGTGTCGCCGCGCCCGTGTAGCCGAACAGGTTCAGCACCCGCACGGGGCGGTTCGCTTTTTGAATCAGCCCCATGACAAGATCCCAGTTGACCGCCTGTTCCGGAAAAATCCCGGTGTGCTTAAAGCCCATCGTTTTCAAGCGAAACTTCAGGTTCCCATACCGCACGCTCCAGACGGGCGGCACGCTGCCCAGCTCCTGCCAGCTGCCGCCGCCGGTGGAAGAGCGCCGGTAACGGGCGTCGGCCTTTTCCCACAGGGGATTCTTCTTCGGCGTATCCCACAGAATCTGCGGGTCGGGCCGGATCAGAATCACTTTTCCCCAACGCTCCAGCCGTTCCCCGGCGGAAGTGTCGATCAGCTCGTAGTCCTTCCAGTTTGAAATTCTCAATTCGTCTTCCTTGCCTTCCTTGCTGTCCTGCTTCCCTCAGGCGAGCCGATCTCTGATTACGCCCGCAACAACATTCGCGGCCTCTGCGATTTCCGTTTCGTCTTCCCCCTCGACCATCACGCGCAGCAAAGGTTCCGTACCGGACGGGCGAACCACGACGCGGCCCCGGTTCCCCAGTTGTTTCTTCGCGCCATCAACCGCTTCTTTGACCTGCGGATCGGTGTAAAAACGCAGCTTTCCGTCCGGTTTGACATCCACGTTGACCAGCACCTGCGGATACCGCGTCATCAGCGTCGCAAGGCTGGAAAGCTTCGCTTCCCTTCGTTTCAAAATGCTGAGCAGCTGAGCGGCCGTCAGCTGGCCGTCTCCTGTGGTTGCAAAATCGTGAAAGATGATATGCCCGCTCTGTTCGCCGCCGAAATTGTAGCCCTCCAGCAGCATTTCCTCGAGCACATAGCGGTCGCCGACCTTTGTCGATTCAAACTTGATGCCGTCGTCCTCGCAGAACCGGTTAAAGCCCATGTTCGTCATAATGGTGCCTACGACGGTGTTCTTCTCCAGTTTTCCGCGCGACTTTAAATCGGCCGCGCAGATCGCCATGAGGAAATCCCCGTCCACCAGGCGGCCGTTTTCATCCACGGCAAGGCAGCGGTCCGCGTCCCCATCAAACGCCACGCCCGCGTCCATGTCATTTTCACCGACAAAGCGCATCAGGTTTTCCATATGCGTGGAGCCGCACGCGTCGTTGACATTGATCCCGTTCGGATGGTCCGAAAGCATGTGGCATTCGGCCCCAAGCTCGGAAAACAGCAGCTCCGCCGTGCGGCTGGCGGAACCGTTTGCACAGTCGACGGCAATTTTCATGCCGGTCAGCGCGAACGGAACGGTGCTTTTAATATGGTCCACATAGTCGCGCACGGTATTCGGGGCTTCCGACACGCTGCCCACCGCGCCGCCGACCGGGCACGCGGGTTCCTGCGCGTGATCCAGAACGATCGCCTCGATCTGTTCCTCCAGCGCGTCGGGCAGCTTGTAGCCGTCGCCGCTGAAAATCTTGATTCCGTTGAATTCGCAGGGGTTATGGGAGGCCGTCAGCATTACGCCGGCGTCCGCCTTATATTTACCGACCAGAAACGCCACCGCCGGGGTTGGAACAACGCCCAGCCGCACAACGTTTGCGCCCACGCTGCACAGGCCCGCCGTGATGGCCGCCTCCAGCATATCGGACGACAGCCGCGTATCTTTTCCGATCAATATTTTCGGGTGGCGGTGGGAGCTGTCCGTCAGCACCGTGGCGGCGGCTCTTCCTATGTTCATGGCAAGCTCGCAGGTCAGCTCGCTGTTCGCGACCCCGCGCACGCCATCCGTTCCAAATAATCTTCCCATAAGTACCACTACACTCCTACCTAATTATTTTGGGATATGCCAAATGTATTTTCCAAAACGCCCGGAAGCACCTCATAAATCACTTTATGTATTCGGGCTTCAAACAGATCTTTCCTCTTAAAATATTCTTTCCATTTCTTTATGGTTTTGGGCCCCACCCCGTTCCGTAAGGCGACATCCGCCCGCCGTTTTTCAAGCAGGAATCTAAAACAGCTTCTGCTGGCCGGAATCACCGCTTCCGGAAAATTCCAGCCCCAAATGCTCATAGGCCGCCGCGGTCGCGCAGCGTCCGCGCGGCGTGCGGTTCAAAAAACCGATCTGCATCAGATACGGCTCATAGATATCTTCAATCGTCACGGCTTCCTCCCCGATGGCCGCCGCGAGGGTTTCCAGCCCCACCGGGCCGCCCTTGTAAAACTGAATCAGCGCCCGGAGCATCCGCCTGTCGTTCGCGTCCAGGCCGATCGAATCGATTTCCAGCCGGTCCAGCCCGATCCGGGCGGATTCCCGCGTAATGGTTCCCCCCGTAATCACCTGAGCGAAATCGCGCACCCGCTTTAACAGCCGGTTCGCGATGCGGGGCGTCCCGCGCGACCGCGAGGCGATTTCCAGCGCGCCGTCCGCCTCGATCGGGATTTCCAGAATTCTGGCGCTCCGGGTGACAATCCGCGCAAGCTCCTGCGCCGTGTACAGTTCCAGCCGAAGAACAACGCCGAACCGGTCGCGCAGCGGGGCGCTGAGCTGCCCGGCGCGGGTCGTCGCGCCGACCAGCGTGAATTTCGGCAGCGGAAGGTGGTAGGACGCCGCCATCTGTCCTTTTCCCGTAATAATATCCAGCGCGAAATCCTCCATCGCCGGATAAAGAATCTCCTCCACGCTGCGGGAAAGCCGGTGGACTTCGTCGATGAACAGAACGTCGCCCGGATTCAGGTTCGTCAGGATCGCCGCGAGATCCCCCGGTTTTTCAATCGCCGGGCCGGACGTAATGCGCAGATTGACGCCGAGTTCATTGGCCACAATTCCGGCCAGCGTCGTTTTTCCAAGGCCGGGCGGGCCGTAAAGGAGAACATGGTCAAGGCTCTCCTTTCTCTGTTTCGCGGCTTCAATAAACACAGAGAGATTTTCCTTGACCTTTTCTTGACCGATATATTCCCCCAGCGTTCTGGGGCGCAGGGGATTTTCGACCTCCGCGTCCTCCGGCGCGTAGTCCGGTGCGACGACCCGGTTTTCAAAATCGTATTCGTTTCCGTTATTCTGCTCGTTATCCATCTGTTCCATTCTTCAGCCCCTTCCATCGGCCTCCCCGTCAGCCGCCCAGCTTTCCGGTGTCGATCGTGCGCAGCGAGCGACGGATCAGCTCCTCCACCGGCAGGGCGCTGTCAAACTGCGCGACCAGAGCGGCCGCGTCCGACGGCGAGTACCCCAGCACGGAAAGCGCCTCGACCGCCGCGGCGGCATGGGAGGAAGCCGATATAACGCCCGCTGCCGGTACCGCCGCGCTTGCGGGCGCGCCGAGATCGCGGACACGGTCCCTGAGCTCCAGGCAGATGCGCTGCGCCAGCTTTGGCCCGACGCCGCTCGCGCGGGTCAGCGTTTTGCTGTCGCCTGTGGCAACAGCCGCCGCGACCTGCTCCGGCGTCAGCTCCGACAGAATGGCAAGGCCGACCTTCGGCCCCACTCCGGAGACGCCCGTCAGCATTTTATAACAGCTCAGCTCCGTCTGGGTTGAAAAGCCAAACAGATCAAGCGCGTCCTCCCGTACATTCAGCACGGTGAACAGCTTCGCCTGTTCGCCGATCTGCGGCAGAGTCCGCTGTGTATTCATCGAAGTAAAGCATTTAAACCCCACACCTCCGCATTCAATCACGGCAAGTCCCGGCTCCATATGGCACAGGGTTCCTTTCACACTGTAAATCATGGTTCCTCCGTTATCATCGGTTCCCGCTCCGAAGCTGGAGCCTTTCCGAAAGCATCGCCCGTTTCGTCACCGATCCGGCTGCCTGGCCGTGGCAGACCGCCATTGCGAGCGCGTCCGCGGTATCGTCCGGTTTCGGCACCTCTTTCAGGCACAGAAGGCGGCGGGTCATTTCCATCACCTGCGGTTTTTTCGCCTGCCCGTACCCGGTGACCGACAGTTTGACCTGAAGCGGGGTATATTCAAAGACGCGCGCGCCGGACTGCTGTGCCGCCAGGAGAATTACTCCCCTCGCTTCCGCAACACCGATCGCCGTTTTCTGGTTGTTCTGAAAATACAGCTTTTCGATCGACACCGCCTCCGGCTTCCATTTTGCCATCACGGCGCGCAGACCGTTATAAATCGCTTCCAGCCGCAGACAGAAATCTTCGCCGGCACGGGTTTCGATGGAGCCGTGCTCCAGCGGAATAAATTTTCCGCCCTGCGACCGAATCAGGCCGTACCCCACAATCGCGTAGCCGGGGTCGATCCCCAGAATAATCATCGCGCCGCTCCTTCCCGGAAAATATTCGTTTTATTATATCACAAATGCGGTGCCTAGGGAATACCGCGGGTTGAATTTGAACCGATGTACTTCTTTCCTTTTAAAAACGTCCTTTTGCGCGTATAATAGATGAAAAAGGACGGTGCGCGCCATGCTTGAAAAAATCGATTTGAAAAAAAATATTACAAAAGAAGAGTTCAAGTCCGCCTCCAAAAAGCTGCGGGAGCAGCTCTCCTCTCTTCAGCAGCAAGTGCTGAAACAAAAACTGCCCGTCATCATTCTCTTCGAAGGATGGGGCGCTTCCGGGAAAGGCGAACTGATCTCCGACCTGATCCTCAACCTTGATCCGCGCTGGTGCAAGGTTCACTCCGTCACGCGCCCGACGGAATTGGAACGGCGCAAGCCCGTGCTGTGGCGGTACTGGAATTTCGTACCGAAAGCCGGAAATTTTTCCGTTTTGGACCGCAGCTGGTATCTGGACGTTACCACCGCGCGGCTGGAAGAAGACGTGAGCGCCAAGGAACTGACCCGCCGCCTGAACAGCATCAACACGTTTGAGCGCGAGCTGACCGACGCGGGCTACCTCATCATAAAATTCTTCGTTCACATCAGCAAAAAAGAGCAGAAAGAGCGCTTTGAAAAGCTGGCGAAAGACCGCAATACACAGTGGCGCGTGACAGAGCAGGACTGGAAGCGGAACCGGCAGTACGAAAAATACTGCGAATCGTTTGAGGAAGCAATCGGCTACACAAACACCACCGCGGCGCCTTGGCATCTGATTTCCGGAACCGACCGCAGGGCCGCCGCTCTGGACGTAATCAGCGCGGTCATCGCACGGGTCACGGAAGCTTTAAACCAAGAGCATCAGGCCCGGCTGCCGGCACAGGAGCTCATTCAGCCCGGAGCCTACCCCTTTCTGCCGATGCCCAAGCTTTCCGAAGTTCCGCTTAACCGGACCATGGACCGGGACGAATACCAGAAAAAGCTGGAAGAGGAACAGAAACAGCTGCGGGAGCTGCACAGCGAGCTGTACCTGAAAAAGATCCCCGTCATTCTCGCGTTTGAGGGCTGGGATGCCGCCGGCAAGGGCGGCACCATCCGCCGCGTTGCCAAAGCGCTGGACCCGCGCGGCTATCAGGTGGTTCCAATCGCCTCGCCGACCCCGGACGAAAAAGCCCGGCAGTACCTGTGGCGTTTTTGGAAAAACCTGCCCCGCGACGGGCATATCGCCATCTTTGACCGAACATGGTACGGCCGCGTTCTGGTGGAGCGCGTGGAAAACTTCTGCACGGAAGCAGAGTGGAGCCGCGCCTACCGCGAAATCAACGAATTTGAGCGGGAGCTTGCGGACTGGGGCGCCGTGATTCTGAAATTCTGGCTTCAAATTGATCAGGAAGAGCAGCTTCGCCGCTTTCAGTCCCGGCAGAACAACCCGGAAAAAAGCTGGAAAATCACCGATGAGGACTGGCGCAACCGAAGCAAATGGGATCAATACGAAGCCTGTGTGAACGACATGCTGAAATACACTTCCACCCGGTACGCGCCGTGGCATATCATCGAATCACAGGACAAAAAATTCGGGCGGATTCAAACCCTTGAGCTGATTACCGACGCGATTCTTGACAAATGCGGAGAAAAGCATCCCCACGGGAAAAAAGAGGATTGATTTTCCCGCGGAAAAAACGTATGATCAAAGAAATATCAGGAGGTGTTTCGAAATGATTGGAATCATCGGCGCAATGGACGTTGAGGTACAGGATCTGATCGGCCTGATGCCGGAACGGGTTTCGGAAACCGTCAGCGGAATCATTTACCACAGGGGGGCCGTTGAGGGAATCGAATGCGTGGTCGCCCGCTGCGGGATTGGAAAAGTCGCCGCCGCAGTCTGTGCCCAAACCATGATTCTGCGTTACCATCCGGCGGCGCTGCTGAACGTCGGGGTAGCCGGCGGAACCGGCGCGGGGGTAAAAATCGGCGACATTGTCATTTCCAGCTCACTGGTCCAGCACGATATGGATACGAGCGCTCTCGGGGATGAAAAAGGATTTTTAAGCGGACCGAATATCATTCATATCCCCGCTTCCCGCCGTCTGGCGGATCAGGCTGTCGCCGCTTCGAAATCCGTGTATCAACCGGAAAAAATACATACGGGCGTCATCGCCACGGGCGATCAGTTCATCGGCGATTCCGAACGGCTCGGCCGAATCGCGGATGAATTCGGCGCCTCCGCGTGTGAGATGGAGGGCGGAAGCATCGCGCAGGTCTGTTACCTGAACGGAACCGAATTTGTTGTCATCAGGGCGATTTCGGATAACGCGAACGAACAGGCCGCGGTCGATTTCACGGAATTCGCCGGCCGCTCCGCGCGTGAACTGACCGAGCTGGTCAAAAACCTTCTTCCCCGGATTTAAGGGGGATTGCAATGGAATTGATCGACGTTACCAGAGAGCTGTTTTCCTCGCAGCCCTATCCGGGCGACCCGGTGCCGCGCCGGGATATCGTCCGCCGCATGGACCTCGGCGACGCCTGCAACCTTTCCGGATTTTACGCCTGCTGCCACAGCGCAACCCATCTGGACGCGCCGCTTCATTTCATCCCGGACGGGGATTCCGTTGATCAAATAGATCTTTCCCTCTGCATCGGTCCCTGCACGGTCATTGCCGCCGAGGGAATTCTGACCGGCGCGGACATTGACCGTCTCGCGCCGCCGCAGGGCGGCAGACTGCTGCTGAAAGGCGGCGGAGAGGCGTATTTAACGCAAAGCGCGGCGTTCGCGCTCGCGCAGTCCGGCATTGTTCTGATCGGAACGGACGCGCAGAGCATCGGCGCGCCGAACGATGAAGAAGCCCCCCACAAAGAGCTGTTGGGCGCCGGTATTCCGATTCTGGAAGGGCTGAATCTTACCCTTGCGGAACCGGGCGGCTACCGGCTCATCGCGTTCCCGCTTCTGATGTCGGGAGCGGAGGCTTCCCCCGTGCGCGCCGTTTTGATCCGGGACTGAGGTCTACCGGTAAAACCGGTAGACCGCGACGACCTTTCCCAGAATCTGCGCGTCCCGGGAATAGATCGGTTCAAACGCCGGGTTTTCCGGCTGCAGCCTGACGCGGTCCTTTTCGCGGAACAGGCGCTTGACCGTCGCTTCGTCCCCGATCAGCGCAACGACGATTTCCCCGTCGAGCGCCGAGCCGGTTTTCTGCGCGACAACGATGTCGCCGCTTAAAATTCCGGCGTTCTTCATGCTTTCCCCCTTGACGTTCAGCGCGAAGTATTCCTCGTCTCCGACGCGTCTTGCGGGCGAAAACGGAAGATATCCCTCGATTTCCTCCACTGCGAGAATCGGATTGCCCGCAGCCACCTGCCCCAGAATCGGAACCTGGACCGTGGTCTGCTCCCCGGCCAGGTGAATGGCGCGGTTCAGACCGCGGTCGCGTGTGATCAGCCCCTTTTCCTCCAGCGCCCTTAAATGCGCGTGAACACTGGAAGTGGATTTCAGCCCTGTGGCGCGGCAGATTTCCCGAACGGTCGGCGGCAGTCCGTTTTCCATTCTGCCTTTTAAGTAATCGTAGACTTTTTGTTGGCTTTTTGTCAGCACCCCGAATCACCTTCCCTGATTGATAGCATTATTATACCATAACAGTCGGAAAATGAAAACAAATGTTTGCAATAATTCCAGGTGAAAAACTCATCCCAAAAAGAGGCAAAAATCAGAGGGCAGCCGGTTTCGGCTGCCCTCTGAGCATTTATTCCACGGTGATGACTGATACGGGACAGCCTTCCTGCGCTTCGACCGCTTTCTCCTGCGCATCTTTCGGAACGTCTTCCTGATAAACCTCGGCTACCCCGTCGTCCCCCATGCGGAAAACTTCAGGACAGGTCTGCGGGCAAAGCCCGCAGGAGATACAACCGCTTCTGTCAAGACTGGCTTTCATAACATACTCCTTTTCAATTTATTTTTGTGATATTAAGCTACCGCGGGAATACGACGACAAGAAGCATCTTAAAACGGCTCTCCGAGGCAACGGCATGCGGAATCCCCGCGGGCATTATTATGGTTTTCCCCGAATCGAGATGTATTTTCTTCTCTCCGATCGTAATCAGCGCCGTCCCCTCCAGAATCATGACCATTGCATCCCCGCCGGAGCTGTGTGAGCTGATCTCTTCATTTTGGTCAAACGCGAACAGCGTAATGCTCACCGCCTGATTCTGCGCGAGGGTCCGGCTGACGACCTGACCGTCCTGATACTCAACAAGTTTGGTCAGATCCAGTTCTTTTTCAAAATCTATATTCTTTAAATAGTGACTGTTCATGATTTCTTCCTCCGTTACAACACCATTATCCCCAGTTCGCCGGAATCAATTCGTTCCTTTCCTAGAGCGATACAGCCGCTCCCTTCTCCCTCGTACAGCCCCCGTGAATTCTTTTGGAAAAAATTCATAAGGTATTCACAACTCATTCACAACTTTTTTGTGCATGGACGATATAATAAAAGCGTAATCAGGGAGTTGGAGCCGCACCGCTCTTTGATTCATGTTCTACCCTCCTCAATATACCCCTCAAGCTAATGAAATCGGACCCGGTCGGAAACGACCGGGTCCCTTTCCTTTTGAAAATAATCCTCAAAAAAAATATTGCCTCCGCCTGCCTTTTCCGTATAGCGGACCGTTTATGTGGTCAAAATACTTGCGGAGGTGGCAGAATGAATTTACACATACAAAAAAATGGCGGAAAAGGATCTTCAAAAGGTTTTTATATTGCGCTTGGGGTCTGCCTGATTGCCGTTGGAGTGGCAGCCTGGACGACTTATGACAGCGTGGTGAACTACGCGGCGCCTGATGACAAATCGCAGAGCGAAACCGTTCAAAGCACGGCGCCCGCCAACAATACGGTCAGCGGGGTGTACGCGGAACCGGAATCCTCTTCCCGGACCGAAGCGTCGTCTTCCAAGGCTTCATCCAGTTCCGAGACCGTTGCGTCCAAACCCGAGTCTAAACCGGAAGCGTCTGTTTCAAAGCCGGTGAAGGCAGCTGCAGCCGAGGTGACGCGCTACTCCTATCCCGTTGGAAAAACGGTCGTTCAAAAATTCAGCACGGACCCGGTCTACTGCAAAACCACTCTTGACTGGCGCGCGCATACCGGAATCGACCTGAGCGCCAAACAGGGTGAAACTGTCAAGGCGATTGCGAACGGGACGGTTACCAAAGCCTATCAGGATGACAAATACGGAAACACGGTCATTATTACGCACGGCAACGTTGAAGCCTGGTACTGCGGTCTGGACCAGATGAAAGTGAAAGCCGGAGACACCGTTGAATCCGGGCAGGAAATCGGAACGGTCGGCAAGGTTCCGATTGAGCAGGAGGAAGAATCCCATCTGCACTTTGTCACCAAGGTAAACGGAGAATATGTCGATCCCCTCACTCTGCTGAAGTAATGGCAAACCGGCATCCACACGGATGCCGGCATTTTTTTGCAAATGATTTGAATCGAAAGTCAATTTATGCTATAATGTGCGTGTAAGTGAATTCAAACAAAAATCACCATAAAATTTGTTCACAATATGTTCAAATTTTATGCAGAATCTGTTCTCATAAACAGTAACAATTCTGATATAATGGTATTGTGAATGCTGCTAAATAAGGAGGCAGAAATTTGAAAAAAGGCAAGGCAACCGTCCTTGTTTGCGTAACCGGCCAGCGCGACTGCGACCGTTTGATCCGCGCGGGAAAAAAAATCTCCGACAGTCGGTTCATCCCTCTGCAGGTGCTGTGTGTTCAGCCGACTTCTTCCGGGTTTGACGCGGACTGTGAAGAGCTGGAGTACCTTCGCCAAACCGCAAAGAATGCGGATGCCGAAATGTCCGTCTATTTTCATGACGATGCGCCGCTGATGGCTGTCGGATATGCGAAAAGTGTTCATGCGACACACATCGTTACCGGGATGGCGGAAGCACCTGTAAACGGATTTGTGGAAATCATACATAAACTGTTGCCGAAGATCCCGATTTCCATGGTTGCAAAGGATGGAACGGTTTATAACATTTGCCCCGTCGCGAAAAATGACCGCAAAGCAAAAAAACTGATTCTTCAGAATTAACGGAGTATTAATAAATGGAATCGCCGCGCCCAGGACAAGAGCGCGGCGGTTTTTTTCGCATTTTTTTGCAAAAACAGTGTTTCTTCCATCGGCCCGTTCATATAGATAAAGAAAAGCCAAAATGCTCAAAAAGGTGGAATCGGAATGGTAATTTACAGGGTAAGGCCGGGGGATAACATCTATCGATTATCCCGGCTCTACGGCATACCCGAGCAGCAGATTATGGAAGACAATCAGATCCGCGACCCGCAGCAGCTTGTGGTCGGTCAGGCTCTGGTTCTGATGACGGACAGTGTAAAGCACACGGTCGGATCCGGCCAGTCACTCTATTCCATCGCCGCGTTGTACGGAATTTCGGTCGATCAGCTGCTGGAAGCCAATCCGCAGATCACAGACCCCTCGCGTATTCAGGCCGGTCAGGTTCTGACCATTCCGGTCACCTCGCAAAAGCTCGGGTCCATATTGGTCAACGGTTACGTTTATCCGTCTGTGAACCGGAACACGCTCAACCGCACGCTGCCCTATCTCAGCTTTGTCAGCATCTTCAGCTATATGGCGGGGGCCGACGGCGCTCTTGCTCCGATTGAGGACGAAGCGGTGATCACGGCGGCCCGTGCGCAGAACACCGCCCCGCTGATGGTCGTCACCAACATGCGCCCCGAAGGGGGGTTCAGCAGCGAAGTTGCCAATGCGGTCCTGTCCGGCCAGCAGGTTCAGGATACTCTTCTGGAAAACATCACCGCGACGATGAAACAGAAAAACTATTATGGATTAAATATCGACTTTGAGTATATCTATCCGCGGGACCGAGAAAACTACAACAATTTCCTCCGCAAAGTAGTGGCTAGAATGCATTCGCTCGGCTACATTGTCACGACCTCTCTCGCCCCGAAAACCAGCGCCGGCCAACAGGGGCTTCTTTATGAGGCGCACGACTACCCCGCCCACGGGGAAGCGGTGGATTATGTCATCCTGATGACTTACGAATGGGGATATACGTATGGACCGGCCAGGCCGGTCGCGCCTCTGAATCTTGTGGAGGAAGTCATCCGCTACGCCGTGACCGTCATTCCTCCGAATAAAATCCTGATGGGCATCCCAAATTACGGTTACGACTGGACTTTGCCCTTTGTCCGCGGCTCGTCAGCCCGTTCGCTGACAAATCCCGGCGCGGTAGAGCTCGCCGCGCAGGTCGGCGCGCGTATCCTCTTTGACGAGGAGGCCCAGTCGCCCCATTTCGACTATTTTTCTTCGGACGGCAAAAAACACACCGTTTGGTTCGAGGACGCGAGAAGCATCCGCGCGAAACTGGAGCTTGCGCACCGGTACGGTTTGGCTGGTGTCAGCTATTGGACCGCCAACAGCTATTTTTCCCAAAACTGGCTGGTACTGTCTTCTCTGTTTGACGTCAAAAAGGTTCTGTAACAGTTCGATCCGCCCGGCCGATGCCGGGCGGATCGAACTGTTTTCACTTTTTCTTGCCGCACCGCAGCGCGTCTAAAAATTTTTTAGACAAAACGTCGTATTCATTATTTCGCAGAATATACTCCCGGCCGCGCTCCCCCATCTTTTCAAGATCCTCTTTGGAACAGGAGGCCAACTTCTCCGCGGCCTCTGCAATGGCCGCGCTGTCTTCCGGCGGGATTGAAATACCGCATCCGGCTTCGGCGACCATGTCATTCGGCGCGTCGATTGCAAAGATGACCGGCTTCCCCGCCATCATATAATCCATCAGCTTATTCGGGCTTACGCCGAACCGGAACAGCGGCTGGCGCTGCAGTCCGATATAAAGCGCGTCCATCTGGCTTAAAAGCTCCGGAATCTGGCCGCGCCCGACCGGCGGCAGGAACGTAACCACGTCCTCCAGATTTTTATCCTTCGCTTTCTGAATCAAGCGTTCCCGCTCCGGGCCTGGCCCCACCGGGAGAAGCCTGATTTTTTTGCCGTGCAGACGTTCCCCTGCTTCCACAAAGCTGTCAAGCGCGTTCGCGATTCCGTGAGCGCCGGCGTAACCGATCAAAAATTCTCCCTGTTCATGGAATTTGGAAAGCTGTTCGCTGTAAACCGGCGGATTCCCAAACGGCTTTTCCCAGTCCGCTTTCTCAATGCCGTTCGGAACATAGACAAACTTTTCAGGAGCCATCCCATGCTCCACCATGTGTTCCTTCGCGTTCGGAAGCAACGAGACAACACGATCGCTGTGCCGGTAGCAAAAGTTCTCCGCCGCCTGCATCACCCGGATATAGGGATGCTTCGGGCTGATGCCGCCCAACTCGATCGGGCTGAGCGGCCAGAGATCGTGCACCTCATAAATTAATGACGCTCCGTATTTTTTAGCAATATGATACGCCGGGTATATATCAAGTGGATAAGTGGAAGAGGCGATCACCGCATCCGGCGCGCCCGTTTTGGCAATTTCTGAGCCGTAGCGGTATAGTCCACTGAGAAACGAAAGCATATTTTTAATTCGGCCCATCCCGTTTCCGTGATATTCCGGGCCGGAAATCCAAAAATAGCGAATTCCATCGAGCGTCTGCTCCTCAAACTTTTTCGCCATCAGATCCGGATTCTTCGTGCGCAGATGAGAATAGGAGCTGGCAGCAATGGTAACGGTATGCCCCGCCTGTACCCAGCGTTTTGCCATAAACCACGGGCGGAACTCCATTCCGTGCAGGCGGGAACCGGCATAGTGATTGATGTAAAGGATATTCACTTCACGTTCTCCCCCATTTGCAACAGTGCAGCCGCAATCTTGCCGGAGGCGTTTCCGTCGCCGAACGGCATTTGGGAACGCGCGGCGGGGTCGACTTTCGTGTTGACCGCCTTGTCGTAAATTTCGTCGGTTTCCAGGGCGGACAGTACATTCCAGTTGCCGGCAAGCGTCTCCACCCACTCGGTTTCGCTGCGCAAGGTGACGCAGGGAATTTCGAGAAACCAGGCTTCCTTTTGAAGTCCGCCGGAATCGGTTAAAACCTGGCAGGCATTTGAAGTCAGCAAAAGCATTTCGAGGTAGCCGACCGGGTCGATCAGCTGGATATTCCGGAATCCGCACTGCGCGATCGCGCTCTCCGCCAGGCTGCGGGTGCGCGGATGAATCGGGATGACAACCTTCTGCGGAAGGCGTTCAAACGCGCGGAAAATGCGTTCGACCGCCGGAAGTCCGCCGTCCGTGGTTTCCGCGCGGTGCAGCGTAGCCAGACGGTATTGCTTCGGCTGAATGCCGAGCTTTTGAAAAATTGCCGTTTTCTCCGGATTTTCACCCGCGAGTTTGGAAAAGTGAAGAACGGAATCCAGCATGACGTCGCCGCTGTTTTGCACGCCCGCCGTGATCCCTTCGTTTTTCAGGTTTTGCACGGCGGTCTGCGTCGGGCAAAACAGCAAATCGGAGATATGATCCGTTAAAACACGGTTGAGCTCTTCGGGCATCCGGCGGTTAAAGGAACGCAGGCCCGCTTCCACGTGCAGGACGGGAATGTGCAGCTTTGCCGCGGCCAGCGCGCCCGCCAGGGTGGAGTTGGTATCCCCGTAAACCAGCAGAGCATCCGGCGTTTCCTTCTGCAGCACCTCTTCGATTTTGATCAGCATTTCGCCGGTCTGCTTTCCGTGCGTGCCGCTTCCGACGCCGAGATGATAGGCCGGCTTCGGAATCTTCAGTTCTTCAAAAAAGACGTCGGACATATTGCGGTCGTAGTGCTGCCCGGTATGCACGATCACCTCGTCGCAGACATGGGCAAGGGCCATTGACACAACCGAGGCTTTGATAAACTGCGGCCTCGCGCCGACTACGGTTATCAGTTTCATGATCGGCTCCCCTTAATTGACGCGGACGTCTTCATGCGTCATGTCGAGCGTGGAAAATTCAAGGTCATCAAATTTGACTGGCAGGCCTGTTTTCTGCGATTTGTAAGCTGCCAGAATAATTTTCATTCCCTTGATGCCCTCCGCTCCGCTGACAAGCGGTTCGGTGTGGCTGTCAATCGCTTCAATATAGTTTTGATAAAGCGCGTTATGGCCGCTTCCGTAAACATCCTTCGGGTCGGTTCCCGCCAGTTTTTCCACTTCGGAATCCTGCGCGGCGGGAGAAGAAAAATTCCAGGTCTGGATGCGGTTGACCGCGAGGCCGCCGATCACGGCGGCGCCGGTCTCGCCGAATACGGAAAGCGTCTCTTCCAGATTCTTCGGATAGACGCAGGCGGTTCCTTCCACAATGCCGACCGCGCCGTTTTTAAAGCGGATCAGAATTGCGCCGAAATCCTCCGCCTGAATGTCACGCAGATAATTCCCGGTCATCGCCATAATGGTCTCCGGTTCGCCGCCCAGGCTCCACTGAAGCAGGTCAATGCCGTGAATGCACTGATTCATCAGGGTGCCGCCGTCCTGCGCCCAGGTTCCGCGCCATGGCGCCTGCTCGTAATAAGGCATCGAGCGGTTCCACAGAATCCGCGCCGTACCGCTGACGAGCTTGCCGAATCGGCCGTCGTTCAGCGCCCTGTGCAGTTCCTGAACAGGAGCGTTAAAACGGTTCTGGTGACAGACACCGACCGTCACCCCATGCGCCTTCGCTTCGCTGAGCATTTGCTCAGCGTCTTTTGTGGAAAGAGCCATCGGTTTTTCCACCAGCACGTTCTTGCCCGCGCGGATGCAGTCAAGCGCGATCTCCGCGTGATAACCGCTTTCGGTCGCAACGGAGCAGCAGTCGATTTCCAGTTCGGCTAAAGCTTTCTGGTAATCCCCATATACTTTGGGGCGATATCCCGCCGCGTTTCTGCAGTCGTCCGCCTTCTGCTCCGCCTTTTCGGTCATCGGGTCGCAGACGGCGACAAGCTCCATGATGTCCCGGTTAGCCGCCGCCGCGGCAATATGATTTTTGGAGATTCGGCCGCAGCCGATCAGCATAAAACGGTATTTTTTCATGATTCATCCACCTGTTCTTTTCATTGATATCCTGTGTTACTTCAGTCGCCGGTCCGGCAAAAACAGGCTTCGCCAGCGGGGCCCCCGTACCGTCCCGCCCGGCGCGGCTGATTTTTTTCGCATTCCGGCCGGCGGGCCGAAGCAGGCTCTGCCTGCCCGAAAAATCCCCCGCTTTCGCCGGAAAACGGGGGGATTGGAGTTACAGCAGTTCGATGTTTGAGCGGTCCTCAATGTCCTTCATCGCGTTGCGGGTATCGAACACTTCTTTGGAAAGCGCCTGAATCTTTTGATAGTCAAAACACGAGTGGGCCGTGCACAGAAGCACCAAGTCTGCTCCGCGAAGCATATCGTCCGTCAATTCTTTCGCACCGTCGTGCACTTTCCCCTTGTGGCGGTACTGCGGTATATACGGGTCGAAAAACGTTACGTCGGCCCCTTTCGCAATCAGAAGGTCAATCACGTTGAGCGCCGGGCTCTCACGGTAATCGTCGATGTCGGATTTATAGGCAACGCCCAGAACCAGCACCTTCGCGCCGTTCATCGCCTTTTCGTCGCGGTTCAGAACCTCCATTGCGCGCTGAACCACATATTCCGGCATGCCCGTGTTGATTTCGCCGGAGGTTTCAATCAGCCGGGTGTGATAATCGAACTCGCGGGCTTTCCAGGTCAGGTAAAACGGATCAAGCGGGATACAGTGCCCGCCAAGGCCGGGGCCCGGGTAAAACGCCTGAAAACCGTAGGGCTTTGTCTTCGCGGCTTCAATCACTTCCCAGACGTTGATTCCCATGCGGTGGCAGATGATTGCCATTTCGTTGACCAGACCGATGTTGATGTTGCGGTAGGTGTTTTCCAGCAGCTTTTCCATTTCTGCGACCGCCGGGCAGGAAACTTCATAAACGCCGCCGGCAAGAACGCTGCGGTACAGCGCGGCCGCGACCGTTGTGGAATCGGAGCCTACACCGCCGACCACTTTCGGCGTATTTTTTGTCTTATACTGCTTGTTGCCGGGATCGACTCGTTCGGGCGAAAACGCAAGGTAGAAATCCTCGCCGCAGGTGAGCCCGTTTTCTTCAAAAATCGGCTTTAGAAGCTCTTCCGTTGTTCCCGGATATGTGGTGGACTCCAGAATGACCACCATGCCGCTGTGCGCAAATTTCGCGACGGATTCGGCGGACCCCTTTACATAGCTGATATCCGGCTGCTGATATTTATCGAGCGGGGTCGGCACGCAGATCGCGACGGCGTCCACTCCCTGAATGAACGAAAAGTCGGAGGTCGCGGAAAGCCTGCCGTTTTCCACCATCTCTTTCAGCGTATCTCCTACAATATCGCCGATATAATTATGCCCGGCGTTCACGGATTCCACCTTTTTAGCCTGAACGTCGAAGCCTATCGTCCGGTAACCCGCTTTTGCAAATTCCACAGCAAGCGGCAGCCCGACGTAACCGAGGCCGACAATGCCGACTACGGCCGTTTTCTTTTCTATTTTATCCAGCAGTCCCATTTTTAAATTCGACATTTTACTTTCCTCGCTTCAGCATTTAAAGATTTTTGAGCGCCGTGCAAACCATGGCAATCTCTTCCTCCGTGATATATCCGTGCATCGGCAGGCTGAAAACCGTATCGCAGAGATGTTCCGCGTTCGGCAGATCGCCCGGCCGGTACCCCAGCGGCTCGTACACCTTTTGCAGATGGAGCGGCTTTGGATAGTAGACCATCGCCGGGATTCCCGCCGCTTTCAGGCCGTCGAGAATTTTCGTTCTTTCTTTCAGGTTTTCCGCCTTCAGCGTATAATATCCAAAACCGGAAGAGAATCCCTCTTTGACAACGGGAACGCGGAACCGGTCGCCAAGGAGTTCGGCGTATCGGGCCGCCGCGCGTCTGCGGTGTGCGTTTTCCTCGTCGAACGCGTGCAGCTTCGGCAAAAGAATCGCGGCCTGAAGGGTGTCGAGTCTGGCATTCAGCCCCAGGCGCACGTTCTCATATTTAAAGCTTCCCTTTCCATGCACGCGCAGGGACAAAAGAAGCCGGTAGTCCTGTTCGTCGTCTGTAAAGATCGCTCCGCCGTCTCCGTAGCAGCCCAGGGCCTTCGCGGGGAAGAAGCTGGTTCCCGCGTATTTTCCAAACGAACAGGCCTTTTTTTCACCGATTGCGCCGCCAAAGCCCTGCGCGGCGTCTTCCATCAGGATCAGGCCGTACCGGTCGCAGATTTTCTGAAGCGCAGGAAAATCCGCCGGCTGTCCGAACAAGTCGACCGCAATGACAGCTTTCGGCTTCAGCTTTCCGGCGGCAAGCGTTTTTTCGATCTGAGTTTCCAGCGATTCGGGGCTCAGATTAAACGTATCCGGGTCGGAATCGCAGAACACGGGAGTTGCGCCGCACAGACTGACAACCTCCGCCGTTGCAAAAAAGGTAAACGCCGGAACAAACACCGCGTCGCCGGAACCGATTTTTTCCGCCATCAGCGGCATCAAAAGGGCATCCGTGCCGCTGCCGACCGAAACGCAGTATTTCCTGCCGACATAGGCGGCAAGCTCCTGTTCCAGCTGCTCCACCTGCGGGCCGGAAATGAAATGGGAGCTTTCAATGACTCCGGCAATCCCGGCATCGATCTCTTCCTTTAACTGGCGATACTGAGCGCCAAGGTCGTTAAACGCAAGCTTCTGCATTATTTTTGTACCTCCTTCAGGCCGTTTTCGCCCTGCACATATTTTCTGCCGCATTTGGGGCACACAAGCTCTTCGTTCAGCTTTTCGCCGCACTCGCAGGCCCATCCGCTCCGGCGGGCAGGACATCCCATCATGATCGCGTGGTCCGGCACGTCCTTTGTCACGACGCTTCCCGCGGCAATAAAAGAATTTCTGCCGATCCGGTGCCCGCAGACAATCGTCGCGTTCGCTCCGATGCTGGCGCCGTCCCCCACGGGGGTTTTCGCGTAAAACTGCGCTCCCCGCTGCGGATAGCAGCAGCGTGGCCGCTGCACGTTGGTAAACACCATGGACGGCCCGCAGAAAACGTAATCTCCAAGCTCCACGCCCTCATATACGGACACGTTGTTCTGGATTTTGCAGTTGTCTCCGATTTTGACGCCCGGGGCGACAAACACATTTTGACCGATCGTACATCCGCTGCCGACAGAACAGCCCGCGCTGATGTGACAGAAATGCCAGATTTTTGTCCCCTCTCCGATTTCGGCCCCCTCATCCACACAAGCACTCGGGTGAGCGAAATAGTTGTCAGATTCTTTCACAGAAAAGCCACCGTTTCTATTATTAAATACAGCCGGGAATTTTCTCTTTCTTCCCCGCCAAAACCTGTTTTCGGTTCGTTTGTTGCGTCCGGCGGGGCGTGTCGGCGGCGGCATGCCGCCTTAACCCGTATATTATAGCCCCAAGCGGCCCCGTAGTCAATCACCGCAGACCGGGAATCTGTTTTTGATTGACTTTATCGGTTAATGGTACTATATTTATTTATATCTTTTGAGTTTCCCGGCATGATAAACCAATTTCCGAGAAAAAATAACAGGGAAAATGAAAGGACACAGTATGAAGAATTTTCAAAAACGAGAAACATTTATCCCATATAACCTTCCCGATCTGACCGAAGCGGAAATCAGGGAAGTGGAAGAAACCCTCAAATCCCTGTGGGTTGCAAAAGGCCCGCGCACCGTAAAGTTCGAGCAGGAATTCGCCGGCTATCTGGGCGCAAAGCACGCGATCGCCATGAATTCCTGCACGGCGGCGCTCCACGTGGCGCTGCTTTCCGCGGGAATCGGACCGGGCGACGAAGTCATTACGACTCCGATGACGTTCGCATCCACCGCGAACACCATTATCCACTGCGGCGCAACGCCGGTTTTCGCGGATATTGATTACAGCACCGGCTGCATCGACCCGGACGAAATTGAAAAGAAAGTAACGAAAAAGACGAAAGCCGTCGTGCCGGTCCATTACAGCGGACAGGTGTGCGACCTGGACCGCATTTATGAGATTGCGGATAAATACGGCCTGTTCGTTTCGGAGGACGCCGCGCACGCGTTTGAAAGCCGCTACAAGGGCCGGCTGATCGGAAACGGCTTGAAAGGAGCTGCTTCCTACAGCTTCTACGCGACGAAGAACCTGACGACCGGCGAGGGCGGCATGCTCGTGACGGATGACGATGAAATCGACGCGAAAGCGCGCATCTGGGCCGGGCAGGGCATGAGCCGCAACGCCTGGAACCGTTACGCGAAAGGCGGCACGTGGCAGTACGACATCTGCGAGCCCGGATTCAAATACAATATGTTTGATATTCAGGCCGCGCTTGGTCTGATTCAGCTTTCCCGCATTCAGGAAATGCAGGCGAAGCGCATCGCGATCGCGGAAAAATACCAACGTGAATTTTCAAAAATCGACGCGGTGGAGCCGCCGCTTGTCCCGGATTATGCAACGCACTCCTGGCATCTGTATGTCCTGCGGATCGTTCCGGACAAGCTCACCATTGACCGGGACCGCTTCATTGTCGAGCTGAACGAACGCAACGTGGGCACCAGCGTCCATTTTATCCCGGTTACCAACATGAGTGCCTACACCGGGCGGTTTGGGTTCCAAAAGGGAGATTTTCCGAATACCGAAAAGCACTTCGAACGCATCATTTCACTGCCGCTGTACCCGACGCTCTCAGACAAGCAGTCCGATTACGTGGTTGAAGCCGTTCGCAATATTGTGGAGACTTATCATAAATAGGAAATCGGAGCGGGAAACCGCTCCGATTTTTAATACGGAGGCGTCACATGAAAAACACGGCTTTGCTTGTGGTGGATGTTCAGAATGGGCTGATGGATGAAGGCCCTTATCAGGGAGAACAGGTTTTGAAAGACATAGAAGCTCTCATTCCCGTTTGCAGAGAGAATGACGTGGAGGTTATCTACGTTCGGCACGACGGCGGAAAAGGCAGCGAGTTGGAACCGGGTACGGGAGGATTTGAAATCTGCGCGCGGATTTCTCCCCAAAGTGATGAAAAGATCTTTACAAAAACATATAACAGCGCATTCCTCAAGACAGGTTTAAAGGATTATCTGACCCAAAAAGGAATCCGGGAGATCATTCTTGTGGGGATGCAGACCGAATACTGCATTGATTCCACCTGCAAGACGGCGTTTGAACTCGGATTCCGTGTTTTGATTCCGGAAGGAACCTTCACCACCTTTGACAACGGACCGATGCGCGCCGCCGAGCTGTGCGAATTTTATTCCGGCCGGATTTGGGACCGACGTTTTGCATCCGTTATTCCTTTCAAAGATCTGGCAAAATTGATCTCAGCCTGAGCTTTTCTTCCCGGCAGACCAAGCCTGGATTACATAAAAAAGGGTTTTCCCGGCGGGAAAACCCTTTTTGCTGTCTTGCTAATCCAACGTCCGGCCAGATTTGTAAAATCGAAGCGTTTCCAGTACGGAGCAATATTTATCGGAAAAGCTTACAATAAAGCCTTCCCGGTACCTTGGCGGAACCGGAGTCAGCGGCCACATGTGCCGAAGAATAATATCCTTTTCCCGGTCGTTCAGCACAAACTCACGCTGTGCATTCTCCAGAGCCGTTCTGGGATGCGTAAAGCCGTGCAGACCTTTTCTGTCGCTCTTTTCATGCCAGTCGTACAGAAAAAAATCGTGCAGTAAAGCGCCGCGGATCATGCTCCTGCGGTCAACGGAAATTCTCAGCAGCCTGCTCAGCCAAAGGCTTGTGCGGGCAACGGAAATGCAGTGGTCCAGACAGGAAACGTCCGCGTGCTGGATAAATCGGTTCATCCGCCGCACCTGGTCCGAATCCATCAAATCGGACACGCATTCGCTGAAATAAATTTTTTCATTTTGGGTTAGCCGCATATTCTGCTTCGCCTCTTCTTTATGTAAGAGCAGGCAATAAAAATTGCCGGCAACGGCGCCGGCGGGCAAGATCGGCTTATTTTCTCTCTTCCTTCGCATTTTCCGCCGCTTTTTCCGCCAGCTTTTCAAGGCAGTCGCGACAGATATTGTGGCCCCCGAAATTGATGATGCCGTTCATTCCATTGCAGAAGACGCATGCCGGTTCGTATTTTTGAAGAACAATCCGATTGTCTTCATCAACGAATATTTCGAGAGGATCCTTTTCATTTATATTTAGGGTCACTCTCAACTCCTTCGGCAATACAATGCGACCAAGTTCATCAACTTTTCTTACAATTCCTGTTGATTTCAATAAAAGTACTTCCTTTCACCAAAAAGGCTCTTTTTTCTGATCGGATCGATTATAGTATAATTTTCCATATTTGTCAATCGGTTACACTTAAAATGTGAAAAACTTTTAACATAATCAATAATATTGAATTTTAGTCACGAATAGTAATTATACAGTTAATTTCCAAAAAGGGGATGAACAAACTGTTAAATTACATTTGGGCGGGAATGATCCTGTTCAGCGTTTTCTGCGCCGCCGTCACCGGCAGGATGGAGCCGCTTTCAAACGCTGTGTTAAGCGGCGCTTCCGGCGCGGTGACGTTGGTTTTGTCGATGACCGGAATGATGTGCGCCTGGACCGGGCTGATGAAAATCGCAGACGAAGGCGGACTGACGCTGCTTCTTGCCAAAGCGCTGAATCCGCTGATGCGCCGCCTGTTCCCGGAATGCAAGCCGGGCGGTCCCGCCGTGAAGGCGATGTGCATGAACATCACCGCAAATCTGCTCGGTTTAGGCAACGCCGCCACTCCCCTCGGCATCGCCGCCATGCAGGAACTGAAAAAAAACAACCCGACGCAGACCGCGGACAATTCCATGGTAACCTTTGTTGTTCTGAACACGGCCTCCATTCAGCTGATTCCCACAACTCTTGGAATTTTAAGGGCTCAGTACGGTTCCGCCGCTCCGTTCGAGATTCTGCCCGCGGTTTGGGTAACTTCCGTCTGCTCCGTCATCGTCGGCCTGACCGCGGCGAAACTGATGGAGGGCCTTCTCCGTGGATAAGCTTGGAGTTTTCGTCATGCCGGCCGTTGTTCTTTGCATTGTCCTGTTCGGATTTCTTCGCAAGGTTCCGGTTTTCGATACGTTTGTCGCCGGCGCCAAAGAGGGCCTGCGCTCCACGGTCTCGATTCTCCCGTCGCTGATCGGCCTGATTATGGCCGTCTCCATGCTCAGCGCGTCCGGCGCTCTGGACCTTCTTTCTTCCTTTTTGGCCCCTGTCGCCAGTCTGATCGGCCTGCCGAAGCAGGCGATGCCG
This sequence comes from Caproicibacter fermentans, assembly GCF_009746625.1. Taxonomy (GTDB): domain Bacteria; phylum Bacillota; class Clostridia; order Oscillospirales; family Acutalibacteraceae; genus Caproicibacter; species Caproicibacter fermentans. The sequence goes on from NZ_VWXL01000027.1 coordinate 35,205, forward strand.
CTCGCGCTGATCCGTCCGGTTTCCGGCAGCGGTTCCACCGCCGTCCTGACTCAGATTTTTTACGACTGCGGGCCAGACAGCTTCGTCGGTCGTGTCGCTTCCGTGATGTCCGGCTCAACCGAAACGACGTTTTACGCGATCGCCGTTTATTTCGGGGCTGTCGGAATCAAGAAGACCCGCCACACCATACCCGCCGCGCTGACGGCCGACCTGACCGTCTGTATTGTTTCGGCTTTGGCGGTGCGGCTGTTTTTTACTTAATATGAAACAACAGATTTGGAAAACCGTCCCGGTTTATGCCCTTGCGGGAAACCCCAACTGCGGAAAAACGACGCTGTTTAACCGGCTGACCGGGTCGAGCGCGACCGTCGGCAACTGGCCGGGGGTAACGGTTGAAAAGAAAAGCGGATTTGCCCGCTGGAACGGCGGCAAGGCCCGCATTGTCGATCTTCCCGGCGTTTATTCGCTGATTCCCTATACGCCGGAAGAGGCCCTTGCGGGCGATTTTTTACACCGTGAAAAACCGGACCTGATTCTGAATGTGATAGACGCTACCTGTCTGGAACGGGGTCTCTACCTGACCACCCAGCTGCTGGAGCTGGGAATTCCCGTCGTAGCGGTCCTCAGCATGACGGACGCGCTCAACCGGCGCGGAGGGAAAGTAAACTGCCGCCTGCTTTCCGTTCTTCTGGGAATTCCGGTCGTCCCGGTCTGCGCGACGCATGGAATCGGGATCGACACCCTGCTTCAAACGGCGTTCGCGGCCCTGGGCGAGCCGCGAACGCCGCTCCGGCTCGCAGATGACGCGGCAGGCGGCGGCGATCCGGATCTGGACGCGGCACAGGCGCGTTACCGCTATATTCATACCATCGCCTCCAGAGCCGTTACGGGCGGGGAAAGCACGCATACGGTAACAGAACGAATTGACCGGATCGCCACAAACCGGTACTGTTCCATTCCGCTGTTTCTTTTGATTGTTCTCGCAATTTTTGCGCTGACCTTCGGTTCCGTCGGCAACGCGATGATCTCCGCAATGGAGCTTCTGATTCATTCCGCGGCATGCGCGCTGAACGCTTTTCTTTCAGCCCGCGGCGCGTCCGTCTGGATCAAGAGCCTGATACTGGACGGAGTCCTCGCGGGCGTCGGCGCGGTGCTGAAATTCCTGCCGCAGATTGTTCTTCTGTTCCTTCTGCTTTCTTTCCTGGAGGACAGCGGCTACATGGCGCGCGCCGCGTTCATCATGGACGCCCCCATGAGAAAAATCGGCCTCTCCGGCCGCTCTTTCGTGCCGCTTCTGATGGGCTTCGGATGCACGGTTCCGGCCGTCATGGGAACGCGGATTCTGGAAAGCGAAAAGGACAGGCGTCTGACCGTCCTGATTACCCCCTTTCTATCATGCAGCGCGAAAATGCCGGTTTACACCCTGTTCCTGGGGGTCTTCTTCGCACAGCGCCAGCCGCTCGCCATGTTTCTGATCTATCTGCTCGGCGTGCTGATGGGGCTCTTTTCAGCGGTCTTTCTCAAAAGCACCGTGCTGCGCGGGGAACCGGCCCCATTTTTAATGGAACTGCCGGATTACCGCCTGCCAACCCTGGACAACATCCGGAAACATGTCGGCAGACGGGTTCGGGATTTTCTTCAGCGCGCGGGAACGACTGTCTTTTTTGCGACCGTGCTGATCTGGCTGCTTCAGTCCCTCTCGACGGAGTTCCATATGACCGCCGACAGCTCCCGCAGCCTTCTGTCGGCGGCGGGGCAGGCAGTGGCCCCGATTTTTACTCTGTGCGGATTCGGGGGATGGCGTCAAACCGTCGCGCTCCTGACCGGACTCGTCGCAAAGGAAGCGATCGTGGGGGCCTACGGCGTCCTTTGCGCTGGAAACCCCGCCGCCGGCCTGCGGGAACTGTTCAGCCCGGTCAGCGCCTGCTCCTACCTGATCTTCATTCTTCTGTATACCCCCTGCTCCGCCGCGCTCGCCGCGATCCGCCGGGAAACGGGACTTCGGTTCGCGCTGTTCAGCGCCGTCTATCAGTTTGCCACGGCGTGGTATGTTTCCGCGCTGTTCTATCAGCTCTCCCTGCTGTTTCAAAGGCTGTTTTCGTAGCGTCTGCTAAAGCCAGGGGTCCGGCACCGCCGACGGAAGTGACGTCAGCAACACGTCCGGGTTTTTCAGAATCCGTCGGAAGTGGCGCATTGCTCTGGCATAATAGTAACCGTCGCAGATACGCTCGTCCACGACAAAGCGGAAATTAATCGTTTTGACGGGTCTCGCTATGCCATGGCGGCTCATTCGGAACGTGGTTTCCTTTTTTCCGACGGAGATAAAAATCGGGCAGGTCCCGAAATCATAGAGATGGTGATAGACGGAACCGATTCCGGTGGAACCGATATCCACAACAAAGGCGCTTGTGTGGAAAGGAGAAACGCGGTGAATCGCTTCCGGCATCAGGCCGGCCTCATCCATATGCCAAAGCACAAACACAACAAAGCGCAGCAAACACACGGGCAGGCGCCTTAAAATTTCCGCAGTTCGGTATGCGCCGTTGTTCTGCGCGGAATTCTTGACCGCCGCGATCCCGTCGTGGAGCTTTTTCCAGATATCCTCCAGTGAATCAGTCGGAGAAAACAACGTTTTCAGCGTTGTGTCCTGACCGGTTTCACTCATCGTATTTTTCACCGCGATGGAGAGGGCGATATGGTTTCTGGCATAGAGTTTTCTGCCGGAAACATAACGGTTCAGACCCGGATGAAGAGCGATCAGGCGCACCGCCGCCGCCATGACGACATGAAGAGTGCTCAGGTCCGTCATGCCGGTTTCCCTGCGCATCCGCCTGACGAACTGCTCCAAATGGGTGATCTCGATTTTTTCTTCAAAAAAGACCATGCTTCCCGTTCTGTTCCGCATCAAATGGGGAACCACCGAGAAAAAAGGGTCGTCCTTCCGGATTCGGAACGAGTCATGGCGGTCGCCGCGCATACGCTTTCGCCCAGGGTAAACTGTGTTCTCCATCGTATCCCTCCTCACTGCATCCTTTTTGTATTATAAATCAGGATATGAAAAAAAACCAATTAATTTCTTTTTATTTTGTGCATTGAATTCTAAAACTCTCTTTGCTATAATAACTGTATTTGATAAAACGGAAGCGGGGAAATCCCTGTTTCCACGGCGGGAGCGGATTTCGAATGATTCTGGTTCTGGACATCGGCAACACAAATATCACTTTGGGTGTTTACGAGGGCACAAAGCTGCTTTTTGTTTCGCGCATGGCGACGGACCGCATGAGGATGGAAGATCAGTACGCAATCGAACTGAAAGAAATTCTGGATATCCACGGCGTTTCCTTCCGGCAGATTGAGGGGACGGCAATCAGCTCGGTCGTTCCGTCCGTCAATCTTTACCTGAAACGGGCGATTCGCCGCCTGACCGGAACGGAGCCGTTCTGCGTGGGGCCTGAAACCAAAACAGACATATTCATCGACCTCAATAACTCCGAAGCTGTGGGCGCGGACCTGATCGTCGGCTGCGTGGCAGCCGCGGAGCTGTTTCAAGGCCCCTGCATTATTCTTGACATGGGAACGGCCACGACATTTGTCGTTCTGGACGAAAACCGTCGGATGCTTGGCGGGGCGATTGCCCCCGGGGTCGGAATTTCGCTGGACGCGCTGACGAACCGCACCGCCCAGCTTCCCTCCGTCAGCCTGGAGGCTCCCAAGCACTTTATCGGCGGGAGCACCGCCGAATGTATGCGCTCCGGCCTGATTAACGGAACCGCCTGCATGATCGACGGCATGTGCGCCCACATGGAAAAGGAACTCGGCAAAAAATGCCGCATTGTGGCCACAGGCGGTTTATCCAAGGAAGTTATTCAACAATGTGAACGCGATATCGTCTATTGCGACACGCTTCTTCTGGAGGGCCTGCGGATTCTTTATGAGAAAAACAAACCGTAAACAAAGTACCTGATTAATCACGAAAAAGCCGCCGTTCCCTAAGTCTGGAACGACGGCTATTTTAAGGTTAAAAAAAGTCTACGCGTTGTGAACAGGTTCTTCGTCGTCACGAAACAGAAATCTCAGGCACCACAGCGCGGAAATGGCTACCACGACGAATACGATGCGGCTGCCGGCCGTGAGCTGCCCGCCAAAGATCCAAGCGACAATGTCAAACCCGAAAAGTCCGATGGACCCCCAATTCAGTCCGCCGATAATGACCAGAATCAAAGCAATTTTATCAAGCATGATATTACCCCTTTCAAAAAGTATTTTTACCGAGGAAATTCATATTATTCATCAAAGAATCATATTTTTATATTTTTATGCGGCCGGAATTTACAGGTGCGGCCAACGCCGCACGCAATATGATCGTGTTTTTTCGTTTGCGCGACTTATGGCTCGGTCAGAAAATATTCTATCCCTTTCTCCATAAAATAAAACATTTACAAATCCATTCTTCTATGATAGAATGCATAATGCAAATGCAAATTATTCGCATTTGGAATGGAGTGAACTAATGAAACGATTTAACTTTTACATTGGAATGCTGATCTCCTTTACGATGGTTCTGACAGGATGCGCCTCGTCGTCCGGCGTACAGCAGGCATCTTCGTCCGTGCCGGAAAAATCGGATCAGAAACCTGTTATTGCCGTAACCGTCGTGCCGGAGGCAACCTTCGCCAAAGCTGTCTGCGGCGACTATATGGAGGTAATGACCGCCGTCCCTTCCGGATACAGCCCGGAAACCTATGAGCCGACGCCCAAAGAAAAAGAGGAACTCAGCCGCGCGGCCCTTTATTTTGCGGTGGGTGTACCCGTTGAGGAATCTTCTATTCTCCCGGCTATAGCCGATTTGGAAACCATAAAAGTCATCCGCCTTCAGGATGCCGTTTCAAAGGAATACCCAGACCGCACGTTCCCGTCAGGGGAACGCGACCCGCACATCTGGCTTTCCCCCAAGCGCGCAAAGGTGATGGTGGAAACCATTGCTCGGGAATGTGAAACGGTGGATCCGCAGCACAAAGCGCAGTACGGGCAGAATGCTGAGAACTATGCAAAGCAGCTTGATTCGCTGGATTCCGATTTGAAAAACATCTTTTCCAACATGCAAAATAAAAGCTTTCTTGTCTTTCACCCTGCGTTCGGTTACCTGGCCGAAGACTACGGCCTGACCATGTATTCGCTCGAGGAGGAGGGCAAGGAAGCGACTCCGCAGCATCTGCAGGAAATGGTTGATCTGGCAAAAAAGCAAAAGATCCGCGCAATTTTCTATCAGGAGGAAATCGACAGCAAGCAGTCGCAGGCCTTCGCGGAGGAAATCGGCGGAAAAACTGTAGAACTTTCCCCACTTGCGCCCGATTATGTGGAAAATCTGAAAAAAATGGCAAATACCATGGTGGAGGCTATGAAATGACGGCAGAGCCCGGTCAAAAAGTCGTAGAAATCAGTCACGTAACCGTCCGGTACGGGGCGTTCACCGCCCTGCATGATGTCAGCCTTGACGTCACTCAGGGGGAATATCTGGGGATCATCGGGCCGAACGGGGGCGGAAAAACCACCCTGCTCCGTTCCATTCTGGGCCTTGTGCCGATTTCGGGAGGAAGCATTTCGATCTGCGGAAAAGCCCCGGGCAAAACCGGCATGCTGGTCGGATACGTTCCGCAGTTTGCGAATATTGACCGCAGCTTCCCGGTTACGGTGCGCGAAGTCGTCCTGACCGGACGGCTGACACGAAGCCGCCTTCCCTTTCACCGGTATTCCGGAGCCGACCGCGCGGCTGCCGACGCCGCGCTTCAAGAAGTCGGCATCGGAGAGCTCGCCTCCCGGCAGATTTCCGGCCTGTCCGGCGGAGAATTCCAGCGGATGCTGGTCGCCCGCGCCCTTGCGGAAAACCCGAAAATTCTTCTGCTGGACGAGCCGACCGCAAGTGTCGACGCAAAATCGCGCAGACAGATTTACGACCTGCTGGGGGAGCTGAACCGTAAAATGACGATTCTGCTTGTCACGCACGACATGATGGCGGTGTCCTCCCGGGTCCACCGGCTGGCCTGTCTCAACGGCGGTCTGGTTTACCACGGCGAGCCGGAACTCGACCGCAACACGGTCGACGCCCTTTACGGCTGCCCGGTCGACCTGATCGCGCACGGCGTGCCGCATCGGGTTTTAAAAACGCACGGGGAGGACCGATAAATGATTTCCGCTTTGTTTCAATATCAATTTCTTCAGAACGCGCTGGCCGCGGGTCTGCTTTCCAGCATTGTCTGCGGCATCATCGGCGTCATCGTCATCGAAAAAAAGCTTGTCATGCTCAGCGGCGGGATCGCGCACACCTCTTACGGCGGCGTGGGGCTAGGGTACCTGCTGGGATTCGAGCCCATTCTCGGCGCTTTTCTGTTTGCGGTCGGCGGCGCGCTCGCCATCGGAAAAATCAGCCGGAGGAAAACAACGCATTCCGACGTTGTCATCGGCCTGTTCTGGTCTTTCGGTATGGCGCTGGGAATCCTTTTCGTCGCGCTGACCCCGGGTTACCCGCCCGACATGACCTCGTATCTGTTTGGGAATATCCTCTCCGTGACGCGCGGCGATCTTCTTTTGATGGCCTGCCTCACGGTTCTGGTTCTTGCCGCCGTGGCCGTTTTTTACGACACCTGGAAAGCCTACCTGTTCGACGAGGAATTCGCGGCCGTGACGGGAGTCAATACCGAACGCCTCAACTATCTTCTGCTGGTTCTGGTCGCGATGACCGTCGTGGTTTTGATCCGGGTGGTCGGGATCATTCTTGTGCTGGCGCTTCTGACCGCGCCCGCGGCTGTCGCGGGCCTGCTGACGAACAGCTTCGGCAGACGGATCTGCTACTCCATCTTCTTCGGGGCGGTTTTCTGCCTCGCGGGGCTCTGGCTCTCCTATACGCTGAATATCGCTTCGGGGGCCTGCATTGTAATCCTTTCCGCCGTGAGTTATCTGATTGTGTACGGTCTGCGGGGCCGGGAACAGGGCCGTGTTTCCTAAAAATTCTGAACCCGGGAGGAAGAAACATCATGGAAGACAGCAAGGGCCGCCTGAAAAGCTGCGGACTGAAAAACACCCGGCAGCGCCGGGAGATCATCGGGATTCTGGAGCAAAGCGGCCGGCCTGTTTCGGCAGAAGGTATTTTTTTCGGGCTGCGGGAGCAGGGGGAAACCGTCAGTCTTTCCACCGTCTACCGCGTTCTGGAGCTTCTGATTGAAAAAAAAGCCGTTCGCCGGCTGAGCACGGTGGAAGAGTGCGGCGCCCTGTTTGAGCTGGACGACAAGCACCGCCACTATCTGGTCTGCCTTGGCTGCCACAGGATGTTCCCGCTGGACGACTGCCCGCTGAAATCCTACGAAAAGGAACTGACCGACAAAACCGGTTTTGACGTGACCGGACACAGCCTTGAAATTTACGGCTACTGCCGGGACTGCCGCGGCAAACGGAAAGGCTGAAACTCTTTTCCCTCCCGTTCTATTGACAAATCCCCGTATAGATATTAGTATATATAGTATTCGCAGTAAAGCAATAAACTATATATTGCCCTGTCTGAAGGGGAATGCGGGAGGAATGTTCATGCTGACACATATTATCAAAAGGGACAGGACCAAAGCGCTGTTTAAAAAGGAAAAAATCGTGTGGGCGATTTTTAAGGCCGCGACCGCGGTCGGGGGAGACGATTTCGCCACTTCGGAACATCTGGCGGATCAGGTTGTTTCCATCGCTTCGCAAAAATACCCGGAGGGCGTAGCAGACGTTGAGGGAATTCAGGACATCGTCGAAAAGGTCCTGATTGAAAACGGACACGCAAAAACAGCCAAGGCTTATATTCTGTACCGCGAGAAAAGACGCTCCGCGCGCGAATCCAACGCGCTGATCGGCGCGACGATCAATATGTTCGGCGAATATCTGAACGACAGCGACTGGAAAATCAACGAGAACGCCAACACGCAGAAATCAATCAACGGACTGAACAATTATGTCCGCGAAGCGTTTACCAAAAACTACTGGCTGCATGAGATTTATCCGCAGGAAATCCGCGACGCGCATCTGTCGGGAGACATTCACATTCACGACCTCGGATTCTTCGGCCCGTACTGCGCGGGCTGGGACCTGCGGCAGATTCTTCAGGGCGGATTCGGCGGCGTGTCCGGCAAGGTGGAATCCAAACCGCCGAAGCACCTGCGTTCTTTTCTGGGGCAAATTGTCAATTCCACGTTCACGACCCAGGGCGAGACCGCCGGAGCACAGGCCTGGTCGTCGTTCGACACCTACTGCGCGCCGTTCGTCCGTTACGATCACATGGATTATCAAGCGGTCAAGCAAGCGCTTCAGGAGTTTATATTCAATCTGAACGTACCGACCCGCGTCGGTTTTCAGTGCCCGTTTTCAAATCTGACGTTCGATATTGTCGTCCCCCGCACGCTGCGCGACCAGAACGTAACGGTCGGCGGAGCCGTGATGCCGGAAAAATACGGTGATTTTCAGAAAGAAATGGACATCATCAACCTCGCGTTCTGCGACGTGATGATGGAGGGCGACAGCAAGGGACGCGTGTTCACCTTCCCGATTCCGACCATCAACGTCACAAAGGATTTTCAGTGGGACAGCCCCGTCGTCAACCGTTTTATGGAAATCACCTGCAAATACGGAATTCCCTACTTCTCCAACTATATCAACTCCGACCTCTCCCCCGAAGACGCGCTTTCCATGTGCTGCCGCCTGAGGATCGACAAAAGCGAGCTGCGCAAGCGCGGGGGCGGCCTGTTCGGCTCCAATCCGCTGACCGGGTCCATCGGCGTTGTAACCGTCAATCTGCCGCGCATCGCCTACGTTTCCAAAACGGAGTCCGAATTCCGCATGCGCCTTTGGAAAGAAATGACCATCGCCAAGGAAAGCCTCGAAATCAAGAGAAAGGTCATTGAGGAGCAGACCGAGCGCGGACTGTATCCGTACGCCCGCAATTATCTGAAAGACGTCAAGGCAAAGACCGGGGATTACTGGTACAATCATTTCAACACGATCGGCCTGATCGGAATGAACGAAGCCTGCATGAATCTGTTCGGCCAGGACTGTGACCTGACAACGGAAGCAGGGCAGAAATTTGCAGTCGACACGCTCAACTACATGCGCGACTTCATTCTGAACCTTCAGGAAGAAACCGGCCACTATTACAATCTGGAAGCGACGCCCGCGGAGGGCGCCAGTTACAGCCTTGCCAGACTGGATAAGGCCCGCTATCCCGACATCATCACCGCGGGGGAACAGGAGCCTTACTATACGAATTCGACCCAGCTGCCCGTCGGGTACACGGACGATATTTTTGAAACGCTTGATCTTCAGGATGAGCTGCAGTCTCTTTATACCGGCGGAACGGTTCTGCATTTCTATCTGGGTGAGGAAATTCACGACACCGAGGCCGCCAAGCGCCTGATCCGTAAGATTTTCACCAACTACAAGCTCCCTTATATCTCTCTGACCCCGACTTTCTCCATCTGCAGCGACCACGGCTATATCGCCGGCGAACATTTCACCTGCCCCCATTGCGGAAAGCCCGCCGAAGTGTGGAGCCGTGTCGTCGGGTACCTGCGTCCGGTCCAGAACTTTAACCGCGGCAAACAGGAAGAATACCGCGAACGCAAAAAATTTGTGATCAAGGAACAGGCCATATGATTTTCGCGGGGATCCAGAAAAGCTCTCTTGTCGACTATCCGGGCCTTGTTTCCTGCGTGCTGTTCGTTCCCGGCTGTAATTACGACTGTTTTTACTGCCACAACCGTTCCCTGCTTACCGGCCCGCATGAAATTCTCGACCCGAACGCCGTCCTTGCGTTTTTGAAAAAGCGGACGGGTCTGCTCGACGCCGTGGTCGTAACCGGAGGGGAGCCGACCCTGCAGCCCGATCTGACCGGGACTTTACTGGAATTTAAGTCCCTTGGCTACCGGGTCAAGCTGGATACGAACGGCTCGAATCCAGAAGCGGTTTCCGAGGTACTGAAAAGCGGCGCGTGCAGCTACTTCGCGGTGGATTACAAGGCTCCGTCCGCGCGCTATGAGGAAATTTGCGGCACCGGAACCGACGCCGCGGCCGTGCGGGAAACCGTGGAGCTTCTCTTAGGCAGCGGGGCGCCGTTCGAGGTTCGCACAACCGTTATTCCTCAGCTTTTGGAATCCGACCTGATGCAAATGGCCGCAGAGCTTCCCGCCGTCCCCCGGTGGACGCTGAACCGCTACCGAAAACCGTCGCCGTACAAGCCCTGCGACGAGGAACGGATTTGCTCCGTGCCGTGGACACAGGAACAGATCGCCGGCTTTGCCCGCAAAATGGCTTCCGTGCAGCCGAACATGAACCTGGCAAAATAAAATGAGCCGCCTTTTCCTCACAGAAAAGGCGGCTCGCTTTATTCTTCCGGTTCAAATTCCCGGTACAGCAGGCTTGGCTGAATCCCGCTGTTGTTCTGGTATTTGCCGCTTTGGTACGGGTCGTAGTCCCCCTCGATCGTGTGGTAATAAATCTGGCAGATTTCAACCCCCGGATAGATCACGATCGGCTGCGTACAGAACATCTCAAGCGTCCAGTATCCGGAAAAGCCCACGTCGCCGAATCCCGCGGTGATATGGATAAACAAACCCAGCCGCCCGACGGAGGAACGCCCTTCCAGCATAGGCACCAGGCGCTCGGTGCGCGTATATTCCGCCGTTCTTCCCAGATACAGCCGCCCGGGCTCCAGCCGGAGGCCGGACTCGGGAATCAGAATTTTCTGAACCGGATTCGGCTTTTTCATATCCAGAACGGCTTTCTCATAAACGAGCAGTTCATTGTACAAAGACAGATTATAGCTGTTCGGATTGATTTTTTTCTCATCAAAGGGCTCAATGACGATATCGCCGCCCATGCGGCGGAGAATTTCCCTGCCCGACAGGATCATAGCTTGCTTCCTTTCCCATATAAAGGACAAATCTTCATGACCGGACCCTGATACAAAAATACGATAAATGCGGTCGCCCGCATTTATCGTACATAATTCACTTTCCGACCGAATTACAAGAAACAGTACCGGCGCATCGGCTCCGGCCTTCATGTATTCTCAGGTTCAGGCTTCTTCTTTCATCTTCGCAAAGCATTCGCTGCAGTAAACCGGACGACCCTCCGTCGGCTGGAACGGAACCTTGCACGGAGCTCCGCACGCTGCGCAAACAGCGTCGAACATCTCTCTCTGCGGTTTCTGGCTCATCCTGCGGGCTTTCCGGCATTCAGGGCACCTTTTCGGTTCATTGGTAAACCCTTTCGCAGAGTAAAATTCCTGCTCGCCGGCAGTCCAGACAAACTCCTTCCCGCACTCCTGACAGACTAACGTTTTGTCCTCAAACATATTTTTTACCTCACTTGTGATAATTTTTTGCCCTGGGACGGAGTTGAACCGACAACCTTTGGAATTTACCAAATGCTCTTGCGTTAAGCTACTGGGGCATCTATAACGAGTGTGATTTCTCACCTCTACGCAACATAGATTATACCAGAATGATAAAATTGTCAAGCGTTATTTTTGAATAAGTGAAAAATATTTAAAATACTTTCTAGTTAGTCATGAAATATCCGTTTTTTTTCAGATATATTGACGATTAAGAGAGAAACACGATTCTTTCCGGGAGTAAAAGGACCATGCCCGCGTTTGACAAAAAAGGAAAAAGAGACCGGCGGAAAATTCCGCCGGTCCGGCATATTCTGACCGCTGTAAAAATCACTTGTAAAAATAACGACTTTAAAGGCGCGGAATCCGTAACCGTGACTCGCATGCTTGGTCATCTCCGGTATCGGGAAACGTGTCATAAGTTGGTTTTTGAACCGCAGCAGATATTCCGCTTTTGCTTTTTTTACTCTGCTTTTTTCAGGCAATCGGGACAAACGCCCCGAAGCAGAATATCCGTCGAATCAATTCGCAGACGGTATTTTCGTTCCGCCTGTTCAATCCGGTCCGCGCCGATATAGTCGTCCGGTATATCAATCACGGACCCGCATTTTGAGCAGACAAAATGGGTGTGTGGTTTCACGTTCCCGTCATATCTCTCCTGACCGTTGACCACACCGACGCTGATAATAGTGCCGTCCTGTTTAAACTGCGCCAGATTCCGGTAAACCGTGCCGAGGCTCAAATCGGGATATTCCGGTTTCAGCTTTTCGTAAACCCAGTCCGCTGTGGGATGGCTTGTCGTGGAACGTACGGCGTTCAAAATCGCCTCCCGTTTCCGACTGTAGTTTCGTCGTTTCTCCATAGGTCACCTCTGATATAATTGACAAAAACAATAATTCCTACTGTTTTTAGTTTAGCACTTCTCACATCGTTTGTAAAGGGTTTCTCAAAATTTTTTAATCGATCTTTCAGTCAAATCAAAATAATGGTATAATTATGTGCGAAATGAAGCATAAGAAAGGACTTGTTATGAAGAAGGACTCCGCAAGGGAATTTGCCCTGATTACGCTGAGCACACTCGTCATATCGGCTGGCATCTACTTTTTTAAATTTCCGAATAATTTTACATTCGGCGGTGTGTCGGGTCTTTCCGTGGTTTTGGGATATGTGACCCCGCTTTCGCCCGCGAGTGTCAACTTTGTTTTGAACGCCCTGCTGGTTGTCTGCGGGTTCATTTTTCTGGGACGGAGCTTCGGAGTCAAAACGGTTTACGCAAGCTTTTTGCTTTCCGGCACCGTCTGGGTACTGGAGCGGCTGGTTCCGATGAAACGGCCGCTGACCGATGATCCGATGCTGGAGCTTGTTTTCGCGGTGCTTTTGCCCGCCTTCGGTTCCGCCCTGCTGTTTCACTCCGGCGCTTCCTCCGGCGGCACTGACATCGTCGCGATGATTTTGAAAAAATACACGAGCGTCGATATCGGCCGGGCGCTGTTTTTCAGCGACCTTTTGATTACTCTTTCTTCTTTTCTTGTTTTCAGCATCAAAACGGCACTGTTCTCTTTTCTGGGGCTTCTTGCAAAATCGCTGATCGTCGACAGCGTGATTGAGAACATCAACCTGAATAAATATTTTAATGTGATCTGCTCCGAACCGGAGCAGATCCTTGAGTATATCGTCAAAAAGCTGAACCGCAGCGCGACGGTATGCGACGCGGTCGGCGCCTACTCCCACCATCACAAATATATCATTTTCACGGTGATGAACCGCTCTCAGGCGGCACAGCTGCGCCGGTATATCCGCTCGGTGGAACCGGAGGCGTTCCTTCTCATCTGCAACACCAGTGAAATCATCGGCAGGGGCTTTCACAGCGAATAAGAGCAATAGGGCCGGGCGGCAAACTGCCGCCCGGCCTTACTTTTAACGGAACGCCGCTTATTTGTGGAAAACTCTCGCAACCATCGCGATCTCTTCGCGGTCCGGAACCAGCAGCCGGTAAAACTGCGTGTGGGAAAACCGGCAGAAAATTACGATGCAGGAAACGGACTGCGCCGTCATCGAAATCGACGTAGCCAGAGCGATTCCGTTCGTGCCCATCAGCGGAAGAAGAATCAGGCTGGAAATAATATTTATAACAATTCCAAGCGCGGTAGGGATAATATTCAGCTCCGGATGCCCATAACCCGCAATGGAGTTTCCAAGGACCTTGGAATAGGAATAAAAAACGGAACCGATCATCAGATAGGGCAGCGGACCCAGCGTCCCCACATACATCGGAAACACAATCGGTACCAGAAAACGTGCGACCCAATAAAGTGCAACGGCACCAAGCGTCGTGATGTAGGTAACCACCTTGGAGGAAAGCAAAGTAAGACGGACTTTGTCCTTCATCTGCGTCATTCCTGAGATTCTGCTCAGGATAACCTGACTGACGGCATCCGGCAAAATCCAGACCTGCCGCATCATCGTGACCGCCAAATTATAGATGCTGAAATTGGCAATACTGGAAACCCATTGGACGATATATCCGCCCAGATATGAGTTCAGGTAGGTCATCACGTTGCTCACGTGAGCCTTCAGACTGTACCCAATCATGCTCCCAACACCGACGGGCAGGTCATTTTCCGGCGCGGGTTCCTGCATCGGGCCGTTCCAGCGCACGACCCCCCAGAGCGCAAGAAGCAGAGTCACAAGCGAAACGGCTATCGCGCCCCAGACCCAGAAAAACACATTCGGGCGCAAAAAGACCGCGACTGCCAGCGCAGCCATCAGGATTCGCTGGACAAGGTTGACCAAATTATATGATTTAAACTTGTTTTCACCGCGAAGGATTGACGTGCAGATGTTAAACAGAAAAGAGAGGACACTGTAAATAACGATCGCAACCAAAAACTGCCCCGGCGTCGAAGTGAAAAAAGAACTGCCGCGCAGAAAAAACAGGGTAGCGGCTCCCAGGATGATAATTGCCGCCGCAATGCTTATGCTCAGTCTCCCGATCGCGTGTCTGGTGTTTCGGATCGAGTTTCGGGCGACGTAATAGATAACGGCGGATGTGACGCTGAGGCCGAGGATTGTGAAGAACCCTTCGCCCCACTGCTGCATCTGTGTGAAATATCCCCTGATTTCGGGTTCCACGCGGTTCAGGACGATGAGCTGCGAGAACAGGGTTATGACGGAACCGAACAAATTGGTCCCGAACGTGTTTACCGAATCGCGCACCACTGCGCTTTGTATCTTTTTTTCTCTTTTTTGTTTCATCGCAAATAACGACTCCGTCCTGCCAGTTTTTTGGAACGGAGTCATTATAGCATTATCTCAGCAGAATCACAACCGAATTTTCACCGGCTGCCGCGCGCTTCCGGAAAACTGCGCGCCAAGGCTCTGCGAACGGCAAAGTACAGGGGCACCGCGATGATGTCCGCAAACACCGCGTTGGTGGCGGTCGCTCCCAGTTTCGACAGCAAGACCATCTGAACCGTCTGCGCCGCGTCGCCAAAAACCAACTCTTTCACCGCCGAGTAGGCCAGATACAGAACGCTGTAAGAAACCGAGCCGGCCACGGCCCCGACAATGACGCGGGACAGCTTTTTGCCGCGGCCGTCCCCGCCCCAGGCGATCAGGCCGCAGATCCAGGCCATCGCGAATTTGGTCACAAGCGTGACCGGCGCGCTGGACGCCCACCCGTTCGTAATGTCAAACAGAAAGGAACCTACCCCCGCGGCCAGTCCTCCGTAAACCGGGCCGAGCAGCAGCCCGGAAAGAATACAGAACACGTTGGCAAGCCCGATCATCGTTTTGTCTCCGCCGACGGGAATCTGAACCTTAAAAAATACCGTCGCGACAAAGACAAGCGCACCCATAAGCCCCGCCAGCGCGAGATTGACGGTTTGATTTTTACTTCTCATATCGCATTCCCTCCTGTTTTTCTCAAGCTAATGCTGCTTTACCATCACGGCCAAGCGGCTTTTCAGCTTCATCCGGTCGAACGCGCGGCCAACCAGAATGTAAATAACCGCGCTTGCTGCCGCCTGAATCAGGTTTCCCGGAATTTCCGCCACAGGAGCCGCAAAGCTGCCGAGCAGAATCACTTCGGTCAAATAATACCCCGCGACGCAGATTCCTCCCGCCGCCGCGCAGGCAATCAGGTTCCGCTTGGTGACAATCGATTTTGCCGCCGATGCAAAGCACAGAACCATCACCGATTTAATCAAAAGCGTGGGCAGCACGTAGACGACGCTGCCGGTCAGGCCGTCCGAAAGCGCCTCGCCGATGCCGCCCGCGGCCACCGCGTAAGGAAGAGGCAGAATGCTTGCCGCCAGGTATAGGAACGCGTCCCCCAGATGGATATATCCTCCGGTGACCGGGGTCGGAATATGAAACAGGTACGCGGTAACGACAAATATCAGCGCGGCGAACAGCGCCGTGAAGACAATCAGGCCCGTCGATGCTGTTTTTTTCATGCTTTTACCTCCAATAGGATTGATTTGCAAAAATTACGTTGGTATAATAATAGCGAATAACTGTTTCTATTGAAATATACAGTTTGAAAAAATTCTTTCAGTACAGTTGAGGGAGCTTATGACATATGATTTTCTGCAGCTGAACGGCGAATCCTCCGTTCCGCTGTATCAGCAGCTCTATTCAGCAATCCGCCGCGCGGTAGAATCGGGTTACCTGAAAGCCGGAGAGCGCCTTCCCTCCATTCGTGCGCTGGCAGAAGGACTGAACGTCAGCTGCACAACGGTGGAAAGCGCCTATCAACAGCTCTGTGTTGAGGGCTACATCCGCGCGCGCCCGCAGCGCGGATACTTTGTGCTGGACGCTCGCCGGCCGGAACCGGTCCGGGCTGTTCTGCCTTCCCCGGCGCCCCGCCCGGCCGCACCGCAGGCCGTCTATAACTTCGGCAGCGACTGCGTGGACAGCGAAAATATGGATTTGAAGCTTTGGCGGAGGCAGATTCGGGACGTGCTGAACCGACAGGAGCTCATCGCCTCTTACGGCGATCATCAGGGGGAATACGCGCTGCGTGAAGCGCTGTCCTCCTACAGCTACGGCGCGCGCGGCGTGCTTGCCTCCCCGGACCAGATTGTCATCGGCGCCGGAACGCAGCCGCTGTTGTCTATCCTATGCGGCCTTTTAAACGGCGGCGAAACGACCGTGGCCATGGAAGAACCCGGCTTTCGGCAGGCGGAACAGATTTTCTCCGACTGCGGCTTTAAAGTTCTGAAACTGCCCGGGGACAAGGACGGGCCAAGGATGGACGCGCTTGCGGCTAGCGGCGCAAGGCTCCTGTTCGTCGGGCCGTCCAACCGGGTCCGCACCGGAACGAGCCTGCCGATCAGCCGCCGGATGGAGCTGCTTCGGTGGGCGTGGGGAAACGGCGGAATTATCATTGAGGACGACCACAACGGCGAGCTCCGCTACCGCGCGCGGCCGATTCCCGCCCTTCAGGGAATGGGCGCCGGACGAAGCGTTGTTTACATCGGTTCGTTTTCCAAACTGCTTCTGCCGTCGGTCCGCATCGGGTACATGGCGCTGACGGCGGATTTGCTGGAGCGTTACCGCCGGAGAGCCGGAAACTACAATCAGACGGCTTCCAAAATCGAACAGCTCGCGCTCGCCAACTATATGAAAAGCGGACAGATGGAACGCCACCTTCGGCGGCTGCGCAAGCTCTACGGTTCCAAATGCGATCTTCTGTCGCACGAATTGAAATCGGCGTTCGGCGGCCGTGTGGAAATTCTGCTTCAGGAGACGCCGCTGAGCATGATCCTGACCGTACACGCGGACACCGACGCGGAAACCCTGCGCGATTTGGCTCTCCGGCAAGGGGTACGCATCGGAACCACCTCTGGGGGCGAAAAAGTCCTGCTCGGATTCGCCGGGATTCCGTCGGAACAGATCAAAAACGCGGTCCAATGCCTGAAAACGGCCTGGAAAGACGTTTTATCATAAAAAGGAGACGAAAACAACATGAAAGCTTTTGAAAGACTGATTCACTACACGTCGTTTGACACCATGTCCAGCGAGGACAGCGAAAGCTGCCCCAGCACGCCGGGGCAGCTCGTTCTTGCGGACGCGCTGGCGGAAGAAATGA
Organism: Caproicibacter fermentans; assembly: GCF_009746625.1. Classification (GTDB taxonomy): domain Bacteria; phylum Bacillota; class Clostridia; order Oscillospirales; family Acutalibacteraceae; genus Caproicibacter; species Caproicibacter fermentans. The sequence goes on from NZ_VWXL01000027.1 coordinate 52,712, forward strand.
AGTCGCTCGGCTTCTCGGACGTCCGCCGGGATGATTCCGGTTATGTCTACGGCACGCTGCCCGCAAACTGTGAGACGGCCGCGCCGGTCATTGGCCTGATCGCCCACATGGACACCTCCGAGGCCGCGCCGGGCGCGGGAATCAAGCCGAGAATCGTGAAAAATTACGGCGGCGGCGACATTGTTCTGAATCGGGAGAAAAACATTGTGATGCGCGCGCAGGATTACCGGAACCTCTCGGATTACGTCGGGGACGACCTGATCGTGACCGACGGCACCACCCTGCTCGGCGCGGACGACAAGGCCGGCGTAGCGGAAATTCTGACCGCTGTGGAAGAACTGAACAAGAATCATACGCCGCACGGAGCAATCGCCGTCGCCTTTACCCCGGATGAGGAAATCGGGCGCGGCGCGGACCACTTCGACGTCGAGGGCTTCGGCGCCGATTTTGCCTATACGGTGGACGGCGGTACGCTGGGCGAGCTGGAGTACGAAAACTTCAACGCGGCCGGAGCCGTCGTGACCGTTCACGGAGTCAGCGTTCATCCGGGCGACGCGAAAAACCGGATGCGCAGCGCCGCGCAGTTTGCCATGGAATTCCACTCCATGCTTCCGGCGGCGGAAACCCCGGAGCATACTGAAGGGTACGAGGGCTTTTACCACCTGACGCGGATTTCCGGCGACGCGGAAGAGGCCGAACTGCGCTATATTATCCGCGACCATGACCGAAATCAATTCGAGTCGAGAAAGGAAACCGTGCGCAGAATCGCGGATTATCTGAATGACAAATACGGCGTCGGAACGTTTGAGCTGTCGCTTACCGATTCCTATTATAATATGAAGCAGGAAATCGAGAAGCATCCCGAAATCATCGAACGGGCCGAACGGGCGATGAAAGAAGCCGGCGTAACCCCGCGCGCCGTTGCGATCCGCGGCGGCACGGACGGGGCCCGTCTGTCGTTTATGGGGCTGCCCTGCCCGAACCTGCCGACCGGCGGGCAGAATTTTCACGGCAGATTTGAGTTCATCCCGATCCAGGCGATGGATAAAATCGTTGAAATTCTGGTCCATCTTGTAAAAACGGATTCATAATTTTGATCCAACCCTCGGCGCGCCGGTAAGGCTGTGCCTTAAATGCTTTCTCCGGCTCCGGCCGCGCCGGACCCCTTGGGGAAAACGGGATGATTTATGTTTCGGCGTTTACCGGATTAGGCTGAGAAAATCAGGACGTTTTTTGAAATTTTCTATCGTAATCAATGCAAAAATATGATATGATAAATCAATAAAACACTAAAACATCGAAATGAACAAAGGATGGTTGCTATGGCGGTTCGTGAGATTCTTCTGTTGGGAAACAAGGCCCTGTACACCACCTGTCGGAAGGTCTCTCCGGACGAAGCCGAAAAAGCGGCGCAGGTCATCCGCGATCTGCGGGATACTCTGGACGACTTTCAGCGGCGGTACGGTTACGGACGTGCCGTCGCCGCCCCGCAGATCGGCGAGCCGTTTCGCGTCATCTGCATGAATTTCGGCAGCCGGGAGCTGACTTTTGTTAATCCGACGCTGGAATTCTCCGGGGAAAGGTTTGAGCTCTGGGACGACTGCATGAGCTTTCCCGGCCTGGAAGTTCGCCTGCTCCGTTACAAACGGTGTACCGTTAATTTTCTGGACGCGCAGTTTCGGCCTCACACTCTTGTCTGTGAAGGAGATCTTTCTGAGCTTATTCAGCACGAATACGACCATCTGGACGGGATTCTGGCCGTTCAGCGGGCGCTGGACAGCCATTCCTTCCGAATCAACCCGGAAAAGGCTCTGCTGTGCCGTGACAAGGCCGTTCATTGAATCACTTTTTGTTTCATGATATAATTGATGTTTAAAAGAATGCAGTTAAAGGGGATAAACGGAAAATGAACCTAGTCAACCAGTACCGCACGCATTTTTGCGGCGAAGTCAGCGAACAGGAAATCGGAAAAGAAGTCCGCGTTGCGGGATGGGTCGAAAATATCCGGGACCACGGCGGAATCAAATTCCTGGATATCAGGGATCATTCCGGCGTGGTCCAGATCGTCGTTTACGATGACGCCCTCTTAAATGAAGTCAGCCGCGAATGCAGCCTGACCGCGTCCGGCACTGTCGTTCTGCGCGACGAGGAAACCGTCAATCCCAAAATTCCGACCGGAACGGTCGAGGTAAAGGTGAGCGAACTCACCGTGCTCGGCAAGGTTCTGGAAAGCCTTCCGTTCGAGGTTCCCCTCTCCCGGGAAACCAAGGAGGACGTCCGCCTGAAATATCGTTTTCTCGACCTGCGCAACCCGAAGGTCCACGAGAATATCGTGCTGCGGTCAAAGGTTATCTCGTTTCTGCGGAGGAAAATGACCGACCTCGGTTTTCTGGAAATTCAGACGCCGATCCTTTCCGCTTCTTCTCCGGAAGGCGCGCGGGACTATCTGATTCCCAGCCGTCGGCACCCCGGCAAGTTTTACGCGTTGCCGCAGGCTCCCCAGCTGTTTAAACAGCTTCTGATGGTCTCCGGCTTCGACCGTTATTTCCAGATCGCGCCGTGCTTCCGGGACGAAGACGCGCGCGCCGACCGCTCGCCGGGTGAATTTTACCAGCTGGATTTCGAGCTTGCGTTCGCCTCCCAGGAGGATGTGTTCAAGGTCGCCGAAGAAGTAATCGGCGAAACGTTCTCGAAATTTTCGGATAAAACCGTGACAAAGGCCCCGTTCCCGCGCATTCCCTATGCGGAGTCCATGCTGAAATACGGTTCCGACAAGCCGGACCTGCGCAATCCGCTTTTGATTCAGGATATTACCGATTTGTTTGAGGGAACAGCCTTCAAGCCGTTTCAAAATAAAATTGTTCGGGCCATCAGCGTGCAGGACTGCGGAAAACAGCCGAAGAGCTTTTTTGAAGGCATGCTGAAATTTGCCGAAAGCATCGGCATGAAGGGTCTTGGCTATATCAAAGTGGCGGAAGACGGCGTTTATCAGGGGCCGATCAACAAATATCTTCCGGACGAGAAACGCAATGAGCTGACCCGCCGCGCGGAACTGAAGCCCGGTACCGTTGTGTTCTTCATCGCCGACGAAGCCGACGCGGTCGCGGGACTGGCCGGACAGGTTCGCACGGAGCTGGGCCGCAGGCTGGGCCTCATCGACGAAAGCCGCTTCGACCTTTGCTTCATCGTCGATTTTCCGATGTTTGAACTCGACCCTGAGACCGGCGAAACGGTCTTTACGCACAACCCGTTTTCCATGCCCCAGGGCGGGATGGAAGCGCTGCTTACGAAGAAGCCGGAAGAGGTGCTCGCCTACCAGTACGACATTGTCTGCAACGGTGTGGAGCTTTCTTCCGGCGCGGTGCGCAACCATCGCGTCGATATTATGAAAAAGGCGTTTGAAATCGCGGGCTACACCGAAGAAGAGCTGGAAACCAAATTCACCTCCCTATACCACGCGTTTCAGTTCGGCGCGCCGCCGCACGCGGGCATGGCGCCCGGCGTCGACCGCATGCTGATGCTGCTGACCGGCGAAGACAATATCCGCGAGGTCATCGCGTTCCCGATGAATTCCAACGCGCAGGACGTGATGATGGGAGCGCCGAACGAAGTCACGGAGCAGCAGCTGCGGGAAGTGCATATCCGGCTGAGAAAATAATCCGGAAGGAGTCTGGAACATGGTCACCCACGAAGAAATCCTGAAGATCGCGCGTCTGGCAAAGCTTTCCGTCGCGCCGGAGGAGCTTGACAGCCTGACCAAAGACATGAACAGCATCATCGAATTCGCCGACGCCGTCAATTCGGTTGCCGCAGAGGATTCCGATTTTGACAATAGTAACAGCCTTTCGAACGTATTCCGCGAGGATAAGGTTGTTCCCTCCTATGACAGGGAGGAAATTTTAAAAAACGCGCCGAATCAGGAAGACGGATATTTCCTGGTTCGCCGCCGCATGTAGGAGGGGCCCGATGGAACCATACGGAATCATCCCTAAAATCGGAAAGCTCCTGCGCTCAAAGGAAATCAGCTGCACGGAGCTGACGAAACAATATCTGCACTCCGCCGAAACGGAAAACAAGCGCCTGAACGCCTATGTGAAGCTGACGCCGGAAGCCGCGCTGAAAACCGCCGCGGAAGTGGACCGCAAGCTCGCGGCGGGAGAAGAGCTCTCTCCGCTCGCCGGCATTCCGATGACGCTGAAAGACAACATTTCCACAAACGGAATTGAAACGACCTGCTGCTCAAAAATTCTGCGGGGCTACACCCCGATTTACGACGCGACCGTCTGGGATATTTTAAAAAGGCAGGACGCCGTACTCATCGGCAAGGCAAATATGGACGAGTTCGCGATGGGTTCTTCCTGTGAGACCTCCTGCTTCGGCGGAGCAAGAAACCCGCATAATACGGAGCGCGTCGCGGGCGGCAGCAGCGGCGGCGTCGCTTCGGCCGTGGCGGGCAACCTCGCCGCGTTCGGGCTTGGCTCCGACACCGGCGGCTCGATTCGCCAGCCTGCCAGCTTCTGCGGCATTGTCGGCCTGAAGCCCACCTACGGCGCGGTTTCGCGCTACGGGCTGATCGCGTACGCCTCCAGCTTCGATCAAATTGGCCCGATCACCCGGAGTGTTGAGGACGCCGCGCTGGTGTATGACGCGATCGCAAAATACGACCCGATGGACTCCACCAGCAGCGAAAAAGCACAGCCCGCGTTCTCTTCTCTGGGAAAAGACATCAAGGGTATGAAAATCGGTGTTCCAAAAGAATACTTTGACGGCGTGCGCGAAGACGTGAAAGCCGCGCTGCAAAACGCTTTGAAGGTTTATGAATCCCTTGGGGCGGAAATCGTGGATTTTTCGATGCCGTCCATCCAATACAGCCTTCCCGTTTACTATATTCTCGCCTGCGCGGAGGCTTCCTCCAATCTGGGGCGCTACGACGGCATCCGCTACGGCGCGCGCACGGAGCATTACGCAGACCGCGACGAAATGATCTGCAAGACGCGCAGCGAAGGCTTCGGCGCGGAGGTAAAACGCCGTATCCTGCTCGGAACCTATGTTTTAAGCGCCGGGTATTACGATGCGTTTTATAAAAAAGCGCAGAATCTGCGCGGCACGCTGATCAGGGCATTCGAAGACGCGTTTGCACACTGCGACGTGATTGCCGTCCCGACCGTCCCAATGACGGCGTTTCCGCTCAATTTTACCGCTCAGGACGCGGTGGAAACATATCTGACCGATATCTGCACGGTACCGGTGAACATCGCCGGCCTGCCGGGGATCAGCGTTCCCTGCGGCTTCGGCGGCGACTCGATGCCGGTCGGGCTGCAGCTCATCGGTGCCCGTTTTTCAGAGCCGGCCCTCTTAAACGCCGCGTTCCAGTATGAACAGGCGGCGCGGAGAGACGTATTCCGTGCTGTTGAAACGGGGGTTGTGCTATGAATTACGAGCTGATCTGCGGACTTGAAACTCATGTGGAGCTTTCCACAAAGACGAAGATTTTCTGCTCCTGCTCGACGGAGTTCGGCGGAGAGCCGAACACGCACTGCTGCCCGATCTGCATCGGCCTGCCGGGCACGCTGCCCAAACTGAACAAGGCCGTCGTGGAGTACGCCGTCATGGCCGGTCTCGCGACAAACTGCGAAATCAGCCCGGTTTCCAAAATGGACCGCAAAAACTACGTCTACCCCGATTTGCCGAAAGCCTACCAGATTTCCCAGTACGACATGCCGCTGTGCAAAAGCGGCTGGGTCGGGCTTTCAAACGGCCGCCGCATCCGGCTGAACCGCATTCATATCGAAGAGGACGCGGGCAAGCTGGTGCACGACCGAGGAAACACCTTTGTCGATTACAACCGCGGCGGCGTTCCGCTGATCGAGATTGTAACGGAACCGGATTTGCGGAGCATTGAGGAAGTGCAGGAATATGTGGAAAAGCTCCAGATGATTCTGCGTTATATCGGCGTTTCCGACTGCAAAATGCAGGAGGGCTCCCTCCGCTGCGACGTCAACGTGTCCGTGCGCCCCGTTGGGCAGGAAGAATTCGGAACCCGCGCCGAAATTAAAAATATGAACTCGCTTGCGTACATGGCAAAGGCCATCGCATACGAATTCGACCGTCAGGTCGATCTGATCCAAAGCGGTGAGGAAGTGGTTCAGGAAACCCGCCGGTTCGACGAAGGCTCCGGCTGTACGGAAGGGATGCGCGGCAAAGAGGACGCGGACGACTACCGCTATTTCCGGGAGCCGGACCTTGTCGCCATTCTTGTTTCCGACGAGATGCGAAAATCGATTCAAAAGCAAATGCCGGAAGACCCGCAAAAGCGCCTGACGCGTTTTGTCTCGGATTTCGATCTTCCGGAAGCGGACGCCCGTCTTTTGATTGAACACCGCCGCATCGCCGATTACTTTGAAACTGCCGCAAAAGGCGCCAAAAACCCCCGCGCCGTTGCCAACTGCATCTTAGGGCAGATGTTTGCCCGTCTTGGCACGGAAGCGGAAAAGGAGCAATTCGAAGTTGCTGTTACTCCCGAACAGCTTCACGAGCTGATTCTGCTTCTGGATTCCGGAAAAATCCGCATGAATCTGGTCAAATCCACGCTCGAAAAGATGCTGGACACCGGCAAGCCGGCAAAGGAATTTCTCAGCGAACAGGATCTTGCCGGGATGAGCGCGGACGATTTGAAGGCCGTCTGCGAAAAAGCGGTTGCGGAAAACGAAGCCGCCGCCGCGGACTACCTCGCCGGGAAAGAAAAAGCGCTCAAGGCGATTCTCGGCTCCGTCATGAAGGCGACGCGCGGAAGGGCCAACCCGCAGGAAGCGGAAAAGCTGCTGGCGGACATTATTCGGCGTTGATAAAGATTTCACCGAACGCTTCAAGATACAAAATGAGAGACTGCCTTCATGACAGTCTCTCATTTTTTTAAAGTGCATTTATGGGTGGCTTACCGTGATAGAACCCGTTGCTTGCCCTCCATCGTTAGGCTTGCTTATCGCAAATGCTAAGCGTTCGTTAGGATCACAACCGCTACCCACTGTGGTCACATAAGCCGACGAACTCACTGAAGCAGCCAATACGGTAAAAACAGCCAGAATAGATCGCAATGCTTTCTTCATTTTTTAAAAACTCATAACATGAAATAATTCCTTGTCATTCTCTGGTATCATAGCAGGTCAAGCTTAAACAAACAAATTTTTAATTTGCTTGGCTTATGACGAACTTAACCCGCAAATTCAGCAAACCAGAAATTCTTTTCAACAGGCAAGGCAATAAATAACCAACCGGAGGCCCCACTGATAGGCACCGCCTATCCGAACATTATTATAGAAAAGCAACATGGATAAAATGAGTATAACGCCACCAACAAAAAAGCCACGTTCTTTTTCACTCTAATTCCTCCAAATCTATTTTTTAGTTTAGAATAAATCTTAAGTTTAAGATATCACCAATATCTGGAAATTTCAATCGCTTTTTTATACTAGCATTACTTTAACCGGTAAACGACTTTGGAAGATTTTATGCTTCAAACCCGGTCAATCCACTCGCCGTAGCCCTCTTTTTCCATATCCTCTTTCGGAATAAACCGGAGCGCCGCGCTGTTGATGCAGTACCGCAGGCCGCCGCGCTCCCGCGGCCCATCCGGGAACACATGCCCCAGGTGGGCGTTTCCTTTCTTACTGCGTATTTCCGTGCGAATCATCCCGTGGCTCATATCCCTGCGTTCCGTGACCAGCTCCTGAGAAAGCGGCCTTGAAAAGCTGGGCCAGCCGCAGCCGGAATCGAATTTATCCTTTGCCGTAAACAGCGGCTCTCCGGTGGTTACGTCCACATAAATGCCCGGTCGGTTCGAATCCCAGTATTCATTTTGAAACGGCGGTTCCGTCGCCGCGTTCTGCGTCACATCAAACTGCATCGGAGTCAGTTTTTCTTTCAGTGTCACCGCGTCCGGCGCGGAGAACCGCAAGGCCGGATCGGACGCCTGTGCGGCTTTCTGAATTTTCGCCGGGCTGATATGACAGTAACCGCCCGGATTTTTGTCCAGATACTCCTGATGGTACTCTTCCGCCGGATAAAAATTCGCAAGCGGCAGGACTTCGATCGCGACCGGGTTTGAAAGTGTTTTTTGAAGCCGGTCGATTTCGGAGCGAATCACCGGCAAATCCGATTCCTCCGTGTAATAAATTCCGGTACGGTATTGAATTCCGCTGTCCCCGACCTGACGATTCACCGCAGTCGGATCGATCGCGTCGAAATAAAGGCGCAGTAAAAAGCCGAGCGATACCTCCTTGGAATCATACTCCACGCGGACCGTCTCCGCGTGTCCGGAATTTCCGCATACCTGTTCGTAGGTCGGGCTTTCGGTCGGCCCGTTCGCATAGCCTGTTTCGGTTTTCGTTACCCCGTGAACGGACGAGATGTATTTCTGCATTCCCCAGAAACACCCGCCCGCCAAAAAAATTTCAGCCATTTTAGTTCCTCCGATGTCTTATTCTTCCACAATATTCTGCACACGCCCGACCTGATCGTCCTCCTCCAGCATCACCTTGATTCCATGAGGATGCGTCGGGCTTTTCGTCAGAATCCGCTTCACATGCCCGCGCGTCAGTTTTCCGGTCGGCTGGTCTTTTTTCAGTACGATATCGACCAGCGCGCCGATCTTGACATTGCTTCTCGTTTGACCGTTCATCGGTCTTACCTCCCATATTGACGCTATGATTCGTCGGTTTTTCCCTTTTTGCGCCGATGCAGCAAAAAGAGTGTCGCCGCCGTAAAAACCGGCGGCAGCGCAAAAGCAAGCGGCGCCAGCATTGCCAGCGGCGATTGCGACGTCACATAGATTGCCGTCGGCACGTCAGCCCCGCCGATCACCGCAGCCGGCCCCCGCAAAAAGTTCATTTGCCGTACCGCAGGAATTCCGGCGGCACCAAGCTCCGCCAGAGTGGCGAAACCGAAGACCGACGCCGCAAGCTGAAGCAGCCGCATGGATATTTTCTTCCGCTTTGCCTGATTCATTCTTAATTCACCTCTGGTTCTTCCTCTACTGTAATGAATTTTGAAATAGATGTCAAGGAAGACTCCGCAGACAAAACGGGACGGACGCCTTTTCGCGTCCGTCCCGCAAGGTTCAAATTGATCTAACCCATTACCGCGACCACCCGGTGCGTCTTTCCATCCGCACAGTCCGGCAGAAGATTGCCCATGATCGGCGTCCCGTCAAGCGTCATCGTCTTGATTCCCTTCTCAACGCCGTCCGGATTCCGGACCTCAATCACATACTCCGCCCCACGAAAGCGCCGGGTCACCGTAAAACCTTTGAACCAGGAGGGAACACAGGGGTCAATCTGAAGCCCGTCAAACTGCGGGCGGATTCCCAGAATAAACTGGGAAACGTCATAGAACGTCCAGGCCGCCGTACCGGTCAGCCAGGAATTTTTCGCTTCGCCGAAGCGGGGCGCGTCCCGGCCCGCGATCATCTGCGCGTACACGTACGGCTCCGTGCGATGAATCTCACTGATGTCTTCCAGATATGCCGGACAGGTTCTGCGGTACACCTCAAACGCGCGTTCTCCGTGCCCGGCCATAGTTTCCGCAATGGAAATCCACGGGTTGTTGTGGCAGAAGATCCCCCCGTTTTCCTTATATCCGGGCGGATAAGAAGAGATTTCTCCCAGATTCAGGCGGTAAGTCGTGTAAGACGGCCAGTTCAGAACAATGCCGTATTTGGTATCCAGATGCTCTTTCACCGAATCAAGCGCGCGTTCCGGCAGACCCTTTTCCATTCCGATTCCGGCCATTGCGCAGAATCCCTGCGGTTCAATAAACAGTTTTCCTTCTTCGCATTCCCTAGAGCCCACCTTGTTTCCCATCGCATCATACGCGCGCAGGTACCATTCGCCGTCCCATCCGTAACGAATCACCGCCTGCTCCATATTCTTTGCCGCTTTCAGAACGGCTTCCGCCTCCGACGCAAAACCGCCGCGGCGCAAAATCTCCGCATAAGAGGGCGCTATGTAGACAAACATTCCTGCGATAAACACGGATTCCGCCACTCCGCTTTCCATATTCTCCGCCGTCTGAAAGGATTCCCCCGGTTTTTTTGAAAAACAGTTGAGGTTCAGACAGTCGTTCCAATCGGCACGGCCGATCAGCGGCAGACCGTGGGGACCAAGATTATGAAGCACATGGCCGAACGAACGTCGGAGATGCTCCAGCAGGGAAACCGATTTTTTCTCATCATTGTCAAACGGAACCGATTCCTTCAGAACGGACCAGTCCCCCGTCTCCTTCAAATAGGCGGTAACGCCGAAAATCAGCCACAGGGGATCGTCGTTAAACCCGCTGCCAACCTCCATGTTTCCGCGTTTGGTCAGCGGCTGGTACTGGTGATAGGCGCTGCCGTCCTCCATCTGCGTGGCGGCAATATCAAGAATCCGCGCTTTGGCCCGCGACGGAATCAAATGTACAAAACCGAGAAGATCCTGTGTGGAGTCGCGGAACCCCATGCCGCGGCCGATTCCCGATTCAAAATAGGACGCCGAGCGGGACATGTTGAACGTTACCATGCATTGATACTGGTTCCAGACGCTGACCATGCGGTCCAGCTTCGGGTCTTCGCTCTGCAGACAAAAGCGTGAAAGCAGCCCCTGCCAGTAATTTTTCAGTTCGTCAAAGGCACTTTCCACCTGCCGGTCGGTACGGAAACGGTCCAGCAGCCTGCGCGCGGGTTCTTTATTGATCACTCCGGGTGCTTCCCATTTTTGATCCTCCGGGTTTTCGCAGTAGCCAAGCACAAAAATGTAGCTTTTTTCCTCGCCGGGAGCGAGCGTGACCCCAAGGCAGTGCGACCCGACCGGCGACCAGCCGCTCGCGACCGAATTGCCCGGCTTGCCGTTGAAAACGACGTCCGGACGATCAAATCCGTTATACAGGCCCAGAAAGCTTTCGCGGTCCGTGTCATAGCCCTGAATCGGCGCGTTGACGCTGAAGACGGCATAATGGTTGCGGCGCTCGCGGTACTCGGTCTTATGGTAAATGGCGCTGCCATCAATTTCCACTTCCCCGGTATTAAAATTGCGCTGGAAATTCGTCATGTCATCGTAGGCGTTCCAAGCGCAAAACTCCACAAAGGAAAACAGCTTGATTTCCTTCGCCGCGCCGCTCTGATTTTTGAGCGTTACCCTGTGGACTTCACAGTCCGCGCCGATCGGGACAAAGGAAAGCTGGCGGGCCGCAAGTTGATTTCGCTCCGATTCAATGACGGTATATCCCAGTCCGTGGCGGCAGCGGTAACGGTCCGGCTTCGCTTTCACAGGCGCCCATCCGGGGTTCCAGACATCATCCCCGTCGCGAAGGTAAAAATACCTTCCTCCCGCGTCGGTCGGAACGGAATTGTACCGGTACCGCGTCAGGCGCATCAGCCGGGCGTCTCTGTAAAAGCAATAGCCGCCGGACGTATTAGAGATCAGGGAAAAGAATTGTTCATTCCCAAGGTAATTGATCCAAGGATAGGGAGTATCCGGCCTTTCAATGACATATTCCCTTTGAACATCGTCAAAATAACCGAACTTCATAAAAATATTTCCTCATTTCCGCCAGAAATTTAGGTGAAACAGTCTTTAAACCGAAAACGTTTTCGAATTAAAGGCGTACTACTCCTTATTACTTAGCATTTTTTAGTTTAGATGTATTCCGCGCTAAAATCAAGTATATTTTATAAATTTGTCAATTCACACAAGGATTTCTTTTCTGTTTTGTAGGTAATAAAACCAAACTTTCTCTCGATGCGGCTCACTTTTTTGTTTTTTAATGGCCTGCATTGGCCCGCCGTAATTAACGAAAACATTTTCGTTAATAATATAGATTATAGAAAATAATTTAATCGTTGTCCACACCAAAAGCATATTATTTTTATCATATGGCCTTTTAAAAATTAAATTACATATTTTTTTGAAATTTAATCTTGCAAAACTGTGTATTGTAGATTATACTAAGAATGCGAAAACGATTTAGAAACAATCGGAGGAATTTCTGTGGCTAACATCAAAGACATTGCGGCAAAGTGCGGACTCTCTGTTTCAACTGTAAGCAAGGCCCTGAACAGCTACAGCGACGTCAGCAATTCCACCAAACAGCGCGTCCTGAAAGTTGCCGAAGAATTCGGCTATTTCCCGAACTCGCTCGCCCGCGCTTTAAAAACAAACCGGACGTACAACCTGGGAGTCTTATTTACGGACGAAGCCAACAGCGGTTTAACACAGGATTATTTCGCCGCTGTTTTGAACGGTTTCAAGGAAGAGGCCGAGTCCCGCTCTTACGATATCACGTTCATCAACCACAACATGAATGTCGGCAGCCATCCGATGTCCTATCTGGAGCACTGCAAATACCGGAATGTTGACGGAGTCTGCATCGCCTGCGTTAATTTTCTCCAGCCGGAAGTTCTGGAGCTGATTAACGGCAGTCTCCCGGTTGTGACGATCGACCATATTTTTAATAACCGCACCAGCATAAACTCCAATAACGTGGCTGGGATGCGGGATCTGGTAACTTACATATATCAAATGGGGCACCGAAAGATCGCATATGTCCACGGCAAGAAATCAGCCGTCACGGAACAGCGCGTCACCAGCTTCTGCAGAGCGCTGATGGAACTGGGCGTGGAGGTCCCTCCCGAATATCTTGTTCTTTCCGCCTATCGCGACACGCAAACCACCAGGGACTGCGTCAGAAAGCTTTTGGAGCTGCCGAACCGTCCGACCTGTATTGTCATGCCGGATGACTACGCCGCTTTGGGCGGCATTGAAGCGATTGAAGCAGCCGGCCTGAAAATTCCGGAGGATGTTTCCATCGCGGGATACGACGGCATCGCGCTTTCCCAGGTCATTAAGCCTCAGCTGACCACACTGCAGCAGGATACGGACAGCATGGGCCGCGAAGCCGCCAGAAGGCTGATCGCTCAGATTGAGAACCCGCTGACTACAATCGTAGAATCCGTAACCCTGACAGGTACTCTGATTCGCGGGCAGTCCGTTGCGGAAATATGATTGTTGTCCGCCCGATGAAAAATCAAACGTCTTATTACAATTCTTATAAGGAGCCAATAAAAACGACCCACTAAAGTAAGCAAAGGGGGAGTTGCAAAATGGCAGCAGAACAAGCCGCCGGCATAAAACCGGGCAAACAAATCGGCAAGATTGGCAAACCGTCAAATGCGGCTGTCGGTTTAAGGAAAAAGAGCAAAGGGGCAAGGCGGAGGGATCTTGCTTTTTACCTGATGCTCCTGCCCGGCGTTCTTATCTTAGTCATCAACAACTATCTTCCGATGATTGGGGTAGTAATCCCGTTTGAAGATTACAGATATAACGTAAACGCCGGTTTCTTTAAAAGTCTATTTACCAGCCGATTCGTCGGTTTTCAAAATTTTCAATTTTTATTCAAATCCGTCGACTGTATTACAGCAACTGTAAACACGGTGGCTTACAATCTCGTATTTATTGCGCTTGACCTGATTGTGCCGATTGCGCTCGCGATATGCATGTCCGAAATGTGGAACCAGAAAAAGGCCAACACCTATCAAACAATGATGTTCCTGCCTTATTTTATCTCATGGTCGGCAGTCAGTTACGTGGCCTACGCCTTCCTGTGCAACGCCGGTTTTATCGACAAAACCGTGCTGCCGCTGCTTGGCATGCAGAACATCGATTTTTACACAAAGCCCGGTTATTGGCCGGCGATCATCATTTTCTTTCATTTATGGCATTACACCGGATATAATCTGATTATTTATATTGCCGCAATTTCAGGGATCAGCAACGAATACTACGAGGCTGCAGCGCTGGACGGAGCTACAAAATGGCAGCAGATTCGCTATGTGACGCTGCCCATGCTCAAAACAACCGCCATCATCCTTTCGCTGCTCGCGGTGGGACGCATTTTCAACGGCGATTTCGACCTTTTCTACAACGTACCCAGAAACATTCCCCAGATTTACAGCACCACCAGTATTATAGACACATTTGTGTACAATGAGCTGATTAATCTGGGTGATATCGGAATGTCCGCCGCGGCAGGATTGTACCAGGCGACCGTTGGCTGCGTCATTGTGTTCCTGTGCAATTTCGTCGTCAGAAAAGCCGACCCGGATTCCGCATTGTTTTGACAATCGATCATGATCCGGATTTTATATTCGCTGCACCAGTGCGGCAGGGAGGTTGGCAATGGTTAATGCAATTAACAAAAAACATTTGAATGTCTTGGCAAAATCCAAAAATTTTGAATTTAATAAAGTCACGGCGCGTTCCAATTTTACCATAAACCTTATTTTCGTATTGATCTGTATTCTTTTCCTTGCGCCGTTGATTCTTGTAGTCATGGTTTCTTTCAGTTCAAAGGAGTCCCTTGATACATACGGCTATCAGTTCTGGCCTGCGGCTTTTGATTTGAAAGCTTATCAGTACATTTTTAAATACAGCTATGACTTGATCCACTCCTACTGGAATTCCATTATTGTGACAAGCATCGGTTCCATAACCGCAACATCGATTATCGCCCTGTATGCGTATCCTCTTTCCAGAAGCAATTTCCAGCATCGAAACGGATTTGCGTTCTTCGCGTTTTTCACCACGATTTTCGGCGGCGGCTTGGTGCCCTGGGTTTTTGTTTACGCGCAGCTGTTAAAAATCAACAATTCACTGTTGATCCTGATTATCCCCTACTTGGTGAACGCCTGGTGGATCATCATTATGCGCACCTTTATGAAGCAGTCGGTCCCGGAGGACCTCGTTGAGGCTGCAAGAATCGACGGGGCAGGCGAGTTCAGAATCTTTTTCAGCGTGGCTCTTCCGCTTTGTAAAGCGGGGCTCGCGACCATCTTCCTTTTCTGCCTTGTCAAGTTCTGGAACGACTATTACCTTTCGCTGATCTTCATTAACGACCACCATCTCTATACAATTCAATACTATTTATACTCCATGCTTGACAATATCAATTACGTTCTGACAAGTCCCAATGTTCCTGCGGAGGCCCGGCGGAATCTTCCGAGTGAAGGCGCGAGGATGGCTCTTGCCGTGATTGCTGTTGGACCCGTTGTATTTTCCTACCCGTTTTTCCGCAAATTTTTTGTCAAAGGCATCATTGTCGGTGCTGTAAAAGGCTAATACCGAGAAATCGGTTAGTAAATTTAAAACTATGGGGAGGCAATTTTTATGCATGGTGTAAAAAAAATCCTGAGTTTTACTCTGGCATTGGCCACTGTTGTTCCGTTCACGCTGTCAGGCTGCACACAATCGGCTCCAGCTGACGCAACACAAAGCAGCAGTGCCGCAAGCGCAGCTTCCGGGGAAAGCAGCGCAGCTCCGAAAGAAACGGTAACGTTAAAGCTGATGACCGGTGACAAGAAAATTCAGGGGCTTGACCGCGTGCAAAAAGCGGTTAACGATTATCTGGCGGAAAAGAATACCGGACTCCAGATCGATTGGGAAACATATTCCTGGGATGATCTGAAGCAGAAAACAGCCACAATGCTCCAGACCGGACAGGAAGCCGACATCATGAACACCTCAAGCTGGATCACACCGGGTTATGTCGCGCACTGCCAGAGAGATGAATTCACCGATATCACAAAGTATATCAACGACTCTCAGTATCAGGACGTCGTCAATATCATCGGGAAGGATTTCCTTGACGGCACCAAAGTCAACGGCAAATATTACGGAATGCCGACCAACAAGGAAAAGGCTCACAACTTCGGATTCCTCTGCCAGACCGCAGAGCTCAAGAAGCTGAATATCGACCCGTCATCCATTAAAACGATGGACGATTTGGCAAAATACTTTGACCAGGTTAAGGCCGACGGTTTAATTCCGGTCTGCGCGGCTCAAATGGATAGCCCTTACAAGTTCCTTGACTGGGATGCTTTTGACGCCGATAACTCTCCGTTCGCCTTTGACCCGAACGATGAGAAAACAATCGTCAATCCGTTTACGGCAGACAAAACAATCGCGTTCTATAAAGAAATGAAAACATGGCACGACAAAGGCTATTTCAGCCCTGACGTCCTCACCTCAAAAGGTCAGGAAACCGATATGGCAACCGGAAAGTATTTCTGCGGTTCCTGGTCTTTAATGCCGGGCAAAGCACAAACGGAATCCGCATCGCTGAAACTTGACCTGACTCAGATCGACATTACGCCGGTTGAAAAAACAAACCGTGAAACTCTCGGCGCGTTGTTGGCGATTCCTTCTTCCTCCAAGCATCCGGACGAAGCTTTCAAGTTTATTTCGATGCTTTACACGGATAAGACTCTGATTAACTTGATGACCTACGGTGTGGAAGGAACAGATTACACAAAGAAATCAGACAATGTGATCACAGTCAGCAAGGATTCAGACTTCACTTCCGCCGGCGGCTGGATTATGGGCAATGAATTCAACAACTATCTGACCGACCTGCAGTCCCCGACCCTGTTCACGGACATTGAAGCATATAACAACAGCGCAAAGGTTCTTGACGACCTCGGCTTTGTTTACGACACATCAAAATGCAAGACGGAATACGCGGCCTGCCAGGCTGTTGTTACGAAGTATTATCCTCAGCTCTTTTACGGCACCTGCGACGTCGATTCCACAGTCGCCCAAATGAAGAGTGAATTTAAAACAGCCGGCATCGACACCTTGCTTGCCGACGTTCAGTCTCAGTACGACGCATGGGTAAAGAGTAAATAACTTCAAAAATTAAAAAATCGAGGCCGCCGGCGATTGCCGGCGGCCTCTTTCACTCGGATCAGGCCGTTTTCATATGAAGTCTGAGCCGATCCGAAATCATAGCGATAAATTCGGAATTTGTGGGTTTTCCTCTTGTATTGTGGATCGTATATCCAAAATAGGAATTCAAAATGTCAACATCCCCGCGGTCCCAGGCGACCTCTATCGCGTGGCGAATGGCCCGTTCCACGCGGGACGCCGTGGTACTATATTTTTTTGCCACGCTGGGGTACAGCTGCTTTGTCACAGCATTTATAATATCGGGAGTTTCAATGGCCATAATAATGGAATCGCGCAGATAGTGATAGCCTTTAATGTGCGCCGGAACACCGATTTGGTGAAGAATCTCCGTCACCTGTATTTCAAGCGAAGGCTCCGTATCCGAGACCGGCTGACTTTTTACCGGAATACTCAGACCATTCATCCCGCAAAGCTGAACGATCCGTTCCGCCAGATCGGCGGCGTCAAACGGAGAAATCGCAAAATACGCCGCGCCTGACATCATTACCTCACGCTCCAGCGTCGGGCTTGTAAAATTTGAGACAATCACAAAAAGAGGTTTTGCTCCGGGAACTTTGGTCCGGATTGCTTTCATGACACCAATTCCGTCCAGCCTTGGCATAAACAAATTCGCCAGCACCACGTCAGGCCGAACCGATTCGATTTTTTCAAGCAGCTTCATTCCGTCTTTCTGCGCATAACTCACTTCCAACCCAGAACTTTCAAAAACTCGACCGTAATCGTTGAGAAACTCCGTGCTGTCATTTGCTATGAGCAATTTTATACGCTTTTCCATATTTGATCCCCCTAATTGATTTATTATAGCGATATAATACCATATATTGGAAAATTTGGCAATAGATAGATGATATTTTTTTGATATTAGGGGAAAAAATAAACGTTTTTAAGATGCTTTTGAATTTGCGGCGGATTCAACCGCTTTCGCCTCAACCAGCATATTTTCCGCGAATACCCCATACCCGCGCGTAGGATCGTTGACAAAGACATGCGTAACGGCACCGATTAATTTGCCGTTCTGAATAATTGGGCTTCCGCTCATTCCCTGAACGATACCGCCCGTCTGGGTGACTAATCCGCTGTCAGTAATATGAAGGACAAGATTTTTGCTCTGAACCTGATCTCTGTAGTCGATTCTTTCTATCTCAGCATCATAATACTTGGGAGTCCCTCCGTCAATGGTAGTCAGAATTTTAACTTTCCCTGTTTTGACGTCCTGTTTCATGGCAACCTTCAATGCGCTGCCTTCAGGCACGGACTCAAGATACCCGTAAACGCCGGTGGTGACATTGGCAGCAAGTCGGCCCATCGCGTTGCTGTCGGTAAAATATCCGCGAAGTTCTCCCGGTTTTCCCTTTAGACCTTTTGTAACACCGTTAATGGTAACCGGAACAATATCGCCGCTTAAAAGCGGCATCAGTTCGCCTGTATCGGAATCGCAGATTCCATGCCCCAGCCCCGCAAAACTTTTGGTTGACGGATCATAGAAAGTCAAGGTGCCGATTCCCGCCGTACTGTCTCGTACCCAAAGACCAGCTTTGTAAAGCCCATCGGTTTCGGACCGAACAGGTTTTAGTACCACAGTGGACAGGGTGCCGTTGCGCCGGATGGAAAACCGTATGCTTTTTCCCTCGCAGTTTTCCACATCTTTTGCAACCTCGCTGTTGGCGTCAACTTTTTTTCCGTCAACTTCTGTAATGACATCCCCGATTTTCAGTCCCGCCTGCGCGGCGGGATTCACGGAGCCGTCGGAGGTCTGAATATCCGCAAGCCCTACAATGACCACGCCGTCTGTAAACATTTTGATTCCAAACGGTGTGCCGCAGGGCACGACGCAGGTCTGGTCGACAATGCTGACGTCCACGGTTTTAATGGGAATCACATTGTAAAGCATCATGGTTCCCTGATAAGTTTTTGGATAAGGGACGCCTGCGCTGGCTGTCACATCACTGTCGCCGACAACCGTAATCGCACCGGACAGCCACTCCAGATGGCTCCCGTTGGTCACGGTATAGGAATTGGGAGTAAAGTAATCCGCCGTTAAAAGAACTACTGCCAGCAAAAGCTCAAGGACGGCGGCGGATGCGGTAAGCATTGAAATTAACTTTTTCAAAAATTTCACCTCCCTTGCGCCGCAATATTACTCTGCTCACAAGAAAGGTTTTTTATGTTGTCAAATCTGTTTTTATTTTCCAAAAAACGGAAAACAAAATAGGTTTTCTCCATTCGTCTCCAAACGTACCGGATATTTCAAAAGGTGGAAACAAATAAACTTTAATGAAAAATGAATATCTCTGTTTGAAAACGGTATTTTAAAGACAAAAGTATTTTGACCGGAATTTCTCCTGAAAATTCCTTTCTCAATCAGTTTTTTGAAAATTTTTCAGCCGATGTGCATTCTTTGGAAGGCCAATATTACCAGACACGGTTTTCTCTCTCGCGGGAACACTATCACTGGGGAGGTGACTGGGTATGGTTCCAAATCATTACGGTTATCAAAATAATCCGTTCGGCATGGGGTTGCCTGTTAACCAGGATGCCGATGAGAGCTATTTTTTGTCTTTGCCGGAAGAAACACAGCAGGAGCTCTTAAAACAAAATTTTTCGGAACAGGAATTTCATGATCAGTTGGAACAATTAAAGGAAAAAAGATAGAAATAAAAAAGCAGGCGGCCCTGACAGGGCCGCCTCGCTGTTTTTTTCTAATTTAACTTTCGAACCCGGAAACGGGATACCATCTGGTCCAACAGCTCCGCCTGGGCGCTCAGTTCTTCACTGGAAGCCGCGCTTTCTTCCGCCGTGGCCGAATTCGACTGGACCACCGAAGAGATCTGTTCCACCGCACGGGAAATTTCCGTAATCGCCTCGGCCTCTTTTTCAGAGGCTTTTTCAATTCCGCGAATCGTCTGGCTGATTCGCTCCTCTTTTGCCGTCGCCTCCTGAATCGCATGCGCGGTTTCCTCGGCGATCTGTGAACCATGCCGCACGGTTTCAATGGAGCGGCCGATCATTTCAGAGCTCTGCTTTGCGGCCAGCGCGGAGCGCGCGGCAAGTTCCCGAACCCCCTGCGCAACCACCGCGAATCCTTTTCCCGCTTCTCCCGCTCTGGCGGACTCGACAGAGGCATTCAAAGCAAGCAGATTTGTTTGAAACGCGATATCGTCAATGGTTTTGATAATTTTTTCGATTTCGCCGGAGGACGCGCTGATCTCCTCCATTGCGGAGAGCATCTGCCTCATTTTTTGGTCACTTTCGTTCATACTTTCCGTCGCGTTTTTAATATATTCCGTAATTTCCCGCACGGCGCCCGCGGTTTCCGATACCTTTTCTGAGATTTCTTCCATGGACGCAGTCAGTTGTTCCGAAGTTGCCGCCTGTTCCGCAGCCCCGCGGGACAAGACCTGCGCACCGTCGGAAACCTGCTCCGCACCCGCGTAAACCTGCCCTGCGGACTGGCGGACCTGCCGGATCGCATCGCTCAGCGATCTGCCGATCTCCTCCATGGAGTCACGGATCGGAATAAAATCCCCAATGTAATCGACGCTAATCTCTTTCGTAAAATCGCCCTGAGCCATATGGGAAAGATAGTCGGTGATATTTTCAATCATGCCACGCAGCGCCTGCACCGTCCGTTCACAGGCAACGGACAGCGTTTCCGTTTCATCCCCTGAGCGCACCGGCTGCACCGGCGTTGTGAGGTCGCCGGTGGAAAGAAGGCGCAGCCGTTCCGTCGTTGTCTGAAGCGATTGGGTAATTTTTTTTGCCATCCTTGCGGCAAGCAGAATGGCGAGCAGGGTAACCAGAAGCGTGAGCACCGTCAATTCCGCTAACGCAATGAGTCTTGACCGGTTAAAATCAGCGACCATTGCATCGACGTCGTCTTCATACACCCCGGTGCTGATATACCAATGAAAAGGCTTAAATTCCATCGTATAAGCGCGTTTTAGTACTGGCTGGGCCACACCCGGCTTAGAAAAATAAAATTCCGAATATCCGCCGTTTGTCTGACTGCCGGCCGCGATCAGATTTTTGATATAACAGGTCCCGTACTGATCCTGATCGTTCATGCGCTGGAGGCCCTCATATTTTGGGTTCTTGTGGGCGACGCAGACGCCGTCGGCGGCGTCTGCCCAAAAATAGCCTTCGTCCCCGTTATAGCTTGCGGCGCGAATAACGGAAATGCAGTTTGTGACAGCCTGTGATTGAGTAAGCTCCCCGTTCTGGTAACGGTCGTAAACCGCTTGAAGCAAACTGACAACCGTCTGAGTCTCGCTGCGAATGTTCTTGTCGTAATCGTTTTTCATGGATTGAATGGATTTATTGTAGCTCTGGTCAAGCTTGTAATAAGCAAGGATCATCTGCGCCAGCATGGTTGCGCAGAGCAGCAAGCCGACCATCAGGATCAGCTTGCCGCGAAGCTGTAGCTTTTTCTTAAATTTGTCGCTTTTTTGTAATGTTCTGTTTTGTGTCATAAAAAAATCCTTTGCTGCAATATTTTTAGCTTTTTTTCGCTAAAATATGTTATGAAATTTGTAAATAAATGACTGTTTTCCTATCATATCACGCACCGCTCGGGACTAACAATCAAACGGAGAATTATAAAAATTTTGTAATCAAGCCATAAAAAAAGCGCCCTTTTTCAAGAGCGCTTTACTTTCTTTTTTCAGGAAAGCCGTGTTTTAAAATCTTCATAGCCGAACTGACGCACCATGCGAAAGCCTTCGGATTCACCGTACAGAAGAATCGCCGGCAGACCGATCCCGTTAAACGTGTTGTTTTTCACCATGGAATAAATTGCCATGTCACAAAACACCAGACGGTCGCCGGGCTTTAAAGGCTCCCGAAAGGAATAATCTCCGATCACATCGCCCGCCAGGCAGGTCGGCCCGCCCAGACGATACGTAATCTGCAGTTCCCCCGGCCGGCCCGCGCCCACAATTTCCGGACGATAGGGCATTTCTAGGACGTCCGGCATATGGCATGCCGCGGAGGTGTCCAGAATGGCGATCCCCATTCCGTTCTCCGTTACGTCCAGTACGGTGGAAATCAAAAAGCCCGTATTCAGCGCGATTGCCTCGCCGGGTTCCAGATAAACCTGCACGCCGTATTTGTCCCGCACCCTGCGGATGCAGTCTTTCAGCAACGCAAGGTTGTACCCCGGCTTTGTAATGTGGTGCCCGCCGCCGAAATTCACCCATTTCATCGCGGATAAAAACCGGCCGAATTTTTCTTCAAATACGCGCAGCGTGCGGTCGAGCGTTTCCGCGCCCTGTTCGCACAGGGTATGAAAGTGAAGTCCCTCGACTCCGTCCAGTTCTTCCGGCCGGAAGTTTGAGAGCGTAACCCCCAAGCGGGAAAACTCCCCGCAGGGGTCGTAAATACCGGTTTCAATCTCGGAATACTCCGGATTGACCCGGATTCCGCAGCTGATTTTCCGCGGGCATTCCCGCACTGCCGCGCGGTACTTTTCCCATTGGCTGAACGAATTGAACACGATATGGTCGCTGTATTTTAAAATCTCCCCAAATTCATCGTCCCGATAGGCCGGTGCATAAATATGGACTTCCTTTCCCATCTCTTCCCGCGCGAGCCGCGCCTCAAACAGAGAACTGGAAGCCGCGCCGTCCAGGTACTTCCCGATCAGCGGATAGACGGAAAACATCGAAAACGCTTTCTGCGCCAGCAGGATCCGGCAGCCGGTTTCTTTCCGGACGGAGCCGAGAATTTTCAGGTTTTGGGTCAGCAGCTGCTCGTCAACCACATAGCACGGAGTGGGCGGAATCATCGGATCAAACCCTGCTTCCTGCCGCATCAGCCGATCAGCTCCGGCGCGAAGTCCTCGTGCCAGGCAAGGCCGCAGCGGTTCATCGCCTCCATGAACGGGTCGGGATCAAATTCCTCCACATTGTGAACGCCCGCTTTTTTCCATTTGCCGGTCAGAACCATCATCGCGCCGATCATCGCCGGAACTCCGGCCGTATAAGCGACGGCCTGGCTGCCGACCTCGCGGTAGCATTCCTGATGATCGCAGATATTATAAACATAATAGGTGCGTTCTTTTCCGTCCTTTACGCCCTGGAAAATACACCCGATGTTGGTTTTGCCCTTGGTTCTGGGGCCGAGGGAGGACGGGTCCGGCAGAACCGCTTTCAAGAACTGGAGCGGCACAATCTGTTTGCCCTCGAATTCAATCGGCTCAATCGACGTCATGCCGACGTCCTCGAGCGCCCTGAGGTGGTCCAGATAGCTCTGGGAAAATGTCATCCAGAAACGGATGCGCTTGATTCCCTTCATATTCAGCGCGAGGGACTCGAGCTCCTCGTGGTGCAGCAGATAAATGTCTTTTGGGCCGATCTGCGGCAGGTCGTATACTCTTTTGATCTCCATCGGTTCCGTTTCAATGAACTTCCCGTTTTCAAAGTAGCTGCCCTTGGCGCTGACTTCGCGGATGTTGATTTCCGGATTGAAGTTCGTCGCGAATTTATACCCGTGATCGCCGGCGTTCGCGTCGACAATGTCGATGGAGTGAATCTCATCAAAATAATGCTTTTGCGCATAGGCGGAAAAGACGCCGGTTACGCCGGGGTCAAAGCCGCTGCCCAGCACTGCGGTAACGCCCGCTTTTTCAAAGCGATCCCGGTAATCCCACTGCCATTTATATTCGAAATGCGCGGTTTCCGGCGGCTCGTAGTTCGCGGTGTCAAGGTAGTCCGCCTTTGTTTCCAGGCATGCGTCCATGATGGTCAGATCCTGGTACGGCAGAGCCACATTGATGACGATGTCCGGCTTCACCTCCCTGATTAATTGGACAAGCTCCGGCACCTTGTCCGCGTCCACCCGCGCGGTCTCCACTTTCGTTCTGCCGCCGTCCAGTTCCTTTTTTAACGCTTCGCATTTGCTTCTGGTGCGGCTGGCAATGCAGATTTCCTCAAAAACATCGGGGTTCTGGCAGCATTTGTGAGCCACAACGCTCGCCACGGCCCCCGCTCCGATGATCAGTGCTTTCCCCATTCTCTGGATGCCTCCTTTATCCTACTCTTCTTCCTTAAGCGGCTCTACTTTTTCCAGCAGGCCGTTAACATAGGTCGGCAGCGAAAACGCGCCGATGTGCAGCTTCGTATTATAGTATCGGGTCGCAAGACCCAAACGATTCCATTCCTCCGCATTTAAATCCTCCACCGGACGGTATTTTTTAGAGGCAAATCCAAACAGCCAATGACCGGAGGAATAGGTTGGAATGTGCGCCTGATAAACGCGGCTGATTGGAAACGACTGCACGATTCTCTGATGCGCGCGCTGCATGGCGACGGCGTCGTTGCGGTAAAACGGGCTTTCCTGCTGATTGACCAGAATTCCGTCTTCCCGGAGCGCCTTGTAGCAGTTGCCGTAAAATTCCTTGGTAAAAAGGCCCTCCCCCGGCCCGAACGGGTCGGTTGAATCCACCAGAATCAAATCATACTCGCTCCGTATGTCGCGAACATAGCGGAGTCCGTCTTCATAATAAATGTGCACCCGCGGGTCATCCAGTCTGCAGGCGGTCTGCGGCAGATATGTTTTGCAGGCCTTAACAACCTCCCGGTCGATTTCCACCAGGTCGATCCGCTCAACGCCGGGGTATCGCGTCAGCTCGCGCACCGCGCCGCCGTCCCCGCCCCCGATGACCAGAACGTGTTTCGCGTGCGGGTGCACGGCCATCGGCACATGAGCGATCATTTCATGATAGACAAATTCGTCCTTTTCCGTCAGCATCATAAAACCGTCGAGCGTCAAAAAGCGGCCGAACTCCGGGGACTCAAAAATATCGATCCGCTGGAATTCGCTCTGACCGCTGTATAGCTGGCGGTCGACCTTGATGGAAAAATGGACGTTCTCCGTATGTTTTTCAGTAAACCACAATTCCACCGTCAACCCTCCTTCAAAACCTGTATCGTTTTCAAACTTGCATCCCTCATTCCGGTCAGCATGGCGCCCTTTTCATCCGCATACAGAATATATTCCACGATTTCAGGGGTGATTCTTTCCCCCGGCGCGATCACCGGAATTCCCGGCGGATAGCACATGACGGATTCCCCGCTGATGCGGCCCGCGCTTTGCTCCACCGGAACAGGCTCCTTTTCGGCGTAGAAGGCCTTCTGCGGCCTTTCGACCACCTGGGGCCTGATGTATTCCTGCGTAAGCAAACCGGACTTGTCGCGCTCGTAGCGGCGCTTGATTTCGGAAAGCGCCGCTACCAGCCGTTCCGCGTCAAGCGACCGGTCCCCCATGGAGATGTAGGCGAGAATATTCCCGATGTCGCCTAATTCAATCTGTATGTCGTATTCGTCGCGGAGCAGGTCGTATACCTCGATTCCGGCAAGACCGATATCCAGCGTATGAACGGACAGCTTGGTCACGTCAAAATCAAAAACGCTTTCCCCGTTGATCAGCTCGCGCGAGAACGCGTAATATCCGCCGATGCGGTTGATCTCCGCGCGGAGGTATTCCGCCATGGCGATGACGCGGCGGAACGTTTCCACGCCGCGCAGCGCAAGGTATCTGCGCGAAACGTCCAGCGACGACATCAAAAGATAAGAGGCGCTGGTGGTCTGTGTCAGATTGATGATCTGGTCGACATAACTTTCGTCCACCGCCGGACCGGTAAGTAAGAGGGAACTCTGCGTCAGGGAGCCGCCCGATTTATGCATGCTCACCGCCGCCAGATCGGCGCCCGCAGCCATGGCGGACACGGGAAGCCCTTCCCCGAAATAAAAATGCGCGCCGTGCGCTTCGTCTGCCAGCACGAGCATGTTGTGTTCATGGGCCAGCTTTACAATGGATTTTAAATCGGAACAAATCCCGTAATAAGTCGGATTGTTGACAAAGACGGCCTTGGCGTCCGGATTTTCCTCGATAGCTCTCTTTACGTCGCCAAGCGACATTCCAAGAGAGATCCCAAGCCGCCGGTCAATGCCGGGATTGACGTAAACCGGAACCGCTCCGCACAGAATCAGCGCGCTGATCGCGCTGCGGTGCACGTTGCGCGGCATAATAATTTTCTCACCCTTTTTACAGGCGCTCATCACCATGCTCTGCACCGCGGAGGTCGTGCCGTTTACCATAAAGAAGGCGTGATGCGCCCCGAAAGCATCTGCCGCAAGCTCTTCCGCGTCCCGGATGACGGAGGAGGGATGGCAGAGATTGTCCAGCGGCTTCATCGAATTCACATCAACCGTCAGGCATTTTTCACCGAGGAACTCCCTGAGCTCCGGGTTTCCCCTGCCGCGTTTGTGGCCGGGTACGTCAAACGGAACGATGCGCATATCCTTAAAGCGGTTCAGGGCCTCCAGCAGCGGAGCCCGCTCCTGCCCCGTCAATGTTCTGCCCCCGTGGAATCGTCATAAACGTTTGCCCCGCTGAAAATTTCAATCATTTCCCTGCGCAGGTTCTCCGTAATGGTCAGGCGCAGCTTCGGCGGAAGCTCATAAACATCCGTGTTAAACAAATAATTCTGCAAATCAATATCCTTAATCAATAATTTCGTATGAAACAGATTCGCCTGATAAACATTGACGTCGATCGCATCGTATTTTAACAGAGTCCTGGCGTCGATGTAATCCTGTATGGACGCAATCTTGTGGTCGATAAACAGTTTTTTGCCGCTGAAATCACGGGTAAAGCCGCGCACGCGGTAATCCGCCGTGATAATGTCAGAGTCGAAGCTGCCGATCAGGTAATTGAGCGTATTAAGCGGGGAAATCTCCCCGCAGGTGGAAATGTCGATGTCCACCCGAAACGTCGCGATCGCGTTGTCCGGGTGATATTCCGGATAAGTGTGCACGGTCGCGTGGCTTTTATTCAGGTGCGCCACAACCTCGTTGCCCGGGCCGCGGAGAACGCCGCTGCCCAGATTGCAGGAGCTATCGATCTGGTCCGGCGGAAACGCCTGCTCGGCGATCAGAAACGCGACGCTGGCCCCCTGCGGATCGTAGTCCTGTTTGCTGACATTCAACACCTGCGCGCCGATCATCTCCGTCACGTGGTAAAGGATATCGGTCAGGCGCTCCGAGTTATACTGTTCGTCTATATAAGCAATATAATCGCGCTGTTCCCGCGCGCTTTTTGCGTAGCAGACATCGTAAATGTTAAAGCTGAGCGATTTGGTGAGATTGTTGAAACCGTAAAGTTTCAGCTTGTTTTCCAACCGTAACACCCGACCTTTCCAAAATTATTTATTATTAGAAAAATCATGATTTTTTCAAAAAAACCACTGAAAAATCATTGTATTCCATGAATTTCACAAGTTTAGCTTAAAAATTCTTCGTAATTCTTTGATTTTCATGTTTTTCTTGATAAATTCACTGTAAAAAATCAATATATATTATATACAGAAATCCCTAATAGTCAAGGGAATTTCCCGGATTGCGGGATAAAATTTAAAGATTCACCGGAGGAAAAGACGGAGGAGCGCAATCCGGAACCGCAAAATGCCGGCCCCGTTTCCGGGGCCGGCCTCCGCACTTCCCTCTAAAAGCGATTACGACTTGTCCTTCACGGGGAAAGCTGTCATTCTGACCCCAAGCGGAACGATTGCAGCGCCTGCCGACAGGTTGAAGGCCGTCAGGACACCGGGCGGAAAAAAGGAGGGGATCCGACGGCGCAGCCCAAAGCCGCCACGGCGCCCAGGGAGAACAGTGTCGCAGCAGGTTTTTCGCGCCGGAATCCGACCGGACAAATTTTGCGGAAAAAACTTCGTTCCAGAATACGATGGTTAGGGACTGGAGGCCGTTAACAGGATTCCCTGAAAAAAAAGATTTGACTCGTTTGAAACGAAAAAAAGAGAGATTTGCGGCAGCATCTGAAAACGGAACGCGCCAAGGACCAGATTCAACTTGCCGAGCCGCCGCGAATCATTTTCCTCGCCTGCCTTTAAGGCGTATTTTGTTATTATAGCATAAGCGGTAAACAAACTCAATCGGAGCCGTTTCGCCCCGACGTTGAACGGTCCTCGGGAACATGCTATAATGGAAAACAAATCAGCCGGAGTCTGCCGGCAAATCAAGTAAACGATGAGGAAGGAATCAAAATGCAACTGATGCAGTTTGAGCGCAGCGGGGAGCAGCGGTTCGGAATCCGGACGGAAAAAGGAATCATCGACTGTGCTGAGGCTTCGGGCGGGAAAGCCCCGTCGTCCATGGAGGAGGTCATTTCAGGCGGCGACGCCGCTTTGCAAACTCTGCGCCGGCTCTCCGGCTCGGACGCGGCGTCTGTCCCGGAACCGGGAATCGCTTATCTGCCGTGCGTTACAAAGCCGGAAAAAATACTTTGCGTCGGCTTGAACTACAGGAACCACACTTCCGAAATCAAGATGGAGATTCCGGAATACCCGGTGCTGTTTAACAAATACAACAACGCGCTTGCCGCCCACCGGCAGAGGATTTCCCTTCCCAATACGGCGGAACAATTCGATTACGAGGCCGAACTGGTTATCGTCATCGGCAAAGAGGCGCGAGACATTCCGAAACAGGAAGCGTTGTCCTGCGTATTCGGGTATGCGCCCGGCAACGATCTTTCCGCGCGCGATCTGCAGTTCCGCACGCATCAATGGCTGCTTGGCAAAACCTGCGACGGCTTTGCCCCCGTCGGACCGTGCATCACAACGGCGGATGAAATCGGCGACCCGCAGTCTTTGAGAATCGAGAGCCGCGTCAACGGCGAGCTTCGCCAGTCCGGCAACACGTGTGACATGATTTTCGACTGCGCGACTATTGTCAGTTACATTTCTCAATACATGACGTTAAAGCCGGGAGACCTGATTTTTACCGGCACGCCCTGCGGCGTAATTCAAGGGATGCCGGAGGGAAAGCGGCGCTGGCTGAAAGCCGGGGACGAGGTTCAGGTATCCATTGAAAAGCTGGGCACTTTAAAAAACGTGATGGCGTAGATTTGTCGGCGTTAAAAGTGAGGAATGCGCTCGCATTCCTCACTTTCACTTCTCCTCCACTTAGCCCGGAATCGCCCTGTTAAG
Source organism: Caproicibacter fermentans (assembly GCF_009746625.1). Lineage (GTDB taxonomy): Bacteria > Bacillota > Clostridia > Oscillospirales > Acutalibacteraceae > Caproicibacter > Caproicibacter fermentans. The sequence continues at coordinate 81,485 of NZ_VWXL01000027.1, forward strand.
CGCCTGATTCAAATCCCAGATCAAGTCGTCCGGGTCCTCCAGGCCAATCGAAAGTCGGATGGTTTCCGGCCCAAACCCTGCGGCCCTTTGCTCCTCCGGCGTCAGCTGCTGGTGCGTGGTCGTGGAAGGATGGATCACCAGCGACTTCGCGTCGGCCACGTTTGCCAGCTGGGAAAAAATTTCAAGGCTGTCAATCACTTTTTTCGCGGCATCCACATCCCCCTTGACCGAGAACGTAAAAATGGAACCCGCTCCTTTCGGAAAATACTTTTTTGCCAATTCATAGTATGGATTCCCTGACAGCAGAGGATAATTGACTTCCTGAACTTTTGAATTTTGGGAGAGAAATTCGGCTACCTTGATTGAATTTGAAACATGCTTCTCGACCCGCAGAGAGAGCGTTTCCAAGCCCTGCAGGAATAAGAAAGCGTTAAATGGAGACAGGCATGCGCCGAGGTCACGCAGCAGTTGTGCGCGAATCTTCGTGCAGAACGCGGAGCCGCCCAAATCCGCAAAGCAAATGCCGTGATAGCTTTCGTCCGGCTCGGTAAAGCCCGGGAACCTTCCGTTTTTCCAGTCGAAGTTTCCGCCTTCGACGATGACTCCGCCGATGGATGAGCCGTGTCCACCAATGAATTTGGTCGCGGAATGAACCACTACCGCCGCGCCGTGCTCCAAAGGACGGAACAAATATGGGGTTGCAAACGTATTATCCACAATGATCGGGACGCCGTGCTTTTCCGCGATTTCCGCAACCGCATCGAAATCGATGATATGAATGGAAGGATTTCCGAGTGTTTCAAAATAGATTGCTTTTGTTTTTGGCGTAATCGCCTTTTCAAAATTGCCGACATCATCCGGATTTACAAATACGGTATGAATCCCGTATTTCGGCAGCGTATGAGCAAACAGGCTGTAAGTTCCGCCGTAAAGCGTGCTTGCGGACACGATTTCATCGCCGCTTTGGGCAAGGTTTAAAACAGCATAGGTGATGGCCGCCGCACCGGACGCCACCGCGATGGCCGCCGTTCCTCCTTCCAGCGCGGCGATTCGTTTTTCGAAGACTTCCGTTGTCGGGTTGGTCAGGCGGGAATAAATGTTGCCTGACTCTGTCAAGGCAAAGCGGTCTTCCGCCTCCGTTGTGTTCTTGAAAACATAGGAGGTCGTCTGATAAATCGGAACCGCCCGGGCACCCGTCGCCGGGTCCGGCTCTTGCCCTGACTGCACCTGTAAAGTATCAAAACCTAATTTTCTGTTGCTCATAACTTAACTCCTTTTTTATTAATAATTATTATTTTCGTTCCTTAAAACAGATATAAAAAAGACCGGCAGAAACATTTCTGACGGCCCGCTTTCTATTCTGTTTGCAAAAGTATTTACAATAACAGAACAGATCGGGCCTGACGCATTCCGGGCATAGCAAAGCACAGGATGCCGCACATTCCTCGCAGCATTTCCTTGTTACTTCTGCCGTAAAATTCCATAAAATCCATCTTGAAAGCCCCTCTCTTAATATTAGTATTTATATATGTTATGTAAGTATAGTATTCTATTTTCAGGCATTTGTCAAGCATTTTTCATATTGGAAGCGCCTCAAGGCACTTGGAGCTTTCCCACACTTGCAACCGCTTTTCATCCCCTATCCATCCCCGCACGGGAAGCAAAGTGAAAGCTGAAGCATTTTTCTGTTGCGGAAGGGAATCAAAGCGTGGGGTACAGGGTGGGGGGCGAGTTTGACGACAAAAAGCTCCTGCTACAGGACTGTAGCAGGAGCTTATAAAATGTCGGCATCACCTATTGTTCCGGGCCGTTACCAGCCAAGTATCTTCGGCGCAGATGAGCTTAACTTCCGTGTTCGGAATGGGAACGGGTGTACCCTCATCGCAATCGATACCAACTATTTCTGGGGCACAAAGGGTACCCTCAAAACTGAACAAAACTGGAAGCAGAAAAAGAGAAACGAACGGGCGAACCAAAAATATGGTCAAGCCCTCGGCCTATTAGTACTGCCAAGCTGAACACGTTACCGTGCTTACACACGCAG
>NZ_VWXL01000028.1 GCF_009746625.1 Caproicibacter fermentans
TATGTGGGATATGTCGCCCTTTATTCCACGAAAAAATCTGGCCAGCACACATAAACATATCCGTTTCGGATACATCGAAAATGAAGAAATGAAATGGGTCGTAAAACAATTTGCCTACTACAGGCTTAGCCAGATCAAACCCTTTTCTGTTCACCATGAGATCAATGGCGTTCTGCCGGCATTTATCGAATACTGTAAGCTCAACAGCATCGGTAGCTTTCGGGAAATCACCAAAGAAATATTTTTGGATTATGCACTGTGGCTGAAGGATGCCAGGCAATACAAGCAGACAGTCGGCTTCAAGCGTTCCCGCATTGTGCAGCAGATTATACAGATCGGGCAAATCAAGGGATGGGCTGTTACACAGGATAATCTTTTTCTGCAGGCATCTGCCAGCGACCTTTGGGGTTCCAGAAGTACGTGGGGTCCAAAAGCAGATAAATTCAAACCGATTCCGGAGGAAATTTTCAATAAAATCCTCTTTTACGCAGTGAACAGGGAAACGGATATTCTGACAAAAGCAGGGATCATCATTCAAAGTCAGACCGGCCTGCGGATCAATGAGGTCCTTTCCATCCGGGATGGCTGCGTTCATGTCACTGATGACGGTCACTCCTATATGGAAGTCCTGCTGAGCAAGACGGAACGGGCGGAACCGGTTGTACACAAGGTTTTTATCAACCAATTGGTACAGGACGTCATTCAGGAACTAAGCGATTACTCCGAACCGTTAAGACAGGAAAGCGGCCTCCATGAGTTGTTTTTAACCAGATCCCAACCTTTTCACAACAAGGTCGTCGTATACAAAACTGATCTGTATGGAGTCATGCGCCTCAAGCCGTTTATCAGGCGCTGGGATATCCGGGATAACCAGGGTAACCTTTATCCGCTGACAAGTCATCAATTCAGGGCCACTTATGTGCGTGAACTGATCAAGCGTAAAATGCCCATTGCCTATATTATGAAACAGTTTGCCCATGTTTCCATTGAGATGACTTCGCACTACCTCACCTTGCAGGAAGAAGAAGTAAAAGAAATCTATTCGGAGGTGATTTTGAGCCCCAAAGCGAAGCTGGCTGGGTTGAGAGCCGCTGAAATACGCGGCAAATTGGATGCATGCTTTAAAGGGCGAACAGAACAGGAAATTGAGGATGTTGTCTCGCAACTGTCTAAATCCATGAGCTTCAACCCTTTGCCAAATGGCGTGTGCCTGTATGATTTCAGGCGGGGCAACTGCACGGATGGAGATGGTTGTTTTTTTTACAACTGCCCCAACTACGTTACGGAGGCCAGTTTTTATCCGGTGCTGCGTACGGAATTGGATTTGATGGAACAGGAGATGACACGGTTTCAGGCATTAGGCCGCGAAAGAGACTGGCAGCGTCAATATGTCAAGTACAGATATTTAAAGCCTTTGGTAGAAAGTTTGGAGGTACAGATCAATGGTTAAGAAAGAAATTCGAAGAAATACGGAAGGTTTGAAAATCTGTGCTGACAGAAAAAGATGTGAAACGGTTGCCAGAGTCAACACAGCAATTGATCGCCTAAAACGAGCTAAAAACAAATCTATCAATTTCAGTACCGTGGCTGTGGAAGCCGGTGTATCAAAGGCTACGCTTTACAATCATCCTATCCTGAAAGAACGCATCATGAGCCTTCGGGCAGCCAAAAAGCTGCCCGAAGGCCATTGCGGCATGGGTACAGAACCGAAGGACAAAACCAGACAGCTGCGTTTGGAAATTCAACGTCTGCAGAAAGATAAAGAAAATCTGATTTTGCAGTTGTTGGAGTTGGAAGCTTTAAAGGATGAAAACTATCGTTTGCGTGAGCAATTATCCAGAGTTCAACGGCAAGATGTCTGCTCTATTCAGAAACCGGGTAGACATTTGAGCAGAAAGGAAAGCAATATGATTATTGATGAAAATTATGTTCAGCAGTTGCGGGAAAGTGCTTTTCGTGAAATTTCAGCTAAAGCTGAGGAAGAAATCTTAAAGCAATTTGGCGGTCAAAGGATCGGCGATTTATTCACGGAACAGGATATTTACGAACAGATTCGTAAGATTATCGCAACGTGTTAGACGTCAGGCGGTGTCAAATGAGTAAACTTTCCTGTTACAATCGGCAATCGCATCATGTTAGACATCCGCCTGCTAAAGATAAA
>NZ_VWXL01000029.1 GCF_009746625.1 Caproicibacter fermentans
CCATCGGGTTTCCCCATCCGGATAAGTTGTGGGATGACAGGTGTAATTTCACCGTCCTTTCCTGATATTTTACCTGCCGCTTGCTAAAGGCGGTTTTTGATATATACCCTTACGGGCGCACATAAAGTTCCGTCATACTGTTGCTGACCGGTGTTCCGGTCGCAAAGACAATACCTTTCCCTCCGGTGAGGTCGTCCATATAACGGCACTTCATGAACATGTCGCTTGATTTCTGTGCCTCTGTCTGCCCGATTCCGGCTACGTTGCGCATCTTGGTGTAGAGAAACAGATTTTTGTAGTTGTCCGCCTCGTCAACAAACAGTCGGTCGACGCCAAGTTCTTCAAAAGTAACGACGTCATCCTTGCGGCTGTCGTCGTTGAGACGTTCCAAACGGGCCTCTAGGGATTTTCGGGTTTTCTCCATCTGCTTGACGGTGAAGTTTTCTCCTTTTTCCTCCTTAGCCTGGTCGATTGCGAATTCGATGTCCTCAATCTGACCTTGAATCATCAGTACCTGGCGTTCTTTGGACACCGGGATTTTTTCAAATTGAGTGAATCCGACAATGACCGCATCAAAGTTTCCGGTAGCAATGCGGGCGCAGAATTTCCTCCGCCTTGCCGGTTCAAAGTCTTTTTTCGTTGCAACCAAAATGTTCGCTCCGGGGTATAACCGAAGGAAATCGCCGCCCCACTGTTCGGTAAGGTGGTTCGGAACGACAAACAGACTTTTGCTGCAAAGACCGAGTCGCTTGGTTTCCATAGCCGCCGCAATCATTTCATACGTTTTTCCCGCGCCCACGCAATGGGCGAGCAGCGCGTTATGGCCATATAGAACATGAGCGACGGCGCCCAGTTGATGGGGCATTAATTTAATCTCCGGATTCATCCCCGGGAAGGTGAGGTGGCTTCCGTCATACTCCCGGGGCCGCGTGGAATTAAAGAGGACGTTATATTTTTTACAGAGATTTTCACGGCGTTCCGGATCGCTCCATATCCAGTTCTGAAAGGCCTCCTTAATCGCGTCCTGCTTTTGCTGGGCAAGCGTCGTTTCTTTTGGGTTCAATTCCTGATGTTCTTTTCCGTCCGGCCCGATTTTTTTGTCAAACACCTTGACGGCTTTCATATTAAGGGTGTCTTCCAGAATTTTGTAAGCATTGATACGGCTGGTTCCGTAAGTTGTATAGACCTGGACGTTGTTCCAACTGTCGGATCCTTTGCCGCTGATGTTCCAAACGCCGGAAACAGGAGAATACCGAGTCCGGATTCCCTTTTCATTTTGCAGGGAAAGCGGTGTTTCAAAAGTTTTATAAAGGAATTGATCGATATACTCCGGTTCGATCCAGTTTGCGCCGAGCCGGACGCTGATTTCCGAAGCGGTAAGTTCTTTGGGCTGAATCTTTTCAAGAGCTGCTACGTTAATTGAAAACTCCGGATTGCGTTTTGCCGCTTCTCTTGCTATTTCCAGCTTTTTGCGGACGTTTCCTGAAAGGTACTCATCCGCCGTTACCCATTGGAAACGGGATGCGATTTCTGCTTTCGGATCTTGAAAGATGACGCCCTGCAGGTCGGAAATGATTTTATCCTGAGAGAACCCGGTCAACTGCTGCATGTAGTCCAGATCGACGCCTGCTCGTTCCGAAAGAGAAACCGTCAGCGCTTCACTTGCGGTTTCGACGGAGGTTACAACCGTCTGCTGGCGAATCGTACGTTTCGTGAACATGTCTGCCTTGCGTTCCAGATTTCCGTCCTCGTCGATTATTTCCAGTGAGCAAAGCAAAGAATAGGAGGAATCTTGATCAAACGCACGGCGGTTGCCGGTGCTGTTAATCAAGCCGTACTTTTTTGTAAATGAATCATATAGAGTGTTAAGCTGCTTTTGACTTGCCTGAATCTCCATATCGTCCGCGCCGTGTAGCTGCTGGTCAATCAGTTTTCGGGTGCAGTCCCGCAATTTGACCATGCCGCGCACGCGCTCCAGCGTAACCGTCGGAAGGTCGACGGGGTTCATCACAGAGTTTTCTCGAAAATAGAGACTATTGGTTACAAGCGTGTAGCTGAAATTACGCACATCCGGATCGGCAGGAATCGGTTCACGCTCGGCGTTGTCTTTCCTTTCCTCTGAAAGCAGATCATCGACAGCCAGTGTTTCCTGATTCGGGACGATAACAAAAGAGAGAGCCGCTCTGAGTTGTTCCTCAAAATCAACTCCCTCCAGGGGATTGCAGGTTGTTTCTTTTTCATTGCCGTACATCCGGCTGCTGAACGCCATCGTTCCAAGCATCATTTCCGGATGCTCTAAAAAATATCGGTTGACCGGAACACCGTCCTCTGTCGTTCCAATTTCCAGCCAGTTCGGTTCCTCGAAAGAGAGCCGGTCGCGCTTTTGGAAAAACAGAATGTCGGACGTAACCTCCGTGCCGGCGTTTTTCAGAAACGCGGTATTCGGCAGGCGCACCGCGCCTAGAAGCTCCGCGCGCTGCGCGATATATCGCCGGACGTCCTGGTTCTGTTTGTCCATCGTCCCTTTCGACGTTAAAAAGGCCATCACGCCGCCCGGCCGAACCTTATCAAGTGATTTTGCAATAAAATAGTCATGAATCTGGAATTTGTACCGGTCATACCGCCGGTCTGCCAGTTGATACCCGCCGAACGGTACGTTGCCTACCATCAGGTCAAAGAAGTCATCTGGAAATTCCGTCTTTTCGAAACCGTTGACCGTGATATTTGCTTTTGGGTAAAGCTGATGGGCGATACGCCCGGTGATGCTGTCCAGTTCGACGCCGTAGAGCTTGCTTTTTTCCATGCTGCCCGGAATCAGGCCGAAGAAGTTGCCGACCCCGCAGGCCGGTTCAAGGATGTTTCCGGTGTGGAAGCCGAAACGCTCTAACGTTGAATAAATTCCGTTGATCACGGTAGGGGAAGTGTAGTGCGCGTTCAGGACGGAAGCGCGGGCGGCGGCATATTCTTCGCCGGTGAGCAGTTCTTTTAATTCCGCATATTCCTTTGACCAGGAATCGTTCTTCTCGTCGAATGCCTGCGGAATACCGCCCCACCCGACATAGCGGGAGAGCGTTTCCTGTTCTTCCGGCGTCGCCGTGCGATTCTCAAATTCAATCATTCGAAGTGTCTGAATTGCGGCAATATTAAACCGGTATTTGACTTTCGGCCCCCCCGCGCCAAGGTCGTCGTTTGTAATGCGGAAGTTTTGCGGTTTCGGAACGACAGAGAAATATTCTCCGTTGAGGGCCGTTCCTGTTTCAATTTGCTGTTCCGTATCAATTTTATTCTGTTCCAGAACCCATTCGCGAACCGTCCGGACGGTTTCAACCCGGAAAATCGGAAAACCGGTGTTATCAACAAAAGTGTTGTCCTGTAAACTGACGGAACCGGTATCATAATTGATGCTTTCAATTGTGAAAATCCGTCCGTCTTCCTCCAGTTTTATCCCAAGTGGGATATAATCGGAGACTTCAAGGGATTTGATGAGTTCGTAACCGTCTGCGCTGGGTTTCGCAAAAGTTACGCTGTGACCGTGTAAAAGAAGAGTTTCGCCTGCCGCCGCCCATCCAAGTGAATAGCCGGTGACAGGAGTTTCGCCCAGCTCCGGAATATCAAAAGTCAAAACTTTTGTTTCCAGCGCGGGCGCTGCGGCTTCGGCATCTTTCCCAAAGAACAGAATCAGATCTCCGGATTGGATTCCGATGATGTGATTCGGATATTCCAGCCTGAGATCCAGGTAGCCCGGAACGTCCGAAAGCTCAGGTACATATTGAGGGGAACTACTTGGTTCAGCTAGAGCAGGGGTATGTTTTGCTTCTTCCTTTGGCTCTGTGGATGTTTGAAACGATAGCTGCCCGTTATTGGCTTTCAGCACGTTGGACGTATCTGCCGATGGCGTGAGTAACGTATAAGTACCGGCCTGATACGCGGTGAGGTCGCGATAAGCCGCAAGGCATTCCTCGTATCCGCGCATTTCAGAGGATAAGTTAGGAATAGAATTTTTCAGCAGGGACAAAAGCTGTTCCGTTTGTTCCGGATCACGGAGCATCGAAAGTGCATTTTTCCATCCGATTCCGAAGTCTTCCGGCTCGTAGGGGCAGTCGATCTGCGCGTAATAAAAGAAAGAGTCAACCTTTCTCGCAAGGACTTTTCGCTCAAAGTCCGGAATATTCGCGATGTCCTCGGGCGTCATGAATTGCCCTAAAGCAATCAGGTCGCTGATTCGCTGTTCCACCTTGGGCCATTTCAGAAATACGGACGCGTATTTTCCATCCCGGTCGGAGCGCTCTATTTTTAATCCTTTGCTGTCATGCCAAGTGTCACAGATTCGGTCTCCGCTGCCGCCGTCTCCATAAAAATGTTTGAGAAAATCCTGCTTTTCCTTGCGGCTCATGTGCGTTCGAAAGAAAATATAAAGATTGATTCTGGCTTCCGAATAATCCTTGTCCTTGGTGAAATATTTGTCCAGCTCATCCTGAGTAATAAAAGTCGGACGTTCCTCCGAAAAGGCAGGTGATGATGAAAATGTTACTGCCGGTTTTTGTAACAGCTTCAGCTTTTCCAGAGCTTCGGAGGGCCGGTGGTAATGAAATCTCAGTAGATCATGGTTCTGCCGATAGGCATCGCAGAAATTCTGCATTTCGCTTGCAACGGTTGAAAGGCCGTCTGCTGTTTTTAAAGTATCATAGATCTCGGCAACGTTTTCCGGAAAGCCTCCGCGGTGAAAGAACATTTCGCCAATTGTTGGCAGAAAATCATTTTGTACGGCGACTTCACTGAAATTCTGGCGAAGGTACCATAGATTCACGGCGAGTTCATGAAACTCATTTTCCCGTGCTTCTGCAAAATGTTCAGCAGGGAGGAGGCGGCCCCTCTCCACCAGAGTCCGGATTCGCTTTTCTGTTTCTTCCCAGGTCAAATGAGACTGATCTCCGGAATGGAGAGCAGATTGCCCGCTGCCAACTGTGATGCCTGTTTCGTTGAACCAGAGGGAATAGGGCGCGCCGTTAATGGTGAATCCCTTGCCGCCCTGTCCGTACTCTTTTTTGAGAAACTGTGCGATTTTCTCCGCAGAGCGTCCCTCCTGATATTGCGCGTAAATTCGAAGAGGACTGTTAATCTCACTTCCTCCGCTTGAGAGGATTCGGTCTACAACAGTGTCGTTGACCCCGGCAAATAGAAAAGCGGGGGCTTTCGCCTCCGCTTTGGATTGTGCTATTAATTCCACCTGTTCCTCAACCGTTGGGAATAAGCTGAGCTGCTGAGGTTCGGGTGGGTTTGGCTCCGAAGATGACAAAACGACGGATGCTGCATCCGCCGTTTCAGAATTGCTGTTTAACTGTAAATCAGTTCGTCCCGGACGATTTCCTCCGCCGCCATCTGAATGTTGTTCATTTCCTGTACCCAGCGCATCTGGTCGTTGGCTTTCAATGCTTCGGTCACTCCGCGCTGTTTCGCCAGATCTTTGGTGATCTGCTCCATCCTGCTGTTTGCTGCCTGGTCGATCTCCATCAGGTGCGCCCACAGCTTCCCGTCGAGCATCAGCGCCGTATACATCCCGCTCCGGTGTTCCTTGAGGTATTTCTGACGCATTCTGCCGTATTTCCCAAGTTCTCCCTCCGGCTGTTCGTCCATCTTCAGATCCGGAATCAGATAATCCCCGTTCTTCGTATATGTCAGTTCCATGACTCAAATCCTCCTTCACAGAATTACGATTTAAAGCGTTAAAGTTGTCTTCGATTTCATTATACTCCTGCCGATGCTGGTTTTCAAGGTGATTTTGCCTGCCCTGAAATTTAACGGTATGTTCAATCTGCCTTAGAATTGTTTCAGCGAGCTTTGCGGTACCGTTTCCCAAACAGGAGAGGGTGGCTGACGTGTTGAAATTTACAATTCCGCGCAGATCGTCTGCTGAAATGTATGCCCTGGGATCATAGCCGCACCGTGATAAAAGAACGTACTGGACGCTGGCCGTCATGGTTTGCCGAAAAATGGTACTGATATTCTGTTCGTCCAATTCTTCCAGAAGGCTGTTGTTTTTAAAGTGAACGAGATCCGGAAGTGAATCCTCATACCGTTCTTCAACCGTCGCCGCGGCAATGTCCATCAGACAGGCCGCAAGGTTTTTTCCGGAATTGTTATACATGCTGTGCAGCTCCGTGAGAACGGCCTCATTCTCAGGAGTCATGTGCCAGAGATAGGGCGTTTTACTTCTTTTTGTTCCGTTTGTATCGGAAACATCAAAAACGTATTTTAGCCGCAGTCCCCTTGAAGTTTCAGCAATCAATGCGATTCCGGTCGAGCCGCGTTTTACCCATCGGCTCATCCGCTGATTCCATATGTCGTATGCCGCGCAGGCGGTCGCGTCGGGACGCTGGGCGTAAATAAGCAGTTGATCCTGGTATGGATATTTGTATAGTCGTGCTGCGGTGTTGAGAAAAGATTCCCACTCTTCCGGCCCTGCGGTGATCCGCCGGGCCGTCTGTGAGGCAAGCTGTAAGATGTATTGCAACTTTTCAGACATGTTGATTGATTCCTCCCGTGTTCATTTTGAGTTATTGCTCTGCGTTCGCTTTTTCAGTGTCCTTTTTAGGAAAAGAGGCGGCGTACACGTCGCCGGCGACAATTTCGACCGCCTTTCGTTTATCTCCGTTTGTATCGGTGTATGTTCGTGTCTGAATTGACCCTTTGACCGCAATCAACTGACCTTTCCGGAAGTACTTACAGGCATATTCGGCGTTGTGGCGCCAGCAGACAACATCCAGAAAATCCGTTTCCCGACTCTGTCCTTCCTTTTTGTAATCCCGGTCAACCGCAATGGAAAAAGTTGAGACGGCGACACCTTTCGGCGTGTGTTTCAGTTCCGGATCACTGACCATACGGCCCATCAGGACAGATACATTTAACATTTCTTCATCCTCTTTCTGCTTGCCGGACCCTGCTGTGCTGCTTGGGCCCGGCAGCTTTCATTTCTTGTTTGGCTGTTTGAAGCTTTGCCTCCAGAGAGGTTTTGACCCAATGCCCGCCGGTGGAATAGTCCCATTCAATCGTTCCGTCGGCATACTTTTGAATTCCATGAGCGACGAGGGTCCAGCCGTCCTTTATGCGTACCATTTCGGCGCTGTTATCATCGGGGATCGATTTACACAGATAATCGCTGCCGTTATGATTTGTATAGGTAGAACCAGGGGTGATAGTGGTGCCGCTTTTTTCCCAAAGCCGGTCGATGGTGCCGTCGGGATGTACATTGATTTCGCGGGTGCGTCCATCGTCGATAAAGGCCGTTACAGATACGTCAGTTCCTTTTTCAGCGGCATAGGCTTTCGCTGCGTTGACAGCTTGTTCATCAATGGGCGTTGAGCCAATATGTTGGCCATCCACCTTAACTTCATACTCAGTGATTCGCATTGCAATCACTCCTTTCCAAAAGCGGAACCGGTTCCGCTTTTCCATAGATCAGGCAGCCGGATTTTGTACCCGGCTGCCCTTTCCCTTACTGTCATTATTGTCCTGCCGACGTTCCTGATGAATTTAATGCGAAGGTATGCCCATTGGTGGTTATTTCAACTTTAACATTGCCGTCGGTGTGGTTGGAATTGGCTTTTTTAACTACAATTATCATGGAATGTAAAACCATGCTTTCTGATAATGTATAACTATCTTTATTGGATGTGTTGCGCCGAGCGGTTAGGCCAAGAATACCGCAATCCGGATTATCTCCGTAAATTGTGATTTCTTCATTCCCGTAACCATTTTGATTATACATAGCAATGGTATCTCCGGCGAACAAAGTTAATGGAGTTGTAAAATTATATTGAACACGTCCTTTTTCGAGAAAACCGCCTTTTTCATAATAATACGAAGCCGCGGTATTGTCAGTTGGATGAATGTGCATATAATCTCCGGGCGTTTGAGTTGTATAGGTCCATGTAATTGGCTTTGGCACAAACTCTGCCATCAGCGTGGCATTCTGTGTCACTGTATAGCTTCGTGGATTTTCCAGCGCGCCATCCGACCAGTTTGAAAATTGATAACCTGTATTTGGGGCAGCCGTCAGGGTAATGACCGTGCCGTAAGGATAGGTACCGCCGCCGGTTGCCGTGCCGCCGGTACCGAAATTGACAGTTACGGTAAAGGTGTCAATCGCAAAGTGGGCGTACACGGTTGTGTCGGCGTTCAGGTTGTAGATGGTATAAGTCTTGCCGGTTCCGATCACATTGCCGCTTGCATTTGTCCAGTTCACGAAATGATAGTGCTCGTAAGGTGTTGCCGTTATTGTCACGTCGCTGCCAGCTTGATACACGCCGCCGCCCGACACGGAACCGCCGTTCCCTGCGATGGCCGTCACAGTGTAGGTGTTGGGCTTGACCGTCACCGCGCAGGCTGCGGTATATCCTCCATCCTCGGTTTTGGCCGTGACTGTCGCTGTTCCGACGTTATTGGCCGATACGGTGCCGTTGGAATCAACCGAAGCAATATTGCTGTCGGAGGAAGTCCAGAATACGGTCTTGTCCGTCGCGTCGGACGGGGAAATCGTCGCCGTAACTGTTCCGGTTGTTCCCTTGATTAGAGTAAGGGTTGTCGGACTGACCGAAACGCCGGTGACCGGGATTATGACGTTGATCGTGCAAGTTGCTGTAAAATCTCCATCCTTTGTGGTTGCCGAAACGGTTGCGGAACCGACACCAACCGCCTTGATGTTTCCAGAATCATCAACGGTGCAGACGGAGCTGTCGGACGAGGCCCAGAGAACATCTTGCTCTGTGGCGTTGTCCGGCCAAACCTTTGCCGTCAGGGTATCTGTCCCGCCTTTGGCAACGGTCAGAGCAGTCTTGTCCATCGTGATTCCGGTCACAGGAATTGTAACCTTGACAACACATTCGGCGTAATACCCGCCCTCCTGCGTCATTACTGTGATGGTGGACTGTCCGGCTCCGACCGCCGTTACCTTTCCTGACTGATCGACCATGCAGACGGACGGATCGGACGAAACCCACGAAACGCCGTTGTTATCGGCGTCGGAGGGCAGAACCGTCGCCGTCAGCTGCTCCGTCGCATCTGGGATCATATTGATATTGGATTTATCGAGCGTCACGCCAGTCACAGGGGAAACGACGGTCACGTCGCACTGTGCCATTTTCCCACTGTCCGAGATGGCCATCACTGTTGTCTCGCCTTTATCGACGCCGGTAATCACACCGGACTGTGTGACGGAGCAGACAGCACTGTCCGCGCTGGCCCAGGAGATTTTCCGATCTTCCGCGTCCTCCGGCAGCACGCTGGCAGCAAGAACATCGGTGTCGCCTTTGCACAGCGTCATCGCAGACCGGCTCAGGCTGACGGCATCTACCGGCGACCCTCCGCTATCGTCCTGAGAATTGTCAAATGTAACATCCCCCTGCGGCGAATAACCGGATTTCACACACATGGGAATCACGACGGGCGGCAAAGCTATTCCGCCAAAAAAGATTGGTGCTGTCAGTTGAAAGAATGCTGTGCCGGAGAATTGCTGTATGTTGTCCGTATCTGTTGGAGCGAACGGTGTGTTTTCCAAATTGACGGATAGGTCTGAAATCTGATATAAGGTTTTTCCGTCGACAACTTTAGTACCGTCGTGAGTTCCAAGCCGCTGATCAATCAACGAGAGGATGTCATTCTTACTGATATTTTCCCTCCAGTCAGTATCATCTTTTTTGTATCCGCCGGAATACCCCTCCCGGACTCCGTCATAGACGTTTCCGGTATTGGCGGTGCAGACCTGTGTCAACGCTGTCTGTACCGCGTCCCTGGTGCCGGGGGCAATGGTGTTTTGGCGGGAGTATTCCCATATGGCTGACCCGAATAACAGACAGAACAGCATAATAAACGGCGCCCAAAATGTTGCACTTCCGGTTTTCTCTGAAAGATAGGATTTTATTTGATCTTTCATTTGTGGTACACCTCCGAAGATCCCTCGGCATGACCGTTAATTGCGACAGGGTAGGAACCAATATCACCAAACAAGCCTAATTCATACGTTGTCGAACAGGTTACGGATACCGTTTCGTTCAGCTGAATCGTTCCGGTCTTTGACCATGAAATTTCAGGGGACATCCCCATGACTTTATTGAGCTGCTTTTCCTTTTCCGTGGTTTCACTGCCGACCCGTCCGGAAAGTTCCGCAACGCGGCACAGCTCGTTTGCATAGGTGTTCAGATTCTGTATTCTTACAATGACAGGGGAAACTTTTATAAAGAAAGCCGTCAAAAACATGACAAGCAATACAGCGAAAGGGGCGGTTATAACGCTGTCCCCTCGTTTTGATTTTAAGTATTTTAACATAACTTTGTTCCTCCGGACGCTAAAACAGTCCGTGAATATTACTGATGACTTGCTCAAATGTGACATACATGTAGGTCGCCATGATGCAGGCCATCAGCGCGTAAGAATATTTTTTCATCTTTGCGGGGCGCTTCTGGGCCTCTTTCCAAAGCAGCTGCTTTTCCAGCTTTTTGTAGTCGTTATTGAGCAGGGAAAAAATCAGAACACCGTCGCCACCGTGCAATGCGGCTAAAAGGCCACGAATAACCTCACTTAGTTTTCCGCTGCCAACACGCCCGGCAAGGCGGAGAAGCGCTTGCTCCGGTGAACCGGAACGCATTCCTGCAAGGGTGATCTCCAACTCGTTCCGGAAAATTGGGCCGGCACTTTCACGGTATCCGTCGAGCAGCGCAAGTACATCACGGTTTGCGCCGATTTCCTGAGCAATGGTAGAAACGAAACGCGGCAGTTCCCGTTCGATGGTCTGACGTTTTTCTGCAACGATTTTTTTGGCGCTCTGCGTATCATCCCAGGCTCGATTAAAGGTTAACAGCAAAACGATAGGAATAAGCAGGGGCAATAACCGGATGCAGGGAAGAATCCACAGCAATCGGAAAAGCGCACGGACAATAATTCGAGCAAGATAGGATTCCGGCGACTGTTCCAGTCCTGCGTATTTCAGGGTTGCCGCCAGCTCCTGACGGCGGTAACGGTCAAGGTGAATCTGTTTTGCCAACGTGTTTGTAAGCCTTTCTGTAATGGCACGATGCCAGCTGACCTTTTCCCCCTGCGTTACTTTCATGGCAGCTTTCGCCGCCTGAGAAGATGGAAGCTGGAAGAGATCACAGAAAATGAGATACAAACCAACAGTGATAAACAGGCCGAAAACAATCATTTCTGAAGCTGTCATATCGGTCACCTCTTGTATTCGACGGCACGGGTATTTTTAATGACCGCCGTCAAGGAAACAAACAGGACGACAAAGGTAACGGTCATAATGATCTGCCCCCAAAACGTGTACATCAGCGTGTTGTACCATTCCATACTGATTGCGCGGAACAGGGGGTAATTGAGAATCGTCAGAGCCGCCATCGCAACGAATTCCTTTAGCGGTTCATATAAAAGAGAGTCCAAATCACCGGAAACTTCCCGCACTTCGGAAAAACGTGTCACAATTGGCTGGAGGGTGCTTTTCAGCGTTCGGTTGCCCTGGCACAGAATCAGCTGGTCAATCCAGTCTTTAAACGTATCGTTGTCAATATTCTTCTTCATTTCCTCCAGCAGCGCCGGAATATCTGATGAAATCAGACTTGCCTGCACTGAAAACTTTTCGAACACTTCTTTTACGGGAAATTGCAGTTCCGGTATGTTTTCACGGACGGCAACCAGAATGTTGTCACAGCGAAGATATGAGGTAGTAATCATGCCCAGCGCAGTTTCCAACTCGCTGTTAAGCTGACGTTTAAATTTACTCGCGGTTGCCAGAATAACCAGCCACGGAATCAGCGCACTGCCGACAGCAAGCACTGGAAGCAAAAAGTAGTTTTGAAGCAGCAGGCTGATTACACATCCGCAAAAAAACAACAGGATAGAAGAAAACGTATATACCGGAAGCCGGTCAGTGCGGTGAGTGACTTCAAGAATCGAGCGGGATTCCCGCAGGATGCGGACAATACCGCGAGGTTCTTTCTTTTTTAATTGCTTGATTTGCTGTTTCAGCGTTGTTTTCCGGTTTCGATTCAGCTTCTCAAAAGAAGTTTTAATGGCTTTGATACATTCAGCAGGCTGAATTTGAAAGACAACAAAGATACCGGCAATCATAGCAAAAAAAGACGCAATGTAAAAAATCATGGAATTCCTCCTTTCAGATTTTTAGTAAGCGCTGCAATAACTCTTCCGGCATTCCTTTCCGGCGAAGCCGTTGCTGTAAATTTTTAGAAATCACACCGCATTTCACAAAGCCACCATGAATCACAGTTTTTCCATTGACAACTTCATTGGACTGAACTTCATAGTTCCAGAGCGGGAGAATTTTCAGCTCGCCGTTTTCCAATTGGCATTCACAAATTTCGGTGACACGGCGTACGTCATCCTCCATTTTCTGCGCGTAAAAGAGAATCGGAAATGCCCGAACAACCATAGAATACAGAGTCTTGTCACTCAGGGTGCTGCCTTTCAGCGATGCAAGCTGAACAAGACGGTCGGGAATTTCACCGGCACTGAAAACGTGTGTTGTTCCAATGACCGGATGCCCTGTCAAAGCAGCTTCGACCGTTTCAAAGGATTCTGAGCCTTTGACCTCAGCCATACACAGGAAGTCAGGGTTCATGGTCATGGCCCACTCCAAAAGCATTTGCTGGGTAATGGCCTGCTTCGGATCATCGGATTCTCTGGTTACTAAATGAATGATACTGTTGATGATTTCTTTCGTTTTGGGATCGCGTTTTATCAGATCGAATTCGCGTGTGCCGTTTTCAATGGTAATCAGCTTTTTAAGGTTCAACACCGCCTCAGCCATTATGATGCTCATGAGCGTTGTTTTCCCGGCGTCGGTTTCACCGGAAAGCATCATGGATAATCCATAGCGGTAACAGTAAACCAGAAAATCCATCATTTCGGGTGTCAGAGTCCCGCCGTCAAGCAGATTTTGCTTTGTCAGGTGACTGGGGTTTACAAACCGAATACTGGCTGCGACACCGGTATCCTCATCAAGTGTTCCACCGTTACCGTTGACGGTCACTCGGATGTTTTTTCCGATATGGCCGCGAGCCAATGGTTTGGAATTGTCCATGTGGATATGGGATTGCTCCAACAGCCGTGCCATAACATTTTTGGCATGCTCCGGGGAAAGGAACCGGCCTTTTGCCCGTTCAATTCGCCCGCCTGTGAATTTAACCCAGATACAGTCCCACGAGTTGATTTCAATTCCCTCAACGTCTTTAATTTCGTAATTCAGGTAGGGTGTGAGAAAACTGTATTCAGCCATTTCGGTATAGAGTCGGTTGATTGCTTCTTCCATCCCCATGCCTTCTGCACCCAGACGGTTTTCGGTTAAATACCGGCGGATTGCAGGCTTTATCATTTCCTTTTGTTCGTGGTCTGTCGAATTGAGCAGGTCTTTATACTGCTCAGAAAAATAGCTTTGAACCTCTTTCAGCAGTTCAGGAAACTGCAACCTTCCTTTTTCGCTGAGAAAGAAAGCCGCGTTCTTATTCATTTAAAATTACTTCCTTTATGATCTTTTTCAGATTGCCGTTATATTCTTTTGCACCCCGTCCATATATTGGTTCAAGCAGTCTGGACTCATAGAATTGCCGGTGAAGTTCATCCACATGGGGAAGAAGGTACGCATTCCCGCCCAGCTTGTCAATATAGGGGGCAGGGTCCTGCAAAGGCAGCACATTGTTGATGATATTGACGTGCCGGTCATAATGAAACCGTTCTTCAGCTAAGTAAGGAGATTGGGATTTGATGCAGATCAGGCTTTTGGGGTCGGCATTTGTGATTTGCAGCACGATTTCGGACGATTCCAACGCCGCTGCCGTCAGATCATTGACCATCATTTGGTGGTGGCAGTCAATGACGATGTAGTCGGCCATATTGCGAATCAAGGCAAACAGGTCTTTTGCCCGTGTGGGGGTATACTCGCTGTAAGACAGCTCATTCTCGCCGCGTTGATATCCTAACAGGGACAAGCTGTTTTCGACGGGAATGCAATGCTCCAAAATGGATATTTGCGTTAGTTCGGGGAGGGAGAGCAAATGCCCCAGCGACTTGTTCTCGGTAAAGGACGGAGCAATCAGCGGAATGCCCGGAACCGCATCGTCGCAGAGAACCAAAATTACATTGCTTTTTCGCGCGGACAGTTCCAACGCGACTTTCAATGCGGTAACGGTTGTTCCGCTGCCAGGGCTGCCCCATGCGGCGATAACCGGATTACTGCCCATTGGAATTTACTCCGTTTTCCGGAGCCTTGATTTGTTCCAGATAGTCATCCTGCTTCTGTAAATATTGCTGTGCGGTCTGCTTATCGCCCCGGTAAACCAGCGCTGCGTACAACTGCCCGTTTGTTTCATAGTCCACCAGCTTTTCCGCCTGTGCCGAAGAAACTAATAACGTTAACGTCGAGGGAATGTTGTCGGAATTATCATCTTCCTTGTTATCATCTTTTTTTGACGGGTCGGTGTCCGTTCCTTTTGATGTTGTGGCTGCCAGAAGTTTTACATATTTCAGTTCAGGGGGTGCTACTGTTTGTTTTCCGTCGCCGTAATCGCTGACGATAAGCGAGATAATATCACCGGCTTGCAGCTTCCCGGACAGACCGGCCGCAAGACTTTTAATAGAAATGGAGATAGCCTGCTTTTGCCCGTCTAAATCGGTTAAGTACGGGCTCTGCGATTGATCTGATATTTTTGTACTGAGGATATAATCCCCCGGTTCCAACTCTGCTTTGGTATATTTCCCCACGGCGTCCTTTTCCGACCTCAACACGTTGGCGGGCAGATTGAAGCTGCCAACATTGACGGTTGCGATCATTTCTTTTGTAATTGCGGCTCCTTCCGGAATGGACTTTGTGACCCGAACGATTTGCGTTTGACGGTTTGACGCTTTGTTGACGGCAGGAGCCAGACCGAAACAGATCAGCATTGCCATCAGAATGCTGGCAATTCCTAAGAACGTTCGGTTGCGGAACAATTTTTTCATGGGTATGTGAAAGCCTCCTTTAATAAATCAGCAGATACGCAAAAAAGCACCCCACTGAAATACAGGGTGCCATTGCGTGCCGCTTTTTATGGTCGTGTAATAAAAGATGAATTGTACAGAAAAGTGTCAGGCCGACAATAGACCCCAATACAATACCGGTTAAGCCCAGAACAAATCCGCAGGCGGTCAGAAGTTTTATGTCCCCGCCTCCGATTTCGCCTTTTGAGATCATCGTGAAAATCAGACAGGGAACAAAGATCACCAGTGCGCCGATTAGGCTATACGGCAGATTCAGGCGAATCAGTCCAACCAAAATTAGGAGGACGTGAATCCAGTCCGGAATTTCACGAGTCTTGAAGTCGATGATTGACGCTGGAACCAGACACTGAGTCAGAATCAAACCTTTCGTTACAAAGTCAATATTGTTGGAATGGAACGTCAGAACGATATAAGCAAGGGAACTGAGGAAGCAGGACAATGGAAATGTCACATTATATCGGATTTTTAACGCTGTATCGGTGATGACGCTGCATGATAGGGCAAGGACAAAGAGCATGATTATTTATAGTTAAAGATGTTCTTAACCGCGGTGCTCAATCCTGGGAAAACATCAGTCCCAAACAGACTATTGATACCGGGTAAAATGACGACGACAATAATAATGAGTGCGGCTGCGGCAATGCCAACATACTCGACGATTCCGCTGCCTTGCTTATCATGCAGAATCTTTCGAATTTGGTTCAGCTTGTTAGTTGCAGCGCGTTTTACACAGTTAACTTTCAAAACTTTTTCTTCGTTCATAATGAATACCTCCAGATAAATTGATTTGATAGACTTACAAATAAAAAACACTTCGCGGAAATTCAAAATCCACGAAGTGAGTTAAAAGGAAGAAGCATCCTGATCTTTTTCAGCAAGCCGGTAACAATCCGGCCCCAGGAAAAGTTCAGTGCCGATCAGGGAAACAGGATACGGACGACGGATGCCGTCGACAAGAACGGAAATCAGCAGCGCGTTTTGGTACACCTCCACTCTGTCAATAGTTCCAATGACAATTTCATCGCCGCTGCGAACAGCACAGGATTCACCAGGTGCGGTCGGCAGCCGTGCCAGCAGGGCAAGGCACTCCTGATATGTTTCCGGATTCTTGTACTTGGACGCATGTCCGGTTTCGGGTTCCACCGCGTCCGATTCCGGGACGAACGCACGTCCGGTTTCGGGTTTCACCGCGTCCGGTTCCGGGATGGGCGCACGCCCGGTTTTGGGTTCTGCCGCGTCCGATTCCGGGATGGACGCACGTCCGGTTTTGAGCTCCACCGCGTCCGGCTCAGGGATGGACGCACGTCCGGTTTCGGGTTCTGCCGCGTCCGGTTCCGGTATGGACGCACGTCTGGTTTTGGGTTCTGCCGCGTCCGGTTCCGGGATGGACGCACGTCCGGTTTCGGGTTCTGCCGCGTCCGGCTTCGGGATGGACGCACGTCCGGTTTTGGACTTTACCGGCGCGGCCCGGGCCAGCGAGTAAGCCTTTTCAAGACTGATTTCACCTCTCTTAAATCGGTTTAACTGCCTTTTGGGAAGTGATTCTACGATCTTCTGGTATTTTCGAATTTGATGCTCGGACATTCCAAGCATATCAGCGATTCCTTTTTGAATCGGGCCGGAATATTCGCCGCTTTTCTTCATCTTTTGGAGCAGTTTTTGTGCGTCCAGGTAAAACTGCAATTTCTGAGCGGGAGTGTACTCTCGGACGTCCAGATTGGCGGCGTGTAACATCATCTGTGCGGCGTTGGCCGACAGATTTTCTTTTACGGTTGCGGGAATCGTGTTCCAATGAAGATATCGCGTGATAGCCGTATACCGCTTTTCTCCGGAAATGATCCGGTACTCGGTGTCGGAGATTTTATGCAGGACTAGAGGATTAAGCAAACCGTTTATTTGAATGCTCAGGGCCAGTGCGTGAATTGCTTCGTCCGTATCGTTTGCGGCATAGGGGTTATCCTCTGCCGGATAAATATATTCAACCGGGATTTCCATCACGTTAGACGCACGTCCGGTTTCAGCTTTAACCACGTCCGATTTTGGTATGGACTCACGTCCGATTGCTGTTTCGGTCGCATCCTCTTTTTCATCAAAAGCGGACGCGGGTCCATTCGAATAAAGTTCAGGAATAGCTGGGGCTTCTTCACTTTTTCGGACGTGCGTTTTGTCAGTGGACTCACGTCCGGTTCGGGCGGCTTCCTGGGTTTCAAACGCTTCGCTGCCCTTCATTTCGGCCATGCAGATATAATCCGGGTCGAAGGTCAGCCCAGCCGCGCCCATTTCAACCGAAGGAGAAGTACCGAGCGCGAGCTGCCGCCAGCGACTGGCGGCGGATGGGTCCGCGTTGGGACACAAAGCATTTTCACAAATAACGGCCAGCTTCTTTTCTGTTGACGGATTTGGGGATCGGGCCTCAAGCTCCATCATGGACTGATACGACTTTGCATAGAGATTTTCGGCGGATACAGGGTCTTTGCCGAACCCGATACCGAGGTTCATCATTTTTGCCAGCTCATAACAGGCGAAGGGGCTTCCGAGGTCCGACGCCTGGGAGAACCACAGGCCCGCCTGAAAGTTGTTTTGCTGTGTCAGTGTTCCGGTCAGGTACATCTTTCCTAAGACGTATTCCGCGCACCGGTTCCCTCGGTGCGCTTCATCGTAATATACGGAAAATGCTTCTTGATCGGTTGGAATACTGATTGGTGTAGCGGAACCGGCAGTCAGAGATTCAAGGTTGTACCACGCCTTCGCTCGGTCGGCTTCCGAAAGCTGATCCCATTCGCCGGGTTCATCGTCGTATGGATCGACGACCGGAGCTTCTTCCTCAACCAATTCATCTATCTTCTGCTTCTTTGCCTTTTGTGATTTTCTGCCAAACAAACAAGCGCCTCCTTTCTAGGAATACAGATTCTTTTTGTTTTTTCACGCGGAGGGGGACTGAGTACGCAGGCCCGGAACACTCCGGTTTTTAAACAGTTTGTCAATATACTTTGCTGGGCCAGTACCAACCTTACTGGTGTTCCGTTTTCACTCTGCATGACTGTAATCAGACGGTTTCCGTTCGGGTCGGCGTAGCCGGTCATCCGGCAGGCGCACTCCGCAAGGCCAGCCAGCTGCTGACAGGTAACGATGACCGAGATTTCATGATCCTTTGATTCCTCCATTCCTTTCAGACCTTTCTATGTTTATTCCTCCATCTTGAACAGGCGTTTGCCGCAGCGCAAACAATAGGCGTACTTTCCACCCGTATAATTCAGATAATCATACATCTCACCATTGTCGGCCTCAGTGCCATCGAAATTATACATGTACTGAATGCTTCCGTGTACTTGTTCTTTTGTGTAATATCCTTCCGTGGAACCGCAATGCGGGCATCGGTCAATCGGTGATTTTGATATTCTCATGAGAAACCTCCATATATTAAAGAAGTCAGACAAAGCGCGGCACTAAATGGCGCTGCGCTTTGCCTGAACTTTTTTTGCGTACTCAGCTAAAATTGCCGCTTCAATCCATCGCCGTGCTTTCATAGATACCGGCACAACCGTATATTCCGGGTGACCTGAATTTGCGGAATAGGGGTTTGGAGGGAATTCTATGCAGAACCGTTCCGAAGTTTGACATATCTTGATGTCGTTTAAATAAAACTTGTCGTCAAGCCTTACCCCTGCGATGGCGCGTACGCGGGGATCCCAATCTCTGATTGGATCCCCACTGTGCAGCAATCTGATTTTTACGTCGGTAATTTTCATAGATCTCTCTTTCCTTTGAATTTATTAAGAATTGCAGTCTTTGCATCATTCTGAGATATCCAGGTTCCGTTTCGGATAGACTCGCGGATGAAAGCATCAACCTGAGAGTAGGTAAGATCAATATTCTTTCTGCTGCTCTCGACCGTGATTTTTTGCGGGCGCGCATCCACATCACCCCTTATTCCATCTGAGTAATCAACGGTTCTGCCGGAATATCCATACCTCGGTTTCAGCATATCCTTGATTGCTTCCAACGTCGTCGGCACTTCAAACAGATAGTAGATATAAAGCTCCTTCACCCCGTAATGTTGCTGAAAGGCTTCCAGTATTTTTTTATCCCAGTATTGATGGTCAATGTCGGATTCATCTTTAGATGGTTCCTTATTGAGTGGTTGCTGAGACGTATCATTCTCCGAAAAACCGGAACCGGTTCCGGTTTCAGTATTCTCAGCAGGCAAATCGGAGGAAAAAGCGGAACTGGTTCCGCTTTTTTGATCGGTCAAGATTTCCTCAGACAGATCTGAATGCGGTTGGGCGGCAATTTTAGCCGCTTCGTTAATGTTCAATTTTCCTTGAGCGACGGCTTCTTTTATGGATTCCGGCAGATTTTCCACGATTGCCTTGTATTTTCTGACTTGCCGGTCGCTGACTCCAAGCAGCTCCGCGATTCCTTTTTGAATCGGGCCGGTATATTCGCCGCTTTCTTTCATATCGCGCAAGAGGCGGTCTGTTTCTTCATAGAACCGAAGTTTCTGTTCTGTGGTATATTCTCTGACCTCCAGATTGGCGGCATGAAGTTTGAGCGCCGCCGAATTCGGTGAAATATGATCGTAAACCATGCAGGAGATTCTCTCCCAGTTTAAAAACATCGTGATTGCGTTATATCTGCGTTCTCCTGAAATCAGACGGTATTCCTGGTCTGAAATTCTGTTGACCACAAGCGGATGAATTAACCCGTTCGCCTGAATGTTCTGTGCCAGCGCTTTCAGGCTTTCTTCCGAATCGTTCTGCGCGTATGGATTGTCTTCCGCCGGGAGAATCAGTTCCGCGGGGATGCTCTCGTTATGAGCCAGCGTGTCAAGATTTTCCGTAATGGCTTTCACGCTTTCCAGACCGGCGCTGATGTTTGCCAGATTTAATTTTCCCATTGTTTACCCCTCCGCCTTTGCCGTCAATTTTAAAATTTCATCCGTCAGGGCATTGTAATCGGCACATCCATTGCTTTTAGATTCGTACACATTGATCGGCTGATGCGCGTTGATTGCCTCGGACAGCTTTGTGTTTTTACGAATTACGGTTTGGAAGCAAGGAAAAATGCTTTGCTGTTGCAGAGCCTGCTTGTATGCCGCTTTATTGGAAGTCCGTTCATCCATGGTGATCAAAACCCCGAGAACGGAAAGGGAGGGGTTAACATACTTTTTGATGTCAACCAGCTGCGTTGCCATGCACCGAAGTCCCTGGATGGCGTAATCATCCGGAATCGCCGGCAGGATCACTTTGTCTGCGAATGCCAAAGCGTTGGTCTTGATTCGTTCTCCGCTCGGCGGGCAGTCCAGGATAATGAAATCGTAGCTGTCCTCAACTTCCTGTAAAGCATTTTTCAGGTAAAAATCCTGCCCGCGCGTCTTAACCATCAGAAATGTTTCAATTTCCTTAAATGCGTAATTTGACGGCAGCACGTCCAGCTTCCAAAACCCGGTTGACCGAATCGCCTGTGCTGCGGAGACACGGCCTTGCATCACATCGTTAACACAAGGCAGAGTATCGTCATATAGCCCGTAATAGCTGGTTGCGTAGCTCTGGTGGTCTAGGTCAACCAGTAAAGGCTTATATCCCCGTTCCGCCAGCATGGCAGATACGTTTACCGCCGTCGTTGTTTTGGCGACTCCGCCTTTTTCGTAAGTGATTGCAATTTTGATGCTCATAATTTTTTCTCCTTTTCTCAACTTTATTTGGTTTTACTCTGAAAAAAATGAGGCACATTTGTCATGGCTCTAAAGAGCCGATTTTACCAGCTCTCGGTCTCTCAGGTAATTTACAAATGAGCTTCGCCAGTATGCCGTGACGTTTCGAATTCCTTTCGTCGGCTGGTTTCGCATGTGGTCCAGAAAATCACGCACAGTTTCCGCATCGGCATTGTCTATGTACCTTTTGAGTGTTTCCCTTTCCTGGGGAATCTGATTAATTCTGGTCGTTGGTGCTGAAAGCATGTCCATCATGCAGTCAACGAGGATATTAACCTCGGGCAGGTCTTCCGGAAAGTTTTCCTCAAAGTAATCGTATTCGATTTGCTGTTCTAATTTTCTGTGCAAAAAATCAGTCGATCCGTCCTGATCAGACAGACCGACTGATTCTTTCTTACGTATCTCAGTATTGCGTATCTCAGTATTACGTAAATCACCCCCGTTTTGCATATTATCAGGTTCGCATAGGGTCGACTTTCCATATAGTCCAAAATGGGGGGGATGGGAAACATTCTCCCTGTTTTCTTTTTTCTCCAAATCAGGCGTTTTTTCTGAAATATCGGGAGAGCCTTCTGGTTCTCCATCCCCCCCTTTTTGGGGGAGGTGGGAAACCTTGAATTCCGGTTCTTTGGTAGCTTCGTCTTTAGGCGCGATTGGTTCTCCGTTCTTATTTAGAGTTATCAGCGCCGAAGTGCTTTTGTCCGGAATGTCGAGCAGTTCAAATTCATACACGTACTGGTTTCGCATCCCTTTTGGAATGCGGTAAACTTTTAAATATCCCGTTTCCTTAAGTTCCTTCCAGGCGGCGTCAAACGCTTTGGAGCCTTCTTTACACTCATCTTTTAGAGTTTTCTTGTACAGGTCAAAGTTTGGTTTGCCAATGTAGCTTTGTATCAGTGCGTACAGCCCCTTGGATTTAAGCGACAGGTGAACATCTTGCAGCGCGGTATTGGAAACCGCCGCAAAGTTCACTCGCCTTGGTCGGAATTTTCCATTCTGATTCATTTTGTTTCCTCCATTGATTTTTGTTCTTTCTCTTAACAATGCGGGCTTGCAACCGTCAGACGAAAAACGTCAGGCCGCATTAACGAAGTCAGTTTCTCCGCTGCTCTGCGTTCATAAATATAAAATGGCTTCCCTGATTTGTTGTCAGGAAAGCCTGGTTATTGGCTATTTAAGAAATTAGCCTAAAGAAAACTTTTGTATAATTC
This sequence comes from Caproicibacter fermentans, assembly GCF_009746625.1. Taxonomy (GTDB): domain Bacteria; phylum Bacillota; class Clostridia; order Oscillospirales; family Acutalibacteraceae; genus Caproicibacter; species Caproicibacter fermentans. The sequence goes on from NZ_VWXL01000029.1 coordinate 21,967, forward strand.
GATACCGCCAATATGCTTTAAAAAAGTCAACCCCGAAAATCAGCCGTTATTTGAAAATAGCTGATATTCGGGGCTGAATATTGAATTGCAGAAACCACAAGATGTTGTGATAGACTATCAGATATGTAATCTTTGGTTTTCTCCATATCTCGCAAAATTTCATTGCAAGATTCGTTCGTGAATTTATTAATTAATAAAGATAGAGGGTACCATTTCTGGTACCCTCACAGCTTGTCTAGTAATTACTTTTTGTAACATTCATAAATAATGGATACGATAGTGGAAAATAGATCAGTTATGAATAATATTACATGTTCCAATCGGCATTATATTGCGTATTGCTTCCAAAGACGCTGTCTCCACCATAAATATGTATATCTGCGTAGCCATCCCATCCATAGTGGCAGACAAAAGTATAGAACCCTGGATTTTCGTATTCATTATAGCCATATGCAACGACAGCGTGGTTTCCAGCGTTAGCCAAATTTCCGAAGAGGATAATCGGTCGCTGATACGTGCTAATTTCGTTTATCATGCCTGATGTGCCCGCATGCCAACTCGAACATGCTGATAGAGAATTTTGATTACAAAATGTATTGATTACATTAGTAATTTGCGAAGCCCATGTAGCGGCACCGTAACCTAAATTTTTGCCTATGGCAATAAGCTCGTTGGTCAGTGTGGTGCTACTAATTGATGCATATTGAGAGGGAAGATAATGCCCTCCAACGTAATTCCAGTATTTTAAAATGAGATTTGATGCGACATAGCCACAATAACCACCATCAACATACCCGAAGGATACTGAATTATAAGAAAACCAATCATGGTCAACAACCCAATAATCTGCAGAATTTAAATTAGCCAAAGATTGAGTTGTGTCTAATTTGGAACTTTTGCCTTTAATATAGTCTGCTACTTCAATATTTGCCTGGGAGATTAGTTTACTGTTGATTTCATTACATTGTTCAGAAGCGGCATCTACATCAGTAATAGTTGTGCCTTCTATGGTATGTACATAGCCTTTATCTGATTTGACGTAGTAATATGTAGGGCCTCCGTAATACAGGTTGGAGTAGAACCCTTTGTATGGTGACTTTGCATTAGTAGCAGATTCCACAACAATACCTGACTCTGGATGAATAATATAATATCCAGTTGGACTGCATTCTACTAGATCATATTTATTTCCGGCAAAATCTAATAAGGGTTTTGTCTCACTTATTGTTATTTTGGCATTGGCTGCATCAATTTTTGTCTCAACAAATGATTTGATCCTATCTGTTAAAGGGTCTTTAGCATTATCAGGTGTCGCTGCAAAGGCTGTTGTAGAAAGTGAAAATGCCATTGCTAATATCAAGATAACGCTAAGAATACGCTTTTTCATATAGAAGCTCCTTTCAAAATCCTTATATTTTTAATGTGTGATGTGATGATTAAAACATTGGAATTACCTCCTACTATAATAAAATATAAATAAAGTATGCCTCCTAGGCGTGCTCTATTTTTAGCTTAATACCTCTATTAGTTCAACATTTGATTTATGGTATCCCAAGACAAATTTTTATTACTTTTCGAATATGTTTCTAAGAAATAAGTGTATCCTAGGTATTTAAATTCAGCGCAAAATGCATTTATAAAGGTTTTCGTTGAAAAATCATGATAGGTTACTTTTATTCCATTTATTTCTTTTGTCGTTTTGCTTCCTGATAACAAATTCTCATACCCATCATTGGGATATTTTTCGCTGCCAATCAAATTTCGATCATTCTCTTTAAAAAAAATATGGAGAGCAACATTATCTTCATCTGTACTAAATTGTTTCCCACCATAATTTACTTGAATAGACAGCTCCCGCCAAGCCTGCCGATTTTTATAGGTTACACTGTTTTCACCGGAATGTTCTAGAATATACTCGGTATAAGGTTTGGAATAACCATTCTTTAAAACTATCTTGTCAAGCAGAAGATCGTTTCCGAATTGACGTATCGCTTCTTCGGGCGAAGTAACTGTGGTGTGCGTTTTGTCCCAATTTGGATCTTCCGCATTATTATTGAAACATCCGGTCAAAGCAGGAATAAAACAAATGAAAGCAGCAAATAAAGCAACTATCTTACAGTTAAACCTCCTATGACCAAAAGGGTAAACTTCGGCTACTTCTATAGATTTTCTGTTAATCAAATATGTTATCCTCCTCTCAAAGTTTTGAGCTCAGTGAAATGGATCATAATCAGTAAGCTTCGTTCATTTATTACTCTATAGCATTATTATATAATTATTATTATTTAAATCAATAATAGTAACAGCATTGTAGTGAAATGTAATAATTGTAAAATATTGAGACTAAATATGACTAGATATCAAGTCCGGTATCAGTCCACCAATTTTGGCCCGATGTGCCAATCCTGATAAACGTTCCCTTTGATGACCACATAGTCCGACAGGCCGTAGGAGAGCATCCCGGCCGGAGTCCATGCATCCTCTAAGTAAGCGTAAACAGTGTATTTGTTATCCGGAAACCAGAGCGGCGTAAACTGTACTCGATCTTCATAGGTCGAGTATTTATTTTTGGCAAATTCCAGTGCCGCCGACGTTCCGGACACGGAGCAGTCAAGGTGACGCCAGTACGTTTTATAATCAAATTCCGGGAAGTAGCACAGGCCGGTCTGCGGCGCCGTGACTTGAGACAAAGAAGCGTTAGAGCTATTGACTCCGTTCACGCTGACGGTCACTCCATATCCGGATTTCATTTCCTTGCCTTTGGCGCTCCAATCGTGTTTGCTGGGCATCAGTGACATGCTGGCTGAGAGCTTTGCGTGATAGGACGTAAAGTCATAATGCCAGGAACCTTCATCGACCCATTTCCCTTTGTCCTTCCAGTGTCCGCCGGTTGCTGAACCGGGATCTGAGACCCAGTGCCAATCTTCATGCCATACCCAGTTGGGAACCCAGTACCCGGACCACACGCCCCAGCTATTGGACGTTGTAACCGCAGGGGACGGAACGGAAGGCATCCGAAAGCTGTCGTTGCGGTCACTGGCGGTCGGATCGGGCGGTTCGTGTCCATCCATGGAAACAATGTTTGCCTTGATGCTGCCAACATCAAGAGATCCCTTTGAGGCCGATACCGAAATGTTTATTGTCTGCGGTGTGGACGGCGTGTGCCATTTGCACCAGACCAGTTGGCTCTCTCCCTGTGGAATCACGATATTCGTCATGGTGTAGGTTCCGCCGTTGATGTGAAATGTAACCTTAGAGGTATGGTCCGGATCAATCTCATCGTCCGTACTGAGCGTGACCGCGGTGACAACGTCGGTGTTAACACGGTAGGTTGCCGTGGAGCTGGCTGGCGGCGTCGGATCAGAGCCGCCGTCATCCTTGAATTTGACAATGCCTAGGCCGAGTTGGTTAATGATCGTCGTGTCAGACTGCGGCTTGCTGGTTGAACCTTTATAGGCGGGATACCCCATATCCGCCGTTTGCAGGAACATGGAAAGCGGCAGATTCTGATGCGAAAGGGAAACCATCTTGCTCCGCAATCCTCCGCTCAACATCTGGTCGTACTTTGCCGCTTCTGTGGCCGTCATAGCCATTTTAAAGCCCTCAAAGGTAAAGTAGGCGATTGGCTCCAAAAGGAGCTTGTACGTGCCGTCAGTGAGCTTGTCGTAAGGGATGCCGGTCCAGCTTGCGATTCTTTTAATAACTTGTTGATCTGTAAAGTAGCTTTTAATTGCCGCAATGTTATTAGTGCTGTTTCCTGTAATAATTGTTGGGAGCGATTGACCTGGATTTATGAAGGTATACGTTGTTGCTGTTCCGATTAATGAGACACCATTTTTATATTGTAATTTGCATACTTTTCCAAAATGATTATGAATGCTGCTTTCGTTTTTGTTGGTTAGATCGATTGGAGTTGAAACAGGTTTATTATCACTTGTCCTAACAACCGTAACCCGAACACCGTCATCGCCGTTATGCCAAACATTTTCAGCGGTTCCGCTTCCCATACCGCCCCCACCGCCGCTCATATTTCCTTCTCCATCCCCGGCATATGCAGTGATATTTGCGCTGAATGCGATAATAAAGATAAAAAGGATCATTACAATGAATCGTTTCAAAATGATTATCCTCCTGACGCAAAAAAACACAGCTTGTAATGAAACAAACTGTGTCTATAAAATCATCTAGTTTTGATTAATCCATTATTTATCTTTAGCAGGCGGATGTCTAACATGATGCGATTGCCGATTGTAACAGGAAAGTTTACTCATTTGACACCGCCTGACGTCTAACACGTTGCGATAATCTTACGAATCTGTTCGTAAATATCCT
>NZ_VWXL01000003.1 GCF_009746625.1 Caproicibacter fermentans
ATCCCACAGCATAAGCTGGTAAGGCCCCTTGAAGACTACAAGGTTGATAGGCTGCGTGTGTAAGCACGGTAACGTGTTCAGCTTGGCAGTACTAATAGGCCGAGGGCTTGACCATATTTTTGGTTCGCCCGTTCGTTTCTCTTTTTCTGCTTCCAGTTTTGTTCAGTTTTGAGGGTACGATATGTATCTGAAAAAGCAGCGCGGGAAGTTCCCGTAAGCCGATGGTTTAATCGCCGGAGGCGCGTGCTGACCGCATGGTCTATGCACCATTAGCTCAGTTGGTAGAGCACCTGACTCTTAATCAGGGTGTCCCGGGTTCGAATCCCTGATGGTGCACCAAGAGGAAGTCGGAAAGGGGTCAGGGACCCTGACCTCCGTGCCGGCTGAAAAGATGTTGGATATGGCCCGTTGGTCAAGCGGTTAAGACAGCGGCCTCTCACGCCGTTAACGTGGGTTCGATTCCCGCACGGGTCACCAAGTTTGATCATTAAATAGTTGAATATAGTTGGTGTCGATTGCGATGAGGGTACACCCGTTCCCATTCCGAACACGGAAGTTAAGCTCATTTGCGCCGAAGATACTTGGCTGGTAACGGCCCGGAACAATAGGTGATGCCAACATCTTCATATTCCTCAATAGCTCAGCCGGTAGAGCATGCGGCTGTTAACCGCAGGGTCGTTGGTTCGAGTCCAACTTGGGGAGCCATAATCAGCAGTTCGTGTTAAAGCATGGGCTGCTGTTTTTTTATTTCCGCGCGTCTCTATTAACTGGGCCCCGCACCACCGCAGCCTGTGGCTCAAGAAGGCTGTGAGGGTTTCGCGGCTTAGGTTCTGCCGCCGGCAATCTTCCTTTGAAATTAATTGAATATTAAACCCAAAAGCCGGGGCAGCCATGCCAGAAAATATTGGCTGTCCCGGCTTTTTAGATTGTTTTTCGGTCGTTTTTAATAGTACAAAAATAACAGCATATGTAAGCAAATGCCTATGACAATGTTCGGTTAAAAAGGCGAGAAATCTTTATTCGCTCAGTCCCATTTTTTCATCTATAAAAATCCGTGCGTCCATCAGATGAAAATCCGGAGAAATGATAGGTCGTACCGGCATGAGCGACAAAATATCATTTTCCACGTCGATGCCCGGCGCGGCCTCGCACAGCATCAAACCGTCTTTGGTCAGGCGGAATACGGCGCGCTCCGTAATATACATAACCGGCTGATTATTTGCGATTGCGGTTTTCGCGCTGAAAGTAATCTGCTCGACCTGCTCGCAGAATTTCATTGACTTTCCTTCTGTGACGATTTTCAGTTTGCCATCGCCGATTTCCGTTTTCAGTCCGGCCGCCGAGAAGGTTCCACAAAAATAGAGCTTTTTTGCGTTCTGCGTAATATCGATAAATCCGCCGCACCCGGGAAGTCTTCCGCTGAATTTCGAGACATTGACGTTGCCGGCGGTATCCCCCTGAGCAAATCCGACAAAGGCCTGGTCCAGTCCGCCGCCGTCGTAGAAATCAAACATGGAGGGCATTGCAATCATACTTTCCGGATTCAGACTTTCGCCGAAATCGTGCCCGCTCTGCGGATTTCCTCCGAACAGTCCGGATTCCACGGTCAGGGTGAATTTATCGCTGATTCCTTCCTCCACCGCAACGGAAGAGATGAATTCGGGAACGCCGATCCCAAGGTTGACGGTGCTGTCGTTCTCCAGCTCCATGGCGGCGCGGCGCGCGATTGCCTTTTTGCTGTTCAGGGGAGCAGGCGTGAATTCCGACAGGCTCATCCGGTGTTCGCCTGAAAACCCCGGATTGTATTCGGTGCCGAAGTTCTGTGCGCAGTATTTCAGATCGCTTGCCACGACGACATAATCGACCAGGACGCCCGGAATTTCAACCTTCTGGGGGTCTAGCGAACCTGCCTTTACAACTTTCTGCACCTGGACGAACACGGTTCCGCCGGAATTTCGGCAAGCCTGTGCCATGGCGAGGGCCTCCGCTTTAGAACCTTCCCGTTCAAAAGAGATATTTCCATTTTCATCCGCATAGGTACCGCCAATGATGACATAATCGAGAGGGATGCTTTTATAAAAAAGATAATCCTCGCCGTTTACCTGCAGGAGCTGGACAAGATCTTCTTCCTTCTTGGTCATGTCGTTCATTTTTCCGCCGGAAACCCGGGGGTCGACAAAGGTTCCCAGACCAACCTGGGTCAGTTCGCCGGGCTGATGGGCAGCCGTGGTACGGAGCAGATGGCACATGACGCCCTGAGGAAAGTCATAGGCGACCACCTTGTTCTGTACAACCAGTTCCCCAAGTTTGCGGGCCATTCCATAATGGGCCCCGATCATCCGGCGGACCATGCCTTCATGGGCCAGATGCTGGAGGCCACGCTTGTCGTTGTCCCCTTGGGCGGCGCAGAAAACAAGGGTCAGTTGATTCGGCTCGCCGGTTTCCAGGAACCTTTGTTCCAGTTCCATCGCGATTTCTTCGGCAAAGGCAGTGCCCATAAATCCGTTTGACCCAAAGTTAACACCGTTCGGCACCATGGACGCGGCTTCCTTCGCCGTGATAAATTTAACAGCCATATTATCAATTTCCCTCCAAATTGTCATTTCGGTTTAATTGTTAATATTATATCATGCAGAGTTTTGGAAGCGCAAGACAAAAAGGAAAAATAGAAAGAAGAATTGATTTGTTCCCAAAAACAGGAAGCCTCTTTTTGTAGTATTCGCTTGACAGGAAACTGCCAAAAAAATATAATAAATAATGTAACAGAATTCGACGGAAAGTTCGCTTTCTACAAAATGAAATGAAACGGAGGAACAGTGTTGAAAAAAAGATTCTTGCTCTGATCCTGGTCGTATCTGGTATGATACTAATGTCTTTTCCGACCTTTGCTGCAGATAACAGTTCGGGGGGATTCCAACTCAATGAGTCGTCGATCGGAGTAAGAGTGGGTGATTACACGACATTATGCGCTTACTTTGGTTCCTCGGTCGATACGGATGTTACATGGACATCCGCCGACAGCACGATTGCCACGGTGGACAGCCAGGGGCAGGTGACCGGCAAAAAAATCGGTCAGACGATTGTAACCGCTACAACAGGCGCGTACAGCGCGTCCTGTGTTGTCAACGTCGCTTATAAGGGGATCGATGTTTCCCGCTATCAGGGAACAGTTGACTGGGCCGCCGTGAAAAATTACGGCATTGATTTTGCCATGATCCGTACCGGATTCGGCAGTGAGAACTGGTCTACGCAGACAGACCCGTACTTTGAAACCAATTATTCCAACGCGAAGGCAAACGGTTTGAAGGTTGGCGCTTATCATTACAGTTACGCCACCAGCGTGGAAATGGCGGAAACGGAGGCCGACTTCTGCCTGCATATTCTCAATGGCAGACAACTGGACTATCCTGTCGCCTATGATGTTGAGGACAAGGATCAGTGGGGATTGTCCACAGACACGCTCGGACAGATGGTACAGGCTTTTTGCAGTAAACTTGAGGCGGCCGGGTATAAGACCGTTGTTTACAGCTACTACAGCTTTTACAAAGCTCATTTGACCAGTCCGCTGGTCGCACAGTACGACACATGGATAGCGCACAGTACGGACATGACGAGCTTCAGCCCATATACCATGTGGCAGTACGGCCAAAGGTCGGTGCCCGGTGTATCAGGCTCGTGTGACGTTGATTACAGTTTCTACGATTATTCCGGCAGCGGCAGTGGCAGCGGCGATGGGATCACGACTCCTACGGTACCGGATTCTTCCGAGCAGAATTTCACCTGTGATACCACCGGAACCTATACATTCGGAACGAACTCGATTTATTATTACAAGATTACGACCAACGACACCTTTACGCCCTCCGCGTCCTCCTCGAATCCTGCTGCCGTCAGTGTGTCCTATTCCAAGAGGCTGACGGACGGCTTCCTGTATAAGATTACGAATAACGGACCGGGCGAGGCAGTAATTACGACGACGGCGGGGAATGGGACCGCGGTATCCTTTACGGCGGTCGGTTCCGGAACATCCACCGTTTCGACTCCACAGGACAACTCCGGTTCTGCCGATAACGGCGGAACTTTGAAATGCGACACAACGGCTTCATATACATTTGGGTCCAATCATTCCTATATTTATAAGATTTACTCGACCGGTTCAACAGCCCCGACCGCGACTTCCTCCAATCCGTCCGCGGTGACGGTATCCTATTACGGCAAAACTTCCGGCGGATATCTGTTTAAAATCACAAATGCCGGAACGGGCGCGGCGGTGATCACAACCAAGGACGCGAGCGGAGCATCCGCATCCTTTACCGCCAACGGGACACTGCAAAGTAGCGCTCCGGTTTCGACGGGGACTCTCAAGTGCGACACGACGGCCTCTTATACGTTCGGATCGAATAATTCCTATATTTATAAGATCTATTCGACCGGCTCGACGGCTCCGACCGCGACTTCCTCCAATCCATCCGCGGTGGCGGTATCCTATTACGGCAAAGCTTCCGACGGATATCTGTTTAAAATCACAAATGCCGGAACGGGCGCGGCGGTGATCACAACCAAGGACGCGAGCGGAGCTTCCGCATCCTTTACCGCGAACGGAACGCTTTCCGGTCAGGTTCCCGCCGGGATTCGATCCGACACTCCCTATTTGTTTACCATGTCGAAAGGCAAAACCTACATGTTTAAATTTACTCCGGCTTCCGGTAATCCCGTTTTACATTTTAACACCGGTAACAGCTCGGTCATCCAGTCCGTCTCCGTCACACAGTCCGGCGGCAGTTATTTCTATCAAATCAGAGCGGCAGGTTCCGGTCAGGCGGGCGTTTATGCGGCGGAACAGGGAAAGTCTGCTCAGCGGCTGAGTATTGTCACGGTTTCATAAAACAGAAACGCAAAGGGCCCGCGAACAGCTTTCAAACCTGTTCGCGGGCCTTTATCGTCTTCGGAGCTGATTGTTCCGACGATGTCCGCTTTACGGTCCGGAACTGCCAGCAGGAAATTCCGGTATCGCAGGGAACGGAAGGCAGCTAATCGTAAAATTGTGTTGTTTTTCGAACAACGAGATTATTCTCTTTCCCAGGTTATGGTAGAATAAATTCAAAATCAGGGCTGAAATTGTCAAATAACGGGATTGGAGGTTATCAATCTTATGGATCATGATCTTTTGTTCCTGCAAGGCGGTGATTCGTAAGGAAGCGAACGGATATTCTATAAGCGGGGGAAAATTGGGAGGGAGAAACAAACTTGTGCGAGATGAATCAACAGGCTGTCCGCGCGGCAAAGGACGATCTTTTTTTCAATTCCTTTGTACGGAAAAATGAATTATTTATTCTGAAATGCGCATCGGAGACAACAAAACGTTATTTAACAAAAAATGACGACGAGTGGGCGGTGGCACTGGGTGCATTTTCACAGGCGGTAAAGGCTTATTCGGCGGATCGAGGCAGCTTTTCAGGGTTTGCCAAACTTGTAATTCGCAGAAAACTAATCGATTACATACGGTCTCAGGCGAAATTCCGCGCGGAAACCGCAGTGAGTCTTTCCACGCTGGATTCCGATCCGGAGGAGAGCGAAGAAAACGCAACGGTGTCAAAAGCGGTTTTGTATCAAAGCGAAAGGGCGGCGGACGATTCTCTGAAAATGGAGATCGAATGCGCGGGACAGGACTTTTCAAGATACGGATTTTCATTTTTTGATCTGACAAAATGTTCCCCAAAGGCAGAGAAGACGAAAAAAGCATGCGCGAAGGTCATTGCCTGCATCGTAAGCAGCTCTGTTTTGGTCAGTGAGATGAGGCGTTCCAGGTGCCTCCCGATCAAAACTTTGGAAAAGAACAGCGGAGTGCCCCGAAAAATACTGGAACGTCACCGTAAATATATCATAGCGGGGGTAGAGATAATGACCGGGGATTATCCCTTCCTCGCTGGATATATGCGATATGTCCGGGAGGAGCTGAACAGATGAAAGGCGTTATTGTAGAAATCAGGGGAGCTCATGCTGCGGCCCTGTCGGACGATGGTTGCATAATCAAGGTCAAAGACAGAAATTATGCGATTGGACAGGTGATAGAAATGAAAAAGCAGGTGTTTGGAAATCCGGCGAAAACAATGGCTATAACTGTCGCGGCGGCTTTGACGCTTATGTTCGGCGTATCGGCGTGGGCCTATTGCACCCCTTGCATTTATGTCAGCCTGGATGTGAACCCTTCGATTGAATACTCCGTCAACCGGTTCGGCAGGGTTCTCAGTGCAAAAGCAGTGGATCAGGATGCCGTAAAAGTTCTGGAGCAGTTAAATCTGCAAAATCAGTCAATCGACGAAGCGGTCAGAAGCACGGTTCAACAGATTAGTCAGGAAGGCTACTTTCAATCCGATGATCCGGGTGGAATCATGATCGCGACCTACAGCGATAATGAAACAAGCGCGGAAAAACTGGCAACCAACCTGAAGGATACTGCCGAACAGGAAGTGGATGACGCGAAGACGCCTGTAGATGTGGAGTCCGTCAGCGTTGGGTACGAAAGAGTCCAGGAGGCGCGCGCACTTGACACCACGCCCGGCAAACTGAACCTTGTGGAAAAACTGCAGGCCAGCACGGGGGACCCAAGCAGTGTTGATGTTACCCAATGGCTGAGAAAGCCCGTAAAAGATATTATGAAAGCAATCAAAGAAACGAAAAAGGCCTCCGGGGACGATGATGCTGAGGATGTGCAAAATGATACCGGGACCGACGGGGACAGCGCCTCGAGCAGCCCGGAAACCGCCTCTTCGGAAGATTCCGCTCAACCCGAGACGCAGGGCGTATCCTCTCAGCCGACCAGGCAAAACGGTGCTTCCGCAAACAAAGCCGCCTCTTCCCAGAATCATTTGGACAAGTCCGGGAATCAGGGCCAGAGTAATAAGTCGGAGAAAGCCGATGCTGAAATTCAGGATTCATCATCTTCGGCGGCCCAGACGGAGATCAAGGAAAAATCAAACAACGGCAACAGCGCGTCCAATGAAGAAGAAGACAAGTCAAAGCCGAACTCTTCCGATTCCAAGCCGGGTAATGCAAAGTCCGATTCCGGCCAAAAAAGTAACGATCATTCCAATTCCGATAAAGCGAAAAATAAATAACAGGTGCTCCAAGACCTCGGTGGGAAACGAGCCGAGGCCTTGGAGCATTCTTCAGTCCTGTCTTCTTCGGGCGGGGCCTGTTACCGTTTCTGCGAAGACAGTCGAAAATTCCTACGACAAAGTGGGAATGAGTGCATTGCCGAAGACTGCAAGGAATAACTTAGCCCTTGATCTTTGTCATGTGATCGACGTATCTGCGCAGTTCTTCAGCCGTCCTGATGTTGTCGTTTTGATCGTGAACCGTCAGCTGGATCTGTACAGGAAGCTTCATAAAGTACTGCCGCGTGCTGTCGCTGTCCATAAGCAATTCATGCAAATTTCTATACAAAAAATCACCTCAAAGATAGTTTCTACAAGGTACTCAAAAATATAATTCGTCTCTGTTGCTTTTTTTAACACGGTTGCCCGGGAAAAATCTTTGAGGAGTCCCGCCGAATTTGCCGATCTGCGGAATATGGATGGCCGTAGCCTGGCAGTATCATCGCCGAGACGGCTCAGGAGTATTCTATTTTCGAAATGGATTATTAAATTTCAGACGTTTCTTGGTCGAAGGTTCCAAAAAGAGGACAACCGCCCCTAACAATAATCCGATCAGCATTGAGGCAATAAATTTCATGGTATACAACTCCTTTTACAATAGCTTGCTCCAATCGACGAGCGTCATCCCACTAATTCCAAAATGCGCGGGGTAACGGTGAGAAGGCGTGAAAAAGCCGCACCAAACAACCGAAAAACGGCTGTCTGATGCGGCTTTTGCTTTGGTGGGCTTTAAATCCGAATTGTTAGGTGGTGCTTGGTAGCTGGGATCATGAGTGTAATAGTAGGTAATGCATTCACGGAGCTGCCCATCTCCCGAATAAAATTCTGCGTTCCGTCCGCCCGGTGTGACAGCACCGAGCGGGCATTTTTGTTTTACTGGACATGTAATTGCGATTTTAAGGCGTCTTGCAGAGTTTGAGAAAAGTTGACACCAGCGCGTTCAGCGCGGGAATTTAGCCATGCCGGAATGGAAACGTTTTTCCGAACAGCACGATTGTCGGTTTCGGCGCGGTAGCGGTCAGTATCAATATCAACCATAGCGGCAAACTGATTTGCGGAAAGGGTGAAATCGGACGGGGTGCGAGAGGGAACCGACTGCTCGTCATGGTCTTCCAACGTGCAGAGACAGCCGCCGAGAGCGTCCTTTATCATGCGGGTCGCTTCTTCCAGTGTGCTGCCGTCAGTGACGCAGCCGGGCACGTCGGGAACCTCAACGGTATAGCCGGTTTCTGCTTTGGTAAACACTGCCGAATAAACATAATACATAAAGATTCCTCCTTGTAAGGAAGTGGAAATTCATTCGATTCCCGCTTGATGAAGCATTTTATGGGCGGTAGTATCATCTATTTCACGGTGGTGCTTGACCGGGAGTGTTGTCTTTGTTTTAGGATTGTAATAAATATCGTGATTTGCTCCCGGCCTGTCATATGAGAATCCGTGGGATTTAATGCACCCAATTTTACTCTGAATATAAGTTTTGGGCTTAACAACACAGGGGTATCAGGATCATTAAAAAATGGAACCGCGTCAAATAGTTTTGGATTGCGAGCTTCGTTAGCAGAATTAAAGTTGGGATTTGAAAGTGCAACTACAGCCAAATTGAGCGATAAAAGCAATCAAACTAATTATTTAAATGTAAGTGCCAGCGGATGGTTTATTGCAGCAGCAGCAATATTTGTTCGAACCGGACAGTGGATTGGCTCTCCGCAACCAACGTATTAAGGGTTAATTATAAAATTGTGGTATAGTATTGTCAGAATAATTATTTTCATATTATTTTCCATAGGACTTTTGTTTTTTTATAAAAAGCACAAGAAAGTCTTAAAAACGAGGGGAATTATAGTTTCATTTCTGGTTGCAGCAGTCTGTTGTTCTTTATCTTCCTTATTACCTGTAGAAAATCTTTTCATTACTTTTTCATCTCCGCAAACTGTTTTTAACTATTCGGTTATGGGTGATATAAATACGGTTGTTGAAGGGGAAAAGTCGGCTTTGATTCTATATACCAATGAAGGCGCGAGATCCCGGTCAATTATTCCCAAAAGTAAGACAGGTTGGAAAATAAAAATTTACTCAACCAATGAAGAGACATTTTCTAAAACCTGGCTGGATAGTGACGAGAAAATTTATAGGATGAGCGTTTATTGGTGTAAACATACAAACGATTATTATATTATTATATCGAAACTTTTTACTGACGATCCAGTCAATATTGTAGACAACAGAAATTCATTGTTCCAAAAAAGTAAATCGTCGATAGATTCCAGTATAACTTATTATGCGTATGTTAATGATATTGATCAAAATTATAAATTAACTGTTGATGGAAAAAGCATACATATTGACACAAAATGAAGTCCCTTGAAATCAGCTGCTTCTTCCTTGAATTCCTTGTCATATTTCCTCATAACACACCATCCTGTCTCTTTTCATTTTATCACATTTAGTGTGTTTGCCCTCTGCATTTTTATGATATCACTTCAGGACGCCTATCGCGGCGTCCGTTTTTATACTCATTTTTTGGAGGTGACAACCATGACGAACAAACAAAAACGCTTCTGTGAGGAATACCTCATCGACCTGAATGCCACACAGGCGGCAATCCGGGCAGGGTATAGCCCCGCGGCAGCCTCCGATATTGGAAGTGAGAACCTGAGAAAACCCCAGATTCGCGCGCGCATAGACAAGGCCCTCGCGGAGCAGTCGAAGCGGACGGGTGTCACTGTCGACCGCGTTGTCCGGGAACTGGCCCGCGTCGCCTTTGCCAATTCGCAGGACGTGATCGATTTCGACAGTGCGACGATCAAAGCCGGGCCGCCCGGGACGATACCGCCGCGATTTCCTCGGTCAAGGTCAAAACAATTCCGACCGCAGACGGTGAAGGTGTGGAGCGTGAAATCAAAATGGCCGACAAGCTGAAAGCCTTGGAACTGTTGGGCCGCCGCCTTGGCCTGTTTACCGACAACGTCAATCTTTCCGGTGAAGGAGCGATTCAGATTGTTGACAACATCCCCAAAGACAGTCAACCTGACTGACATTATCGCCCCGTCGTTTTACGGCCTGCACCGTGACATTGCCGCGGAGGGCCACACGTTTTATAAGCTGGGCGGCGGGCGCGGTTCTGCAAAGTCGTCTTTCGTCGGGACTGAGATTCCGCTTGGCATCATGCGGGACGCGGCGGCGGGAAAATTCACAAACGCCGCCGCGCTGCGCCGGTATGGCATCGACCTGAAAGACAGCGTCTATACTCAACTTCTGTGGGCAATCGACAAGCTCGGCGCGTCCCACCTTTGGCGGGCGTCCCTGTCGCCGCTGCGGCTTACCTATAAGCCGACCGGGCAGCAGATTCTTTTTCGCGGAGCCGACGATCCGATGAAGATGAAATCCATTAAAGCCCCGCGGGGGTACATTAAATACCTGTGGTTCGAGGAACTCGACGAATTCGAGGGGCCTGAAAAAATCCGGTCGATTCAGCAGTCGATTTTAAGAGGCGGTGAGAAATTCACCGTCTTTTATTCTTTTAACCCGCCGCGGAGTCAACGCTCCTGGGTGAATGACCAGACGGTGTTTACGATGCCCGGCATGGTGGAACACCACAGCACTTATTTGACCGTGCCGCGGGGATGGCTGGGAAATAAATTCATCCTTGAAGCGGAACACCTGAAAGCCGCAAAGCCGGATGCCTATGAGCATGAGTACATGGGCGTTGCGACCGGGACCGGAGGCGAAGTAATTTCCGGGTGCCCTCTTTTTTTACAAAGTCGTAAAGTTGTATATTGTGAAGCTGTAAAATAATGGTATTATATGTTTGTGCTTCTAAAAAAATAAGATTCAGAAAGGTAGCTGAAAATGAAAAGGACAAGAAGAATTATTTCTTTAGCGCTTTCGCTTTCGCTTATTTTTAGCTTTGCATTCCATTTAGGCTCGAAGGCTGAAAATGTAACAGCTTCGCCTCTTAATAATTACCCTATTGTACTTGTACATGGACTGTTTGGATGGGGCAATACTGAAATTGCGCACTTAAATTATTGGGGCGGAACGGATAGCATAAGAGAATTACTTCAAAGCAAGGGATATACAGTCTATACGCCAACCATAGGCCCCGTTTCAAGTAATTGGGATAGGGCGTGTGAGCTTTATGCTTATCTTGTTGGCGGGACAGTTGATTATGGCGCTGCGCATTCAAAGAAATATGGGCACGAACGATACGGTAGAAAATTCGGCGGCGTTTTACCGGAATTGAATGAGCCAGACAGCATTCTTAAAATTCATTTGGTCGGTCATAGTATGGGCGGTGAGACCATTCGTATGCTTGCACAGCTCTTAGAAAATGGCGATACTCAAGAACAGGCCGAGACAACGGATGGCAGTCTGAGCCCTCTCTTTTCTGGCAAATGCCGGCATTGGATCGATAGCATCACAACGATAGCTACTCCGCATGACGGGAGTCAATTCGATGATACTGAGTATAAACTTGAGCCGCTTATGCATCAATTTGTTGCGGCGTTAGCCGCAGCAGCCGGTACAAATATTGATGATACAAATTTGGGATTAGATTTTAGGCTTGATCAATGGGGGCTCGAGAGAGAAGCAGGCGAATCTTATGTAAGTTATTATAAGAGAGTTATGAGCAGCAACCTTTGGAAAAAGACAAATGACTTAAGTATTTATGATCTTGATACGGACGGTGCTGCTGTTTTGAATGCGTACGCAAAGGCCCAACCGGACATCTACTATTTCACAATTTCTTGTTCAGATACATACGCTTCGCCTGTTTATCCGCACTATCAGATTCCTTATCCGAATATGAATCTGGCCCTATTGAAGAGTTCTATCTATATGGGGCATCATGTCAATTATGCAGTTGGGCACGTCACAGTTGACGAGGCCTGGTGGGAAAATGATGGTATTGTGAGCGTTCGGTCTGCAACCCGGCCACACAGCGATTCCAGCGACCCATATAATGAGAATTACGGTGTGGCACAGGATGGCACATACCAGTTCAAGAGTAATACACCGAAGGGAACTTGGAATTATATTGAAGAAATTGAGAATACGGACCATATAAATGTTGTTGGCCAGAGTAGCAACAAAGCATACCTTCAGTCAAAATTTATTCAACTGGCAGCAATGTTGGAAAGTATATCATAATGATTGAAACTGTAGTAAATGTTCCAATGGTAAGATATAAAAAGGGCCCATGGGATTAATTTCCGGAGGGCTTGCTTTTTTAATCATGAACGCGAACCTTCAGACGATTGCACAGGACCAGGCAATGATCTATGCGGAGCTGAAGGAGATTGAGGGGAAGGTGGAGGGGAAAACGGAAAAGTGAATTAAGGCCCCGCCTGTGGTGGGCGGGGCCGGTTTTTCTACATTTTTCCGCTTGTAAAAGCCGAACACGTGTTCTATACTATAACAAAACACATGTTCGGAGGAATCGCCCATGATCCGAAAGGTTTATGTTGACGTTGTCGCGGAGTTTGATTCAGACGGCCACATTATGCCGCTTGCCGTCAAGTGGGAGGATGGAACCCGGTATGAAGTTGACCGGGTGCTGGATGTGCGGCGCGCCGCATCCCTCAAGGCCGGCGGCGCGGGGATCCGCTACACATGCCGAATCATGGGGAAACAGGCCTGTCTCTGGCTGGAAGAAAACCGGTGGTTCGTGGAGGCGAAAAGGTAGAAAAGCACAAATGTTCTAACATGCATTTTGACTTGCATGATTGCGAATTATAGCGTTTTTTATCGTACTTTTGCGTTAAAATTAAGCGTGAAAAAACCGCACCAAACAACCGAAAAACGGCTGTCTGATGCGGCTTTTGTTTGGTGGGCCATCAGGGACTCGAACCTTGGACCGACCGGTTATGAGCCGGTTGCTCTAACCAACTGAGCTAATGGCCCTCTTTTAAACACAAGGGAATAGGTACCAGAAACTATATAATCATACCATAATCAGTCCAAAAATGCAACCATAAAAATAAAAAACAAAATAGGTGTAAGCACTTACAATTTTTCCTAATAGATGATATGATATAAGAAAATAAAATGGGGAGGGTTCCATGAAAATTGTAAATGTTACGGAAAGCCTTGCGGAACAAAAACTGGATGAAATCATCGATTCTCTCGGCTGCTGCAAATGTGACCAGTGCAGAGCTGATATTATTTCTTACGCGCTGAACAGGCTTTCTCCCAAATATGTCAGCACGGATATTGGCAGAGCTTATGTAAAGCTGGACACCATGTCAAGCCAGTTTGAGGTTGATTTGCTGGCCGCTTTGTATGAAGCCGCCGAAAAAGTGAAGAAGAATCCGCGGCATCATTAAATGTTTCCGTGGATTCTTTTTGCTGCGGTGATGCCCGCAGGGGTTGCGGCCAGGCCGCCTGTTCCGGTCTCCTTCAAGGCGGCGGGCATCATATCGCCCACCTCGCGCATGGCGTCGATCACCTCGTCGGGCGGAATCGCGCTGCCGATTCCCGCGAGAGACATGTCTGCGCAGCTGATGGCGTTGACTGCTCCCACCACGTTCCGCTTCACACAGGGAATCTCCACAAGACCGGCGACAGGGTCGCATACCAGACCCAGAAGATTCATCAAGGCCATGGCGCAGGCGTTGGCACACATCTCGGGGGTGCCGCCCTTCAGGCTGACGACGGCCGCGGCGGCCATGGCGGAGGCGGAGCCGATTTCTGCCTGACAACCGCCCTCCGCCCCGGAAATGGACGCGCGCGAAGCGATGATCTGTCCGAATCCCGCCGCGACAAACAGCGCGGATATGATTTGTCGATCCTCGATTTTGTTAGCCTTTGCAAACGGAATCAGTACGGCGGGCAATACGCCGCATGAACCGGCCGTCGGCGCGGCGACGATCCGCTTCATGCAGGCGTTGCATTCGCCCATCTGGAGCGCCTGCGCAATCACTTCAGAAAAAAATCCGCTGACAATGCCGTTTCCGGTTTTCGCGTATTCCTCCATTTTGCCGCCGTCTCCGCCGACCAGGCCGCTTTTCGAACGGGCCTCCGCGCGGTAACTTACGCCGGCGGATTTCATGGCCGACCAAAGCGCGTTCATCTGCCGCAGGGAATCCTCCCGCCCGGTTCCGCGGTCCTTGACGTCCTCGTCCAAAATGATTTCCCAAAGAGGAAGATTTTGTTCTTTTGCCGCTGCCAGAAGCTGTTTTACAGATGTAAATGCCATAGCAAATCCTCCGCTATTCGTCAAGATTCAGATAGGTAACTTTAATAATCCCGTCTTTCTGCGCAAGGGAAGCAAGCGGTTCCGCCGGAATCGGCTGGTCGCATTCCAGCACCATAACCGCATAGCCGCCCCTTACGTTTCGGTACAGTTGCATGGAGGCAATGTTGACTGAATATTGGTATAACAGCTCTGTAACCTGAGCCACGTGACCCGGTTGATCCAGATTATGAACGATCAGTGTCGGGCAGTCTCCCGAAAAATTTGTTTCGATACCGTCGATCCGGCAGATACGGATTCTTCCCCCGCCGAGGGAAGAGGCGACGACTTCCAGTTTTTTTCCGCTTTTTCCGGATACCCGCAGCATCGCGGTGTTTGGATGAACGTTTCGCAGAGCGATGACGCCTGTCCGAAATTTCATTCCCTGTTTTCCGGCGATATCAAAGCTTTTGGGAATGTTTTCGTCGTCCGGGTTCATCCCCAGAAGTCCGGCGACGAGCGCCCGGTCGGTCCCGTGGCCTTCTCCAGTCGCGGCAAAAGAGCCGTGCAGAAGCATTTCGGCGTCCGTGACCGGTTCCCCGAGCAGCTTTCTTGTAATGAAACCGATTCTCACGGCCCCGGCCGTATGGGAACTGGACGGGCCGACCATAATCGGACCCATGACATCAAAAAGATTCATTCGTTTCCTGCCTTTCCAGAGAGGCACAGGACGAAACTTCGCGCTTCTGTGCTGCCGTTACCGAATATCATATCACGTTTGGCGGATAAATCAAGAAGGGCGGCGGAACCTTTCTCGATTTATCCGCCGTCTTTCCCGTTTCCGTTTTGTCCGAACAGCGGCTCGGATACTTCCGACGCGGCCATCAGGGAAAGCTGATCTCCGACCACATTCAGGAAAGCGCCGAGAACATTCATTTCGTCGGCGCTTAATTCCCGGGAAATATCCAGCGCGAACGCCGTGGCCGCCAGCACCAGCTTTGTACCGTAGTCGTTTCGGCTCATAACATCATCCCCAGAAGACCGTGTCATAGAAGCATATGGCGGCAAATATTCAATTAGAATGATTGCGCCGAACGCTGCGCGGATTTATAATATCCGTGTATCGAATTGAAGAAGGAGAGTGTGACCGATGGTCTGTACAACAACGCCCTCGATCGACGGCAGAAAAATTGCAGAGTACAAGGGGATTGTGTTCGGGGAAGTGATCTCCGGCGTGGATTTCATCAAGGATTTTGCGGCGGGGCTGTCAAATTTTTTTGGAGGGCGCTCCGGCACCTATGAGGAAGAGCTGATTCAGGCGAGGGAAAGCGCAATTTCCGAAATGGAACAACGGGCCCAGCGCCTTGGCGCCGACGCCGTGGTCGGGGTCAAGCTTGACTATGAAGTGCTTGGCGCAAACAACGGCATGCTGATGGTAACAGCTTCCGGCACGGCCGTGCGGCTGGAATAAGTCCGGAATCAAACGAATTATTTTCGGCATTCTTCCCATACTAGTTTTAGGTTTCAGGGGGGAATGCAGAATGGGAAATCACAAAAAAGGATTTAGAAATTTTCTTTTTGTTTTTGCGGGTTTTGTTTCGGTTTTTGTTTTTTTTGCGGCGTGTGTTATTACATTTTTAGAGGTTTATTCCTATCGCGACAGCAGGGAGGAAGCGGCAAATGCGGGCGCCGCTTCCTCCGGCGTTTCTTCGGCGGCCTCGGCCGCTTCGCCGTCCTCCGGAGGTACATCTGCGGCCGCCTCAACGGATAAAAATCTCATTCTGGTGAATTACAGCCATAAGCTGCCGGACAATTATGACCCGGACCTTATCACCGTATATGAGGTGCAGATTAACCGGAGGGCCGCGGCCGCGTATGAAAAAATGAACGCTGCCGCAGCGGCCGACGGAATATCGCTGTGGATTTCTTCCGCGTACCGAAGCAGCGAAAGACAGAGCGAACTGTTTCAGGAGGAGATCGAAGGGTATTCCAAGTCCTATTCTTCTCCCGATGAGGCGGAGGCATACGCGGAAAAATCGGTAGCCCGCCCGGGCTACAGCGAGCACAGCACGGGCCTTGCGCTTGATTTAAACGGGGTGCGGGACGATTTTGACACAACGCCCGCGTTTCAATGGCTGGACGAACACGCGCAGGATTACGGGTTTATTCTGCGGTACCGGAAGGACAAACAGGAAATCACCAAAATCAAATATGAGCCGTGGCATTATCGCTATGTTGGGGTGGAAAACGCGCGGATGATGAAAGAAAAGGACCTGTGCCTGGAGGAATACCTTGATTTCCTGCAAAAAAAGGGGAACGTTCATTGATTATCCCGCCGAAATTTGGTATAATCTACAATCAGAATCTTTCATGGCAGTGAACGAAAAAGCAGGAGGGTGTGACCCATGCGGGAGAAAGTCAGGACTAGATTTGCCCCCAGTCCCACCGGCATGATGCATGTCGGGAATCTGAGGACGGCATTATTTGAATATTTAATTGCGAAATCCGCCGGCGGGGATTTTATCCTCCGCATCGAGGACACGGACCGCGAACGGTATGTGGAAGGCGCGCTGGACATTATTTACCGCACGCTTGACATGGTGGGACTCAAACATGACGAGGGCCCGGATCTCGGCGGCGGCTACGGCCCCTATGTACAGAGCGAACGAAAAGACTTGTACCGGAAATATGCGGAGCAGCTGGTGTCGGAGGGCAAAGCCTACCGCTGTTTCTGCACCAAGGAACGTCTGGAATCCCTGCACGAATCCAAGGAGGAAAACGGCGGCGGCTACGACCGTCATTGCCGAAATCTGTCGGCCGAGGAAGTGGGACGGCTTCTGGCCGCAGGAACACCCTATGTGATTCGTCAGAAGATGCCGATTGAGGGTTCCACCACGTTTGACGATGTGGTATACGGTCCGATCACGATTGAAAACAGGGAATTGGAAGACCAGATTCTGCTGAAATCCGATGGTTACCCGACTTATAACTTCGCGAACGTCATCGATGACCACTTGATGAAAATTACCCATGTGGTGCGCGGCAGCGAATACCTGTCCTCTACGCCGAAGTATAATCTTCTCTACGAGGCGTTCGGCTGGGATGTGCCGACTTATGTGCATTTGCCGCTGATTATGGGTAAAAACGCGGACGGAAGCGTTTCCAAGCTCTCGAAACGGCACGGTTCCACCGGCTTCCATGACCTGATTGAAGAAGGCTACCTTTCCAGGGCGATTGTCAATTACATAGCCCTGCTTGGCTGGTGCCCGAAGGACAACCGGGAGCTGTTTACGCTTGAGGAGCTGGTCGAAAATTTCTCCATTGACGGAATCAGCAAATCGCCGGCGGTATTCGATTACGACAAACTGCTGTGGTTCAACGGGGAAATCATCCGCGCCATGCCGCGGGAAGAGTTCTTGGAAAACGCGATGCCTTATTTTCGGCAGCTGTTCCCGCAGGGCGATTATTCCTGGGATGTGCTGGCCGGGGTTCTGCAGCCGCGCGTGACCAAATTCAGCGATATTCCGGGTATGATCGGATTTTTAAAGGAACTGCCCGATTATCCGGTCGACGATTATATCAATAAAAAGAGCAAGACAAATCTTGAAAACAGTGTGGCCATGCTGAAATCCGCGATTGCGAAGCTGGAGGAGCTTGGCGACTGGACGATGGAGCCAATCCATGATACCCTGATGGGGCTTGCACAGGAACTGGGGGTTAAAAACGGAACGCTGCTCTGGCCTGTGCGCATCGCGGCGGCCGGAACCAAGGTAACCCCCGGCGGGGCGATCGAAATTCTGTGTTTCCTTGGCAAAGAGGAAGCGCTGCGCCGCCTGAACGTCGGTCTTGAAAAACTGAACAAGGAGTCGGTATGATGAGCGAAGAGATCAAGAGCGCGGAAGAAACCGAAAGCGCCGGAAATTTTATTCATACCTTTGTCAAAGAGGATGTTGCCCCGGGCGGGCGCTTTGAGGGGAAGACGGTTCACACCAGGTTTCCCCCCGAGCCGAACGGATATCTGCACATCGGGCACGCCAAGGCAATCTGCATCGACTTTGGAACGGCGGAAAAATTCGACGGGCTGTGCAATCTGCGCATGGACGATACCAATCCCACAAAAGAAGACGTCGAATATGTCGACGCCATCCGCGAAGATATTCAGTGGCTTGGCTTTTCGTGGGACGACCGCTTTTATTACGCCTCCGACTATTTTCCGAAGATGTATGAACTGGCGGAAAAGCTGATCCGCGAGGGATTCGCCTATGTCTGCGAGCTGACGCAGGAGCAATTCCGGGAATACCGCGGTGACCTGACGCATCCGGCGCGCAGCCCGTACCGCGACCGCCCCGCGGAAGAAAGCCTTGATTTGTTTCACCGCATGCGGGCGGGCGAGTTTGAGGACGGGCGCATGACGCTTCGCGCGAAAATTGACCTGACCTCCGGCAACTTTAACATGCGCGACCCGGTGATTTACCGCATCAATCACATGGCGCACCACCGCACGGGAACCGAATGGTGCGTCTACCCGATGTACGATTTCGCGCACCCGATCGAGGACGCCGTCGAGGGAGTCACTCACTCGCTGTGTTCGCTGGAGTTTGAGGATCACCGCCCGTTGTACGACTGGGTGATCGAGCATATCAATCTTCCCGCGAAGCCCCGCCAGATTGAGTTCGCGCGCCTTGGCATCAACAATACCGTCATGAGCAAGCGCAAACTGCGGCAGCTGGTTGAAAACAACTACGTTTCCGGGTGGGATGACCCCCGCTTGCCGACCCTCTGCGGCCTGCGCCGCCGGGGGTACACGCCGGCTTCCATCCGCAATTTCTGCGAACGGATCGGCGTCGCGAAAGTAAATTCCACCGTGGAATACGGTTTTCTGGAGCATTGCCTGCGCGAGGACCTGAACGAGAACGCCCGCCGCGCCATGGCGGTTCTGGATCCGGTCAAGCTGGTTCTCACGAATTATCCGGAGGATAAAACCGAACGGTTCGACGTAGAGAATAATCCGGAGCGTCCGGAGGCCGGCACCCGTCCGGTCAGCTTTTCACGCGAGCTGTGGATTGAGCGCGAGGACTTTATGGAAGTCCCCGAAAAAAAGTATTTCCGCTTGTTCCCCGGAAACGAAGTGCGTTTAAAAACCGCTTATGTGGTGAAATGCACCGGCTGTGAAAAAGACGAAAACGGCAATATTACGGTGGTATACGCCGAATATGACCCGGAAACGCGCGGCGGCAATACGCCGGACGGCAGAAAAGTAAAAAGCACCATCCATTGGGTGGACGCCAAAACCTCCGTGGATGCGGAAGTCCGTCTGTATGACAGCCTGTTTACCGTTCCGGACCCGGAGGCGGGGGATTTTCTGGAAGAGTTAAACCCCAATTCCCTGAAAGCGCTTAACGGCTGCAAGGTGGAGCCCTGGCTGGCGGAAGAGAAGGCGCCCGCCGCGTTCCAGTTTCTGCGGCAGGGCTATTTCTGCTTGGACAGCCGCGACAGCAAACCGGGGCACCCGGTGTTCAACCGTTCCGTTTCGCTCAAAGACGGCTTTAAAAAGAAAAAATAAATTTTCTCAATAGCAGCGCCCGGTGTGGTTTAAAAACGCACCGGGCGTTTTTGCTGTGCTTACGAAAGAGTGAAGACTTAATAAATGTCAGTATCCGCTGACAAGAACTTTTATTTGTTAATGATTTTAAATCCAAAACATAAAAATTAAGTGATTTTACAAAATATTCAAATTTTAAATTAAAACAGTGTAACAAAACAAGAACCGCAGGTGTTATATGAACGGAACAAAAAATTCCAAGGAAAAAACAGGAACTTTCCAATGCGCATGGGAAGAAATAAAAAAGAAAGAGGATGATACCGATGGTTCCCGACAGCAGGGAAGAATCTCCCCAAGCGACCTCCTTTTGTACGCCTGTCAATCAAAACAAAATTAGGAGGTAGAAAAATGTTAAAGACTTGGAAAAAAGCGATCAGCCTGGTTCTGGTTTTTGCCCTGTCCATGATGGTTTGTGTGCCCGCGTTCGCGGAAACGTCCAGTAAAAAGTCTTCCGCGAATAAAGAAAAACGTGATTTCGATGGAACACTGATATTGGATAAGTACCCGGTCATGCCTGGCGAAATCGAAAAGAAAGCGTTTGCAAAGGTATATCAGGATTATCAAGAAGGAAACGCATCCCAAGCTGATATTGAAAAAAAATTAAAATCTTTTTATATTGCTGTCGGAGATACTGAAAATGCGCGAAAAGTATCCGGCTTATCTCTATTTCCGGCAATAAGAAAAGAATTAACAGCGTCCGCAGATAAGTACATTTCCGATTTGTATCAAATTTCCCAAGAAAAAAATTATTATTGCGGTCCTGCTACAGCAGAAGCAATTTTAGAAGTATTTGATGTCGATATGACACAGTCTGAGCTTGCTTCAAACGATAATCTCCAGACAGAAAAGTTTCAGTCAACCCCATGGTATGCTGATTCGGTGAATCAATACGTTATGAAAAATGTATTAAATAAATATGCCGATACTTCTTGGTATGAGCCAGAGTCAGCTCCAAGCAGCAGCGATTTGAAAAGCGAGATAAGAACTGATGTTGACAGCGGTCACGGCATTGCCGCTAATTTTAATTTTAAAAAAGGTGAAAAGCGACCTAAAGGCTATATAAGTGGAAACCTGGGACATTGGGTTGCGATTGACGGATATTTGAATAATGGGGACACGATTCACTGGGCCGAACCGATTTATGGTGCAAGTTCCGTCAAATGGTCAGATAATATTAAATCCCCTTATTTGACAGCATCTGCCTCCGACTTTTCAGAATATGTTCAAAGAAGAGGAATTATATGGTAAATAAGGCGGGATGTTTTTTTGCAGCATGTCTTTTGCTGGTCCTGTCTGGGTGCGGGAGAAAGGTGGAAACACCTTCCTCCCAAGCCCCCATCTCATCAGCCGCCTCTGAAGAAGTTTTGTCTTCTCGGTCCAACCCCCAGTCATCGCAAGGCCCTTTGTCAACGGAATCGGAGGTAAAAGGAACGATCCAATCGGAATGGGGGAATATACCCGTTATTAATTTGAACTTCTATGATGAACTCTGCCTTTCCATATCCGAAACGGGTGATCTGTTATATGTTGATCCTAATGAAACACTTGTTGTTCATAATTTAAATACGGGCAAAGAGACGCATATCGCTTCCACAAAAGGGCCAACCAACATCACATATGGCTGTATCAACGACAATTGGGTCGTTTGGAAACAAAACCTCGGCGAGGATAGTATGGCGGATCCCAATTGCGAAATCTATGCGTATAATAGAAAATCCAACAAAACAAACCGGATATTTAAAACGGCAATGGATCAAAACGGCAACCCCATTTCAGGGAATCAGCCGACCCCCTCCCTGAAAGACGACCGTGTTCTTCTGGATCATGTGACTCAGGTGGATGCGGACAAAAACTATACCATAGAAACCTACGAATACGATCTGAAAACCGGTCATAAAAAAACGATTGCTCAACAGTTCGCGGTTCCAAAATTTGGGGAAACCGGGGTTTTCGGTCTGTGTAAAGATGAGTCAAGCAATCCTGAACTGAATTACAGCGTCATCAACAAGCTGAAAGGCAGTCAAAAAAAGCCTTGCATGAAACAAGGAGTTCGAATCTATGATTATGCGACCGATGGCTGCGATTCTGTCATGTACGTATCCCAATCTTTTCAAACAGGAGCTTCACCAAAAGAAACGTTGCTGCTGATGGATCTGCATTTAGTAGAAAACGGGGTTGAAACGCTGGTCCGAAAAGAGAAACCCGATTATTCGAATATGGGTTATTCATGGCCTTGCCTGAGTAAACGGATTGCCCTGTGGCGATACGGGCAAAAGGCCATCGCGTTTGACCGGCTGCTTCGCAGAACCGTTGATTTATCGCCGGGTGAAATTGATTTTACGAGCGGATTTTTCACGAACAATCATTATCTGTGTTGGTCCCATATGTCTAGGGAAAGCATCCAAGCAGATAAGGATGAGACTGATTTACTGAGTATTATACGGATTGATGATTTGCCAACGAAGGCCGAACATGCCGTATCAGCGGGGACTTCATGATCAATGGAAATCTACAGTTGTTAACAAAGGGCGGTTCTCCCTGTGACGGAACCACTCATTTTTCAAACAGCAACGACTGTAACGCCGATTCGCATTATCATAAATTCACAACAGTCATATGATTTTTCTCTTTCACTACCAACAAAAGACTCTGAAATTGACCTCTCTATTCAAAACAAGGACCTCAGGTGTTCTGTGAACGGAACAAAAAATCCCAAGGGAAAAACAGGAGTCCACACTTGTTAAGTAAAGGGAAAAGCTGAATGATGAAAAAAGCAGTTATTGTCCTGTCAATTCTCTTTTTGGTCGGGTTAGGTACCGCCTGCCAATCTTCTTCCTCTGAATTCGCCGCAAATAGGGTTTCGGAAACTCATTTACAAGAGGCTCTCATCAATTCATTTAACCTTCAATGGTTTGAGGACTGCTGCCGATTTCAGGATATGGTAAAAAAGATAGCGGAATCGTCCTCCGGCGACAAGAGATCGGCAGATTATCTTTTGGGTTATATCGATTGCGATACCAAAGCTCAGCCAAGGTATATCAAAATTATTTACACGAGCCAAAAAGGACTGAACGAACCGGTTCTTCCTCAGGAGCTAAACTCACGATTTGCTGATTTTTTCAACGCAAAGGCGGCTTATCAAAGGAATTTAAAAAAAGTCCTGCAGGAGAAAGGTCAATTCCCCACAGACCGTTCCTTTCAGCAAAACACTGAAACATTAGTTTCTCTCTCGGACAGTTTATTTGTTAAAACAAAAGACATCGGCAAGGGAGACAGTCTTACGAAATTCCAAACGACATTAAAAAAAGCAACGGAATGTCTCAATGCAGCTTTCCCCGACTCTACTTCAAAGTAGTGACCCCAAACAATAACAGCGGGCCGTCAGAGAAAAGCTGTTGGCCCGCTGATTTTTACAGGAAAGGGGGTTCGGATTAATGAAAAAGCTTTTCATAAGAGTAGTTGGACTTGCGCTGCTGTTCTTTAATATGATGTATTGTGCCGATACGGTACAGTCAATATGGGTAACAGAATATGAATGGGTTGCTTTCCTGGGTACGGGAAGAAGTTTAGTGGATTATATTCATCCGTTTACATTTTTTGCCGTCATCGTCAATTTTGGCATTGCAATCTATCTTCTGTATCTGTCCAGAGGGAAGCAGAATGGCAAAGCCGATCACGATTGTTCCGAGAAGCAGCAGATCAGCGAAGACAGGGACAAGGAAAAAATTCAAAAATAGGTAAAAAATCCTGACGTAAACCTGCGCCGGGATTTGCCGTTTCTTTGTTCCACGTTTATATAGCTTTTTGAAAAAGGAGGAAGCAAAGCTTTGCGAAAGAACATATGGATGATAATCTCTCTTTTTGCGGCGCTGCTTTGGATTGTAACACTGTTCCGGATGATCTGCTACACGCAGGGATTTCGGGCCGCGGCTAAGGAAGCGGGCAGGCCGCCGGATTTGGCTTACCGGCTGAGCGAACTGGGCTTCAATGTGCTTTTCGGTCTGTTCCTGCTGTTTCTGGGCTGGTTCCTTGCATACGGTTTCGCAAGGCTTCGCTTCGTCCTTCCTGCTGTTTTCACGGTTTTGCTGATTTCCGCTCTGATCGAATTTGCCTTCACTCCATGGAGCCGTGCTCCGTGGATTTTTGAAGGGCTGCGTACAATTGGCGCGATTTTCTGGTGCGGAGCAGCTCGGTTTGCTTTTTGGGCGGCACAAAAGCACGGAGATAATCTTCGGCGGAAAAAAGTGGTTGTTTCAGCTTTTTCGGTTTTAGGTGTCCTGCTTTTTTTTCAACAGCTTACTCATACAAATGACAACAGTAAACAATATCACGATTTTTCAAGGATTAGAAACAGGAGTCAAAATGTTTTCCATTCCGATTCAAAGCGATCGTCTTTTCTATCTGATGCTGCTTTTTCTCGCTGGATGGTACACAATCTATGGATTTCTGCGTTTCCGCATTGTTTTCCCTGTTACGCTTGGAATTCTTCTTCTTCCGGCGCTGACGGAATTCGCCTTTCATCCGCTTCACGGTCCTCTCAGCATTTTTGGCGGTATTTTATTTGCGGTTTGCTGGCTTTTCATCATGGCTCTTTATCGGACCGTCTTCCGAAGGACTTCGAATTTAAGTTCCGTTCAGGGAACAGGTTAGCTTTGGGAAGGTACGCTTCCAAAATACAGGCTCACGGTTAGAAAAAAGGGAAGAAAATAATTGCTTGGAGGAATTAACGTGCAAAAATCCAACCGGGGAATCATCCTTGTTTTTTTGATCATTTTAGGGGTTCCACTCGGTTTTTTCCTTTATGGGTATTTTACGTCGGATACTAGAATGTATCAGGATTGGGGTTTCATCGTACCGAGCAATTTTAAAAAGCAATATTCCGTGTCAGAAACCGGCGGCACGGGTGACAGGGAAACATATGAAATTTATGCGTTGAATGGAACAGACACGCAGGGAGATGCACCGTTCTTAGAAAAAATGTCCTCACAAAAAAGCACGGAGATGCAGGAGCAGATGATTGCGATTCTGAAAATATTAGACGTAGATACACAAAAATATCCCAATTTCTCTCATGATTATCAATGGAAAGTTTTAAATAAATCCTATAGTCAAACTAAATTATATATCGTTTTTGACACAAAGTTGTCTTTGATATATTTAGTACAGGATATATGGGCGTCTTAGAATATTAGATAGGCTTTCAATTATAGATAACTTTGCAAAGAAGATTATAAATCGCTTGAAGGAATTGCGATAATGAAAGAAGCGCAGGATGCAGGAATTCTTACCCCCTTATTTAGTAGAGATTGATCTTGATATGTAACGAATGAGTTTTAAACCATGAAAGCCTATTTGATACGCTTCCAATAAAATATGAAAGCAACGCCCGGTTCTATCCGAACCCGGCGTTGCTTTTTACGCTGAAATTTTGAAAATCCATTATAACTCACAAAAGTAAGATATCAATTTTATTGATTGCTACAAATTTAAATTTCTTTTGTAACAAATCGTGTCGCCAAGTGGTTATATTGCTTGATGGAAAAAACAACCAAGGTTTTTAACGATAAGAAGATAATTTGCGGACACGCGCCGCTTTCCCGCCGGAAAGTCCGCGGAAGAGAGACGATTGAATGGAAAGGATGTGATTCCAATGTTCTGATTTCGGCGAAAGGATTTTCTGCTGTTGTAAGCCAGTCAACCGTGGTAAAATCAAGGAGGTAATGAGATGATCAAAACAAAAAGAATGCTGTCGGTTTGGCGTTGGCTTTCACGCTGTCTCATCCTGATTTCAGCAGATAAGACGATGTGGTTTCAAACCCTTCTGACCGGAGGTCGGGGGGAGGGCGCGGTTCCGGGGCTTTTCTATGGCCCGTGGAACGAATGCGGCTGTTGGGGCTGGAGCACTTTCAGCTTTAAAGATACTGCAGAGGCCATGAGCCTGTTTGCCGCGGTGCTTACCCCTCTGATGCCGGATAAGGTAACACAGGTTGCCGCGTCGGAAATCGCCGTGGCGTTTCAGGGCCTGGCCTACGTCGGCGGTTCTTCCTATTTCCATGGAGGCGTCCAAAGGACGCGCCGGGAGGCTTATTACCCGAACGGCACGTTCGCATTCTCCGAATACCGCTATGAAATCCAGACTTATTTGGTGGACGACGAAGGGAATACGCATGACCTTGGAACGATCACGCAACTATATCATGTAACTTAACGAAGCCGCAACACGGTTAGGCAGTTTCGCAGTTCATAAAAAAGCGGCGCCCGCGCTGACTTTGCGCTGGACGCCGTCATTTAATGCCCGTAGATCCCCTGTACGCTGACTTCTCCGGCAGTGACGGTTTCCCTTGTTCCGTCTTCCAGTTCGACGATCAGCTCGCCGCCGCTGGAAATGTCCGCGGCGACTCCCTTTACCTGCGCGCCTCTGCGTGTGAATTCGACCTGGCGATCAAGGGAGACGCACAAGCTTTTGTATTCTTCCCAAAACGCGGGGTCTGCTTCGGCGTTTTGTTTCAGCAGAGTTTCAAACTGAATCAGAATTTCCTGCAAAAGAGAAACGCGCCGCAGCGGTTTTCCGCCCGCCATGCGGATGGAAATAGCTTTTTCCCTCAGGGACTCGGGAAAAGCCGTGTTGTTTACGTTGACCCCGATTCCGACCGCGACGAATTCAATGCGGTCGACCTCTGCCGTCATTTCCGTCAAAATCCCGCAGACCTTTTTGCTCCCGATGACGACGTCGTTCGGCCATTTGATCCTGGCGTCGCATCCGGAAAGGGAGCGGATGGCTCTGGCTACGGCTAGCCCCGAAAGCAGGGTCGTGACGGAGACGCGCAGCGGCAGGATTCCGGGCCGGAGCAGAACGGTGAACCACAGTCCGGTTCCCGCGGGGGAAGCGAAGCTTCTGCCAAGGCGGCCCTTGCCCCCGGTCTGCTGTTCCGAAACAAATACGCTGCCGTTCGGAGCGCCGGTGAGCGCTCGGCGCTTTGCTTCCTCATTGGTCGAATCGATTGTATCGAAGCAGTAAATATTCCTGCCTAAAAACTCCGTTTCCAAACCGGCGCCGATTTCGGCCTCTGAGTAACGGTCCGGGCAGCTTTCCAGACGGTATCCGCGGTTTGTCGCCGAAACGATGCCGTAACCTTCCTCCCTCAGCGAGTTGATGTATTTCCAAACCGCCGTGCGGGAAACATGTAATTGTTCGCTGAGTTCCTCCCCGGAGATGTACTCTCCGTTTTCACGAAGACGATTGAGAATCTGCTCTTTGGTTCCCATAATAATCCCAGCCTTATCGTTCAGAATGGCTTTATTATATGCCGAACTTGGGCAAACCGCAAGTCGCCTGAAAAACTGCACGGCGGATATTGCCGTTTGGCGAATTTTGGTCTATACTAAAGACTGTGGTCTTTTAATTGCGATGGAAGAGAGGTGCGCCCATGGACGTCAGACCGGGAGACGTACTTCAGATGAAGAAGCCGCATCCGTGCGGATGCAATACGTTTCTGGTGCTGCGCTCCGGCATGGATTTTAAAATCCGCTGCCAAAAATGCGGCCATGAAATTATGGTTCCGCGTTTGAAGTGCGAAAAGAATATTAAAAAAATCATCCGGGAAACCAGCCAGGATGAGTTATAGCTCTCCTTTGGATTCACTGCTTAAAAACAAAGGAGAATTGTGATGTTTGAAAACTTGACGGTCTTTGAAAAACGATATGAAGAATTGAACCGGAAATTATGTGACCCGGTCGTGGCGTGCGACCCGGAGCAATCGAGGGAACTGATGAAAGAGGTCCGTTCCATCGAACCGATTGTGGAAAAATACCGCGAATTCCGGAAAACCGAGGAAGCGGAAGACGAAGCGAAACAGATTCTGGAGGATGAGTCCGACCGGGAGCTTCGGCATATGGCGGAAGAAGAAATCAGCACGGCGCGCGCGGACCGCGAACGCATCGGCGAAGAGCTGAAGCTTCTGCTGCTTCCCCGCGACCCGAACGATGAAAAAAACGTCATTGTTGAAATTCGCGGCGGAGCGGGCGGGGAGGAAGCCGCCCTGTTCTCCGGCGTTCTGTACCGTATGTATAGCATGTATGCCCAGTCAAGGGGCTGGCAGACGGAAATCATGAACGCCAATGAAACCGAGCTGGGCGGCTTTAAGGAAATCAGCTTTATGATAACGGGCGACGGAGCTTACTCCCGCCTGAAATACGAAAGCGGGGTCCACCGCGTTCAGCGTGTGCCTGAGACGGAGCAGCAGGGACGGATTCACACCTCGACAGCGACGGTTGCGGTGCTGCCGGAAGTTGAGGAGGTGGAGTTTGAACTGGACCCGAACGATCTGAAAATCGACACGTTCCGTTCCAGCGGCGCCGGGGGCCAGCACATCAATAAAACATCGTCCGCCATCCGCGTGACCCATCTTCCCACCGGCATGGTGGTGGAGTGTCAGGACGAACGCAGCCAATACAAAAACAAGGACAGGGCTCTGAAAATTCTGCGCAGCAGATTATATGAAATCAAACAAAAGGAACAGGACGATCAGGTGGCGGCCGAACGACGTTCTCAGGTTGGAACGGGCGACCGTTCGGAGCGGATTCGCACTTACAACTATCCGCAGGGACGCGTGACGGATCACCGGATCGGCCTGACGCTGTACCGGCTGGATGCGGTCCTCAATGGGGACCTCGATGAAATTCTGGACGCTCTGATCGCGGCGGACCGGGCGGAAAAACTAAAGAACTCTGCTGAAAACGGAACAAATTCTGGAGAATAAAATGAAAACAGTTTACCTTGACGCGGCGAAAGGCGAATCGATTGAAACCGCGGCCCATATAATAAGAAACGGCGGCCTTGTCGGTATGCCGACGGAAACCGTCTACGGCCTTGCCGCAAACGCACTGGACGGAAAGGCTGTCAAAAAAATTTTTGAAGCGAAAGGCCGGCCTCAGGACAATCCGCTGATCGTCCATATCTCAGGCATGGAACAGATTGACCGGCTGGTTACAAATCTGCCTGAATCGGCGAAAAAGCTTGCGCGGGCGTATTGGCCCGGGCCGCTCACCATGGTATTGCAGAAATCGGAACTGATTCCGGACGAGGTCAGCACAGGATTGCCGACCGTTGGAATCCGCTTTCCCTCGCATCCGGTTGCGCGGGCTCTGATCACCGCCGCGGATGTCCCTATCGCCGCGCCTTCTGCAAACCGGTCCGGTTTGCCCAGCACCACAACGGCGGAGCATGTGATGCGGGACATGGACGGTAAAATCGACGCCGTCCTGGACGGCGGCCCCTGCGGAGTCGGTGTGGAATCCACAATCGTAACGCTGGTTTCCGACCCGCCGCGGCTGCTCAGACCCGGCGGAATCACACTGGATCAGCTGCGGGCCGTGCTGGGCCGGGTGGACGTGGATCCTGCCGTCATGAACCCTCTGCCAAAGGGGGCGAGACCGCTGTCGCCCGGGATGAAATACAAGCATTATTCCCCGAAGGCGAATGTGGTGATTCTGAGCGGCGGCGAAAAATCTTATTTTGCATTTGTAAATTCTCACGCGGAACCGGGCGTTGCGGCGCTCTGCTACGACGGCGAGGACAGACTGCTGAAGGTCCCGGCCGTATGCTACGGAGCGGAAAAAGACACCGGAGCGCAGGCAAGGGAGCTTTTTGAGGCCCTTCGGCGGCTGGACGATCTCGGGGCAAAAACGGTTTACGCGCGCTGTCCGGCTCCCGACGGGGTCGGCCTTGCCGTTTACAACCGACTGATGCGGGCGGCGGGATTCGAGGTGCTGCAGCTTGATTAAGCCGGTCATCGGGCTGACGGGACCGACCGGGGCGGGAAAATCCACCGTGGCGTCGGTTTTTCAAAAGCTTGGCTGCGCCGTAATCGACGCGGACTTGTTGGCGAGGGAAGCCGTTCAGAACGCGGAGTGTCTGGCGGAGCTGAAAGAGGAGTTCGGGGCGGATCTTGTGAATGCCGACGGACGGCTCGACCGGCGTCTGCTTGCGAAACGGGCGTTTGCCGACCCGGCAAAAACCCTCCGTTTGAATCAGATTACACATCCCGTTATTCTGAAAGAGACGGTGCGGCGGATTCAGGAGCTGCAGAGCGGCGATTCCGTCGCCGTGATTCTTGACGCTCCCCTCCTGTTTGAAAGCGGCGCCGATTCGCTTTGCGACACAAGCGTCGCGGTGACGGCTCCGGCCGAATCCCGGCTGAAAAGGATTATGAATCGCGACGGCTTGTCGGAGGAAGCGGCGAAGGAACGCATGAGTGCGCAGAATCCGAATGAATTTTATGAAAAGCGAGCCGGGCATGTTTTCAGCGGCTCTATCGGTTATGATATTTTGGAGGCAAGCGTCTCTTGCTTGCTGAAACAAATTCTGGGGGAGGAGAATGAAGCGCTCTAAAAAGAAAAAACTCTGGAAGTCACTAGTCCTGCTGGCGGCCCTGCTGATTGCGGCTGCTTTGGCTCTCCGAATCGGGTTCAACCGTTTTGAAAAATCGGTCTATCCGCTTCGTTATTCTGACTATGTCGAAAAGTATGCCGGGGAATACGGGCTGGAGCCCGCGCTTGTTTACGCGGTGATTCGATCGGAGAGCAATTTTGACGCGGAAGCGGAATCCCGGTCCGGAGCGCTTGGCCTGATGCAGTTAATGCCGGACACGTTCAACTGGCTTCAGGAAAGCCAGAACGACCATTATACCGAACAGGATCTTCTTCAACCGGAGGTTAACATCCGCTACGGGTGCCGGTATTTGTCCATGATGGTGACAAAATACGGAGTGCTTCGCACCGCCCTTTGTGCGTATAACGCGGGATCCGGAACGGTGGACGGCTGGCTCAGGAATTCCGAAATCTCGTCGGACGGGAAAACTTTAACCCGGATTCCCTATTCGGAAACAAGAAATTATGCGGACGCCGTTATGAAAAGCTATGAAAAGTATAAAAAACTTTATCAAATATAAAGGAGAGTCGAACCATGGAAAAAAGTGAAGAAATCAAGGAACTGACCAAAAAGCTTCTGATCGACAGAAAAAACGGTTTTGCTAAGGTGCCGAAGGAAAAGGCCGAGCAGGCGGACCGCTTCTGCGAGGGCTACCGCAGCTTTATCGGGCGGGCAAAAACGGAGCGGGAAGTGGCGTGCTTCGCCATTGACGCGGCGGAAAAGGCCGGTTTTGTCCCTTATGAACAGGGAAAGCACTATCAGCCCGGAGACCGGGTTTATTACAACAACCGGAACAGAGCGGTAATTCTGGCCGTAATCGGAGAAGAAGGATGCCGCGACGGCGTGAGGATTGCCGCGGCGCATATCGACTCCCCCAGACTGGACCTCAAGCCCCATCCGCTCTATGAGAAGGACGGGCTGGCGCTGTTTAAAACACATTATTACGGCGGAATCAAAAAGTACCAGTGGACGGCTGTTCCGCTGTCCCTGCACGGACGGGTGGTTTTGAAAGACGGCACTCATGTGGACCTGCGTGTCGGCGAAGAACCGGGCGATCCTCAGTTTACCGTCACAGATCTTTTGCCCCATCTCGCGTCCGAACAGATGCAGAAAACACTTTCCAAGGCGATTGAGGGAGAGAACCTGAACATACTGGCCGGCAGCCGTCCGGTTCGTGTGGAGGAAGGCGAAAATCTGATAAAACTCAACCTGATGAAAATTCTTAATGAGAAATACGGAATGACGGAAGAAGATTTCGTATCCGCCGACCTGGAGCTTGTTCCCGCGTTTGGCGCCGTGGACATCGGATTTGACCGCAGCATGATCGGCGCTTACGGGCACGACGACAGAGTCTGCGCTTACCCGGCTCTGATGGCCGCGCTTCAGATGAAAACTCCGAAACACACGGTTTTGAGCGTCCTTGCGGATAAGGAAGAAATCGGCAGCGACGGAAATACGGGCCTGAACAGCCAGTTTATGCGTTATTTTATCGCCGATCTGGCGCAGGCCGAGGGTCTGGAGGGACGGCACGTCCTCAGCCGTTCGAAATGTCTTTCCGCCGACGTGACGGCTGCGTACGATCCGAACTATGCTGACGTGTACGAGGCGGCCAACTCCTGTTTCCTGAACGGAGGGGTTGGAATGTGCAAATATACAGGCGGACGCGGCAAGAGCGGCTCCAGCGAAGCTTCCGCCGAATTTGTCTCGGAAATCCGGCGCCTGTTTGAGGCCAACGGGGTGCTCTGGCAGATCGGTGAACTTGGAAAGGTGGACGCCGGCGGCGGCGGAACGGTTGCCATGTATGTCGCCAATCTGAATGTTGACGTGGTTGACATCGGAGTTCCGGTATTGTCCATGCATTCTCCCTTTGAAGTCGTTTCCAAGCTGGACATCTATATGACCTACGAAGGAATCAGAGTGTTTTTTGAATCGTAAAAATGAAAGTCTGCCGGGGAAAAGAGAAGGGTTTATTGTCTCTTTTCCCTGCTTTTTTTATTTTTGCGGCAGCTTCCGGCAATGTTAAAATTCGCGCTGCAGCAGTCACTTTCAACGGTTTTATTGACATTGCTTTGTCGCCATGTTATGATTAAGAAAATTGTCTTATTATTTCTTATTGCTTCGATAACTGCTGGAGGCTGAACAAACGTTATGATTCATGTCCTCATAGTGGATGATTCTGTTTTTTCTCAAAAAGTAACCGCTAATTTATTAAAAAAAGTTATGCAGGGTGAGGTTATAGAAATCAGTTTTGCTTCCGACGGGGAGGAAGGCCTGGAGAAATTTCGGAATCTGAAACCGGATTTTATTTTCATCGACCTTTTAATGCCGAAATTAAGCGGAGCTGAACTGGTTCGCATCGTTCAGAAGGAAGGCGGCTCCGGCGTTGTTGTTGTCACCGCGGATGTCCAGAAAAGCGTTCGGGAGGAAATCGAGGCGCAGAATGTTCTGGCTTTTGTCAACAAACCCCTGAATGATGAAAAAATGCGGTTGCTGTGCGACCGGATGATAAAGGACGATAAAAATGGATCGGGAATGCTTTCGTTATGATATTTTAAGCGAGCTGTTTAATATCGGCATGGGGAAAGCGGCGGATATGTTATCCGAAATTGTCCAAAAAAGGATTGCGCTGCAGATACCCAAAATCATAATTCCTGAAACCGAGTCCGGCGAACAGCTCGGCGATCAGTTCTCAGGATTTTTCGATGCGGCGCTGATGGTATCGACGATTTCCTTTACAAATAGCCTGACGGGAAAAGCAAACCTGGTGTTTCCGGCCGATAAAATAAAGAAATTTGTGGCCCTTTGCTCCGGAGAAGGCTCTCTTGCGCCGGAAGACACCGCTTTTACCGATGTCGATTTTGACGTGATCCGGGAAATCGGGAATATTCTGCTCAACTGTATCCTCGGAGAACTTGGAAATTTGATCAATATTCAGCTGAACTATGACCTTCCACAGGTGGCGGTCTATAATCGGATCGATTTCAACAAAGATCTCGACGGTGAAAAAAACCATTCCTTTATGATCCTGTTTGTTACTTTCCTGATCGACGATACAGAAATAGAGGGTGCGGTTATCATTGATTTAATGGTGGAATCCTTTCAGGAGCTGTTTCGTTTGCTTGACGGAATTGAGGCGGGGCTTTAATGGATACGGTTACTCATGAGGTGCTGGATCATCTGAATCTTGGAATTCTCATTGTCGATGAGAAGCTGAAAATATTATTTCAAAACCGCTTTATGCTTCGCTTTATAAAAAGACACAGTGAAGATAGAAAGTGCGGCAGTTTGCCGGAGCTTATTCCCGGTTTTAACAGCCCGTATTTTCAAATTTCCCTGATGGATGCGCTGGAGCAGGGGCATAGCCTTTTTTTTTCCGCCGCCATGCATGAAAAATTAATCGACAGCCGAGAAAAATACAATATCAGGGTAACCCGTTTTATGGAAGAGGACCAAAAACGCCTTCTTCTGGAATTTACGGAGGTGACGGATTCCTTCGAGCGGATTCGTCAGCTCAGAGAAAGCATCAGTCAGCTTCGCCTTCTGAATCAGGAGCTGAAACAGAAGGAAAAAGCCATTCAAAGCCTCGCCTATTACGACCAGTTGACCGGGGTTGCCAATCGGGCGCTGTTTTATGAACTGGCGGAAAAATTTCTCCGCGCGGCGGAGCGGAATCATGAGGTCCTTGGACTCATGTTTATCGATGTGGATAATTTCAAGCAGATCAACGATACATACGGCCATGAAGCCGGAGACAAGGTCCTGGTTCAGGTTGCGGGAATCCTGACTGCGGCAACGCGCAGAAACGATGTTGTGGCCCGTTACGGGGGAGACGAATTTCTGATCCTGCTTCCGCAGATTAACGCACCTGACAATTATAAAATCGTCGTGTCCAAGATTCTTCAGGCAAAGCGGGATGCCATTGTCTGCAATGGGATTTCGGTGGAAATCTGTCTGAGCGTCGGAGTCAGTTTTTACCCGCAGGACGGGGATTCGATCGATCAACTGATTGTAAAGGCAGACCGTGCGATGTATATTGCGAAAAAGCAGGAAGGGGACAACTGGTACTATCCTGCGGAAAATATATGATGATAAAAAACTTCTCCGCCATTGAGGCGGAGAAGCTTTTTATGCGGTGTCTCAGCGTTTATCCTTTATCGTAATTTTCCTGAGCCTGATAATGTTCGCCGACTTTATTTTCGAACATTTCCGGAGAATTGTGCGTCAGGTCCTGGTTCCGATACACGATTTTCAGAAGAATGGGGGTCAGGATCGTCGTCAGAATCACCGTCAAAACAACGGGACCCAGATAAACGGGGGACATCATTTTCAGTGCGAATCCCTTATTTGCTACAATTAAGGCTACTTCGCCGCGGGAAATCATGCCTACGCCGATCTGGAGGCTTTCCCTTCCTGTGAACCTGCATAATCTGGCCCCCAGTCCGCAGCCGACAATCTTGGTTAAAACGGCGACGATCGTCAGCAGAACGGAAAACCATAGAATAGAAGATGACATTTCCGGTAAGGTAACGTTAATGCCGATGCTGGCGAAGAACATCGGGGAGAGAAGCGCATAGGAAACGGTGTTGAAGCGGGAAGTAATGTACTTGGTCTCCTTGGTGTTCGAAAGAATCAGGCCCGCAATATATGCGCCCGTAATATCGGCTACACCGAAAAAACGCTCTGCGCAGTAAGAAAGCAAAAGACAGAAAACGAAAGCAAGGATAACATAACGCCGCAGATCCTTGTCGCTCCGATTAATCATTTTGGTAAACAGAAGATAGAATATGTATCCCGCGACGCCCGCGAAGATAAAGAAGCCGACGATTTTCAGCAGGACGATCACGATATTGACCGAAGGATCCGCGACACTGGTGACGATAGTCAGGCAGACAATGCCGAGCACGTCGTCGATCACCGCGGCCCCGAGAATCGCGTTTCCGGACCGGGTGTTCAGCGCACCGATTTCATTCAGCGTTTCGACTGTAATGCTCACGGAGGTCGCCGTAAGAATGACTCCGATAAAAATATTCTGCAGAAACAGGCTGACGTCGACTTGGGGCAGCATGGTTTTGTTAAACATTGCCGCCACAGCGTAACCGCCGGCCAGTGGGATGAGAACGCCGACCAGGGCGATCAGAAAAGACGCTTTTCCCGTCTTTTTCATTTCCTGAAAATCGGTCTCCAGCCCTGCCGTAAACATCAGGACGATAACGCCGATTTCAGCGGTTTTTGAAATAAAATCAGTTTCCTTCAGGATGTTCAGCATGGCCGGCCCTAGAATCAGGCCCGCGAGCAGAGCGCCGACCACCTGAGGCATCTGGACTTTTCTTGTCAGCAGGCCGAAAAGCTTGGTACTGAGCAGAATCAAAGCCAAATCAAATAAAAAGTGATACGATGTCAATTTGTTTTCCTCCCGTTTTTGACAGATTTGCTAAGGCGCTAACAAGTCCAGTATACTAGCATCATTCTCAGATATCAATAAAAATGGTTGGGGATTTGTAATTTATAAACGAAAGTTTTTTTACAGGCACCCATTAATTGGTGATTGGTTGATAGGAGTATCGCCCGCCTGTAGAAAGGTATTGCAAAGATTTTGCATGGGTATTATAATAAGCGTGTCCCTTTTTTATGAATTTTACCTATTCTTGGAGGATACAACGATGACATCAATTACAAAACAGTCTTTAATCGGAGAGATTCTGGATCTTGACGAAAGCACGGTGCCCTTTTTTATGGAGATGGGAATGCATTGTCTGGGCTGTCCGGCTTCGCGCGGCGAATCGCTGGAAGAAGCCTGCGTCGTTCACGGCGTGGACGTTGAGGAAATGGTTCAGAAGCTGAATGAACACCTCGCCGCCCGCCAGTAACAGCAAACGGCCGCCCGACAGAAGCTCTGCCGGGCGGCCGTCCGGCATGTCCGGCTGCAAGCGCCCTTTGTTTTCTTTGGGAAACCGGCTCGCGCTCTGCGCTTCTCTGGTTCGCCGCGGCACAGCGCTTGCGGATGTGGGAACCGACCACGCCTATCTGCCGGTCTGGCTTGCAAAGCAGGGACTGGTCCGCAGCGCCGTAGCCGCCGATCTTCGGCCAGGTCCTCTCAGCAGAGCCCGCGCCAACATTGAACGCTACGGTGTTTCGAATGTTGTTTCGGTACGCCTTTCGGACGGTTTGGAGCAAATCGAGCCTTGTGAGGCCGAGGATATTGTCATCGCGGGGATGGGCGGCCTGATGATGGTTCAGATTCTGGAGCAGGCCCCCTGGCTGCGGGAACCGGAACGCCGCCTGATTCTTCAGCCCATGACAAAAGCGGAGGAACTGCGGACATACCTTGCCCGCGAAGGATATTTTGTACTGCGGGAGCAGGCCGTCGAAGAAGAAGGCCATGTTTACTCCGTCATGCAGGTTTCTTTCTGTCCGCGGCAGCCGCGGGAAAACGAGCTTTTTCGTTATATCGGCAGAATGACGGCGGAAACGGAGAGCGGAAAAAAGTATTTGACGATTCAAAAACGGCGCTTGGAAAAGCGTGCAAACGGGCTTCTTAAAACCGGGAGCATCCAGGAAGCGAGGCATTTTATGTCCCTTGCGGCTGAAATTGATAAAATTCTGAAATCCGAATCGGTTTCATGAGAAGAGGGGTTGCGTTATGACAACTACAGGCGATATTTATCGGTTTATCGATGGTTTTGCCCCGTTTCGCACGGCAATGAGCTTCGACAACCCCGGCTTATTGGTCGGGGATGAAAACACTGAGGTCACCGCCGCCGTCCTTTCCCTGGATATTACGCCTGAAGTCGTGTTGGAAGCATCCGGGTTGGGGGCGCAGCTGGTTATCAGTCATCATCCGGTGATTTTTCATCCGCTGAAAAAGCTGAACACAAATTCCGTGCCTTATCTGCTGGCCGGCAGTTCCATTGCCGCAATCTGCGCTCATACGAATCTCGACATGGCGCCCGGCGGCGTCAACGACTGCCTGGCCGAACGCCTCAGACTGAAAAATGTCCGCATGCTGCGCGAGAATTCGGCGTGCGGCCTCGCCGAGGCGCTTTGCGGCGAGACGGACCGGGAGTACGGTCCCCGAGAGTTTGCCGAGTTTGTAAAGAACGCGCTTGGGTGCGAGGGCGTCCGCTTTACGCACGGGAAAAGGCGGATCACCTCGGTCGGACTATGCGGCGGCGGCGGAGCCGAATATCTTTACGACGCGGCTCAGGCCGGATGCCAGGCGTTTGTCACGGGAGAATGCAAGCACAACATTCTTTTGGACGCGGAGAGCCTCGGCGTCACGATGGTTGAGGCCGGTCATTTCGAAACGGAGGATCCGGTGATTCCGTTCCTGATGCAGAAGCTTGGGGAACGTTTTCAGGATGTCAGGTTTATCCGGTCGGGTGCAATGCACGGGCCGGCACATTATCTATAACGATACGGAGGGAAAAGAATGGCACTGGACGGGGCGTTTCTGCGTCATCTGAAGCGCGAAATCGAAGAAACGGCGGCCGGAGCCAGAGTGGATAAAATTTATCAGCCAAATCGGGAAGAAATTTTGCTGATGCTGCGGACCAGGGACGGCGCGTTTCGTCTGCTTCTGTCCGCAAGGGCAGACAGCGCGCGCATTCACTTTACCCGCCATGCACCTGAAAATCCCAAAGAACCTCCGATGCTCTGCATGCTGCTGAGAAAAAAACTTTCGGGGGCGCGCCTTGCCGGCATCAGACAGCCGCAGCTGGAACGTCTTCTTTTTTTGGACTTTGACACGGTGAACGAGCTGGGCGACGCCGTCAGGCTTACCGTCGCCATGGAGGTTATGGGCCGTTACAGCAATATTATTCTGATCGACGGCGACGGCGCCATCGTCGATGCGCTGCGGAGGGTTGACGCGGGGATGACCTCCGGACGGCTGGTGCTGCCCGGCCTTCCGTACCGTTTGCCGCCGCCGCAGGACAAGCTGTGCCTGCTGTCGTCCGGCCGGGATGAGATTTTGGCCCGTCTGCGGGCGATTCCCGGGGATATGGAGCTTTCCAAGGCGCTGCTTTCCGCCCTTCAGGGCGTGTCGCCAGTCGTTTGCAGGGAACTTGCTTTTCTCACGGGGCACGGCAAAGAAATGACTCTGCGCGCAATGACGCCGGAACAATGGGATCGTCTCGCCTTTTTTCTGGAACGCGTTTCCGGCACGGTTGGGGACGTTTCCGGCGCTCCGTGGATCGCGCGTGCGTCGGACGGAAAACCGCTTGATTTCTCCTTCCTGCGGATCGGTCAATATGGCAGCGCGGCGATTGTCAGGCAGGAGGAGAGCTTTTCCGCTCTTCTCGACGATTTTTACGAGGAACGCGACCGTATCGCCCGCATGAAAGTACGGTCCCAGGACCTTTTGAGGGTTCTCACGAACGCCTCCGACCGCCTGAGCAGAAAAATCAACGCACAGCGGGCAGAGCTGGAGCAGTGTGCGAAACGGGATATTCTGCGGATATACGGCGATTTGATTAACGCCAACCTGTACCGTTTGGAAAAGGGATGGAGCTCCGCCGTACTGGAGAATTTTTATGAGGAAGGGCAGCCGAACATTACCATTACGCTGGATCCGACCCTCTCCCCGGCGCAAAACGCGCAGAAATATTACAAGGAATACCGCAAACAGCGCACGGCGGAGGAAATTCTTACCGTGCAGATTCAGCGGGCGGAGCATGAGCTTGCGTATCTGGATACGGTGTTTGAAGAGCTGAGCCGTGCCGCAGACGAGAGGGACCTGAACGAGATTCGCGAAGAGCTCGCCGGAGAAGGATATCTCCGTGTGCAGAGGGGAACGAAGCGGCGGTCTGCCGTTCAGGGGCCGATGCAGTTCGAATCTTCCGACGGGTTTCGCATTCTGGTCGGAAGAAACAACAGCCAGAACGATCTTCTCACACTCAGGCAGGCCGGCAAAAACGATCTTTGGTTCCACACAAAAAATATCCCAGGTTCCCATGTCGTCCTGTTTACTCAGGGGAGGGAGGCGACCCCCGTCGGCATTGCGCAGGCCGCTCTTCTCGCGGCCACCTACAGCCGCGGCAGGGAATCCTCCAATGTCGCGGTGGATTATACCCTTGTAAGAAATGTGTCCAAACCCCAGGGGGCGAAGCCGGGCATGGTGATTTATGTAAAAAATAAAACCGTTTTCGCAGAACCGAGCCGGGAAGCGGCGGAAAAAATGAGAGCTAAATGAATTTTCCGCCGAAAGCTGGCAATATTTCGATTTAATGGTATAATCGGTTTAGTAATGTTTTCCATATGGATAGTAAAATGGAGGAGTATCATGACGGGATTTTCGGCAAAAAGCGGCTTCAGGAATACGATCCTGTTCGGTACTACCCTGCTGCTGATGCTTACGGCAGATCTTTTGACGGCGTTCGGCGGTTTTTTTTATGAGACCGCCGCGAATCTGATGTTTGCCGCGAATATCGTAATGAATTTTGCCATTGTCTGTGATCTGATTCCCAATGTTCGGCGCGATTTTCCCTTTCTTGTCTTTGTCGGAACATACAATATTCTTTTGCTCGGACGCGTCTATGTGTCTTTTCTGGCACATTATTCTGAAATCCTTTATTATCTGGAGGCGGAAAACTTTTATAATCTGTTTGTCGCGCTCCAGGTTGTTACGCTTTGTCTCTTAAGCATTTATGCCGCTTATCGGCTGGCCGGGCCGATGTTTGCCAAACGGGAGAAATCCGTCAGAGAAAACGGCTGGGCCGCCGTGTCGCAAAACCCGCTGCTTCCGATCATCCGGCAGATCAGTACGGTTGTTCTGCTGGGCAGTTCTCTGGCTTCCTTCTATACGCTGATGGAGTCCATTCTCAATGTCCTCAGAAGCGGATATCTGGGTTCCTTCACTCAGGTTAACGCCGCAAGCATTCCATCCGCGGTCAGCCGGCTTTCCATGTTTTTTGTTCCGTCGTTTGCCGTTTTTCTCGCCACCATGCCAAGCCGGAAACAGCTTAAGCTGCCGATGGCGGTTTACGGCGTTTATCTGCTCGCAACCCTGTTTACCGGAAGAAGAAATACCTTTGTCTGCGAAGCGATTA
This sequence comes from Caproicibacter fermentans, assembly GCF_009746625.1. Taxonomy (GTDB): domain Bacteria; phylum Bacillota; class Clostridia; order Oscillospirales; family Acutalibacteraceae; genus Caproicibacter; species Caproicibacter fermentans. The sequence goes on from NZ_VWXL01000003.1 coordinate 40,409, forward strand.
CGATTCTGATTTATTTCGTCCTTCGGGACTCGCTGAATGAGAAATCAGAGCGTATTTTTAAAAAACGGACGGTGGTCGGCGGCGGAATTCTTGCGGTCATCGCAATGTATCTGCTCCAGCTTCTGGCCGAAATTCGTGCTTACGGACTGCTGTCTCACCGGAGTTTTCTGGATACCGTGGTGAATTTTCTCTATTCCCAGGGAGCCAGCTTCCGCGTGGTTGTCCAAACGGTCAACAACTGGGATCTGTTTGATCACGGCATGACATGGAAGTACCTGTTTTATCCGTTCGAGCTGTTTGTCCATAATAATCTGATTACGAGGTCCCTGTTCGGATTATCACCGATTCTCGAAGTCCAGACCACGGCCTTTGTGGTCGGCACGCACAATTACGCCCATGCCCTGACCTATTTGGTCGATCCGCTTCGCTATCTGTCGGGCGGCGGGTTTGGAACTTCTTTTGTTGCGGAATCCTATGTCGCGTTCGGCTTTTTAGGCGTGATCATCGTTGGAGCAGGCGTGGGGCTGATCCTTCGTTTTTTTGCCTCCATGCTGACCAGGTCTTGGATCGTAATGGCTTCCTGCCTGATCGCGCTCAGGGATTTTGTTTATATTCCCCGCAGTTTTGCGTTTCTATGGGTGACAAACGTCTTTAATCTGACTTATCTTTGCTTTTACGTTGCAGTTTATCTGGCCGCACTTTTTGTTTTCCGGCTGGGGACCCACGTGCGCCCAGTAAAGCGGGCGCAGGGGCTGGGGGAGGAGCATCCGTGAAACTGCTGTTGCTTCTCACCTCGACTTTTCCGTTTGACGGCGGTGAGGAATTCCTTGAAAATGAGCTTCGCTATGCAAGCGGATTTGATAAAATTCTGGTCTGCCCCTGCGGACTGAAAGAAAACAGCGTTAAGACCCGCTCTCTGCCGCAAGGGGTTGAATGGATTCCCCTGAAGCGCGCTGCCGTCGGCAGGGCGGAATATGCGTCCCTGTTTCGGCTGCCCTGTGTTCGCGCGGAACTTTTTGATTTGATGCGCACCAAAAGGCTGTCCATAGCAAGAGCGCACGAAACGCTCTTTTTCATGAAAAACGCGATGAGCATTTTCCAGGCTCTGATTCGGGAAGAATTGATTTTGTCCGCCGATGACGTCACCGTGTACAGCTACTGGTTCTATGACGCGGCCGCGGCAGGTGCTTTGCTTGCGGAATATCTCCGTGCGAAGGGAAAAATAGCAAGACTTGTTTCACGCGCGCACGGCTTTGACATTCATGAAGAACGGAGCGCGCACCGCTATCTTCCGATGAGAAGTTATCTGCTGAAAAGCGCTTCGGCCGTTTTTCCCTGCTCCAACGAAGGCGCGGGAATTCTCAGAAGCCGTTACCCGCAGTACGCCGGCAAGGTGCGCACGGCTCATCTGGGCACGCCGGACGAGGGCTGCCGCGGAGGCTGCAGAACGGAATTCCATCTTGTCTCCTGTTCCTACATGGTTCCGGTTAAGCGCCTTCCTCTGATCGCGGAAGCGCTGCGCAAAGCTGATTTTCCGATGAAATGGACGCATATCGGCTCCGGCCCGATGGAAGGAGAGCTGAAAAGACTGGCAAAATCCCTGCCTCCCTGCGTCCGTGTGGAATTTCCGGGCGCGATGAAAAACGCGGATGTCCTGGATTTTTATAAACAGCAGGAAGTGTCCGTATTTGTCAACGTCAGCTCCAGCGAAGGAATTCCGGTTTCCATTATGGAGGCCTGTTCGTTTGGCTTCCCTGTCATTGCGACCGATGTGGGCGGAACCGGGGAAATTGTGAAAGACGGGCAGAACGGGTTCCTGCTGAAGGCGGAGTTCGATCCCTCTGAGCTTCTCGGCATGCTGGAACATGTCCGTGCCATGGAGGAAGAGAACTATGAAAAGCTCTGCGGGAACTCGCGCTCCATCTGGCGCAGTTCCTTCAGCGCCGAGAGAAATTATCCTGAATTTTATGAGGTGCTATCCCGATGAAACTGTTCTATCTGACCTTTCAGGAGGATGCTGAACTGTATTTGGGTGTGACGAGAAAAATCGAATGGCAGGTTCGCGCCTTTGAACAGCTCGGATACAAGGTTACCCATACGCTTTGGAAAAACGAATGCTTTATCTTCTTCCAGGGCGGTGAAACCCTCAGTGTTCCCGTAACGAGAGGATTCCGCAGAATGCACCGGTTTTCCCAGGCGGCGCTGGACTATTTAACCGATCATCGCTTTGACGTCGCCTATCTTCGGCTGGACCGCATCAGCTTTGACGTAATCCGCATTTGCCGCAAATTGAAAGAGAACGGGACGCGCCGCGTGATCGTGGAAATCCCGAACTATCCTTATATAATGGACTATCTGCGCAGTGTGAAGGGAGTCCGGCCGATTCAGAGGCAGGCGGTCACGCTGCTGAAAGTTCTTTGTACGGCCGCGCAGGACCGATTGGCGGGCTGCCGCCTTCGCGAATGCGCCGACGCGGCGGTTTTGATCGGCGACCGCTCGGATCGCTTTTTCGGGCTGCCGGCCGTCAATATCACCAATGGAGTGAACGTGGACGAGTTCTCTTTTGCCCGGCACCAAGGGGACAGCGGAGAAATCGTCCTCGTCGGGGTTGCCGGAACGCTCTGGTGGCAGGCGTACGACCGTGTTCTGGAGGGGATGAGGGTCTACCGGGAACGGAAAAAGCCGGAAGACCCCCGTGTCCGTTTTGTGCTGGTCGGCGGGGACCGCAAAGAAATGCCCGCTTTTCTGGAAGACGTGAGAAGCAGGGGACTTGAGGAGGATGTGGAGTGCAGGGGCTTTCTGCGCGGCGAGGAGCTGATGCGCGTGTACGCGTCGGCCGACCTCGGCGTGTCGTCGCTTGGATGTTACCGCCGCGGTCTGACCCGATGCTCTTCGCTGAAGGCGAGGGAATACTGCGCGGCGGGGCTGCCTTTTCTTTATGCCTATGAGGACGACGCGCTGGACGGAAATCCTCCGTTTGCGCTTCGTCTGCCGAATGACTCATCTGCGGTCGACATTGGCCGGACGGTAGAATTTGCGCTCCGCTGCCGGGATGACCCGTCCCTTTCCGAACAGGAAAGGGAATTCGCACGGCGGAACTATGATTGGAAAACCATTCTCGGGCAGGTGCTTGCTTTTGCGGGCGTCTGAAAAAGAAAGCATATGGGAGGATACCAATGGAACTGTTTGTTAGCTTTTCTGAAATTATGCATTTTTACAGAAAAAACTGGATGAGATTTATCCTTGTGGTTTTGGCGTTCGGCGTTGTCGGCGGCCTTTTGCCGCTGAAATTCGGACACCATGTTTACCAAAGCAGCACAACCTTTACTGTGACCTGCGGTGTGCCGAACGGAGCAGACAGCGACTATCATCTTCAGTATACCAATATTCTTTACAGCCGTGTTCAGAGCGCCGTTCCGCTGGCTTCCGGCGACGACCTTCTGGCTCAAACCGCCGAAAAAGTCGGAGTTGACAAGTCGGAAATCGCAAAAATAACGGCAGAAATGGAAAATTCTTCTCCGGTGGTTAAATTGACCGTAAGCACTACCAACGCGGCGAAGGCCGCCCAGATTTCCGACACCGCGGCCGAACTGCTCATGGAGGAACTGGTACAGCATTTTCCGGACCCGGTTCTGACCGCGGGCATCAGCGACCATGCCGAGCAGGTGAAGCCCCAATCGATCAAATCCTCCATGGTGAAAGCCGGATTTCTGAGCGCTGTTCTTGGATTTATCGTATTTGTCTGCTTCGGAATTCTGGCGGTCCTGAGCGATAAGACAATCCGGAACAGCAGATTTGCGGAGGAAATGCTGAAAGTGCGCTTGCTTGCGGAGATTCCGCAGGAGTTAAGGGACAGGGGAAACTCACTTCGCTCTCTTCGTTCCGCTGCCCTGAACTCGTGCGGAGAGAACCGCAGCTTTCTTGTGGCGAATGTGTGCGAGCACAACGGAGGAGATCAGGTCGCGGCCGGATTTTCCGCCGCTCTTTCCATGACGGGAAAATCTGTTCTTCTGGTGGACTGTGACCTTCGCAGCCCGAAGTTAGCTTCTCAGCTGAAAATCAAGCCCGAAAAAACGCTGAATGAGGTTTTAAAAGGTGACTGCAGTTTACAGCAGGCCGTTGTTCCGGTTCAGAAGACAACCGGCCTCAGTCTTGTCTCCGGTTCGCCGGTTTCCGGAGTCAATCCGTCCGACCTTTTTTCCACAGAAGGTTTTTTGAAATTTGCGGAAGAAGCGGCGGCATCCTACGACTATGTGGTTTTTTATGCTCCCTCAGAGATTCGCTTTTCGGATGCGGAAAGTCTTGCCCCGTATGCCCGGTCGGTCATTCTTACCGCAAAATACGGTTCCACGCCTTTTAACGATTTGAAAGAATCCTGCAGCCGCATCTCAGCGGCAGGGGGTGATGTGATCGGTTTTGTAACGACCAACGCCTGAGTGTCCGCGCCGGGCGATACATAATGTGGAATCTGCCGTTTATACTAACTGCGGTGATAAGAATGACAATTTCTTTTATCCGCACATTAATGTTGTATGCGGTGGTTATTTTGGCGGTGCGCCTGATGGGAAAACGGCAGATCAGCGAACTGCAGACCAGTGAACTGGTTGTAACTCTGCTGATATCGGATATTGCTTCCATACCGATGCAGGATTCCGGGCAGCCGCTTGCCAGCGGACTGATTCCGATCGCAGCGCTGGTTATGTTTGAAATCGTCATTTCCGCGCTGATGCTGAAAAATGTAAAATTCCGCAAGCTTGTCTGCGGCAAGCCGATCATTGTCATAAACAACGGTGTAGTTCAGCAGAATGAGATGAAACGCCTGCGAATGACGACGGAAGACCTGAGTGAGCAGCTTCGGCAGAAAAACGTGTTCAGCATTCAGGATGTTGCCTATGCGATTGTTGAGACCAACGGCAAGATGAGTGTGATCAAAAAACCGGAAAAGGAACAGCCGACGGCAGGGATGCTGGCGGTTCCTCTTCCGGACAACGGGATTGAGACCGTTGTGGTCAGCGACGGCGTTATTTCAGATTTTTCGCTGCAGCTATGCCAAAAAAATAAAGACTGGCTTGACGGCGTCCTGCGGGGACAGCATCTTTCCACCGAGGATGTTTTTCTTATGACTGCCAATACCAAGGGCGACTTTTTCATTGTGAAAAAGGAGGAGGGAAAGTGAAACGCGTCTGGATTTCACTGGGCATTTTTATTGTTCTTACAGGCGTTTGTATCCTGGGGACCATCTATACCAATCAAATCAGCACCCGGATGATTCAAACCGTTACGGAGGCAAAAAGCGCGGAACTGCGCGGAGAAACCGAAACAGCGGTTCAGCTGAGCCGCAAAGCAGGGGACGACTGGCGCTCCATGCACACGGTTCTTTGCACTTATATGCCTCACTCCAAACTTGAGGCAATCGATCAGACGCTGGCCGGGCTGCCTATGCTCTGCCAGTACGGAGGCACGGAACAGTTCCTTGCGGACTGTGATCGCAGCATCGAGCAGATTTCCTATTTGAATGAGTCCGAAATTCCAAGTATCGCAAATATATTTTAATAAAAAGACTCCGCCGATCGGCGGAGTCTACATACGTTAAGGATTTTTGGCGGATATTTCAGCCGCGAAGTTCGAATAGTTCTGTTCGGAGCAAAAATTTTCAGTCCACAGGCCGCGGCTTGCGTTGCGCATTTTCTTGCGTGCTTCCGGCGGCATCCGGCACAGTAATTCTATTTTGCCGGCGAGTTGTTCCGGGCTGAAATCAGCCGGAAGAAGCCAGCCGTTCTGATCAGGCCTTACAATTTCCACCGTGCCGCCCACGTCGGTCGCAATGACGGGGATGCCGAAGGATATGGCTTCCATAATACTGACGGGCAGCCCTTCGGAACTGCTGGTATTCACAAAACAGTCGATCGGCGTTTTTTTGTAATACTCCATCAGGCTGGCATTGCCGGTTTCGCCCTCAAAACGGCATTCCATGAAACTCAGATTTTCTTTCGCGTAGTTTTGAAGGCCCTCGAGTCCCTCGCCGCCCCCGAAATGCGTCCATTTCAGTTTCAGGCCGCTTTCCTTCAGCGTCGCAAGAGAGCGGGCGAGCAGGTCGACCCGTTTCACCGGGGAGATGTGACAGCAGCTGACCAGGTGAAAGACATCGCTTTCCTTTTCGGGTGAAACGCCGTGATCCCGGGTTCCCAAATAGGCCGTTCGAATTTTTTTGGAAAATTGCGGGTGCCGCTCAACAAGATAGTTTTCACCGTCCACAGAACAGGGATAAACCTTGTCCAGATTCTGGAGAAGGTACTCACGCATCGGAAGGAATCCGGACGGGTTTTGTTCCGCGTAAAGATCATAGCGGTGCGCGCGGCTGACCGCACGGCTGTTTTTCAAGCCGAATTCCCGTTTCAGGTTCGCCGCCGCCAGGGCGGTGTCATAAAGCCAGTAGCTGTAAAAGGTGACGCCGTCATAAGAGTCCAGATGCTTGTCGAACAATATTTTTCGGCATCTTTTGTATACCTGCCCGGCCTTTGCCAGAAAGTACAGGCAAAACAGCTTTCTTCGAAAGGACTCTTTCGCTTCTTTGCGGTCGAGCCCCGAAACAACCGCCGGGAGGGGAAGCAAAAAGGAGCCGGCAAGGGATGGCAGAAGAGAACGGCGAATTCCGGAAGCGCGCAGAGCGTGAATCTCCACGTTGTCCGGAACCGGCCGGGTCTGTTCGCCCCGGTCGGAAACCGAGGTTGCAATTAAAACAACGTGCCGAAACGTTTTGGCGAGGATAGGAATTTCATTTTCTATAAATTCCTCTCCGGAATCAAACGGATATTTTTTTGTCAGCAATACCAGACAATAATTCATAAAAATCTCTCTCCAATGATGTCTATCGCATCCCATAAAGCATAGCATAGACCGCATCCAATTTCAACCTTCGAGGGGAGAATACAGCAGGCGTTTACTTGTAATTCGGAGCGGTCAATGCTATAATAATCCAAACTGAAAATAATTCAGGAAAAGATTACTGACAGTCGTGCGGCAGAGCGCGGCGGGGGAGGAACAGTATGAAATTTCTGAGGACCGGATCGGCGGCAATTCCCGGAATCCTGAAGGTAGAAGTCCGGGGAGTTTCTTTGCCCGCGGATTGTTCAAAGCGGGCGGCTTCCTGCCCGCGGAAGTACGTACAAAGCCGCTGAGTCCAAATATGATTGCCGCTGTGATGATTCCGAATTTCCGGCGGAAGAATACGAGGGATAAACAGTGCCAAAAATCAGTGTGATCGTACCGATCTATAATGTGGAAAAATATCTGGAGCGCTGCGTCGGCAGCATCCTGAATCAGACCTTTTCCGACTTTGAAGTCCTTTTAGTTAACGATGCTTCCACCGACCGCTCGCTGGAAATTGCCCGGAAGTATTCCAGGGACGGACGCGTCCGTGTGTTGGACAAACCCCACAGCGGGCTGGGGAATACGAGAAATTACGGCGTGGAACACGCCGGGGGGGACTATCTGCTGTTTGTCGATTCCGATGACTGGATCGACGAAAACATGCTGAAAAATCTATATTCGGCCGCGGTCGAATATCAGGCGGATCTTGTGCTTTTTAACTTTATCCGGGAAAATCTTCAGGACGGTGAACAGCGCGTCTGCAAGCTTCCTATCAATTATCCGGAATTCGGCGACGAAGTAAAGGAACTTCTGATTACGGAACTGGTCGGGCCGGACCGTGAAGACAGCGCCTGGCGCCACGTGGAAATGCTGGGCTGTGCCTGGCGCCGCATGTATCTGCGCAGCTGGTACCTTGAGAACGGGATCCGGTTTGGCGACGAACGGGAAATCATGCTGGAGGATATGCAGGCGTCCGTCATGGCGCATTGTGCCGCGGAACGCCTTCTGGTTGTAGGCGGAGCTTATTATCATTACCGCTACAATCCGGACTCGCTCAGCACGCGCTATCGTCCGCACAAAATGGAGATGATGACCCAGTGCTATTCGGTTATCCGCAGGATCCTGACGGAACAGGGACTGTATGAGAGGTACGCAAAAAGGCATCTTGCGTGGTTTTTGCGCTCTGCGGTCCACTCGTCCCTGATCAACTGCTTTTCTCCAAAAAATCCCGCCGGATTTTTAATGAGATATCGCGAAATTCGCTCGATCCTGAAAAATCCGTATGCAAGGGAAGCTGTTCATTCCGATTACCTGAAATACGGAAGCAGGGCCGACCGAATCATTCTGGCGGTTATCCGGTCCGGGTTTACGCCCCTTGTCTATCTGTTTTACAGCGCGTATTCACGCGTATTAATGGGAGATACCCGAAAAAAATAAATCCTTGGGAGTTTTACCATGCCTGAACGGAAGAAAATCCTTTTTGTCAACTACAGTCTGCACAGCGGCGGAATCGAAAAAAGCCTGGTAACGGTGTTGTCACTGTTTGATGATAAAAATTATGAGGTGGATCTGCAGCTGTTCGCCAACGAGGGACTGTTTTTCAGCCGTGTACCGGAAAAGGTCCATGTTTTGCCGCCGCTGTTTCCGCGGGAATACCGGCTCAATATCCGCAAAGCGTTTCCGACTCTCGTTTTCAGCGGACACCCGCTTCTGGCTTTTTGCCGTCTGCTGGTCAGCCTCGCCGGGCTTCGCGGCACGATGGGGGAACGGCTTTCAAGAATGTGGGAAATTGAGCGGCGTTTTGTCCGCCCGGCCGGGGAGCGGTATGACGCGGTCGTCGCGTTTATGGAAGGGCAGCCGCTTTATTACGCCGTCGAGAAAGTGAATGCGGGCGTAAAAATCGGATTCATTCACGGCGATTATACGGCAATGGGCCTTTGCAGGAATTTCGACCTTCCTTATGTTGCAAAGTTGGACGCGCTCTGTACGGTGTCGGAATCCTGCAAAACGGCTCTGGAAAAAACTTTCCCCGGTTATTCTGAAAAATTCCACGTGATTTACAATATTATATCCTCGAATTTTCTGCGCTCCATGGCGGAAAGAGAAAAGGGATTCGACGATGGATACGCCGGAATCCGGGTACTGTCCATTGCGCGGCTTTCTCATCAGAAGGGGCTTGATCTGGCGATGCCTGCCGTCGTTGCTTTGAATCGGAAAGGGACTCGCCTGCGGTGGTATGTGATCGGTGTCGGACCGGAGGAGGAAAGCCTGAAACAGCAGGCGGCTCAGCTTGGAGCGGAGGATTGCGTCGTTTTTCTGGGAGAGCGCGGCAACCCTTATCCCTTTGTCAGGGAATGCGACATTTATATGCAGCCGTCGCGTTTCGAAGGGAAAGCCATTGCCGTAGACGAGGCGATGGTGCTTTGCCGTCCGATTTTGCTCACGGATTTTTCCACCGCCTCCGACCAGATCACCTCGGGTGAAAACGGGCTGATTGTGCCGATGACGACCGAAGGAGTGGAACAGGGTCTGGAAAGCCTTGCAAAGGATGGAGAACTGCGGGAAAAATACGCGCGGGCGCTGTCCGGGTGTGATTTCACCAATGAAGACGAGATTAACAAGCTTTATGCTTTGATAGAAAACGGAAAGCAATAAAACAGCATAAGGGAAGGGACTGTCTCATCGCGAAACAGTCCCTTTCGTATGAAGATTCTATCACATGGATACCTTAATCTTTTTTCTGCTTTCCTTTTCCTGAACTTTTTTTTCAATCTGGGCTTTCTGCTGCGCTTCCCGATCCGCTTTCCAGTCCGCCCGTTCGCGGCCTTCGCTGTTTTCCCAGATTTCCTTTGCGACGGGCGCCCATGCCTTTGCTGATTCCACACATTTTTCCGTCAGCTGATCCACGTTTTCGGGGTGAGCCAGATCCGTGGAGACCGCTCCGGATTTTTTCACGATTTGCGAAAGCCTGCCCGGGTTGTCGAGCAGCGGGCACGGACGGAGCTGGTTCCGGTTAAACGGCTGGTTTCTGCGGTACTGCATGAACAGCGGCGACCGGTATGCCTCCAGTAATGTCTTTTCATGAATGTTGGAGTCCGCGTAATGGATAAAGGCGCAGGGTTCGATATCGCCGTTCGCGTTGATATGAAGATACTGCCTCCCTCCCGCGATGCATCCGTTGACAAATTCTCCGTCGTTCCAAAAGTCCAGTGTGAACAAGGGCTTTGTTCCGCGGAACTTCCGCACCTGATCGTACATGAATTTGCGCTGGTCCGCCGTTGCCATGAGCTCCGGCTTGGCGTCCACTCCGACCGGCATGTAAGTGAACAGCCAGGCGAATTTGCATCCCAGCTCGATCAGATGATCGAAATATTCCTCGCTGCCGATGGTTTCCGCATTCTGCCGCGTATAGCACAGCGAAGCGCCGAACGGAAGCCTTTTGCCTTTGAGAAGCTTCATCGCGCGGATGACGGCCTGATAGGTCCCCTCTCCGCGGCGAAAATCAGTTTCCTTCTCAAATCCCTCAATACTGATGGCGGGAACAAAATTCTTGACCCGCAGCATTTCGTCTGCAAATTGCTCGTCAATCAGAGTTCCGTTGGTAAAAGCCAGGAACTCACAGTCGTTGTGTTTTTCACACAGCCTGATGATATCGTCTTTTCTTACCAGCGGCTCTCCGCCGGAGAAAATATACATGTATGTGCCCAGTTCCTTCCCCTGGCGAACAATGTCGTCCAGAGTATCAAAACTCAGGTTCAGCCGGTTTCCGTATTCCGCCGCCCAGCACCCGATGCAGTGCAGATTGCAGGCGGAGGTCGGATCCATGAGGATGGCCCATGGTATGTTGCAGTCGTATTTTTCCACGAGCTTGTTTTTTTTCTGACTGCCCAGAATGGCGGAATTGATCAGAAAATTCTCAAAAGTTTTTCTCCGGACGCTTTCGTCTATATCGGAATAAAGGCTTAGGATAAGACGGTTCCAGTTATTCTCCGGATCCTTAATAAAGCCGTCAACCATTTCATACGCGCTTTGGTAAAGGCCGTCCCGATCGAATTTTTTCAGCCAGCCGATCAGCTTCGGCACATTTTCCTCCGGATTGCTGTCCAGGTAGTTCAGCACTTTTTTCAATCCGTAGGACTCCAGCTTCTCGTTTACAGTACCCATAAAGATCTGCTTCCTTTCCTCATAATCGGCCTGCAAGGGTAAAACTTAATTATAAAATAACACGAAATCAATCGACTTGTAACCATACAATTTTATGACAGAGTAAAAAAATCATACAAAATAAGGAAAGTGTCGGGTGAATATTTTTCCTCAGTACAAGCTGAAACATCAGATGGATTTTTCCTTTCTGTAAACATTTTTCCGTATGATTTATTCATACTAATACCGAAGAAGTTCTTGGATGATACAGCTTTTGCAAACTGGCGGGGAATATTGACACAGCCATTTTCTTACGGTATAATTCAGGAAATTTCATCCATAAAACAATATGACAGCGGAGGCGTTTTCATGCTTTTGGCGGATTTAATCCGGGATCTGGACTTTACCTGTTCCGGGCGCACGGATCTGGAAATAACGGATGTGGTTTATGATTCGAGACAGGTGAAACGGGGGAGCCTTTTTATCTGCCTGTGCGGGTCTGCGGTCGACAGCCATCAATTTGCGGGAACAGCGGCAAAGGCCGGCGCTGCCGCGATTGTAGCACAGCGCCCGGTTGAGGCCGGCGGTGCGAGCGTCGTTATGGTGCCGGACACGCGCCTTGCCATGGCGCTGATTTCCGCGGCATGGTTCGGGTATCCGGCGCGCGAAATGACGGTTGTGGGGATTACGGGAACGAAAGGAAAGACCACCGTTTCCTATATGGTCCGGTCGATTCTGGAAACAGCCGGAATCAAGACCGGCGTCATCGGCACAATCGGAGCGGTGATCGGGGACCGGGTGATCAAAACGGACAACACGACCCCCGAATCCTATGAAATCCAGTCGTATCTTCGATGGATGGCGGATGAAGGCTGTAAGGCGGTTGTCATGGAGGCATCCTCCATCGGGCTGAGAGGACATCGCTTATCCGGAATCCGATTCGATTACGGGGTATTCACCAATTTTTCTCCGGACCATATCGGCGGCAATGAGCACAAGGACCTTGCGGAATACATGGCCTGCAAACGTCTGTTGTTCCGTATGTGCAAGATCGGGGTGATCAATGTGGACGATGAGAACTGGAGCGGGATCGTGGAAGGGCATACCTGTGCGCTGGAAACTTTCGGCTTTTCGCCGAAGGCCGAGCTGATTGCGGAAAAGGAAGAGCTTGTTTCGCGCAAGGGGTTTCTGGGGGTCAGGTTCAACCTTTCCGGAAGGCTGAATTTTTCCGGCGTGGAAGTCGGGATTCCGGGCAGGTTCAGCGTTTACAACGCGTTGGCGGCCGTAGCCGTCTGCCTGCACTTTCCGGTTACGGAACAGAATATCCGCGACGGGTTGGAAAACGTAAAAGTCTGCGGACGTGTGGAGCCGGTCAAGGTTCCCGGTAATTACACCCTTCTCATCGACTACGCCCACAATGCTCTCGCAATGAGAAATATTCTGGAAACCCTGCGGGAATATCACCCGAAAAGGCTTGTCTGCATGTTCGGCGCGGGCGGAAACCGCGCGCGTTCCCGCAGGTTCGAAATGGGGGAGGAAAGCGGAAGGCTTGCGGACCTGTCCGTTTTAACGGCGGACAATTCACGCGACGAGGACGTGATGGACATCATTGCCGACATTCGCACGGGAATTGACAAAACCGGAGGAAAATACGTCGTCATCCCAGACAGGAAACAGGCGATCAAATACTGTATGGAAAACGCTCAGGACGGCGACGTGATTGTTCTTGCCGGAAAGGGGCATGAGGATTATCAGGAAATTAAGGGCGTCAAGTATCATTTGGATGAGCGCGAGGTCGTTGCCGATATTCTAAACGGAAAGCTGTGAGGGGATTCTATGAAAATGACGGTTTCTGAAATGGTATCGGCGTGCGGAGGCCGGCTACTCTGCGGCAGCCCGGCCGCCGAAGTGACGTCGGTTTCAACGGACAGCCGCGAAGTTGCCCCGGGGGCGCTGTTTGTCCCGATCTGCGGCGAGCGGGTGGACGCACATGAATTCATCCCCTCCGTTCTGGAAGCGGGCGCTGCGGCTGTTCTGACCCAGGAGCATCAGTCGGCGGGCGGTCCGGGCGCCTGGATCGCCGTCGGCGACACGAAGGACGCGCTCCAGCGCATCGCCGCCGAGTACAGAAAGCGATTTTCCCTGCCGGTTGTCGGCGTCACGGGCAGCGTGGGGAAAACGTCCACGAAAGAAATGGTGGCCCTGGCTCTTTCGGCGGGGCTGAATGTGATGAAAACCCGCGGGAACAACAACAGCCAGGTCGGGGTTCCTCTGACGGTGTTCCGCCTTTCCGAAGAATACGGCGCCGCGGTCGTCGAAATGGGGATGAGCGAATTCGGGGAAATGAGCCGGATTACGGAAATCGCCGCGCCGGATTATGCGGTGATGACAAACATCGGCGTTTCCCACATCGAGCATCTGGGAAGCCGCCGGAATATCTTGGCGGAGAAACTGCATATCACCGACCGGTTTCATCCGGGTTCCGTACTGTTTTTAAACGGGGACGATGAAATGCTGCGCGGCCTTGCCGGAACTCTTCCTTTTAAAACCGTTTTGTTCGGAACGGGAGAAGACTGCGACTTTCGGGCGGAGGGAATCGAAGCCGCGGGGGAGTCGACCCGTTTCCAATACATGGCTCCGAATGGAGAGGCGGGAGAGGTATCGCTTCCCATGATCGGAACGCACCATGTTCTCAATGCGCTTGCGGGACTTGCCGTTGCCGATCAGCTCGGCGTACCGCTGGCCGATGCCGCGGCGGCACTTTCAAACTATCGCGCGCCCGCCATGAGGCAGCAGCTCCGCCGTGCAAACGGCATAACCATCCTGGACGACAGTTATAATTCAAGTCCGGATTCGACAAAAAGCAGCCTTGGGGTTCTGAAATCCCTGAAAAGCGGAAAGCGGGTGGCCGTGCTGGCCGATATGCTGGAGTTGGGCAGCTATTCCGCCGAAGCACACCGGAATGTGGGCGAATTCGCCGCGAATTCCGGCGTAGACGTACTCATCACTGTTGGAGAGCGTGCCGCCCTCATGACGGAAGGAGCGCGAGCCGTCCGCTCCGACATGGATTGCCGCGTATGCGGCGATAACCGTCAGGCCTGCGAAGCGCTGAAAACATTACTGAGGCCCGGTGATTCCGTTCTTATTAAGGGCTCCCGTTCCATGCACACCGAAGAGATTGTCGCGTTTCTTCTTCATGAATAGGTAAATATTACAAAAACTATTTCCTTTTCTTTGTAAAGATATTACAAATTTGTTCCTGCATGTCCTTTTTCTGTTGCAGCTGTTACCTTTATGTGATATTATGTTACTAAATTGTAACAGTTGTTAAAAGTTCGTAATCGGAAGAAGGATGCGCCATGAGATCAAAACGGGGATTTGTTTTTGTTGCCGCGCTCTTGATGAATTTTGCCTTGTGGGGCGTTTTGGCTTTTCAGGCGGTGCCCGCGTCGGCCGCGGAGGCAAAGACGGGCGTCGGTCTGTCGGAACATGTTCTGAAGGCCTATCAGGAAGGATGGAAATACCAATACGGGGACTATGGCCAGTATATCGACGGATCCCGTTCCACCGACTGTTCCGGTCTGGTCAAATCCTATCTTTGGTGGCAGGGTGATGACTGTGACCCGGATCCGGGGCTGATTTCCGTTGCCGGCAGTTCGACTTCCATGCTCGCCTCAGCGAAAGTGAAAGGCAGCATCGATCTGGCCGATGCTGCCACACTGCCGCGCATTCACGGACTGATTCTTTACAGCCCGGGTCACGTAGGAGTTTATGTGGGAGGAAATAAATCGGTGGACAACCGTTGTTCCGGAAAGAACATGAAATACGGCAGCGTGATCGGCGGCAGTTATCACTGGACCAAATGGTTTAAACTTCCTCAAATCAGTTACCCGGAAAATGGGTTCGTCACCTTTGAAGGGGATCAGTATTATTATGAAAACGGACAATATATAGTCGGCACGTCGCGTACGATCGACGGGGTGACTTATACGTTTGACGAATCGGGAGTCATGGTGGCATCTGAGCCGGATTTCGCCAAACAGTAAATGACAGAGCAAAATTAGTTACCTGCCGGGTTTTTACCCCGGCAGGTTTTTTAAGGTTATAATTCGATTTCAATTTCATATTTTTTCATCCAATAGTTGATCTGCAGAAGATATGCCATCATCTGCGGCCCCGCCATCAGCTGCCCGAACCACGGTTTCCCGTAATCCGATTTTTCACTTAGCATTTGCTCAACCGCCGCGGAATTCACCAGAAGATGAAGCGGCTCCTCCGGATCTTTCATCACTAGGTCCAGTCTGCGGCGGAGAATTCGTTCATATGCGGGGTTATGCGTTTTCGGGTAGGGGCTCTTCCGGCGTGTGCGGACGTCTTCAGGCAGCCAGGGGCGGGCGGCGTCCCGCAGAAGACCCTTCACGACATTGTCGGGACATTTGTAGCTCCAGGGGGCGTTGAAAACATACTCCACAATCCGGTGGTCCGCATAGGGGACGCGGACCTCAAGTCCGCTTGCCATGCTCATGCGGTCTTTGCGGTCCCATAGAGTTAAGATTTGCTAAGTAAGTAAAAATTTAACAGTTTGTCCATGCAAACGCCGCCATTCCTGAAGTTTTGATTCCTAAAACCAATCCCCTGTTGTGGACAAACGAGCATGTCCTCCAAATGCTTTGATTCACAGTACCGAACGAACCCGCAAAATCCTATCAAAGGTAGTATAGCTCTGAAAGGCAGGAACATCAAGTGGATGCGAAAGAATCGCCGGATGGAATTTTCTACATAATTTTGACGGACTTCACCCGCATTGTTCTAAAGGGCAAAAATCAGGTGTTCCATCTGCAATATTGCGCTTTGCTTTTCAGCTGTTACGATCCATAGATTGCGAGCCAGTGGATTCCCCAGTTTACACCTGAGGATGTGACCTCATTGGTGATTTTGACTGTGAACCCGGTCGTACTTGTGCTTTTGATGACGCAGTAGCCAAAGCCGTTCGTGTTGAACGACGTCAGAACATACGGAACCACCGGTAAAGTCGTTCCGAAGCTGATGTTGATATCCGCCGAGTAGTAGATGGAACCGTAGGCCGTCTGTGTGGCAGTGGTCCCGGAAGCCGCGCCGCGCAGAATGTGCAGCCCGCCCACGGTATCGGCGCTGGGATGATAACCGTCGTTGTAGGCTTTGGAACCGGAGATATAAACGTCGCCGCTGACGTCCAGCGCCCCGTTTTCCGGGATTTTGTTGATGCCGATCTGTCCGTCGCGGATGGAAAAGACCGGCTTTGCCGTAGGCAGCAGGGCCGGTTGTGTGGTTGAAGTATAATAGTCGGAGGCCACGATCTCAAAGTTGAACGACGAGTTGATATTGAAGTTCCCGATGCTGGCATTGAACGAGAAATCGCCGCCGCTCACGGTCGGCGTGACGGTAACGTAATTGCTCCATGTGCTGGAAGAAGTTGTCTTGTACCGGTATTTCAGGGAATACTGGCTTTTCATTACCATGTAGGCCGCGTATGTCCCGGCGCATTCCAGCACCGTTCCGGCTTCGATGTTGTTCACGCGCGAGAGTGAAACGGAAGAAATCACCGGCGGGGAATAGGGAATGGTTGAAATTGCTGCGCTCTGCTGAGCAGTGTTGCCCCGGCTGTCCACGACGGTCACGATCAGACTGTCGCTCGCAGGTACGGTGCCGAAGCTGATGACATTGGAACTGCTCGTTACCGTCTTGGAGCCGTACTGTATTCGGTAGGAAGAAACCGTCGCGTAATTCTGTGCCGCCGCGCCGGTCACGGTCACCCGGAGATTCGATTTTGTCTGGACGATCTGGGAAGAATCGCCTGTCAGCGCGACGGTATTGGAATCCACATCGGCATAGGAAAAATTGGTGAACGACGGATTGCTGTTTACCACATGGGCCGTAATTCCCAGTTCCGTGTATCCGACCACGCTGCCGCCCGCGTCGTAGGTGATGAGTCGCAGCGTGCCGGTTCCGGTGTTCGTGTTCGGAATCTGCTGGTACATGGCCGAGGCCCACCCAGAGGTGTTCCAAACATAGCTGTCGGTAATATCGTAGGTGATCGTTGTAGCATAGCCGCCGAAATACAAATTCAAGGCATGTGTGAAGGAAATACTCCTCCGGTTCGTGTAGATTGTAATGGAACTTCCGATATTGAAAGAACCGGAGGATGCCGTGATTTGGCTCGCCCTTGGAATCGTTGTCAGTGTGATGTTCTGGGAAACGCTGAGATTTTCCAGCTTTGAGGTGACGCTGGAACTGAAGAATCCGGCGATGTTGACAATTTTGGTACCGTCGGCATTGTGCACGACGGTTGCGGTAACGGTGCTGCCAATCTGTATCCAGCTCGACCCGATGGTGAAGCCCGCCGTGTATGTCATAGCCCGAGCGCCGTTGATATTAATATACGCGGTACAGGAATCGGCATACGACGGTCCGTAGCTGTCGCGGTGAACATACAGGGAAGCGGTGATCGTCGACGTGTTCGCGGAGATATTCTGGGTGTAGGAATACACAACCTTAATCTGCGATCCGTTCTGCAGGGCGCTTACGATTTCACTCATACGGTTTCTCCCTATATTACAACAAAGTCCACTCCGACCCCGGCCCGGACAATTTCCTTAACGCTGCCGACGGTGAGATCGTCCTCAATAATGGTTTTCTGCAGGCGCGTTCCATCCGGCGCGACGTTGATTCGCAAATCGTCGCCGCGATAGATTTCAAAAGCCGAAGTGGAGATGTGAGCTTTCATGTCAGTGGTATTGCTCCCAATCGTCAGGCCGGTGCTGTCGGCGATGAAATTGGTTGTGTAAAGCTCCTCGTCGGACTGCACCCAAGGTGCGATATTCGTGCCCTCGGACACGATCAGATCGGACGCGAGAATTTCAATAGATGCGGAGATTTTGAGCGTACAGACTGTATCAAGCGAGTTGAACGGAAAGGTGACAAACGTCCAGTCTATGCCGGTATTCGCGTTGTCATATAAAACGGATTCGGCACCGTTTTGTGTAATGCTGACCGTAACTGTTCCGCCGGAGCCGGAAGCCCGAAAGAGCAAAGAAGCCGTATGTGCCGCGTTGAATTTCAGGGAAAAATCCTGTGAAACGGTACTGTCTGCCGTCAATTGGAACGCGGAATTGCTGACCGTGTTGTTTGAGGTGTCCGTATTGGAAACGGTAGTGACTGTTCCGGTTGTGCTCCAGAAGGTCAACCCGTTCCGACCAGCCGAATTCTTCAGCAGATTCCGGTAGCCGGTCTGGCTGATCGAAAGCGACAAGCCGTCTACGGTTTGCTGCATAGAGGTCAGCCGGGTATCAACGTCGGAAAGCTGCGCGTCATTTTCTGAAACATATCCGCCGAAGGTGCTGCTTTCCACTTTAGTGACGATGGAAGCACTGTGCTGCTCGATGGTCGATTCCGCGTTCGAGAGACGGAGCGCGATGCCGTCCTCGGTGTTGGAAATCTGGTCGTCGATGCTGGAAACGGTGGCTTGCAGGCCGCCGACATCGGTCTGAACTGTCGTGAGCGTCGAATTAATCGTCGTAATTTCACCCGTATTGGCGTCGACTCCGTTCTGCGCGGTATCGGCCAGTGCCTTGAGCTTCGCGGTAATCGCCTGAACCAGAGTGTTTCGGGTGGAGTAGTAATCCTCAAATTTCTGCCGGTACTGTGCGCCGCTGATGTCAGTGGTGGTGTCCCGATGCCCATCATCCAGCCAGAGGGGGATGCCGTCCGTGTACAGCGCGCCGTCGTTCAGATAATTGGAGAGGAGCTGGAACGCGTCGTTGTAGGCAGATAGTTCGGTCGTAATTCCAAGCGCTGTGGCCTGCGTGCTGAGCGTTCCTTTTTCATTGGCAAAGGAACTCCACTCGCGCAGGGCGGCGCTTTTTTCACCCGGAGTCAGCTTGTCGTCACTGTTCAGGTCAGATACGTTTTCCGTGACAGAGGACACGTTCTGATTGCTAAACGAAATTTCCTGCTTCACTTCGCTGATCTGCTGCGAAGCGGAGTTGATGGAATTC
This sequence comes from Caproicibacter fermentans, assembly GCF_009746625.1. Taxonomy (GTDB): domain Bacteria; phylum Bacillota; class Clostridia; order Oscillospirales; family Acutalibacteraceae; genus Caproicibacter; species Caproicibacter fermentans. The sequence goes on from NZ_VWXL01000003.1 coordinate 59,455, forward strand.
ACGACAGAAATCCGCTTCTCTCCGAGGGTCAGTGTTTCGAACCGGTCGGTCAGGCAGTTGTACGATACCGCGCACACCCGAAGCTTGACGCTGACACCGAATGGCGCATAGTCAACCGTCACGTCGTCGCCGAGATTTACGGTGAGCAGAGGCCTATATTTCTCGTAACCGGTAATGTCCTTCCAATCCACGAAATCCACGGAGAGGGAGAGTGCCGGGACGTCGGCCCCGGTGAGGTACCGGCCTGCAACAAACTGTCGCATGGCGTAATAGCAGGAATCGACTGTGGGATACGGAACCGCACCGTCCACTTCTTTCCCGACCTGAAAGCCGGTGTCCAGCATGGCGACGATGGGGAACGGATATTCAGCAATATGGGAACTGTCGACATACTTTTCGGGGAGCAGCAGAATCTGATTGTCCTCGGTCAGAGCCGTCGGCAGAATCCGTGTCGCCACGCCGGACGCATCCTCCTGAAATTCCAGACCCGCCATGTTCTTTCCATAGGCAATCCGCACTCCGTTGTCTGACCCAAGCCGGGTGTTGACGGCGATGCTGAAATTATCCCGGACAATCTCGCCGCCCCATCGGGCGATAAACGCCTGATCGGTATCGCCGAGAAAAGCCTGCACCGGAGACTGGCGGATAAAGTAGGCGGTGGCAGTATGCGTGATATCGCTTGAGAAGGTAAACGGAGTCAGATATTGGCATCCGCTCAGAATTTGCTGCCCGGCTTCCGCACCGGTCTTGCCGGTCGGTCGGACGTCCTCCACAAAGTTAGCCAACAGGTCATAGAAAATATGCCGGGCGTTTACTTTGATTGTGCCGTCGACAACGTTCTTGACCACCCGGTAGATGCGGAATGCCTGAATCCCACGGTGCGTATTCACCCGAATGATATTGTTTTTCTGGAGTCGCTTCCACTTGAAAAAGGAATCGATTGGATGCGTCAACTCCAGCTCGAACGCGCCGTTGATTTCTTCCGAAACCGTACATGAGATGGGAGAAACCGTACCCAGTCCGTCATTCGAAAATTCCTGCGCTTTGGAATCGTAGACTAAAACCATTACAGCCACCGCCAGTTCGGAGTTATTTCAATGGACGTGATCCCTCCGGAAAAGGAGATCGCATTTTCACCCGGCAAAAGCACTGGGTAATCGCCGGTCTTGGTGGAATTCTTGCTGATGAGTTCTGTACCGGTGTCCTGATACGTTTCCTGGATCGTGGAATCAAGCGTCACCGTGCTGTCGATGTTGCTGAAAGACACAGTGCTCCCGTTTACCGTCAGAGCGCCCGCGCCGGAGCCAGTTGCCTTAATGACCGGAAGAGCTTTCACTGTTCCGTGATTTGACAGAACATATCCGGAACCGTCCGTCACAACAATTGGCGTATTGTCCGTTGCGTACTGAAACGGCTGGCAGTTGAACAGTATCACGAAATGCGAAGTGATTTTCAGCACGATTTCAAAGTCAATGCTGTTCACCACCTGCGCGCGATACTTCCGTCCCGGAATGTGGCTGAAAGTCAGATCAGCTTCGCCTGCGCCCAGCAGCCAGCCCTTGACGGCACTGATTTTCGGAACGGAGTCGCCGAGAAACGAGCATTCCACCGAGAGCGTGATGTCGCCGTAGGTACCCTCGTCCCGACGGAGCCGGGAGTCCATTCCCGGCACGTCGATGTAGGTTACCCGGCGCTCCGGCGACGGAAGGTGCGGACGGGAAGCCACATAGATGCCAAAGTCCTGAAAGCTGTCCTTGCCTCCGAACGTGAAGCTCAGCATCACGCGTTCCCCCTTGCCGCCGCTGCCTGCTGCCGATAAAATTCAAATTCATAGGCAAGGCGCTGGATGTCCTTTTCCGTGTTGTTGACGAAGTTTTCGATGTGAAGCGTGAAGCCGCCGGAGCCTTCCGCCATGCCAGCGGAACCGCCTGTAAACCCGCCGACACCCAGTGCAGGATCGAGGTTAAAATTTGTAGGGATCGAATTCTGCATATCGGCGGAAACATCGTTCATCGCCTTACTGAAGCCCTGCCCGAGCCCCTGCGCCATGAAGCCGCCGATACCGGCAAACACGGTCGACGGGGAGTGAATCCCGAGCAGCCCCTTTACGCTGTCAACGATTCCGCCAAAGAAGTCGCGGACTTTTGCATAAATCCAGTCCTTCATTCCGGAAATGCCCTGCCAGATGCCGGATACAATGTTGCTTCCGATATTGCTAAAATGCGCCGAGCAGCTTGCCGAAGCCGTTCACCAAAGCGGAAATAATCTGCGGCAACTTTGCTACGAGCGTCGGGATAGCCTTGATCAAGCCAGCCGCCAGTTCAACAATGATTCTGACCCCTGTTTCGATGATGAGGGGTAGGTTATTCACAATGAAATTCACGATGGAATCAATAATCTGCGGAAGCCGGTCGATCAACTTTGGCAGGGCGTTGATCAGTCCTCTCGCCAGCCCTTCAATGATCTTAAACGCGGCGGCGAGGACCTTATCCATGTTATTGAGAAGCGTGTTCACAATCGTAAGGACCGCGTCGATCATGGCGGGGATGAGCTTTGGGAGTGCGTCGCCGATGCCCGACGCCAGCGTAATCACCATCGTCAGCGCAGCGTTCACCAGTTGCGGAAGATTGGCGATGATACCGTCCACCAGTGACAGTACTAATTGCAGCGCGCCCTGCGTGATCTGCGGCAAAGCGCTTACCAGTCCCTGCACCAGCGTCATGACGATGGAAACCGCCGAATTGATGATTGTCGGCAGATTTGCCGTGATCGCGTTTCCAATTGACAGCACAATGTCCAGCCCCGCCTGCACGACCTTCGGCAGCTCTGCGAGGATGGAACTGGTCAGTCCGCCGATTGTCGCGGCAATCGCCGCTGATATCTTTGTCCAGTCGCCGCCCGCGTTCGAAAGTCCCTTCGTGAAGGTTCCGAGCAGCGACACGCCGGAGCTGGCGAGCGTCTGCATCTGCGGGAGAAGGACTGTGCCCATGACATTCTTTGCCGCCTCGGCCCCGGATTTCAGCCGCTGAACCGTATCGTCGAATTTTCCGAGGGAACTCAGCTGGTCACCCGACATGACCGCGCCCATGTTCTGCGCTTCGGCGGTCAGCTCTTTAATTCCCGCGCTGCCCTTCGCAATCAGCGGATTCAGGTCCTGCGCGGATTTTCCGAAGATCTGCATCGAAAGCGCGTCCCGTTCGGTTTCATTGGATATCTTCCCGAGTGCGTCGATCGCCGACCAGTAAACGTCCTCGCCGTTTCTCAGGTGTCCGTTCGAATCCTGAATTGAAACGCCGAGCCTTGCGTAAGCCGCAGCCGCCTCTTTTGAACCGCCCGCCGCCGAATCCATAGACCGAACATTCCGCGCCATGCTCGCGGTAAAGGTTTCGAGCGGCGTGTCGATCAGTTCGGCGGCGTATTGGTAGGCCTGCAGCGCCTCCGTACCGACGTGTGTCTGGTCGGACATAGTGAGAATTTCGTCGGCGTATGCGGCGGAGTTTACGGAAGCGTCCACCAGCGATTTGCCCGCGCCCACGGCAGCCGCGCCGATTCCGGCCAGAGCCACGCCCAGGGAGGCGCCAATCCCCTTGATGACACCGCCGAGCTTATCAAAGCGTCCGGACGCCTCTTCCGATTGCTTTGATGCGCTTGTGATTTCATTGCCGAACTGATTCGCCTGTTTTTCGGCGGAGTCGAATTCTTTCCCGGCGCTGTCCAGAACGCTGTTGTTTTTCTGTAGTTCTTTTTCCATGCCGTTGAGGTCGGCCTGCGCTTTGTTCAGCTGAATCTGCCAGTTCTGTGTCCGGCGGTCGTTTTCGCCGAACGAATCCGATGCGTTCTGCAAAGCGGCGCGAAGTGTTTCAATTTTTCCCTTCTGCTGGTCAATTTCTTTATTGAGAACCTCGTTCCGGGCGGTGACAGCCTGCACAGAGGAGTCGTTTTTGTCAAACTGGCTGGTGATCAGCTGCATCTCGGAACCGAGGACTTTGAAACTCTGGTTGATGTCGCGGAGTGCGTCTTTGAAAGCCTTTTCTCCCTCAATGCCGATTCGCACCCCAAAATCGTCTGCGATATGCGGTCACCTCCAGATCCAAATCTATATTGTATAATTGTAAATATTCTTTTACTTTGTTTCCCTTTTCAGTGCAACTTATATAGCGTTGCCCCTATTAGTGAAGGGGTTTTCATATTCCTATCATTTTAATAAGGGGAAATACTTATGAGCTATTTTGTGTACAAAACCCATATTTGGCCATTACCAATTGCTTTGTCTAGAGTTAAAAAGGACATATTAGAGTTTTTTCGACCGCCAACGCATGAGAGTTCCGATTATAAAAACTGGATTGCACAGTTGGATTTAAAAACATGCTTTGTTTGCCGCAGTCATCATGGTAAAATATATAAAAAAGATGAAATGCCAGATGATGAGCCTCCTGTTCACAACAATTGTAGATGCGAAATGAAAAACATAGAAGCCGCTTTTGCTGGCACTGCAACACAGGACGGTATGAACGGCGCGGATATTGCAGTAAAAAACACTGGAAAACTTCCGCCAAATTATATTACAAAAAAGCAGGCCATTAATTTGGGATGGATTAGCTGGCAGGGGAATCTGAACAAAGTTGCTCCCGGGAAAAGTATTGGCGGGGAAGTTTACCAAAATAGAAACGGTCATCTTCCGCAAGAATTTGGTCGTGTTTGGTATGAAGCTGATATCAATTATGATAATGGTTTGCGGAATTCTCAGCGGTTGCTTTTTTCAAATGACGGTTTAATTTTTGCTACTTATGACCACTATATGACTTTTGTTCAAATTCAATAAGGAGAGGATATCATGAATTATACGAAATATTTTATTCCTAAGGAGAGAGTTCTTGATTTCTCGAAATGTAAGTATTTAGGTGAGATTCATCAAGTAATACAACAGGAATTGGAATTGCCTGAGTGGTATGGTCAAAATTTAGATGCGCTTTGGGATTCCATAACCGGAATTATGTATGTTCCGGCGGACATAACCATTATCTTCAAGCCGGAAACGGAGCAATCTCAAGAGTTAACTTCTGAAATCAGTAAAATTATTGATGTTTTTAAAGAGGCTGCCCAGGAGTATAATGAGATCACTTTACATGTTGAGATGTAGAGTATTGATCTTAAAAACCGCTTGGTATTACATCATCTACTGTCAGTTCCCGATGTGGTCTCTCGATCCCCAGAAACTGCTTGTGGCAGGCCCATAAATCCAGAAAAAGCCCGATGGGCGTGAGCCAGAACTGCTCTGGCTCCATGTGCATCTGAACGGTTCCGTAATAATACAGCCGGGTGAAAAGTTCGCTGTCGCTCACCCGCTGGTGTGTTTTTTAATGGATTCTCCGCGCTTTCGCTGACCACGTTCCGGGCGGTGCCCCGGAGCATGGCTTCGGTGATGGCGTTTTTATACGACGCCAGCTGCAGGGGCGAGGTGAGAAGCTCCACTTCCTCCTCGGTCAGCAGTTCCTTCGGCGTGTCCTTGTGCTTCAGGTTGTAAATCAGAACGGACTGGTTCGCGAGCAGTGTCAGAAGCCAGACGATCTCATCCAGCGCCATCTCAAAATTCTCCGAGTGCATCAGTTTTTCGCCCAGATTTTCAAGGCCGCCGTAGCGCCCGGCGATTGCTTTTGTCGCCCTTGTGGTGAGAATCAACTCGTATTCCTCGCCGCCGATTTCAATCAGCGCGCCGCGTTCCTCTTCCATGAAAAAATCCTCCCTTATGTGCCGGACGGCGGCGCGGTGTAAACCGGCTCGTAAACCTGCGAGTACCAGCCGGTAACGGTTGCGTCGGACACTCCGGCGTCGCCTTCGGTTACTTCGGCTTTCCACGGGTGATTGCCCTTGCTGTCGGTCTTGTTCCGGCGCATCACGGTTCCCTCAATGGTCGGGGTCTGGAAGGTGATGGAGTCGCCCTTAGTCTGCAAATTCGCGGCGGGAATGCCGAATTTTACGCGGTACAGCCAGAAATATCGGTATTTCCCGTTCGGTTTGAGTGCCCGGAAACCCACCGCCACCGCCGCGCCCTCGTCTTCACCGGCGGACACCAGAACGCCGTTGTCGTCCACGACCGCCCCGGTCAAATCCTGCGCCGCCTGAGCGCCGATGTCCTCAACACCCAGCGACAGGGTTCCGGTTTTGAACTCCTTGACGACATAGGCTGTGCCGTCGTCAGCGTAGAGCGTCGCTTCCGCGAGATCAATGGTGAGATCGGCTTTAATTGCCTTTGCAAGCTGGGTTGGCGTCGCGTATGTTTCATCCCCGTCGGTGCCTTCGGTGATTTTCGCGTAATAAAGTTTATCCATGCCGATGGTGGCCATCTTCATTCCTCCCATGCATACGGTTTTGCCGCGTCAATGGCATAATGGTGGTAACCGGTATCGTCCTCATGTCCGATGTATCGATGGTCGGTGACGGTAAAACCGGCGGCCAGCAGCGCGCGGAGGACGCTGGTTTTCAGCGCAATGTAGTTTCTTTTGGAAAAGAGCGACAGGCGCGCCTCCTGCGTTTCATATCCCGGGCGGTTGTCGCCGAACAGCTCAAACGAATCGGTCAGCGGCGTTATAACTATATACTCTGCGGGAGCTTCTCCGGAAAAAACGCCGGTTTCCACCGCAAGCCCCAGTTCGGTGATGAGTTCGGTTAGTTCCTGAAGGATATTCATATTTTTTTGATTTCCTCATCCAGCTTTTCCTTCATCGCCTCGATGCCTGGCTTGCGCGCCTGTGTCTTTGCTGACTTTAAAAAGGGCTTCGGCGGCTGTCCGTGCTTGCCGTACTCAAGAATGTTGGCAATTTTTGCGTTGCTCTCTCCGTCCGGGCGCAGTTCCGAAAAGCCTACCTTAACGTTAAAATTGCCGTTCTTATCCATCCTCGCCGGAGAAAGCCCCAGCGCCGACTCAAGCTCTCCGGTAGAGCGCGAAGGGGATTTGGTATCCCGGCCTATGACCGATTCCAGATTATCGTGAACCTTTTCGAGAGCGACCTCGCCGCCCGCTTCCAGTACACGGGGAATGATCTCGTCGGTTTTCTCGCCGAGCGCGGAGACTTTGCGCAAAAAGTCGTCCGGCATAGAAAAACTTACCTTTGCCACAGGAATCCCTCCTCAATGCTTGCTCGGCTCCAGCCGTTCCGCCAGAACCTCGGTGTACATGCCGCGCCCCCGCACATCCTCCGCGCTGAGGATGCGGAACCGTTCGCCGGAGCAGACGAGTAAAAGAGAGGGACGGATTACCACGCCGGGAATCCTGCGGAAACGGAACAGGCTGGTCGCCGCCGACCACGCCGCACGGTTCGCCCAGATCTCGTTCCCGTGGCGGTCTTCCCGGTAAGCACGCACGCTGGCAAGCACCGTATCGGTTGAGGTGACAAAGCCCTCGGTGTCTTTGCTTTGCTCGGTCTGGATGATGTCAATGAAAGCGTTCATTTTGCCAAAACTCACGACTTGTCACCTCTTTTAATAACTTGATTGACAATATGTTATTATGATGTTATTATCGAGTTATTAACTAATTATTAGATAAAAGGGAGGAGCAACTATATGCCTGGAAAAATTACAGCGAAAGAATTTGAGGACAAGGTATTAGAGACAGAGGAAGTCGTTATACGGCTTCGTTGCCCAAATGATCAAATGGTTGATTCCTATGATTTCACACGAAAAGCAGCGGATAATACAAGCTTAACTGATTGGTTAGAAACACGTATTAAGCCACGTATAGGAGATCTGACTTGTGATGTAATTGATGGGCAAACTTTTCAAAAACCTCACGGTCGTACCAGCATGGCGAAATTGAGAGATACATATGCGCGCTAAGATATTCATATCTTCCAATTCCTGTCCAGTCTAAGAAGCATATTCACGGTATCCCATACCTGCTGCCCCGCCGGAACGCTGTCGGCGAAAAAGCCCCCGGTGGAGCCGTCGCGGCTTTCATAAAAGTGGCTCGCCAGCATAGTGACCGCCTGTTCCGTGGTCGCAGGCATCGGGTTTTCGGCGTAAAAGCCGTCTGCCACATGCTGGTATTTTTCGGCGTAAGATGTCGCGGCGGCGATGAAGCTTTGGAGCAGAGCGTCATCCTGATCATGCTCCAGAATCAGATTTTTCTTTACTCTCTCAAGCAAATCCGCCATATCATGACGCCGCCTGCTGCAGCACCTGCACCGCTTCCGGCAGAATCAGCTTTCCGTCCACCCGCTCGGTGGCGATGAAGCCCACCTGCCCGGTGGTGGCGTACAGTTCGTTCAGCCGCTGGAATGTGCGTCCCTGACGGTCGGCGATCCAGTAATAGCTGAAATCTCCGAAGGCCACGGTTTTCGCGCTTGCCGCGATAGCCGGAACATAGGCGGAGGTATAGATGGGTTTGCCCAGAATCGTATCCGGCGCGGAAGCGGTAATCGCCGGCTGCCAGAGGTATTGCCCATTGCTGTCTTTCAGCTTGCGGATGGTTTTCACGGTCGTGTCGTTTGTGAGAAACACAGCCTTTGCCCGGTATGGCGACCGCAGGCTATAGTACAAATCGAGAATTTCATCCAGCGTGATGGCGGCTGCCGCCGCCGTTGTCTTGCCCACCTGCGCGCCGCCTGTCGCGGCGAGAACGCCGGTGGGCTTTTTCGTGCCGTCACCGACAAAGAACGCTTCTTCCTCTTTGGCTCCGATGCGCCGGGCGAATTCGCTCGCGATGTAGCTTTCCAGCGGGAAGATCGAATCGTTCAGCAGTTCCTGACTGACCTTAATCAGCGTCGCCAGCTTATACGCGCTGAGCGTTACCTGAGAAAAACTGTTGTCGCTCTCGGGAATCTGGCCTTCCTCATCCACCCAGCTGGCGGTGCCTTTGGTTGCCACTACCGGGATTTTGTGGTCGCCGCTGGCGGTCTGAATAATCCGGGCAAGCTGCCGGAAAATGTTCTGTTCCTCGAGGGTTTCTATCAGCTGGCGCTCGAATTCGTCCGGAACCAGATATCCGCCCTCGCTGTCGGTGCCCACCTGCAAAGCGTTTGCTGCTTTGCGCCCGCGAATGACGTCCCAGAAGGCTGTTTTGTAAGCGTCGGACGCTCTGCCGGACTGCGCCTGCGCCGGAACGCCGGGATTCCCGGTCAGCGGCTGGCTGGTGGGGGAGGCAAGCTCCTGTTCGTATTCGCGCGCCCGTTCTTCGCGGTCAATCTGCTGTTTGAGCGCGATGATTTCGGCTTCCATTTTATCGTAGGCGGCGGCGTCTTCGGCGGTCAGCATTCCATCCGGGGTTTTCTTTAGATCAAGAAAGGTCTTGGCGGCTTCCCATGCTTTGGCGCGTTTCTCGCGCAGTTCAAGAATTGTGGGCATCATCAGTTCCTCCCGATATGTTATTTTAAAAGATTCAACCGCGATTCTCGCTCGACGGCGGATACTTTTGGAAGCGGCTTTTTTGCCGGAAATTTACTCAAAAGTGAATTTTGAACCGCCGTGCGGGAGAAAATCAGCCCGCCGGAGGTATCCTGCAGCGCGGCCTCCGTATAAAGAATGCCGTCAGCAAAGTGAAGTTCCACCGCTTTCTTGGCGTTCATCCACGTTTCGTCGTTCATCATGTGGGAGATTGCGGCGCGCGACTGGCCGGATTTCGCTTCGTAGGCATTTATGATGGATTCTTTCACTTCATCGAGCATCGCCTTTGCCCGGAGCATTTCGTCGCCGTCCCCGATGGCGACGGTCGAGGGATTATGGATCATCAGATTGGAAACCGGAGACATGAGCACCTGGTCGCCCGACATGGCGACGACCGAGGCCGCCGAAGCGGCGATTCCGTCAATTTTGACGGTCACTTTGCCGGAATACTCCTTAAGCATATTGTAAATCTGCGCGGCGGCGAACACGTCCCCGCCCGGAGAATTGATCCAGACAGTAATGTCGCCGGAGCCGGAGAGCAGATCGTCCTTAAACAGCTTCGGCGTGACCTCGTCGCCCCACCACGTTTCGTCGGCGATAGCGCCCTCCAGATACAGAGTGCGCTCCTCACCGTCGTTGTTTACAAAGTTCCAGAATTTGCGCCTTGGAGTCGGTGCGTTCTGCGAGCCGTTCGCCCGCGACTGTTCATTCATGAGCCGGAACCCCCTTTGCTTTCTGAGGATTGTTTCATATACGCCGCGCCCGCGTCGGCCAGTTTCACCATATTGCCGTTGACAAGATACAGATCGCCGCCCTCCTCGGGCGTGATTTCGTTCATATTCTCAAGCCGCCGGATGTCGTTTGCCGACAGCCAGCCGTTCTGCCGCCCGATGGCGTATCCATTCATGCGGGTTGCGTAGTCGCCGCGCAGCAGGCCGTCCAGATTGAATTTGATGAAAACGGATGCTTTTTCGGACGGCAGAAGCAGGGCTTGATTCATGGCCTGTTCCCACCGAACCACCCACGGGTCGAGCGTATACTTTACAAATTCCAGAGACTGCTGCTCGATGTTCGAAAAGCTGCTTTTTTCCAGATCGCCGACCATATGGGGCGGGATACGGAAAATGCGGGCGATCTCGTCGAGTTGAAATTTGCGGGTTTCCAGAAACTGCGCTTCCTCCGGCGGCACCGAAATCGGGTGGAATTTAAGCCCTTCTTCCAGAACGGCGATCCGGTGTGCTTTGTTTCCGCCCTTGTAGAGCATCTCCCACGCCGCCCTGATTTGATCGGGATGCTGCAGTGTCCCCGGATGCTCCAGAATGCCGCCTGGATTCGCGTTGTTGGCAAAAAAAGAAGCTCCGTAATCCTCTGTGGCGATTGCCATGCCCACCGCGTTTTTGGTGAGCGCGATGGGCGAATAGCCGACCAGCCCGTCAAAGCTCAGGCCGGGAATGTGCAGAACGTCGTCTTTGGACAGCGTCACGCCGCCGCTTTTCTCATTGGGGCGGCTTTCATCCGTGTTCCGCCAGTAGGTGTAGTAAATCTGGCCGTCCGGGCCGCGCCAGACATCCGTCTTGTTGGGGAGCAGAGGGTAAAGCGCCAGCACCCGACCGCCGCCGTCCCGGATAATCTGCGCATAGGCGTTGCCCCATAGAAGCAGATGGCTCATGAGAGTTTCGCGGAAAACGAAGCTGGTCATCTCCGGATTTGGCGCGTTGTGCAGGATGTTATACAGAGAATGGCCGGGCAGGAGTTTGGAACCGTTCTCCTCATAGCGGTAAACGTGCAGCGGAAGGCTCGCGATGGCTTCCGAAATCACACGGACGCAGGCGTATACCGCCGCCGTCTGCATGGCGGTGTTCTCGTTGACAAAGGTGCCTGAGGTGGAGCCGCCCCAGAAGAAGTTTTTTGAGGTGGAGAGGCTGTTCTTGGGATTCTTTTTCCGTGAGAAAAAGCCCATCAGTTCCACCCATCCTCTCCGTACATCAGCAGGCTGTGCGTGTCGTACACGCTGCCCGGCAGTGCACCCTCGTTGCGGATGGCGCGGTCCAGCGCCATAATGAGCGCCACCACGCCGTCGATGCGCTCGGTCGCCTTCTGTTTGTTGGGCTTGATATTTCCGGCGGCGTCGGTGCTGACGCAGAGGTTATCCGCCATCCAGCGCAGAGGCGGATTCCCCGCGTGGGCAATTTTCCGCTCTAGCGTCAGGCGCATCAGTTCCTTTGTCGCCGGGGACATATCCTTAAAGCCCTGCCCGAACGGCACGACGGTGAAGCCCAGACCCTCCAGATTCTGTGTCAGTTCCCACGCGCCCCAGCGGTCATAAGCGATTTCTTTGATGTTGTATTTCTTTCCGAGTTCTTCGATGAATTTCTCGACAAAGGAATAGTGAATAACGTCGCCCTCGGTGGTATTTAAAAAGCCCTGCGCTTTCCACAAGTCATACGGCACATGGTCGCGCTTGACACGGGTTTCGAGCGATTCCTCCGGAATCCAGAAATAGGGCAGTACGATATATTTATCATCCTCATCCTCGGGCGGGAACACCAGCACGAAAGCCGTGATATCCGTGGTGCTGGATAAATCCAAGCCCCCGTAGCAGATACGCTTTTCAAGCGACTTTGGGTCGAATTTGAAAGCACAGCCGTCCCACTTCTCCATGTTCATCCAGCGGACGGACTGCTTCACCCACTGGTTCAGGCGCAGCTGGCGGAAGATATTCTCATTGACTGGGTTCTGCTTCGCGTCCTCAAAGGATTGACGCATGGTTTCCATTGTCACCGTAATGCCGAGAGAGGGATTGACCCTGCGCCAGACTTCCTCGGAAGTCCAGTCCTCATCGTCGTCGGCGGAGTAAATCACGGGATAAAAGGTTGAGTCGATGCGGTTGCCGCGAAGAACGTCCTCGGCCTTTTGGTGCATCTCCCAGCAGATGGAGTTGCGGTCGGTTCCGGCTATAGTGATGATGAAATGCAGGGGCTGTTCACGCGCGTCGCCGGAGCCTTTTGTCATGACGTCGAACAGCTGCCGGTTTGGCTGGGCATGAAGCTCATCAAAAATAACGCCGTGAGCGTTCAGGCCGTGCTTTGTGTACGCGTCGGCGGACAGAACCTGATAAAAGCTGTCAAGCGGCGTGAAGGTCAGGCGCTTCTGCCCGAGGTTCAACTTCATCAGCTTGTTTAACTGCGGAAACTGGTCGACCATGTTCACCGCCACATCAAACACGATACTTGCCTGACTGCGGTCGGAGGCACAGCCGTAAATTTCGCCGCCATGTTCCAGATCGGCGCAGGTGAGCAGAAGCGACCGCCGCCGCGAGTTCGGATTTGCCCTGCTTTTTCGGAATCTCCACATACGCTGTTTTGAACTGGCGGCATTCGTCGAATTTGCGGACAATACCGAACAGATCGCGGATAATCTGCTCCTGCCAGTCGATGAGTTCAAACGGCTCGCCGTACCAGCGCCCTTTGGTATGGCGAAGGTTATTGACAAAATACACCGCCGAGTCCGCGAAGCGTTCTTTATATACCGAGCCCGTTGCCTTAAAACGGGACGGCTTGTAGCTTTTTAGGGTTCTGAAATCATCCACAGCACCACCTCCGAATATGAAAAAGGGAGTCCTTTTCGGGACTCCCGGCAGGCTTATTAACAATTTTATGCGGCGGATTCTCCCATTAGGACGCCGGACAACCCACAAAATTACAATTTTCGATAGACAAGCACTCGACATTACCCCCCAGGGAAAAATAAAGTGGTATAGGCTTTGCGACTGGAAGATATGTACCTCATGAAAAATTTATTATTCTCCCATGTGTTGACAAAGTATGGTTTACGGTATAAACTAAGTACAAAGAGGTGAAGTACGAATGCATACCGATGATATTTTTATGACATTCTGGCGAATCATTAACTGGGCGGGTGAAAGGAATAGAACCGCGAAGAGTTATGGTACAGATGTAAAATTATACATTACTGAAATCCACACTATAGCGATAATTGGAGAAAACTCAGGAATTCTTCAACGAGAATTATGTGAAGCTATGGGCATAACAAAAGGACGGGTTTCGATAATAATATCCAATCTAGTAAAAAAAGGTCTTGTCATAAAAATGTCAGATTCAAATAACGGTAAAGAACTTCCATTGCGATTATCAGACTTGGGCGAAATAGCGTTCGAAAACCACACTAGGCAAGAGCAGGAAAGGAACTCAAAAATAAATAAGTTGTTAAGTACATTAAATCAAGACGAACTCAATAAGTTTAATGATATTTTGGCAGGAGTTCTAAAAATACTTAATGAATAATTTTTTTGTCCAATAGTTTATACCGTAAACTATCTTAATATAAAATAGTCCGATTAAATATTGAAAGAGGTAAAATTATGATTACTTTGTCAGCAGCAATTTTTTCGATGATTTCATCACTATTAATCTGTGGTAGTATTATTGGGTTAGTTTTCACATTCGGGTATCCAAAAATTTTAAGGCAGGAGCCGTTGGTGATTATAGAGAAACTGTATCAAAAAAGAAAATCGGTGCCGTTTCTTTATTATTTGTTTGGACTCGGCGGTTTTTTCCTTGTGTTCGCTTCAATCTTGGTCGGGAAAGTCGAAGGACTGAAGGGCGAGCTTATTTTTTCAGAATGCGGCAAGATGTGTGGAATCGTATATGGAGTGTTACTGTATGCAGGAATAACGAGATATACTAAACTTTTTCCTGAAATCTCGAAAATGCGCTTTGAGCACTCAATTACGGATAAAAATGCTGAGACTCTTTTTCACACTTTTAATACTTACATCGGAGAAACGGTCACTGAACATATCGCGTTTGTTTTCCTATCTGCAATGATTTTTTGCATTTCAATGAGTGCTATTATTTCGGGATGTGTTGTAAACTGGATTGGTTATAGCGGCATAATCATCGCGGTAGGACTCTCGATTGGAAATTTGGAATTTCTGGGGCTTAAAAGGCTTTTCGTTATAAATCGAATATTTTCTTCTCTCGGCGGGATATGGCTGTTCATTTTTGGGGCGGGATTGCTATTATAGTAATATTATCTCCAACTAGCTGGAAACGGTCAATGCCCTGAATCAGACTCAGCGCGGAGCCGCAGTCCCACTCGCACAGGATGTTTCCGGCATCGTCCACGCCGCGAATCGTCGCGCGGTCGCCGGGCTTGAGCTTGGTGTAGGGGTCATCCGTTGAGATCAGTTCCACCCGTGTTCCGGCGGGGTATTCCCGCCGGAGGCGCTCAACGGTTTCTTTTGAAGGAAAGTTATTCATGGTCGGCACCCGCTTCTTCGTCCACGTCCGCGCCCGTGTCGGTGGCAAGTGCGGTTTCTCCCTCCGCCGGGGCGGCAATCGCCGCCGGGTCTTCTTCGCCAGCGTCCGCGCCGTCAGCGAGGTCGCTGGTTGCCTTTTTCTCCGGTGCGCCGTGCCGCCATGCAGCGTTTCCAGTGAGGTTCTGGAGCAAAAGTTTCCGCGCCAGTTTGTAATCGTCGCCCACCATTCCGAGGCCGATCAGCCACACCCGCATGGTAAAGCGCGGGTTTTCAAATTCGTCCTGTACCTTCGCGGTTACGCGCTTTTTCTCTTTTGCCGTTTTGCAAAGGGCGGTGATGAACTGCGTGTATGCGCTCACCGTGTCGCCGTCGAGGCCGCCGGAGAACCATGGGAAGCGGAGTGTTTCGCCGGTTGATATGATGGCAAGGTCATCCGTGCCGAGGGCGGTTTTGATGAGCGCGGCCTTGCTTCCCACCATCTTTTTCAGGTTATCCAGCTTTTCCGGCGTAAAACCATCCATTGGCATCTCGATGATTAGGCGGTCGGATTCTTCGGGCGTCTCGGCTGTATCGGGCGCTTCCTCAAGGGGTGCGCCGACAATCGTAAACTTGACGGAATGTTCGCCGTTTCCGCTTGCCTTGCTATAGATATCCCGCCCCTCATGAGTGAAATACATTCCGTATCCTGCGGCACGGGCTTCTTCGTCGGTATCGAAGTGTTCCTCGATCAGCAGGGTGCCTCACGGCGTGATGAAGTGCAGGGTCTGGTACGGTTCCGGTTCAAATCCGTGCGCGGCAAGAGCGGAAAGAAGGGAAGGGCGGTATTCGCCGCTGACCGTTCCATTCTTATCCACCGTATAATCGCCGACCTCATAACCGAAGCCCGGCGCGCCGAGGTATTTCATCGGGGCATTGAGGATTTCGCTGATCGCGCCTGCCAGCCTTTTGCGTTCCGAGCCTGTTACGTTAAACCTGAATTCCATTTTTGTTACCTCCGAAAATTTATGATTTGCGTTTCCGCAGTACCATTCATCACTCTTTTCGGGGGTAAAATCAAGTTGAAAAACATGGGTGTCAGCCTTCAATTTCGTTGTGCGCCAGCTTTTCTCCGCCGCGCAGGAGAAAGACGCCTTCGTCGCTTTCGCGAAATTCAATATAGCGTTTTACAATCACATCGCAGTATTTTTGGTCAAGCTCCATGGAACAGTTGACGCGGTCGGACTGCTCCGCCGCGAGCAGCGTGGTGCCGGAGTCGCCGAAAAGATCAAGCGTCATGTCGCCGGTATGGGAAGAATTCGTGATTGCCCGCCCCGCCAGCGCAATGGGATTCATGGTCGGGTGTTCCTCCGATTTTTTCGGGCGGGGAATCTGCCACAGGTCGCTCTGTTGGCGATCCTGCAAAGGGCAGAGGCGCTTTTCGCCGTCCAGCCAGCCGTACCAGATCGGCTCATACTGCGTGTGGTAATCCTTCCGGGACAGAACGAGCGAGTCCTTCGCCCAGATGATGGTGGACGACCAGTGGAAACCGGTCTCCTTCATGGTGCTCATGGCCGTGCCCCATTCCTGCGCCGACATCACCATGTAGACCATCGCGCCCGGCTCGCAGGTGAAAGCCATCGCTTTAAACGCCGAAAGCAGGAACGCGTAAAACTGCTCCTCAGTCATCTTGTCGTTAAGAATCTGCCGGGGCTTCCAGCTGGGGTGCTTCGCGTCGCCGCCGTAATCCACGTTCCACGGCGGGTCGGTAAAAACCATCCGGGCTTTTTTGCCGCTGAGGAGCCGCGCGACTGCGTCCGGGTCTGTGCTGTCCCCGCACATGAGACGGTGCCTGCCAAGCAGCCACACGTCGCCGGGCCGGGTGACCGGCTCTGTGATCTTCGCCGCTTCGGCCTCGCTGTCGAAATCGTCCTCGACGATTTTACCGTCCTCGCGGTTCAGTTTCTGGTACAGTTTATCGATCTCCGGTGCTTCAAACCCGGTTATGTCAAGTGAAATGCCGTACTGCTCGATGTCCTTGAAAACCTCCGCCAGCTTTGCGGTATCCCAGTCGCCGGAAATCTTGTTCAGCGCGATGTTGAGCGCTTTTTCCCGCGCCTCATCCATGTCAACGACGACGCAGTCGATTTCGTCAAAACCCAGCTGCCGCAGAACCTTGAAGCGCTGATGCCCGCCGACGATATTTCCGGTGCGCCGGTTCCAGATGATCGGCTCGACATAGCCGAACTCATCCACCGAGCGCAGCAGCTTTTCGTATTCCGGGTCGCCCGGCTGCAGATCCCTGCGGGGATTGTATTTTGCCGGATTCAGCTTTTCAGCCGGGACTTTTTGTATCTGCATGGAATCCATCGGGCGGTTCTCCTCTCGGCTTCGATTTGCGCCTGCGGCCGCCGATGATGACCGCCAGCAGGTCTTTTTTCGGATTCGTCACCAATTGCTCGCTGTTGCGCGAGACGATATCCCAGATCGGCTCCCACGTCGCCAGCACGTTTTTCTGCATTTTCAGCATGGCCTCGGCAAAGTCGGTGATCTCATAGGTTTCGGCGGGCTCTTTTTTCAGCCCCTTTTTGATTTTGACAACCGTCGCCGTCTTGCCGAGCTCATACTGCGCGTGGAGCAGGTAGTATTTCGCCATCGCGTAATCGGCAATCAGCGCGGCGGGAACCAGATTCAGGCAGCCGGACGGCTCCAGATATTTGACCGTGTCGGTATACAGTTCGGTCGGCGTGGGGATGCCGGGACGGTTCTCCTGCTCTCGCTTTTCCATAACGCGCAGATACGCGGGCGGCTCGTGCGGGTCGACGCCACCGGTGCCCGTGAATTCCACTTTTTTCAAAGGCCGGTGTCCCGGATTTCCTGCCGCCAGCTTCTCGGCGAGCGGCTTCGGTTTGCGCCCCGCGCCCTTCCTTGCGCCTCCGCTGGGCATAGCGCCGCCTCCCTTTTTTGAAAAGTGTCTTTGCATGTATATGCGGCTTTTTTTCAAAATGTGCCCGCTTTTTCCGCTCTTTTTGTCGCGGTTTGTCCGTTCCTATCGCGGCCTGTCCCGCCCTGTCGCGGTCCGCCGCCCGCGTGTCCTCCTGCCAGATGCCCGAAAATCTCCGGGATTTTCCGCGCAGACAGCCTGTACGCTTTTTGAAAAAAGCTGACTATTTGAAAAAACAGCCTGTCAGGCTTGTTTTTCAAAACGAACAAAGCCCCGAAACATCAGCGTTTCGGGGCAATTCTGATATTTTTGAATTCGCGCGTGTCGCGCGCGAAGGCCTGCCGCGCTGTCCGCAAGGCAGGGCCGCAGAGATTCAACCGCCCCCCTGGGGTCAGCGGTGTCTGTTTTTAGTTGCTGCGGTGATCGCGGAGTGGCAGGACTTGCAAAGCGACATAAGATTCGACTCCTCATGGGTGCCGCCTTCTGCGATTGGTTTGATGTGATGGACTTCCTCGGCGGGGACATAGCGCCCGGCCTTGAGGCACTGCTCGCAGAGCGGGTGCTTCGAGAGATACAGGGCGCGGATAGTTTTCCAGCGCCGCCCGTAGATCTTGTTCGAGTCGGGGTCGCGGCGGTACTTGTTATACTCGCGGTTTGCCTGCGAAGCGTGAGCTTCGCAGTACCTGCCGTCGGTCAGGTTTGGGCAGCCGGGGAAGGCGCAGGGTTTCTTCGGCTTGTGGGGCATAAGGACACCTCCGGGTAAAAATCGGACGGGCACGGACGGATCAGACGGACTTTAGACGGGAATATTAATTCCTTTTATTAAGTTTGAGCATGTTTTTTGTTTGGCGCGTTCATACGCAAAGAATACGTGGACTCCGTTCGGTGTGTTCGGACGGCGGTAAGACTGAACGAAATCCGTCCACGGGTATATTCGGCGTCCGTTCGCGGTGCGTTCGGGAAGAACCGTCACTCTGAAAGCCGGATGCCGACCCAGACATGCCTGCGGGTGACGGTATCCCGTCCACGGGACAGCCCCGGTATTGCTTCCAATTCACGGTTGAAACGGATTTGAGAGACAGGCTTCAGCGCGTTTGCGGAACAGTATTCCTGATAGGTCGAAAACAGATCTTCGCTCATGCAGGTGTGTCCGCCGTTTATTTCGCAGCATTCTCCAACAAACGCCAGCGCACTGCTGTTCTCCGCCTTGTAGCTCGCGAGTTCTGCCTTCGTCCGCTGGGTTTCGGAAAACCGGTAGGAATTCTCCATCAAACGCCGGAGCCCGGCCATTGACCACGCCAGTATGCCGTCGGCCTCGGCGGCCAGCTTTTCTTTCAGATTCGGGTCGCGTTTCTCCTCCGGTATCGCCCGGTCAAAGCGGATCAGCATCAAGCGGCGGTAGAAGCCGTCCGAGCGGTCGGTGTAGCTTTTGGGGACACTGTTGCAGGAAAACAGCAGGCGCGCAAACGGCTTGAAAGAGAAATATTCCTTAAATTTATGCTGTGCGGAGATATAGTCCTCGCCGGTGATTGCCTTGAAGGTTCCCGTGTCACGGATATTCTCGGACGGGAGGTCGGCGAACACATTCGCCAGTTTGCCGAAAAGCTGGACCGTTGCGAATTTCTCGTCCAGCGCCTGCCAGGTCAGGGTGGATACATTGTCAGCGCCGAGCAGGACGTCCTGCACCACGGACAGGAACGTCGATTTTCCACTGTCGCCTTTTCCTACAATTACAAACGATTTCTGCGCTTTGTTGACCGGGACGAGAAAATATCCCAGAATCTCCTGTATCAGCGGGACTTCGCTTTCCGGCAGGACATCGGAAAGGTAGCGCATGAAAATAGGGCACCGTGCCTCCGGGTCATAATTTCCGCCCAGCCGGATTGTGGACAGGTATTTCGGGCCGTGCGGCAGGAATTCATCGGTCATCACGTTGTACAGCCCGTTTTTAAAGTTCATGATGTAGGGATTTACATTGATTTCACGCACTGTTTTGTCGACCAGCACCTGCCATTGCCATTCCACGTCCCGAATTTCAGCCGCCAGCGCGTAGCGCGCGTTCATATAGGAACGCACCTTTCGCTGTGCGGTTTTGTCGTTTTTCGGCAGATACACGCCGTTTTCATAGAAATAGTAGCTGTCGGCACAGTAAAAAAAATGCTCGTTCTCGGCGCAATGGTCGGCGAGCACACCGGGCAGGAAATTCCACTTTCCTTTTTCGGAAACTTCATACCACGCGGGAATCTCGCTCCCGCACCGTTCCTTGCGCGCTTCCTGCGTCGCCGAAAAAGCTTTATACAATTCTTTTTGGTAGGCCGGAAGCGTTTTGAGGTCAGCCGCCTTAAATTTAAAGTGGTTCTTAATATTGTCGCCGATAAACGCACCCGCGATTCCGGGGTCGATGTTATACAAATAATCGTTGATAAACCGGCGCGCCGTATGAATGTCGACGGCGGCCTCCTGTTTGGGTTTGACGGATGCGAGCGCTTTTTTCAGTTCTTCCACGCTCATCGGGTGAAACGCCAACCCCGCCGGTGATTTGCAGGTGCAGCTGCCGCCGCGCATTTTCGGGCAGACAAAACCGCGCTCCGCAATCTTCCGGCAGGTCATCGGTTTGGTGCCGGATTGATAGAAATGGTCGATCTTCGCCTGTGTGGCGTTATAGTCATAAGCCGGATACGGTTTCGACAGCTTGTGGATGACGACCTCGCCGCCCTCGAAAATCGCCAGATTGGAGATCATGGCGTACCAGTCCGGCTCTGAGAGGGTTTTTGCGTTCCTTTTACAGTGCTGAATGAACGCACAGCGGCGGCCCACCAGCACCAGCCCTTTCTGGGAGCCCCGATCTTTATTCGGCGATGAAGCAACGTGCAGCGGCTCATTTTCTTCAGAAAGTTTCGGCAGAACAGCCTCGAGCTCTTTTTGGGTATACCGCAGTTCCGGATTGAATTTAACGCATTCCACAGGAACAGGTTCTTCTTTGCAGTGCAGAAAGCCCGGGAGACGGAAAACCCGGCTTTCGTTTACGCAAGCCGGGTCTGCTCCGAAATATGCGATCAGCCGTTTCTGGATAGGCCGGAAGCGTTCCACTTTGGCATTTTTCATCAGCCAGTAGCAGTGAAGCGACTTTCGGGTCCTGACGATCAGCGATGGTTCGAGCGGAAAAGCCTGAATTTTCGCCAGCTGCTCTTCCAGCGGAATATCGTCGCACTCCATGAACTGGGCGTTGATGCGGGTAATTTCGGAATCCTCATGCCCGCCGTAGTTGATGACAAAATATATCCCGCGATTCTGCCTGTTGTGGGCTTTTAGCGTATCGACAATTTTGTCGAAATGCCCTTGTTCGATTTTCAGTTTCTGACCGGAAAACGCGTTATCGGGGCGGTCGGAGAAGATTCGCAGGCAGACGGACTCCGCCGGTTCAAAAAACGCGCCGAGGAATTCTCCCGGACTGACCGGAACCGGCTTCAGAGAATATTCACTCACAGGCATTCCTCCAGTTCATGCAACTCCCCAAATCGGGTTCCAACGGAGGCCTCCGCCACAATCGGCACTGAGAACGCGTCAAAAGGCTTCGTTTCCATGCAGTTTTTGATGAAAATAACGGCCTCTTTGAGGTGATTTTCGGGCAGTTCAAAGACCAGTTCGTCGTGAATCTGCAGTAAAGGACAAAGCCATGAGCGTTCGGGCAGGCCCCGGACAATCCGCCCGAGAGCAAGTTTGAGAATGTCCGCCGCCGTGCCCTGAATCGGTGTGTTCATGGCTACGCGCTGCGCGAAGGACTTCACTTTCCAGTCCTTCGCGGTAATGCCCGGCAGGGAGCGCCTCCGACCGAGCCATGTTTCGGTATATTTGCGGAACTCGGCGCGCTTTTTCGTTTCCTCCTGCCAGCGCGAAAGGCGAGGGTATCCGGCCTTGAGGTTGCGGATAATGCTCTCACATTCATTGAGCGACACATCCAGCCCGGCCTTGAATTTCAGCGTCTTTTGCAGTCCTTTCGGAAACAGCCCGAAAAAGGTGCCGAAGTTGCAGTTCTTGGCGATGGTGCGCCGCTCCTTGTACTCCGGCGCGCTTTTGTCCTTTGCCTGCTCCAGCGTGATTTTGTAAATGACCGAGGTGGTCTGGGCGTGGATATCCCCGCCGGAACGGTAGGTTTCAAGCATTTTTTCATCCTTACAATAGAACGCGCCCACGCGCAGCTCGATTTGTGAGAAATCAAGCGACAGCAGGATTTTGCCTTCCGGAGCTATAATAAAATTTCGGATGCCGATATCGTCCGCACCGACGCGGGGCATATTCTGGCAGTTCGGATTTTTGGATGCGAAGCGCCCCGTTTCAGTCGCCAGCGGCAGCAGATCGGGATGGATGCGCCCGGTGGCCGTGTTGACATATTTGAGGTATCCGTCTATGTAGGTGGATTTGATCTTTCCCCAGCGCCGGTACTCCTGCACCAGATCAAAGAGGCAAACCAACTCCGGACGGTTCTTTTCACAGTGTTCTTTGAGCAAAATCAGCGCTTCGTCATCGAGCGCGTTTTGTTCCTTCTCCGTTTGTTTCACTTTCGGAAGTTTCAGGTGGTCAAACAGGTATTTTTTGAAAGCGGCGGTGCTGGCGTTCGCGCCGATGGGAATGTCACCGATGATGAATTCAATTGATTTGCGAATTTCCGTAAGATGCTTTTCGGCTTCAATCCGTTTCGCTTTCATTAATTCCACATCGAAAGGAAGCCCGTTATACCGCATCAGGCCAACAAAGACGGCAGTGGGCGACTCGATTTTTTCCGCGATGAACCGATGCTTCGGCAGGAAGCGGTCAAACCAACTGTTTAGCAGATGATACAGCCGAAGGGCATAATCTGAGTCGGCACAGGCATACCGGACGGTGCGCTCCGCCTGCGGATCGAGCTCATCGAAATGAAGGCAGCCGACCGTTTCGGTGTAGGATGGCAGCTGTTCGCCGAAGTATTCCGGTACCAGCATTTTGAGCCCGCAGTCGCCGAGCGACCGGAATTCCTTCTCGTTTTTATACACCAGCTGCGCCGCCGCAATGGTGTCGTAGCAGGGCTCCTGCACCACGATGCCGCGCGCGTACAAAAATGCGCTTTCAAACGCGAGGTTATGGACGACCTTGGTGACGGAGGGATTCATGAAGAGCTCCGGTTTTAGCCACGCCCAGATTGCCTCCTGATCGACGGCGTTTTCCCCGACGCGGTGCGACAGCGGTAGATAGACGGCGTCGCCTTCGGTCACCGAGAAGCTGATGCCGACGATATGCGACTTGTGCGCGTCCAGCGCGGCGCGGTCATCGTTCCGGTATGCGTCATCCGGCGCGGTTTCAAAGTCGAAAGCGACGAGGGGTGCGTCGGACAGGTAGGTTTGCAATTCTTCCAGCGCGAGGACACATCTGTATTCCAAACTGACAATCCCTCCTAAAACGGCAGTTCTTATATGTTTATGAATGTCGAATTCAGAATAAATGTTGTCCCCACCAAATGCTTAGAATATTACATTTTATACCATATTTAATTGCCATTCACCACGATATGAGCTACAATATAAAAGTTAAAGCAGCTGTAATAACTACATCAAAATTAATAGCAATTGTAAGGTTGCTGCTTTTACAAGCTCTATAAAAAATTACAGAAAACCGATATTTGGTATAAACAAAACTGTAATGGGGTGAACGATAACATGAATAAAAAGCAGTTGTCTGAACAGGAAATCAGGACACAGTACATCACCCCTGCAATTAAGGCTGCTGGATGGACAAACGGACAAATCCGCGAGGAATATGCAATCACAAAGGGGCGTATTATCGCTCGCGGAGGTACTTATAAGCGTGACAAGGCCAAATACGCAGATTATTTGCTTTTTTATAAACCACACATCCCATTGGCCATCGTGGAAGCAAAAGATAATAATCACGCCGTATCAGATGGTATGCAGCAGGCGCTGGACTATGCAGAGCGGTTGCTTGTTCCGTTTGCTTTCACTTCCAATGGCGATGGCTTTACATTCCATAATCGGATGGCTGCGCCGGGTGACGCTGAGCAATTTGTTCCTTTGGATAAATTCCCAACAGCAGAGCAGCTTTGGAAAATGTATAAAACCGGCACGAACTTGTCGGATCAACAGGAAGCCATCATTGAAGAACCCTATTACACCCAGAGGGAAGACCGGACACCGCGTTATTATCAGCGCAATGCAATCAACTTGACCGTTGAGGCAATCGCGCGTGGACAAAACCGTATTCTCCTAGTTATGGCGACCGGAACCGGCAAGACATTCACTGCATTCCAGATCATCTGGCGACTGTGGAAAGCCGGAGTAAAGAATCGCATTTTATACCTTGCTGACCGCAACGCACTGATTGATCAGACTTATGTAAATGATTTTTCCCCTTTCAAAGATAAAATGACGATCGTTCGCAACCGCAAGGTGGACAAATCCTACGAGATTTATTTGGCACTTTATCAGGGTCTTACCGGCGAGGGCGATAAGGAGATATTCAAACAGTTTAGCTCCGGCTTTTTCGATCTGATTGTCGTGGACGAATGTCATCGCGGCAGCGCAAAAGAAGACAGCGCATGGCGCGCAGTGCTGGAGTATTTCTCCGCAGCCACGCAGATTGGTCTGACGGCTACTCCCAAAGAAACAAAAGACGTTTCAAATATTGACTATTTCGGTGAGCCGATTTACACCTACTCTCTTAAGCAGGGTATTGAAGACGGCTTTCTCGCCCCATATCGTGTCATTCGCGTCACTCTCGATAAGGACGCCGAAGGCTTTCGTCCCTACAAGGGACAAACTGACAAATTTGGCAACGAAATTGTCGATCGTGAATACAACACCAGCGACTATGACCGAGAGCTTGTTTTGGAGCAGCGTACCCGCATGGTGGCAAAGGTTGTTTCAAATTACATGAAAAAACATGATTTGCGTTACGATAAGACCATTTTCTTCTGTGTGGATACGGAGCATGCAGACCGTATGCGGCAGGCGCTTGTGAATGAGAACACCGACCTTGTTAAAGAGGATGAGCGCTATGTGATGCGTATTACCGGAGACGACGACATTGGTAAAAAGCAAATTGACGCTTTTCGGGATGTTTCCAGCCGCTATCCGGTGCTTGTCACAACATCAAAATTACTGACTACTGGCATAGATGTACAGATGGTCAAGTTTATTGTCTTGGATGCGGAGATTAAGAGTCCAACTGAGTTTAAACAGATCATTGGTCGTGGCACCCGTGTGCGGGAAGACCTTGGAAAGATGTTTTTTACCATTTTTGATTTTCGCGAAGTAACCCGACATTTTGCTGATCCGGACTTTGATGGTCCAGTGGAGCAGAATGACACTTTCACGCCGTCTGAAGATGGTCAAATCCCCGATTTGCCTAACGATCCGCCACAGGGTGGCGACCAGCTTACTGATGGCTCGGACACTCCAGAAGGCGGCGACGATAATCCCCAGCATGAGCGCCGCATGAAATATTATGTTGACAATGTGGAAGTGACTGTGCTGAAGCAACGTGTCCAGTATATCGACAAGGATGGCAAGTTAATTACGGAATCACTTACGGATTATACCCGTCGCAATGTGCTTGACCAGTACGCCACGCTGGATGATTTTCTTTCGGCGTGGAACAGCGCAGAGCGCAAGCAGGCAATTCTGGATGAGTTTGCCAAGCGTGGAGTGTTGCTGGAAGAATTGCAGGAGCAGGTCGGGCAAGAGTTTGACCCCTTTGATCTTGTGTGTCACATCGCATATGATCAGCCGCCGTTGACTCGCAGGGAGCGGGCCAACAATGTTAAAAAGCGAAATTATTTTGCAAAATATGGTGAAAAGGCTCAGGCTGTTCTAAATGCACTACTTGAAAAATACGCCGAGATCGGAGTCGCCGATCTGGAAAGCATGGATGTACTGAAGGTGAATCCCATTAATCAATTCGGTAATCCCATGTATATCTTGAATCGTATTTTTAAAGGAAAAAAGAATTTCGAACAAGCGCTGCATGAATTGGAGCAGGAGCTATACGTCGCATAGATTTTGGAGGATGCTAAGATGGCCGTTTCAGGTACTACAAAAGCACTTAAAGATATTATGCGCATCGACGCAGGAATTAATGGCGATGCGCAGTATATTGAGCAGATCACATGGATGTTGTTTCTCAAGGCTTTTGATTTTAAAGAACAGGAATGGGAGACAACCGAGGATGATTATTATCCTGTCATCCCTTCCAAATATCGCTGGAGCAACTGGGCGGACGACGCGGAGGGCATAACCGGCGACGCATTACTTATTCACATTGATGCTATGTTCACGGATTTGCGTGAACTGGATACGAGTAACGATCCAAAGCATCGCAAGTGGCTGATCCGCAGTATTGTAGAAGGCGTCAACAATTTCATGAAATCCGGTACGCTGCTTCGGCAGGTCGTGAATAAGATCAATGAAGAGATCGACTTTTATTCCATGCCATCTGGTCATCTGTTCAATGGCCTGTATGAAACAATGCTGAAAGACCTGCAGAGCGCAGGCAAGGCGGGGGAGTTTTATACTCCCCGCCCGGTGACACACTTTGTTGTCGATATGGTGGCCCCAAAACTGGGGGAAACCGTGCTGGATCCAGCCTGTGGAACAGGCGGCTTCCTGACTAGTGTGATCGACAATTTCACGGTCAATACCACCGAGGAATACCGGATGCTGCAGCAGACGATTCGCGGAATTGAAAAAAAGCCGTTCCCTTACCTGTTATGCGTAACCAATCTAATTGCTCACGGAATCGATGTGCCGGATATCCGTCATGACAACACCCTGCGTACACCGACCACGGACTATACTGCAAAGGACAAAGTTGATGTCATCGTCACGAATCCGCCTTTCGGCGGCGCGGAGGAAAAGGCAATTTCTCAGTCTGTTCCCGCCGAGTTGCGTGATACGGAGACCGCCGATCTTTTTTTGGTACATATGATGGTATTGTTGAAGGATGGTGGGCGCTGCGGCATGGTTTTGCCGGATGGTTTTCTGTTTGGCACCGGCGTGAAGTCTGCCATAAAAAAGAAACTGTTGGAAGAATGTAATCTTCACACTATTGTTCGTCTGCCGAAGGACGTATTCGCTCCTTATACCAATATCAACACAAACCTGCTGTTTTTCCAGAAGGGCACACCTACCAAGGGCGTTTGGTATTATCGTTTGGAAATGCCTCAGGGCTATAAGCACTTTTCCAAAACCCGGCCCATGCTGCCAGAGCACTTTCAATCTGTGCGGGACTGGTGGAAACACAAAGAGGAAAGTGACGTTTCCCAATTTGTCCCTGTGGAAGACATTATCGCCACCGATTACAATCTGGACTTCTGTGGATTTCCGCACGACACCGAGGAGATTCTCCCGCCTGAAGAATTTATTTCTCATTATCTGAATGAAAAGGCTGTGCTTTCCGCCCACATGGAAGATGTGCTGGCGCGAATTTCCGTCGCCTTGGAGCAGGAGAAGATTGAATGAAAGCCTCTGAATTGAGAAAGTCCATCCTACAGGTGGCGGTGCAGGGCAAGTTAGTGCCACAGGATAAAAACGATGAACCTGCATCCGAACTGTTGAAACGGATACAGGCTGAAAAAGACGAACACATTAAGGCAGGTAAGCTGAAAAGAGGAAGGCCCCTGCCTCCCATTACTGGGGATGAAATTCCTTATGATTTGCCGGAAGGATGGGTCTGGTGCAGACTGAACAATTTCTGTGATGTACGCGATGGCACACATGACACACCAAAATATGTTTCGGACGGTTTCCCGTTGATAACAAGCAAAAATTTAAGTGATGGGCAAATCAGCTTCGAGAATGTGAAACTAATTTCAAACGAAGATTTTGAAGCGATATCACAACGTTCAAAAGTTGATATTGGCGATATCTTATTTGCGATGATAGGGAGCATTGGGAATCCAGCAGTAGTTGAAAGTAGCAAACCGTTTGCAATCAAAAATGTTGCCCTTTTTAAACCATATAGACAGGATTCATTTATTACGAAATACTTTTTTTATTTTTTGGAGTTAGAGCAGGAACAAATGAAACGGATATCTTCCGGAGGGGTTCAGTCTTTCGTTTCATTGAATTTTTTGAGGAATTACCTTATTCCTGTTCCTCCCCTTGCCGAGCAGCAGCGTATCGCATCCAAGGTGGACGAGCTGATGGCATTGTGTGATGAACTGGAGGCCGCTGAAAATGAGCAGGACGCGTTGGAAAAGCATTTGGCAGAAGATTTGCCAGAAAGCATTTTACAATCAGCAGTACAAGGTAAGCTGGTGCCGCAGGATAAAAATGACGAGCCTGCATCCGAACTGCTAAAACGGATACAGGCTGAAAAGACCGCGCTCATCAAGGCAGGAAAGCTGAAAAAAGAAAAACCACTGCCACCTATTACCGAAGACGAAATTCCTTATAATTTACCGGACGGGTGGGTTTGGTGCAGGTTGGGAGAAGTTAATAATTTTATTATGGGACAATCCCCCGCTGGAAATAGTGTTTCTACCGACAATCAGGGACTCGAATTTCATCAAGGAAAGAGTTTTTATGGAGAGAAATATCTTCAAAAGTCTAATCAGTTTACCTCTTCTCCTTCCAAAATTGCACCACCAAATAGCATTTTATTAGCAGTTCGCGCGCCCGTCGGCGATGTTAATATCGCCAAACGAGAAATATGTATTGGGCGGGGTTTATGTGCAGTACGGCCCCTCGGAACGATAAACATAAATTTCATGTTTTACTGGCTACAAGCACAAAAACAGAATTTTGTACTGAAAGCGACTGGAACTACCTTTGCTGCCATTACAGGAGAGGTGGTTAAAAATCAACTTCTTCCTCTCCCACCCCTTGCCGAACAGCAGCGCATTACTGCCAAAGTGGATGAACTGATGACGCTGTGCAATGAGCTGAAACAAGTCGGTGATCTGCCAATTGATTATAGCAATGTGGTACCTTTTCCTGATGCTGTCAAAACAGCTGCAGAGCGAGTTGCGATGGCAGCACGCGGTAATGTTAATAATCTGTCTGCTCAGGCAAAGCAGGCAATAGAGGATTTGTTTGCGGAGGATGAATGATGGAGGCAGCCTATGATCCTGCAGCCAAAGCCAAGCAGGTACTAGAAAGCATGGGCATTACTAACCTGCCTGCAACGCATCTCGACGAAATAGCACAGATGCAGCATATCCGCGTCGGGAAACAAAATCTGCCGGACGATCCCAAGCTTAGCGGTCTGCTGCTATTTTGCGGGGAAAAACGTGCCATCCTGATTAATACGCATATTTCAAACTCTGGGCGCATCAACTTTACATTTGCTCATGAACTGGGGCATCATTTTTTGCAGCATACTCCAACCTACTATTTGGACGGGCAACGGGGCTTTCGCTGTACAGTGGAAGATGTGCAAAACGGCGGTCGTCCGAAAGAAGCTGAAGCCAATCGTTTCGCTTCCGTGTTCCTCTTGCCAGAAGACCAGTTCCGCCTTGCGATGGTTGGTTCTGCGTTGGATTACACACTGATTGCCACTCTTGCCCGACAGTTCCGTGTTTCTAAACATGCCTGCTGCAACCGTCTGCTGGAATTCACACGAGAACCCTATATTGTGATTCGCAGCCGGGGCTATGCAATCACAGAAATCCGCACCTCTGCCGCTGCCCGTCGTAAGTTGCCCAAGTTGGAATCTATCCCACAAGGAACATTTGCTTACGAGGCGATTACTGAAAATAAGAATCAGGATGCCTTTGATGAAATCGACGCAGCCAAATGGCTGTCAGGTTCAAATCTACCTCTTCACCTTTACGAATGGACACGCGGCTCGTGGCCAGATAATATATCAATGACAATTTTGAGATGGTGATAGAATGATTGTAAATGATTATTCGGCTGAGCTTGTGGTGGCGGGAACATTTGCGGCGCATGGATGGAACGTATATTTTCCACATAGAGACAAGGGCTTTGATTTCATTATTACCAAAGATATTGCGGGAACAGGGGAACTTATCCGACCAGTGCAAGTTAAAGGAGAATATCCAACTGAAGATAAAACCGATAAACCGGTTTATGGATATGTAGGGAAGTTAACCAAACTGCATCCGGAAATGGTGCTCGCAATGCCCTTTTACAATGGTGATCTTGCGTTACCTGAATTTATTGCATATTTACCCATCTCCATGATTAAAAAATGTTCTCGGGGTTACCGTTGTCAACCGGCATCATTTAAAAATGGGGAACCCGTGAAAAGGCCTGGCTTTGATAAATTCTTTGATTTTAATAGACTAGCTATTTTGGAAGATGCTAATTGGAAAGACATACTATTATGAATCGACAGTTCATGATTGTGCAGAAAGCGAGGAAATAACCCATGGCTACGAGAGGCAAAAGCATAAACCTGTTTCTGATAGACGGCGACCCCAACGGGTGCATTAAGTGTACCCTTGCCAATTGGACAGGAGTAGCCTATAAAATTCCGCGCACTGAATTGGATCAGTGCAAGGGACGCGATGATCTCTCACAGAGCGGGGTCTATTTTCTGTTTGGAGTTTCGGATCAGACCGGCGAGGATGTTGTTTACGTCGGTCAGGCTGGCGTGAGAAAAAATGGTGAGGGCATTCTCTACCGCTTGCAGGAACATAGGCGCAACCCTGAAAAAGACTACTGGACAGAGGCAGTTGTTTTTACAACCTCAAATAATTCTTTCGGACCCACTGAGATAAGCTACCTTGAAAACCGCTTTACGAATATGGCGATTGCGGCAAAACGATATCTGGTGAAGAACGGTAATGATCCGACACTGGGCAACATTACAGAGGAAAAAGAAAGTGAACTGGAAGAGTTCGTTGACTACGCCAAGATCGTAATGGGCACCCTCGGTCATAAGGTGTTTGAGCCGCTCTCGCAGCTCGTGGTAACAGCCCCGCCAACGGGTGAGGAAACCCCTCAAGCCGGAGAAAATTTCTTTATCAAGCGAAGCGGCGCCGACGCCAAAGCGAGGCTGACAAACGAAGGACTTGTCATTCTCGCGGGGAGTGTGATTCGGGAAGAACTACTTTCGAGTTGCCCTGACCATGCTAAATCTGCACGGGAGGACAACAGGAAATATATAGATGAGAACGGAGCCTTGCAAAAGGACATCCTCTTTAAAACACCATCGGGTGCGTCTGACTTTGTCCTTGGCGCGTCAACAAGCGGAAATGTGGAGTGGAAAACTGCCGAAGGTAAAACGCTGAAGGAATTCGAAGCAAGAGAGACAAGCGAAGGATAACCCCACCAAGAATATCATCGGCTTCTGCTTGACTTTTCCCACCGCCTAGGACGCTTAAACAGTGATTTACCGCAACCTCGGTGTTTCTAAAGACATAAAGGTTTTATTTGTCTCAACAATTTTTCAGCGCGTTCATACACGCCAATACGGCAAAAGCGCTTTACATTCTCCACCTCACTTCCCGAATCTTCACCTGCCCAAAAAATTCGCCTTTCGGCTTCACGCTTTCAATAACAATCCGTTCTACAAATTGTTTCAGGAAAGCGCGGCGTTCGTGGTTCGATAACTTATCCCAGTTCTCTCGAAAATTCCGGGCGATTTCCTGTGGCTTGACCGCCATGGGTTTGGGAGCAGCGCTGAGGCGTTCCAGCTCGGCACTCAGAACCAGCTTATCCGATGCGACCAGCTTCTTCATTTCGCGGTAATCATCAAAGTCGATTTCGTTATGGACATATCGCTCCAGTGTTTCGCGTTCCCTTGTTTCAAGGCTTTTCAGCTTGGCTTCCAGTGACAAGATTGCTTCACTTTTGTCATGCTTGATTTTTTTTTCTTCTGCAAGAGAAGGATTATCCGCATCATTAAAATCCGCGATTTGGGATATGTATTCCTCGAAAGCCGCCTCCACTTTCTTGTGGCTCATACTGCCGACGGTGCAGGTCCCGAGTGTGTGATTACAGCATACATATCCGACCGTAATTTGAATTTTTGTCTTTAGTTGTTTGCGGGATTCATAGGTCTTCATCTTGTAGCCGCACTTTGCACATTCCAAAAATCCGGCAAAATATTTTTCGTCATTGGGCGGCTTTGTGATACCCACCTTTTTATTTTGATCAAGGATGTCCTTCGCAGCATCGAAAAGTTCCTGTGGGATAATCGCTTCATGCAAACCGTCGTATTCCTGCTTGTGTTTGGAATCGTTTATGTGGTGGCGTACATCGCCCACATAGTTGCAATTAGTGAGGACGCGCCTGACTTTCACAGACGACCATGTTTTGTCTTTCTTCGTTAATATACCGCGCAAATTAAGCCGCCGCGCAATGTCCGTGAGTGTAAGTCCGTTGTCCACAAACATTTCAAAAACCTCCCGCACGACTTCGGCTTCGACGGGATTTACTGTTTGCATTTTTTGACCCTTCACGCGGTCATATCCGAAACTTGCCGACGATGTGCAGAGTGAATACCCTTCCTTTACTTTGCGTTCGACGCCGACCCGTGTTCGCTCGATAATGTTTTCGCGCTCAAACTCCGCAAAGATCCCGATGATTTTGATAAACATCCTGCCGGATGCCGTTTGTGTATCAATGGACTCCATTAAGGAGTTGAATTCGCAATCATTGGCATTGAACAGGTCAACCAGATAAATCAAATCCGCCGTGGAGCGTGTAAGGCGGTCGATCTTGAACACCAGCACGTTTTTAACGAGCCCGGCTTTTACGTCCTCAATCATATCTTTGACCGCAGGGCGTCCGGTAATGTCCTTGCCGGAGATGCCTTCGTCGGCATATATTTTATAGATTGACCAATCTTTGATTCTTACATAATCCTTGAGCTTCTGCTCCTGTGCCCGGATGGAGAAACCCTCCTGCGCCTGTTCCTCCGTGGAGACCCGAACATAAATTGCTGTTTCCATCAGCCACTGCTCCTATCATCTTTATTGATAGGATTTTGTGGTGGCTCATCTTTTTCACCGTCAAGATCTGCTTCCATGGCTTTGCACTGCGCCTTCAAAAAGAATTTTAACATCCGTTCCTGTAACGTCTTTGGCAATACAATTCTTTTTGAATCGTCGGACATATATTTCACCTCGTAAAATGCTCATTAGTAAAATATATGTGGGAAGCATTTGGAATAAAGATTGTCCGTAGAAAATCGGTTCTATAAATCGTTACACAGCTTTAGAGGGGATTTTTTATTCACGCGCCGGGGAGGCTCGCACACATGGCAGACAGCTTTTTCTCAATGCCGTGATGCGATTTTAGAAAACCCGTGCGAAACAGCTATGCACATAGATCATTGGTATAAGGAATCGGAGCTTCAGGGTCGCCCGATGTCGAAATGAGTAGAACACTGATTTTGGTTTTTGTAGACACTGGTCGATAAAACAAAAAGCAGGGTTGACATGAACCAGTTCGTGTCGAAAAAGTGGCTATTTTCCTGACTTTCTTGTCCCACTCCTCATTGGTTTATACTATCCCTGCCCTGTCGTCCAGCAGGGTGGTCATAAACCATTTGATGTTCAGGTATGAAATTTCCCTGCGCCGCGCTTCCTGCGAGTTCTCGTTTTCCAGCTTTGGAACTTCAGAAATGGATTCCTCGTAACGCTGGTTCACGTAATCCTCCAAATCCAGCGCGTCGTTGATTTCGGGTTTAAACAGATCCGTCCGTACGGAAAGGTCCGGTGACCAGGGGAAACAATGGCCCTCGAACGCTTCTTTTTTATGAAACCACGGGTAACCGCCGAAAATCTCATCGGCACATTCTCCGCTGACCGCAACGACATGATCTTTTTTAATCATCCGGCAGAAGTGAAGGAGGGAGGAGTCAACGTCCGCCATGCCCGGCATGTCTTTCGCGTCCACCGCGTCATAGAGCTTGTCGGCCTGGCTCAGATTGTCGCATTTGAGGACGGTGTGGTTCGTCCCGCAGTATTCCGCCATTTTTGCCGCCCAGGGATCATCGGAGTCCGGCTGGAAGGCGGTTGGCTTGAAATATCGGTCGTTGCCTGTGAACTCAAAGGAATAAGTGGAGAGAATTTGGCCTAAATCCCGATACTTGCGCGCCGCGACCGACGTGACCACGCTGGAGTCCAGTCCGCCGGACAGGAACGTGCACAACGGAACGTCGGAAACAAGCTGCCGAGTGATCGCGTCTTCCAGAAGGTAGCGTACATGTTTGACCGTATCCTCGTAGCTGTCCGGATGTTCGTGGCTTTCAATCTGGAAATAAGGTTTGACGGAAAAGCCGTTTCGGTCTGATATGGCAAAGAACCCCGGCTTGATTTCATAAATATCCTTGAACACGCCAACGCCGGCTGTTCGGGCGGGACCGATTCCAAGAACTTCACAGAGGCCATTGCGGTCAAGAATCGGGTTGACTCCCGGGTACTGCAGCAGAGCCTTGATCTCGGAACCAAACACCAGCCGGTCACCCGCAAGGGTATAAAACAGGGGCTTTACGCCAAACCGGTCACGGCACAGAAAACAGCGGTTCCGTCTTTCGTCGTCGACGGCAAAGGCAAATATCCCGTTCAGCTTCTTGGGGCATTCTGAGCCGTAGTGAATATAGCATTTCAAAAGAATTTCAGTGTCGCTCGTGGTTTCGAACACGTAGCCGATCGACTCAAGCTCACGGCGCAGCTCGTCGCCGTTATACAGTTCCCCGTTATAGACAATCGTGTACCGGTATCCGCCCGCGTAAGCGGTCATCGGCTGCTTCCCGCCTTCCAGGTCAATGACCGCAAGCCTCTGATGCGCGAAGGCGGCGTGGGTTGAAATAAATACCCCGTTTTCATCGGGTCCGCGGTGCCTGAGCGTATTGCCCATACGCCTGGCCAGCTGACCCAGAAAAGGGGCCTCTTCGGTAAAATCTTCGTTGTAGTTACAAAAACCTGCAATCCCACACATATGGAACCCCCTCCTTCGAAGTTACAGTATCATATTATGTGAAATTGTAATTATGGTTCTAGAAAACAGCCCCCGGGGGACGGATCGAAGAGAAGCGGTCGGCCGCGCGTCTCTGCAGAACGCCGCTCGAATTTTCAAAACCTTCAGCGGCCTTTTCCAGATTCTTAGTTGGAAGACGGCTGCAAGGAAGCGGAGGCGGATCCCTTCGACGCATTGACTCTGCGTCTGTTTTCCAATTCTTCCGACATTTCACTGCGAATGCTGTCGACACGGTAAAAATAGACTGCGATGCAAATCAAAACGCATATGATAAGCGGGATCCAAATGAAAGCAGTCTCTATGGCTGCTAGCGCCTTTGGCGTCTGCGGAATGTTCGGCACATATCCGCTCATTGTTAGAAAGATGCCGACCAGCATACTCGCAAGGCCCATGCTCGCTTTCACAAAAAAGCCCTGAAACGCGGCGATCATCCCGGCGATGCTTTTTTTGTTTTTGTATTCGGAATAATCGATCACGTCCGGCTGCATGGAAAATGTTGTGCCGAAAATTCCGTATATCCCGAGTCCCGTCACGGCGAGCCCGGAAATCAGCATGACCGTCGAGCTTTTACCCAGGTAGATCGTCAAATCGCCGATCGCATAAATCAGCGAACTGATCACCATCAAATTGCGTTTCGAAATATGTTTTTCCAGGAACGGGAGAATGAGGAGCATCGGCAGCCCCGAAAGGATGCCGAAGAGGCCGACAAAAACAATCCAGTCGGTTTTTCCCAGATTATAGGTAAAATAATAAAGGACGGACGTATTTCGTATCACATAGAGCCCGAAGTATAAAAAATTCAGGATGAAAAGCACGATGCTCGCGCCCGTGAGCCCTTTCAAATCGTCTTTCAGTCTGGAATGCTCGTGGGTGACGGAAGTCGGCACAACCTCCTCCGTATTCAGAAAGGTGATGCCGAAGATCAGCATCGCCGCAACGCCGTAGATGCTCATAGTGATCAGATATCCTTTGGCGTTGTCGCCGCGACCGAAAAATTTGACAAGAGGCGTCGTGATGGTCATAACCACCGCGGTGCCGATCATGGCGCAAACCATACGGGTCGACACGAGGCAGTCCCGCTCATGAACATCGGACGTGAGCCTTGGAACGATCGTGTTGAGAGGAATATTGACGATCGTATACGAAAGACACAGCAGGGAGTATGTTACATAAGCCCATACGAGCTTGCCGGTGGCGCCGAAATCCGGCACGACAAAAGTCAGCACCGTGAAAACAGCGAACGGGACTGCGCCGACAATGAAATACGGCCTCCCTTGGCCCCACCGGGTGTGGGTTCTGTCTACAATCAATCCCATCCCGGTATCCGTACCGGCGTCAATGATTTTTGTTACCAGGGTCAGCGTACCGGCTGCCGCAGCGGTAATTCCAAAAACGTCCGTATAGAATATCATCAGATATGACGCCATCGTACTGAACACCAGATTGCAGCCAAGGTCTCCAATCCCATAGCCGATCCGTTTTCTCCATTTGTCCCAAAACAGATTCATTCGCTTCACCCCAAAATTATATTTTTTTAATGTGCCGCATTACTCCAGATGAAACTCCGGACTGCCGGTCAGGCTGATGATCAATCCCCGGGCCGTATGCCAAACAGCGGTCTGATTTTCCGATGATGATCAGGCGGCATTTGAAAGTCAATTCAGTGCCGAAAGAGTTTTCATATCGTTCCTGAGATTTTTGTATATCGATTTATAGCATCGGTAGAGAGAATCGTATCTGGCATGTGCTTTCGGATCCGGTTCGACAGGTTCGGCTAGGACACGCCATTTTTGCATGCCCTCCCGGGTCAGCAGACCGGTTCCCAGGCCCGCGAGCATGACATCGCCGAGATTGGCCTCCACATCGTTGATCGGGCAGACAACCCTGTGACCGGTGACGTCGGCGAAGATTTGTTTCCAGAGAGTTGACTTCACCGCGCCGCCTGCGACGAGAATATCCCCGACCTTTTCTCCGGTAGCCTCTATGGCGTCGCGGAGAGAATAGGCGACCGCTTCCAAAAACGCACGGTAGATATGGGCCTTTGTATGCGCAAGCGACAGCCCGATGATCGTTCCGCGCGCGTTCGAGTCCCACACAGGGCTGCGTTCACCCATAAAATAAGGCAGGACGATGAGCCCTCCGCTCCCCACTGGAATCTTTTCCGCCTGTCGGTCCAATACGGCGTAGGCGTTGGGTCCCCCTGCTTTCTGCCGGCTGTACTCCGCCTCCGCAAAGGTATCGCGGAACCACTTGACGATTGCTCCCGCCGTTGCGGCGCCCGCGAAGCAATAGGAAAGCTCCTTTGCCCTGTAAAGATAGGGCCACTCGATCAGGCCTCTTCCCTGCACGGGCTTGTCGGTGATGAGAGCGCCGCACAGGGAGGTTCCGATTGCCGCCGCAAATACGCCCGGCTCAAATACCCCGAGGCCGATGTTGGCCGCACCGCAGTCGATGCCTCCGGCGCAAACCGGCATGCTTTTGCAAAGACCCAGCTCTTTTGCGGCCTCTCCCGTCAGCCCGCCCACGACGTCGCTGGATTCCACAAGGTTTTGGGGCAGCTTGGAAAGGGGAATTCCCATTTTGTCGAGAAGTTCCTTTGACCAGGTGTGGGTGTTCATGTCGAAAATGCCGCCCGTGTTCCCGGCGGAGGAATAATCCTCGGCAATTTTGCCGGTGAGTCGGTAAATGGCATAGGCGTTCGGCGGAAGGAAAAGCTTTGTTTTCTCCCAGTTCTCGGGCTCATGCCGCTTGATCCACAGCATTTTGGTAAAACCGTAATAGGGGTCGGATCCGTTATGGGTGATCCGCATCAGTTTTTCAGCGCCGATCTGTTCCAGGGCCCAGTCGCTTTCCTCCTGGGCCCTGCGGTCCATCCAGATCAGGCACGGACGCACGGGGCGCATTTGCGAATCAAGCGGGATTCCGGAACCGCCGTAAAGGCCGCTGATGCAGAGAGCCTTTACGGCCTCCGGCTCCACCGCCGCTTTCTTTACGGTTTCCCGTATGGATTCTTTGACCGCGTCAACCCAAATGTCCGGCCACTGTTCCGCCCATAGCGGTTTTGGCGTAAGTACATCATATTCGCACAGGTGCTCTGCGATCAGATTTCCGGAAGTGTCCGTCAGAATGGTCTTTGTTCCGGAGGTTCCTATGTCTGTACCCAACAAATAATTCATACGATGTCCTCCTTAAATGCAGGTGAATGCTCCGTCGATCACAAAATCCGCGCCGGTCGTAAAAGAGCTTGCGTCGCCCGCGAGATAAACGGCCGCCGCCTGAAGTTCCTCCGGTTTGCCCATGCGGTGAAGCGGAGCCACCGCGTTCCACTGTTCGATCAACGGCTTGAGGGACGGCGAATTCAGCGTGAGCTCGGTTCCCATGTATCCGGGACTGATGCAGTTGACCCGCACGTTCCGTGTCACCCATTCCACGGCAAACGATTTTGTGAGCTGAATCACACCGGCCTTCGAGGCGTTATAGGAACACTGCGGCTGCGGATAGTTGACAATATGGGCCGACATGGAAGCAGTATTGATGATGGAGCCGCCGCCCTCCCGCAGCATGACCCTGCCCGCGGCCTGTGCGGTGAGGAATATCCCGGTGAGGTTGATATCGATCACCTTTTTCCATTGGGCAAAAGTCATTTCTTCGGCCGGCACGTTGAGGCATATGCCGGCATTGCAAAAGGCCGCGTCTAGTTTTCCGAATTCCCGGAGCACCGTGTCGATCATCCGGTCCACGTCCTCCGGCTTTGTAACATCGGCCTTTATTGCCATGGCTTTTCTGCCGGTTTGTTGTTCGAGCTCTTCTGCCGTGTTTTGCGCCGTTTCGATGTCGAGGTCTACAATCGCAACGTCGGCTCCCGCTTCACAGAGTGCGGTCGCCATGCTTTTACCCAAGCCTCTTGCTCCCCCGGTAACAAATATCTTTTTGTTGTCGAGCCGCATTTTTTCCAGAATCCCCATCATGATAGCTCCTTTTCAATTATTAAAATTGATTTTATAAAATGATTTTATAAAACTGGTTTTATCATATAACATGGGGAGGGAATCTGTCAATACGTATTTAATGACAAAGTTATGTCAATCGTTTTTGTGCATGTTTACCACACTAGTTGCAATGAACCTGCTTTAGTGTTAAAATAATAAAAATATATTTTGAAAAGTGAGTTAACTAATATCATATGAACAGTCTGACGCTGAAAGATGTAAAAAGAAATAATTACTCTCTGATCTACCGCCTTTTGTACCATGAGAAGAAGCTGTCCAAACAGGATCTGGCAAACAGGCTTCGCCTGAGCCTGCCAACGGTTTCGCAGAACCTGAATCAGCTTGAGTCTCAGGGCCTTGTCCGAAAAAGCGGCCTGCTTGCGGGTCAGGTCGGCCGCAAGGCGGTTGCGTACAGCTTGTGCGAAAAGGCGCGAGTCGCGGTCGGGGTGGAGATTCAGAGGGACGTTCTTCTGATAACGGCGGTCGACATCTACGGCCGAACGTTTCTCAGAAAAGAAACCCGCTGTGTGTTTCGTGACGAAAGCGGCTATTATGAAGAAGTCGGACGCGCGGTCCTTGATTTTTTGGCGGAGATGGAAGTCACCCCGGGGGCAGTGCTGGGAATCGGGTTTGCCGTACAGGCGCTTGCCTCGGCGGACGGCAGAGAGATCACGTATGGGAAAATTCTGTACCGTACCGGAATGCTTGTGGACGAATTGGAGAAAGGGATCAAGCTGCCGTGCAGTTTTATCCACGACGCGCGCTGCGCCGCCACTGCGGAACTGTGGTTTGACAGGAAAATAAAAGACGCCGTTTATCTTTCGGTCGGGAAACACCTTGGCGGCGCGTTGATTATGAACCGCCGAATCCATCAGGGCAGCCGCGGGTGCAGCGGAGCGATCGAGCATATGACGCTTGTGCGGGACGGACGGGACTGCTATTGCGGCGGCCATGGATGCATGGAGGCCTATTGTTCTCTCGAAGCGCTGCTGCAGGGCAAAGACACTCTGCCGCGCTTTTTCGAGAGGCTGAGAGCAGGCGAAGCGGAATATGTTCGCAGATGGACAAGCTTTCTCGAAGATTTGTCCGTTGCGCTGAACGACCTGTACGCGATTTTTGACGTTCCGTGTATTCTTGGAGGGAGTATTGCGCCTTACATCACGAAGGACGATATCGACAGCCTGCATGAAAGGGTTTTTTCCCGCACGGCGTTTCCAAATCCGCAGCCTTTTATTAAAATCAGCAATGCTCCCGCCGACAATGTGGCGGTCGGAGCGGCACTGCCATATATCCGGAGGTACCTGGACTCCGTATAAAGCCGGAAGCAACCGCGGCTCATGCTTTGTTCAACTAAAAGAAGCCTCTCGTTGTAGCTTGGCGTCCTACAACGAGAGGCTTCTTTTGCACGGCCTGTTTTTAACGGTTCAGCTCATTCGGCATGCGGGGCCGTCTTGACTATTTCTTTTCTTTCTCGGCTCTCGGTTTGCTTTCTTTCGCAAGCTCGCTTAAGATTCTTTCCGCGGCCGTGCGCCGGGCATTTGCTTCTATCGAAAGTTCAATCGCCAGCCTGGTCAGGTCTGCCTCGCTTTGCTGCGAGGTGGACCGGATGCGCTCACAGACTTCCTTCATCGCGGAGGTCTGGGCTTCGCAGAAGCGGTCGTACATTTCATTTTGCGATGCGTTTAACAACAGCGTTTTCACTAGAGAGGAAATATCCTGAATGGAAAGAACCTGCTTCAGCATGCAGATCACCGTCAGAATTGCAAGATGATCGCGGGAATACTTTTTTTGCTCCGGCCGGGGAAGAACTCCGTCCTTCACATAGTTGTTGATCATGCTGGAGGTGAGCAGATTCGTCCCTTCGTCCCGCTCATACAGGCAAAGCTGCTTGTTCATGTAAGTCAGCACCTGATCCATATATAAATAAATTTCCGGGAGCCGTTCCCATTCCACGGCTCTCGATTCTTCGATTTGACCGATCCATTTCTGAATCCGTTCGGTTGCCTCACTCATGCGTTTTTTCCTCCCCTGTATTTCTGTGTCCGCCTGCGGTGTAACGGCTCGGCGGAACGCCCATGTACCGCCGGAAGACCCTCGAAAAATAGAGCTGGTCGGAAAAGCCCGTGGAATAGGCCGCTTCTCCGACCGTCAGGCCGCCAGCCTTCAGCAGTCCGGCGGCTTTACCGATCCGGTAACGCATTAAGTATTCGTTCGGCGGCATGGAAATATGCTGCATAAACAGGCGGTAAAGGTGACTGCGGCTGATACCGGCGCTGGCGGCGATGCTGCTTACGGTAATATCGCCCGAATAGTTGTAATCGATGAATTTAATGGCTTTTTTTACATACTCGTATCCGTTGTCCTGCGGCTGGGCGGGTTTCCCGAACCGGTCCATCAGCGCGGCCAAAAACAGCAGAAGACCGGATTCCATGCGGGCTTCTTCGCTGGGACTTGATCCGGAAGAATTGCAGATATCGGTCAGCAGGCGTTCCAGCTTGTCGTCGCCCCCGTAATGAAAAACCGGTTCCCGGTCCAAAAGGCCCGTCT
Source organism: Caproicibacter fermentans (assembly GCF_009746625.1). Taxonomy (GTDB): domain Bacteria; phylum Bacillota; class Clostridia; order Oscillospirales; family Acutalibacteraceae; genus Caproicibacter; species Caproicibacter fermentans. The sequence goes on from NZ_VWXL01000003.1 coordinate 100,516, forward strand.
GATCCATCAGGCGTTTCGCGTCGCTTCCATTAAACCCCACCCAGCAGTAGGTCCAGGGGTCCCTGTCGTCGGCGGAGTAGGATACAAGCTGGGACGGAACCACAAGAAAACCGTCCCCCACGGATAAACTGTGCTGTTTACCGCAAGAGCGGAATTCCCCGCGCCCGGACACAATGTAATGAATCAGATAATGATCCCTGACTGCCGGACCCCAGGAATGCCGCGAGGCGCAGCGCTGCACGCCGCAGCTGTAAACCGCAAGGCCCAGACTGTTGTGAAACGGATCCCGGAATGAACGTCTGAATTCCTCTTCTCCCATGGGACGCCGCACCTCCTTTTCTTCAATTTTATTATAATTCCGAGCGGGTTTAGATGCAATAAAAAACAAAAATTGATGAAAATAATTGAAATCAATTTTGGGATCAGTTATAATAAAAAGCATATTCAATCATTTTTAACTGGCTTTGACCGGAATTTTCATGCGGGAATGGGGACGGACAATGAACTTTCAACAGGAAGTGCAAATATCACTGACGGTCTTGATTACAGGGCTTGTAGTCGTATTTTTAATGCTGATTTTTTTAACTCTGGTGATTAAGGGCTATGGGAAAGCGGTGAATTCCCTGCAATCCAAACTGAATCAGCGGCCGCGGGAAAGCATGCCGGTTCCCAAACCGGAGCCGGTTCCGGCCGCTGCTCCCGCGCCGAGCGAACCGGCTGCGGAAGAAGCTCCCGCAGTTGAGGAGGGAATCTCGGAAGAGATTCTGGCTGTGCTTGCCGCCGCGGCATACAGTATGATTCCGGGCGGTGTGGTTACCTCCGTGCGCCGCGCGGCGGTGCAGAGCAGAGCAAGGTCATCGTGGGGAATGGCCGGCCTTCTGGAAAATACGCGGCCGTTTTAATTCAATGAGGCTTTTGGAGCAGGGGAAGGATTGGTAAAGTGACGATATTCAGTGGATTTCTCAAATCGGTTATGAAATTATTTGAAACCTCGGGCCTGGTCGGCAACGATCCGCGCAATTATGTCATGATTTTAATTGCGGGAGTTTTGATTTATCTGGCGGTGAAGAAGCAGTTTGAACCGCTGCTCCTTCTTCCCATCGCGTTCGGCATGCTGCTTGTCAACCTGTATCCCGCGATTATGGCTGCGCCGACCGATACGGAAAACGGGGGGCTGTTTTATTACCTGTACCTCGGCGTCAAGCTGGGAATTTATCCGCCGCTCATTTTCCTCGGGATTGGCGCCATGACGGATTTCGGCCCGCTGATTTCCAACCCGAAAAGCTTTCTTTTGGGCGCCGCGGCTCAGCTCGGCATATTTACGACTTTTATCGGCGCGATTTTTCTTGGATTCGAGACAAGGCAGGCGGGTTCCATCGCCATTATCGGCGGGGCCGACGGGCCTACCGCTATTTTTGTCACTTCCCAGCTGGCTCCGAAGCTTCTGGGGCCCATCGCGGTGGCGGCTTATTCCTATATGGCGCTGGTGCCGATTATCCAGCCTCCGATCATGAAGGCCCTCACGACTAAAAAAGAACGTTTGGTGCGCATGGAGCAGCTTCGCCCGGTCTCCAAGCTGGAAAAGATTCTGTTCCCGATCATCGTGACCATCCTGATTTCTCTCCTTCTTCCGGATGCCGCTCCGCTGGTCGGAATGCTGATGCTTGGCAATCTGTTCCGTGAAAGCGGGGTTGTGGACCGCATCAGCAAAACCGCTCAGAACGAGCTGATGAATATCATTACGATTTTTCTCGGCACAACGGTCGGCGCAACCGCTACCGGTTCTCTGTTTCTTTCCTGGGGTACGATTAAGATCGTGATTCTGGGACTGCTGGCTTTCTGCATCGGAACCGCAGGCGGCGTCCTGTTCGGCAAGCTGATGTGCCGTCTGAGCGGCTATAAGGTCAATCCGCTCATCGGTTCGGCCGGCGTGTCCGCGGTTCCCATGGCGGCGCGTGTGTCCCAAAAAGTCGGTCAGGAGGAAGACCCGGGCAATTTCCTGCTGATGCACGCAATGGGGCCGAATGTCGCGGGCGTGATCGGCTCCGCAGTCGCGGCGGGGGTTTTGCTCAGCATCTTAAAGTAATTTTCAGCAATTTTATTTCGCCCGCGCGTCCGGATGACGTGCGGGTGATTTTTGTATTGTGACTGTTCCGAAGGGGGGCTTGTTTGCACTTTTCCGCGGAATACGATACAATAAAGAATACGGGCTGCAGACCCGATTTTGATTTCTGGCGGTGGAGTACATGTCTAAAAATATGGAACTGAGGAAAAAGGTTCTTGAGAAAGAGTTTTCCCGAATGAATGCAAAACAGCGGGAGGCGGTTTTTACCGTTAACGGACCGCTTTTAATTCTGGCCGGCGCCGGAAGCGGAAAAACAACGGTTCTGGTCAACCGTATCGCAAATCTGGTTCGTTACGGAAATGCTTATCAATCCTTACAGGAGCCTTCTTTGACCCCGGACGAGACAGGGGAGGTCACGCGCTTTTTGGAAAGCGGTCAACAGCTATCTCCGCAAACGCGCGACCGGCTTGCGGACGACCCCTGCCCTCCCTGGAGGATCTTGGCCATCACCTTTACCAACAAGGCTGCGGAAGAGCTGAAAAACAGGCTTGGCGCCATGTTGGGCGAAGTCGGCGACGAGGTCTGGGCGTCAACCTTCCATTCCTCCTGTGCCCGCATGCTGCGCAAGGACGGAGAACGCCTCGGTTTTACGAGGCATTTTACCATCTACGATACCGACGATTCCCGCAGAGTTATTAAGGATTGCCAGAAGAAACTGGGAATTGACGACAAGAAACTTTCTTATAAAGCGATTCTTGCGGAAATCTCCCGCGCGAAGGACAGTCTCATCGGACCGGATGAATATATCAGGGACGCGGGGGGCGACGAACGGGTTGAAAAGATTGGTGCCGCTTACCGCCTTTATCAGGCGGCGCTGAAAAATTCGGACGCCATGGATTTTGACGATCTGATTGTGCACACCATCCGGATGTTCCAACAGAACCCGGACGTTCTTGATTATTATCAGAACCGGTTCCGTTATTTTTTGGTTGACGAATATCAGGATACCAGCCACGCACAGTATGTGTTTATCAAGATGCTGGCTCAGAAAAGCGGCAATCTCTGCGTGGTGGGCGACGACGATCAGAGTATTTACAAATTCCGAGGAGCGACGGTTGAAAATATCCTGAGCTTTGAAAAGACGTTTCCGAACGCCAAAGTGATCCGGCTGGAACAGAATTACCGTTCCACCAAGACGATTCTGGCGGCGGCAAACGCGGTGATTGCGAACAACGAAAACCGGAAGGGGAAAACCCTGTGGACTGAAAATCAGGAAGGAAAAAAAATCCAGGCCAGAACGGCCTCCAGCGAACAGGACGAAGCTTCTTTCATCGCGGACAGAATTTTGGAAGGAGTGGCATCCGGCCGCAGATTTTCCGACTTTGCCGTTCTTTACCGCATGAACACGCAGTCAAACGCTTTGGAAAAGGTTTTTGCTAAGTCCGGAATCAAATATCGGATCATCGGCGGCCAGCGCTTTTATGACCGCCGTGAAATCAGGGATATGACGGCGTACCTGAATGTAATCAATAATCCGGACGATGAAGTGCGGCTTCAGCGGATCATCAACCGTCCGAAAAGGTCCATCGGGGACAAGACGATTGCGCAGGCGTCGGAGATTGCCGCCCAACTGGGCGAAAGTCTGTTTTCCGTCATCAGCCATGCGGATGAATTCGATCCGCTGAAACGGTCGGCTCCCAAACTTCTCGTTTTTTCCCAAATGATACAGGAACTGTCTGAGACGGCCTCGGACGGGAAAACAGGACTCGGGGAGCTGTATCAGCAGCTTCTGCAAAAGACAGGGTATCTGGACGCTTTGCTGGCTTCCGGTGAGGAGGATGCGCAGGACCGTGCGGACAATGTGCGTGAATTGTCGACCAACCTGATAAAGTATGAGGAGGATAACGGAGAAGAAGCGAGTCTTTCCGGATTTTTGGAAGAGGTTTCGCTTCTTACGGACATCGACAATTACGACGGCTCGTCCGACGCCGCCGTCCTGATGACCATGCACTCCGCGAAGGGATTGGAATTTCCGGTTGTTTTTCTTCCCGGCTTTGAAGAGGGGATTTTTCCGGGGATGCAGGTGCTCTATAATCCCGGAGAGGTCGAGGAGGAGCGCAGACTGGCTTATGTTGCGATCACGCGTGCGAAAGAAGAGCTGTACATACTGAACTCGGAGTACAGAATGCTGTTCGGCAGCAGCCTGCACAATCTGCCTTCGCGGTTTTTGCGGGAAGTTCCGGAGGAGCTGCTGGAGAAGAGCCGCTCGCGCGACTGGAAGAAGCCGAAGCCGGGGGTTGTCCTTCCGACTTCGGCAAGGGAAGCAAGGGCGGTTACCACCGAGGCCGCCCGCAATTTTGGGCCCGCTTTCACTCCGGCCGAGGAAACGAAGGTTGTTTTTCGGACCGGGGACGGCGTTGTGCATAAAACCTTTGGACCCGGAGTGGTCCTGTCCGCTTCCTCCATGGGGAACGATACCCTGCTGGAGATTGCGTTCGACAAGGCGGGAACCAAAAAGCTGATGGCGAACTTTGCCCGTTTGCAAAAAATATAACATCTCTGCGCGATTGAAAAACAAGGGGCCGTTGCAAAACGGCACGAAAAAAAAGTCGGAGCAACCATACGAAAAGGTATTGGCAGCTCCGGCTTTTTGCTTTAAAATTTAGTTGTGAAAAAAAATAAAAAGCTCTTAGAGCATAACAGAT
>NZ_VWXL01000030.1 GCF_009746625.1 Caproicibacter fermentans
CTCTGGGTGCGACACGAAGTCGCGTAATTAAATTGTTCGGCAGTGACCGAACCTGCTATTCCATTGGCAGTAGCCTTGCATCGCCAAAGCGGCCGGTAACGGCCGTGAGGAAGCATGATGTGAATAGGCAGCCCCGCCCGAAAGGGCTTAAGCGGAAGCCGTGAGGTAGACGCGATAAGCTGCGAGCAACAACGCGGCTGGGGAGCTTGGCTGCGCGGTATGGTTAATGTAATGTAAATCGCCGATAAACGTCGTTAAAGTTGAACAGGCTAAAGTTGCTGACAAGCCTGAGCCAAAAGGTGTGCAGTCGGATGTTTCCTTCCATAGTGGGGACACATGGACGATACGACTGCCGGCGGAGAGGCGGAACCTAACCCGCGCTGTTTATTACGTGGAACGTGGTAAGCCCGTATTTTCTCCGGGGAACCGGAAAGCCGACCGTAAGGAAAGCCTATGGGAAATGCGGGTAAGGAGCGATGGAAAAAGCGAACGCCGCCCCTGCAATGGGGGCGGACAGGAGGTGTGGCAATCCTCCACGCGAAAGCGGGCAGACTTCCATCCGGTCTTTCTTTACGAGAGAATCTACAGAACTTTTAGAGGGGGAAATTGCAAATGAACGGGAAACCGTGTGCATCTTCCGACAAGGCGCAAAGCTGGGAATCTATAGACTGGAAAACCGCCCGCGCTTATGTGAAAAAGCTGCAAATGCGTATCGTAAAGGCTCAAAAGGAAAGCCGCTACAGCAAGGTCAAATCTTTGCAGTGGCTGCTGACCCACTCGTTTTACGCCAAAGCCTTGGCCGTAAAGCGTGTGACAGAAAATTCAGGCAAGCACACCTCGGGCGTAGACCATGAATTATGGCTGACGTCACAGGCAAAATTCAAGGCAATATTCAGACTCAACCGGCGGGGTTACGCCCCGCAGCCGCTCAGAAGAATTTACATTCCCAAGAAAAACGGGAAAATGCGTCCGCTTAGTATACCAACCATGACGGACCGCGCCATGCAAACTCTCTACAAATTCGCGTTGGAACCGATAGCCGAAACCTACGCCGACCCGAACTCCTACGGATTCCGAATCGGTCGGAGCACACACGACGCTATAGAGCAGTGCTTCACCGATCTGAACAAAGGAAAATCTCCGGAGTGGATACTGGAAGGTGATATCAAAGGCTGCTTCGACCACATCAGTCACGAATGGCTGTTGGAGAATATTCCGATGGACACTCAGATTCTTGAAAAATGGCTGAAATGCGGATTTGTGGAAACCCATCGTCTGTTCCCGACGGAGGAAGGTACGCCGCAGGGCGGCACGATTTCCCCCATCCTTATGAACATGACACTGGACGGTCTGGAACGGCTTTTGCACGAACGGCTCCCCGACCGCAAGGTCAACGGCAAGAAACACTTCACCAAAATGAATTTCGTGCGCTACGCCGATGATTTTATCATCACGGGTGAATCGCCGGAATTTCTGAAGCAAAAAGTGCTGCCAATCGTGCGGGAGTTCCTGAAAGAACGCGGATTGCAGCTTTCCGAAGAAAAGACACTTGTTACGCATATCAGCGACGGCTTCGACTTTTTGGGCAAAAACATTCGCAAATACAACGGCAAGCTGCTCATCAAGCCGTCAAAGACGTCGATGAAAGCATTTCTGAGCAAGGTGCGCGACATCATCAAGAGCAACAAATCCACGAAGCAGGAAACTCTGATTCGCAAACTCAATCCCGTAATCCGGGGCTGGGTGAACAGTCAGCGGTACGTTGTCTCTTCGGTGATGTTCGGCAGGGTTGATTATGAAATCTACAAATGCCTGTGGCAATGGGCGAAACGCAGACATGACAAGAAAAAAGGCGGTCGATGGGTGGCAAAGAAATATTTCCATCACATCGGCAACCGGCAGTGGACATTCGCAGCACCGGTCGAGACAAAAGCCGGGGTAAAGACCTTTGCGAGACTTGAATACGCCACCGACACGAAAATCATTCGGTTTAAGAAAATCGTGGCGGAAGCAAATCCGTTTGATGAATATTGGGCGGAGTATTTTGAGGAACGCGAGGGCGAAAAGATGCTTCACAGCACAAAAGGGCGGGACAAACTGCTCGTTATGTGGAGAAAACAAAACCGCTGCTGCCCTGTTTGCGGAGACCTCATCACGTCGGAAACCGGCTTTAGGGTTCATACCCCTGCCGGAACCAACACCAGAAAAATCATGGTGCACCCAGATTGCCATAAACGGCTGCATAGCCTGAATTACCCATTTGAGCCGGGTTCCCGGAACGGGAGCTTTTAGAAAGGCTTGAGCCGTGTGAGGGGAAACTCTCACGCACGGTTCTTAGGGGAGGGAACGGCAGTGATGCCGGTCTCTTACCCGACCA
>NZ_VWXL01000031.1 GCF_009746625.1 Caproicibacter fermentans
AATAAAATCGTCGGCATATCTGACATATTGGAGTGCCTTGTAGCTGGTTTCCTGTACTGGATGTGTAGGAAGACTACGCTGTTCGGCTTGCATCTGCCGAAGTGTTTTTGCGCGCTGCTTCTGCTCCTCGGCGCTCAGACTGTCCCATATCGCGTCATTTTTGGCCTTGTAGTGAAAAATTCTGCTTGCCATGTTACGATGCGCGGGATTCACTGTGCGTACCATTGAGTTAACTTTAGCCTTGTATTCCTCCATGTACCGGTCAAGTTCATTAAGATAGATATTGGCGAGTATCGGACTGATGCCAGACCCCTGCGGGGTGCCAGAATAGGTCATGTGGTATTGCCACTGTTCCATATATCCGGCTTTCAGAAATTTCCACATAAGGTCAATGAAGGCTTCATCGTTTATCCGCTTACGAAGTATGTCAATCAGTACATGATGGTCAAAGCTGTCGAAGCACGCTTTTATATCACCTTCGACAAACCACTTCGCGCCGGTGAATGTCTTTTGAATTTTCACAAGCGCTGTGTGACAGCTCTTTTTTGGCCGAAAGCCATGGGATGCGTCGGAAAAGGTTGGCTCGTAGATGCTTTCCAGTATCATTCGGACGACTTCCTGCACAAGCTTGTCGTCCCCGGATGGGATGCCAAGCGGCCGTTTCTTCGCCGGATTACTTTTCTTGGCAATGTATGTACGGCGGGCAGGGCTCGGGCAATATGAGCGGTCTTTCAGGGATTCAATAAGCTTACTAATACGCTGACTGCTCATGCCGTCAATGGTTATGCCATTTACTCCCGGTGTCATACTGCCCTTGTTTGAGTAGATGTTTTTGTAGGCCAGCAGATAAAATTCCGGGTTATACAGATTCCGGTACAGACGTTCGAACCTGTACGAGAGGTTTTTCGATTTATCGCTTAAACTATTCAATACATCAATTGGATTTCTCATGATGCCTCACGCACCATCCTTTCTTTTTGCATTGAAGAAACAAACTGCTTCCCTTCGCCATGTGAGCGGTATTATCCGCTTCCGTTTTTACGGCAATCCCTGTCATTTCAGGGTTCGCGGACTACTATGGAAGCTGTGTTGCCTTGCCCGCTGGCTGCGGATTTAGGCAATCCCCGGTAGCATATATCAAACGTAGCGTTTCGCGTTTTCGGATGCGACTTTCACCATTTTCCTCTATCTGGAGGCGCTTCATCTTGAATATCTCACATCTGTCCCTATACACATGACAGACGCCAAGATGCCGTGTGTTTCAGTTCCTTTCACACGGGGACGCGCGATGGGTCCCAACTCTGGCTATCGTATCAGGCAGTTTAGCTTTCATCCTCATACGCGAATTTTCATCCCCATATACAACGGCTGTTTAGAAACTTTATATGCCGCCACATATCTGCCGCATTGCGCGGCAACAACATGCTGCACTCCCCATCGGGTTTCCCCATCCGGATAAGTTGTGGGATGACAGGTGTAATTTCACCGTCCTTTCCTGATATTTTACCTGCCGCTTGCTAAAGGCGGTTTTTGATATATACCCTTACGGGCGCAC
>NZ_VWXL01000032.1 GCF_009746625.1 Caproicibacter fermentans
TGAAAGATTAACTATTAAAAGTCAAGCCTGAAATGAGGATGGTGGTAAAAAACAGATGGTCCAGAAAGAGTATAGCAAAGCAGGCGTCCAGTTGAACGCCGCATCGGCTATTCCGAGGAAATTACGTTGCCAAGCGGTAAGGCTCTCCGGATTTCTCTAAGGCGTAAATGAGGCGGACCAATTTTTTGGCAGCGTGAGAAACGGCAACGTTGTAATGTTTGCCCTCCGCACGTTTCTTGGCGAGGTAAGCGGCAAAGACCGGATCCCAATGGCAAACGTACTTGGCGGCGTTGAAAATGGCAAATCGGAGATACCGGGAACCGCGTTTCTCCATATGAGCATAGCAGTTCTTGAGCTGCCCGGATTGGTAGGTCGAGGGTGAAAGTCCAGCGTAGGCCAGCAGATTGTCGGGAGACCCGAACCGGGAGAAGTCGCCAACCTCGGCGAGAATCACGGCAGCCATTCGGGCGCCAATACCGGGAATCGTCGTAATGGGAGAGTTCAGTTCACCCATGATCTGTTGAATCTCCGCTTCAATTTCATCAATCTCTTCATCCAGTTCCCGGATAAGGCGGATGGTATGCCGCAACTCCAGCGACTTTGCCGGCATCGTGGAGCCAATTGAGGTTCTGGCTGACTCGCGTATCTCAACAGCTTTGTCCCTACCGTAGCGGCCCTTGGAAGCACCATAAAGCGTGGTTTTCAAATGCGTCAGGTTCGCATCGGCAATCTGCTTTGCTCCAGGAAACTCATCGAGTAGAGCGTAGACGGAGATCATATGGAGCGTCGGCACCAGCTTTTCCAGTTCAGGGAACAGGATGCAGACCAAGCGCGCAATTGACTGCTTGAGTCTTCCGCGCTCTTTCACCTTGTCAAAACGGTATCTCGTCAGTGACTTTAACTCCTCGTTGTGGTATGCTGTGTCTGTGTAGGGCTTGAGGCCCACATCGGACAAAAGCATAGCTGCAATCGTTCGTGCATCGATACGGTCGGTCTTCGTCTTCCTGAGGCTGAGGCTTTTCCGGTAAAGATTGGTGTGCAAGGGGTTTAAGACATAGGTGGGAAGACCGTTGTCAAGAAGAAACCCAAGGATGTTGTAGCTGTAATGCCCGGTTGCCTCAAGCCCTACTTTTATTTTGTTTTGAGGCGAGGAGCAGCTTCGAATCCTTTGCAGCAGGCGCTGAAAACCATCCATGTTGTTTGGAATGGTGAAAACATCCGCGAGAACTTCCCCTTCTGAGTTGATGATGAAGCAGTCGTGCTTGTCCTTGGCGACGTCAATTCCAACAGAAATCATAATAAAGCCTCCGACGGTAAAATTGTGATGCTGTATCCACAGAACGCTTTGCCTTGTAACCTTGTTCCACATAAACCGTCTGGCGGTATTTAACTGATTAACAAAACTGCAAAGGGCTGTGGTTGGAACCTTTCAAAAACCATCTGGTGGTAGGAGGACTTAACCAATCCACAACATCCCTTACAGTGTAGCACATAGCCCTTGGAGAGGGGCTCTAATAACTACTACTCTATAATACAAGGAGGA
>NZ_VWXL01000033.1 GCF_009746625.1 Caproicibacter fermentans
CAAAGCTGGCGTTCAGACAGTACCGCCGGTGGACATTCCGGCGGTACTGTGACTGGCGCTCATGTAACCGGCGATATGGGTCATTTCCGACCGGCGTTTTGGGTCAAAAAAGTTCCGGCGTTGACAGATTTGAGTGTCGACATCGACGGCAATCTGTTTTCCGAACTTCCCGAAGGCGGATTTGAAGCGCAGTTCGTGGATCTTCTGACGACAGCGTAACATATTTTATGGGAAAACGATGCGGGCTTCCCGATGAAGAGATTCCTTTGGGAAACGGCATGGATACAATCCATCATTTCAATACTCTTCCGCTTGTCGGGCAGCTTGGAAACGCCGTTACCTCAATTTCAAAAAATGCCCTTTTGGAAATAGAACGTACCATAAAAATTGTCAACAAGGAAAGGACTGAAAATCATGGAAAAGCCATTGGTGGAACTGAATTACACAGAGAAGGACGGCATGATGCTACCGAACATCCAAGTATCCAACAATCAGGAGAACGACCGGCCGTTGGGGCGGTACGGCAGGCTGGCGCTGGAATATCTCAGGGAGAGCCATCCGCAGCGGTATATGACTTTGAAAATGGATGGCACTCTGATGGAGAAAATGCACCAAGTCAACGAGGAAGCTCTGAAACAGATCGAGGCTCTCACGCAGCAGATGCTTCAAAAGAAGCCGATGCCGGATACCGAGGACACGCTGGAGAGGACGAAACATCTCAACAGCCTGCGGCGGTCAGCGGAGGAAATCGTTCTACGCGACTTGGTGCTGAAACCGAGGTAAGCCCGTCGCCAACCGAACAGAATACGGAAAAGGAGTCATCGCAGGATGGCTCCTTTTTTGTGTCTTTTTCCCTTACGGATGAACAGGTAAGACGGAATTGCGAATCCATCCTCACCAGCACAGGGTTGTACCCGACTGAACTGTACCGCACCGTCCGCATCCTATATGAACAAGATGGTTTATCTCCGGAACAGAAAGCAACTTCTCTCGGCAAGATTTACAGTACCTACGGTGACAGGAAATATCAGGATGACATACTATACGGGTATGGCAATGTGGCCCAGCCGATAGTTCCGCAGCCGCCCGAATAACCCGCCATGTTGGCGGCTTCACGCAGAATGCCAAAGTAAGCCAAGATAACATCCTCCGGAGTCTGAAAATGATCCAGACTCAACGGGGATAAGTATGATGAAGAAATTTGAAAATGTGGACGTGATTGACACGCTGCGAAAAATCATGCTCCACAACACGCGATACTATCAGACGGATTTTGAATACGACATACGCACGCTGGCCGACGCCGCCGAGTCCAATTCATGGACCCGGCCTTTTTTATGGATGAGCCGCGAAAGCGGAACGTGGTGCTTTCCCGAACGGGACGTTTATATCAAAAGCACGCATCCGTACAATTCATGGCAGTCGTACCGGAACGATCAGGGCGTAAAAGCCTACTGGGTCATATTTGACAAACAGTCCGAAGATCATAAGGTAACGGGCACGATTTGTGAACTCGATTATCCCAAACACGCGGATCAGGCCCAAAAGAGTGCGGTTCAGCCGAACCGTGTGGAGCTTGTATTCAAGCGTCCCGCTGCGGTGCGGGTTTATGATTTTGAAGACTACGATAAGAACTGGTATGCCATTCACAGGGAAAACGGTGATATCTACAATAGGAGCTTTCTGGTGGAAAACGAAGCTGCCCTGCAAAACCAGATTGCCGACATTCGGAACGCCTGCTTCCAAGAAGCGGAACCGGTTGGCGTGGACGAGTATGTTTCCGAAATGGTGCGGCAGCATTTTTGCAGCCGCGGTTATACAGTCGGCGATATGACATATGTAATCCCCGATGATGTTTTCGAAGCCGTTCGGCGGGGAATTCCAGCCTACGCACTGTACCACGACAACCGAAAAGAATTAATCCCGTCCGTAAAGGAAGCGGATCGCCTGAATATGCACGAAACATTGTTTGGCATCCGCCTGGAAGATAAAAAGCTGCTGGATTACTTGGTGAAACGCCCGTCCATGAAAGGGGAACTATTTTCTGGAGAAGAGCTTTTGCTGCTTGACTCCATTTTACTTCATACCGGAAAAACGGACGCTTTGAATGAACGTGGCAGAGAAACGCTTGACCGGATGATTCAAAAGCTGGATTTGGTAGTGTCTCCAACAGGCAACGAGGCAAATGAGATGGAACGGTCCTTGAATCACGAAGCGGAGTCGGATGAGCTGGAACGGTGAGGTGATTGTCGATGCGCTACGCTGATACATCTTACCGCCATTTCACGGATGAAGAGATTGACAATGCCAATCACACCGATATTCTTTTCCTGGCTGAAAAATACGGCTATGAACCGGAAAAAGCAGGCCGGAAAGTTGTACACATGAAGCATAGCGGGGGGCTGTACTTGTTTCCGGAGAGCAATCGCTTTTTCCAATGGACCGGCCCTGACGGTGGAATCAAAGGCGGTGCCATCGATTTTGTTATGAGGGAGGAAAAAGTCTCCTTCGGAGAAGCAGTCGGGAAGCTGCTCGGAAAGGAGTATGCCACCTGCACCTGTGAGAGAAAGCCCTATCAGAAATGTCCGAGAAAACCGCTTGTGCTGCCGGATAAAGCGAAAAAATTTCAGGTTTGCCCATTGGTATCTTACGTCTGTTCGCGGCATCGATCCGGAGATCGTTCGGTTCTTTATGGGTCAAAAGATGATCTATCAGGAGGAGAAACACAGCAACTGCGTTTTTGTGGGATACGATTCGGACGGAACGGCGAAATATTGCGCCATGCGGGCAGCAAGTGAAAAAAGCAGCTTTAAAATGGATGCCGAAAATTCCGACAAAAGCTATCCCTTCTTCCATGAGGGAAAAAGCGATTTGCTGATCGTCAGCGAAAGCCCGATTGATCTTATGTGCCACGCAACGCTGGCAAAGGTGTACTACAGTCTCGACTGGACACGGGATCACCGTGTTTCCCTCGACTGCCTGTGGGACGGTGCGCTGGAACGGTATCTGAAAAATCATCCTCAGATTAAGCGTCTTGTGTTCGCGGTGGACAACGATTACCTTTCCCGAAACAAGAACGGCGTCCTAACAAATTGGGGCCAGCGAATCGCCGCCAAGTGGTGTAAAAAGTACAGCGCGAAAGGTTATGAGTGTGCGGTTCACCGGCCTCATCTAAAGGATTTCAATTTGGACCTGACCGAAATGAGGAAAGGCCGGACACCGAATGATCTGGATCGCCAGCGCGAGTCAGAACTGCAAGCCGAGTTTGAAAGGGACGCGGCGGAAGACCCGACTGAGGAACAAGATAGTGAAGATGAATTATCGCTATGAACGCTAAAAAAACAGATCTTTTGTCCCCTGAATAGCATTGAATTCGCAGAATAATTTCAGTATAATAATATAATCAGAATGAAAAAGGAGTTGGTGAAGATGGCGGACAAGTTGCATCAGCAATATGTTCTGATGCACAAAAACATACCTGTTGTCGATTTGGAGCTTGATACTGCATCCGGTTCCATCTCCGCCGTAGGCTCTGCTCACGAACAAGCACATGTCCCCGTTGGTATTCCTGTGAAAAAGGGAAAAATCGATCGGGCGGCCCTGAATGAATGGTGGAAAGGCCGGGCAATTCCGGCAAGCCGTGACGGGATACGTCATGCGCTGGCGGAACTGAATGTTTCCACAACACAACAGCTTCTGGATAAATGCCTGGGCCTCAGTTTATCGGATCAGTACTGGATATGCCCCAAGAAGTCGGGGATTGAGTGGAAAGACATAAACTTTTTCGATCATGCCTTCGCCGACGATATTGGCAATATCCTGTTCGGAAAGGGGTCGTCCAGTGATAACATCAGTCTGATGTCACCCGACAACACCTCGGACGGATGGCTTAAAAAGAAATGGGCCATTCTTGACGGAAAACGGTGCCTGATCAAAGGTGGAAGCGGCGCCATTCAGCAAGAGTCGTACAATGAAGTGTTGGCAAGCCGGATCATGGACCGACTTAGGATTCCCCATGTTTCCTATACGCTGATGCTGCAGGATGACTACCCATACAGCGTCTGCCAGGACTTTATTACTCCGCAGACAGAGTTGGTTCCGGCTTGGTACATTATGCAGACGCAGAAGAAGCAGAATCATGTTTCCGTATATCAGCACTATCTTGACTGCTGTGAGGCACTTGTAATTCCCTACGTAAAGGATTCCCTTGACCGGATGATGGTGCTGGACTATATCATTGCCAATGAGGACCGTCATCAGAATAATTTTGGAGCAATTCGAAATGCGGAAACACTGGAATGGCTTGGCGCAGCCCCTATTTACGATAGCGGATCTTCCCTTTGGTTTTCCAAGCCGCAAGCTATGATTAACGCCAACGCAACGACTCCATGTAAACCGTTCAAGGCTGACCATGAGGAGCAAATCAAGCTCGTATCCTCTTTTGATTGGCTTGACTTTTCGGCGCTGAAAGGTATCGATGATGAATTCCGCCACATTCTGAATGGCTCCTTGTTTATTGACGAAACACGGCGCGACGCGTTGTGCTTTGCACTCCGCAGGCGGGTGGAAATGCTGATGGAAATCGTCAATTCCCGCGTCGTGCTGTTCCCTGTGGACGATTTAAGTACGGATGTGACGGAAAATGTGGCATATAGCGGAATGGATACCGAGGATGAGGACTTAGAACGGTAACTAAATATTATTAGGAAGGACTGCAGCAAAACGAATTTGCAATAGCAAACTGCACAAGAAACAGTCTCTATAAAAAGAAAATGCGCCTTGAAACGGCTCTTTGAGCCCAATCAAGGTGTATTTTTTATGCACTATTTTGCAACAGCTTGGAAGTCAAACAACAGCCAAATAAACTTAGGCAAACAATTCATGATTCTTATGCCGGTAAATCAGGCAAAAATATCAGTGGTATTGAAATCCGTGTTTATGAAGAAGGAGCAATTGGAGATTTTTCCGGAGGGGAAGCAACAGCACTCCTAAGTTATATGGCTGATAGTACTTCAAATTGGAATTCTTTTGAAAGAAGCACAGTCGCATCCCATATTGATGGGATCAAAATGCAAACTACAAACAAACCTTATTATCTCTTATATAAAACGTGGAACTCCGGTCAGTCCTCTTATTATCCGGCTGTCAAGAGTACCGACAATGATTATGCAGGCTCTGCGGGGAAGCCGATTCAGAGATTAAACATTCAGGCATATAAGAACGATGGCACAAAATTGGTTTCCGGTGTTATTGTTATGTACCGTGCCTACGTAAATGGCGAGTGGCTGCCTTGGGTGAGCAACGCTGATCCAGAATGGATGAGAAACGTACAGAACAAATACAGTTTAGGCGGTACGTTGGACACGGGCGGTTCATTTGCTGGTGAAGCAAATGAAGATATAAGCGGCATTGAAATACGTATTTTTGAAGATGATTCCCTGAACGCCGGAACAGATGATTTCTCAGGAGACGAACTCAGTCTATCATTAAGTTATATGGCTGACAGTAACGATAATTGGAACGGCTTCAATGGAAGTGTAACTGCACCACATATTGATGGAATCAGAATTCAGACAGACTCGGCTCAGCCCTTTTATCTGCTTTATAAAACTCTAAATTCCGGTCGTGATACGTACTATCCTGAAGTATCAAGTACGGGGAATGATTATGCGGGTTCAGCAGGAAAACCAATCCAGAGGTTAAGTATCCACGCTTATCAAAATGATGGTACAAAATTGACTTCCGGCATTGTCGTAATGTATAGGGCTTTGGTTGATGGAAGGTGGCTGCCTTGGGTCAGTAACGCTGACCCCGTGTGGATGCGTGGCGTTCAAACTCAGTATAACCTGGGTGGAACATTGGATCTAGATGCCTCTTATGCGGGTGCATCGGGTAAAAATATCAGTGGTATCGAAATTCGGGCATTTAAAGGCGACACAAATCTTACTCCTATAGAAGATTTGCCCGGAACAGAAACCACGCCATCCTTAAGTTATATGTACGACAGCATTTCAAACTGGCATTCCTTTGACAAAAGCGTGATGTCAGCACACATCGATGGAATAAAAATACAAACCAACCCGAATAAACAATATTATATTAAATATCAAACATGGAATTCCGGCCTGTCTTCCTATTATCCGGAAGTTGCCAGCACAGAAAACGATTACGCAGGTTCAGCAGGAAAGCCAATTCAGAGAGTAGGACTCCATGTCTATAGAAGTGATGGTGTAAAATTAACAACCGGTGTTGTTGTCATGCTTAGGGCTTATGTGGACGGAAATTGGCTGCCTTGGGTAAGTAATGCCGATCCTGAGTGGATGCGGAGCGTTCAAAGCAAATACGATTTAGGTGGAACACTGGATACCAACGGCTACTACGCTGGTATAGCGGGTAAAAATATCAGTGGTATCGAGATCCGAGTTTTTGAAGAGAATGGAATAAATACAACACCTACTACGCCTACAGGAAATTATAAAATTATTCAGGCGCCATTTATTTCACAATTGGGGGATTATCCCACCGGATGTGAAAGTGTGACTGCCGTCATGGCACTTAATTACGCGGGGATTAATACCTCGGTGGATACATTTATTGATACTTATCTGGATAAATCCACTATACCATTTGATCCAAATCTCACATTTGGCGGAGATCCCAGATCGTCCCACTCATATGGATGTTACTCGCCAGTGATTAAGAAAGCTTTAGATCGAGTGTTATCCGGTAAAGGCTATGAGGCTAATATATTAAATAGTGTATCCTTGGAAACATTGTGCTCCCAATACATTGACGAAGATATTCCAGTAATTATGTGGGCTACGATGTATATGAATCCACCATATATTGGTTCCACGTGGACTTTCAACGGTAGACCAATCCAATGGATTGCACCGGAACATTGTTTACTGCTAGTGGGATATGATGATAACAATTATATTTTCAACGATCCTCTGCAAACACAAGCCTTGAAATTTTACAGTAAGTCATCCGTCGAAGCTGCCTATAAAGGTTTATCCAGTCAGGCCATTGTCATTTTGAAAAAACTAAATAGGCCTTTCAATGAAGCAAATCACGAAGCTTTAGAAAAAGAATTATCGGCACAAGTGGAAAGTGACATTGATTGGTTGCATAAACTTGGAAAGTGGCATTCCAGCGAAGAAGCATTAAGTAACGTATTAAAGTACGACAATGTCATTACTAATATTTGCAATCAGTTTTCTATGCAAAAAGCCTTGTTGCAAACGGTAATTTTTAGAGAGCAACGCTTCGTATGGTTTGCAGATGATGTTGCAGATGGGGTCGTAATGGGATCATATAACTATGACGCTGCGCTCGCTGAATGGATGAAATTGTCCCCAGCACAACAGCTAATTGTTCCCGCCCCGCAGATTCCAATTCCATATAGACACGATTGCAGTACTGGATTGTCCCAAATATTTGCAGCCACGGCTATTAAAGCAATTAATTTTGCTGTCGATCAAGGAATAATTTCTGATGAGAGAAAATATAACGGTGAGAATCTTGATGATCTGAAAACTATTTGGTATAAATTGAAAGATAATGACACTTTCAATATTAAATGTGCCACCTTAACACTAATATATGAATCTCTTTCAACTTTGGGATATCAAGACAATTTTGTAAAGTATTCGATGGATCAAATCGCAATGGTTTTCACTAAATACAATTCGCTTTCAGACATGCCAAACGATTATGGGAAAGATTGTGCTGAATGGTATAAAATTTTTAACAAATATAATAATTAAATTATGACACAGCTTTCTTAGTACAAAACTCTATAAAAAAACAGTCTTCAGTTATTCGCATTACTGAAGGCTGTTTTTTGTTATAATTTAATTGTCAATAGTGAAAGTTTCAGTTATTAGAGGCCAAACATACTTAAAAAGTTATTAAATCCAATTAGCATGACTGCTATAGCAAACAATACAACAAATAATAAAATGGGAATTACCCACATCCATTTTTCCTTGTGATAGAATGTGACCTGAGCCCCGAAAACTGAGCCAATAGAAAAGTTAGTCACAATATGATAAAATGCAGATGGAGTGATTAACATGAAGAAACGGTTCAGCGAGGAACAGATCATCAGGATTCTAAAAGAACATG
>NZ_VWXL01000034.1 GCF_009746625.1 Caproicibacter fermentans
AGGGCGTATGAAGTCAGTTGTATTCGACCCGAAACCGGGTGACCTACCCATGTCCAGGTTGAAGTGGGGGTAAAACCCCATGGAGGACCGAACCGACTCCCGTTGAAATGGTAGCGGATGAGGTGTGGGTAGCGGAGAAATTCCAATCGAACCCGGAGATAGCTGGTTCTCTCCGAAATAGCTTTAGGGCTAGCCTCGTATTAGATTACCGGAGGTAAAGCACTGAATGGTCTAGGGGCCGAAAGGCTACCGAAGCCTATCAAACTCAGAATGCCGGATAATTGATGTACGGGAGTCAGACAGTGTGAGATAAGTTTCATTGTCGAAAGGGAAACAGCCCAGACCCACAGCTAAGGTCCCTAAACACGGTTAAGTGGCAAAGGATGTGGGGTTGCTTAGACAACCAGGATGTTGGCTCAGAAGCAGCCATTCATTAAAAGAGTGCGTAATAGCTCACTGGTCGAGTGACCCTGCGCCGAAAATTCAACGGGGCTGAAATCGTGTACCGAAGCTTGGGATGCTCAAATATTCTCCATGCTTTCAGGAAGTTGAGAAGCGGAATCCGGCGGCGCGGAAGCGCTGCGGAAAGCCTCTTTCCCGCACAGAAGCGGAAGAGGAAGGAAAAGGTTCCGGATCAGCGGGCGCAAAGCGCCGCGAAATTTCACAGTAAGGTTGAAATGGAGCGCCGATTGAAGGTTTGGAGAATGTTTGAGCATGGTAGGAGAGCGTTGAATGAGAGTTGAAGTCGGAGCGGAAGCGCCGGTGGATTTCATTCAAGTGAGAATGCCGGAATGAGTAGCGAGAAATATGTGAGAATCATATTGGCCGAAAGTCTAAGGATTCTGGAGGAAGGTTCGTCCGCTCCAGGTAAGCCGGGAGCTAAGGTGAGGCCGAGAGGCGTAGCCGATGCACATACGGTTGACATTCCGTAGCCGCAGAAGGATTTAAGTAAGATGACACCTGCAAAGGGCATGACCCGGGCGTTGGTTGACCCGGGCGTAAGGGACCGAAATCAAGTAGGGAAGCATGCGCAGAGCAGGGCGAGAAAAGTCTTATGGGATATCCGATGCGCCCGTACCGCAAACCGACACAGGTAGACAGGAAGAAGATTCCAAGGCCAACGGGAGAAGGGTAGTTAAGGAACTCGGCAAATTGACCCCGTAACTTAGGGAGAAGGGGTGCCTCAGAAATGAGGCCGCAGAGAATAGGCCCAGGCGACTGTTTAGCAAAAACACAGGTCTCTGCCAAATCGAAAGATGACGTATAGGGGCTGACACCTGCCCGGTGCTGGAAGGTTAAGAGGAGATGTGCAAGCATTGAATTGAAGCCCCAGTAAACGGCGGCCGTAACTATAACGGTCCTAAGGTAGCGAAATTCCTTGTCGGGTAAGTTCCGACCCGCACGAAAGGTGTAACGATCTGGGCACTGTCTCAATTACCCGCCCGGCGAAATTGTAGTACCGGTGAAGATGCCGGTTACCCGCGACAAGACGGAAAGACCCCATGGAGCTTTACTGTAGTTTAATATTGGGTTTCGGTAATTTATGTACAGGATAGGTGGGAGACTGTGAAGCGGCGGCGCTAGCTGCCGTGGAGTCACCCTTGGGATACCACCCTTAAGTTGCTGAAATTCTAACCTGCGGCCGTGAATCCGGCCGGGGGACATTGTTAGACGGGCAGTTTGACTGGGGCGGTCGCCTCCAAAAGAGTAACGGAGGCGCTCAAAGGTCAGCTCAGCACGGACGGAAACCGTGCCAAAGAGTGTAAACGCGTAAGCTGGCCTGACTGCGAGGATGACGGTCCGAGCAGAAACGAAAGTTGGAGTTAGTGATCCGGCGGTATGAGAGTGGAATTGCCGTCGCTCAACGGATAAAAGCTACCCTGGGGATAACAGGCTGATCTCCCCCAAGAGTCCACATCGACGGGGAGGTTTGGCACCTCGATGTCGGCTCATCACATCCTGGGGCTGTATTCGGTCCCAAGGGTTCGGCTGTTCGCCGATTAAAGTGGTACGCGAGCTGGGTTCAGAACGTCGTGAGACAGTTCGGTCCCTATCTGTCGTGGGCGCAGGATATTTGAGGAGAGCTGTCCTTAGTACGAGAGGACCGGGATGGACGCACCTCTGGCGCACCAGTTGTCATGCCAATGGCACAGCTGGGCAACTATGTGCGGATCGGATAAACGCTGAAAGCATCTAAGCGTGAAGCCGACTCCAAGATTAGATATCCCACAGCATAAGCTGGTAAGGCCCCTTGAAGACTACAAGGTTGATAGGCTGCGTGTGTAAGCACGGTAACGTGTTCAGCTTGGCAGTACTAATAGGCCGAGGGCTTGACCATATTTTTGGTTCG
>NZ_VWXL01000035.1 GCF_009746625.1 Caproicibacter fermentans
TCCGCAAAAGTGGAAATAAATTCAGGAGTATAGCGTCGAAATTCGACGTAATCATTCAGTTGGAACGCCTCTTGAATCCCTTTTCGCTGAATTCCTCTTCCTGCGCCATTTGTTCAGAGGTTCCCTATAAATTTGTAGAGCTGTCAAAAGAAAAGGGATTTCAGCTGGTCTTCGTCAATATGCCCTGCGATTATACGGAGTCCAACCAGTCCGACGGCTGGGTCAACGATTGTGAAGCGATGTTCAACACCGTTGCGGACCTTTGCCAGCAGGAAAACGTTCCTTTTCTGGATCTTGACGACCGGATGGACGAAATCGGACTTGATTTCGCGCAGGACATGAACAACGCCGGCCACCTCAACGTCTGGGGTGCGTACAAAACCAGTTCCTATTTTGGGAATTATCTCAACCGGAATTACACCCTGCCCGACCGCAGGAGCAACACGGAATTGGCGAAGCGGTGGAATGAGGATTACAGTCACTCCCTTGCGGCCTCCGTCGAAAACGGTACGGCAGGGTAATAAAAAAGCAGCTTGTATCGATCCATTTCAGATACAAGCTGCTATATTATTTTGCAATATGCCTTCCGTATGATATTGCCCGGCTAGAATGCACTGATCAGAAGAGCCAGATTTAAAGCCGTCACGATTCCTCCGGTGATCCAGAGCAGGATACGGTCCAAAAGAGAATTCGCGTATTTCCCCATCACCCGTTTGGATGAAGTCAGGTAAATCTGCGTAAAAATCGTAATCGGAAGCTGCACGCTCAAAAGCATCTGGGAATAAATCAGCCCCTGAAACGGGGAGGAAATCAGGAACACCACAGCGGCTGCGGGAACCATGGTCAGCAGCACTCCGGTTTTGGAATGGCTGTCCGAAATATCGTACGGCTCCGAAAACATCCCGGCGAAAATGCTTCCTCCCGCCATGCCCGCCGTAATGCTGGAAGAAATTCCGGCAAACAAAAGAGCCAGAGCGAATACGATGGAGGCAGCATCCCCCAGAAGAGGACGAAGCATTTCCTGCGCCTGACCTAGCTCGTCCACCTTCTTTGAGTTCTGAAAAAAGGCCGCGGCCGCTGTCAGGATCATCGCGCTGTTGATCGCCCAGCCGATCAGCATGGAAAACAGCGTGTCGCCGAATTCATATTTCAGCTGCCTGCGAATGACGGTTTCGTCCTGCAGGTTCCACTGGCGGCTTTGGATAATCTCAGAATGAAGAAACAGGTTGTGCGGCATTACGACCGCACCCAGTACGCTCATAATGACCGGCAGAGCTCCCTTCGGAAAGGCCGGGGTAACCCAACCTGCCCCGGCCGCGCCCCAATCGATTTGCACCATATGTAATTCGTAGATAAAGGCAAAGCCGATCAGAGAAACAAACCCGATAATGATTTTTTCAATTTTCCGATAGGAATTCGTAAACTGAAGCCAAAGGACAAGCAAGAGGACCAAAACGGTCCCTAATTTTACCGGCAGTCCGAACAGCATTTGAAGCGCGATCGCCCCGCCCAACAGTTCGGCCATTGCCGTAGAAACCGCGGCGCCCATCGCGCTGATCAGAATCACGTTTTTCAGCTTCGGCGGAAGATATTCCGTCGCGGCTTCCGACAGGCATTTTCCGGTTACAATGCCGAGGTGCGCGGCATTGTGCTGCAACAGAATCAGCATTAGGGTCGACAGCGTAACCATCCATAGCAGGGCGTATCCGTACCCCGACCCCGCCGCGATATTGGACGCCCAGTTTCCGGGATCGATAAAGCCGACCGTAACAAGCATTCCCGGCCCGATATACCGGATAAAATCGATTGCGGTCAGCTTTGGGCGGTGAATTCCGGAAAAACATTTGGAAAACAGTTCCATGACCTACCTCCTTTGCCCTATGATACACCGTTTTATTTTTTTTCACAAGGGCGCCGAATAGATTCCCGCCGACATGTCGGCCGGTACTTCCGCGTCGCCAAAGGCGCGACATTAAAAGGCAAATAGGTTTCTTCCATTGCAGGGCATATTCACCCCCTGCCCCTTCACCCAGGCAAAAACAGAAAACAATCCCAATGCGGAAGGGGAACCGAAGCCGCCGGCGGTTCGTCCACAGCGGGAAACGGCCCCGTCTTTCAAGACGGGGCCGAAGATCTGCCGCGTTCAATGACTCTTGTTCAAACCGACCGCGTTCAGGACGATTGTCCCGATTCCGCAAATGGTAACCACAATTCCGATCACAAGCCCGGATATACTGAGTCCCTTCGACAATGCAATCACCTCTTGTTTATTTTACCGCGGAACAGGCTCCGGCGCAAGACTTTCCGTCAGTTCGTTTTTTTGCCGCCAAGAATCACCACGGAGGACAGGGTTTCTCCATCGGACTGATAGGTTACTTTTAATACGGTACCGTCCTGAATGTCAGACAGCGCCGCCGATGCTCCGCCCGATTCAGTCTGCTGCGATACAGTGTCCCCGGAAGAGGCCGACCGGGAAGCCTGCCCTCCCATCATCTGCTGCGTCGACAAAATACTCTCATCCGAAATCGTAATTGTTTTGGTTTCTCCCGTCAAAGTCAGTAAATCTCTTGCCTCCATTTTCCGGTCTGGAGCCGTTTCCTCCTCCGGAAGGCGTGCCGGAAGCTGCATTCGTCTGATCTCCGCTTTGATTTGCAGGCCGATCTTTGCCGCCGCTCTGCGGTTTCCCTGAATGGTCGGTATTCGATTGACTTCCGTTTTGCATTGTCTCAGGCGTCTGGTCTTTGCCATGACCGCCTGCATTCAGTGTTCCAACCGCAATCGTGATCTTGTTTCCATCCACCGCGGTCACTTTGCCGAAGATTGCGTTCCGGTCTGCTGCCGCAGACGACCCCGAAGCGGCATGATCCGATTGTGAGGATGAAGCAGCGGATGCCGAAGAATCCGCCGACTGCGCCGATGAACAAGCGCCTGTGCCGATAAGGCAGAAAGCCGCCAACAGCAGCGTTCCCATTTGAATCTTATTCAACTTTGTCATAGGGCCAGCTCCTTTTAAGGTAAATTTTTCCTGCTCTGCTACTATAGAATCCGTTTATGAAAACAGGATGAACAGGCCCTAAGAGTTTCATGAAAACAGAGACCGTCTTCTATGGAATCGGAACGTGGTGAGTCCGATTCAGGCTGTTACAGCAAAAAACTCCTGCATGACCGAAATCAGCAGGAGTTTTTTTGTTTTCAAAACTTTATGCCAATGCAACGAGTCTGGAACTAACGCCGCCGGCCCCCGCACCGTTTCTCACCGAAACGGCGGTGCACACGCTTTCTCCCCCCGTAATAGAAAAGGTAACGGTCGCGTTTCCGGCATTCCGGCCGGAAATTTGATAAAGAAGCATGCTTCCGCTTTTTCCAACGTACTGAACCGAAACGCTGGACTGATCGGAAGACGCCCAGATTGAATTTGCTTCCACCCCTTTTGTGGTCACACCGATGACATATTTCCCGCCGGGTGCCATGGTATAAGACGACGTGTCGATCGTGATTCCGGAGGAAACCCTGGCAATCACCTTCTGCCCGTCAATCTCAATCGTTACCTGGCCTTTGCCCGTTCCGGTAATTGGGTAAATCCAGGCCGGATTTCCGCTGCTGTCCTTTACTGCTTTTCCTGCGCCGACGGTTGCGACGGCGGAGTTGTAAGACATGGCATGCGGAGCGGCGGACGAGGATGTCCGCGCGAGTACCCAATACCGGTCCCCGGTCAGAATGGAAACCGTGGACGTGTCAAGCGTGCCGTTGCCGGAATCGTCGTTGCCGGGATCGCCGGAATATCCGGTTGAAAGGACGCAGGAGTCCGACTTGTAATCATTGAGGCGGGTTCCATGCGAGTCCACCAGGTAGGCGATCAGCGTTCCTTTATACATTCCTTTGACCGAAGAAGAAACCGATACTTTACAGGACAGTCCGCCGGAATCTACCGATTTGGAAAACGCGGAGGTATCTCCATACAGTTCCCACACCAGTTTGGTGCCGGTCGCAAACTTGGAAAAGTCCGGCTTAACATGGGCCTTTACGGTCACGGATTCCCCGGGATTGAGGGAAAGGCTCTGGTTGCTCAGCGTAATTCCGTCCGAAACCGCATTGGTCAGCACGAACCTGTCCTCGGGGCCGCTGTCGTCCTTCGCTTCAACGCCGTAGTCATAAAGGCGCACGTCGTCTTCCGAGACGGAGTCGCTGTCCGCGTAAAACGCCGTATCCCCTTTGCCAACATGATTGCTGAAGATCAACAGCGGTTTGCCCTCGATGGAATCATGTACGGTCAGCTTTCCCGAATGGAAATACAGGGTGCCGGGTCCTGTCAGCTGATTCAGCTCCAGTGAAGAGCTGGTCGAAAACTCAGCGCCGTCCGTAATATAAAGCTCTCCCGCTTCGATTTTTTCATCCGCCGTTGCATTGGTCTTGTTTTTCACAACGATTTCCTTCATGTTTTCCAGCGGCGGCAGCGTTACCGTATATTGGTTGATACTCAGGGTTGCCGTGTCGTCGCCGTCGAATCCTCTGGTTTTTAAAGTGCAGTTGTTCAGGTTAATATTGCTCTCGGCGGTCATCGTTCCGGCGATGTTTATCTTGGCTCCTGAAGATAAGGTGATTTCATTTGCCTCCAGGCTGCCGCCGATCTTTACGGTGCTGCTCAGGGACGCCTCTTCGTCGCAGCGCACGTCATGGCGGATGTTTCCCCCGGAAATCTTCAAGTCTCCGCCCGCGTCAACAGATTTCATATCCCCGTCCTTAATTTCAGCCGAGCCGTCGCAGGAGACAGAATCCATCACGCCGCCCTGAACCGTCAGTTTCGAGCTGCTTCCGCTTACGGTGATGTTGGCTACTTCGCCGCTTTTCACCGTAAGGCTTCCGTCATAGGTAACATCTTCCCCTGTCACATCTTCGAAATTGTCCTCGTCCCATGTTTTGCCCCAAGCGGAAGCGAGGCCCAGATATGTCTTTGCACCGTGCATATTAATGACTGCCGCCGATGACGTCGCCGCGAAAGCGGGCGGCGAAGACAAAAGCAATAATAACAACGGCAAAAGAGCGGCGGTCCATTTCTTCATAGTCTTCCCCCCTGATGATTTCGGGTCCATTGTATTCTGGAAATTTAAGTTCCATTTGTACCCGTTTTTTAAATTATACCGTGAGCAGGAAATGATTTCAAGGAAGATGGAAGAAAAGGTGGAATATTTTGCCGAATTTTTGCGGTTTTTTCCCTATTTTTGTTTCAAAACCATGAGCGAGCAATTACTTTCTGCCCGGGCGCTGCATCGGCCGCGCGAAACAGCCCAGATAATTTTCTTCCGCAGCCGCCCAATTAATCAAACGCATAAATGCGTCCAGATACTCGCCCCTTCGGTTCTGGTATTGCAAATAATACGCGTGCTCCCACACATCAACCAGCAGCACCGGACAGAATCCACGGGGCAGCGGGGTATCCTGATTCAGGGTATTTAAAACTTTCAGCCGGCCCCGGCAGTCCGCCACCAGCCATCCGTAGCCGGAACCGAACTGGCTCTGTGCGCATGTTTTGAGTTTTTGATAGAATTTGTCCATCGAACCGAACGCCGACAGGATGGCGGAGTGAAGCTTCCCCTCTGGTTCCTGATTGCCCGGGTGTTCCATCAGATTAAAGTACAGGTTGTGGTTGTAAACGCCGCCCGCATTGTTCCATACCGCCGTCTGCACTTGAAACGGCAGACGGTAATTTTCGCGGATCAGCCGCTCAAGGGTCCAGTTCTGATAAGCCGGCAATTTTTCAAGCGCCTGATTCAGATTGTCTACATATGCTTTGAAATGTTTGTCATGGTGAAATTTCAGAGTTTCGGAATCCAGATATGGCTCCAGTGCATTGTACGAATAGGGGAGCGGAGGCAATTCAAACGGATAATGGCTGTTCATGGCAATCGCCCTTTCTTACTGTTCTTGTAAATTTATATTCAATTTTTCATGCGGATAGTCGCAGGAAAAGCGTTTCTTTGAAACACTGGAAGAATTTGAGGGATTGTCTTTTTCTCAGGTGAGTGTTACGATAGGGACAAGAAAAGTTACAAATTTGTAATACTTGGCCGCCTTAATTACACATTTGTAACATTTTTAAATTTGTTTTCAAAGGAGTAGTTTATGAAAGGTAGATTATTAGCTCTGCTTTTAAGCCTGATCGTCAGCGGTACAGCCGGCCTTTATGCAAAAAATGCCGCGCAAACATCCGATCAATCAGCACCGGCCGCCAGTTCAGCGGTGACAGCGGTATCCCCGCAGAGCGAAGCAGCTTCTGCTGAAACGTCCTCCTCTCAGGAATCTTCTGCTGTTCAGTCGGGCGGCATTGTCGTTTCCACACAGAATTCTTCCTGCCCGACTTCCGAGAACAGCACGGCAGCCAAAGCGGATCCTTCTTTGAAGGCTTCTTCCGCGGCTTCATCCCAGAAAAGCTCGGCAGCTTCCGGCAGCACCTGCAGCCAGAGCACTGATTGCAGCACAAACTCCGCCTGCGCGTCCACACAAAGCAGTTGCGTACAGAATTCCTGCGCCCCGGGTACTTACCAGTATTGCACGCAGAACTACAACTGCGGCCAGACGGGTACAAACAGCAACTACAGCAACTATCTGAACGACGTGATCAGCCGTCTCACCGGCAAAAGCTGCAGTCAGACCCCGTCCGGAAGCGTCTCCTCCAAGCCGGCAACGTCCGCTCCTTCCAAGAGCAGTTCTTCCGGTACCGCCGCGTCTTCGGGAAGCACCGCAACCGGAACATACGCGGATTTTCAGAATCAGGTACTGCAGCTTGTGAACAAGGAACGCACCAGCCGCGGCCTGAACGCGCTTTCCATGGACAGCGCGCTGAACAAGACCGCCACGCTGAAGTCACAGGATATGGCAAAGCTCGGCTATTTTGACCACACCTCTCCCACCTACGGTTCTCCGTTCGATATGATGAAACAGTTTGGAATCAGCTACCGTACCGCGGGTGAAAATATCGCCATGGGACAGACCTCCCCGACGCAGGTCATGAACGGCTGGATGAATTCCGAAGGCCACAGAGCCAACATCCTGAATTCTTCCTTTACGAAGATCGGCATCGGAGTCGCCCAGAACTCAAACGGCCAATATTACTGGACCCAGCAGTTTATCGGCTGATCTAATTTGTCAAGCTTTCAGCCCCCGGCGGTGGTCGGGGGCTTTGCCATACATTAACGCTTTTTTCTTGCCGCGGATTCTTGCTTTTTTCCTGATTTGAGGCTAAGATAAAAGAAAAGCGCGGGCAATTATGGGGAGGGACGGTTTATGACTGACACGGAAAAATTTCAGCGGATGATTGACGAAAGCCGCCGCATTGTTTTTTTCGGCGGCGCGGGTGTTTCCACGGAAAGCGGCATTCCCGATTTTCGAAGTGTCGACGGATTATACAATCAGCACTACTCGTATCCGCCAGAAGTCATGCTGAGCCACAGTTTCTACCGGTCCCATACAAAGGAGTTTTTTGATTTCTACCGGAATAAAATGCTCTATCTGGAAGCGGAGCCGAATCCGGCGCACAAAAAGCTGGCGCAGCTGGAACAGGCGGGGCGGCTTTCCGCCGTGGTAACGCAGAATATCGACGGACTGCACCAAAAAGCCGGGAGCAAAACGGTTTATGAGCTTCACGGTTCCGTTCACCGCAATTACTGTCAGCGGTGCCACAAACGGTACGATGCGGAATTCATCCGGCAAAGCACGGGGATCCCGATCTGCGAATGCGGCGGCGTTATCAAGCCCGATGTTGTTCTGTATGAGGAAGGGCTGAACCAGGACACGATTTACGGCGCGGTAAAAGCCATTCAAAACGCGGATATGCTCATCGTCGGCGGAACGTCTCTCGCGGTCTACCCGGCCGCAGGACTGATCGACTATTACAGCGGCAATCGCCTGGTGCTGATCAACAAAACGGCCACCCCGATGGATGCGAAAGCCGATCTCACTCTGAAAGGCAGCATTGGGGAGATTCTGGAGAAAATTCGGATTCCTGAAAAGGAATAGATGCCCGACGCTGAATCGCTCTCGGTCCAATCGGCACTGCCGGGAGTTTTCGTATTACAATAAAAACGCAGCTGTTGATTCCAAATCAGCAGCTGCGTTTTGGTTTTCTAATTCCTGAACAAGCAAAAAGACTTTTATAAATTCTCGATAAACTGAATTTTCAAGCCGTTCGGGTCAAGGACAAAGAAAAATCTTGTATGAGGATTCGGCTGAAACGGTCCGCTTTGAATCTTGATTCCTTTGCTTTTCACAAAGTTCATCATTTCATCAACAGATTTAACTGTAAAGCCCAGAGAAATATCCTGTCCCATGTTGATTTCACGATTCTCCCGACTGCAGATCAATTCGACCTTTGTTTCTCCCTCTCCCAAAAAGGCAATCTCGGTATCCGGCCCGGCCTCGAACCTCCTGTTTTCCCGAAGTCCGACAATCTCCCGATAAAATTTCAAAGATTCCTCTAAATCCTTTACATGCAGTGAAGTCCAGCAAAAAGCCATTCCTGTTTCCTCCTGATTCTGTAAGTTTCGTGGGGATGCGCGCAAAATTTTCTGAAATTAGGATACCATAAAAAGAAAGGAATCAAATAAATTTAAAATATTTCATATAAGGAAATGTGAATGTCATCTTTTTCAACTTATCACCGATTAACGGAAGTATATCAAAAAGCGACGGAGCTGCCGTTTGACCGGACTTCAAAAATCGTTCTGATCAGCGACTGCCATCGCGGCGACGGAAGCTGGGTTGACGACTTCAGCCACAACCAGAGCCTTTACTACTGCGCGATCAAATATTATTACCGGAACGGTTTTACCTATATTGATCTTGGGGACAGCGACGAATTGTGGAAAAACCGTCATTTTTCCGGCATCTGTACGATCTACGCGGATATTTTTGAACTGCTGCATCAGTTCTACTCCGAAAACCGGTACTACATGATTTACGGAAACCACGATATTGTGAAAAGGTATCCTGCCTTTCGCAAAAACAATCTGGACCGATACTACAACACGAACACGGACACCTTTGAAGGCCTTTTTGAAAATGCTGAAATTCACGAAGGCCTGATTTTAAAGGACACCGACAACCAGGCAAAGCTGTTTCTGGTCCACGGTCATCAGGGCGACATCGTCAGCGACATCTTTTGGCGAGTCGGGAGATTTCTTTCCCGATATATTTGGAGACGTCTTGAGTTCTTTGGATTAAAGGATCCGACCAGCGCAGCCAAAAATTACGACAAGAAAAAGAAAGTGGAGAGGAAAATCATCGACTGGGCCGCCGACCGTCATCAGATTGTGATTGCGGGCCACACTCACAGGCCGACCTGCCCGGATGAGGACGAAATTCCCTACTTTAACACAGGCAGCTGTATCCATCCGGACTGCATTACCTGCATCGAAATCGTTCACTCTGAAATTTCGCTGATGAAATGGGGGTTAAAAACCAAAAACGACGGTTCCGTTTTTGTCGACCGGGAATTGATCGCCGCACCGAGAAAAATCCAGGGTCAATAAGCTTCTCCGTTGACCGGAATCGGGGAGCACCAGGCTTTTCTGCCCTGTGAATCGATCAGTATGACGCGCACGTATTTGTCGGTGGGTTTCATCCGGTAGGTCGCGCCGGTTACGCCCCCGGTAAAGACCCTGTCCTGACACCAAACGGTATTGCTGTTAAAGATGATTGTATCCACACAGGAGGATTCGACGCGCACCGCGTCGCCGCTGAATCTCACGGAATGAAACTCCGGACCCTGGCTGGCATAGAAGTCTCCGTTTCTGATGGAGCTTTTAATGGAATCCGGCGTAAGCTCCTGCGCGTTCACCATGATGTAGGAACGGGTTTCTTCTCCCTGATAAAAATGGCTGTCGTCCGCGGCCATACAGGGAAAGAACTTCCCCATGGAAGCCCAGATGTCGATATAAACGCCGGAGTCCGCGCGTTCGCCGTTCCATGGCAGGCCGGAGACGGAATTGTAGATTTCCACTCCGCCAAGGCCGGTCAGGCCAAGACAGTCCGCGGGATTGGTGACCGACCATGCGGGGTGCGCAAGAATCGCGATTCCGTTCGCCGCATTGATCGCGTCAATGATTTTCTGCGGAGGAAGCGACCGTTCCAAGGAAACTTTTGAGTCCATCCCCACTCCGACAATATGAAACACCGGCGTGTTTACCATATCCCCCGTATCCCATTCGCACCCGCTCAAAAGCAGAAAGCGTTCGGTCGTTTCACACTCGTTCTGAATCCAGTGGTCCGTCAGGGCGGCAAAATCATACCCGGCTTTTTGATAGCGGCTAACAGCCTGCTCCGGAGAAAGGTGCCCGTCGGAACGAAGCGTATGCATATGTAAATTTCCTTTGTACCAGTTGCCGTCCGTACGAAATGCTTCTTTCATTGCTCATCCTCCAATACAACTGCCGTATTTACCGTTTCCACCAGTAAGTTTCACCCTGCCTGAACAGTTTGAATCTACAGCGGGT
Source organism: Caproicibacter fermentans (assembly GCF_009746625.1). Classification (GTDB taxonomy): domain Bacteria; phylum Bacillota; class Clostridia; order Oscillospirales; family Acutalibacteraceae; genus Caproicibacter; species Caproicibacter fermentans. The sequence continues at coordinate 10,488 of NZ_VWXL01000035.1, forward strand.
CAGGACTTTTTGAGACGGAAGGTTGCCGGTTTCCGTCTCGGCCGTTACATGCTTTACCGATTCCTGTTTGAAAGTCCACTCGCACATTGCCTGAACCGCTTCCGTCATATAGCCGTGGTGTTCGTATTTGTTTCCCAGTCCGTACCCGATTTCCACTTCCCCATTTTGATCGGGAGGCGCTTTAAAGTCGACGGATCCTACCACAACGCGGTCTTCCCTGCGGACAAGAAGCCAAAAGCCGGCACGTTAAGTGTCTCCTTTCTTTCCTGATATTTCCCCGTCATTATAGCACACAGGAAACAAAATAGATAGCCCCCGGCCGCCGTGTGGAGTTGGCCGTTCCGCATACAGACTCATAAACTGAGCAGCGGGATCGCTCTTCATTTCCGTTATGCGATCAGATCGCTGCTCCCCCCCACGCCTTTCAGAACCATATTTTAACCGTCTATTACTATATGTGGGTGAAAGGCACGACAAAGCAGTTAGAATGAGGAACAATGGGTCTTACGTACACCCTCCAAGGACGATCGGCTCTGTGTCTTAGCGTCTGGCTCATTGATTAGGGATTCTTGTCTACACCTAGGACAGTATAGGGGGAAGTTTTCGAGTATTGTATCGCTATTTTTCTGCTCTAATAATTACTGTTCCACAATTTTGATACAAAGCCTTAGCAGTTCTAAAACCGGCATTTTTCATAAGTTCAAATTGATGTTCCAATGTCAGTGGAATATCAATATGTATCAACATATCTTCGGGTATATTATTTTGCTTGCGCCTATATTCATATCCCTCAAGACAAAGCGCTTCCTCTTCATCGCAACAGGCAATGTAGTCACATTCTATATAATATCCACCAGCTTTTATCGTCTGATAAAGCTTACTATAAATCAGTTGTTTTTTTTCATATTTAAAATGATGAAGTGTCTCAAAAGACATAGCAGCGTCAAACTTGTTTTCCTCAAACGCGTATTCAAAATAGTCCGCATTGATTATTTGAATGTTTTTATCGCCATAGCTTTTTCTCAATTTATCAAGCATAGATTCAGACAAATCGATGCCTGTAACCTTGACTTCGGGAAATCTCTTGTAGATTGATTCAAGCTCTAAACCCGTGCCGCAACCAATATCAAATAATGTTTTCAAACCATCATCAAAGAAATCTGCGATATGAGCGTATTCCTCGCCCCAATTTTTTAAATGAACATTATTATATTCACTAATCCTATTCGCGAAAAAATCCGCCATTCCTTCCACGGGAGCATTCTTTACCCCATCAAGCCAATCCTTTAATTCTTCTAGATATTTTTCTGTTTCTTCCTGAGTTCGGATTTTACTTTTCAGCATAACAATTTTTCATCCTTTCATAAAATCCACTTAATAACGATTGAATATCAGTTTCATTTATTCTCATTTTATTTGCGGCAAGCTCGGTAGCAAGACCACTTGACAAAAGCCAAATATCAATAAGAATTTTTTCAGCAGTAGGTTTATCAATCCTAAAGTCAGACGTTATTGATGATATCGCTTTTTGATTCCATTCAGCATTTACTATCTCGTCAAGACTTATTCCCTCTAATGTGTTTGATAAAAACATAGCTGTATATAGGTTCTTTTCATATAAAGCAAACAAAACGTGCGCTTTAGCCTTACTAATCACATAATTGTTTCTGTCAATACGTCTTTTCACAAATAGATCATATTCTTTATCAATCATCCGTGTAACTGCAACTTTTAGCTCGTCCATTCCTGTAAAAGAAAGATAAATCGGTTGTGTGGAACACTGCAATTTTTCAGCAAGATTTCTTGCATTTACAGCGTTCAATCCGCATTCACGTACAATCTCTAATGAGGCCTGTAATATTGCTTCTTTTGAGATTTGCTTTTTAGCAGGCATTTATTCAAGCACCTCCAGTCGTAACAATAACTAATGTTATTGATAACATTAGTTATTGTACAAATAATTATACAATTTGTCAAGGGTCATAGTTTTTTGTGGATCTCCCCGTTTTCCTCGATGTTTTCGCAAACAACAAGAGGGCCCAGGTAGCAGAAATTTTTAAAGGCTCACGGCAACGAGTCTAATAAAATTCTTATGTCTTGAAGTTGACAATACTAATGGGCAGTGGTAATATAAATGTGCTGTATGACTGACGGAGGTGGATTTAACCACAGGGAGTACAGCGTTTTGGAAGCCGACCGTCTGGGCATGATGCTTGGATTGGTGGGTCTTTTTTATTTTCTGAATGCAGTTCATATCATTCAGAGAACATTTGAATCATGAGCAGAGTAGAACGTTGTGCGTAAATCATTGATTTACAGTGCCTTCTGAACGGGGAGTTGTCAGAGGGACGAAAAGCCTTTCAGGGCTTGCGGTACAAGGTTCGCATCCCGCTGCTGCATAAGGAGAAGCGGTGTCATGATTGTGCCTCTTGTTGTGTAGCTGTGCTGCATGACAGGAGGTGTATTTAATGGTCACAACTTAGAAAATCAATTTAACCGTAAACTTTCTATGTCACGATTATGAAAGGAGAAGTTAAATTGAAAGATTCAACTTTATATGTGCGCCGCATCACAATCTCTGCGGTATTTCTCAGTATTTCACTTGTTTTAAAAACAACATTTTCTTTCTACATACCGATGTTTGGACAAAATGGAATGAGCGTTGGCATTTCCGGGATTTTCTCCATCATGCCATCCCTGTTGTTCGGGCCTGTGTATGGAGCTGTTGTGTCCGGCCTTTCTGATTTTTTGGGTTACCTTTTAAAACCCGTGGGAACCTATATCCCTCTTATGACGCTGGTCGTAGCTGCCGGTGGATTTATCCGGGGCGCATTATGGTCTGCTCTTCGCAACAAAGACAGCAGGAAAATGAGAATTGCAGTTGCAATTTTTTCCGCGCTCATGTTATTTGCAGGGATTTGTAATATTGCGTTTCTCGCTGCCGATGGCGTTGATAGTGAATTCTACAATCATGTACAAAAAGAAAACATCAATACAGACAACATGCACCTTATCAGCAAAATGTTGATTGAAAGAACCCTTGGTGCAAAAGATCCGTCGGGAAACCTGACAACCTATATCTCTTGGGTCACAACCGCAATGATTGGATGCGCAGCTCTCGGCATCCTGTTGTTAGCCTCTGATCTTTTCCTATCGAAAAAGCTTGTTCATGACACAAGCAGGGGGCGGATCCCCCAGCTTCTTATCGCTATGATCGGTTCCGGCCTGATTGTTACCACTCTCAATACCATCGTCCTGTGCGAAACAATTTTTACCGCATGGAAGGTACTGCCGTTTGCAGTCATATGGATTCCCAGAGTAATTGAAGAAATCCTTGGGAATACAGTCAAGGCATATTTTGTAGCCTTACTGCTGGGTATTTGCAGAAAACAGAAAACCGTGCAAGAGATAATGGACGGGCCATCCGTTAAGCTAGAAAGGGACCCAAAGGATTCGTAGGATTGGAGTAACAACCATGAAGCACTATACGGTTTTAAACGAAAATACACATCTGTTTCCGGTGGTGATTGATTTACCACACAGCGGCACCTTTGTCCCCGAAGACATTCGCAGCAGCCTACTTGATGGTGCCTGTCTGTCAAATACAGATTGGTTTTTGCCGGAGCTATACGACTTTCTTCCTGCAATGGGATGCACAACAATAATCAACCACCTAAGCCGTTATGTGGTAGATATGAACCGACCAGCCGAGAGTGCAAAAACGGGAGATTATCGTCAAACCGTGGTCTATCAGGAAAATACTCAAGGTAGCCCTTTGTATTCTTCACCGCTGGATGAGAATGAAATTAACCGCCGAGTAAGCCTGTATTATGATCCTTACCATCAGGCGATTGAAAAGCTGTTGCGTGAAAAATTAAAGGTGTATCCGTCGGTTCTCCTTTTGGACCTGCACAGCTTCTTCCTTGATTTTGGCGATGGCGGCAGCCAAGATATTTATTTATCCAACCGACGCGGCGTTACGTCCTCTGAACAGACATTGCATCGACTGCATGAAAATCTTGCAGCACAAGGCTACAGTGTTATAGAGAATGCAAACTTGGGAGGACACATTATTAACCATTACCGTAAGCTTTTTGGTGAGCGGATTGAGGGCATAATGATGGAGCTTCGTTATACCAAATATATTGACAACCGCTACTTTGGCGAGGAGGAACTAACGGACAGAAACGAAATGCTTTTTCAGTCGGCAAAGCAGAGGCTAAAGGAAGCGTTTATGCGGCTGCCTTGTTTTTGGGAGTAAATAAAAGCAGGCGCAATCGCAGCGCATAGCTGACGTTGCATGGCCAACAATGGAAGTGATTTCTACGTAAACCGATATCATCAATAAAAAGCACACAAGGAGGAATTATCCGATGGAACAAAAAGATTACTGGAACAATGTTTCAGAGACGAAGCAGTTTACAACGCCTTTTCAGGCCGGCGAGTTCTCCAATTATCTCAATCTCAATGCCGTCATTCTTGATGTCGGGTGCGGCTATGGCCGTACACTGGACGAATTGCACCATTTTGGTTACAGGCATCTGATCGGCATGGATTTTTCGCAGGGAATGATCGAACGGGGAAAACAGCAGGCTCCTTATCTTGACCTCCGTTTGAAAAAAGATGCAGGGATTGATTTGCCGGATCATAGTATAGACGCAGTGATACTCTTTGCCGTCCTGACTTGTATCAGAAGCAATGAAGAACAGCAGGCTCTGATTTCCGAAATGAATCGTGTATTAAAACCTGCCGGAATTCTCTACATCAACGATTTCCTGATCAATTCTGATGAAAGGAATCAAGCCCGCTATCAAAAATTTGAAGCAAAATATGGCATCTATGGAGTCTTTGAATTACCGGAAGGTGCTGTCCTCCGCCATCACTCAGAAAAATGGCTGAAGGAGCTTCTGGCTGATTTCAGCACATTGAAATATGAACGCCTGACATTTACGACTATGAACGGGCATAAATCGAATGGATTTTATTTCATAGGAAGGAAACTTTCCTGATTCTATCGGTTCATGCCTAAGTTAAACACCCGATACAATCTTTTATCCGGAAATTCAGCCTGCACGCATTCCGCTGCTGTGCCGCCTCCGTTTATCGCGATCCGGGGTGTGTTTTTTCCGCCATCCAGCATGTTGCTGCTGATTCCAAGGCTTTCAGCAGCTTTAGTTACAGCTGCCGAACTTATTCGAATCGCGCGCTTTTTGAATTCCATCATATTTTTTCGCGTTTCTGCCATCGTGATAGCTCCTTTTTTCTGTTACGTTTTTCTTGTCACACAGACCCCTCTATTGGGTTTATAAGAAAGCAAAAAGCCGTTGCATCTTTGCTGCGATGCAACGGCTCAATCTTGTGATAAGTCGGTCGGATTATATTGTGTGGTGAAATTAAACACTAACTAATCTCTGTACAAAAGCACTTTTCACAAGCTCAATTCAGTTCTGCGCCTAGCACGCCGTCAGTTAAACTCAGAAGGGTTCGGGTATTTATGAGGGCTGGTGGAATAACCATTTTGATACTTTACGGTCATGTACAGGGTTTCCTTGCCGCTTTCAAGCTTGACATAGCAAACGCCATTATCGAACTTATCGGTGATGGCAACTTTTTGATCGAGCCAGTAAACCCAAACGGAGCCGTCATCCTCATATTCCACATCCGGGGCCGTCAACTGTTCCGTAAGTTCTTCTTCCGACGCAGGTATTTCAGTTCCGTCAGGTGAGAATGCAACCCCGCCTCCAGCTTGATGCTTCACATTTCCTTCGCCGTCCGTGTAGTCCATGCTGTAATTTCCATTTCCATCGAACTGAAGAGTTGCCTCCGTTTGATCGCCGTGAATCCAAAGCTGGATAGTGCGCTGAATTCCGCCTACATCCGCGGCGTATGCAGCTGTGGCGCTGCCCACAATCATCACACAGACGGCAACAAAAGAAATCATTGTTTTGAATTTATGCTGTTTCTTTGTTCTTTCCATTTTTTCTACCTCCAAAGAAAAATCGTCAGAGGCATGAATTGCAGAAAACGCCTGTTTGTATTTTTCCTTATTCGTCATCTTCCCATACCTCCTTTAATGTGTTGCGGAGCGACATTCTTCCGCGCGATAACCTTACCTTTACATTGCTTGGCGTCACCCTCAAGATATCCGCGATTTCATTCACTGAATAATCCTCATAGTAAAACAGATGAATGACGATGCGATACTTTTCCGGAAGTTTCATCACTGCTTCAAATAATTCGGAGGACTCCTCCGACTCAAACGTCAATGTTTCTATGTAATCCTCCAATGGCAGTGAATTCCGCCTGAAAAAAGTATTGTTCTTATTCTTTGCCTTGTTAATTGCCACCCGGATAAGCCAAGCGCGGATATGCTGTTCTGATTCAAAACCTTTTTTGTGTGATAAATACTGGATAAAGGTATCCTGAACAACATCCTCAGCATCCTGCGCGTTTTTGCACATGTTAAACGCCGCAGCATAAAGGTTGCTTTGGTATTTTTCAACCAGTATCTCTACGGATGGTTTCATAAGCATGCTCCTTGATCTGTTTGAAAAGCCTTTCACCAATAATACAAATGAGAATAGTGAAAGGTTACAAGATCTCCTCAAATCTTAAAAAAATTTCGATAATAGTAAAAATTACTGATTCTCCGGATAAGTTCAGTTCTTTATTTGATTTTCACGCAGAAAACTTAAGAATGATTTATTGACATCCACTTATTACTGTATTATGCTAAAGTATAAGCGAATAAGTATCAAGTTGCAATGTATCCGCGCGCAGGTTTTGCCCGAGGATACAGGGCCGGTAGTTTTACCTGACCGCAAGGTGTTTCCGAGCGGAAAGACGCACATTCGGTATTGAGTACTCTGTTTTGCCGTAATGCTCCCTTTCCGCCTTTCGTACGGAAAGGGAGCATTAATTTTTGAAGGAGGTTTTAAAGTGGACAAAAAGATAGGCATCGTGGGCATTGTGATCGAAAATTCATCCTGTGTGGAACGTGTAAATGCCGTTCTGCACGAATATGCCGGGCTTATTGTAGGCAGGATGGGGCTTCCCTATCGAGAGCGGGGCGTTTCCGTCATATCATTAATAGTGGACGGAAGCAATGACGAAATCAGCGCGCTAACCGGAAAGCTCGGCAGGATTACCGGGGCTACGGTCAAATCGATGATCACCAAAAGTAGCCAACAGTTATAGAAAGGGGTATATGCATGAATTTTCTTGAAAAGTACCAAAAAGAGTTTGCGCAGTATGACAAGCTTGATCATGATTTCATTGACGAGAATAAAATCTGGGCGCAGTTGAACAAGTGGAAAAACCCTTCGAAAGCAGACGTGCGAATCGTTTTGAAGAAAGCGGAGCAATGTATCCGGCTTGAGCCGGAGGAGACTGCAATCCTTCTGCAAAACAAAGACGAGAGTATGCTGCACGAGATGTATGAATTGGCCCATCAGTTGAAGGAAGATGTATACGGCGACCGAATTGTGTTTTTCGCGCCGCTTTATATCAGCGACGAATGTGCAAATAACTGCGCATATTGCGGCTTCCGCAGCAGCAATACCGCGATGCGCCGAAAAACTCTGACGATGGAGGAAATCGAGCAGGAAGTTCGGATTATGATCGAAGAGGGGCAGAAACGCACCGTTCTTGTCTATGGAGAATCTCCCGCCACCCAGGTCGATTTTATGTGCGATTCGATCAAAAAGGTTTACAGTGTCAAGACGGAACACGGCGAAATACGGCGTGCTAATATAAACTGTGCCCCCCTGACCGCAGAGGAACTTAGGAAGCTGAAGAAAGTGGGAATCGGGACCTTCCAGGTGTTTCAGGAGACGTACCATCATGAAACCTACCGTAAAATGCACCCGCAAGGGACTATTAAAGGCCACTACCGCTGGAGATTGTACTGCATGGACAGAGCGCAGGAGGCGGGCGTGGACGACAACGGCATTGGCGTATTATTTGGACTTTACGACTGGCGTTTTGAGGTCATGGGACTTTTATATCATACGATCCACCTTGAGGAAAATTTCAACGGCGTCGGGCCGCATACGATTTCCTTCCCTCGTATAACGCCCGCCACAGGCACTCCGTTTTCAATCAATCCCCAGTATGCCGTCAGCGACAGCGATTTCAAGAAGCTGGTCGCGATTCTGCGTTTGTCCGTTCCCTACACCGGCCTTATTTGCACCGCCAGGGAACCCGACAAGGTGCGGCGGGAGGTTATCCCGTTCGGGGTCTCGCAAATCGACGCGGGAACCCGTATAGGAGTCGGCGCCTACGCGCAGTCAATAAAAGCGAACGAGCTTCCCGACAAAGAACAGTTCACCATAAACGATCCGCGTTCTTTGGACGGGGTGGTCAGCGAAATTTGCGATATGAACTGTATTCCGTCTTTCTGCACCGCATGTTACAGGGCGGGGCGAACCGGCGAGCAGTTTATGAAGGTGGCAAAATCGAAATTCGTACATAACTTCTGTATCCCAAACGCAATTTTTACGCTGAAGGAATATCTGATTGATTATGCGTCGCCAGAGACGAAAGCAAAGGGAGAACAGGTACTCAAGCGGCATATCGAACGCTTTAAAGGGGAAACGGTATATCAGACAATACAGGAAAATCTAAATAGAATAGAAAACGGCGAGCGCGACCTTCGTTTATAGGAGCGGCGGATATGGAAAACGGAGCAGCCAGGCAGCTGTCCGATTTTTTAGCCTCGGCGAATAAACGGGAATTACTCGCCTTGATCCGATTTTTGGAAGAGGAAGCTCAGGAGGATGATCTTTTTGAGCTCTTCCGTCTGGCCGGAGAAACAAGAAAGGCAAGCTACGGCGACAGGGTTTTCTTTCGCGGGCTAATCGAATTTTCAAGCTTCTGCAAAAACGACTGCTATTACTGCGGGATAAGGAGAAGCAACCGGAAAGCGGCGAGATACAGGCTTACAAAGAATGAAATCATTGATTGCTGCCGGTCCGGATATGCTCTGGGCTTTCGGACCTTCGTGTTGCAGAGCGGCGAAGACATGTTTTTTTCGGACGAGGTATTATGCGGTATCGTTTCGGGGATAAAAGAGCTTTTTCCGGAATGTGCGGTAACGCTTTCCGTTGGAGAACGAAGCCGCGAATCCTATCGCCGGCTTTTTGCCGCCGGCACCGACCGGTATCTTCTGCGCCATGAAACAGCCGATGAAGCGCATTACGCAAAGCTCCACCCGCCGGAGCAGGCCCTAAAAAATCGGAAACGGTGCCTGTACGACCTGAAAGAGCTCGGCTATCAGGTCGGGGCCGGCCTTATGGTCGGTTCCCCGTTTCAGACCTATGAAACACTGGCAGAGGATATCATTTTTCTGCGCGATCTCCAGCCGCATATGGCCGGGATAGGTCCCTTTATACCGCATAAGGAAACTAGATTCGCGGGTTTCCCTTCCCCGCCGCCCAAAAGCACGCCAATTCTGCTGTCGCTTGTGAGATGCTTGCTGCCCAAGGTGCTGCTGCCCGCTACAACGGCACTCGCAACGTCGGATAAAAACGGCCGTGAAAAAGGACTTCTGGCGGGGGCAAACGTTGTTATGCCGAACCTGACGCCATACGAGCACAGGAAAGATTTCTCCCTGTATGACAACAAGCTTGCCACCGGCAGCGAGGCCGCGGAAGGACTTTCCGTTCTCAAACGACAAATAAAGGGTCTTGGGCTTAAGCCCGATTTCTCCAGGGGAGACCACGCGGATTTTCAGAAAGGATAGGCGGCTATGCGCACAGAGCATGATTTTCTGGGAGAGCTTTTAATAGACGATAACGCTTATTACGGAATCCACACGGCGAGAGCATTGACGAACTTTGCCATAACGGGAGTTCCCATTCATCCGGCGCTCATTGAAGCTGTGGTAACGGTGAAAAAGGCGGCGGCGGCGGTGAACCGGAGCTTAGGCGCTCTGGACAGCCGAATTGCCGAAGCGATCATATCGGCCTGCGACGAAATCCTGTCAGGCGCGCTGAGGGATCAGTTCCCCGTGGACTGTATGCAGGGCGGGGCCGGCACGTCTACGAACATGAATGTCAACGAGGTGATCGCCAACCGAGCCATCGAGCTGCTCGGCGGAAAAAAAGGCGACTATAGCATCGTCCATCCTCTTGACCATGTAAATCTTCACCAATCGACGAACGACGTATTCCCGACGGCAGTGCGCATTGCTCTAATTCGCCTGCTCAAGCCCGTAACTGAGCTGTTCGCCGCGCTCCAGACCGCCCTGCAGGAAAAGGAACAGGAATTCGCCTCCGTTTTGAAGGTCGGCCGGACGCAGCTTCAGGACGCCGTTCCGGTAACACTCGGTCAGGAATTCGGGGCATGGGCTCAGGCTGTGGCCCGGGACCGATGGCGGCTGTACAAGGCGGAGGAACGTCTCCGACAGGTCAACATCGGCGGGACCGCCGTGGGTACCGGGATCAACGCTCCGAAAGCATACATATTCACGGTGATTGAAAAGCTGCGGGAGCTTACTGGCATCGGGCTTGCGCGCGCCGAATATATGATGGACCCAACCCAGAATTGCGATGTCTTCGTCGAGGTATCCGGCCTTCTGAAAGCGGCCGCTGTGAATCTCGCGAAAATAGCAAACGACCTGCGGCTTCTGTCGTCTGGTCCGAAAGCGGGATTCGGGGAAATAACGCTGCCCTCCGTGCAGGCGGGTTCCTCGATTATGCCCGGAAAAGTGAATCCCGTGATATGCGAGTCGGTCAATCAGGCGGCGTTTCAGATTATGGCGGATGATACGGCGGTAACGTTGGCCGCACAGGCGGGGCAGCTCGAGCTCAACGCCTTTTTGCCCTTAATTGCCAAAAATATGTTTGAAATGCTTGATATGCTGAACCACGTGCTCCCCATATTTATAGAACGCTGCATAAAAGGGATACGGGCAAACGGCGATATCTGTGCCCGAAAGCTAACGGACAGCTTCGCGGTAGTGACCGCGCTGACCGGATATATCGGCTATGACAAGGCATCAATGGTCGCGGGATTCTGCCTGAACACGGGAAAAACAGTTCGCGAAGCGGTTTTGGAATTGGGACTTCTGGACGAAGGGACTTTGTCGGAGATCCTGAGGCCGGAACGGCTAACCGCTCCCGAAATGAGAACGTCAAAGGAGAGATAACGATGGCAGACATGAACGCCACTCCGATGGCAAACAGATTTACGATTGGACTTTTCGGCAGGAGGAACGCCGGGAAATCGTCCCTTATCAACGCGATCACAGGGCAGAACATCGCCGTCACCTCCGAAGTCGCGGGCACTACGACGGACCCGGTATATAAGGCGATGGAGCTTTTGCCTCTGGGCCCGGTCGTGTTTATCGACACGGCAGGGCTCGACGATACCGGGAATCTCGGAAAGCTGCGCGTGGAAAGGACCTATGAGGTTCTGCGGAAATGCAACCTGGCCATCGTAGCGGCGGATATCCACGAGGGAATCACCGAGTTTGACACTGAATTTATCGAACAGTTGGAAAGACGCAAAATACCGTGCATCTGCGTACTGAACAAGTGCGACGAGGGAGTTCCCGAAAGTCTAAAAATCAAATCCGCACCCGAAATTCCGCTTATCTATGCCAGTGCGGCGACACGCTTTGGAATCGACAAGGTGATAAAACAAATCATTTCAAGCTCGAATTTTGAGGATGCGGAGCCCGCCTTAGTGGGTGATTTGGTCAATTCCGGCGACGTCGCGGTGCTGGTGACGCCCATTGACAAAGCGGCACCGAAGGGTAGGCTCATCCTTCCCCAGCAGCAGACGATTCGCGACATCATCGAAAAGGACGCGATCGCTGTAATAACCAAGGAACATGAGCTGAAGCATGCGCTCGAACGTTTAAACTCTCCCCCGGCCATTGTCATTACCGATTCGCAGGCGTTTCTTAAGGTTTCCGCCGACACGCCGCCCGAGATACCGATGACCTCGTTTTCCATTCTATTTGCGCGGCAGAAGGGGGACCTTGCGGAGATGGTGCGGGGAATCAAGCGTATCGAACATCTGGTTCCCGGAGATAAGGTGCTTATTGTGGAAGGCTGCACGCATCACGATCAGGCAGACGACATCGGGAAAGTAAAAATTCCGCGCTGGATACGCCAGATTGCGGGAGGCGAGATTCAATTCGAATGGGTATCGGGTGCGCGCTACCCGAAGGATATCTCCGAATACGCCGTTATCGTACATTGCGGCGGCTGCATGTTAAACCGCAGAGAAATGCAATACCGTGTCGAAAAAGCGCGGGAACAGGGCGTATCCATAACCAATTACGGAGTGCTCATCGCTTACGTGATGGGGATACTCCCGAGAGCGATTAAGCCATTTCCCGCCGCAAGCATGGCTTTGGATGAGATTAATTTTAAATAAACTCGCCCTTTTTCAGGGAAAGATTGACTGTCTTTCATATTTTCTGCTTTTTTAGAGTCTTAGTCAGACCCTCTATTTCAACCGCGAATATTTACCAATTCCCCCCCTTGATTCAATCTGCGGAATCCCGTTTCGATAACCAAGAGTTTCATCCGATTCGCCTGCGATGACTGTGCTCATGAAAAGACTTCCTTCAGACTTGATTTTTCTTACCCTCGTTCTTGTCTGAAAGGAAGTCTCCTATTCAGCTTTTACACAAAGCCTGATGCGGTATCAAAAGTTTAAAAAAACAATTAGCCCAGAGCATAAGCAGGAATAGCCTTGCATGTGCACTGGGCTCTATTGGGTTGCAAAGAGAAAATTTTTATACGATGAACGGCGTAACATCAGGTTCCTTATTTGTTAAATTTTTTAATATGGTCAAACCCTTGATAAGCTCCTCTTTATTCTTGACTGACGCAGTGGCAATTCGAACGGCGGACGGTACGGGATTGCTGCCAACCGCAAACCGCTCAGCACAATAAATTTGCACCCCTGACAATTTAGCGCAATATTCAAATTCTTTCCCAGTCCATCCATCCGGCAATAGAAGCCACCTGAAGTAATCACGTTTGTTCCCTTGCACGGTGAAGCCGTTTAGGATTTCATCCGTGAGCTTATTCCGCGTTTCTGCTTCCAACCTTTTCGCTTCGAGAATTTGATCTGCCAAACCGGTTTCTATAAGATTGGCTACGATTTCTACATTAAAGTGGGATGTATTTAGATTTATGTTGTAAATCCCACGACTAATTTGATCATGTAATTTTGGGGCAACAGCCATGAACGCCACCCTCAAGCCCGCGCTTAAGGATTTAGACGTGCAATTAATATAAATGCTTTGCTCCGGAATGAATTGTGACACAGGAGCCAGTTCTGAATTTTTCAAAAAAGAGTAGGTATCATCTTCTATCAAAATCAAGTTATTTGCCTTTATAATTTCAGCTATCTTCTGTCGGCGTGAAATTGGCATTGTACATGTTGTAGGATTTTGACATTCCGGTATTAAATACAGTCCCTTTAAGCTTTCGTTTTTGCACGTTTTGCTTAGCATTGAGGGATTCATGCCATCTCTGTCCATTTCAACAGGAACCAAGCGAACGCCAAATGTACTGGCAAGATTTTTATACCCTGTGTAAGTAAGAGAATCCGTGCCAATTTTATCGCCAGGCTGAAACAATGAGATCATTGTAACCGCCAACGCATTTTGAGCGCCTGAAGCGATAGCGATATTTTCAGGTTTAACATTGATATGAAATCGTTTCAACCACTCACTTCCTATTTCACGGTGAGATATTTTCATCTTGGGTTCATCGTATTCCAAATACTTTCCGATTGTTATATTTTGAACCGTTTGTCTGATAGATTCGACCACAAGTTTATTTTGGCCATATAATGGTCGAATGGTCCCCATTTCAATTAATCCGTTATCTAATTCGTCATCCTGTGAAACTGCCGGAACATTTGCATCGGCAGAAATAAAAGTTCCTTTTCCGACGGTTGCATAGATCAATCCTTTTCGTTCGCAAAGCTTAAACGCTTTTGTCACGGTTGTGAGATTAATGTGAAGAAAATCTGCCAGTTCTCGTTGTGGGGGCAGTTTATCGCCCGGCTTTAGAACTCCATTCCTAATATCGGTATCCAAAGTTTCCATAATGGCTAAGTACATTGGCTTATCCGTTTGATCGATTTTAGGCATCCATGTTAAGTCGTCATAAAATGATTTCTGCATAAAGAACGCTCCTTTTGTAAGTCATACAATTATACCGTTGACAGCATACAATGTCAACATTATAATTAATTGTATTACAAATAAATGCGACAAGGAGTGGAAACAATGGATTCTGAAAGACTTGGACTCAACAGGAATCTTGCCCAGATGCTGAAAGGCGGCGTAATTATGGACGTCACCAATGCAAAGGAAGCTGCAATCGCCCAAGAATCAGGTGCAGTTGCTGTCATGGCTCTGGAAAGGGTTCCTGCCGATATCAGAAACGAGGGCGGAGTTGCCCGTATGAGCGACCCCAAAATGATAAAGGAAATTCAAAAAGCCGTATCTATTCCCGTTATGGCAAAAGTACGGATCGGCCACATCGCAGAAGCACAGATTCTTGAGGCTCTCGGCATTGATTTTATCGACGAGAGTGAAGTTCTGACCCCGGCAGATGAAATGTATCATATCGATAAATCGGCATTTAAAGTTCCGTTTGTCTGCGGTGCTCGAAATCTGGGTGAAGCTCTTAGAAGGATAGGCGAAGGGGCCTCCATGATCCGTACAAAAGGAGAGGCGGGTACGGGAAATGTCGTTGAAGCTGTACGCCATATGAGAACCGTAATGTCGGAGATCAGGGAGCTTTCCAATAAGCCAAAAGAGGAACTTATGACTTACGCGAAAGAAAACGGAGCGCCCTATGATTTGGTTGTATCGGTTGCGGAAAACAAGAAACTGCCCGTTGTCAATTTTGCCGCAGGAGGAATTGCGACTCCGGCTGATGCAGCTTTGATGATGCAGCTGGGAAGTGAAGGGATTTTCGTTGGATCCGGCATATTTAAATCCGATCATCCGCTCCCTAGAGCGAAAGCGATTGTAAAAGCAGCTGCGTATTATGACAAACCGGAAATTCTTGCCGAGGTAAGCGAAGGGCTTGGAGAGGCTATGAAAGGAATTGATATTAAAACAATAGCTCCCGAAGACCAGTTTGCTAAAAGGGGCTGGTAAAATGGCGAAAGACTTGCAGGTTGGGGTTTTATCCTTACAAGGTTCCGTCGAAGAACATAGAAGCATGCTGGGCAAAATCAAGAATGTTAAACCGATTGAAGTGAAATCCTTAACTGCATTGGAATCTGTCAATGGCATAATTTTACCGGGTGGTGAAAGCACAACAATATCAAAATTGCTTATCGAATTTGGCCTTTTTGAACCGCTGAAACAAAGGATAAAACAAGGTCTTCCCGTTTGGGGCACATGTGCAGGTATGATCCTGCTTGCTAAAGATGTAATCGGCGAAAATCCACACTTGGGGCTGATGGATATAACAGTCCGGCGAAATGCCTATGGTCGGCAAATCAACAGTTTTACCGTGTCGGAAAATATCCCAGCCCTATCAGAGCAGCGGATTGAGCTTCCTTTCATCCGTGCGCCATGGATTGAAAATGTCGGCAAAGATGTTGAAGTGCTTTGTTCCCTAAACAAACATATTGTAGCTGCAAAAGAAAGGAATATGCTTGTGACCTCTTTTCATCCCGAATTGACAGACTGTCTTGCCGTGCATCAGTACTTTATCGAGAAGATGATACGGGCGGTTGAAAATAATAAATGAATAATACATGTGATTCAAAGGCTTATGGAAGATTAGTTTTGATTGGAATTCAGTTCAGGCAAAAACTCGGGTAATTTTTTTGATTTGCAACGTAAATCAATGTCTCCCCTGTATCCGTTTAACGGCGTGATGTGGACTAAACTGTTGGTGCCTCAAGTTTCCGTCATGGTCCCGCCATTAACATGTAGTACTTGACCGGTTACAAAAGAAGAATCATCGCTTGCAAGATATATATATGTCGGAGCAAGCTCAAACGGCTGTCCGGCACGTTTCATTGGGGTATCCAATCCAAAAGTCTTTACATATTCGTCAGAAAAGCTTGAAACAATGAGCGGAGTCCAGATAGGCCCTGGGGCTACTGCATTTACGCGGATTCCTTTGGATACCAGCTGCAAGGCTAAGGAGCGGGTAAACGAAACGATTGCACCTTTTGTCGAGGAATAATCCACCAGCAACGGTTCACCTGCGTAGGCGGTCACGGATGCGGTTGATATAATGGAACTTCCAGGCTTCAGGTAAGGCAATGCTGCCTTTGTCATGTAAAAATTGGGGAAAATATTTGTTCGGTACGTATTTTCAAGCTGTTCGTCCGAGATGTCCGATATGCTTTTTTGAGGGAATTGAACCCCCTGGTTTAAAACCAGAATATCAATCTTTCCGAAGCGTTCCAGAACCTCCTCTACAATCTTTTCTGAAAAATCAGGCTGTCTCAGATCCCCTTCCACCAAAAGCGCGTGCTGACCGTAAAATTCCACAGCCTTTCCGGTCAATTCGGCATCCTGACGTTCACGAGGCGTGAAAACGATGGCAGTATCCGCCCCTTCTTTTGCAAATCCAATCGCGACGGCACGACCGATCCCGCTGTCTCCTCCTGTGATGATGGCAATCTTCCCCTTTAGCTTCTCACTGCTCTTATATTCTGTATTGTCGGAAATCGGGACAGGATTCATCAAATACTCCAGACCCGGCTGTACGTCCTGATGCTGCGGCGGAAACGTGATCGGCGTTTCAATACATTTCGTCTCATTGCCAAGATAAGGATAAGTGGGCACCATTACATATCTCTCCCTTGTATTTTTCTATAATAAGATATTCATGAGCGCCATAAAGGTGCTATGGAAGAGAAATAGGGCGGATTCGGTTTTAAGATCTTTATACAGTCCCATCGGATTTCTGTTGAGTTGGCGGCAGCTTTTCTGGAAAGGAAGAAGATATGTTTCCGCCTTGAGCTTTTAATGTGCGTTGAAACGTTTCCGGCGGCATGAAACGGGGCTCGGCAAGCGCAGGCGCTTTTAAATGATCCAAAAGTTTTAGTGCTTGATGAACCGACCGCTGACTGGATTTGATGGAACGCGTTCATTTTCGCAACCCGATTTCCAGTATCTCAATTCAAAGTGCGCCTCCACGAGTGTTCGCGCTAAATCAGAGGTTGAATGGACCGCACCCATTCCCCGGTTGGAAACCTGCTGTAGACGCGTCTTCCTTCTCCATCTGTTCAAGAATACCGCTGGTCAGTGTGATCCGCGGATCCGGCAAAGGGAGTTTCTGCAAAGCGACGATGACCTTCATGATTTTTGTCATAAAGGCCGGATAGATCTTCTGGTCGGCATTTTGGACCATCAGGATTTGCCCGTCGCTTCTATGGATTCAGACGGCATGACTATTTGTTTTTTGCTTCTGAGTGTCATTATAGGATTTGTTCCTTGGGAACAGGAACGCAGGCCATTGAATCACCTACTATTCAAGCTGAAAGAGAACGTCTACCTTACTCAGGCAGACGTTCTCTTTCATATTGCTTAACTGTTCATTTCGTTTTCCCAAGCAAAATTGCCGGATTCTTCATAACACTTCGGCCAATGGCTGCACCATTCAGGAACAACAGGATTTTCCACGCGGTCTAGGCTCGGCGTGTACGGTTTAATATCCAAAACCGGCGAACCGTCAAACGCTTCAATATATGAAAGGCCAATCACTGCGTTTTCATGGTCGATGTAGGTTACCTGCACACAATCCAGCGCAATAGGGTTTGGGCGCATAGGTGAGCGGGTGGCAAAGGTACCGAGTACTTCGGGACTGTTTTTATAGGGTTTTATTTCTGAGAGTTTGCTTCTATTCTTCGGATTATCACACTCGGAAAACCACCATAAAATCTGAATATGGCTAAACCCATCCAACCCAGCGAGAGCAGAAGCATAAGTCTTGTCTAAAACAAGCCTCATGTCCTCACCGTGACACGCAATCATCCCAATCGTATTAACTTTTAGTTCTGCCATAAATACTATCTCCTTTTTGTTATATTTACGGCGCCGTTGATTTTAGTATAGCAGAAGTTTAGTACACTTCAAGCTTTTTTTAATGCGCGCTAAAGGTGTTAGACCGATATCGGCCTAACATCTTTAAGGCCGCGTAAAAACTAATACCGATAACTTCGGTAGAAACCAAGGCTCGTCCCCCTGTTTTAAGCGAAAATATCGGTCTAATTCTGAG
Organism: Caproicibacter fermentans; assembly: GCF_009746625.1. GTDB lineage: Bacteria > Bacillota > Clostridia > Oscillospirales > Acutalibacteraceae > Caproicibacter > Caproicibacter fermentans. The sequence continues at coordinate 28,718 of NZ_VWXL01000035.1, forward strand.
TTACTTCAATCCTAAGAATTTCAACTTGTCATCTTCGGAAAGGCTGTCCCATTTTCTAGCGGGCTGATCGCCCAACATGTTGTTCATTGCTTCTACGGCCAAATATCCACATGGCCAAGGAGCTTGGCGATTTCCGGCAGTGAGAGGCCGAGAATGTGTGTCCAGATTGCCGTCTGCATGAAAAAGCTCACAGTAATACCGAAAATTCTCCAGAAATGCATCATCGGGAACCGGAACGATCCGTGGCTTGTCGCCCTTGCCGAAAAGCCGGACATATGGGTGTTTTCCATCCGTGATAACGTCGTTTGCCTTGACCGTGATCATCTCGTTTAAGCGCGCGCCGGTTGAAAACAAAAACAGAATAATGAAACGGTCTCTTACCCCGATTTTTGTAGGCTTCGGTTGCTCCAGAATCAATAGTATCTGGTCTTTGCTAAGCCAGTTGTGCCGTTTGGGATAAACCTTTTTGTGCTTTAAACCGGCAAGGCTGATTTGCAATGACGTCAGGTCAATGTTTTTGGAGGCCGCATATTTCACATATGCCTTTAGAGCGGCAAGATGGACATTTCTTGTGCCGACGCTGCTGTGATTGGAGACCCACCCGATGTACTCCCGAATCACCTTGTCGCTGACAAAATCAATGGTAATCGCGTCAACACCTTTTGAGTATTGTTCGGAAAGATATTTTCTAAAGGAATTTAGCGATTGCCGGTAGGTTTCCACTGTGCGCTCACTTTTGAGTTCAATCCGCATGTCATGAATGAAATCCCTAACATATTTAAAAAACATAACCGTTTGGCTATTCTTCGACATACACGACACAGTAAACGAGGGATACCCGTAAAAGGCTATCCCTCATTCCATTTCAGCTCAATGAAAACACAAACCCGAACGCTTCACCGATAAAGTGAATGTTCGGGTTATGTGCGTTTGCTGCGGGTGATTCGACGGCTGAATGAAAGCTCTATTTCCTGGACAAACGCTTCGCATTATTTGAGAGAGTGATAGGCCTTCTTATAATCCTCATAAGAAAAATCACGAATCAAATTTTCAAGCTCAAACCCAAATTCATCGTTATAAAATTGTAAAAATGATTTTGCAGCCTGATAGCCCACATCAACATCGTCTACCTCTCTCCCCTTAGCGGTTTTGGCAAAACAGTCGCAAAAATCGTCGTAAGCGGCCGGGTCCGCAGATATTGAATCTTTGAATATAAATGGACTCAGGTCACTCAGCAATGATCCAACGGAATCAGTAGGATGGACTGAATAATAAGCGTCAATCACATAGAACATCGATAGATAAGCTTTTTCAGATAATGTACGCATAATTTTTACCTCCTGGCTTCACTGGACTGTTATAGCCGATATTGGGATCCCATGTTTTCGGAGGCCGGTTGACTCCACCGTTAATAATGATCCCGTTTCGCGTTCTGACCCAAACCTGGCTTCCGTCACTTTGTAATTGAGAATACCATCTGCAACCATTTTGATCAGTCCCTTTATAGTTGCCCTTATCGTTTGCAACACTTGTCAGCAATGCCCGGTTTGCCTCTGTATCCGAAAGGTGACCTTTTTTATTTCTAAAAACATGCTTAAGTTGTGAATTGTTTTTGGGAAGCGAATTCCTGCCACCTGCCATACCGCCGCCCTTGATGGTGTAAAAGCTAAAATCTTTTGTATTTAAGTGATTGGTTTCCGCGTAATCAACTGCAAAGATGTTGCCTCGCATCTCTTCAAAAGGAGTACCGAAGCAAATGATGGCGCTGGGCTGTATGCGTTTCAACATCTCAGTATAGCCCTGCAAAAACAATGTTTTTTCTTTTCGCATTCCTATGGTTGATACGGCCACGATGGAACCCTGTTCTAAACCGTCAAAGCAAAACCAAAATGTATTCGGTTCCCCCCATACAAGCGATGGAATAACTTTAAGCCCTTTTGATTGAAAATATGCTCCGCACCATAGGTTTCGAAAAGTGTTATATACCTTCAGTGCGAGTGGCATTTCTGTATAAAGGCTAAATTGCGGAGACAATACGGCTTTGTACTTCCGAAGTCGTTCAATTCTAGGCTCGGGATCGTTCCACATCACCTCGAACTTATAGTCGTCCAGAAAAAAATGGACAATCCGACTGAAACTTTCTTTATTGAGTTTATCATATCCTATCAAAGCCAGATCCTCAAGAGGAATGTCTGTCTTTTTTATGATAGGCATTTCAAAGACTCCGTCATGAAGAAACTGGTCGCGCAGAAACAGTGAATCGTTTCTGAATTCTTCGCTTGTCACATTTTTACCTCCTGCCCATTATTGAAAGGGTCCTTTCACCTATAGGGCAGAAGCATTAAAAAATTTCCCTCTTCAATGCAACAAAGAAAAATTTATATTAGGGAACCTCTGAACAAATGGCGCAGGAAGAGGAATTCAGAGAAAAGGGATTCAAGAGGCGTTCCAAACTGAATGATTACGTCGAATTTCAACGCTATACTCCTGAATTTATTTCCACTTTTGCGGAAATGGGCGCACTTCTCCCTTGTCAGGTCTCACTGAAACTTCGACCTGCCATTGCCAGCATATAGAGATTTGCGCACGCGAACATGGCATACAGCCGGTTCTCGTTTTTCATTAAGCCTCTGTACCGGGTTTTCGTGTAGCCGTCAAATCCACCGTCACATTGTAGGGAGGACGTTAGAAAGAGTACAATTTACTTCAAAAAGGTCCAAAGCGTTCTATGGAGTGCATTGGACCAAGTTGGAGTGGATTTGAATGGATGCACAAAAAATCGTGACACAGTTTCGGCTGTCGGGCTGGGGTGAAGCGGTGAAAAAACGGATAGCCAGTGGGCAGACCGTAAGCGCGTTCTGTGAAGGAAAGGGAATCAGCAAAGCCACCTATTATTACAGACAGAAGAAAGTACGGGAAGCCGCCTGTACGGAGCTATTGGAGAAACAGAGCTGCAAGGCCGGGCTTGTTCCGAACGGATGGACGCAACTTGAGGAGCCCAAACTTGCCGCCGCTGCCGAAAGTGCCCTGACTATCGACATCAGTGGCTGCCATATCAAGGTAACCGCCTCGACGGATTCGGAATTACTGGCGAAGGTCTGCCGCATACTGAGGTCGCTGTAATGCGTTTCGGCGAAAAGCCCGTGTATCTGTGCTGCGGATGTACGGACATGAGAAAATCCATCAATGGGTTGATGACGCTTGTGCAGCAGAGCTTTTCTCTGGACCCTTTCGCCGATGCGCTGTTTGTGTTCTGCAATCGGAACCGTGACCGCATAAAAATACTTGAATGGGACGGCGACGGCTTCTGGCTGTATTTCAAGCGGCTGGAACGCGGGCATTTCCATTGGCCGTCGTCGGACGGCGAAGCGACAATGGCACTGAACAGCGAAGAATTATCCTGTCTGATTGACAGCGCAAGACTTGCAAAAAAGCTTAGCCGAAGCGAGGTTTCCGAACGCAAAATTTCGTAAAATATTGGGCGTATAAACACTGGTTTTCCTTGATTTCATGCGGTTTTTTCGGTATAATTAGTGTATGGAAAAGCAAGAGAAAACAATTGAAATTCCGCTGCATGTTTATGAGAACTTTCTCAAGCAGGCGGAGCTGATTGCCGAGTTGAAGCAACAGGTAGAGTGGCTGACGGAACAATTCCGGCTTGCCAGGCACAGGCAATTCGGCACGTCCAGCGAGCAGACGGACAACGGACAGTTATGCCTGTTCAACGAAGCGGAGCAAACCGCCGATTTGACCGCACCGGAGCCGGAAATCACCGAGGTCAAGGCACATTACCGCCGGAAAACCCGTCTGACTACCGACAAGCTTCCGGAAGATTTGCCTGTCGAGACCGTCGTACATGAGCTGCCGATCGAGGCACGTATCTGTCCTGATTGCGGCCGTCCCCTGCACAAAATGGGCGAAGAGGTACGCGAGGAACTGAAAATCATTCCGGCAAAAGCCGTGATTGTTCGTCATGTGCGGCACATTTATGCCTGCCGGCACTGTGAGGAATCTTCCGACCGTGTGCCGATCGTCAAGGCGGATATGCCGGAACCCGTCATCAAGGGCGGTTTCGCATCGCCCGAATCGGTCGCCCACATTGCCGTGCAGAAATTTGTCATGGGCAGCCCGCTTTACCGACAGGAGCAGGAATGGGCACAAAACGGCATTCTGCTTTCCCGCCAGACGATGTCGAATTGGCTTGTGAAGGCCAGTGAAGATTGGCTGGAGCCAATATACAAAGAGATGAAGCGGCAGTTATGCGAGCGTCAGGTTCTTCATGCAGACGAAACCACCCTTCAGGTGCTGCATGAGGACGGCAAACCTGCCCGGAGCAAGAGCTATATGTGGCTTTACCGGACGAGCGGCGAGGCGGAACACCAAATTGTGCTGTATGACTACCAAAAGGACCGAAAGTATACCCACCCGGAAACCTTTTTGAAAGATTTTTCGGGTTTTCTCCATACGGACGGCTATGACGGCTATCACAGACTCCCTGACCGGATTACCGTTGTAGGCTGCTGGGCACATCTGCGCCGAAAGTTCGACGAGGCGCTGCAAACGCTGCCGAAAGAAAAGTGGAAATCGTCCGATGCCGCAAAAGGGATCGCTTACTGTGATCGGCTGTTTCACTTTGAGAAACAGTTTGCTTTGTTATCCCCGGAAGAACGCCGGGAAAAGCGTGAACAGCTTTCCAAGCCGCTGACAGAGGCTTTTTTCGCATGGGCCGACTCGCTTCGCGCGTTGCCGAAATCCCTGCTGGGCAAGGCGGTCTATTATGCTCAGAGCCAGCGCAAATATCTCAGAGCCTATTTATTGGACGGCAGACTTGAAATCAGCAACAACCGCGCCGAGAACTCGATCCGTCCCTTTGTGATGGGACGCAAAAACTGGCTGTTTTCCAACACTCCTAACGGCGCGAGAGCCAGCGCGGTTTACTACAGCCTGATCGTTTCCGCAAGAGAAAACGGGCTTGTACCGTTTGAATATCTCACGAAGGTTTTCACTCAAGCCCCGAACAGCGCAAGCATGGAAAACCTCATGCCGTGGAAGGTGTGACCGACGGTTTGACGGTTACGTTTTCGTGTAGCCAAATTGGCATTTGATGATGCGAAAAACGTGCTCCACTTTGCATCGCACAGAGGATTTGCGATGTTCGATGAGACGCTCCCAATCAATGGAATTGTCGGAAACCCTGGGCAGAC
>NZ_VWXL01000036.1 GCF_009746625.1 Caproicibacter fermentans
TATTCGATATCCGTAAAAGTTTGTTGCTTTTTCATTTCTCTGCACCGCCTGTGAATTGATAGTTCTATTTTACCAGAGTTCTCCTCTCTTCGGTAGAGGGGCGGATTAAATCAGAGGTTCCTTAGATGTAATTATGGAAATATGGTTTCAAACAAATATGAAAGCCCATGATTTCATTCCAGAAAGCTATTGGCGAAAAAATTATGATTTCGTAAAAACCGCACTGCCGGACGCGAACATCTTTGTTTATGAAGAAAACGGCAAAATACAAGGATTTATAGGTTTAATTAATAACTACATTGCTGGGATTTTTGTCAGGCAGGACAGTCAGTCCCACGGCATTGGGAGAGCTTTACTGAACCACATGAAGAAACAATCTGATGCTCTGTCCCTCCATGTCTATCAGAAAAATAAACGTGCGGTTCAATTTTATCAACGGGAATCTTTCACTATTATCTGTGAGCAGATCGACGAAGCTACCGGGGAAAAAGAACTCATTATGAGTTGGGAATATCAACATAGTTAGCAACCCAAATCACAGCACATTCTCAGGAAAGCAATATTCAGAGCCGGCGCTGGTGAAGGAATTTTTCGTCTCACTCCTGTATTAACTTTCGTATAGGGCAGCAATATCATGTATTCTGCGCTTCATCTCTGCGCGGATATGGTACGGTTCCAAACATTCGCATTTGTCCCCAAAGCTCAGAAGGATGTCATAGTAGTATTCGTTTTCAGTGAAGGGGAAGCTCACAATGTAATGCTCCTCACCGTCCGGCGAAAAGTTTTCATCAGCGCAGTAATCCAGTACCCTGTCCATGACAGATTTATGAATACGAATTTTGATTTTTGTTTGCATCGTTGCCACAATATCAGAAAAATCCAGCTGCGGTTTTTGATAATCTCGCGGCGTAAAAAATTCTTCTATTTGCAGGTTTGACATGCGTGATAGTCTGAATAGGCGGAAATCATTTCTTTTATGGCAATACCCTTGCAAATACCAATGACTGCTTTTCAATACAAGCTGATACGGTTCAACTGTTCGTACGGTCTTATTTCCGTGGTGGGCTACATATTCAAACGAAAGCAACTTACTTTCCTGCAAAGCTGTTTTGATCATTTCTAAATATGGTTGAATGTTCCCGTTGCCCATCCACGGACTTAAATCGATATAGATTTGATTTGCTTTTAATTCAATGTCTTTCGCTCTGTCAGCGGGGATAAAACTTTTGACTTTCGCAAGGGCGTTTACCAATTCATTCCCCCGTATCATGCCCGAAAGACTGGAAAGCCCCATCAGGATAGCGGAAAGATCGGCAGTTGAAAAAACCTTTTTATCCATCTTGTATTTCTGCATAATTTCAAAGCCGCCGCCCACGCCCGATGTTGAGCAAACAGGAATGCCCGCCATGTTGATAGCATCTATGTCGCGGTAGATTGTGCGGGGTGAAACTTCAAACAGATCTGCTAACTCCTGTGCGCCGATACGCTCTCTGTCAAGGAGTATCATAATGATGCTGACAAGCCTGTCTACTTTCATCTGACAGCCGCCTTCCAAACTTCTTTTTGATTGTTGCCATACTGTTGTCAACAATTACATGGTACTATAAAAAAGCAAACAAATCAATAAAGCAATGAAAAAGGAGAAATTTATGTTTACAGTCTATGTTTACGTTCTTGATACTTTAGCCGACTGGGAACTGGGGTATGTTACTTCGGAGCTGAATTCCGGCCGATTTTTCAAAAAGGGCGCGCAGCGGGTAACACTCAAAACGGTCAGTGCTTCCAAAAAGCCGATCAGGACAATGGGCGGACTGACAATCGCGCCCGATTGCCTGATCGATGATATGGCTGTGAGCGAAACAAGCGTGCTACTATTACCGGGTGCAACTACATGGAACGACCCGAAGCATAGCGCGATCATCAAAAAAGCAGGGGAATTTCTTTCTACAGGCGCGACGGTGTGCGCAATCTGCGGAGCTACCGCTGCGCTTGCCAGTTTCGGGCTATTGGATCACCGCCCGCATACCAGTAACGGACAGGGATTTCTTGAAATGGTTGCTCCCGGTTATAAAGGGCAAAGCTTTTATGTAGACAAGCCCTCTGTGTCGGATGATAACCTGATTACTGCAAGTTCCACCGGGGCTTTGCTGTGGGCGAAACAAATCATTGAGCATTTAGGTGTTTTTGGGGCAGACACACTGGAAGTCTGGTATGAATATTTCAGTACCGGGAAGCCAGACCGTTTCTTTGCCCTGATGCAAACTTTGCCGTCCAGCAATGAAAACTGACTCACCTTTGTCCTGCTTGTCCCGTCCGGCTCGTTCCGTTTGAGTTTCTGTTCTTTTCTCGGTTTATTTCATTCATCAAACCAAATTTTGAGGTAACTCTGGCAATGATACAAATCAAACTCCGTGATTTGATACTCTTGAATTCCCGCTTGAACCAGTGGATCATCCTCGCAGAACTTTTCAATATCATCGCATTTGACAACGATAATGCCGCCGCCTGTTCCTGTTTTGGGGCCGGATAAAAGGATTGAGCCGTCATCAAATCCAAATTTTAAATATTCAAGGTGTGCGTCAATCGCTTTTTGCAGCTCAGCTTTTTCCGGGAGATTTTTTGAAAACGTGCCTTCCAATACATAATATTTCATTTTTCTGTTCCTTTCTAACTTCTGTTTATTTTTAACCTCAATCAAAAATCTATGCAGTAATAGAGTTGCGCCTTCCCCGTATTATTTTCCCTTCGTTACTTTTATCGCGTTATTTGACATCACTGTAAGCTTTTGAATCATAAAATCTTTCTCGTCTTCATCCATGCCTTCTGAAATGATATCCGTCCACTTTTTAAGTGTCTCGAGAATGATTGGCTGTATATCGACACCTTTTTCTGTCAGACTGATATGATAGGACCGTTTGTCGCTCTGGCTTTTTTCTCTGATGATAAAACCTTTGTTTTCAAGGCTTTTCATTGCTCTGGTGGTAAGCGCATCGTCGATCATTATCATATCGGACAAATGCTTTTGATTGCTCCCATTGGTTTCAGCGGCAAGGTTGACAAGATAGATATACTCCGAGGAATTTAAGTCGTATGGTTTTAATTCCCTGTTCAGGTAAATCTGTGCTTGCCTGTAGAGAATAGAAATCCATTTCCCAATGCTCATTATTTCTTGACGTTCCAAGGATACTCGCCTCCATTTTCTTGATATGTCAAGTAAATAATAAGACGAAATAATTGATATGTCAAGTACTTGAAGCACACGCTATATTAACTTTGCCGTATAGGGTGTGCTTCATTCGTCCACCTCCACCCACACCGGATTTGAGTTCCGTAGTGAATTTGTCCTCTATGGAGGAACCAGCCAACGGACAAATGCAAAGGGCTGCCCCGGTAAACATTTTGAGCAAAAATATTGACTAAAACTTGATGCCGATCGTACATAAGCGTATAATAATATTAGACATCGTTAATCCGGCCAATCGGCTTGATTATAAAGATATTTTAAGGAGATTATTGTATGAAAAATAATAACGCTATGGTGGTTGTGCGCTAACCGGGAGGTTGCGTAGAATCAAATCGAAACCTCCCAATAGGATTTTTATCATCTGTTAGGAGGACCATCCCATGAATCGGGAAAACAAGAAAAAATCATTTGAAAAAGGATATTATAAAACACACGCTTGCAACGAGACCTTTACCTGCAAGCTATGCGGAAGAATTGTAACACCGGAAGGTGCCGGAACCAACCACAGAAATCATTGCCCAAACTGCCTGTCGAGCCTGCATGTTGATGATGAACCGGGGGATCGTTTGGCCGATTGCGGGGGAATTATGGAACCGGTTGCCATATGGGTCAAAAAAAACGGAGAATGGGCCGTCATTCACCGCTGCCGCATCTGCGGAAAGATCAGTTCAAATCGTGTGGCGGCGGATGACAATCCGATCAAGCTCATGTCGATTGCCATGAAACCGCTTACTTCACCGCCTTTTCCCAATAGAACGAATTGAGGAAATGACAAGGCTGATGGGCGGCGAAGGCTCGGTAAAATAACATCCAGGCAGAACAGGCCTCCTAACATACGACCTAACGGTTCGGTTAGGAGGCCTGTTCCGTATGGTTTCGTCATCCATCGCCGCATCGGCAAAGGGCGCGAAAGCCTGATCCGATATTACTCTGTTTGCTATTGGCGCCAAGAGAAAACGGCCGGTTTCTAAAACAGACCGCGGAGGAATCGTGGCCCTTGTCCGAGCAGCTCCCAAAAGCCGTTTCCCTTGATTCCGGTTTCACGGCAGCATACAGCATATAGAAAAGAACGGCGGAACCGGGATTCTCATCCCGGTTCCGCCGTTTACAGAATATCAAACTTTTATTTCATCAGATGCATGTCGTCTTTCAGCACCACGTCGTGGGCGCCGCCTTCGACAATGCTGACGGAAGACACCAGTGTCAAGCGGGCTTTCTTTTGCAGCTCCGGCAAAGAAAGCGCACCGCAGTTGCACATGGTGGAGCGCATCTTGCTCAGCGTCAGCGAAAGATTGTCGTGCAGACTGCCGGCATAGGGGACATAGGAATCGACCCCTTCTTCAAAGCTCAGCTTTTTGTCGCCGCCCATGTCATAGCGCTGCCAGTTGCGGGCGCGGGCGGAACCTTCGCCCCAGTATTCCTTCATATAATTTCCGTTGATCATCACTTTATTGGTCGGGCTCTCGTCAAAGCGGGCGAAATAGCGGCCCAGCATGCAGAAGTCGCAGCCCATCGCCAGCGCCAGCGTCACATGATAGTCGTAAACGATCCCGCCGTCCGAGCAGATCGGAACATAGACCCCGGTTTCCTCGAAGTACTCGTCGCGCGCCTTCGCAACCTCGATTACGGCGGTTGCCTGACCGCGGCCGATTCCCTTGGCTTCACGCGTAATGCAGATGGAACCGCCGCCGATCCCGATTTTGACAAAATCGGCGCCCGCTTCCGCCAAAAAGCGGAACCCATCGCGGTCAACCACGTTGCCGGCCCCGATTTTCACGGAATTCCCGTAAGTTTTGCGCACATAGTCAAGCGTGCGTTTCTGCCACTCGGTATATCCTTCCGAGGAATCGATGCAGAGAATATCCGCACCCGCTTCCACCAGAGCGGGGATGCGCTCTTTGTAATCGCGTGTGTTGACGCCCGCGCCGACCACATATCGCTTGTGGGAATCCAGAAGCTCCAGCGGATTCCCCTTGTGAGAATCGTAGTCCTTGCGGAACACAAACGCCGCCAGCCGCTGGTCCTTGTCCAGAATCGGAAGGGCATTGAGCTTGTTGTCCCAGATGATATTATTGGCTTCCTTCAGGCTGACGCCCTCTTCGGCATAGATAATCTTTTCGATCGGCGTCATGAACGTAAAGACCTTTTCTTCCGGCGACATCCGGCTCACCCGGTAATCGCGGCTTGTCACGATTCCAAGCAGATGCCCGTTCGGTGTGCCGTCGTCCGTCACCGCCACCGTGGAATGGCCCGTCTTTTCCTTCAGATCAAGAACATCGGCCAGGGTCTGGTCCATCCGGATGTTGGAGTCGCTGATCACAAATCCAGCTTTATAGCTTTTGACGCGCCCGACCATTTCCGCCTGCTTTTCAATGCTCTGGGAGCCGTAAAGGAAAGAAATTCCTCCCTCCTTTGCCAGCGCAATCGCCATGCGGTCGTCGGAAACCGACTGCATAACCGCGGAAACCAGAGGAATGTTCATGCTCAGCTCCGGTTGCTCACCCTTTTTAAAACGCACGACAGGTGTTTGCAGCGAGACATTCGCGGGCATGCATTCCGCGGAGGAATAGCCCGGCACCAACAGATATTCGCTGAACGTGTGGCAGGGCTCTTCATAAAAATACGCCATTTTATCTTCTCCTTGCTTCTGATTACTCCCTGGACAGCTTTCGCGGCGGATGGCAGGTACAACGGCATTTTCAGCGCCATGCTCCCCCGCCTAACTTCGGGTTTTCTCATTATTATATCACGGTTGGCGGGTTTGTAAAGTAGAAAATAGCGCACCGGCTGCGCGCGTGATGAAATTGACAAGTCCCTATGAAACCCATATAATAATAGTATTCAATACAGAGTCCGAAAAGCAAGGGCGCTTTTCCCCGCACCCATGATCTCTAATCCGGCATGCCTGGGATGCAGAGACCGCGATGAAGACGGAATGGCCGCCTTTAGCGACATTACTGTGACCAGATTACCGATGCGGTTTGTCTCCTCTCGGGACCGCAATCGGTTTTTTTATCATCCGAGAGAATGAATTCTTTCAGTTGATACACTGCAAAAGGAGATTTTTTTACAATGAGACGCAAAGACCGCGAAATCCTCGAACTGAACGAAATCATCAAGATCATTGACCGGTGCGACGTATGCCATATCGGTATGACGGACAAGGGTCTGCCCTATGTGGTGCCGATGAGTTTTGGCTATGCCGTTTTAGAAAACCGGGCTACCTTTTATTTTCACTGCGCGGGGGAAGGCCGGAAAATTGACCTGCTTCGGAAAGACCCGCGGGTCTGCCTTCAATTTGACTGTTCCCATCGCCTGATTACCGGAGAAAAAGCCTGTGACTGCTCTACGGAGTACGAAAGCGCCGTCGCTTTCGGCATCGCCGAATTCATCACGGATCCGGCGGAAAAAACCGGCGCGCTGACCCGCCTGATGGAACACTACCGGTCCGGCGGTGGATTCCGGTTTGACGACCGGATGGTCCGGCAGACCGCCGTATTCAAAGTCACAGCCGAACAAATCAGCGGGAAAAGAAAACATGCTATCAAAGAGGTAAATTCATGATTCGATTCAACTGCGATTACAGCGAAGGCGCACACCCGAAAGTCCTGGAACTGCTTTCACAAACCAACCTGGAACAAACCGCCGGTTACGGCGAAGACCCTTATTGCAGGCGCGCGGCCGAACTGATCCGCCAAAAAGCCGCCTGCCCCGACGCCGACGTACAGTTTACCATCGGCGGAACTCAGGTCAACCTGATTGTGATTGCCGCATCCCTGCGTCCCCACCAGGGCGCTCTCTGCGCCGACACCGGGCATATCAACGTCCACGAAAGCGGCGCCGTGGAAGCGACCGGGCATAAGGTTCTGCCTGTGCCGGGAACAGACGGAAAAATCACCGCCGCTCAGATTCAGGCTGCCTGCGACGCGCATTTCGGCGACGAGACCCACGAGCACATGGTTCAGCCGGGCATGGCGTACCTGTCCTTTTCCACGGAGCTGGGCACAATCTATTCCAAAAAGGAACTGACCGAAATCAGCGAAACCTGCCGCCGCAACGGTTTACTCCTGTATGTGGACGGCGCCCGCCTCGGCTACGGGCTGAGCGCCGAAGGCTGCGACCTTACTCTGCCCGCGCTCGCCGGGCTCTGCGACGCGTTCACCATCGGGGGAACCAAGGTCGGCGCGCTGTTCGGCGAAGCGCTGGTCATCCGCAATTCCGCGCTGAAACAGGATTTCCGCTACATTCTCAAGCAAAGGGGCGGAATGCTTGCCAAGGGCCGTCTGCTGGGAATTCAGTTTCTCGCCCTTTTGGAAAACGATCTTTACTTTGACATCGCGGCGCGCGCCGACCGGCAGGCCATGCGGATCCACCGCGCCTGCGCGGAAAAAGGCTGGCAATTTCTGTCCCCTTCCCCGACCAACCAGCAGTTCCCGGTTCTGCCGGACTCGGCGCTTTCATCCCTGCGGCAGGATTATGAGGTGTCCTACTTTGGAAGAATCGACGAATCGCACAGCGCCGTCCGGTTCTGCACCAGCTGGGCGACCCGCGACGAAGACGTGGAACGCCTTGTCCGGGATATCAGCGCCCTGTAAACGGATCTCGGCATTTCGCCGCATCCGTTCCAAAAATTCATTGAAGTTTATTGTTTTTTAGAGAGGGATCAGAATGAAAATTACAATTTACAACTGCCGTTCGGACGAAGCGGAATACCTGGAAGGATTCCGCAGAAAGCACGGCGTCGAGCTGTTTGCAACCAAAGAATCCCCGACCGCCGAAACCGTCGGTCTTGCCGATGGCTGCGAATGCGTCAGCATCATCACCACGCCGATGGACGAAACGCTGTTGAAAACATACCGGGACGCGGGAATCCGCTTTCTTTCGACCCGCAGCATCGGGTACGACCACATCGATCTGAAGGCGGCGGAACAGCTGGGGCTTCATATCGGCAACGTCAGCTATTCCCCGAACAGCGTGGCGGATTACACCGTCATGATGATGCTGATGGCCGTGCGCAAAGTCAAAGCCATTCTGCTCCGAAGCGCGAACCAGGATTATTCCCTTCGCGGCGTAAAAGGAATGGAAATGCACAACCTGACCGTCGGGGTGATCGGCACCGGGCGCATCGGCAGAACAGTGCTGCAAAACCTGACCGGATTCGGCTGCCGCCTGCTTGCCTACGATCTTTATCCGAACGATTCGGTCCGGAAAATCGCGGAATACGTTACGCTTCCGGAGCTGCTGAAGCAGAGCGACCTGATCACCCTGCACATGCCCGCGACCCGGGAAAACCATCATATGATTAACCGCGACACCATCGCGCAGATGAAAGACGGCGTCATTCTGATCAATTCAGCGCGCGGCTCCCTCATCGACACCGACGATTTTTTGGACGCGGTGGAAAACGGCAAAATCGGCGGCGCCGCGCTGGACGTTGTGGAAAATGAGGCGGGCCTGTACTACAACGATCTGAAATGCGATATTATGAAGAACCGCGGCCTCGCGGTCCTCAAATCCTACCCGAATGTTCTGGTGACTCCGCACATGGCGTTTTACACCAACCAGGCGGTCAGCGACATGGTGGAAAATTCAATCAGAAGCTGCATCCTTTTTTCAAAAGGAGAGAAAAACCCCTGGCAGGTCGTCTGATTTGTTTCTTCCGACTTGGTTTGATCTTGATATTTTGCATTTTTTAAAGAATTTGATTCATTTTAATTAATTTTAAGAAGTTTTTGTGCTATAATAGCTTTTTGATGTAGGTTTTGGAACCTGTTCCTATAAAGGAGGAACGACATGGCGACGTGAGTTTTTTTCGTCAGACAAAGCGAAAGAACAGGAATCTTGCGTATTCCGAGTATTTTCAACGCATATGGCGGTAACTATTACCGGCTCCATCGTGTTGCGGCGATGAAAAAGGGTTCTTAAAACTGCACGGAAAATTCTTAAGAGTAGGGTGAACAAAATGGATCGAGAACAATGGGGTTCCAGATGGGGATTTGTATTGGCTGCGGTGGGTTCCGCAATCGGCTTGGGCAATATCTGGCGGTTTCCTTATGTTGCCTATAAAAACGGCGGCGGGGCTTTCCTGATTCCGTACATGTTTGCGCTTTTGACCACGGGTTTGTCCTTTGTTGCGCTGGAGTTCGTCATCGGCAAAAAATATCGCGGCTCGGCGCCGCTTTCTTACTTCCGGATTAACCGCCGCATGGAATTTGTTGGCTGGTGGCAGTTTGCGATCAGCTTCGTCATCATGACCTACTATGCCGTTATCCTTGGATGGGCCATGAGCTATATCGGCTTTTCCGCAACGCTCGCATGGGGAACTGACACAAAGTCTTTTCTTTTTAACTCCTACCTGAATGTTCTTCCGAACGCTTCCGTAACAAACTTCGGCGGAATTGAATGGCACGCATTTATTCCGCTGTTGATTATCTGGGTGATTACGCTTGCGATTTCTTACCGCGGCGTGAAGCAGGGAATCGAACGCGTCAGCAAAATCGCAATCCCGACCCTGGTGTTTCTTTTCCTGATTTTTGTCATCCGCGCGGTCACGCTTCCGGGTTCTTCTCTGGGGCTGAATGCGTTCTTTGAGCCGCAGTGGAACCAGCTTTTGAATCCGGAAATCTGGAAAGCCGCCTATTCGCAGATTTTTTACAGTCTTTCGCTCGCAATGGGCATTATGATTACGTACAGCAGTTATCTGCCGGAAAAAACCGACACCACGAACAATGCTTTCATCGCGGCCTTTTCAAACTCCGGTTTTGAACTTCTCGCGGGCTTCGGCATCTTTGCCGCGCTTGGTTTTATGGCCCACAATTCCGGTGTGGCGGTAAAGGATCTCGCCGCGGGCGGAATCGGCCTCGCGTTTGTCGTTTTGCCGCAGATCATCAACCAGCTTCCTTTTCCCCAGTTTTTCGGCATCGTCTTTTTCGCCTGCCTGCTGATCGCGGGGATCACCTCGCTGATTTCTCTTTTGGAGGTCTGCATCTCCGCCGCGACGGAAAAATTCGGCTGGGACCGGCACCGCGCCGTTCTGACCATCGGCGGCCTTGCCACGCTGGTCTCCGTCGCCTACTCCACGCGCGGAGGGATGTATCTGCTGGACGTCGTGGACAATTTTGTCAACGGATTCGGCGTGCTCCCGTCTGCGGTTTTTGAAATTGTTCTTGTCCTGTGGGTTTTCCATAAGATGAAGCCCCTGATGGAAGAAGCCAACCTGCATTCTCAGATCCGTCTGGGCGGTTACTTCAAAATTTCACTGGGTTTCATCACCCCCGTTATGCTGGTTATCATTCTTTTCAGCTCTCTGATTACAAACATCTCGACCGTATACGGCGGGTACCCGGTAAATTTTGTCGGCGTGTTTGGCTGGGGCATGGTAATTCTGATGCTGGTGTTCGCTGTTCTGATTTCACGCCTGTCCTGGAAGGACAAACGTGTCTTTGAGAAAAAGGAGGAAAAGGAATGAGCGCTTCCGCAGTTGTGATGATGATCGTCGCCATATGCGTCATCTGGGGCGGTCTTGTTACCAGTGTCCTTCACGCAATACGCCATTCGTAACGGAGCCGCGGCCGATACCGCGAGGGAGGTATTCATGACGCCGGTTTTGGATTTTATGAGAAAGCTGTGGCAGATTGCCTGGGTTGCCGATTTCGCGATCCCTCTGGCTGTTCTTCTGATTTTTTATCTTCTTCGCGGTTCGGCCGTTTCGTGGCTGTTCCGTCCCGTGCGCAAGCTGAATCGCGGAAAAAGCTGGCCGGTTGAGCTGGAGCACAGCTTTCAAAAGCCGCTTCGGGTGCTGATCGCGGCGTGCGGCGCGTACGCCGCGCTGTGGATTTCGCCCGCGGTGGCTCATACCGGCCCCTTCTGGGCCGTCGCCGTCAAGTGTTTCCGCAGTCTGCTGATTTTGCTGCTGGCCTGGGGCTTCTCCCGCCTGTGCGACAGCCGGGAGCTGACCGGCGGTCTGCTACTAAAAAAGCTGGATGTGAACACCGATGGGGTTCTGTTCCCGTTTCTGTCGAAAATCCTTCGCTTTATCATCCTGTGCCTCGCGTTTCTGATCATCGCCCAGGAATGGAATTACAGTATCAGCGGCCTGCTCGCGGGCCTGGGTCTTGGCGGTCTGGCCTTTGCGCTGGCCGCGCAGGACATGCTGTCCAACCTGTTCGGCGGTCTGGTTATTTTTCTCGACCGCCCGTTTACGATCGGCGACTGGATTCAGGCCGACGACACGGAGGGAACCGTCGAGGATATCAATTTCCGAAGTGTAAAGGTCCGCACCTTTTCACAGGCCGTCGTCACGATTCCGAATTCCAAACTGGTCGACCGGCCGGTAACGAATTACAGCAGAATGGGAAAACGCAAGGTCAGCTTTACGGTCGGGCTGAAATACGGGACGACGGAGCGGCAGCTTCGTGCCTGCGCGGACCGGATTCGCCAAATGCTCCTTCAGAATGAGGAGATTGACCCGGATACCGTCATCGTCGCCTTCAACAGCATCGGCGAAAGCAGTCTTGACTTGATGCTTTATTTCTTCACAAAAACAACCGACTGGCAAAAGCATCTGAAAGTCCGGGAGGATGTTTTCTACGGAGTCCTGAGGATTGTTGAGGAAGAGAAGGCGGAAATTGCCTTTCCCACCCGCACCGTACAGGTCGAAAAAGGAATATAAAGAGCTGCGAAATCTCCCGCGCAGAGCCGATGCGCTTCAACGAAGGGAAACAGCCGCCCCGCGGACCGCCTTTGGCGGTCCGTCTTTTGTTTGGTTGATTCTGTCCTCGGGTAATGCTATAATATGGCTAAAACCTGTTCCCGGCAGAAAACAAAATTCAGCAATCAACCCCATAAAATAACATTGTAGTCTTACCAACAATAACAGCAGCGGTGGAAAGCCGTGTTTTTCGAAATGCGCTTTTTTCCGAAGAATCCGGAGGAACAGTCCAGATGGCTAATTTAATCTTCAGCTTCAATACGGTCGCTCCCGTTTTTCTTCTGGTCGCAATCGGTTGGCTTGCCAGAAAAACCAGTCTGGTCAATGAACCCTTCGTTGACGCGGCGAGCAAGCTCAACTTCAGGACAGGATTGCCTGCCCTTTTATTTTTAAATATTTATCAGGCAAAGGCCGCTGACTTTTTTGACTGGAAATTTGTCGGCTTAATGGCTTCGGGGTGCCTGTTCTTCGCCTTGATCCTCTGCCTGACCGTACCGAGGATCGTAAAGGACAAAAGCAAGGCCTCCGCCATCATCCACACCGTGTTCAAGCCGAACGTCATCGTGCTTGGATTCCCGCTGATGATTATGGCCTTCGGCGAGGAGCATTCCGCGGCGATTTCCATGCTGATGCCCGTTCTGATTCCGGTCAACAACATCGTCGCCGTACTGATCCTTTGCGCCATGGACCCGGAAAATGACGATGCCAAAACACATCCTCTGAAAAAAGCTTTTGCCAGCGTAATGAAAAATCCGATTATTCTCGCGGCGATCGCCGCGATTCTGCTGCAGCAGCTCGGCGTGCCGCTGCCCGGGTTCCTGACAAAGCTGCTCGCCTCCCTGTCCAATATGGCGACGCCGTTCGCCCTGATCACCCTGGGCGCCCAGATGACCATGAGCTCCGTTCTCTCCGACCGTAAATATGTGGTCTCCGCCACGATTCTGAAAGTGCTTGTCACACCTCTTTTTATTGTCCCGCTCGCCTGGTTTTTCGGCTTCCGCGGCTACGAGCTGGCAACGGCCTTTCTTGTTTCCGCCTCGCCGAGCGCCGTCAACTGCTATATGCTTGCGAGGGAAATGCGCTCCGATGAAGTCCTGACCGGCGAAATTATTCTGAGCAGCACTTTCTGTTCCATGTTTGTCATTTTTATTGGCATCTTTGTCCTGAAAACTCTGGCAATCGTATCCTGACGAATGGAATGCAAAAGAATCATCATAGAAATATAGGGGTAAAATACAGCAGAAAGGGAAAAGAATATGGATTACGCGAAAGAATCACTGAAACTGCACTACCAGTGGAACGGCAAAATTGAAATCGGCTGCCGCGTGCCGCTGGAAACCCGCGACGATCTGTCGCTTGCCTACACGCCCGGCGTGGCGCAGCCTTGCCTGGAAATTCAAAAGGACGTCCGGAAAAGCTATGAACTGACCCGCCGCTCGAACCTGGTCGCCGTTGTAACGGACGGCAGCGCGGTGCTGGGACTCGGGGATATCGGGCCGGAAGCGGGAATGCCCGTGATGGAAGGAAAATGCGCGCTTTTTAAAGCGTTCGGAAACGTGGACGCCGTTCCGCTCTGCATTCGCTCAAAGGACACGGACGACATTGTCAACACCGTCCGGCTGATTGCCGGCAGCTTCGGCGGAATCAATCTGGAAGACATCGCGGCCCCCCGCTGCTTTGAAGTTGAAAAACGGCTGAAAGAATGCTGCGACATTCCGATTTTTCACGATGATCAGCACGGTACGGCTATTGTCGTCGCCGCCGCCCTGATTAACGCATTCAAAGTGACCGGCAGAAAACAGGGCAACGCCAAAATCGTCATCAACGGCGCCGGGGCCGCCGGCATCGCAATCGGGAATCTGCTGCTGGACATGAAGTTCGGCAATGTGATTTTGTGTGACCTCAACGGCGCGATCTGCAGGGGGGACGACAATCTGACTTCCGGCCAGGCGGCGATTTCTCTGAGAAGCAATCTGGAACAGGAGCGCGGTTCTCTTGCCGACGTTTTGCGCGGCGCGGACGTTTTTATCGGAGTTTCGCGCCCCAATCTGGTCACGGAGGATATGGTTTCTTCCATGAATCAACCGATTGTTTTCGCCATGGCGAACCCAACGCCGGAAATCATGCCTGACGCAGCGCTTTCGGCGGGGGCGGCGGTCGTCGGAACGGGCCGCAGCGATTTCCCGAATCAGATCAACAATGTTCTGGTATTCCCCGGCGTTTTTCGCGGCGCGCTCGACGCGCGGGCGTCGGATATCAATGAGGAAATGAAAATCGCGGCGGCTACCGCCATCGCCTCCTACATCCCGGATGATAAGCTGAAGCCGGACTATATTATTCCAAGCGCTCTCGACCGCAAAGTCCCCGCCGCTGTCGCCAAAGCGGTGGCGGAAGCGGCCGTGAAAAGCGGAGTTTCCCGAATCTGAAATTGAATGCCGGGAGCTGAGCCAATGAATTACAGTGATCTGGTCAACACCGCGGTCGAAGCCGGCTATCTTCTGGTGGCCAACGGCGGGGAAATCTACCGGGCCGAAGAATCCATGCAGCGAATTTTCCGCGCCTACGGCGTGGAAACCGGCGAAGTGTTCGTCATTCCGACCCTGATTGAGGTAACCGTCTGCACGCGGGACGGCAGGCCGATCACACGGATTAAGCGCGTGCCGACGCGCACGATGAATCTGGACCGCGTCGATCAGGTGAACGCCCTCTGCCGGCGTATCTGGAGCGATAAGCCGCAGTTTTCCGAAATCAGGGCGGAGCTGGACCGCATCGGAAAGCGCCCCACGCTGTCGTTTCCGATGCAGATACTCGCTTATGCGCTGATCGGGGCGGCCTTCACGCTCTTCTACGGCGGTTCCCCGCGCGACACCGCCGTGGCTCTGTTCTGCGGCGCGGCGATCCGGCTTGTCACACGGTCCTTGGAACTCTTTCGCGTCAATTCCTTCTTCATCAACGTTGCAGCCAGTTTCGTGGCGGCTGCGATTGCCCTGACCGCGGCAAATTTCGATTTTTTCCTGAGCTACGATAAAATAATCATCGGCTCCCTGATGAATCTGGTACCGGGAATCGCAATCACGAATTTTATGCGGGATATTATCGCGGGCGACCTGATCGCCGGAATTCTGCGCCTGACCGAAAGCGTCCTGGTCGCAACCGCCATCGCCATCGGCGCGGGCATTGCCCTGACTGCCTCGCGCATGCTGTTGGGGGTGTAATAATGGAAATATTTCTGAGCTGCCTGTGGGCATACGCCGCTTGTATCGCTTTCTGCTTCCTGTTTAATATCCGCGGACGCGCACTGACGATTGCCTCCTTTGGAGGATTTCTCGGCTGGCTGTGTTTTTCTCTGCTTTCCCCCCTGCACAACGATATGATTCAATATTTTATCGCAACCGTTGTTACGGCGGTCTATTCCGAAAGCATGGCGCGGTTCGCCAAGAAACCCGCGACCGAATTTCAGATTATCGCGCTGCTCCCCTTTGTACCTGGCGGCGGCATCTTTTACACCATGGAATATGTTGTAATCGGCAACAATTCCATGTTTCTCAGCACCGGCCTTCACACGCTGGGAATCGCGGGAGCCCTTGCGATGGGAGTGCTTCTGGTTTCCACACTGGTCCGGCTCTTTCACATTGCCAGAACCCACCGGGAATGGTAAAAGCCCGCCCTTTGGGACAGGCTTGATTCATTTTGCACTCAGGTTGACTGCCCGAGATGAAGTTACCAGGGCAGCCCCTTGGGCATACCCGTATTAGCCGAAATCACCGTAGAGGCAGTCCTTTGCCCCTCGCCCCTCTGCCGCACTTAGTGCTGAGCCGCTTCCGACCCTGATTTTTTGCCTTTTGCCAAGAACAGCGTAGGGATTACGGCGACCACGGTAAAACCGATGGACCACCAGAAAGAGACGTTGAATGCGCGCGCAGCCGCATGAAGATCGGAATCAGCACGCCCCGCCATCTGACCCTGCGCAACGGTTGCAAGAATCGCCGACCCGAAAGCACCGCCGATGGTCTGAAAAATTCTTGTCGCGATGCTCGCATGCGGAATTTGCTCTTTCGACAGACCGACGTAAGCGGACATCATGATGGCGATAAACAAACCGCCGAGTCCGGCCCCCCTGATGAGAAGGGCAAGAGATAAAAGGATATAATTTGATTCCGTACCGGCAAAAGCAAACGGCAGCGTGCCGATTGTAACAGTGGCGAGGCTGAAAAGCACAATATTGCGCGAACCGCCGCGATCAGCCGCTTTGGCGGCCCAGCTCCGGGTGAGCAGCATGCCTACGCCTTGCGGAATCATCCACAGCCCCGCAGCAAGCGCGCTTGCGCCGCGCACTTCCTGATAATAGAGCGGCAGCATCAGCATGGCCCCGTTTGTAATAATGCCGCTGAAAATCAGCAGGATATTTGAGACGGAAAAATTGAGGGATTTGAACAGCCGCACGTTCAGCGCCGTTTCCCGTTTTGTCTGCAAGGCATGAACAACATACAGAACCATCAAAACGAGGCCGATGAGCAGCGGAATATAGACCGCGCTGTCCGCAACGCCGCCGTGCGTGCTTATCTGGACGATACCGTAAATCAAGATTGCGAATGCGGGCGATAACAAAAGCATACCGAGCAGATCAATGGAAGCTTTCTGATCGAGAAGATTATCTTTCGGTATCCCCCATACGGAGAGGGGAATCGCTACGATGCAGATCGGAATATTGACCCAGAAGATGGCGTGCCAACCCAAGTTATTGACAATGATGCCGCCCAGCACCGGCCCGAGAATCGGCCCGAGCAAAGATGGTATGCTGATAATTGCCATAATTCGCCCGAGATTGCGGCCGCCGGAAACCTGAACAAGCTCCGTCTGAAGGGTCGGCATCAACAGTCCGGCGCCGACGCCCTGAATAACCCTGAACGCGATCATGCTCTCAATGCTCCAGGAAAGCATGGTGCAGATGGAACCAATCAGGAAAATGACCAGGGAAAAGATATAGAGCCGTTTGCATCCAAACCGTCTGGTGGCCCAGCCGGAGACCGGAACAGCCAGCCCCATTGCCAGCACATAGCCCGTCGTAACCCACTGCACGACGGAGATAGTTGCCTTCATTTCGGCCGC
The DNA here is from genome assembly GCF_009746625.1 of Caproicibacter fermentans. Taxonomy (GTDB): domain Bacteria; phylum Bacillota; class Clostridia; order Oscillospirales; family Acutalibacteraceae; genus Caproicibacter; species Caproicibacter fermentans. Next base: position 17,064 of record NZ_VWXL01000036.1, read on the forward strand.
GATGGTGTGGAGCGCCACATTGACCATCGTGGAATCAAACAGCGGTGCGAGCGCGCCGACGATCAGAATAATAGCAACCCGCAGTGCCACCGGATCAAGTCTTTCTTTTACCGGCCTTACTTTTTTTGTACTCAAGAATATCATCCTCCTTTTTCAAAAGAAACGGTTGCGTTTCTTATATGCATATGATAAAATAAATGCGAAATACTTTCAATTCGCATACTTCACATGAATATAAGAAACTATATCGTTTCCTATATGCACATTCTATAACGATGGATGGGATTAAAGGATTGGAGGGAATGAAGGATGGACGAGCAAAAAAAAGGCACTCGCCGTCGTGGAGAGATTCTGGAAGAGGCAATTATGGATGCCACGTTGGATGAACTCGACCAAATCGGCTATGCACACCTGACGATGGAAAAAGTAGCGGATCGGGCGGGGACCAACAAGGCTGTCCTTTACCGCCGCTGGGCAAACAAGTATGAACTTGTGATTGCTGCCTTGCATAAGCGTCTGCCTAAAATCACCGAAGCGGTTCCAAATACCGGAAATCTGCGGGATGACGTGTATGCCTATCTGCAAGAGCGTATTCGACCGCTGAAGGCAATCGGCGTGCAGACGATCCGGGGACTTATGATGGAGCCGTTGATTTGGCGTCATATCGCCGCGGCCATGCCGCAATTTGCTCAGTGGAAATCGGAAAACAAGCTGACGGCTGCGATGACGGCCATGATGAAAAACGCGGAAAAGCGTGGGGAAGTCTGCCTTGAAGGGCTGTCGCCCAGGATCATCACCCTGCCCATTGACCTGTTGCAGTATGAACTAATTACAAAACAGGAAATTTCCGACACAACCGTCACGGAGATTGTAGACGAAATTTTTATGCCGCTGATCCGTTATAGTCAAACAGCAGATCAATCATGATAAATCTCAATTTCAACAGACCGGTTCGATTTTTTTGATAAGTCGTCTGCATTTCTTTACATCCCGGCACGCTTCAGATACACCGTCTGCTTGAATTTACTTGTTCCCATAAATGAAGCCCACCCTTTTGGGTAGGCTTCTTTTATGATGCCGTAGGGTAGGCTGCCCATCAGAAATTTTCAGGGCGGTTCCTATGGGATTGCAAGGTTAGCCGGTCGATTTCATGAATACGATTAATTCGCCTGGCCGCTTCTTTTCTCGTTAGCAGGTGCACCCACGGTGCCCGTGCCGAGACAGCAGCGCCGGACCCCCGGTTGCCGAATTCCTCAAACCGAACCGCTGTCCGGTCCTGAGGGCGGCCTTCCCAATCCGCCCATCCCCTTTCCGTAATGTGGGAACCAATCTTACAGTTCAAAAAAGCCGCAGCAGCGTGCTCCCTCCAAGGCCGCCCCAGGTATACCGTACCGGGAGCACAGTCAGAGTCAAGGCGGCAGCGGTAAAAAAGAAATCCGTATGTCTGGTCCAGCGGCGTGCAGGCCGCTGTCACATAGCCGTTAATGCTTTTTCCCCGGTTAGCGGAAACAATCTCACAGTTTTCAAACGCTGCCTCCGCGCCTCCAAAAATGAAATCGACGTCTCCCTCCACACGACAGTCCCTGAAATAATCCATGCAGGGCCGTCGCGGCATTTGCTCGCCCGGCCCTTTAAACGAGTCGGGGATCCTCGGTTGGTCCGGTAGCGGTGCCAAAAATAGGGTATCCTGCCGCGAGGTGATATTCACATGCTCAAACCGAGCCAGAGAGGAATCCGTGTAAACGGCAACCGCCTGCCCGGCGATGTCGCCGTTGCCCGCGGTGTTTTTCACGGACAGATTTTCCAGAAGAGCGCGCCGGGCATTCATGTACAGGGTATAGCTCCGAAATGTTCCAAGCATTTCCCCGTTTGCGCCCGAAAAATTTGCACCATCGCCAAAAGAAATGACGGTTCGGTCCGGGTCTTCGCCGACCAGTTGGATCTCATTTGCGAAAAGCGTCAGCTTCTCCCGATACCATCCGTTCTTAATGTAGATCTCCATTTTATCTCCGTGGGCTGCCTTGGCTGCTTCCGCGACGGTCGTGAACTCTCCCGACCCGTCTTTTGAAACCGTTGCCCTCATGCTTTCATTTCAACAGCCCGTCTTTCAAAAACGCGCAGTCCCGCGCGGCGAAAGCCGGGTTGGCCTCTTCCCTGAGAATACTGAGATTTTGGGGCAGTTTTTTCAGCTGCTCAAACAAATACGGATAATCCAGCACGGAGTGGGCCAAATCCGTTTTATATAGCTGTCCCCGCCGGTCAACGGCCCTTCCTTTAAAATGAACGGACACGATGTCTTTTCCAAGTCGATGAAACATCCGGTCCCAAATTTCACGCTGCGCGCCGGCAGATTTCGGGGAAAGCAGATTGCAGGGATCGAAAATCACTTTCAGATTCGGTGAAGCGGCGGCCCGCAAAACTTGCAGAGCGCATTCCGGCGTGTTGACCGTATGCGCGAGAACAGGTTCGATCGCAAGGATGACGCCGGTATTCTCCGCCTCCCGCAAAATAGGTTCCAGTGTTTCCAGAAAAACCCGCAGCGCATCTCTGCGCGACATTCCGCCCTGCTTTTCCCGCGCCGTGGTTTCCAATCCGACGCAGCCGGCACCCAACCGCTTTGCGTAAGGCAAACAGCGCAGCAGCAGTTCAGCATTCTTATCACGGACTTTACGGTCCGGCAGGGCAAGGTCTGTGTAAGCGCCGAACACCGCTGTGCTGAGTCGATTCCCTTTCATGGCGGCGGCTGTTCGGTTCACGATTTCCGAAGTCAGGTCATTCAGCTCTTTCACACCGGCAATCGCCTTTTGAAACGCGAGTTGTACACAGCTGAAACCGTCCTGAGATATTTGTGAAAAAAGCTGTTCCGGTTCGCGGCACCCATAGTCGTGCGCACGCACTCCGACGGCAATCACAGGCCAAGTCTCCCCTCTTTCGGCTCGGTCGGTGCCTCATCTATTCTGAGCAGCTCGGCAAACGCCATCAAAAAAGGGGCAACACCTTTCCCCTCATTCTGTACGACAGGTTCCCCATAATAATAAACGGGAGTTCCATCCCGTTCTTCCGGCCCCCCCAACCCAGCGACCATGCAGACGCCCCCAAGAGACGGATTCAGCGGTCCGTCCATGAAGTACCGGTTCAGAATGCCGTTAAAAGCCTGCTTTGCGCGCTCCGCGTAACGAACCGGCAGGAGATGCAGGCGAACTGCTTTTAAAATGCTGTACGCAATCATTGCCGTTCCGCTGGTTTCGAGATAATTGCCTTTTTCCATTCCCCGGTCGACTACCTGATAAAACATGCCGGTAGAATCCTGAAATACAAGCACCGCGTCCAAGAGCTCGCGCATCATGGACTGAAGGCCGCGGTATTCATAATAAAGCTGTTCGTCCATCACTTCCAGCGTCTCGACCAATGCCATTAAGAGCCATCCTTCCGCGCGGAGCCAGAAAGAAGGGGAGCACCCAGTCATTTTGTCTGCCCAGCCCGCGGTGCGGCTCTCATCGTAACCGTGATAGTACAGACCTGTTTTTTCATCCCTCATTCTTTTGCGGACTACCGAAAACTGGGTGTAGATATCAAAATAGTTTTTCATTCCGTCATACCGGTTCTCATACATCATAAAAAACGGCATGGCCATATAAAGCCCATCCAGCCACACCTGACACGGGTAGGAAATTTTATGCCAAAAATTTCCTTCCCGCGTCCGCGGAATCTCAATCAGCCTGGAGAAAAAGAAGTCCATCCCTTTGCGATATTTCTCTTTGCCCGTCAGATCAAACAAGGGGAAAAAAACTCTTGCGGGCGCAATGGCGTCCAGACTGCGGTCATCGTCAGACAGCGCGGGAGGAGAACCGTCCTCCCGCAGAAGTTCGCCCATAAAGGAATCCGTGAATTTCAGATATTTTTCCTTTCCCGTCGCCGCATAAAGCTGCAGATACGCAGATAACATACAGCCATCGACATAATTCCATCGGTTTTTATCCGGCTTTTGAAGCCGTTCCAGGTTCCATGCAGGGCTTTGCGCGCAGCTTCGTTCCATTAAGCTATCCGCGAACCTCCCCAACCGGCTAATTGTCTCCGTGTCCATTGGATTCTTCCTCCCACAGCTCCTCAATATCTGCAAAGTCCGTTTTTTCTCCTTCAAACCCCTCGATCGTTACACCGGCAAGCGACAGCTTTTTCACATTACGTGCAAACAGCCCCAACTTCGCGACCGGTTCCAAACCGTCCATCATCGCCGGGTACCCGGCCCGTGCGTCCGCCGCAAAGGAAATCCGCACATTCCGAAAGCTCACGCTTTCAATCGGCATTTCCGGCAGACCGCAAAGGAACACTCCCGCAGTGCTGCAATGCTCGCATACAATATTGCGGCAGCTCAGGTTACCGACCCTGGGAGTAAACTCGTTGACCGGAACCGGTTTTTTCGAGGAAACATAATCACTGTGCCCGTCCGGGTCGCAGCAATAGAACATATTGACGACAAAAGGTGTGTTGACCCGATCCATCCATATATTTTCGAGAGAAACGCGATCCACGACTGACAATTCGCCCCTTCCGCGCCTTGTTTTGATTCTCAGGCCGCGGTCGGTTCCCTGAAACACGCACTGTGTGGCACTAATGCTCCGCGCGCCTGCGGAAACATCGCTGCCGATCACCACGGCGCCATGCCCCCGCTCCAGCAGACAGTTTCTCAGCGCAATCCCGCAAGTTGGTGTTTTCAAACGGCTGCCCATATAGATTTTGCTGGATTTCAGAGCGACGCAGTCGTCCCCAACTGAAATGACAGCGCCGCAGATTTTCACGCCGCTGCAAGCCTCCACGTCGATTCCATCCGTATTCGGGGAATCCGGGTCATTGTAAATCCGAATATCCAGAAGACTGACGTCTTTACTGTAAAATGGGTGAACCGTCCAGGCATAGGAATTTTCAAGCGTTATACCCTGAACACGAATCTGCTCGCATCCGTTCAGAAAGAGCATCCTGGGCCTCCAGGCACCGCGCTTTACCTTTGGATTCCGCCACCAGTCCCCCTGAGCCGCATTCGCGTTTATAATACCCGGACCGACAATGTCAACATTGCTGACATGGATTCCGTTTAGAAGGCTTGCAAAAGAGGACAGCGGATTCCCCTCCCAACTACCGAGGTAATACTCCTCCCGTTCATCCTCGGACTGTGTTACTCCCGGGAGAACCGGATAAACGCTGCGGTCGGTCATTCCAAGCAGCATGGCGCCTTCCGCAAGCTCCAGCGTCATATCGCTTTTCAGAAACAGCGGACCCGTCAGGTAAACTCCGCTCGGAATCAACACCGTTCCGTTCTTCGGACAGCATAAAATCGCAGCCTGAATCGCGGAGGTATCCTGTTTCACGCCATCTCCGGCGGCGCCGAAGTCCCGCGCGTTCAGCCGGAAGCTCTCCCTCTTTGTGGTAAAAGCATGAGAAACGGCTGTACCGTTTGCGGAAACGGTCACCCGATACTCCGTATTCGGCCTTAGGTCGTAAAGGCTGAAAATATTGCGGTTCAGATTTTCAGCGATTTTTCTGCCGTTGAGTTCAACATCATACGGAATCCGGGAATGATAGCAGTCCGAGTTCGTCAGTTCAAACGAGACACTGCGAACAAAAAGACCGATAATTTTGAAATCCACAATTTGTCACCTACAATGCATGAATATCTTGATATTGCAAAACAGGAAAAATAGTGTAAAATGAAAATATCTAGAACGAAAGGCGGTGTCAACCATAGTCAGGGAATACGTCTATTCTCCTCATTACGATTTTTTTATCAGCAAGTCTCACCGAACAGCCGGGTATGACATGAAAACCTTTCATATGCACAAAAAATATGAAATTTACTATCTGGCCGAAGGGGCCCGGAAATATTTCATCGACGACTCCGTATACCCCGTCAATGCCGGCAACATCGTCATCATAGGCCCAGACGAAATACATAAAACTGCCTCCTCCGGCGATGCCCCTCACACCCGCTATGTACTGAATTTCAATCCTGAATATTTCGGCCGGTCGTGGGACTGGGGCTTTGACCCTTTTTCTTTTTTCAGCCTCGGCATCAAAGTTTTGACCGTTTCCATGAAACTGCAGGGCCTGTTTGAGAGCATTTTTCAGCGGTTGTACGATTTGAACGGCAGGAACTCTCCGGAAGCGGTCGTTCTGCGCCGCGCCCTGCTTGCCGAACTGCTGATTACCCTGAAAAGCTGTGCCGAAGAACAGGCGGCACGGCATGAGAACTCTGAAAAGCTGAGTAATAAGACCGTCGATAGGATCATCGCTTTTATTTTAAAGAACTATACATCTCAGCTAAATCTGAAAGGAATAGCCGCCCAATTTTATATCAGTCCCTATTATCTGAGCCATTTGTTTAAAAAGACGACAAATTTATCCGTGGTCGAATATATCAACAGCGTGCGGATCCGCGCGGCAAAAAAATTGCTGGAGACCACCGGATGTTCGATCAGCAGCATCGCGACAAAAACAGGGTTCAACACCAGCGCCCATTTCAGCCGGATGTTTAAGCTGGGTACCGGAATGTCGCCGACTCAGTACCGCAGATATTACAGCCCGGAGCATAAGGACAAAACGGCTAACCCTTAAGACTTCCTGTCGTCAGGCCCTCCACAAACTGCTTCTGCCCCAGCGCAAATACTATGATCGACGGAATCAGACTGATGACGGACATCGCGATAATCTGATTTTCATCATACCCGTTGCCGGTCGCGTCCATCGACATGCGCAGCGCAATCGTAACCGGATACTTTTTTACGCTGGAAATATAGATTAACGGCCCGATAAAGTCATTCATCGACCACATAAAAGAAAACAGCCCGATGGATACAATCCCCGGTTTAATCACCGGAACCAGAATGCGGATTAACGTATTTATGCGGGAACAGCCGTCTATCTTCGCAGCTTCATCCAAATCTTTCGGAATGCTTCTAAAAAACTGAATCAGCAAAAACACAAAAACTCCATCGCTCGCGAACAGATGGGGCAGCACCAAAGGCGTGTAGGTATCCAGAACCCGAAACCATCCCCACATGACGTACTGCGGAATTCTCAGGATAATGACCGGCAACAGCATTGTGGCAATCAGGAGAGAAAACAGCACTTTCTTACCGGGGAACTCAAATCTGGCAAAACCGTAGGCCGTCAGAACACTGGAAACGATCGTGAAAATTACGGTTGGAATTACCATTTTAAACGTGTTGAGAAAATAGTGCCCCATAGTATACTCAGAGCCTGTTACCCAGCCGTGCCGATACGGTTCCGCACTGAACGATTTCGGCATAAACCAGATGGATGAATGGATATCCGCGTTGCTTTTAAAACTGGCGCCGAACAGCCAGAGCATCGGATACAGCATAACGATGCTTACGGCAATCAAAATAACATATAAAATCACTTTACGGACCTGCTTTTTGACCAGTGCATCAAGCATTGTCGTTCCCCTTTCCATCGTCGTTATAAAAGACCCAGTACTTGGAATAGCGGAATACCAGCAGCGTGAATACCAGAATAATGACAAACAGAATCCAGCTCATCGCCGCGGCGTAACCCATTTTATAGCTTTTAAAGGTCTGATCGTAAATGTACATGGAAAGCAGATAGGTTCCGTGCTGGGGCCCGCCGGATGTAATCAGATAAGGTCCGTTGAATTCCTGGAATGCCATAATCAGCTGCATCACCAGATTATAAAAAATCGTCGGGCTTAAAAGCGGGACCGTGATTTTGAAAAACTGCCTTATTTTGGAACAGCCGTCCACACTGGCCGCTTCATACAGTTCTCCCGGAACGCTTTGCAGACCCGCGAGAAAGATAACCATGGTGGAGCCGAATTCCCATACGCGCAGCAACGCGATCGTCATCAGGGCGGGGAACTGCTCCCCGAACCACCCAACAGGCGGCACGCCAAAAGCGGCTAGGACTTGGTTTGCAAGACCGTTTGACTGGAAAATAAACTTCCACAGCACCGCGATCGCCACGTTAGAACCCAGAATGGATGGAATGTAGTACGCCGTACGAAAAAAATTGATTCCTCTGATTTTCATATTCAGAATCATCGCGATCAGCAGGGAAAATACAATTTTCAGCGGGACTTCCATCACGACATATTCAAACAGAACCGAAATCGACTTTTTGAAGATAGGATCCTGAAATAACCGGATATAGTTTGCCAGACCGACCCATTTGGGGTCGGTTACCAGATTAAACCTGGTGAAACTGAGGTAAAAGGATGTGATAAACGGGTACAAGGTAAACAGCAGAAACCCAATACACCACGGCGCCACATAAAGCAGCCCGTGAAAACGGCTCTCCCCCAATTTGCGTGCAGACTTCGTTTTTTTCTGACTTCTTTTATTGTCCGATGCAGTAGCTTCCATTTCCACTCATCTCTCTCCGCTTGCTATGCTAATTTAAGAGCATACGGACACGCTGCGGTCTTCCATACAGCGTGCCCGCGTTGTCAGAGGAATTTATCAAAACATACTTTTACTCAACAATACCGGAAAGGACGCTCTGCATGGTATCATAAAGCGTCTGCGCGGCGCTTTGGGTATCCGCCGTGCCGTAGGAAATGGACTGGACCGCCGTGATGTAGGCCTGCGCCATGTCGGAATTGTTCATGTAAGGACTCTGCAGCACCGGTTTGCAATTCATGATCTGCAAGGTTCCCTGATAGGAAAGGTCCTTTTCCAAATTACTATCCGAGGCAGAGAGTGCTTTCATTGCCGCTTTGCTGGATGGAATGCCCCGCGATGTACCGAGGACGACCGCGGCGTCAGGGTCGTTCAGCAGCCAGTTGAGGAACAAAGCGGACTGTTTTGGATATTTTGTTTCCGCGCTGATTGCCAGCAGGAGGGACGGCTTTTCCAACCAGCCGCTCATTTTTGCGCCCGACAACTCCGGCAGTTCGCCCAAAACCAGCTCGCTCTTCTTTTCGGTCAGCACCTTGCTGAATTTGCCGACGGATGAACTCCACTCCAACATGCCCGCGACCTTGCCGGAAATGAAATTGTCTGTCTGGTACAGCGGTGTCGTTCCGGCGTCGTTTTGAATTTGTTTCTGTGTTCTTGTGACATGGTTCTTTTCAAGTTTCATATAAAAATCGAGCGCGTCTTTGATCTCATCGATGCTGAACCCGATCTTTCCATTCTGGTCCAAAAATTCCTTGCCCGTTTTCTGCTGCTCGTAAGCAACCGCTGCGTAAAAGGAAGTATAACCGCTGCCGGTATCAAGGTCCGTCGGATACATGTCTTTGCCGGCCGCCTCGAATTTTTTGCCCGCTTCAATCAGATCATCCCACGTCTTCGGAATGCCGACGTTTAGCTTGTCAAAAGCAGTCTTGTTGTAGAAGAAGCTGCGCCCGGTAACCGAAACGGCAATCGCGTTCAGATTCCCCTTTCTCATCCCGAATTCCAGAGTACTGTCATCCCACTGGGAAAGGTCGATAATGCCGCCAAGAGTTTTCAAGTCGTAAAACCCCTTGCCGTCTGGTGAAAGCGACGGAATCCAATCGTGATTTACCTGGACAATATCCGGCGCGGTATGCCCCGCAAACTGAGTGTTGACCTTTTCCTGCATTCCGTTAAAGCCAGCATACTCGGCGTTTATGGTTATGTAGGGATACTTTTCCTCAAACTTTTTAATGGCCTTCAATGTTGCCTCATGGCGATCATCTCCGCCCCACCATTCAAATCGAAGAGTAACCGGATCCGTCGGAATGCCCTCGCTGCTAACCGCTTCGCTGCCGGCCTCAGCTGCGGGCGAAACGGCGGCATCCGCTTTTGAGCCGACCGGATTTGCTCCTCCTGAACAGCCGGCCATGGTCCCCCCGCAAAGCAGGGTGGACAAAAGAACAGCTAATAACCTTTTCATAATATCTTCCTCCCATCAATTTCATCCTGTTTTCTATCAGGTTATTAAATAATCTATATTTTAACTTTATCGTTTCCTCATTGGAATTACAACAGCGGTTTTTGCTCTTCTGTTTTTTAACCGTGCAAATATTGCTATTTTAGTCTGATATTCTCGATTAAATTTAGCGTTATTTCATAATGCTCAGCAACATTGGCCTTATTTTTTTGCTCGAAATATCCACGCATTTCTCAGAATAAATATGTTTAACGGAAAAATGCAAAAAAACAGCGCCGCCCATTCAGGGCGGCGCTTATATAGTTCGTATTTCGAATCACGCCATATGGATCGTATCGATCTGCTGAAAATCGGGATAACCTTCCTCTGCATGCTCGGAAACATCCAGTCCGGCAAGCTCTTCTTCCGCGCTGACCCGCAGGCCAACCGTGGATTTCAAAACTTTGAACAGCACAAAGCTTGTTGCCGCGGTCCATGCGCCGACAGTCAGAACGCCAAGCAGCTGAACACCGAACAGTCCCAGTCCGCCGCCGTAGAACAGGCCCTTGCTGGTATCGAACAAGCCGACCATCAAGGTGCCGTAAACGCCGCAGGTGCAATGGCAGCTGATCGCGCCCGCCGGGTCATCGATTTTCAGAACCTTTTCAAAGAATTCAATCGACGCGACCACAAGCACGCCAGCAATCAAACCGATGACCAGAGCGCCTTCAATGCTGACATAGGCGCAGCCGGCGGTTATTGCAACCAATCCGCCGATCGCTCCGTTCAGCGCCATGCTGACGGATGGCTTTTTGTGCTTGAACCACGTGTAGATCATTGCAGCGAAAGCGCCTGCCGCTGCGGCAATATTGGTGGTCATCGCGATGGTCCCGATTGACGCAATGCTGAACTTTCCATCGTCGCCCAGCGTCAGCGCGGACAGAGTAGAGCCCGGGTTAAATCCAAACCAACCAAACCAAAGAATAAAGACGCCGAGCGCGGCAAGCGTAATGCTGTGGCCGGGAATACTGTTGGGCTTTCCGTCTTTTGAGTATTTGCCGATACGGGGCCCAAGCATCGCTGCGCCGACCAGAGCGGCCCAACCGCCGATGGAGTGAACAACCGTGGAACCGGCAAAATCCTGGAAGCCCATTTGGGCAAGCCAGCCGCCGCCCCAGATCCAGTGGCCCGCGACCGGGTAAATCACCAGCGAAATGACCGCGCTGTAGATGCAGTAAGCAATAAATTTGGTGCGTTCCGCCATGGCACCCGATACAATGGTCGCGGCGGTTGCGCAGAAAACGGTCTCCCAAAGAATAAATGCATCGACCGGAATCCCGCAAACCGAAATCGTATGATCAATCGTCCCAAAGAAATCCGATCCGCCAAACAGGCCCCCCACGCTTTGGCCGAACATCAAGCCGTAACCGACAAAATAGAACGCGATGGACCCGATGCAAAAGTCCATCAGGTTCTTCATCATAATATTGGCGGCGCCTTTCGAACGTGTTGAGCCCGTTTCCAGCATTGCGAATCCGGCTTGCATAAAAAACACCAGAAACGCGGAAATCAGAGTCCATACCGTATTAATGGAAGTCAGCAGCTCTGCGGGGAGCGAAGCCGCGCTCACCGCTGATAAAAGAATATTTTGTAGCCCCGTTTGCATAACAGCAAAATTCATAATGACCCTCCGTTCTTGATTCGATTCATACCCCAATGCGCACCTGTTCTTACCCAAAAAGGCGCCGGACCTATTAAATAGGTCCGGCGCCTTTGCCGATATTTCATATCCGCCTGCTGGTATAAGAATGGTGATTCAATTTCGCCGGTGCTGCTCAAACACCGTTAAATCTTGATGCCTTATTATATATCACTCAAGTAATAATTGCAAGTTCATATTTAAATTATTCATTTATTTGTATGCTCATATAAAAACACCTTCAGATTTGACTATGGATTGTGCATTTTTTAAACAACCGCCTTCTGTAATGGACTTATCACAATTACTGTATGCAGTATATTTAAAAAATGTTTCATAATCGATCAACTTTGCTTAACTATTTAATCTTTGGTCAGGTACGACGCACAAACCGTCTCTTGCAGTATGTGGGTTATCATCCGCTGCTTTTCCCGCCTTCCGGGTAAAACCCGCCCAATCTGCGGCTGCAAGTGATTGCGCGCCTGCAAAATAATTTTCTTCAACAAAAAAGCCGTCCACGAATGCGGACGACTTTTTATGGCTCCCCAAGTTGGACTCGAACCAACGACCCTGCGGTTAACAGCCGCATGCTCTACCGGCTGAGCTATTGAGGAATATGAAGATGTTGGCATCACCTATTGTTCCGGGCCGTTACCAGCCAA
>NZ_VWXL01000037.1 GCF_009746625.1 Caproicibacter fermentans
GTGTATCATTCCACTCCTTAACATCCGGCCTACCTCCATGGCGTTTCTTTATGCCATGGTAGCCGTTATTCTTGAGTGGGTCAATTCCGCCGGCGATCTCGGTCAATTATACTCCGGCGATAACAAATCTTGCAAATAGGCTTCATAGTGGTCAGAAACCGCTTCAGCGGCAAGATGGTGAAGCAGGTCAGGAAACCCGCCGTCTTCAAAACCATGGGAAAAAGCCAGCCGCTTTGAGATTTCACTTTTTGTGTTCTCTGTCAACTGCCAGTCGGTCGGTTTGATTGCCCGCCCGTTGGTCTGTGAAATATCGAAAAGGTATTTGATCGTCAGTCTGGCATTTTCGTATTCGCAGACGGCGATGCCCTTCGCCCCTGAGTTCACATATCGACCCGCCTGATTCCACTGTTTGGTGGTGGCAAGCATCGTTACGTCGGGATTCTGCGCGTAGATCAGCAGCATATTATCAAAGGAATGCTTGAAAAACCGTGCTCCAAACGTCAGGTAATCGCGCCAGTTGTTTCCGGTTCGGGTAATGTAGGGGGCAATCGTTTCATAGATTGTCCGAAGTTTTTCGTCCTTTCTCAACGTATCGCCTCCGTTTCATTTTCGATATTGGATTCCGTTATACATCTTCATGAAGGAAATACAAAAAAGAGCCAATGCCTTCATATTCTATAAGGCATTAGCTCTTTGGTTATGAAATTATCTCACTATTGTATGTGTTGGATAAAAGCTCGCAGAGGTATTGGAATGATCCATGATATATTCGACAGACCTTGAAAAACAGTTCATAATGAATTCAATTTAAAAAGCAGGAGGAACATCATGAACCAGTTACACTCACAAATTAGTAATTACTTAACCTATTGCCAGTATCAAAAAATGCTGAATGACAAAACATTGAAAGCTTACCGGATTGACCTCTCGCAGTTTGAAAATTCTTTTGTGGACGAACCAGAGCCACTTTCAAAAGATTGCATTTGTAAATATATTCAAAGGCTGCATGTAAAATACAAGCCAAAAAGCGTAAAAAGGAAAATTGCCTGTATCCGAGCCTTCATTAATTACCTCTACTTTGATGAGCAAATTACATCCAATCCAATTAGCAAAATTCATTTGGATTTTCGCGAGCCACTTGTACTTCCAAAAGCCTTGCCATTATCCACTATTCAAAAACTCTTGAGAGCAGCATATCAATCAGCAAAACAGCAACAGACACAATGTCAGTATTACGTCAGTTTGAGAAATATAGCGGTTTTAGAACTTCTATTTGCAACTGGCTTGCGCGTTTCGGAGCTGTGTTCTATAAGGCCTTCGGAAATTGACCTCAAAAACGGATTTGTTAAGGTACAGGGAAAGGGTTCACGGGAAAGAATTATCTTTATTAGCAATCCTGATACTCTCACAGCGCTGCGTACATATCAGAAAGCTTATTCTCAAAAGATCTCAGAGTCTGGATGGTTCTTTGTAAATAGACTGGGTGGCAGACTTAGTGAACAGTCTGTCCGTGGTATGATTAAATCAGATGCTGAACTAGCCAAAATAACACAGCGCGTCACACCACACATGCTTCGGCATTCTTTTGCCACTCTGATGTTGGAAGATGATGTTGACATACGCTATATACAAAGTATTTTAGGTCACAGTTCTATTACAACAACACAAATCTATACACATGTATCATTAAGTAAACAAAAGAACATTATGAGAAAAAAACACCCAAGAAACCGAATTACCTTATGATTTTCAATTTCAGCTCCCGTTTGCACGGGAGCTTTTTTGTTGTCCAAAACAATTCAAATGAATGAAGGATAATATGTAATTATCCTTCGTTCATTGAAGGAGGAAATAGAGATGCGCAACCATCAAATAATCGAAAACATTCTTTCCCAGTATAATATTGATAATATTGACTTTGACGTATATGTTATTGCAGATGCGCAAGTACAAACAATAAAGGAAAGCGATAATCGTATTTGTCACGCTGATGAAAGTGAATTCTTTTCGCGTACCGAGTTTGCAGAAATTGCATCCGCGCTCTTCAACGTATTTGGATTTGTTCGAGTATTTTATTCTGAGATTTCCTTTATTGAGTATATTTTACGAAACCATATTGATCCTAACGGTTGTATTGTATATAATTTGGCCCGCGATGGTAAGATGCCAGGAAAGAAATCGCTGATTCCATCTTTCTGTGACCTTTATCATATAAAATATACTGGTAGTGACGCATTCGTTATATCTCTGCTAAGGAATAAGCCAGACTTTTCTGACATCCTTTCAGTCCACAACATCAATGTCCCTATTTCAGTTGTGTTTAATCCCAAACAAGAAAACCTTTCTGAGCTAAATACGGCTCTTGAAGGACATGAAATACTCATTAAAAATGTTTGTGAATCAGCAAGTATCGGACTAACGCGCGAATGTAAAATGTTATTTTCTTCAGATGCATATCCAAAATTGCGCCAAGTAGCTACCAGTGTAAATCCCAAACAGGTTTTGGTCCAGGAATTTATTGATGGAATGGAGTGTGAGGTGCTTGTACTGCAATATCACAAAGATTATTATGCCATGACGCCAGTTGTCATTACATTTCCAAAAGACAGAACCTTTATGGATACACAGATATCCAATGGATATCAATATGGTTTTCAATTGCTACAGACCCCTGTAGCCAGTAGCATTTGTGCGACCGCAGAACATGCTGCCTCCATATTGAATATTAAAGATTACGCCCGGTTCGATTTTAGGGTTCGGGATAACATTCCTTACCTATTTGATATTGCTGGCACTCCATATACCATTCATCATAGCTCAGTAGCTTATCTCTTCAATGAGTATGGGTTACAATACGAAGATATCTATAAGACGATTGTATCTTGTATGTTCTCTAATTATTAAAATTAAAAGATTTACTGATACGAAGTGTATTGCAGATCAGAAAGCATCAATCCTCTGAAAAAGAATTTGGATAGCACCGTTTCTCGTCGATCCGTTTGAACCAAATGAATACAAAAATCATAGGCGCTTAGCACTTCTTTTGAAAGTATGAGTCTTTTAAGAGCAGCATTCTTCTTTTCCCAGAAAATTTCCTGCTTTTTAAATAGTGCTGGTATAAAGCCATCTATTTTATGAAATAGCTTTTCTGCTAGTTCCCATTTCTTGTCTCGCAAAGCTCGGTAAGCTTCAAACCACACGAAATAGTATCGGTAAAAATCATCTATATTTTCATCACTAACATCGGATACATCTGTGCATTGCATTAAATTTTCAATTTTATCTTTGTAATTGCTGTAACTTGCATCGTCGTCGCAATATAAGCACAGGGAGCATAGATTTGTTAAAATGACAAATTCGGTTGCACAAGGAGTACCCTGTAATTCTTGTGCAAGAAGTAGACGAGTGTTTTTCGCTTTAGTTGCACATTCCTGCTGATTACTTGAATTTTGTTCAAATTCTAGAAATTGAGCGATCAACAAGTTGTTGTTAATTTTAGCAGGCTGCGGAAGCATTATACCTTCTCTATCTGCAATTTCAGCAGCAGAGTTACAACAAATCTGTGCTTCTTGATATTTTTGAATAACGATGTCGGTACCCGCCTGGCAAACGAGGGTTATACAATATTCGTCCCAAATTTGACATTCAGAAAAGTACTTTTTTGCCCTCTCATAGTAAATTTCACATTGAGTAGGATTGGCAAAAAGGAATGCTTTTCGATTGAAAATATTTTGAATATACTGTGCAAGACCTTTTTCCCCTTTTGCTCTGGATTCTATAGAAAGCTGTTGGCTGAGTGTGTATAACAGGTTAAACTCATCAATGTCATTTCTTACATCTAAGATGTAAGGTGCAATTTCATAAACGATCGTAAGACGAATAATAGTTTCATCTGCTGGTTTTAGTTGAATCGGATTGATAAAATTTGAAAGCATAAGCTTATTCTTTGCATACTGTAAACATTCATTTAAAAGCATTTTTTGATATTTATCGTTTGTTTGAGTCATAGTATAGAAAAAATGGAAACAGGCTCTGGCCAATTCAGCTTTCAATGGCAATTCAAAGTCAAATTGCTTTAGCTTGCAATATATAGAATATGTATTGTCTCCCGTGGTAGGGGATTGCGAGAGCATGTCATAGAAATTTCGAATCTCCATAAATTCATTCAGTTGCTGTGTAACTGCATATTGTTTAATCAAATCATCAATCCGATTAAGTAAATCATAATCTAAGGAACCTCTGATTTAATCCGCCCCTCTACCGAAGAGAGGAGAACTCTGGTAAAATAGAACTATCAATTCACAGGCGGTGCAGAGAAATGAAAAAGCAACAAACTTTTACGGATATCGAATA
>NZ_VWXL01000038.1 GCF_009746625.1 Caproicibacter fermentans
ATATTCGATATCCGTAAAAGTTTGTTGCTTTTTCATTTCTCTGCACCGCCTGTGAATTGATAGTTCTATTTTACCAGAGTTCTCCTCTCTTCGGTAGAGGGGCGGATTAAATCAGAGGTTCCTTAGAGTTTAAAACTCAAAAAGAACTTATGGTAAGCTCCAATGAGATTACAACACAAGATTTTTGGGATGGAGCTAAATGTGCGGCTGCTATTACGGTGGTTATTGGTGGAACCGTATTTGCAGGTGCCAAGCTACTCAAAATCAGGAAATATGTTAAAGCTATCGGTGGTGTAAAAAAAGCCGCCGCCGCTCTGATTGCCTATGCCAAAGCAGGAAATGCTATACCGCCAAATGTGAAAGCAGATGTCGGTAAGTCAATTCAGAAACTAGCCGAAGAAGTCCTCGGAATCGCAACTATACAAGAGTATTGTTTCGGCGGGTAAACAAGTCGTTTTTCGTCAATAAAACGTACTTTTTAGGTTGGGAAGATATACAATGGCTAAATATTCTAAGATTCGCAGGGAATAAGTGCATAGATATTTAAAAGAAAGAGGTATACAATATGAATAAGCAGTTCAAAATGGTAATTAGTTCTATATTAACGTTGGCATTAATTTTTTCCACCTGCATTTCGGCTTTTGCAGCAGAATCAAAAGTGTCATCTAGGAAGACAGCATCTGTTACAATTGTGGAACAAGGTGTCTACATCAATGGGAATTATTATAGTCAAGAAGAATTTATTTCGCTATTAGGTGAAGCAACGCCAATATCCCAAGGATCTAAAAAACAAATGAGATCTGCGGTCGCCGGTGCAGCAATTGCTGCTGGAGCCTATTTTATTCCCGGCTTGGGAGAGGTGCTTATTACAGCCACGGGAGCTATTATAGTTGCCGGAGTTGCCGTAGCGGCTGGTACATGGCTATATAATACAGTGACCAACTGGTTTGCTGAACAGCGTGCTCTGCAGAGTGTCATTGATAGTATCCCATCACGATTGAGATCAGGAAACAGCGTTGACTTAGGAAAATTCAATCAGAAAGTGTCTGGAAAATCAGTAAAATACAAAGAAAAAGGGGGATGGACTATCGAAAAGGATAGAGCAGGAGATAATTCGCATGGTGGGAGCGAATGGAAACTTAAAAATCCAAGTGGAGAAAGAAAAGCTACTTTGGACAAAGACGGAAAGGTGTTAAGAAAAT
>NZ_VWXL01000039.1 GCF_009746625.1 Caproicibacter fermentans
CTGTTATGCTCTAAGAGCTTTTTATTTTTTTTCACAACTAAATTTTAAAGCAAAAAGCCGGAGCTGCCAATACCTTTTCGTATGGTTGCTCCGACTTTTTTTTCGTGCCGTTTTGCAACGGCCCCTTTGTTCTGTTGATTTCAAAGGGGCATCATTTTGGCGCGCTACACAATGCTTGCAAAGTGCAGCGCGCCAAAACGGGGCAAGCCTCCCTTGCTTTCTGTTCCCCGGTTGCGGCAGCCATGACACGGCAAAAATCCGTCCTGTCAAAGGCCGGGTAAGCTCTGTCGGAAGTCAGCTCCGGATGCTTTGAAACATCGCAAAAGACTGCCCGCGCATCCTAAGACGACCATTTTCCAAAGTACTGCGGCCTATCGTAAAAACGGGTTTGCCCTTCTCCGTCAAAGGAATTTCCACTTCACGGCAGGAAGGATTCACCGCTATAAAGTACTTGCCACGGCGGTATACAAACGGATAACAGTCTTTCTCCGCATAAATCACCTCAAAGTTTGGAACCGCCTGCAAATCAGTAATTTGATGGCGCAGGGCCAGCACTTTTCGCACCGTATTCAGCAAAGAATTTTCGTCTTTTTCCTCGTTTTCCACCGTGGGGGCACAGTCACGGGCGTCTACCGGCAGATATAGCTTTTCCCTCTCTGCGTTGGAGAAGCCTAAATTTTTCCCGTTCGTCCACTGCATTGGCGTACGCGTTCCGGTTCGGTGATAGCCGCCTTCCACACTCGTCAGGTTAAAATACTGCATCCCGATTTCATCGCCGTAATAGAGAAACGGAACGCCCGGCATGGTTAAAAGAAACGAATACGCGATTTTGCATTCCGAATTATCATAGCCGAGCGTCATGCGGGGAGTATCATGATTGCAGGTTATAAAGCTGATATAGCCCGCTGACTTTGACACATTGTATTTCGGAAGATAATCCTCCAGAAACTCCATGATGTTTCCCCGGCCCTGTTTGCTGAAAAAGCTGAGCGGGGCGCCGTCACTGCCCGTTTTACGAAAAAGTGAATCGTAACCGTTTCCCCTGTGATTCAGATAAAAATCCATGTGAAACCGCGACTTGTTAATCGCCTTGTCGGGATCGGACCATTCGGATACCATTGCAGCTTCCGGATATTCCCGGTCAAGCATCTCGCGCACATTTCTCCAGATTTCAGCGGTCGCAGCGTGATCGTCGTCATTTTTAACCAAGGACGCAGCCATATCGACGCGAAAACCATCGCAGCCTGCATCAAGCCAAAAACGCATCACGTCTTTCATCTCTTCGCGTGTCGCGACGCAGTCCGGACTTGTATAATGCTTCTGCCACGGTGCGGTTATCCTGTTAAAACCGTAATTCAGGGATGGCTGTGACGAAAAAAAATTCAGAAGGTAGCAGCCGTCTCTTTCTGTTACACCGCACATGGAGTTGAACCCGGCCGGGCGGTTCCATACGGAATCCGTCCAGATATACCGGTGGCTGTATTGATTTTGTTTCGCTTTTTTGCTTTCCAGA
>NZ_VWXL01000004.1 GCF_009746625.1 Caproicibacter fermentans
GTTTATCAACGCTTCGGAGGTCCGGGAAGATGATGAGGAATTCAAAAATCCCGTGGATCTCATGTTTGAGGCGCTGGAAAAGAAAAAACCAAATCACTTCGCTGTCCGGCAATATAAGAAATATAAGCTGGCGGCGGGCAAAACAGCAAAATCGATCCTTATTTCCTGCGGCGCAAGAATGGCCCCGTTCGACATTCAGGAGCTGCGTGATCTGACAGCCTACGACGAGTTGGAGCTGGACACGCTGGGCGACCGCAAAACCGCCCTATTCATCATCATTTCAGATACGGACGACACCTTTAATTTTTTAGTTTCGATGGCCTATACACAGCTTTTCAATCTGCTGTGCGAAAAGGCTGACGACGTGTACGGCGGGCGCTTGCCTGTTCATGTCAGGTGCCTGCTTGACGAATTTGCCAACATCGGACAGATTCCTAAGTTTGAAAAGCTGATTGCCACCATCCGCAGCCGTGAAATTTCGGCCTGCCTTGTTTTGCAGGCACAGAGCCAGCTCAAGGCTCTGTACAAAGACAACGCCGACACGATTATCGGCAACTGCGACAGCGCCATTTTCCTCGGCGGCAAGGAACGCACGACCTTAAAAGAACTGACCGAATCACTTGGGAAAGAGACGATCGACACCTACAATACCGGCGAAAGCCGGGGCCGCGAAGTCTCCCACAGCCTCAATTATCAAAAATTAGGAAAGGATTTAGCTTCGGTCGATGAGCTGTCTGTCCTCGACGGAGGCAAATGTATCCTCCAGCTTAGCGGCGTCCGCCCCTTCCTTTCGGATAAGTACGACATCACAAAGCATCCGAACTACAAGTACCTGTCCGATTACGACCCCCGCAACGCTTTCCATATCGAGAGGTTTCTGTCCACCAGATTAAAACCGAAACCGGACGATGTGTTCAACACGTATTCCGTTGACCTCTCCGGGGACCCGAAAGCCGCAGAATAGCGGCTTTTTTCATAGATACAACTTAAAAATGGAGGTAATATTATGAGTTTCTTTCATTCCGCAATCGGCGTTCTCCAGACCCTCGTGATCGCCCTCGGCGCGGGCCTTGCCATTTGGGGCGCAATCAACCTTTTGGAAGGCTACGGCAACGATAATCCGGGAGCGAAATCGCAAGGGATTAAACAGCTCATGGCGGGCGGCGGCGTGGCCCTGATCGGCATTACGCTGGTTCCGCTGCTTTCCAACCTGTTCGGCTGATATCAATGCAAAACTCTCCGCGCCCCCATTTCCGGGGGCGCGGGAAAGGAGCTGATCGTATGGAAAACACGGCAACCATTGCCGCACCGCTGCTGGAAAACGAGTATGTCAAGGAGCTTTTAGCCATCATGGAAGCCAACCGTGTGCCTGCCGTGAAGGACCTGCTTGCCGTTTTTAATCAAGTAAACGCGATGGAGCGCCAGCTCGACACAGCGGTCACGGAGCTGGCCGCGCTGCGTCGGGAACTCAGCGCGGCACAGAAACAGGGCCACCCCGTAAAAGCCGTTCTGCAAAATACGGGCGCGGCTATGGAAAAAAGCGTGGCAGTTGTGCGTGACCGGCTGAATGCAACAAAACAGGCCGTGATCGACGGCTGCAAAAACGCCGTGGACGCTTTTCGGGAAAAAGGGATTTCCGCGCTGGATAATATCACCCGCTTTTTCAAATTGCGGCCCATGCTGGAAACCATGCGCACGGAGTTGGATAAAAGCATTTGGGCTGACAAATCAGCGATGGATAAAATTGAAACCGTGAGCGCGGAGTACCATGAGGCCGGGCGACACATCAAGAATATGGGCCAGACGCTGATGGGAAACGAAGCTGCTGCCGAAGCAAAGCCTATGGGAAAGCTGGCAAAGTCTTTGGAAGCTCCGTTCAGAGCGGAACTGTCCTGCCTGTCCTCCATGAAAAAGAGCGTAGAGAAAGCCCTTCTCCGTCTGACCGCGCTGGAACAATCGGCGCAGCGGAAACCCTCCGTTCAGCAGAACATCCACGCTCTCAGCGAAAAACTCGCGCGGGAGCAAAAATCCGCACCCGCCGCCGAAAAGTCCCGGTCCGTGTCCCATGAGGCGCGTTAGTTACCGTTCGTACCGCCTCATGGTGAAAACAGGCGGTGGAAAAGGAGGTGATGCCACTTGGATTTCATCAAGCAGCAGATTACCGAATGGTTGAAAGAAATACTCGTCGGCGGCATCATGAACAACCTGTCGGGCATGTTCGACAACGTAAACAGTCAGGTCGGGCAGATCGCCTCTCAGGTAGGAACGACGCCGCAGGCGTGGAACACCGGCATTTACAACATGATCCGGACACCGTCCGAAAACGTCATGATGCCCATCGCGGGCCTGATTCTCGCGTTCGTCATGACGCTGGAGCTGATTCAGATTATCACTGACAAGAACAATTTTCACGACATCGAAAGCGCTGTTTTCTTTAAGTGGATTTTCAA
Source organism: Caproicibacter fermentans (assembly GCF_009746625.1). GTDB lineage: Bacteria > Bacillota > Clostridia > Oscillospirales > Acutalibacteraceae > Caproicibacter > Caproicibacter fermentans. The sequence continues at coordinate 2,451 of NZ_VWXL01000004.1, forward strand.
AACGGCCTGCGCCATCCTCATCGTGACCAACACATGGAACATCGTCATGGGCATATTCGACGTGGCGCAGAGCGTAGTCAACAGCGCGGCGGGAATCATCGTCTCTGACACGGCCATCGACATCAGCTCCGTCACGGCAAACCTTCAGACACGGCTCATGGCAATGGACCTCGGCCCCCTGTTCGGGCTGTGGTTCCAGAGTATTTTCGTGGGCTTTACCATGTGGGCGCTCACGATCTGCATTTTCATCATCGTGTACGGGAGAATGATCGAAATCTACTTAGCCACATCCATCGCACCGATCCCGATGGCTACGATGCTCAACCGGGAATCGGGCGGCATGGGGCAGAACTATCTTCGCTCCCTGTTCGCGCTCGGATTTCAGGGCTTTCTCATGATCGTCTGCGTGGCGATTTACGCCGTTCTTGTAAAAAGCATCAGCGTGAGTACGGACATCAGCAAGGCGATCTGGACGTGCATGGGCTACACGGTGCTGCTGTGCTTTACCCTTTTCAAAACCGGAAGCCTTGCAAAATCCATTTTCAACGCGCATTGATGGAGGTGATATTTCAATGCAGGACAAATTACAGGAACTTCTTGACCGCCTGGACGCCAACTTTTTGGCGTTTCAAACGGCATGGGAAGCAAAAAACAAAACGGAACTGATTGATGCCTCCCGCGAGATCACCGCGATTAAGGACGCCCATTATTATCTGACCGAAAGTCACGGATTTGAACCGGAGGAAGTCGACTATCTTCTTCTGTTTGAAAATCCTCTACAGGTCGTCGCGGACAAATGGCTGGAACGCACGGAAGATCTGAGTGATTTCAGCTTTGCGCTCGACGAGGTGTTCGACAAGCAGGACGCGCTCCGGGATTATGAACAGAAGGAAAAACCGTCCGTGCTGGAACAGCTCCGAAAAGCACCCGGCCCTACGCCTGAACCGCATGAAAAACCTGCGACGGCGAAGGAGGCTCGATAAATGGCCTATGTTCCTGTCCCCAAGGACTTGACAGCAGTAAAAACGAAGGTCCTGTTCAATTTAACGAAACGGCAGCTTGTCTGTTTCAGCGGCGGAGCGCTGGTTGGCGTACCGCTTTTCTTTTTGCTCAAGGGGCCTGCGGGGTTCAGCGCCGGAGCCGCTTCCCTCTGCATGGTGCTCGTTATGCTGCCGTTTTTCTTGATGGGCGTCTATGAGAAAAACGGCCTGCCGATGGAAAAAATCGTCCGAAACATTGCCCGTGTGCTGTTTCTCCGGCCAAAGCAGCGGCCCTATCAGACTAACAATTTTTACGCCGTGCTCGCGCGGCAAAGCAAATTAGACAAGGAGGTGCGTCAGATTGTCGGTAAAAAAGCAAAGACCAGCCATGAATCGGTCCCTGTCCCGCGCCGAGAGGCGTCAGATCGAAGCCGCCGTCACAAGGGCGCGGCAGACCGATAAGAAAAAGCAGTCGGCGCAGGACAGCATTCCATTTGAGCGCATGTTCCCGGACGGCATCTGCCGTGTGACCGACAGCTATTACACGAAAACCGTTCAGTTTCAGGACATCAACTATCAGCTCAACCAGAACGAGGACAAGACCGCCATTTTTGAGGGCTGGTGCGATTTTCTCAACTATTTTGACAGCTCTATTAAATTTCAGCTCTCGTTCCTGAACCTCTCCGCGACGCGGGACAGCTTTGCGAAAAGCATTACCATTCCGCCGCAGGGCGATGATTTCGACAGCCTGCGCTCAGAGTACACGGAGATGCTTCGGAATCAGCTTGCCAAAGGTAACAACGGCCTGATCAAGACCAAGTATCTGACTTTTGGTATCGAAGCGGACAGCCTAAAAGCGGCTAAACCCCGGCTGGAGCGTATCGAGATCGACATTCTCAATAACTTCAAACATCTCGGTGTAACATCCGCTTCTTTGAATGGCGCGGACCGTCTGCGGCTGCTGCACGACATTTTCCGCATGGACGCGCCGGAGCAGTTCCGTTTTTCGTGGGATTGGCTGGCCCCATCCGGCCTCTCCGTTAAGGACTTCATTGCTCCCAGCTCTTTCGAATTCAAAAGCGGCAGCATGTTCGGCATGGGACGTCAGGTTGGGGCGGTGTCGTTTCTGCAAATTCTCGCGCCGGAGCTGGTGCGGGTGACAAGGCACCAACGTATCCGAAACTATTTGCAATGGGCGATTACTTCGGGATTACCTTCAGGATCGGCTAAACTACTTTCTCCACTTCCACGCCATGTACTGGTTATAAAGTTCCGTAACGGATGTACCGTAATTTTCGGCCCATTCGTCAAATGTCTTTTTAAGTGTTTGGAATCCCCTGCCGAGGGGATCAGGTATTAAGCGAAGTCTTCTGTCCAGCATTTTCAAATTTTCGATTTTCATTGTTGTCCCTCCTGCAATATTCGTTAATTGATATTATACTACAGGATTTGACAACGTTCGGGGGAAAGATGAAAAATTTCGGATAACCGACGGGTAAAAAATAAGCCCCTTCGGTGTTAAGCCGAGGGGGACAAATACTTTATAAAAATTAGCCTGCAAAGGCCAAATCCAGGTACAAAAGCGTCGATATATGGAACAGGAAATGCTTCTAAGGCGGTAGGTTATAATACCACTCAAAATCGGATTTGTCAAATAAAATTTGCAAATTCGATACTTTTGTATTGATTTCCGATACTTTCCGTTGTATGATTGGGTTTAGCAGATAAGAAGTTCTTATCCGTTCGCATAGCCGCATATATTTTAGTCAACAATTTATTGATGCTAAAATTGGGGGCTAATAATATGCGCAAAAGGGATCATAATGGAGAGGTCCAAAAGCGTAAGGAGGATGATACTATGTCAGCAGTAGCCACGAATTATGTGTACAAGGTAATTGTCCCAAACGGAAAAGAGGACAAAATCCCGCCGATTTCCAAAGAGAAATTGGATGCATTCAAGGCTGATATAGCTAAGTATCGTCGTAAAAAATAATGCAGACAGAGATTAGAAAAATATGTTCCGGTGATTCGGGGTTGACTTGGAAATTTCAGGTCAACCCCGAATCATGCGACAATCCGGGACATTACGAGGATTACATTAGGTTTTGTGCCATTTCGGATCAGCTGTCCGGTAGAGGCACCACTTACATAATGGTGGAGTCGGATGATAATGCGAGTCCGATACGCATATTAGGATTTATTACTTTTAAGGCTTCAAGCTTCTTAATGGATGATGGTGAGGGACACGAGTTAGGTGAAGGCGCTTTCGAGATCTCTGAGCTTGCGGTTAGTAGCGAATGCGAGCGACGTGGAGTCGGTACTGATCTTGTAAAATATGCCACTGTATTGGCTACCGAACTTAACGAAGAAAAGCTTGGTATACGATACGTAGTTCTATGTGCAGACCCCGCCGCAGAAGATTTTTATTCAAAGCCTGCTCTTGGGCTCCATAGAATAGGCGATTTTTATCGGATTCCAAATGAACATTGGAATACTAATTGTATCCCAATGGTTGTGAAGCTTTTTAACTGAGAAAAAAATCTAAAAAAGGCTCTCGGAGTAATCCTAGAGCCTTTGTCATGTCCACTCCGTGGTGAATCTATCCCACCGTGGAAAATAAAAAGGCCCCGTTACTCCCTGAGATGGAGAGCAACGGGGCCATGTCATGTCTATACGGTTTACTGCGCCTGTGTGGCTGTCTGCGGTGTGGAATCCGCGGGGGCGGTAATTTTACCATCCGCTTCCGTATGTGTCTTCGGCAGCGCGAGGACGAGCAGCGGGATCACGGTATTAATAAGCTTATCGATTTGCGCCGTGTCCTCGATACCTTCCAACGCCAGCGCGGATTTAATCAGACTAGTCGCTTCTGCCGTCCGGGTATCGTTCGCGGCGGAACCGGTGACCAGTGCCGCCTTGTATGTAGCTTCCACGCGTGTCACGGCCTGCTGGGCATATGCCAGCACCTTATTGATTACTGTTCCGGTAACGCCCGGCAGGAACGGCGTGATCGCCGTAGCTACCGACTGAGCATAGCCGAGGCCGGTTAAGACCTTGCCCATTGCTGCGACGGCGTTTTTCTTCGTGCCGAATTTCACGGCCGCGACGGTTATCAGTGCGAAGATTACTGCAACGCCCAGGACGATCATGAGGGTTTGTGTATTCTGATCCATAAATCTTTCCTTCTTTCTGCCCCATATATGGGGCAAGCCGGGTTTTATCCCCGGCTCTAATTTTTCGTGCTTTCTGCTTGCCGCTTGATGGCCGCAAATGCGTTCTTAATCGCGGCCGGCATCGGGAGTCCCATAATCCCAAGGTTTTCGATTATCGAAAAGCCTTCGTTTGCAATGAAGAAAAGAATAACCGCGGTGCGAATGTACCCACTGTTGCCGACAATCAAATCAAGCCTGACCGCCACATAGACAATCGCCAATATTCCGCCTTTTCGGAAAAGCCCTTTCAGACTTGCGGCACTTTCAAATGACCCGTCTTTTGACTTTTGGGAGCTTTTCCAGACCAGGGCGATTATCACACCCAGGATATAATCCACAGCCATAAACCCGACCAGAGTCTGCAAAGACGAATCCCACCCTCCGAGTGCTTGTGTAAGCACCGCCCCCACGGCAGAGAACACAGACAGCGCCAGGAAATAGAATGAACGTGCTTTTTCCATCATATGGCCCCCTATTTTACTTTCACCACGAACCTTTTCGTCGGCGCTTCCCCCGGCGCGGCCGTGTAAATCCCCGTCTCGCTCCCCGGTTCCCCCACGGCGCACAGGTGCCAGAAATCCGCGTCCATTTCCCGGCGGCAGTGCATCAGGCCGACAACGCCCACCGTGCCGACGGTTACGGTCGGCTGCTGATTGCAGTTTGTCCTGAAGGTGTAATATTTTCCGTGTTCTATCGTAACGTCGCAGGTCGTGTCGATCTGGACGGCCGTCGGTGCAATCGCCGCAAATAAGGTATTCATATCCACACGCCCATTGATTCCCGGCACGGTCCCGGAGCTGCCCGTTTGTTGAATCGTGCAGGGTACGTCAGGGGCCCCGGAGTAGTCCGCCAGCCAGAGATAATCCGCCGCGGCAAGCGTCGCCGCCGTAAAGACGTGCAGCCGATAATCGTTGTTGGTGTACAGGGCCGTTTTGTAGCCGTCCGCACCGGCGGCACTGAGGAAAGCACCGACCATACTGTTAATCAGCGTGTTTCCCGGCGCAGCACCGTGGACCCGCTTGTAATAGTTGACCGAATCATACTCGTAGTCGTAGCAAACAAACAGAATATGTTTTCGGTACGGCTCGATGATCTTTTTACAGACGGCCCACTCTTTCCGTGCGTCGGCGACGGAATCCGCGTACCCGAACCAGTAAACGGCGACCTTCAGGCCAGCGGCAATGGCGCCCTCCATGTTGCGCTGAAACTGTTTGTCGGTCTGACTGACATCGTTCCCGTACCCGGCCCGGATCACCGCGCCCTTAATGCCGAACCGGGAAACCAGCGGCCAGCTAATTACGCCGTTGTGGGCAGATACGTCAATCCATTTCTCATTCATGGATATATCCCACCTTTCGTAACGTTTGGCGCTCATAGTCAATCTCCATAGCATAATCACGCTGGACCTGTTGAACGTCGCTTACGGTCACGCCCTCCGCGTCGGCAATCTGCTGCGGCGTTTCTCCGTATGCAAGGGCCTTGATAATCTCGTTGATCTGCTGATTGGTCACTGTAATCATCCTTTCCGGGTATAATTTTAGCCGCCCCATGTGGGACGGCTATGCGGTGTACTCTTCGCCGGTGATCGTTTTGTAGTCGTCGGCGGTAATCCAGCCAAGCGGAATCGCTTTTTTCAAATTCTCTTCCGGGAGCCGACCGGAGTCGTAAAGCCGTTTTAGTGTCGCGTACATTATG
>NZ_VWXL01000040.1 GCF_009746625.1 Caproicibacter fermentans
TTCTTTTAGAATCCTGATGATCTGTTCCTCGCTGAACCGTTTCTTCATGTTAATCACTCCATCTGCATTTTATCATATTGTGACTAACTTTTCTATTGGCTCAGTTTTCGGGGCTCAGGTCATATGTATTGTTATAGCACAACTAATTCAAAATTATGTAACCGAAAATAATACTAAAGCCGTGTTGGGAATTATTTTTATGTTATTTGGATTGGCATTTATAGGATATGGCGTTTATAAAGGGAGAAAAGTAGAGGGACAAGAATATTTAGAATCACTTAAAAATAATAAAAATTCTGTTAATACCCATTCTCAAGACTTAAATCATGTACCGTGTTGTCCTACTTGTGGTTCAATTAATATTGAAAAAATTAGCGGAGTAAGTAAAGCCGGTAAAGCAGTCGCTTTTGGTGTTTTGGCGGCTGGGAGTATTAGCAAGACTTTTCATTGTAAAAATTGTGGTTATAAATGGTAATCTGTAAAAAGGGCAGGTGTTAATTATGTTTTTGCTTAGCTTGTTTAACTATATATACTTAAATGGTATAAAAAGTGTACATCAAAGCGCAAAAGTCAATAGAGAGCGTCAGAAGATGAAAGATGAGTATGTCTGGTAAGGATTTTATGAGGAGTTATAAATTATGCATATTCCAATTATAATAGGGATAATTATATTAATTGTCAGAGCAATTGTTATCGCCGGAGTATAATTGACCGAGATCGCCGGCGGAATTGACCCACTCAAGAATAACGGCTACCATGGCATAAAGAAACGCCATGGAGGTAGGCCGGATGTTAAGGAGTGGAATGATACACA
>NZ_VWXL01000041.1 GCF_009746625.1 Caproicibacter fermentans
ATTTCCGCAAAAGTGGAAATAAATTCAGGAGTATAGCGTCGAAATTCGACGTAATCATTCAGTTGGAACGCCTCTTGAATCCCTTTTCGCTGAATTCCTCTTCCTGCGCCATTTGTTCAGAGGTTCCTTAGCATCAATCTTGGATTTTTTCAGATTCGATATTTGCCGTTTATTTTAAAACAGACTTTTGGACAGATTTTTTCCAAACAAGAAGGCGAGGGCACCATTTCTCCATTTCAAGCAGCAACTTCCGCTCTGGCGTCCTCCATCGGAGCTTCTAATATCGTCGGTGTCCCGGTTGCGATTGCGATGGGAGGCCCGGGTGCGGTACTGTGGATGTGGCTTACCAGTATCATCGGGCAAGCTACGAAATTTTCAGAAGTGGTGCTTGGAATTCGTTACCGGGAGAAAAATCAAGACGGGGAGTTTGTGGGTGGGCCTGCCTACTATCTGCGGAAGGGACTAAAATCACCTTTTCTTGCTGTCATGTGCTCTTTTGCATTTATGATTGAGATTGTTCCAAGTATTTCCACACAGTCGCTTTCTATTTGTCAAACGGCAGAGACTATTGGAATTCCAAAACTTGCGACCGGTATCGTGGTGACGATTTTAGTTGCTTTAATTGTGTTCGGTGGAATCACAAGAATCGGAAAGGTTACGGAAAAGTTGGTTCCGTTTATGGCGCTGATTTTTACGGGATGTTCCTTAATCGTGATTGGTGTGAATATCGTAAATGTACCACACGCACTGGTACTGATTTTTCAAGGGGCTGTAACACCCATGTCTGCTGTTGGCGGCTTTACAGGCTCTGCTATTGCTCAGACCATGAGATGGGGTATTGCCAGAGGCCTGTACTCCAATGAAGCGGGAATGGGGAGCGCACCCTATGCGCACTCGGCCGCCATTACGGATCATCCGGTACGACAGGGATTTTGGGGTGTCTTCGAGGTAATCGTAGTAACCGGTATTGTTTGCACGATGACGGCACTTGTCGTTTTGACCAGCGGAGTGTGGACGCAGGTGAAATCAGAAGATGCGGCTTCCATGGCGTCGGTGGCTTTCCAGAGCGTATTTGGAGAGACTCTGGGAGGAGGAATCGTTTCCATATGTATGTTGCTGTTTGTTCTGTCAACCGTTATTGTTATTGTCTTTTACTGTGAAAAACAGGCGGAAGCGTTATTTAATTCAACGGTTGGAAAAGTGATGCGGGTTGTATGCCTCGCTGCTATTATCTATGGCACAATTGGTGACCTGAGTCTTCTGTTTTCTATTTTGGACATTCTTCTTGCCTGTGTTGTTTTCCCAAATATGATTGGTGTAATCGGAATGAATAAAGAAGTAAAAGCGCTGAAAAACGAGTTTTTCTCTGATCCTCAATTTTATCCAGCGGCGAAAGCACGGAGGGTGCCGGCATTTAAGCCGCAGGAAATTCATCAGCCAAAATAAGCAGACGGATGTCTGTTTAAAACAAAAAAGGAGAAATAGATTATGAGCACAAACGTACGAGGAAGAAATTTTTTAAAACTGCTGGACTATTCACCCAAAGAAATCCGGTATTTTTTGGATCTGTCAAAAAACTTTAAGAACATGAAAAAAATGGAATTCTTCATCCTTATTTAAGTGGCAAAAATATTGTTCTTCTGTTTGAAAAAACGTCAACCAGGACGCGCTGTGCATTTGAAGTAGCGGGAAGGGATCTTGGAATGGGCGTTACATACCTGGAACCCGGAAGTTCACAAATGGGGAAAAAGGAAAGCATTGCAGATACCGCGAAAGTGCTTGGCAGAATGTTTGATGGAATTGAATACCGTGGATTCAACCAGAAAATTGTTGAGGAACTGGCTGCAAATTCCGGGGTACCAGTCTGGAATGGCTTAACAGACGAATTTCACCCAACGCAGATGCTTGCAGATCTTCTAACGATCGAAGAAAATTTTGGAACGCTCAAAGGTGTTCATTTCACCTTTATGGGGGATGCCAGGAATAATGTGGGGAATTCCCTTATGGTGGCTTGTGCCAAGATGGGGCTTAATTTCACCGCATGCTCGCCGAAAGAGCTGTTCCCCAAAAAAGAGCTGGTTGATTCCTGCAGGCAAATTGCCGCTGAAAGCGGTTCAACCATTACTCTGACGGAGAACGTGGAGGAGGGTACGAAAAACGCAGATGTAATTTATACCGATATTTGGGTATCCATGGGAGAGCCGGACGATGTATGGGAAAGCCGAATAAAACTTCTGAAACCATATCAGGTAAATGCACAACTGATGAAGAATGCGTCCGAAAGAAGTATTTTTATGCATTGCCTGCCATCCTTCCACGACAAAAACACGCAGATTGGCGCCGATATCGCGAAAAAATTCGGACTGCCTGAAATGGAAGTTACAGATGAGGTTTTTACATCGAAACGTTCCGTTGTCTTTGATGAGGCAGAAAACCGACTGCATACGATCAAATCCGTTTTGTATGCCACATTGTGCTGAGAGGAGCAATTTTCATGGCAAAGAAAAAAATTGTAATTGCTTTGGGTGGAAATGCACTTGGAGACACACCACAACGGCAGTTGGCTTCTGTTAAAAAGGCAGCCGAGATCATTGCGGATCTTGTAGCGGAAGGAAACGATATTGTCGTCGGCCACGGCAACGGCCCGCAAGTTGGCATGATTAATGAGGCAATGGATTATTCTGCCTGCGGCAAACCACATACGCCTGCCATCCCTTTAGCGGAGTGTGACGCGATGTCGCAGGGATACATCGGTTATCATCTGCAGCAGGCTCTTCAACAAAGCCTCTCTTCCAGAAAAATCGATCAGGAAGTCGTTTCACTGGTCACACAGGTTGTTGTTGACCAAAACGACCCGGCCTTTCAGAACCCGACAAAACCGGTTGGCAGATTTTATACACGGCAAGAAGCGGAGGCAATTCAACAGGAAAAGGGCTTCCGCTTTATCGAAGATGCCGGCAGAGGATACCGCCGGGTCGTTCCGTCACCGAAACCGTGCAGGATTGTGGAACTAAATGCCATTCGAAAAATGGTGGAAAATAAAATGATTGTCATTACGGTGGGCGGCGGCGGAATACCGGTTGTTCAGGCAGGCAAGGACTACCGAGGAATCGACGCAGTCATTGATAAGGATATGTCCTGTTCGAAACTTGCACAGGATATGGACGCGGATACGCTGTTGATTTTGACGGCCGTTGACCATGTGTGTCTGAATTACAACAAACCGGATGAGAAGGAGCTTCCCTCCATGACCCTTGAACAGGCAGTGCAGTATATCAAAGAAGGCCAATTTGCCGCTGGCAGTATGTTGCCAAAAGTTGAGGCCTGCATGAATTTTGTACGTCTGTGCCCTAGCCATACTGCGATTATTTCTTCCCTTGAGAAAGCAGACGAGGCCCTTCGTGGAAAATCTGGAACGGTTATTTATTCATGGGAAAAAATAAACAAACACCTCTTTCAGCAAAAAGAAGTGTCTGTGGGTCTTACATAAAGAACCAAAGAAATTTTTTGCCGGAAAACAAAGAGAGAGGGAAACCAAGTTTTGTTTCCCTCTCTTTTTGCGCGGCGCGTTTTTCAACTGCGGGGGCATAGCTTGCCCTCATTTTATTCAGAGAAAGGATGGCTTTTTTGAATCAGAATATTAGAACCGTTCTTTTTGCAAGGGGGGCTCTGCTATGTGTTGCCGCTATATGGGGCAGCTCCCTGGTTGTGGTTAAAAATACGGCCAACAGTTTACCGCCTCTTTTTTTACTTGCCATGCGGTTTACCCTCGCCTGTGCCGTTCTCTGCGCTGCCTCTTTTCGTAAATTAAAAGTTGTCAACCGGGACTATTTAAAAAGCGGAGCCGTGATAGGCCTGTGCCTATTTAGTGCTTATGGGATACAAACGATTGGCGTTCTGTCTGCCATGCCGGGAAAGAGCGCTTTTCTATCTTCCGTTTACTGTGTAATTGTTCCATTTTTATTTTGGGCGGTGGAAAAAAGACAGCCGGATCGGTACAACATTCTTGCTGCGGTTCTCTGCATTTTGGGGATCGGCCTTGCTTCGGTGACTGAGGATTTTTCCATTAGTAAAGGAGATTCTCTCGCTCTCCTCAGCGGGTTCTTTTTTGCCGCGCATATTGTTTCGGTGGCAAAGTTTGGAAAGGGGAAAGATCCATTTATAATTACAATTCTTCAATTTGGCTACAGTGCTGCATTTTCATGGCTGCTTAGCCTTGCACTGGAGCACGAGGCCATTCAGTGGAGTCAAGGGGCCCTATGGGGGGGGTTATATCTTTCTATTGTATGTACCGGCGCTGCACTTCTTTTACAAAACATTGGGCAAAAATATACCGATCCTTCCAGCGCGTCGATTATTCTGAGCCTTGAATCGGTTTTTGGCATTCTGTTTTCCGCCATCTTTTATCACGAAGCCTTAAATTTGCGGCTTGTTACCGGCTTTGCTTTGATTTTTACTGCAGTCCTTATTTCTGAAACAAAGCTTTCTTTTATTAGACATATCAGGGGAAAGCGCCATGCTGAAAATGAAACGTAAAAGTAACAGGAATCATAAGAAAGCGGGATTCAAATTAAATCGCCTAAATCCAATGCTGCGCCTTGGCCTCCCAGCTTTGACCGATGTGAAATCCCATCGTCCCGCGGAAAGAAAAAATTTTGGACAATTTTCTTATAGTATATTCTCTCTGGAATACAAATTCAATAAGATTCGTCGCTTTCAGGTAGGCTGCCCGTTTGAAGTTTTCAGGGCAGCCCCTACTTATTTTCAACAAAGGTCCTTTTACCGCATTGGGCAGTCATTTTTGGTTATTCAACCTATTCAATCATAACTACAGCAATTCCATTTTAAAATGCGAAAAAGGGATTGTTGCGAAATAGCTTCTCCAAAAAAGTTGCACAAAAAATGCGCTTTGAATGGGCTGAAAAGTCCGTTTCAAGGCGCATTTTCTTGCGGTTTTGGGGGGGTTCATTTGTACAACTTGCTATTGCAAATTCGTTTTGCAACACCCCCAAGTCTCACACTGAACTGGAAAAGCTGTAAGACCGTTCTTTACTGGTTCAGAGTAATATTATATACGGACGACCGAATAAATAGATTCATTTTTATCAATGAAATGATTGCCACAGTGTGATCGGCTCCGATTTTTAATGTACTTTAGTTTTTACCTTTTATCATCTAAAAGCTGAATTTTGAAAATATCTGTAACACCACCGCGGTCAGTTAGCAAAGTGATGGAAACCAAGTCACCCTCGTCCAAATCAGAAAGGCTAATTGGTGTGTTGTGCCACTCCATTCTTGTTTCCTCCGATACATCATAGTTAAGCTCACCGCGATAACTTTGATCATTGAGAGAAATGCCTTCGACTAATAGGGCGTTGTCATTGACTTCTTTTACTTTTGCATAGAAGGTCTGAATATCGAAGATTGACGTCTGCGATGAGCTTTCCTCATAATTATCGTAGGCAACCTTATACCCCACAAAATAGCTTATCGATATACCAACGATTAAAACCACAATTGTCAGTATGATTGCAACTTTATAAGGCGGTGTCATCGGGATACGTGTGTGTTCATTCGTTTCTAACACCTTATTAATATTTCGTTTATACGCGTGAAAATAGACAACAACCGTGGCAACCAACAAAGCAGCAATTGCTAAAACTATAAGAAAAAAGATTGGGAAACCCATTACATTACCTCCCTCGTATTCCAAAATATTCTTTGAAGATGTAATAGTAACTTCTCGTTACATCGACTTTGCAACCATTCGTCATTGTTAGAATAAACTTCATGGAAAGTGTAGGGGCAATTTGTTTTACGTATGAACTCAACTTACAGGATTAAGACCGATAGCTTTTGCGATTAAAGCCGCCGGTTTTAATTTAGTGTTGACGAAATTAAAAAAATAAGTATAATTTAATTTAGCAATGGCTAAATTAAATCAAAAAGAGAAGGTTATGGAATGGACAGGATGCTTGTACTCAAAGCTATTTCCGATGAAACACGGATGAAAATTATGTCGCTGCTGTTGCATCATAACTATTGCGTTAGAGCATTGGCGAGAAAATTGAATCTTTCCGAGGGAGCGGTATCGCAGCATCTGAAGGTTCTTCGGGATGCCGGGCTCCTGACCGGAGAAAAGAAGGGCTATTTCATGCACTACGACGTAAACCGCGAGGTCCTTCATGCACTTGCCGCCGATATTGAGACACTGGCATCCATGGAACGGGAACTTTGCACCCCGGAGGAAAGCGGATGCCACTCCTCCGAACAGGAGTATTGTCATACACAAAAGCATGGCAATGAAGAAGTCCGTGAATCCTGTCATGGCGCAGATTTTGCAAAAGGAGGAAATGGTCATGAACACCCCGGACATTGTCACTGTCACAAATCTGAGTAAACACTACGGAGACTTCACCGCGGTAAACGGCATCTCCTTTTCCATTCGGCGGGGCGAGATTTTCGGTTTTCTCGGCCCCAACGGCGCGGGGAAAACTACCACCATCAATATGATGATCGGCCTTGCGAGACCTTCCGGCGGTTCCATTCTCATTGACGGGATCGATGCGGTGAAGAACGTCAAAAAGGCACAGTCCATCATGGGCATTGTTCCGGATGAAAGCAATCTCTATGACGAAATGGACGGCTTTGACAACCTTTGCTTCTGCGGTTCTCTTTATGGTATGAGAAAAGCCCTCCGGGAAACGCGGGCGAAAGAGCTTTTGGAGCAATTCGGCCTGACCCAGGCGGGGAAACGTCCATTCAAAGCGTATTCCAAAGGGATGCGGCGGAAACTGACCATTGCGGCGGGCATTATTCATAAACCGGAAATGCTTTTTCTGGATGAGCCGACCACGGGGATTGATGTGGAAAGTGCCCGGCAAATCCGTCAGCTTCTGCTGAAACTCAAGCAGGAAGGAACCACTGTTTTTATAACCACCCATTATATTGAGGATGCCGAGCGCATCTGTGACAGGATCTCTTTTATCGCAGGCGGCGGCATTGTGGCAAGCGGCACGGTGTCGGAATTAATGGACAGCGTCTCTCACGGGCATAGCATTCGTTTCACTGCAGATGCGAACCTGAAACCGCTTGCGGGAGAATTGCAGGCACGTTTTGGCGGCTGTACCGTCAAGGCGGAATCGGATCACGCCATAACCCTTTTTTCTGAAAAACGGATTGCGCTCTCTCCTGTCCTGCAATACCTTGATGGTCAGGGAATCTCCGTTTTTGAGGCCACGGAGTTGCGGCCTTCTCTGGAAGATGTTTTTGTTAAAGTGACCGGAATTGAGGCCGCAAAGCTGAAAAAAGAAAAGGAGAAAGGGGGCGCGGGAAGATGAAAACATGGATTGCCTTTGGGAGCATTCTGAAAAAAGATGTTCAAAACTACTATCTCAAACCGCCGAATATCAGCTGGGGCATTATCTTTCCGCTGTCCTGGACATTGATGCAGATGATCCGTTCATCCGGCGGCATGAATCTGTCCGATATCCGGCAGATGCTTCCGGGGCTGATGGCCATGAGCGTATTGTTCGGCACTACCTCCATGCTGGCCGTCACCATTACTTTCGAACGCAAGGGGCGCTCCTTTGACCGGCTCCTGCTGGCCCCGATTCCGCTAAGTACGATGGTGGCCGCCAAGGTGTCCGGTGCTATCCTGTTCGGACTATTTAACGCTTTTGTCCCTGTCATCTTCGCGGCGTTTTTTGTTGACCTTGCCGGGATCAACTGGGGCGCCGTGCTGCTGGCGGTATTCCTGATCGCTGTGACCTCCACGCTTTTGGGACTAATGATTGCCGTTTCTGCGAAAGAAGTGTTTGAGGCGCAGACATTCTCAAACTTTTTCCGGTTTCCTATGCTGTTCTTATGCGGGTTGTTCCTGCCGATCAGCAGTCTGCCGATTTTTTTGCGCCCCTTGTCCTACCTGCTGCCGCTGACCTACGGAACCGATCTGCTCAGCGGTTCCATTCTCGGCGTAAGCATTCTGTCGCCTGTCCTGTGCATCTTGGTATTATTTGCTTTTACCGCAGCACTTTTTGTTTTCTGCCAGTATAACATTCGCAAGAAATGGATTCTGTAGATAAGCTGCTTTGCTTCCCGACAATTCCATAGATAGCTCTTTTAACGTTATCCACAGGCTTTTGATAAATAAGGATTGTAAGTACAATCCCGATCACATCCTGCAACGGGTCCGGCTCACCAGATAGCTTTTCACCACCGTCCGGGCGGGGTCGGCAAAGGGACTGCGAACTGGCCTTTGGGACGCGGCGTTTGGTCTGCATTTGAGTTTTTCAGTATATCCCCTATCGCTTGATCGATGCGTCCACGACCTCGAAATGATATTGAATCGCCTGAACCGCGCCATCCGCGTCGTTGCGGCTCAAGGCCTCCACCAACCTTTCATGCGCCGTGTATAATTGCTCGGCCTGCTCCTTGTCCTGCACAATGCTTCCATACATAATCCTGATGAAATCATTGATGGTTGACAGCATGGCCATAAAAAGCGCGTAAATCAGCTTGTTTCCGGCGGCTTCACAGAGGAGCGTATGAAACCTTTGATCAAGCAGGGAGCCTTTTTCTGCGTCCGGTTCTTCGCGCATTCTTCGAACCAGATCCGCTAGCTTTGCTGTCTGCCGGGGTAAAATGCGGCCTGCCGCCAGGCGTGCCGTCTCCGACTCCAAGCCTCTGCGAAGCTGACTCACCTGCAGGTAGTTGGTTTCACCCATCAGCAGCATAATTCCGAGCGTTTCACTCAGATTTTGCTGCAGGTCACAGGATATAAAATTCCCCCCACCGTGCACGCTCGAGATAAAGCCCATCAGGCTCAGCGTTCGCATCGCCTCGCGGACAGAATTTCGGCTTACCCCAAGCAGCTCCGCAAGATCCCGCTCTGACGGCAGACGTTCGCCCCGATTCAGATTTCCACGCCAGATTTCGTCCTTAACATAGTTAATTACCCGTTCATAGGCTTTTTCATTTTTTTCCGGTTTTATATCCATAGAAGCATCTCCTTGCAGCGGCATTGTAAATCCGTGATTTTTTCAAAACCGGTTTTGCGGGTCCCGCCCGAAAAATCGCTGGATCTTATTTCCATATAACTGCGTATTATAGAACTAATTGTAGCACTATATTGTAGCATTTCCTTATTTTTTTCTCAAGAGCGCTTCTATTTCCAATTAGGATCAGACAGGCCGCCGGCTGAATTCAGCCGGCGGCCTGTCTGATCCTGAATAAAAATGAAAAGAGCCGATTTATTTAACGCCCATCCATCCCGAAACAACCATCCGCTGCACCTCGCTGGTTCCTTCGTAGATTTCAGTGATCTTGGCGTCGCGCATCATGCGTTCAAACGGATATTCGCGGGTGTATCCATAACCGCCGACCAGCTGAAGGCAGCGGCGGGTCACATCGCTGGCGGTGTCGGCGGCAAACAGCTTTGCCATCGCGGCGAGATGGGAATATCGGTCCCCGTCCTGCTTGGCCTGAGCCGCGCGGTATGTCAGCAGGCGGGCCGCGTCGACATGCGTCTGCATATTGGCCATCTCAAACTGCGTGTTCTGGAACTGGCTGATGCGCTTTCCAAACTGTATCCGCTGGTTCAGATAAGGAATTGTCTGGTCAATACAACCCTGTGCGATGCCGACAGCCTGCGCGGCAATGCCGATGCGGCCGCCGTCCAGCGTCATCATCGCGATCTTAAAGCCTTTCCCGAGCTCGCCCAGCAGGTTTTCTTTTGGTAGTTTGCAGTCCTCAAAAATCAGCTCGCATGTAGCGGAGCCGCGGATCCCCATTTTCTTTTCATGGGAACCGATGCGAAAACCGGGCGTATCCTTCTCGACAAGAAATGCGGAAATACCCTTTGTGCCCAAGCTTTTATCCGTCATTGCAAAGACGACGTACACGGACGCATACCCGGCATTGGTGATGAAAATTTTGGACCCGTTGAGAAGCCAGCAATCGCCTTTGTCCTCGGCGACCGTGCGCTGCATGGCCGAATCGGTCCCGGCGCCGGGTTCGGTCAGGGCGAAAGCCCCCAGCTTTTCTCCGGAGCATAAATCCGGCAGGTACTTTTTCTTCTGCTCCTCCGTGCCGAAGGCAAAGATCGGCCAGGTGCACAGGGAGGAGTGCGCGGAAAACATGGTCCCGGTGGCCGCGCAGTGCTTTGAAATCTCCTCCACCGCCGCAATATAGGCCAGGTAGCTTATTCCGGCTCCGCCCACCTCTTCCGGGTAGGCCATGCCCATCATGCCCATTTCGGCCAGCTGATGCCAGGTTTCCTCGGGAAAACGCTCCTGATCGTCAATCTCCGCGGCCATCGGCGCGACTGCCTTGACGCAGAAATCATGCAGCATATCCAGAATATCCTGCTCTTCATCGGTAAATTTGAAATTCATGACGGAAGACTCCTTTTCTATAAGATCGGATCGCTTCAGGCTTTCGCCTTTTTTATTTCATCTGTCAGCAAGGGTACAATTTCAAAGAGATTGCCCACAAAGCCGTAATCTGCAATACCGAAGATCGGGGCGTCAAAGTCCTTGTTGATCGCCACGATCACGTCGGACGAGCTCATGCCGGCCAAATGCTGGATCGCGCCCGAAATGCCGCAGGCGATGTACAGCTTAGGGCCGACGGTTTTGCCGGTCTGTCCCACCTGATGGGAATGGGAAATCCAGCCTTCGTCCACCGCCGCGCGGGATGCGCCGACGGTGCCTCCCAGCACATCCGCCAGCTCGCGGATCACCCGGAACCCCTCCGCTCCGCCGACTCCGCGGCCGCCGGATACGATAATGTCGGCGCCCTCCAGATCGACGATTTCGGCTGAAGCCTCACGGATGGTCTCCAGCAAAGTGGTACGGATTTGGTCCGCGGGCACATGGAAATCCTCACGGATAATCTCCGCCCTGTCCTCGCAAACGTCGGGTTTCTTAAAGACTCCCGGGCGCACCGTTCCGAGCTGCGGGCGGTGGTCCGGGCAGAGGATCACCGCCATCAGGTTGCCGCCGAACGCCGGGCGGGTCCAGGCGATGTTGCCGCTAGCCTCGTCAATGTCCAGCGCGGTGCAGTCCGCGGTAAGGCCGGTGCCAAGGCGGCAGGACAGGCGCGGGCCGAGGTCGCGGCCGTTCGGGGTCGCGCCGATCAGCATGCTTGTGGGAGCGTGTTTTTTGAGCAAATGTGCCAGTGCGGCGGTATAGGCGTCCGTCGTATACCGCCGGAATTCCTCGCCGTCGACCACGATTATCTGATCCGCTCCGTGCACGCCCGCTTCCTTCACGGCTGCGTCCGTGTGGCAGCCAATCACAACGGATACCAGCTTGCCGCCCTGTTTGTCGGCCAAACGGCGGCCGGGGTTCAGCAGTTCAATCCCGACGTTTTTGGCGGTGCCGTCCTCGTTCGTCTCCAGCAATACCCACAGGTCCTTGGTTTTGGTTCCCATTTCCGATGCCTCTCTTTCAAATCACGTGCGCCTTGCTCAGAAGATCAAACAGCTTGTGAGCGGACGCTTCGACGGTTTCCTCTTTGACCACAACGCCGGCTTCTTTGCGCGGCGGCACATACGTGCGCTTCACCTTTGTGGGCGAGCCCTTCAGCCCGGCGTGCGCCGGGTCGATGCTCGTGAGCTCCGCCGCGGTAAGCTGCGCGATTTTCGCCTTGCGCGCCGCGATCTTGCGCTTGATGGTGGGGAAACGCGGATCAAAAGAAGGCTTTGTGAATGTAATAAGACAAGGCGTCTTCACGCCGATGACTTCCTTGCCGTCCTCCGCCTCGCGGTACACATGAAGGCCGTCGGCTTCCGACTTCACTTCCAGGGCGCAGGTTACCTGGGGATACCCCAGATGCTCCGCCAGTTCCGGGCCGACCTGAGCGGTGTCTCCGTCGATCGCCTGCTTGCCGCAGAAGACCGCGTCGAATTTTTCATTTTCGAGTTCTTCCACTTTTTCAATTGCCTTGCTGAGAATATAGCTTGTCGCCAGCGTGTCGGAACCGCCGAACGCGCGGTCCGTCACCAGGTACGCCTTGTCGGCCGCAATGGCCAGGCATTCGCACAGCGCGGTCTCCGCCTGCTGCGGGCCCATGGAAAGAACCACGATTTTTGTGTCGGGCGCGTTGTCTTTGATGCGGGCGGCTGCTTCCAGCGCGTAGCCGTCGAACGGATTGACAATACTCGGGACACCGTCCCGGATCAGTGTGTTGGTGTCCGGATCGATCTTAATTTCATTTGTGTCCGGCACCTGCTTGACACATACCAGAATATTCATTTTATTCCTCCTATCAAAGTCCCTTGTCTCACAGTTTCATGCAGACCTTGCCGGGGTTCAGAATCAGCTTTGGATCAAAGACCTTTTTAATTCCAAGCATCAGGCCCATGTTGACCGAACCCGCCGCCTCCTCCAGATAATGCACCTTGCCGAGGCCGATCCCGTGTTCGCCGGAAATCTGGCCGCCGAATTCCATGGTTTTCCGATATATGGAATCCAGGAACTCTCTGACCTGCTTTTTAAACTCCTCCCGATCCATATCGGTGGAACATTCGTAGATATGTAAATTGCCGTCGCCGGCATGCCCGAAGTACTTTACCTCAAAATCGTAATTCTTTTTCGCCTCATCGACAAACTCAACATAAGGAGCAATTTTATTTACCGGAACCACGACGTCGCACTCGTCGAGCAATTTTGTCTGCTCCTCAATGCCTTCAAGGAAAGACGAGCGGGCCGCCCAGATGTCTTTCAGCTTCGGCGGAGTGTCGGCCACCAGAACATCCAGCGCGCCTTCTTCCAACAGCATCTCGGAGGCGCTCTCCACAATCGGATCCAGCTCCTCCATGGAATTTCCGTCGAAAGTGATCAGAAGATAGGCGCCGATGTCCGTGCCTTCTATTTTGCGCGGAAAAACCTGCTTGCCAAGATACTGCTCGGAGGATACCAGAATTTCCTTCTCAAAGAATTCCAGCGCCTGGGGCTGATAGTGCTTCATAAAAAACTTCGGCACAACGGAGATGCAGGCGGCCAGATCCTCAAAGGGAGCCATCAGACTCACCGTAGCCTGCGGAGCGGGGATCAGCTTCAGCGTCAGCTCCGTGATGATTCCCAGCGTGCCCTCGGAACCGATCATCAGGTTAACCAGGCTGTAACCGGAGCTCGTCTTGGAAACCGTGCCGCCGAAGCGGGTGATTTCGCCGTTCGGCAGCACAACGGTCATGGCGCGGACATAGTCTCGGGTGCAGCCGTACTTCACCGCGCGCATCCCGCCGGCATTTGTGGCCACGTTGCCGCCCAGCGTCGCCATCTTTTCGCCCGGGTCCGGCGGATACATACAGCCGTGCTTCAGCGCGTCCTCGGCAAGCTGCTGCAGTAAAACGCCGGGCTGAACGGTGACCGCGAAGTTTTCCAGATCGTAAGATAAAATCCTGTTCATGCGCATGGTGCAGATCACAACGCCGCCGCAAATCGGGGTGCACCCGCCCACCAGGCCGGTGCCCGCGCCGCGGGTTGTGACGGGGATATCGTGCTCATAGCAGATTTTCATGATCGCGGAGACTTCCTCGGTACTTTGCGCGTCGATGGAAACATCCGGCATCCGGACCCCGTAAATCGGCATTTCGTCCTTGGAGTAATCGGGGTTGACGTCCGCGCCGGTCACGACACGGCCCGGAGCGGCCTTTTCCAGTTCGGCAATAATCTCCGGAGTTACCTTAAGATAATTTGGCATGGTTAATCCTCCCTCTAAAAATAGATTGATGTCTGCTGATAAGAGTAACTCAGCTTCATTCCTTCACCATGACGGAAATACCGTTTGGAATTACAACCAGATGGGCGTTGGCGCCTTTCAGCCGCCTGGCTTCCTGCAGCGCGGTATCCACATCCGGCGCCCAGGCCATCTTCATTTCTTCGATGGTTTTCCTCTGTTCCGGGTTTGTGACGTAGATGACGTGATGTTTGCAAAGCACACGGCACAAAATCTGAAATTCCCACTGGTCCGGCTTTGTCCGGTCCTGCGGGGTCGCGAGGATCTGTTCCATGAGTTTTTGCGGGGAAACGCAGTCTTTCAGCGCGTGATAAAAGCTTTCGCCCCCGTGGCCGTCGCCGCAGGCGCTGACCATAATCAGCACGGCACCCGGAGCAGCCGCGGCTTCCGCCGCGGTCAGCCCCTTCACGCTTTGGTAGATGTTCTGGTCCAAAGGATAGCCGCCGTTGCTGGAAATTACAATGTCGCCTCGCCGCTCCGGCTTTACCTGGCAGTATTTCAGCAGCAGCTCGCAGCCCCGGCGGTGCGCCGTAATAAAGTTCCCGGCAAAGGCTGCCGCAACACGCTTGTTTTCGTCAATGATTACGTTCACGATGTAGGCCAGATTGGCCATTTTTGCCGCGGCGAGCATATCCTTGTGCAGCGGGTTGCCGTCCAAAACACCGGTGCGCGCATAAGGGGATGCGATAAACTTTGAGCAATGGTTTCCAAGCACAGTCACCTGGTCGCAGACTCCGGGAAGCACGCTCTTCCGTCCGCCGGAGAAGCCCGCGAAAAAATGCGGCTCGATAAATCCCTCCGCAACAAGCAAATCGGTCTCAACCGCCGCTTTGTCGACCACGCAAGCCGCACCGGAGGGCAGCACGCCGATCCGCACATTGGCGGAAGAATCCCGGCTGTCGTGGATTACGATCTTTTCCCTTTCGACAATTTCCGGGCCCAACTTTGCCACCAGCTCTTCCTTGCTGCTCGGGCGGTGGTAACCGGTCGCTACCAGCAGAGTCACGTCGATCTCCGGATTGCCCTCGCGCAGTTCTTTCAGCATCGCGGGGACAATGTGCTTGCTCGGAACCGGGCGCGTGTGGTCGCTGAGGATGACGGTGCAGGTTTTTTTGCCTGCCGCGAGTTCCCGAAGGCAGGGCGAGTCAATCGGATGATCCATTGCGGCACGCACAAGACCGTCCTCCGTATCGGCCGCTTTCAGTTCCGCTACACTGGATTCCAGAATTTCCGCATGGCTCAGATCTTCGTTCAGCCGCATTCCGGACTTTCCATAAGGAATGATTCTTGACATCGGGCACCTCCAATTTTTTTTGCCTGCTTTCCGAACAAATTTACAATAGAGCAAATTCAGAAGCAGGGGAAATAAAATAAATTGGTCGTTCCAGTCGTTTCGCTTACCATCCTACCACTTTTCCACATAAATACAATCCCCCAAAGTGCAGTTCTATTTTTCCAACAAATAAGGCAGTACATTTTAGTCATATATTACAAAATGATTTAATATAACTAAATATATCTAGACTTTATGCTTAGGCCGATCTATAATATGCATAAAATAAGCGCTCTTCCCCAAAGATTTTTTCGAGCTACACATCTGAGATCGTTCGGCTCATTTGCATTGGATTGGTAGAACCAAAATACGCAAATTGTGGCTTTGGAGCCACTGAAATAAAAAGGGGAGGTCCTGATTTATCATGCTTCAATCCTTTCTTGCTCTGGTACCGATCGTCTGGCTGATCTTTGCTCTTACATACCTGAAAATGCCCGGTCACAAAGCGTGCATCAGTGCATTGGCTGTCGCCGCCGTTCTGGCGCTTACGCTTTGGCACATGCCGGCGGCGGATTGCGCCACGTCCGCTCTGGAAGGCTTCGCCACCGCGCTCTGGCCGATTATTCTGGTCATTATCGCGGCCATCTTTACCTATAACCTTTCCCTCAAAACCGGCGCAATGAACATCATTAAGCAAATGCTCACCGGCGTTTCCTCCGATAAGCGCATCCTGATCCTGCTTGTCGGGTGGTGTTTCGGCGGATTTCTGGAAGGGATGGCCGGCTTCGGCACGGCGATTGCCATACCTGCCGGAATGCTGGCCGGTATGGGAATGGATCCGATTATAGCCTGCGTGGTATGCATGATTGCCAACGCTTTTCCAACCGCATTCGGTTCGGTCGGTATTCCCACCGTGACCCTTCAGGCTGTGACCGGCCTGAATATGCTGCCGCTGGCCTTCACGACGGTGTTCCAAATGGTGCCGTTTATGATTCTGGTGCCGTTCCTGATGGTGATTGCGGGCGGGGGCGGCGTTAAAGCGCTCAAAGGAGTTGTTGGCATCACGCTGATGTCCGGCCTTTCCTTTGTCCTTCCGGAACTGATTGTTTCAAGGTTTCTCGGGCCGGAACTGACCGTCATTGTCGGCTGTGTCGTTTCGCTGTTCTGTACTTTTTTGATGGCCAGAGCGCGGAAAAACAAGCCGGTTCCCGCCGAGTACGACATGAGTGCGGGTATTTCAGAAGAATCGTCTCAGCAGGAGGGACGCCCGATGTCGCTCGCGGTGGCCAGCCTGCCGTTTATTCTGATCTTTGTCTTTCTCCTTTTGACTTCAAAGCTGGTTCCGCCGGTTAACAGTTTCCTTTCTGTTTTCAAGTCTACCATAAGGATTAATACGGCTCCCAACGCCGGTTCAATCTCCTTCAGCTGGATCAATACCCCCGGCATCATCATCTTTCTCGCCGCCATCATCGGCAGCCTTGTGCAGAAGGCCGGCGGCAAGATGATGTGGCAGGCGTTGACCGGCACCGTAAAGCAAATGTCCAAAACGATTGTCACCATCATGTCCGTACTTGCCGTTGCGAAGATTATGACATACTCCGGCATGATTTCCGATATGGCTCATCTTTTTGTCACTCTGACCGGCCGAAACTATCCGTTCGTGGCGCCGATCATCGCCGCGGTCGGCGCGTTTGTCACCGGAAGCGGAACCAATACGGAGGTCCTGCTTGGCACCTTGCAGACGGCCGCCGCTCAGCAAATCAATGTATCGCGCTATTGGCTGGCGGCGGCAAACTCACTGGGCGCCGGGATTGGCAAAATTATGTCGCCCCAGTGTATCGCAACAGCGGTTGCCGCGGTCGGGCTTGTCGGACAGGACAGCAAAGTGCTGCGTGCGGTTTTGAAATGGGCGTTGATTCTGCTTGTGCTTGCCTGCGCCGTAATCGGTTTTGGCGTTTCCCTGACACCCGCCTGAATTTATTCCGGTTATCATTTCCGGCTGTGGTTTGCCGGTCCGCGATACGATTTTCTCACCTTTATGAAGATCAAACCTCTTAAACGAGATATTGTCTCGATGCAAACGATATGACAGGGCCGGGAAACTGTGCGTTCGCGCCAGTTTCCCGGTCCTGTTTTTGTTTTATTGTTCGCGAAGTGCGTGCAAAATATTACCGGTACCTGTAAAAAAGTCTTGACATGTTCTACAGGTACCGGTATAATATCTTCGTACGGTACCTGTAGAACAGGCGCCTGCAGAAAAGGCTTTGTAAAGTAAACATGAAAGATTAAGAAGGGAAATCAGCCAATTGCTTCAAGCGACGAGGAAAAGCTTGCGTTTGCTTCTGGCAGAAAGGTTTAGGCCCGCAACTTGTGCCGGGGTCAGA
>NZ_VWXL01000042.1 GCF_009746625.1 Caproicibacter fermentans
CGTATTGTAAAGTTAAATGAAAGTTGAGGACTCGTCAGCCCTTCTGGTACAATGGTTTTGACACAAAACAATGTACTCCCGAAAGGAGACGAGTCCTCATGACAAAATCATACCAGATTTGCTGTCCGAAATGCAACAACCATCAAAACTTTTATCGTTATGGCAAAGATAAATATGGAAACCAGAAATATCTTTGCCGTGTATGCGGGCATCAATTTGCGCCGGATGCCCATGCGGCTGACAAACCCGGAAGGCCGCGCGTGCGTCCTTATCCGACTTGCCCTGTCTGCGGAAAAGCCATGTTCCTTCACCATGACCACAAATACTACTCAAACTACCAATGCTGCGACAAGAAGTGCGGCCATTCCATTTTTGTGCCGAAACCGGCTGCCGTTACGGCACCTTCCATGTCGAAGCTGTCCGGGAAAACAGATTTCAAGCGGATGCGTTATCCAGTGCATGTTATCCTGATGGCACTGTCGATGTTTTATCTGGGAAAAAACTCTTTCCGTAATATTGCTTTGATTCTGCGTACTGTCATGAATATTCAGGTTTCCCACACTACTATCAGTAACTGGTGTACGAAATTCGCGCCTTTGTTTCAAAACATCGCGCTTGAACTGATGCCAACGCTCAATTTCAACTCCGACGAATGGCACGCGGACGAAACTGTAGTAAAAATCCGAGGCATGAAGTATTACCTCTGGTTAATTGTGGACAGCGAAACCCGCTTTGTTCTCAGCTTCCACCTTTCCAGGCACAGGGACAGCCCTCAGGCGTTTTCCTTACTAAATTCCGTTAAACATCTCGGTAAACCCGGAGCCATCGTCACCGACCGCTACAGTGCTTACAAAGTTCCTGTAAAAGCAGTGCTTGGCGTGAAACATATCCGGGTCCAGAGCTTCAGCGATGATATTACCAACAACCTGATCGAATGCTTTAACAAGCAATTCAAGGCGTGGTACAAAACCAAACAGGGATTTGCCTCGTTCGATTCCGCCAACAATCTTATCGCGGTTTTTCTCTTCTTTTACAATTTTGTCCGCCCTCATTCCGCTCTTGACGGTCTGACCCCGGCACAAGTTGCGGGCCTAAACCTTTCTGCCAGAAGCAAACGCAAGCTTTTCCTCGTCGCTTGAAGCAATTGGCTGATTTCCCTTCTTAATCTTTCATGTTTACTTTACAAAGCC
>NZ_VWXL01000043.1 GCF_009746625.1 Caproicibacter fermentans
AATTCCTCATCTAGTAGCAACCCTGCTTAAACTGGAAAATACGGAAAATGAATCAAACGTTATCGATGAACTTGAAAAAATGTTAAATGACAGAAAAAAAGAAATTGAGAATGAAAAATCGGGTGATACAAGGTGATATCAATATGGAGCATATTTGTTACAATTATAATTAGCAATTTGCTAGTTGTATTATTTTGCTTTCTGTCAAAGAAAACATCATATATTAAGATGCTTGGGATTCCAGTACTTCTCACGCTGTTGTTAATGATAATTGTGAGGATATTAATACCCATGGAATTTCCATATACAAAGGTGTTTTTTTCAACTAATCTTCTGCCAAAGATTGATACTTTTTTACGAACTCCTTTGTCTACAGTTTTGATGTTAAAGAACATTAGTCTGTTTTCTCTAATAGGTGTCGTTTGGCTAACCGGTATAGTAATCAGCATGATAAGATTATTGAGCAATCAATATCATCTCAAAAGATCATTCAAATTTTGTCCTGTAAAAACAGATATAGATCAAGACATTTTTCTAAAAGTAGCCTCTGAATATAAATTGCCAAAGCGATTAAAAATTATTGAAACATCCGCTGTATCAATACCAATGATTTTTGGATTTGTTTCTCCGACAATTGTATTTCCAATATCAAATTTTACTAGTGAAGAACAGTATTTTGTTCTCAGGCATGAGTTAGAGCATTATCATAATAGGGATATTTGGGTTAAAACTTTGATCGAGTTAATCTGCGCTATTTATTGGTGGAATCCATTCGTTTATGCGTTACGAAAAAGATCTGATTGCATTCTTGAAATAAATGTTGATTTCTCTATAAGTAAAACATGGGAAGAAACTAAGAGACTGCGATACTTACAATTCCTCTTGAATACCTACAAAAAGTCCAGGCTATCTACACAAAAAATAATACATGGCACATTGGGTGTTATAGATAGCAATAATCAGCCAGAGATCGTACAACGTTTTGAGTTATTGTTTCCGCGTGAAAGACCAAGATATTCGAATATCAGAATCTTTATAGCGAGTATAATGTCAGCCGTCATATTAATATTTTCTTTTTCCTGCGTTATACAGCCGCAATATTCATTGCCAAGTGATCGCGAGCCCGATTTGGTTGCGTTAACACCGGATACGGCATATTTGGTTAAAATGCCTGATGGACAATATGATGTTTATTTACATAACGCCGGATATTTAACTACTATAAAAGGACTCGAAGAGCCATATAAGAATTTGCCAATAAAAGAAAGAGAGGAAAGAAAATGAAAGCCATTAAGAAAACCTTAACAAAAGTTATAGCCTTAGCTTTGCTATTTCAAACCTTATTGAGCGGAGCCTTGTGTACCACTGCGGAAGCTTCAACAGTATCTGCCAAAGGGATATCCTCTGCTGCTGACCAAATAATGACAACACAAGCAACACAATATGTTTGGTTCGTTAAAAAAATCAATGGAGCGTATTACAAAAGACAATTTAACCGCACTACAGGGCGATGGGTTGGAGAATGGACACCAGCATAACCCACTCGACCTATCATAAAAATGACCCGCCAAATAAAAAAAACGTAAATTTGGTGGGTCTATTCCTATGCTTGAATAAACGCTTTTTCCCTTCCCTCCAGACTTACGAGTTTGGAGGGCTTTTCTATGTGTGTTCAATGTTCCATGAACAACAGGCGACCGCTGATAGTCAGCGGTCGGGCGTGATGAAGCGGACATCTATCTGTTATGCGTCGCTCTAATAAGTAATCTGTCAAAAAAAGCCTGTGCGGTTCTAAGGATAACCCTGCCTATCAACAGGAATCAATCAATCATATTAAAGAGGACTTCACATTTCCTCTCCCTTTCAAAGCTCATCTGGATTCTGTCCAAGTGAGCTTTTTTGCACTCGTTTTTCCGCATTGTCGCTCGCCTCCCAATCCTTTCTGAAATTTCAAATCTTTCAGAAAGGACAGAAAATCATGGAGGTATCTATCAAAATCAGCGGACAAGCCGTGCCCGTTGAAGTTACCGTTGAGATCTGTGAATATCTTGACCAAGCCGAGCATAAGGTCGAAAATCTTGCCCATGAACAGCGCCGTCATTGGGACAGGCGGGAATTCGATGAATACATAGTCGCACGTGAGGGATGCTGTTATTCCGAAACGCCGGAGCAGTGGCTCTGCCGAAAAGAAACCTTGCAGGAAATCATGTCAGTGTTGGAAAGCTGCACAAAGATTCAGCGACAGCGGTTTCTTCTCTTTGCGATGCATGGACTAAGCTATTCAGCGATTGGAAAACTCTGCAATTGTTCCAAATCTGCCGTTCAGGACAGCATTGAAGCAGTACGCAATAAATGCAGGAATTTTTTTGCGTACCCACCGTACGGAAAGGAATTTTCAGGCTAATCAAGTGAAGGGCATTTGCCCTATCACATGAGTAAACGGGACAGGCAGGTTTAATCTGTCTGTCCCGTTCGCTGTCTGGAGGTTAGCCGTATGCCTACAATCAATCTGCGCAAGTATTACCCGCTCCTTACAGAAGATCATTTTATTGAAGTTAGCGACGAGGTTGCTGAAGCCATTCTTTTAGCTACTCGTCAGGAAAACAATTACCGTCAAAGAACATATCGACACAAAGCCTACTATTCTCTGGATCGCGGCGACGGCATTGAAAACAGCATTCTTCACACGGAGCCGTCGCCCGAAGAAATCCTTATGCAAAAAGTTTCAATGCAACAGCTTTATGAAGCTCTTGACCACCTGCCGCCCATTCAGGCGCGGCGCGTGTACGCTCATTACATACTTGGCATGAAGAAAGTGGATATTGCCCGCGCCGAAGGCGTAAACAGCAGCGGCGTATGCGATTCCGTGAGAAAAGGCGTGAAAAATCTCAGGCACTATTTTGAAAAAAAGAAATGGATGGAGTGATTGATACTATGCCATCGTCACAGGAGCCGGAAGCTGTGCGGGAGAAAATCCGCCAGCTTGAAAACCGGCAGAAAATTTTGCTGAACCGGAAGACCGATTCGAAGCGCAAAGAACGAACTCACCGCCTCATTGAGCGTGGAGCAATTCTGGAAAGCATCTTTCCCGAAATCGTCCCCATGACAGGCGAACAGGTCAAAGCGTTTCTTCAAGGAAAACGAGATTCCCACAAAGGCAGCGGATAGTTCCCTTGGGACAGTCCAGCTAATTACATGTCAAGCCTTTTCGGGAGAAAATTTCTCAGTTTGGCATCTAAAAAAGGGTATAGAAAACAAGGCTTCATCATGAAGCCTTAAAAACATAGTGGAGTGGCTACGCTACAG
>NZ_VWXL01000044.1 GCF_009746625.1 Caproicibacter fermentans
TCCGCAAAAGTGGAAATAAATTCAGGAGTATAGCGTCGAAATTCGACGTAATCATTCAGTTGGAACGCCTCTTGAATCCCTTTTCGCTGAATTCCTCTTCCTGCGCCATTTGTTCAGAGGTTCCCTAGACTTATACTTTCATCCATGGATGAGGTTTCTCAAAAAATTGCAGATGCTATTGACGAGGAAAAATATTTACTCAATCCAATTAAGTAAAAAAGCACCCTTCCCTACTAGCAATAGGAAAGAGCGTCCACCGTCAGTCAAAGGCCGACAGTACGAATAACATCGCAAAATTATTATACTGCCTCGGCCCGGACTAATCAATAATTCCGGGCATTTTTATGCCCAAAGGGAGGTATAAAAGATGGCTAGAATTGTAAAGCGCGGGAAAGGGTATCAGATTCGTGTCTCCGACGGCTACACCGCAAAAGGAAAGCAGAATGTAAAAACAATGACCTGGACCCCGCGTCCTAACATGACGGACAAGCAAATAGAAAAGGAACTTCAGAAGCAAGCCGTCCTGTTCGAGCAAAAATGCCAAGGACTTTCTGAAAGCGCCGACATAAAGTTTGAAACCTTCGCCAAGCAGTGGTTTAAGGAATATGCAGAGCCCCGGCTCCGGGTCCGCACCGTTGACCGATATAAACAATACACTGCGCGGACTTATACCGCTATAGGCAGCCTGAGACTCGATAAGATTACCCCACGGCATATACAGTCTTTTATCAATAACTTGCAGGAACCAGGTATTAATCAAAAAGTTGGCGAAAAGGAACCGCCGAAAGGTTTATCACCCGGCACGGTCAGGAATTATCTGTCGTTTATCTCAACAGTGTTCGACTATGCGATTCGTATGAATATGCTGAAGGACAATCCCTGCAGCCGGGTTGTCCTACCACCGCGAAATTATAAGCAGCGGGATTGTTACACTCTTGAAGAAGCGCAAAAATTTTTAAAGTTTCTTCAATTTGAGTCTCTCATGTATCGGGTTTTCTTTACCCTTGCAATTTATGGCGGGTTCCGTAAAGGAGAACTTCTCGGCCTTGAATGGAAAGACATTGACTTTGATTCCTGTGTTGTGAGTGTAAACCGAACGTCCCTTTATTCAAAATCAAAGGGGGGCATTTTTACCGATACAACAAAGACGAAAGGCTCTCTGCGTTCGTTGAAACTACCGGTAAGTGTGTTCGACCTTCTACGTCAATACAAAGTCCAGCAGGCGCAGGACCGGCTTAAAATGGGCGACAGGTGGATTGACACCGATCGGCTGTTCACAGCAGAAAATGGCAAACCGCTAGGCAATTCGACACCGCTAAAATGGCTAGATGATTTTTTTGAAAGAACCGGTTTGCGGAAGGTTACAATTCACAGCTTTCGTCATCTGAATGCATCTTTGCTTATTAACGCCGGCGTGGATATTAAAACCGTATCTGCTACGTTGGGACATTCACAGGTTTCAACCACTCTGAATATTTACGCCCATACTTTCGCACAGGCACAGGCAAAGGCTTCCGAAGCCGTCGCAGACGCACTAAAATTAGACGACAAAAAGCAAGCCTAAGGTATGACGTTTCTTTGATTTTCGGAGTACGTTTTCCGGAATTTTGGTTCTTATTTGGTTCTTATTTGGTTCTTATTTGGTTCTTATTTGGTTCTTATTTTTGCAAAACCGGGCAAATAAGAACCAAAACACACAAAATCGAAACTTGAAAATTTGGCTCTGTACCTACATTTTTTCAATGTACCAAAGCTGACAAAAACCGCTTTTGCGTGTTCGAGTCACGTCCTCTCCGCCATACAGTGAAGTCCCGGAAGTCCGCATTTATGCGGCTTCCGGGACTTTTGTTTTTATGTGCAGCTTCGATTTGGTTCTTGCGGTTCTTTTCATTAAATATTGCTATCTTTTCGCCTCTACGAAACACAGATTTCGGGAAGAACAAAAATCGCGAGCAAAATAGGGATGTATGCCTCATGGCAAAACAGCCGAAAACCAAAGCTTCTCCGTAAGTGGATGTTCATGTACAGGAATTTGTCGATATGACCGCGCCATCCGTCATTAAATTCAACACTGCCCATTTTGTCTGAAGCAATACTTACGGACGCTTTGGAAATACAAGGCATGGTAGTTTTAGACAATGAAAAAACAATGGGAAGCCGACGGGTACATCGGCTTCCCATTGTTTTCATGATAGGAATACAGTCCAACATTATGACTAGATTTTGTTTAAAACCACATTGCTTTTTCATCTCTAAATTGAGGGTTTAAGCTACTTTGGTAAGGGTCGTAGTTATTTATATTGCAACCAAATTCTTTTAAAAAACATATTTTGGTTCCCTGCGTCCACTCGATAAGCGAAATCCCGTCGAATGCCTCAATTTTACCATCGTTCATAGTATTCTTGAAATACCAATCGACTATAGTTTGATTTTGTTTATGAAAGTACTGTTTAATATTCCAAACAAGCACAGTTCCACGGGTATTCCATTCGGTAAACCAATGCTTTATTTTTTCAGAGCCTTTATATTGGGGCCCCCAACTTTCAATATAGATTGCATCATCCGAAAAAATATCTGTAATTCCCAAGTCCTTCTTTTGTAGCCACATATCAAACCAAAGCTTAATAATCTTTTCTTTGTTTTCCATGATAATCCTCACTTAACCTCCTAGATATCTGCCTGTTATATTAGCGATAAAATTGCTGTCTGTATATATAATGTAATTTTGTATATTGTCAACGCCGGAACTTTTTTGACCCAAAACGCCGGTCGGAAATGACCCATATCGCCGGTTACATGAGCGCCAGTCACAGTACCGCCGGAATGTCCACCGGCGGTACTGTCTGAACGCCAGCTTTG
>NZ_VWXL01000045.1 GCF_009746625.1 Caproicibacter fermentans
CTGGCGAAATGAATATAACCACCTTCGCCCACACAGTTCTCTGGATAATTTGACGCCGGCAGAATACGCCATGAAAATCTCAGGTGATTACTAACTTTCTATCTGGACGGCTTTTGGGGGCAGGTCACAGGGAAGACCCTGAAAGGTGCTGGCTAAAAAAGGGCGCAATAGAGAGTTGCAAAAAAGTGTGATTCTTTTGAGACTTTACATGGGGAATGGCTCGATTACATCTAACCACCACAGAGGCTGTGATTTATCAAAAATCACAAACAACAATCTCCGAAACAATTATAATCATTGCTCACATTGACTGATGATATAGATGTCCCTGAAATTGTTTGGCATACTTTGCCGTTCAACTCCGGGGGTACTTCACTAGAAGGCGATGCTCTTAATGCCGTCTAACAATTCATAAAACAAAGAAGATTCGAATACCGAAAAGATTAATTAGCACTCCATGTATAGACAGGAGTATCTACTACTCCCGTTGTACTAGAAGAAGATGTGATAGTCCGATTACTGGAACTTTCCCACGTTACATTGCCGCTCGAATCTTTCTTTATGAATTTAAACTGGAACGTCGTATTAGCTGGCACACTGACGGGCAAGTACCACTCAGGATAATTTGGACAAAGCATAGCTTCCGTGCACTTGCTGGTGTCCCAGGAACCTAATTCGGGAATGCTACCTACCACGTAAATGTTATCCCCGTAATTTGTGGAAGCCTTCACATGAAAAATGACCTGGTTCTGGTCGCCGGAAAGAACATTGTAAACAATTCCGTTGCTTGTCATTCCGCTATTTGTAACCGTTACGGAGTTATCACCGTGCACTGCCCCAGAAGGAACTGTCGTTTCAATCATTGTAGATGTAGAAGATAGGACCGTTGCAGCAGTATTTCCAAACTTAACGGTCGGTGACGTGCCGAAATTTCTGCCGTAAATATAAACTTTTGTTCCCGCGCTGCCTTGGGTCGACATAATGTCTCCGACTTCCGGAGTTTCAGTTGCTGCAGCATTATAAGACCACACATCCACTTCGCCGCCAGATAGGCCGATTGAATCGATCTTGCCATTTGAAACGGTTGTAGAATCACCGTACAGCATGGAACCGAGGTAGTCGGAATAAGTGCCGGAGGGAAGCCCAACACTGATGCTGGGAACCGTATATGATCTGTCTGGTTGACGGTTCACCGCAACAACGACTGTGTTGTCATAGAATTTACGCTGAAACACCATTACGTTGTCGTCGCTGTAAAGCACGGATGTTTGGCCATAGGCGATTGCATCGTTGCTCTGTCTCAAATCGGAAAGTTTTTTAATGAGCTTATATGCTGTAGTGTTCTCATTAAAACTCGACTGTTTTTCCATGAAAATTCTGCCGATATTGTTGTCGTTTGTACCGGGGTTTATATATTGCTCCGTCCCGTAATAGATGTTCGGGATTCCCCTCGCGGTAAGCAGCACTGCAAGCGATGCGTTGAACGGTTTTTGATTCTGTTGCTGATACCCGAAACGCGGAACATCCTGATTGTCAATAAATGTTACAGCCTGGTTTGAGAACTGATAGTCTTTCTGCGTATACTGCATCATATTGCCAAAGTCACTCATCGTTGTTGAAAAATCGCCGAAGCAGGTGGAATTTGCGCGATAGTATTCAAAATCCAGGTTATTGACTCCTGTGCGTCTCGGGAAACTGCAGTATTCGGAATATTTATCAGAAGGACGGCCGATAAAAAATTCACCGAACTGAGTTACCGTAGATTGTTTGTTAACGGAATCCATCAGCCCTTTCACAAAGGCTGGATTCTCGTGCAACGTAGCGTCGTAACGTAAACCATTGATTCCCAAGTGACTCCAGTACTTTACAGCACTTTCAAGATAGCTGACGACACTGGAGTTTTCTTGTGAGAAATCCGCCAGAGATCCCAAATCTTTATTTCGATACCCCCAAACCGAATTGTCGTTGCCGCGGTCGCCAAACTGATGGAACCAGCCATTTTTATCATTGTTCGGGTCTGCAAGAAGATTTTCTACTTTTCCATCGCCATTGTAGTCGTAAGGTTCCCCATTGGCGTCCAGAGCATAAGAGCCGTCCGGCTTTTTATCCGGTTCATACAGTTTTCCATCTTCATTTGCATTGTTTAAAGTGGGATTATGGGAACGGCTGGTATGATTGGTGACAAAATCGATAATCAGCTTCATCCCGTTTTGATGAAGAGCATCCCGTAAAGACTCGAACTGCTTAAAAGTACCGAAATGCTTATTGGTTGCAAAATAATTTCTGACATGGTAGCCATGGTAGCTTGTCCACTTGTTTATGGAACCGTCTGAATTATAATCGTCAATTTCCGTGTCACGATTTTCATAGGGTGCCGAGATCCATACTGCCGTAATGCCCATGGACTTCAGGTATGGAATTTTGTCAATGATTCCCTGCCAGTCGCCACCTTGGTATAGCCTGTATTTTTGCCCCGTGCCGTCAAAAAGCGAGCTGTCAAATCCGCTTGGGATATTGTTGGATGTGTCTCCGTCATAGAAACGGTCCGTAAGAATCTGGTAAATGACGTCCTTTGACGTTACCGGCGAATCGGAAGAATCAGCAGAGGTATTGCTGCTGTAGGGAGATACCGCTCCGTTGCTATAAGCGTGAGCCGCCACACCGCTGCCGGTGAACGACGTCGAAAAAACAATTGCAAGGGAAAGCACAACACTGGCAGAAACGGATTTCAACCTCTTAAAGTTTTTGCACATAAAATCCCCTCCAAGTCTTCATTCATTAGCTTTTTACATTTGAATTTTCAAACACGCCAAATCCCCAAGGCCCGATTTCCTTTCCACTCACCCCCTCTTGAAAAAGACATTTATTGTATTCGTCGCCGCCTAAAACCGAAATCACCTCTTTTCGATCGCCCGCATTAAGCGCGACGAGAATTGACTGAGTTTCACACTGGCGCTCAAATATATAAAGGTATTTTCCCTTTTCCGCACAGACCGTATGAAGAGATCCTTGCCGCAAAGCGACATTTGAACGTCGAAGGTTAATCAATGCCCGGTAAAATTCGAAAAAGCTTTTATTTCCCCATATCATCGGTTGACGGTACTCATCCTCCACCGACCCCTGAATCCCTTGCTCGTCGCCGTAAAAAATCGATGGCATTCCAACAAAAGTCATCTGGAACACAACTGCAAGACGGAACTTCATCCAGTTGCCCTCGCAGAGAGTCAAAAAACGCGATACGTCATGAGTATCCAATACATTTAATTGCGCATAAAGCATCTGCTGTGGGTATCGCATTATCATTTTTGTTACACGGTCTTCAAATCCGGCTGCGTCAATTCTGCCGCTTGCGAAAAAATCCCGACAGTTTTTACGCATGTCGTAATTCATGGATGAATCGAATTGATCTCCGCGAAGCCATGGATAAGCGGATTCCCAAATTTCACCAATAAGAAGGCAATCCGATTTGACCGATTTTGCCGTCTTTCGAAACATCCTCCAAAAGCCATTATCTATTTCGTTCGCTGCGTCTAATCTCCACCCGTCTATATCGAAATTTTCAAGCCAGTAACGGCAAACCTTCATGAAATAATGAATTACCTCGGGGTTCGAAGTATTTAATTTCGGCATTGTCCTTTCGTAGCCGAAGCAAGAATAATTTGGGTAATCATCCATGTTGTCTGGACGAATCACCGGAAAAGTCAAATCATAAAACCAATCTTTGTATGCCGATTTTTCTCCATTCTTAGCTACATCGTCAAACGCAAAAAAATTCCAGCCGCAATGATTGAAAACGCCGTCGATAATCACTCTGATATGATTTTTATGGCATTCAGTTACCAATTTTCGAAAATCATCATCCGTGCCAAAGCAGGGGTCAATGTGGAAATAATCAAGCAGGTCGTATTTGTGATATTCGCCTGCCACAAAAATTGGATTGAGATAAATGCAGTTTATCCCTAAAGTAGTCAGATAATCGAGATTATCGATAATACCGCAGATCGTGCCGCCGTTCTTACTGCTGGTGGAATTGCCACGATAAACACGCCGCATACCTTCCTTCGCGATGTATCTGCGTCCTGTAGCAAAGCTGTCCGGAAAAATGTTGTAAACGACTGCGTCATTTACCCATTTCGGCACCTGTGCAATATCTTCTCTTCTGTTAAAAGGGAACTGATAATATTCCGAACGTTCTCCCGTCGTTTCAGAATGAAATTCATCTGAATAATATAAACATGTCGTTTTTCCATCACTGAGTTCGAAATAATAACAGATTCTGGTATAGGGGCTGCTAAGTTCAATTTCATAATAGTCAAAGAGATCGTCGCTTGACGCAATTTTCATCGTTAAAGGGGTGAAAATAACAGGAGTTTCTCTACAGGAGCGGTCTCCATAATGTAAGATGCAGGATTTGATATCATTTCTGGCTGTCCGAAGACGAAAAACAACATGGGTCTCATCTAAGCCATATGCGTAGTTTGAAAGAGGAATGTGAAGAATTGCTTCACGGTTCATATGTGGAAACCTCCATAATTTCATTCATTTATTCTTTGACACCGCCTGCAGTAAGGCCGGAAGTCATGTAACGTTGAATACAGAAAAAGATAACAAGAACGGGAATCGAAACGAGCAGCGACGCAGCGGAAAAGACAGGCCAATTGCGCGTATAATCTGTTGCTTGCAAAGCATACAGTCCGGCTGCAAGCGTATATTTACCGGAACTGGTAATGAAAGTAACTGCAAATATATACTCGTTCCACACATAGATTAAAATCATAACCGCCGTGACGATGATGGATGGTCTGGCAAGCGGCAAAACGATTTTCCATATAAGCTGGAAATCGCCAGCTCCATCTATTTCCCCGGCTTCTTCAATTTCCTCCGGGATTGTATCGAAGTAGCCTTTCATGTTCCAAAGACCGAAAATAGCCATCGTGCCAATATAGATCAGAATAAGGCCGGTGAACGAATTAATCAGGCCCAATGGCTTCAAAATTCTGTAGACGGCAAACATGGACAGAATCGCAGGGAAAGCATTCAGCAGTATTAAAAGATTCAGAATCATTTTACGCCCGCGAAACCTCTTTCTCGACAGCGCATACGCACCTGGAACAGCCACCAAAATAGAAATAAGCACAGTGAAAGCGGATAGAATCAAACTGTTTTTGAACCACAGGAAAAATGGTTTTTCAAACAGCACACATCTGTAATTATCAAAAGTAACATTTTGGGGAATCAAAGAGACATTAGAACTGAGCAGGTCGTTATGGCCGTTCAGAGAGATTCCTAGTGCATACAAAACGGGAATCAGACAGAGCAGACAAATCAGAATGAAAAAGATGTTAAGGAAGAAAAGACCGATTCGCTTTCTGTATTTCATCGGTAACCCTCCTTCAGTTCTTTGTTCGTAAACATCGAAAACAAAATCAACAGAAGAAATATGAGAACGGAAACGGCAGCGCTGTAGCCGTAGTTATTCGTAACAAAAGCTTTTTCGTATGTATATGTGATGACAGTATGAATATCCGCGCCGGTTTTCGAACCCTGCTGCTGTGTCAGCAGATAAACAATGTCGAACTGCTTGAATGTCGTGAATATCGTTATTACGACGGCCGGAGCGATAACCGGGCGTACAAGCGGAATCGTAATCTTTCCGAGTTTTGTAAAGAATCCCGCTCCGTCGAGCGTTGCACTTTCATAATAAGATTTGTCGACACTCTGGAGCGCGCCGTCGATAATCATGATCATGAACGGGAGCGCGAGCCAAAGATTGACCATAGTACAGGACAAAAAAGCAGATACGTTTCCGTCCAACCATCTTACTCCGTTTAATCCAAGCTTCCCGAGCCATTGATTCAATAAGCCGTATTCGTTGTTAAACATGCCCATCTTCCATAGCAGAATCGACACGTAACCTGGCATAGCCCATGGAAACATCAGAATTGTTTTGTAGAATTTATGCGCGCGAAGTCCTTCTGTATTGAGCAGAACAGCTATGATATAAGCAACAACCATCTGAAGAACCATATTGATGCCGGTCCAAAGAACCGTCCGAAGCAAGGCTGAAAGGAATCCGGAATCAAATACAAAAATAGCCTTCGCATAATTTTGAAGTCCGACAAATTCCGGATGAAACCAGTGGTAAATATTCATATTTGTGAGCGAAATATAGCCGGTGTAGAGAATAGGGAATATGACTATGAGCCCGATTACCGCAATTGATGGAGCCAAATACAAATAGGGCCGACAACTTTTTTTCTTCACAATGCACCTCAATTCTTATGCCAAAGGGCGATGCATATGCAACATCGCCCTCAAGGAAAACAATCATGCCATATTGCGTTATTTCATATCCGCGATTTGCGAAAGAGCATTTTTCTGAGCTTTTGCCGCTTCAGTTGTTGGGTCAGCACCCTTTTTGTTCACAGTTGAAAGCATATTTTCCGTGACCGACCACATGACGTCCATCGCCGGAACGTTCGACATCGGAACAACAGTGTCCGCGGAATTTTTCAAATTCATGACGATTTCGTTTGAAGAAACGGAGGCGTCGGAATACGCTTTGTTGTTTGCCGGCGCATCGTTTGTAATTTTTGACATTGCAACTCCGACTTCCGGTTTCATCAATGCCTTCAAAACAGATGTGATTGCTTCTTTCTTACCGCTTTCTGAGGATTTTAGAACATAAACGCCCTGAATACCCGCATAGGGAGAAAGCTGCTTCCCCGTTGAATTAACGGTCGGAAGCGGTGCAAAACCAACATCAATTCCAGCCTTTTTTGCATCGACGGCCAGATTCGGGAGGTTGATCGTGGAAGCCGCCTTTCCTTCCTTGAATAGTGCGGTCATGGTGTTATAGTCGCCATCCGACGGTTGATACTTCACAAATTGCTTGTGGTATTTTAGAGAATCGACTGTACCCTGAAGATTCAGCCCGGGCTTTGCGTCCTTGTCTATAATATATCCGCCGAATGCATGAATCCAGCTGACTGCGTAGTAAGCGGTACTGTGCTGTTCAACAAATCCGTATGTACCGTTTTTGGTATTACTCTGCGCAAATTTCAGTAAATCGTCGGTCGTTTTTGGAGGGGTGCTCATTAACTTCTTGTTGTACATAAACATTTGTGTTTCAAAGTAAATCGGCAGCTGGTAAAGCGTGTCTTTATAGGTTCCGGCACTCAGCGTCATGGGAATAAAATCAGAGAGAGAATCTTTCGAAATGAAGTCGGTGATCGGGGCGAGGATTCCCATTTCGGCGTATAATCCGGTTTTGTCATGCGCAAAAAAGAACATATCCGGGGCACTTTGAGGATCATTTCCAACCAGTTTCAGTGAATCTGTCATTTTATCTTTGCGCTGAACCGTAACCTTCACATCCGGCGAAAGGTCGTTAAGCTGCGCCTGCAGAGCATCGCCGATTTTCTGGTCATTTTCATACCAGATGGTAAGATTGACCGCATCCTTTTTTGCTGCACTGCTTGCACCGCTTTCGGTGGGCTTTGCGGAAGGAGCCGCTTTCTTGTCCTGCTGACAGCCTGCTAAGGCTCCAAGCATAACAAGAACGGACAGGGCGGATGCCAACACTTTTTTCATAAAACGAAAACCTCCCTACTAAATTTATGAAACCGGTATAATTAATTAATATGTAATTTAATACATATATCCGGATTTCATGCCAAATTATAGGCGCTTATTGGTAAATAGTCAATATATAATCGATATTTACTATTGATATTTTAATGAAACCGGTGTAATATAAAACAAAAAAGACTGGAGTGCATAGTAACCATGCCTGTCAGTATACATGAAGTAGCGCAGGAAGCCGGAGTTTCTGTTTCTACGGTTTCCAAGGTGCTAAATCATTCGCCGCTTATCTCAGAAGCAACAACACAAAAAGTACGCAATATCATGGAACAGCTCCATTATCGTCCAAATCTCCGTGCTCAGAATTTTGCCCGACAGAAAACCCATAATGTCACTTTTATCGCGAGGGCAGAAAAAAATGCCGCTTTTAATAACCCACACCTTTTTGAGATCATGTGCGGAGTGGAAAACACACTGAGCGGAAAAGGGTACAGCTTGACTTTCATTAACCTTACAAAGGAACAGGATGAAGGTACTGTAATTGAGTCACTGATTGTACAAAAAAATACAGATGGAATCGTACTACACGTTTCCGCTGTTTCAAAAAAGGTATCAGGCGTCTTGGCCAGCAACAACTTTCCACATATTGTGATCGGCAGGCCTGACTTTGAAAGTGAACTGTGCTGGATTGATACAAACAACAATTTGTCCGGCTCGATTGCGGTAAAACATTTGTTTCAAGTGGGTTATCACCATATCGCATATATTGGCGGCGGAAAGGATGACCTTATTTCGCTGCACAGACTGCAGGGAGCACAGAAAGCAGCCGAAGAGCTTGGAATATCTATTTCACCAGAAGATGTTCGGCAGGGTGCTGTGACGATTGAGAATGCGCGAGCAATCACAGAGCAGTTAATCCGAGAAGACCAACCGGAAGCAATCATTTGTGCCAATAACACGGTTGCGTTGGGAACATTCCATTCCATTCGCGACCAGGCGCTGACGATTCCTGATAATATAGCAGTTATTTCGTTTGATGATTATCCATATTCGCGGATTATGGAACCGGCGTTGACTGTTGTGAATATTGATGTTTACGATATGGGGACACAGGCCGGAATTATGCTTCTACGAAAGATGAAACAACCCTCGCTGCAAGTGCAGTCCTACACTACGCTTCCGGTGTTAATCGTTCGCAATTCAACGATAAAAAACACAGCATCCGAGCCGATGTCAACACCGATTTGAAAATGGGAAGCGGGGTGTGGGACGGTTCAGAGAACAATGTGTTGACAATTTGTTGCTTATGATTCATGAATTCCTTGAGATGGTAGAATTCTCTTTTCATGTTAACATCGGTGGCATGACACATTATTTTGGTAATTTATGTCATAGTTATGGAAACAAGATTTTCTCAACAACTATATGCTGGGTAAATCGCGGACAGGGATAAACACGTCATTTGCCATATCCTCGGCCCAGAGAGCCAATTTTTGAGCTTCTTTTTTCTTTTGCTTTTTCTCCTTGACTCGTTCCTCGTATTCCCGCTGTTTGCCGTTGGCCTTGCGGCGCAAATAGTTCCGGTGCAGCCTGTCCCGTCGTTCTTCCTTTTTACGCATTGCTTCCTGTTCTTCCGGGGTCAGGTTGACTTTCCCAAAGTGGGGCGGCACATATTTACCCACAAAATTAAAGTAAATCTCGACTTCTTGCGTGGTGTCTTGACAACCTTTGCGGTCGCGCTCATGGACAACGATTTTTTCCACGAATTCATTGAGCATGGTGGTGGTCAGGGTATTGAAATTTTCGTACTTGTCAATCAGAGCGATAAATTTCTCCGTGGACTGCTGTTTGTGTTCGTATCCGGAAACGGCCTGTTCCAATTCTTCGATTTCGCCGGAAAGCTCGTCCTGCTCGTCGGCATACCGCGCGTCAAGGGTGGCAAAGCGCGCTTCCGGCAGCTTGCCAAGGACCTTATCCTCATAAATCTGGCAAAGCAGTTTTTCCAGCTCATCCGAACGCTTTTTTGCCTCTGCTAACCGCTTCTTTTTCTGCACAATGCCGCCAGACTGCTGGGAAACCTGTGCTTCCCTTACCGTCCGGATGAATTCGGCCCGGTCATTTTTGGAATACGCCGCGATAGCGCGGAGCGTATCGGCAATCAGGGTCATGACCACATCGGCGTTAATGCGGTGCTGGGTGGGGCAGAGCGTCCCAACAGGGACTTTACTATATTGGGAGCAGGTATACTGTGGGATGCGTTTGCCGTTATTAGAACGGTGAACATACATTTTGCCGCCGCAGCCGGCACAGTACATCAGACCGGTCAGTGGATGCGCCTCGCCCCAGCCGTCCGGGTAGCGCCGCACGTTGCCCCGGATGCGCTGCACGTTGTCGAAAGTCTCTTGGTCGATAATGGCCTCATGGGTATTCTCGAAAATTGTCCATTCGCTTTCATCGACATAGTGGCTTTTCTTATCCTTGAAGTGCTTGCGGGTCTTGAAATTAACCGTATGTCCGAGATATTCCCGCTTTTTGAGGATATTCACGATGGTGGAGGAACCCCAGCCGTAAATATCCTTGAACGTCTTGTTTTGATTCACGCCCTCGCCGTGCCGCGCCAAATGAACGGCAGGGATTTCCACTTTATCTGCGGTCAACTGCTGAGCGATCTGATACGGGCCGTGTCCCTCCATCGTCATGGCAAAAATGCGGCGCACAACGGCGGCGGCTTTCTCGTCAACAATCCAGCGCTCCCGTTTTTCATTAGCCCATAAGTACCCGTAAATGACCGTGCCGGTCAGGTGCTTGCCGGTCATGCCCTTGGCCTTGAAAACGGATTTGATTTTCCGGCTGGTATCCCGAACGAAAAATTCGTTCATGATGTTCCGGAAGGGGGTAAAATCGTCATCGTCTCTTGCGCTGTCCACTCCGTCGTTGACGGCGATCAGCCGAACATTCTTTTGCCGCAGAATCTCCATGATTTGTCCGACTTTGAGATAATCGCGTCCCAACCGGCTCATGTCCTTGACGATGACAGCCTCTACATGCCCTGCTTCGACTTCTTCCATCATGGCCGTAAAACCCGGTCGGTCGAACCGGGTTCCGGAAATACCGTCGTCGGTAAAATGGGTCGGGCGCGGAAAGCCATTTTGCCGGGCATATTCCTCCAGCATCTGTTTCTGGTGGGATATGCTGTTGCTCTCGCCTTGTAGCTCGTCGTCACGGGATAACCGTTCATATAGCGGAGTAATTTTGCCGTTGCCCATGCTCTCGCCCTCCTGTATGTAAAATGCCCTAAGTGCTTTCACTAACCATTACAAAAATCATGATTAATAAGCCTCTTAGAGCATATAACACCCGCCGCCAAC
The DNA here is from genome assembly GCF_009746625.1 of Caproicibacter fermentans. GTDB lineage: Bacteria > Bacillota > Clostridia > Oscillospirales > Acutalibacteraceae > Caproicibacter > Caproicibacter fermentans. The sequence goes on from NZ_VWXL01000045.1 coordinate 10,953, forward strand.
TTATATTTCTTATATTGCCGGACAGCGAAGTGATTTGGTTTTTTCTTTTCCAGCGCCTCAAACATGAGATCCACGGGATTTTTGAATTCCTCATCATCTTCCCGGACCTCCGAAGCGTTGATAAAC
>NZ_VWXL01000046.1 GCF_009746625.1 Caproicibacter fermentans
CGGTCTGACCCCGGCACAAGTTGCGGGCCTAAACCTTTCTGCCAGAAGCAAACGCAAGCTTTTCCTCGTCGCTTGAAGCAATTGGCTGATTTCCCTTCTTAATCTTTCATGTTTACTTTACAAAGCCTTTGAATTAGGGTAGTATACCCATTTTTATATGAATGATACATGACGATTAAAAAATCCCTTATCAAAAAAATAAAATAGAGACCAACAGTAATGCGGCTTTCGAGCGTTTTTGTAGCAACGCCGAAGCAACAGCATGTCCTTCCTGATTTATATAGCATAATTAATGCTATCAGACTTAGGACAAAAATCTTAACGAAGTTTGTCGACGCATAAAAATCAGCCCGCTCACATCAGGCGGGGCCTTTACTCACTTTACCGTTTTCCACCCTCCTCTTTCCCCTCAATCCCCTTTAGCTCTGTGTAGATCTGATCTCGTGCTATAGCCGAATGTCGCGATTTTCAATAATTTTTCCAATACTTTATCCATTCCCGTCACCCCTGTAATATTTCCTTCTAATTATTAAGATTGGAATAATTCACCCGAGGCTAATTTCCCCTGCCCGGTCCGCTGAGGCATTGCCTTGCAAATAATTCAGCTTGAATTTTAAAAGTTGCACAAAGCAAAAACAGATAGTTTGTTCTATCAGCAGTGCAAAAATTTAATTAATTATATCCATAAATTTACTGTAATTGTTAATTATGGGTTTATATAAAGTATAATATTACATCTAATATTTATTTTTATTAGGAAAGTCCTTTCTTTAATTTGTTAATTTTTAGACTTGACCTTATTATAGTATTGATTACAATAATACGTAGCTTGGAAAAATTGGTACCAACAATTTTAAGCAAAGTTAATCAAAATTAAGGAGGTTATATTTTATGCCAAGAAGTAAACATCTGTCACGCGCTATTTGTTTTGCTTTATCTTTTTGCTTTATGTTTTCGGCGGTCTTCTGCCTGTCATCCGCAAAAGCGTATGCAAGTACGGATCCGAATGTTCAGCTTCTTTACGCCCAGAGAGACGAGCCGGGCGAAGCTGCATACGGCGGCTACTTGGGATTCATCGACGTTAAAAATCTTGCGTATCAAAAAAATGTAACCGTGCATTATACAACAGACGGAAACTCCTGGAAAGATGTTTCAGCTCAATATTTGAAAAACGATCCCGAAGATCCACAGTATGACGTGTGGGAGTTTAGCATTTTTGCTCCTTCTTCACCCGTAACGTTTGCAATTAAATATGAAGTCAACGGTCAAACCTATTGGGATAATAATAACGGAAATAATTACACTCTTTCGCCGACGGACCCTATCGTTCTGGAAAAATGTGCGCTTAAAACCGCACAGCTCAAAGAAGGGTCTCCCACAGCGATATTCCTGAAAAACCTCGGATATGAAAAAACCGTGCTTGTGAAATACACGACAGACAATTGGGCTACTACTAACAGCGCAAACGCCAGTTATGAAAAAACTTTGCCGGGCAATGTTGAGCAGTGGAGCATACCGAGCGATCTTCCTCATGGCTCCAACGTAAAATACTTCGTATCTTATACTGTAAACGGCATTACCTATATCGATAACAACTTCGGTGAAAATTATACCAACTATTAAATATTACAATTCAATCAAAAAAAGGGCCGCTGCAAAACGAAAATTTGCAGCGGCCCCTTTTTTGTGTTTAAGAGTCATCCGGTTCAATGTTTTGTTGAAAACTTACGGCCTTTTTATCCCACCGGAAATTTATTCAGAAAGATTGCTCGAAATTTGCGGACAAGCTCTATTTTTCAGCTAAGTTCCAAAATTTGAGTGCGCGGGGGCGAAGGTCCCCCGCAAGATACAGGGATCCGCAGATCAGCAAAGCCCCGTCCGGTTTCAAATATTTACTCGCCTTTAGGAGCGCGTCGTCGAACCCGGCGGCAGGTTCCGAACCTGTGCCGAGCCGGAGCCAGCGCTGTGCCAGCATCCCGGCATTCATGGCGCGCGGGCTGGAAGGCTCCACCGTTATGACGCGGGCGAACAGCCCCGACAGATTCTTGAGGGCGTCGTCAACATCTTTGTCCTGCAGCATACCCATTACGGCGACAAGCTGCCGCCCGGAGAAATAACGGCGGACCGCGTCGGCCAGAGCGGCTGTACCGTCCGGATTATGCGCTCCATCCAGAATAATAAGCGGGCTTTGCGACAAGATCTCAAACCGGGCGGGAAACACGGCCTCGGAGCAGCCGTTGATTACCGCTTCGTCCGGAATGGAAAAACCGGATTCCCGCAGCACTTCCAAAACAGTTAGCGCCGTCGCAGTGTTTTTGACCTGATGTTCCCCAAGGAACGGGATTCGAAGTCTGGTGCCGCGCCAAAGCAGCTGCGTACCGGACAGATCGGAGGAAAGCTCCGTGACATCGGTGCGGGCCGCGTCTATAAAACGGTTGCGGCGCTCCGCGGCAATTCTGCGGATGGTCTCCAGGGCTGCGGGCTTTTGATCCGGGTAACTGACCGTTACGCCGCCGTCCTTGATGATCCCGCATTTCTCATAGGCAATCTGTTCCACCGTATCACCCAGAATTTTCGTATGGTCGAGAGAGATGGAGGTAATCACCGAAACCAGAGGCTTTTGAATGACATTGGTTGCATCCAGACGTCCGCCGAGCCCGACTTCCAGAACAACAAGGCCGCAGTTGTTTTCCGCATACCACAGAAAAGCCATCGCGGTGACGGCCTCAAATTCCGTGATGATTTCCCCCCGCGATTTCATCTCTTCGATCACAGGGAAAACACGGTCGGCAAGAGAAGCCAGCTCCTCACGTGAAATCATCTGACCGTTCATCTGCATCCGTTCACAGAAATCCGTAATATGGGGCGAAAGATACAGCCCCGTCCGGTACCCGGCGCAGCGGAGAACGGACGCAAGCAGCACACAGGTGGTGCCCTTCCCGTTGGTTCCCGCCACATGGAGAAATTTCAGCTTGTCCTGTGGGTTTCCAAGCCGTTCCATCAGCCCGCCGATGCGTTCCAGGCCGGGCCGCGAACCGAATTGCTGCAGCGCTTCAATTTTCTGAATTGCCTCTTCGTAGTTCATTTTTCCCTCTCGGTATAAAACGGGAGCATCAAAGCTGATGCTCCCGGTAGAATTCCTTCAGTTCCTTCTTATCCTTTTCTGAAAGTCCGTGCCAGCGAATTCCCTGCACCGCGCCTTCCAGCGCGCACAGACGGTTGTAACAGGCGGAGGGATCAAAGCCCTGGATACGAAGCCATGCTTCCCGGCTGCCGATTTCTCTGAGCTGCTCCGGCGTTTCGACGCCGGCCCGGCGGAGCTGCTGCCCCACCGCTTTGCCGATGTTCGGCATAGCCTCCAGTGTTTCCATTTCTGTTCCCTCCTATGATTGACAAAGCAGAAAACCGCGCCGCTATTTTAACGATTCCAGAGACGACTGGATCAGCGCAATATGGTCTTTCAGCTTCGCGGCGTTCTGCCGGACGCCTTCCACCACATTTTCAGGGGCTTTCGTAATAAACTTCTCGTTTTTCAGCTTCGCCAGCGCGGTTGTCAGCTGCTTTTGCGCTGCTTCGAGTTCCTTTGACAAACGGGTTTTCTCCGCCTCACGGTCAACCAGCTCATCCGTAGGAATCAATACTTTCGCATCCGGCGTAACAATCGTAACGGCATCCGTCACATTGAGGTCCGTGCCGATTTCAACGCGATTTGCGTAGGCGAGGCGCTCCAGAATCGCGGCGCCTTCCCGGAACGTTTCCGGTGACGCGGTGTCGACCGACAGATGCGTCCGACGCGACGGCGGAACATTCATTTCCGCGCGGCGGTTGCGAACGGCGCGGACGGCTTCCATAATTTTGCCCATTTCCTGCGCCGCTTCCGGGAAATTGTGGGCTTCCTGCGGAACAGGCCATTGGGAAACCATAATAGATTCGCCCTCGTGCGGCAGGGCCTGCCAGATTTCCTCGGTGATAAAAGGCATAAACGGATGCAGCAGCTTCAATGTTCCCGACATCACCCAGACCAGCACCCGGCGCGCGGTCTGAGCCGCTTTTTCATCGCCGGAATTCAGACGGATTTTGGAAATCTCGATGTACCAGTCGCAGAATTGATCCCAGAGGAAATCATACAGCTTCTGAACGGCAATTCCGAGTTCAAATTTATCCAGATTTTCCGTGACCTCTCCCGCTACGCGGTTGAAGGAATCCACAATCCATTTGTCCTCCAGGGCAAGATCTTCCGGAAGGGTACCCGGAACGTCTTTTCCTTCCAGATTCATCAGGATAAATCTGGCGGCGTTCCAGATTTTATTCGCAAAATTCCGGCTTGCTTCCACCTTTTCCTGCGAATAACGCATATCGTTCCCGGGGCTGTTGCCGGTTGCCAGGGTAAAGCGGAGCGCATCCGCGCCGTATTTGTCGATTTCCTGCAGCGGATCGATCCCGTTGCCGAGAGACTTGCTCATTTTGCGGCCCTGTGCGTCGCGCACCAGACCGTGCATCAAAACATTGTGGAACGGAACCTCGTCCATCTGCTCAATGCCCGAAAAAATCATGCGGGCGACCCAGAAGAAGATGATATCGTACCCGGTAACCAGCGTGTCGGTAGGATAGAAATAACCCAAATCAAGGGTTTTGTCCGGCCATCCGAGCGTAGAAAACGGCCAGAGTGCGGAAGAAAACCAGGTGTCCAGCGTATCCGGATCCTGCTTTAATTTTTTGGAGCCGCACTTTGGGCAGACATGGGGCTCTTCACGGGATACAATCGTTTCTCCGCAGTCCTCGCAGTACCATGCCGGAATCCGGTGCCCCCACCAAAGCTGGCGGGAAATGCACCAGTCCTTGATGTTCTCCATCCAATGGTAATAGATTTTAGAGAAACGATCCGGAATAAAGCGAACCTTTCCGTTCTGAACTTCCGTGATTGCGGGTTCGGCCAAAGGTTTCATCTTCACAAACCACTGCTTGGAAACGCGGGGCTCCACCGCCGTTCCGCAGCGGTAGCAGGCGCCGACATTGTGCTTAATCGGCTCAACCTTAATCAGGAAGCCTTCCGCCTCCAGATCTTTCACAATCTTTTTCCGGGCGTCCGCTCCGGTCATACCCGCGTAAGCGCCGCCGTTCTCATTGATATTGCCGCTCTCGTCCATCACATTGATGACTTCCAGGCCGTGGCGCAGTCCTACTTCAAAGTCGTTCGGGTCATGGGCAGGGGTAATTTTCACCACTCCGGTTCCGAAGTCGCGCTCGACGTATTCATCGGCAATCAGCGGAATTTCACGGTTTACCAGCGGGAGAATCAGCGTTTTGCCAACCAGATCCTTATAACGTTCGTCCTCCGGATGGACGGCCACGGCGGTGTCGCCCAGCATGGTTTCCGGGCGGGTGGTCGCAAGCTGGATATACCCGCTGCCATCCTTGAACGGATAACGGATATGCCAGAAAAATCCGTCGCGCTCTGAAAATTCCACCTCCGCGTCGGAAATGGAGGTTTTGCAATGGGGGCACCAGTTGATAATGCGCTCGCCGCGGTAGATCAGCCCCTTTTCATACAGGCTCACGAAAACCTCGCGGACGGCTTTGGAGCAACCCTCGTCCAAAGTGAAGCGTTCCCGGTCCCAGTCGCAGGAGGACCCCAGCTTTTTCTGCTGCTCCACGATTCTGCGGCCGTACTTTTCTCTCCAATCCCAGGCGCGCTTTAAAAACGCCTCGCGGCCGATTCCTTCTTTCGTCAGGCCCTCCCTGCGCATGGCCTCGACGATCTTCGCCTCGGTAGCAATGGAAGCATGATCCGTGCCGGGCAGCCAAAGGGCGCAGTAACCCTGCATCCTGCGGTAGCGGATCAGAATATCCTGCAGGGTGCAGTCGAGGGCGTGTCCCATATGAAGCTGCCCCGTGATGTTGGGCGGCGGCATAACAATGGTATAAGGCTTTTTTTCCGGGTCGCGTTCCGCATGGAAAAGATCACCGGACAGCCAAAAATCGTAAATTCGGTCTTCCACTTCCCGTGGGTCATAGGTCTTTGCCAATTCCCTGCTCATTTACTTTCCTCCAATCGGTCAAACACGCAGGTTTAACCGAATTATTATGCCACTTTCAGGATTTTTTGTCAATCAGCCGCCGGCCGGAACCGGAGCCGTACAGTTACCCGAAACGGTACAGTCAATCAAAACGGCAAGGCACAGGCAGAGGAGAATGTTTTCCCGGTCGTTTATGTCAACTCCATAGCAGTCTCCCGCCACGCCCCAGTACTTGCCGTGCGTCATGACGACCTGAGATGCTTCATTCAGAATATCGAAAGAACGGGTGAGAAAGCTTCCGCGAAAATGCCAGCGTTTCCCCCGTATCCTGACGGGCTTGCGCAAAGAGAAGCAGTTGATGGCAACATGGATTCTCTCTCCGCCCGCCGCGGCAGAATACTGAGCGGCACCGGAAATCCGCACGGCGGAAATCCGGCCGACAACATCGTGCGAGCCGTCCAGCAAAAAAAACCTGTTGCCGAAAGGAGTTGTTCTGCCGGTTACTTCATAGACCGGTTGGCCTTTGGAATTCAAGATGGTAAAAAGGCAACGGGCTCCCCCCACAGGCTTGATATAAAACTGCAAGCGGACCCCTCCCCTTCTGCGGCAAATTCTTTTTTAATCATACCATTTTTCTTGGGACGCGGCAAGCCGCTTATAAAAAAACGCCCGGGGCTTTTGCCCCGGCGCAGAAATTGATTTGACCGGATTCCGCGGATTATTTTCCTTCCGACAGAATCGGAACCCGCTTTGTATGCGACATGGAAAACGCGATATTCGTCGCATGATCCGCAATTCGTTCCAAATTAATCAGCAAGTCGTTGAAAAGCGCGCTGGACTCCGCGTTACATTGACCGTTGTTCAGCCTGCAAATGTGGTTTTCTTTCAGCTCTTCGGTACGGTTGTCGATCGTTTCCTCCGTATTGTTTACCGTGAAGGAAAGCTCCGCGTCGTTGCTGCCCAGGAGAAACAGCTGAAAGGAGTCGTCCAGTATGCTTACAATCAGGTTCTGCATCTCATGCAGTTCATCGGATGCAACGCTGCTCAGCGACGCTTTCCCGTCTATGACGATCTGCGCCTGCTCGCCTATATTCTCGCTGTGATCGCCGATTCTTTCAATATCGTTGATCACGTGGAACAGCGCGCCGACAATTTGGCGGTCGTTATCCTCAAGATCGAGAGCGTTGATCCGGATTAAGAAAGATGTGATCCTTTGATTCAGGAAATTGATGACGCTCTCGTTTTCCTCTAACTCCTTGATTTTCACAGGATCCTTGTCAAAGAGCGCGGCCATCGAGTTCAGAAAATTTGTTTTTGCCAGGCTGGCCATGCGGCCTACTTCCTTTAAAAGCTGCGATACCGCCACCGGAGGAGTGCTGAGAATGCGGGAATCCAGGTATTTCAGGCTCATGGCCTGCGAACGGGCGTCTTCACCCGGGATGATCTTGTAGGCCAGTCGGATCAGGACACCGCTCATCGGCAGCAAGAGCGCCGTTGTGACCACATTGAAGATAATATGCACCAGGAAAATCTGGAACAGCACATTTTCCGGCGACAGGAACATGACCAGCCGGGCAAACGGCGTGATGATGGTAATAACCGTAAACAGCGCCGCACCGATCACGTTGAACAACAAATGAACGATCGCGGTCCGCCGGGCGGTTCTGTTCGTCCCGATGGAAGAAAGCATGGCAGTGACGCAGGTGCCGATATTGAGACCAAAAATAACAAAGATCACGGATTTCAAATCAATCACGCCGGAAAGCGCGAGCGACTGAAGGACGCCCACCGTTGCGGAGGAACTCTGGATGACCGCGGTGAAAAGCATCCCGGCCAGCAGACCGATCAGCGGATTCTGGAAATTCGTGATAATGTCTGAAAAAAGCGTGGACTGTCCAAGCGGCTTCATGGCCGAGCTCATCGTGGACATTCCGAGAAAGAGAATACCGAAACCGGCGATAATCTGACCGATATGTTTCGAGTTGCTTTTCTTCGAGAACATGATCATCCCGACGCCGACAAAAACCGCCACCGGGGCAATCGCCATGAAATTAATTGCAGTGATCAGACCCGTCACGGTCGTGCCGACGTTCGCGCCCATGATAATGCCGACGGCCTGGGTCAAATCCATGATGCCGGCGTTGACAAAGCCGACCACCATGACCGTAGTTGCGGATGAGCTTTGGATCACGGCCGTGACCGCGAATCCGAGCAAAGCCCCCATGTATTTGTTCGTAGTCAGCCGTTCCGCCATTTCTTTAATCCTGGAACCCGCCGCAAGCTCCAGGGACTCCCCCATCAGCTTCATCCCGTACAGGAACAGTCCCAGGCCGCCAAGCAGCATCAAGATATTATCCAGCGTCATAGTTTCTCCTGCCAATCGTTTTATTTGCTATGTTTTCCTGATTAAATCTGATATACAGAGTTAAGCGTATCCGCTTTGTTAATATTCTGTAAAATCCATGTAAAATAATATTACGAAAAGCAGGCTGCTATATTCCGGTGCCGAAAATATCTTGATCTTGAAGATATTTTTTCTTTTCATGATTACTATTAATTACTTAGTAAGCGGAATTTGCAAATATATGTTATAATGAAAGAAAACTTTCATTCGGAGGAGAAAATGCGTCGGTACTTGCAACAAGCCGGAATCGGCAAGAGACTCTGGTTTCTGATTCTTTTCCCAGCGTCGCTGCTTCTTACCATTTGTGCCGACTTGAAGTCTTCGTTTGCGGAATGGTATGCGACCGGGTTCTATTCCGCTCTTTCCCGAACCGTGAACCGTATGACCGGACTCGTTCCTTTTTCCATTGCGGAAGTTCTGGTCATCCTGTGTTTTCTGGGCCTTCCAACCGCCATTATTCTGTTTAGCGTCGGAATTGTCAGAAAAAAAGGAGGCCGCGCCCCCTTCGCGCTGAAATCGGCAATTAATCTGGCGGTTTTTGTCAGTATTGTCTGTTTTTTATTTACCTTAAACTGCGGAATCAATTATTACCGCTACCCGTTTGCCGACACCTGCGGGCTAAAAGTGCAGCCCTCTTCCCAGGCCGAGCTGCAAAAGCTCTGCGCTTCGCTTGCTTCGGACTTGAACCGTCTCCGCCCCGGCCTTGATACAGACGGGCATGGCGTTATGAAGCTCCATTCGGGGAGCATCGGCAAAACCGCAGTGCAGGCAAAGCTGGCCTACGATAAGATCGAACAGGACTATCCCCTGCTGCGCTCAGGCTACAGCGCTCCCAAGCTCGTTACTTTTTCCAGACTGATGTCCCGATGCGATATCACCGGTATCTTTTTTCCTTTTACTTTTGAAGCCAATGTCAACAACGACGTTCCGGAATACACGATTCCCGTCACCATGTGCCATGAACTTTCCCACCTGCGCGGGTATATGCGGGAAGATGAAGCAAACTTTATCGGCTATCTGGTCTGCCGGAAAAGCGGCGATCCCGATTTTGAGTATTCCGGCGATATGCTCGCCTTCACTTACGCAAACAACGCGCTTTTTTCCGCCGATTCAGACGCCGCAGATCGTATTTACTCATCGCTTGATGACGGGGTCCGCCGCGACCTGTCTTTTAATTCGGCATACTGGAAACAGTTTGAAGGCCCGGTTGCGAAAGTCTCTAACAGCGTGAACAACCAGTACCTGAAAGCAAATCGTCAGGAGGACGGAGTCAAAAGCTACGGCAGAATGGTTGATCTTTTGCTGGCGCTGCAGCGAGCGAATCAACATTAAAATTTTCTTTCTCCTTGACAAAGAGATTTTTTAGTCTTATAGTAAGTTTAACGATATATCGGAAAACATAATAAAGGAGCAAACGCCTTGCATGAATCCTACCAGACCGGAGCATTGACGGAAATTACTTTTTATATTCTGCTGAGCACTTTTCAGCCTAACCATGGATATGGAATTATGCAGACGATTGAAACAGAGACGCAGGGTCGGCTTGTTCCGGGTGCGGGAACCCTGTACGGAGCGCTCCGCGTTTTGATAAAAAAGGGCTGGATCTCGCCCTGCGGTAAAACAGAAAACGGGCGCGGGCAGCTGTACCTGATTACAGAACAAGGAAAACAGGCGGTTGCGAAAGAGACGTCTCGAATCAACCGGCTGCTGCAAACGGCAAAAAAACTGACAGCAGGGAGGAATCTGCATTGATTAACAAGTTCAGAATACGTTATCTGTTCGCTCCTCTTTCGGGACGGGAAAAATGGCTGAATCAAATGGCGGCTTCCGGTTACCGTCTGAAAGGCGTCTCAAAACTTCACCGCTATTCTTTCGAACCATGCTCACCGAACGAATATGAATACCGGGTGGAATTCGCAGCCGACCGGTCCGCCGATGAACTAAGAAAGTACCGCGCATTTCTGTCGGAACTCGGAATCACCGCTTATCCCGTCAGCGGCAGCCTTGGAAAATACTCATACGGAAATATTCGGCTGCGCTGGTTTGGCGGGGCGAGAATCTCGCTTGCCACATCTCCCGGGAACATCAATTCCGAATTTTTAATCCTGGAAAAGAAGAAGGACGGAAAACCGTTTCAGCTTCATTCCGACTTGAACAGCCTGATGGAATACATGAGAAAATGCCGTGGGGCATGCCTGTCGCTTGCGATCTTTTTTGCGTTTTTTACCATTATGAATCTTTCAAAAGGGTTGTGGACAGAAGCGCTTCTATGCGCTTTGGCTTTTGTGATTCCCTTGATTTTTACAACTGTCTGGTCATGGAAAATTCATCTGGTTCAACGGGACCATAAAATACACGAATGATATAAAAATTGAAAAGCAGTCCCTGAAAAGCACGAGATGCTTTTCAGGGACTGCTCTGATTATAACCATCAGCTCTTCCGTTTTTGGTGCTTTACTGAGGATTTTCGGGGTTCTCGGGCTGCTGAACCGGCTGTGAAGGTTCTTCTCCGCCGACATCAATCGGGTCAATGCTGCCGTCGGAAATCTCAACCTTGCCCTTCATTTTCGCCCCGCTGCTGATCGTGATGGTTGTCGAAGTGATATCGCCGATAATGACGGAATTTCCCTGACAGCTGACGTTTCCCATTACATGGACGTTTCCCTTCAGCTTTCCGTCTATTGTCAGATTCCCGCACTTGATATCCCCGACAATGACGGAGTCACTGTCCACGTTAACATCTTCGGCCGCATTCAAACATCCCCGTACCGTGCAGGTGTATAAATCGATGCTGGCCCCCTGAACATTGCCAACCTGCTTTCCGTTGATTTTCACATTCCCCGAAGTCGCGATGCTGCCCGTCATGCTGCCAAGCATTTCAATGCTGCTGTCCGATTTTATGTCGCCGGTAATTGTCGTTCCCTGCGAGATCACCGTGACGTTTTTGGGAATTTCAGCAGTCGGATTTTCAAAATTTCCGGAGGGCTCCCCGTAACCGGAATCCGATTTTGAATGACCCTCATCATAAATCTCATCCTGTTTTGCCATGCCCGCACGGCTAAAATTCATGTTCTCCGCTTTTTCCCTGTTCATCGGGGCTGTTTCCTCCATCTCAAGGTCGGTGTCCTGATACGGCCCGTTCCAGATTTTTTTTACTATTTTGGCAAAGGTAGTCTCGCGGTTTTCGCTCGCGATATCCATGTGCTTTTGCCTCCAATATAAAACTGGGCTTGCGGCTACCAAAACAGCAACTCACTGCCTGTGCGTATAATGATAATACATAATCCGATAAATTTCCACTATTTTCTGGGTTTTCAGTAATTTTTTTTAATATTTAGGATGTTTTTTGAAGTTTTTGAATTTTAAGGAACAGTTACATGCGGGCAAAGCCCTGTTTTACTGGCAGCGCCTCAAGGCGCTCGGAGTTTTCTTACGCTTGCAACGGTACTTCTCACCCCCTGCCCCCTCCCATTTCATGGAAGCCGCCTGCTTTCGCTTCGAAATTAGAATGGGAGGAGTTTGGGGTAGGTTCGATGACATTTTCTGCTCAACGCTAAAGCTCTTCTGAACCCCCCGGCTATGCCGGGGGGGCAAAGGGCACAAAAAAACGGAGCCGGCTAACTTCGCCGGCTCCGTTTTTGCAGTTATTCCGTCATCAAGCTGCAAATCTGATTGGAGAATGCAACCGGATCGTCAATCGGCGCCCCTTCGATCAGCAGCGCCTGTGTATAGAGCAGAGACGCATAGGTCTTGAGTTTCTCCCTGTCAGAGTCATACAGCTTTGTGAGCTTTTCGAACACGGGATGGTTTGCGTTGATCTCCAGCACGCGTTGTGCCTTCACCTTGTCCTGCTCCGCGTTGGGAAGTGAATTCAGAACCTTTTCCATTTCCATTGAGATTGCTCCGCTTGTGGTCAGGCAGACAGGATGGGTTTTCAGCTTGTTGGAGAGAACAACGGCCTTTACTTTGCCATTGAGCGCATCCTTCAAAAACGCAAGCATGTCCTTATTCTCTTCTACCTTTTTGGCTGCCTCCTGTTTTTCCTCCTCAGTCTCCAGATCCAGATCGTCCGCGGAAACGGATTTGAACTCCTTATCCTGGTACTTTTCAAGCACGCGCACGGCAAATTCGTCGATCGGGTCGGTAAGATACAAAATTTCATATCCGTGGTCCTTCACAGCCTCGGTCTGCGGAAGCAGCTCAACCTTCTGCACGGTTTCGCCGCAGGCGTAATAAATATATTTCTGGTCTTCCTTCATTCGGGCGACATATTCGGCCAGGGTGGAATATTTTTCACCGGCCGAGGTGTGGAACAGCAAAAGATCCTTTAAAGCATCCTTGTGGGCCCCAAAGTCCTGGTAGACTCCGTATTTGAGCTGAAGTCCAAAGTTCCGGAAGAATTTTTCGTAGTCTTCACGTTCGTTTTTCAGCATGGATTCCAGCTCCGACTGGATTTTCTTTTCCACTCGGCCCGCGATAACCGTCAGCCTGCGGTCATGCTGAAGCATTTCGCGGGAGATGTTCAGGGAAAGGTCCTGGGAATCGACCAAGCCGCGGACAAAACTGAAATAATCCGGAAGCAGATCGGCGCATTTGTCCATAATCAAAACGCCGTTGGAATAAAGCTGAAGGCCCTTCTCGTACTCCTTCGTGTAAAAATCATACGGGGCTCTGGCCGGAAGGTACATCAGCGCGTGAAAAGTTGCAACGCCCTCTGTGTACATATGAATGACTCTGGCGGGGTCCTCGTAATCCATAAATTTGTCCTTGTAAAACTGATGATACTGTTCCTTTGTAATCTCATTCTTATTTTTCCGCCAGAGAGGAACCATGCTGTTCAGCGTTTCTTCTTCGGTATAGCTTTCATATTCATCCTTGCTGCCCTCTTTCAGGCGGCTTTTCTCCACGTTCATCCGAATGGGATAACGGATGTAGTCGGAATATTTTTTGATGAGGCTTCGAAGGGTGTATGCATCCAGATATTCACCGTACTTCTCGTCTTCGGTATCGGGCTTCAAATCGATGATAATATCTGTTCCGCAGGTTTCTCTTTTTTCGCAGGGCTCGACGGTATACCCCTCCGCGCCGTGCGACTCCCAGCGGAAGGTCTCATCGCCGCCAAACGCCCGGCTGACGGCGGCGACATGATCGCTGACCATAAACGCGGAATAGAATCCCACCCCGAACTGACCGATAATCTCGATATCCGGCTTCTTTTCAAATTCGTTTTTAAAATCGAGAGAACCGCTCTTGGCGATAGTGCCGAGGTTGGTCTCCAGCTCCTCCCTCGTCATGCCGCAGCCGTTGTCCGAAATCGTAAGCTTCCGGTTTTCCTTGTCCGGCACAATCCGAATGGCAAAATCGTCGCGGTTCAGCCCGGTATTTTCCTCTGAAAGCGTCTTATAATAAAGTTTATCGATGGCGTCGCTCGCGTTGGAGATTAGTTCCCTCAGAAAAATCTCCTTGTGAGTGTAAATCGAGTGAATCATCAGATCCAAAAGGTGTTTTGATTCCGCCTGAAACGGCTTTATCGGCATAAAAAATCCCGTCCTTTGCAAAAAAAGAATTAGCACTCAAAATGTCCAAGTGCTAATTCTTATTTTATTCTATCGGACGGAAAATTTCAATAGGACAATTGTTAAATTTTTGTATCATAATCGAGTCGGAACATAATCGTGGTCCACCGTGATGACCGGATAGCAATTTCCCGGAACTCCGCGCACCCTTTCCGTTATTTGCCTCACGAGTTCTTCATCCGACAAGGGAAACCCGAAGGAAACGCAAATGTCAAACACAAGATTGGCATGGGTCGGACCCCAGACGACGCGAAAATCGTGCATTCCGATCTCGGGAGAAATCTCGGCAATCAGCTGAGTAATCTGCCGTTTCAGTTCATTGGTCCGCGGATCATTCGTTGTAACCGGGTCCATGTGAATAACGAGATGAATCCCCTTTTTTTCCAGAAAGTCGCGCTCAATATTGTCTATGATGTCATGACTGAGCAGAATGTCCCGTTCGGCGGGCACTTCGCAGTGTACGGTTGCAAAGCAGCGCCCCGGACCGTAGCTGTGAACATTCAGATCGTGAATGCCGAGAATCCCGTCATAAGCGCTGATCGTGCGGTAAATATCATCCACGAATTCCCGGGTCGGCGCCTCGCCAAGCAGAGGATTCCCCGTTTCACGGACCAGCTGAAAGCCGGTAAACATGATCATGACGGCGACGACCAGACCCATATATCCGTCCAGGTTAAAACCGGTCAGCCGTGTGAGCACCGCCCCCACCAGAACGGCCGAGGTAGCCAGAACGTCGTTCATGCTGTCCGCCGCGGTCGCGGAAATCGTCGAGGAGGAAATCGTCTTTCCTACTCTGCGGTAAAAAGCGCCCTGCCACGCTTTCAGCAGAATGGAACAAACCAGCACCGCCACGACGATCAGGCTGAATTCGCTTTGCTCGGGACGGATTATCTTATTTATGGAAGTCTGGGCAAACTGGAACCCGGTTACAAACACAACCAGAGATACCATCAGCCCGCTGATATATTCGATTCTGGCATGCCCGTAAGGATGGTCGGAATCGGCAGGCTTCGCGGCCATCTTAAACCCGACCAGAGTAACGATCGACGATACGGAATCGGTCAGGTTGTTCACCGCGTCCGCCGTCACGGAGATGCTGTGAAACAGCAGTCCGACGGTTATTTTCCCGGCAAACAGAAACAGATTTGTCACAATGCCGACCAGGCCGGAAAATTTACCATAGCGTTCCCGTACCTGCGGATCATCGATATTCTGGTAATCCCTGACGAACAGCCGAATTAAAAGGCGTGTCATTTTTAACCCCCGAACAGACTGCCGCCATAACAGTCAATGGCTGTCAAAAGCGGAAAATCCTCAAATTCCAAACGCTTGACCGATTCGCAGCCGAGATCCTCAAACGCGATCACTTCCAGCGAACGGACGCATTGCGCGGCCAGAGCGCCGGCTCCGCCGATTGCGCAGAGATACACCGCTTTGTTGCGCCGGATCGCGTCCACAACCGCCTGCGACCGGTTCCCCTTGCCGATCATGCATTTCAGGCCCAAGTCCAGAAGGCGGGGCGCAAACACATCCATACGAGACGAAGTCGTAGGCCCGCAGGAGCCGATGGGCAAGCCGGGCGGCGTTGGAGTCGGCCCGGCGTAATAAACCGAAGCGCCGCAGAGCTCGAACGGCAATGGCTCCCCTTTGTCCAGCAATGCAAAAATTCTTTTGTGCGCGGCGTCGCGCGCGGTGTACACCGTTCCGCTGAGCAGCACACGGTCACCGGCATGCAGTGCGGCGGCGGCCTCAGACATCTCCTCGGTATGAATTCGAATGGAATCCACGTCATGATCCCCCTTTTTCTATGTAAAAAGGGAACCGCGCGGCAGTCCCCTCTTTGTACCGGATATGATTTTCCATTACAGCATTTTCTTTCTATGAAGAATCCAGTATGCGATCGCAATACAGAGGAACGATAAGGCGGCCGGAAACCAAAAGCTGGGGAACGGTATCCCCGTGACGTTCATCCCATAAGCGCCGGTAATCACCGCCGGCACCGAAAACAGCAGCGTAATGGATGCCAGCGCCTTCATTACGATATTCAGATTGTTGGAAATAACGGACGCAAAGGCGTCCATGGTTCCGGACAATATGTTCAGGTGTATGTTGGACATTTCAATGGCCTGTTTCACTTCAATCAAAACATCTTCCAAAAGGTCCTGGTCTTCGTCGTACAGCTTGATCACCCTGCCCCGCATGATTTTTTCCAGAGTGATTTCATTCCCTTTTAGGGAAGAGGAAAAATAAACAAGGGATTTTTCAATATCCAGCAGCTGCAGGAGTTCCGAGTTTTTCATCGACTCCCTCAGTTCCGATTCCACGGTATTGCTGATTTTATCGATCTGTTTCAGGTACTGCAGATAGCGGCTGGCCACGCGAAGCATGATATGCAGCAAAAAACGGGTTTTCAGATTGGTACGCACGCCCTTGACCAATCCCCGTGCGAATTCGTCGACAACCGTATTATCGCGGATGGAGATCGTGATCACATTTTTTTCCGCCAGGATCAGCCCCATCGGCATTGTGGAATAGGCCAGGCTCTTCCCATTCTGTTCCACAACCGGAATATCGATCACAACCAGTGTGTTATCATCCTCATTGTCGATATGGGAGGATTCCTCTTCATCCATTGCGGCACGAATAAAATCCGGCTCAATCGCAAAATCCGCAATCAGGCTTTCTATCTCGCGGTCGTCCGGAGCAACACAGTTGATCCAGCAGCCGGGCTCGCACGCCTCGATCTGCGTCATGCGTCCATCCACCGTTTTGAAGTAGGACAGCATTGTGCTCATCTCCTTTATGAAATTTTCTTCGCGGTTTCCCCAAAGGGTCGGGATTCACAATGCCACCCCCTTTAAAAATTTACTGATTTCTTTTCCATGAGCTATTATAGCACATAAAACGGAGATTGCAAGAGAGTGGGCGATATTTTAAGGCCTATTTTTCCGTACCGGTCGAAAAACATCTTCAGCAGGCTTTTTTGATTGATTTTAGCCATTTTATACTAAAACGCAGAGTCAAAACCTGTTTTTCATATGTTTCGCTTTTCCGGGAGATCTCATTCACGCAATCACCCCAAAGAAAAAGCAGACCCCCCTCGGGGTCTGCCTTCGGTGATACCTTTCATTCAGGATTTGCGATTGAAAATCTGCATGATATCGGTAAAATCGTCGTCCTCGATCGAACTGCCGTCGTGGACGGCAGCCCGCTCATGACTCCCTTCTTCCTGCTTTTCCTTCGATTTCGCAACGGGTTCGTCCCCGGCGGACGTTGCGAATCCCGTCGCGATGACCGTCACGCTCATTTCATCGTCCATATTTTCATCAAACGCTGCGCCCCAAATGATGTTCGCATCCTCGTGCGCCTGCGACGCGATCATGGACGACGCGGTTTCTATTTCATCAAGTCCGATGTCCGGCGAAGAGGTAATGTTGATAATAACACCCTTTGCCCCGTTGATGGCGGTCTCCAGAAGCGGGCTGGAAATCGCCATGTTCGCCGCTTCCTGGGCCTTCTCTTTGCCGGAGGCCCGGCCGACGCCCATATGCGCGTAACCGGCGTCTTTCATGACCGCGGTAACGTCCGCAAAATCAAGATTGACCAGCCCGGGAAGCTTAATCAGGTCCGAAATGCTCTGCACGCCCTGACGCAGCACGTCATCCGCGATGGAGAACGCGTTTAACAGGGTGATACGCTGCTCGCTGACCAGTTTCAGCCGCTCGTTGGGAATAACCACAAGCGAGTCCACATGCTCCCTCAGGGCCGTTATGCCGTTTTCCGCCTGTTCCATGCGGCGGCGGCCCTCAAACTCAAAAGGTTTGGTGACAATACCAACCGTCAGAACCCCCATATCGTGCGCGATTTCTGCCACAATCGGCGCGGCGCCGGTGCCGGTGCCGCCCCCCATGCCCGCCGTGACAAAAACCATGTCGCTTCCGCGGATTGCGGCCGCGATGGCCTCCCTGCTTTCGTCGGCGGCCTTTTGTCCCATCTCGGGTTTGGAACCGGCGCCCTTTCCATGGGTCACTTTTTCACCGATCTGAATTTTCTGCGTGGCTTTGGAACGGTAAAGCGCCTGCCTGTCCGTATTTACGCTGATAAACTCAACGCCCTGTACGCCCATGGCAACCATCCTGTCAATCGCGTTGCCGCCGCCGCCGCCGACCCCAATGACTTTTATTTGAACAATATTATCAAAGTCATTTTCAATTTCAAAAGGCATGTGCCGCAATCCCCCTTATGCGAATCCTTTTTTGTGTAACCGCCTGTATCGTAAATTTGTCAATTATATATCGTCCCATACTAAATTATTATACACGATTCAGGTTCAATTTCAATAAATATTTTCCTTTTTGCTCCAAATATAGCGCGAAAAGCCCGCAGCGCTTTCAAGAAGTCGTATCCGGATCAAAATAAGCGGTATCGTTATCCTCTACGGTCGAAAGATTCAGAACTCCTTTTTCCGTATCCTTGATGTTGCCATGATCAAACAGCGCCTTTGCGTAAAGGATTTTATAGTCAAGCCCGGAGGGCATCCCAAGGTTGATCGTAACGCGTCCGTCATAATTCAGCGTTATTGCGGAAGTCCGGCTGAAATCCAGTCCCGTTATTTTACCCAGACCGTTCTTTTTCACGGCGTTTTCCACATCCGTCAAAGACGTCTGAAGGGATTTGTTTGCAAAGTCGGCTTTGTTTCCGATCTTTGCGCTTTTCAGCGTGATGCCCTTGATGGGCGGACAGTTCTGCGGAAGCTTGTCCGCCAATTCCAGCACCCTGAAATCTTCGCTCAGCACCGCGTATTTTTTGGAGTATTCCACCGCTCCGCAGACCTTAGCTTCCGAAACCTGAATGCTGATCCCCGCAGGAAATTTTCGTTTGACCTTGACAGAACCGATATAGGGAAGGCTGCTTTGAATCTTTTTTTCCGCCTGCTTTGTTTTCGCCAGGAAAAGGTTCTCCCCTGTTTTGATCCCGCACGCGCTTTTAATCTGCTCCTGGGAATAGCGGGAGGTGCCGGTCACCTCTACGGAATCGATTTTGAAAAGCACTGTGAGCGATAAGACCGCCGCCGACGAAATCACTGTGACAAACAGAAGAATATAAAAAATCAAAAGCGCCCTTCGCCTGCGCCGCCGTCTGTTTTCAGCGCGGACTCCGGCCCGGGAGGGCACGCCGACGTTCTCCCTCCGGGCAGACCTGTAAGCACCGTTTCCCATATCGTTTACACGCGACGTGTGCCGTCCGTTTTTCAAATCCCTCATGTTCCAGTTTCCTTCCGGCGAAATTCAAACGCGCCTGATATCCGCTCCCAGCAGGGCAAGGTTTTTTTCAATAGACTCATAGCCTCTGTCCAGATGATGCAGGCCGTACACTTCCGTTATTCCCTGTGCGGCTAAACCGGCCACCACCAGAGCTGCTCCTCCCCGCAGATCCGATGCCTCCACCGTAGCCCCGGAAAGCCTCTTTACGCCTTCGACAACAGCGACCCGCCCTTCCACCTTAATGTTTGCTCCAAGGCGAAGCAGTTCGCCTACATGTTTGTAGCGGCTTTCAAAAATGTTTTCCACAAACATGCTGGTGCCCTCCGCCAGAGTCGTCATCGCCATGACAGGAGCCTGCGCATCCGTTGGAAAACCCGGATACGGCATCGTCCTGATGCTCTTAATCCGGCTGAGATGCTTCGGGGCCGATATCC
Organism: Caproicibacter fermentans; assembly: GCF_009746625.1. GTDB lineage: Bacteria > Bacillota > Clostridia > Oscillospirales > Acutalibacteraceae > Caproicibacter > Caproicibacter fermentans. Next base: position 19,696 of record NZ_VWXL01000046.1, read on the forward strand.
GTATGGAGCTGTCGTAAAGATCGACCTGACATCCGCTTTCTTCCAAAGCCGGTATGACGGGGGCCAAATGTTCCGGTATCACGCTGGACACTGTCAGCGTGCTTCCCGTAATCGCGGCTGCCGTCATAAAAGTCGCCGCCGCAATGCGGTCAGGTATGACGAAATGCTCGCATCCGGTCAGACGGCGGACCCCTTCCACACAGATCGTACTGTTGCCCGCTCCGTGGATTTTAGCTCCGCAGGAATTCAAAAAATCTGCCAGATCGGAAATTTCCGGCTCGCGGGCCGCGTTGTTGATCACGGTTTTCCCCTTTGCCAGACAGGCCGTAATCATGATGTTTTCGGTAGCCCCGACGCTCGGAAAAGAAAGGTTGATCACGGCGCCCTTCAGGCCGTTCGGAACCACACAGTCCAGACAACCGTGATCCTCTCTGATGTCGACCCCCATTTTTCTCAGTGAGGATAGGTGCAGGTCAATCGGGCGCGGGCCAAGCTCGCAGCCCCCTGGAAAAGATAGAATTGCCCGATCCAGACGGCTGACAATCGCACCCAGAAAAATGATTGAAGAGCGCATCTCCCGCATCAGGTGGTCGGGGATATCGTAGTTTTTCGCTGTAAGCGGGTTAATAACGACGTCTCCCGCAGTACGCTCCACTTTGCAGCCGAGATGCCGAAGAATCTTAATGGCTGTGTCCACATCTGAAAGCGCAGGACAGTTATGTAGGACGCATTCTCCTGCGCATAAGAGCGACGCGGCCATCAACGGCAGCGTACTGTTTTTGGCCCCGTGAATCTGCACTTCTCCTTTCAGCTTTTTTGTGCCATGTATCAGCAGTTTCGACATAGCAACACCCCCACATAATCTGGTAACATATTATGCTTTTAAGGGGATTGCGGTGACGGCTCAATCAGCCGGAGGCTGGTTCAGAATTTCACGGATCATTCTGTAGATTCTGTCGCAGGAATCGGGAATAGCCATTTTTTTCGCATTTTCCGCAAGCGTTTCTATTTTTCCCTGTTGAGAAAACAGTTCCTGTACCTTTCGGCACAGTCCCCCACCGGTTAAATTTTTCTCCTCAATCATTTCAGCTGCGCCGCGGTCAACCATTGCCATTGCATTATGAAACTGATGATTTTCCGCTACATTCGGCGATGGAATCAAAATGGACGCTCTGCCGACCGCCTGAAGCTCGCTCAGGGTAATCGCGCCGGCGCGGCAGATGACGAGATCCGCGGCGGCAAGGCAGTCCGGCATATTGCCGATATATTCTCGAATATCCATTTCTTTGCGGTCCCTTGTGTCCAGACCCTTTTCCAAAAGCAGGTCGGGAAACCATTTTCCCCATTGACCGTATCCGTGAATGTGCTGGTAACGGCCGCTCTTGGCACTCTGGACCAGCAATTCCGCCACAGCCTCATTGATCTTTCTCGCTCCCAGACTTCCGCCGAAGGAAAGGATCAACGGGCGGCTGTCAAGCCCGAGCTTTGCCCTTGCCGCCTTCCGGTCGGTCCGAATCACCTCCTGCCTGACCGGATTTCCGGTCAGCACGCATCTTGCGGCAGGGCTGAGGTGTTTCTGCGCGTCGGCAACGGCGAGCATGGTCCTGTCCGCCCTTTTTGACAGCATCTTATTGGTTACTCCCGGAAACGCGTTCTGCTCGTGAATCACGGACGGAATCCCAAGACGCATCGCTTCCCGGATGACGGGCCCGGAAACATATCCTCCCGTGCCGACGCAGATGTCCGGATGAAACTCACGGAGAATGCGGCGGGCTTCCACTGTGGAAGTAAACAGGCGGGCCGCCGTTTTTCCATTTTTAACAAGATTCCGAAAGCTCAGACTGCGCTGAAAGCCGGAAATCGTGATGCTTCGGAAATCGTATCCCGCGGAGGGTACAAGGCGCTCTTCCATTCCGCCCTTCGCGCCCACATACAGAATTTGGGCGTCCGGCTCTTTTTCCTTTATGTACCCGGCGATGGCGAGAGCCGGGTTGATATGGCCGGCGGTGCCTCCTCCGGCAAAAAGAATTCTCATTTTCAACCCTCTGTTCTTCTACGTTTTTTCTATGGCCGACGTTCGCGAGATCGAGAGAACAATCCCCATTTCGGCCAGAAGTATGACAAGCGAAGTGCCTCCGTAACTGAAAAACGGCAGACTGATTCCGGTATTCGGTATGGTGTTTGTAACAACGGCGATGTTCAGAATTACCTGAAGACCCACCTGAACCACAAGCCCGATGCCAAGCAGCATGCCGAATTTATCTTTTGCCCTCAGAGAAATGGTGATACCGCGCCAGATCAGCATGGCAAACAGAATAATAATAATCAGGGCGCCGATGAAACCAAGTTCCTCACAGACAATAGCAAAGATAAAATCGTTCTGCGGCTCCGGAAGATACAGGAATTTCTGCCGCGACTGGCCCAACCCAAGCCCGAGCAGCCCGCCGGAACCGATGGCGAACAGCGACTGCCGGGTCTGCCAGGTATCCGCGATCATCTGCGGAGTCGCATTGGAGAAAGGATCCAGCCAGGCGGTGATGCGGTCGCTCGCATAAGCGTATTCCTTTGCAAAAAGGACGAGATAGGCAACTCCGGCTCCCATCACGCTGAACGCGCCGACAAACCAGCGAAGCTTCACCCCGCCGATAAACAGCATCACAGCGCCCAGCAGCGTAATGATAACGGTGGCGGAAACATGGGGCTCCCACATCAGCAGGGCAGCGGTCATGCCCAAAATCAGCGCGTAGGGCAAAACGCCGTACCGAAACGTCCCCATTCGGTTAAAGTTCAGTGATATCAGATGGGCGAATATCAAAACAATCGAGAACTTGGCGATCTCGGAAGGCTGAAACTGCCCCAGTGGGCCAACGTTAATCCAGCGATGCACTCCGTTGATTGCCGGCATAAACCGGACCAGCACAAGCAGCGCGTATGAAATCAGCAGAATCGGAATCGCGAATTCATGAAAATGATGATAGTCAAAATAGGAAACGGCCATCATTACAAATATGCCCAGTACGGCGAAAATCGCCTGTTTGCTGATAAAAAAGTAACTGTTCCCGTTATGGCGGTAAAAAGCGTTTGCATAGCTGGCGGAAAACATCATGATCAGCCCGATAATCAGCAGGACCAGAACAAGGAACAAAAAAGGCAGATCCATGCCGGAACGAACCGAAAAGATACGGAATTTCTTCCGGACCTTTCTGCCGTAAGAGGTGGCTTCACGAATCTCTCCGGCGGGGTGTTTTGCGGCTCCCCGCGGCATGGGAGTTACAGAAGCCTCGTTTCGTGCCATGATTGTCCCCTCCTTCCCGTATCAGATACTATTGAAGCATATCGCCGCCGCCGAATCTGTCGTATCCTGTGAAAAGATTAAAAACCGTAGAACACTAGCAGCGCGGAAACCGCACCGAAAAACGCCGTGACAGCGCTGAAAACAAAGCAGATTTTCACTTCGCTCCAGCCGCAAAGCTCGAAATGATGATGAATGGGGCTCATCTTGAACAGACGCTTTCCATGTGTTGCCTTGAAATACGAGACCTGCAGAACGACGGACAGGATTTCGCAGAGATAGATGATTCCGATCGGCAGAATCAGAATCGGTGCGTTTACGTTAAACCCAAGCGCGCAGACAAGTCCGCCCAGAAACAGAGATCCGGTATCCCCCATAAATACTTTTGCGGGATTAAAGTTCCATATCAGAAATCCCAGGCATCCTCCCGCGGCGGCCGCCGAAACAATGCCCACGGGAACAAGCCTGAAAATGCCGGCAATCACCATGAAGGAAGCGGACGCGAAAAAAGTGACGGAAGCGTTCAGCCCGTCAATGCCGTCCGTAAAATTAACGGCGTTTACCATCCCGACGATTCCAAGAAGCGACAGCACCCAGTACCACAGGCCCAGATCAACGCCCCCGGAAAAAGGAATCAGCGTAACGGAACCCGAGCCGAACCTGTAAAGGGTATAAAGGTACGCCCCGGCCACAAGAAACTGAAGAACCAGCTTCTGCCGGACGGTAAGACCCAGATTTCTCTTTTTCACCACTTTGATGTAATCGTCAAAAAAGCCGATCAGACCAAATCCAAAGGCCATCAGCAGACCCCCCGCGATTTTGGTTCTCATAGCAAGATTGGTCTGGCTGAGCCCTTCCGAACCGTAATATGCGGAAAGACAGATTGCAGAAGCCACAGCGATTCCGACGATAAACAGAAAGCCGCCCATCGTCGGGGTTCCGTTTTTCTTTCGGTGCCATGACGGTCCGACGTCACGAATTGTCTGGCCGAAATTCACGCGGTGCAAAAACGGCACCATCCATTTCCCCAGCAGCGCGGTTATCCCAAACGATACTGTCGCCGCAATCAAGGTCCACAAAGAATTCATGTTTCAATTCACCTTTATTCTGTAAACTGTCCCTGCGATTTATACATGAGCCCGTCGGTGCAAGATTCCTGAAGCTCCCTGCGGTTCAGCGCCGTCAAGACGTCGGCAAACGGAATTCCTGCGCCTACGGCCGCACAAGCGGCCGCCAATGCCCCGGCGACTTCCGAAAGATCTCCGCCGGGGAGACGCACCCGGCCGATTACCCCAAAACCTACAATCTCAAAGGCGACGTCTCCGTTCGGAGTCGTGCGGACGTCGCGGGCAGTGAAATCCGCTTCGTTGCGCACCATTGAAAACGTGATGGTCCGGGCTGCTCCGGCAGCCCGGTCCGAAAGCTCTCGCTCAACGACGCAGACAGACCAGTCTCTCGGGTCAAATTCAGCCGCATCCCCACACAAGAGGAGCACCGGTTTTGTCGCGACGGGCGGCAACGGGTCACCGTATTCCACAACAAGGTTATGCTCCCTGCCGCAATTAAGAAAAATTTTCTTCAGCAACGCGGCCGCACGCCCATCCTTTTCAACGATTGCGACGGCTTTTGTGCAATGGCCGCAGTCCGTCGTGCTTTTCATCGAATCGCTCCTTTGCATTCATTATTCCACATGATTGGGTTCAATAAACGAAACCGTAACAACTGTTCCGGGCGCAACCTTGGTTCCCGGCGCAATGCTCTGAAGGCTGGACACCGCGTTTGCGGTTCCTGTTAACGCGGCGCCGGAAACACTGATATTGATTCCCGACTGGGAGGCGCGTTCGTTCGCCTGTGAAAGCGAAAGCCCGACAAGGTCCGGTACGGTGACCGTTTTCTCTTTGCTTTGCTGATCCGTAAACAGGACCACTCTTCCTCCCTTCGGGATGCTCTTTCCCGGTTCGGGAACCTGAGACACCACTTTTTCGCCGTCGCCGTAAATCTGAGGCGTAAGGCCGTCGGAGGAAACTTTATTCTTCGCCTGCGCGACCGTCTGACCCACAACATTCGGTGTGGACGCATCGAGCTTTGCCATTTCTTCCTCCGTGTATTTCGGTTCCACGCCGAGATACGGCAGAATTTCAGACATTGTTTTCAGAAAAACCGGGCCGGAAACATAGCTGCCGTAATAACTGTTTCCGTGCGGCTCGTCATAAAAAACCAGCATGGCGATCTGAGGGTCGTCCGCGGGTGCGAACCCGCAGTAAGACGCGATGTACTCCTTACTTGTCTTGATTTCCTGTTTTTCGGAAGTTCCCGTTTTGCCGGCGACCCGGTAGCCGGGAATATACCCGCTTTTCGCCGTCCCCGTTGTGGCGTCCTGCCGCAGAATCGCGCTGATCCGTTTTGATGTGTCGTTGGAGACCACCTGGCGTTTCGGCGTGGTGTCGGCAGACTTGACAATATTCCCGTCGCTGTCCAGAATCCGGTCCACAACGTGCGGCTTTACCAGATATCCCCCGTTCGCCACCGCCGCGCAGGCGGTAATCATCTGAATCGGCGTAATGGTAAAACTCTGACCGAAAGATTCCGTGGCGAGGTTGATCGGCGTAAGCTGGGCCGCCGTATAATAGATGCTGCGGGATTCACCGGGAAGATCTATGCCGGTTTTTGCGGTAAACCCAAACGCATCGAAATATTTGTAGAACAGATTCGGCCCCAGGAGCGCGCCGACCTTCATAAACACAACGTTGCTGGATTGACAGATTCCCTGTGCGAAAGTCAGGCTGCCGAAGCCGCTGCGCCGCCAGTCGTGAATCTGTCTTCCGCCGATCGTCAGATAGCCGGGGCAGCTGAACTGCGTGGTTTCGGTCACCAGGCCCTCTTCCATCGCAGCCGAGCCTGTAATCATCTTGAACACGGAGCCCGGCTGATAAGTATCACTGACGCATTTGTTCCGCCACTGGGCCTGCTGAGCTTCCCGAAGGGCCTTCGTCTTTGCCTCCCCGTCAGGCATCTTTGCAATCTGATCCGCCACCGTCTTGTCGGCTATGGTGAACGGGTCGTTGGGGTCGAAATCCCCTTTGACCGCCATGGCGATAATGCCGCCGGTTTTGACATTCATGATGATTGCGCAGCCGCGGTTCTGAACCTTATTGTTAACAAGGCCCTCCTCCAGGTTCTTTTCCAGAATCTGCTGTACGACCTCGTCTACGGTCAGGACCAGGCTGTTCCCGTCCTGAGCCGGGACTTCCTGTTCATAATCGTACTGCATGTCGGTTCCGATCGCGTTTTTCGCCGTTACCAGCTTGCCGGAAACGCCGGTCAGCTCGCTGTCGTATTCCGCTTCGATTCCGGAAAGGCCCTGGCTGTCGGTCCCTGTAAAGCCGAGTATGGTGGAAGCCAGCGTCCCGAAAGGATAATACCGTTTATAATCCTCAATTAAGCGAATTCCGTTTGTAATATTGTTTTTGTCCTTAAATGCGACGACCTTGTCCTTGACATCCGATTCCACCTTGCGTTTAATGACGTCGAAATATGTTTTCTTCCTAGTGTGTTCCAGGATGACGTTCTTATCCATGCCCAGAATCTGCGCCAGCCCGGCGGCGATCAGGTCCCGGTTGTCATCGGTGATATAGGCGGGCTCCAGAACAACCTGCCAGACCGTGGCGCTCTGCGCCAGAACCTTCATATTGCTGTCGTAGATCGTTCCTCGCTGAGCGGTCAGGACCGTGTCTTTCACCTGATTGTCGACAGCCCTCATTTTCAGGGTTTCGCCCTCAACAATCTGCAGCCGAACCAGGCTGAAGATCACAGCCCCAAATCCGGCAATCATCATCATCAGCAAAACAAACACCGTTCGGTGCCACATTCTTACGGTCGTCCCTTTTGCCATCCCATGTTCCTCCAAATTGCCTGAAAAAAACAGATTTGAATCAAAAATGAGAGTCAAGAACTTTTTCTCAACTCTCCTTCTATCGAACAGCGGAAGATTCCCACAGGCGCTCCCGGTCGCGCTATTAATACATATTGGAAAACCGGCCCCTTTATGACAGAAAACGGCGGATCGAACCGACCAGTTCTGAAAGCCAACTTCCGTTTTGTGCCGGCAGTAGGACCTGCGTTTTATCTCCGGCGGCAAGAGTCACGTTTTCTATCTGATTCCGATTCACTTTCTCCATGCCGAGCTGATCTGACGCATAGTTTTCCACTGATTGAAGAGACATCTGAGCTTCCGATTTCATTTTCATCTGCGTGTAAACGCTCTGGTCTTCCGAAAGCTGTTTTGTAACAACGCCAAGGGAATCCGACAACTCCGACAGCTCCACCTGGCCATAGATGTATGCACCGGCCATGCCGGCAATCATCAGAAAGGAAAGGATTGTTGGCAGCATTTTTAAAACGCTGCGCTTGGGCCGGCGGTTTTCCTCCAGCCGTTCCCGCGGAAGCTCAATGACATTATTTTGCCGCGCCGGTTCCTGCACCTCCCGGCGTTTTGGTTCAAACATTCCAAAATCATATGCTGTATTGCCGGCCGCCATTCTTATTCCTCCCCTTTCGTTTCTTCAAGCTTTTTACAGACCCTGAGCCGCGCGCTGCGGCTTCTGGGATTCTCTTTCAGTTCCTGCTCCGTAGGAGACAAGCCCTTTTTATAAATCAACTCCGCCCGCGGCTTCTTTCCGCATACGCAAACCGGAAAATCCGGCGGGCAGGTACATCCGGAACACCATTCCGCCATTCTTTTTTTTACAATACGGTCCTCCAGCGAGTGAAACGTGATAACCGCCAAACGACCGCCCGGCTTGAGAATTGAAAACGCCGCATCCAGGCCTTCCGAAAGCCTGTCCAGTTCGCCGTTCACCTTAATCCGCAGAGCCTGAAAGGTTTTACGGGCCGGATGCCCCGGTTTCCGGCGCACCGCGGCGGGTACGGACTCCCTGACGATATCAGCGAGCTGAAGGGTCGTCTCAATCGGCGACTGTTCCCTCGCCCTGACAATTCCCGCCGCGATTCTTCGGGCACTGCTCTCTTCCCCGTACCTGCGCAAAATATCCTCAAGATCACGCTCGGGCAGGGTGTTGACCAGGTCCCGCGCGGATACGCCCTCCCGGCTCATTCTCATATCCAAGGGAGCGTCGGCGTGATAAGAAAACCCCCGTTCTGGATTATCAAACTGAAAGGACGAAACGCCGATATCGAGAAGAACCCCATCTACCGGCACCAGACCGAATTTTTCAGCCGCTTCGTCCATGCTGGAAAAATTAGTATGATAAACCGTCGCACAGGGATAGTCTTTCAGGCGGTCGCCCGCCGCCCGAACGGCGTCCGGGTCCTGATCGAGCGCCAGCAGCCTGCCGGTAGTCAGGCATTTCGCAATCGCGAGGGAATGCCCGCCGCCGCCGGCCGTTCCGTCAATATAAATCCCGTCCGGACGAATGTTCAGGCTTTTAATTGTCTCGTCAAACAATACGGGCTTATGGTAGAATTCCATCGGCGCGCCTCTTTACAGTTCCAAAAGATCCATCGCTTCCGCGATGTTGTCCTGAGTCAAAGTGGAGTTGAAGCTTGTCCAGCGTTCGGTATCCCAGATTTCTGCTCTGCTGGAAGCGCCGATAAAGGTAACGTCTTTTTCCAGACCTGCATAATCGCGGAGCGTCTGCGGCAAAAGGACACGCCCCTGACGGTCCGGCTGCGCTTCCACGGCTCCGGAAAAGAAAAAGCGCTGAAGTCCCCGCGCTTTTGAGATCGGCATGGCGCTGATCTTTTCCTGAAGCCGGTTCCATTCCGACGGTGAAAGGACAAAGAGGCAGCCGTCAAGTCCCTTGGTGACATAGAAATTATCCCCCAGATCCTCTCGGAATCTGGCCGGAACAATCACACGCCCTTTCAGGTCTATGGAATGCTGGTACTCTCCGATCAACATAACGATCCTCTCTGCCGGGGCAAATGCGGAAAGCGATTCCACATTCTGCTACTTGCCCCCACCTTTCACCACTTTGTTTTGATTATATCGTAACTCATAAAAAAATGCAACTCATTTTTTGCATTATGTCAATTGCGGGTAGATATTTATTCAAATATTTTGTATTAGCTTTTCATGCATAAAAAAAACGCCACAAAATCTTGTGGCGTAAAAATTTTCCTTTTTTATGAATCTGTTCCATTTTGCCTTTGGGAGGCCCGTATGTTCTGTCTGGTCCGCCTCAGCTCGGCAAGAATCTGCGAAAGGCCGTCGTCGGTGCGTTTCATCAGGTCGTCGATATAATCGTTGCTGGCCTTGCGCATTTCCCGTACCTTGACCTGGGACTGCGCTGTGATTTCATTTGCCTTCTGCTGGGCCTGCCTGACAATCTCGTCCTGCGCGATCAGTGCTTTCGCACGTTCCTGTGCCACATGCAAAACGGTCTCCGCCTCCCGCCTGGCATCGTCAAGAATCTGGGTCCGGTCCGCCACGATCGCCTTGGCCTGCCGGATCTCTTTCGGCATGTTTTCCCGAATTTCATCCAGCACCTGCTTGACCTCTTCGCCGTCAAGAACCGCGCGGCCCCGGCTCAGCGGCAGGCTCCAGGCTTTGTCGACCATATCATAGAGTTCGTCAATTAAGTCGTCTACGCTCATTTCCGTTTCCCTCCTGCGCACAAACGCTGTTCGATATCCTGCAAAATACATTCCGGTACAAAATTGGAAATATCGCCGCCGAAGCAGGCGACCTGTTTTATTCCGCTGGAGCTTAAAAACATGTTTTCCGCCGTTGTATTGAGATAGACTGTTTCCAGTTCGGGATTCAGCTTTTTATTGAAAAGAGCCATCTGAAATTCGTATTCAAAATCAGACATCGCGCGAAGCCCCTTCACAATCGCTGCGGCATCCCGGATTCTCGCATAATCCGCAATCAGTCCGTCGAACCCGACGACTTCCACGTCGTCCATAGCCCGGGTACAGCGCTCCAACATATTGATTCGTTCCTCCACCGTAAAAGCTGTGTGCTTTTCCGGGTTGACCAGAACGGCAACAATCGTATGGTCAAAAAGTTTTCTTGCGCGATTGATAATATCCATGTGCCCAAGCGTAACAGGATCAAAACTGCCAGGACAAATCGCTGTTTTCACGGCTTATGTCACGTCCTTGTGTTTATATAGGGTCAGCGCAATTTTGCCATATCTGTAGGAACGGCCGCGGATAAAATCCCCGGCCGACTCCGGGAGGGGTTCGTCCGTCGGGTTTTCGCAGATAATCGTACCGCCGGGATTCATCCGCCCGGCAACAAGAGGGATTGCGCGTTGCAAAAGTCCCGTGCGGTAGGGCGGATCCAGAAAAGCAAGGTCGAAAGCGCCGCAGTCCCCCGCAAGGTAAGAGGCGAAATCCATACGTTTCACCTTTGCCCGGTCCGAAAGTCCCGTGCTCTCCAGATTCTGTGCAACAACGGCTGCAGGCTGTTGGGCCGCGTCGACAAAAACGGCTTCCCGCGCGCCACGGCTCAGGGCCTCGATGCCCAACTGCCCGGAACCCGCAAACAGGTCAAGCACGCGCCTGCCTTCCACCTGAAACTGAATAATACTGAACAATGCTTCCTTGACCCGATCCGGAGTTGGCCGAACGGCGTCGCCCGCGCAAACGGACAGCCGCTTTCCCCGGGCGGAACCGGTAATGACTCTCATAGTTTCTCCACCTTAATCCGACTTGGTTTTTATTATCCCATGAACCGGCGGTTCTGTCAATCGGTCCGGGCGGGTTCCTCCGGATGAAACGCGGAATAGACTTTCCGGGCCGCCGGTTTTGTCATTCCCGGCGCCGCGGAAAGTTCCTCCGTCGTCGCGTTCCGCACGGCGGCAACCGTTCTGAAATGTTTGAGCAGCGCTTTCGCGCGCGCGGGTCCGATTCCTTCCACGGCGGTCAGCGAAGAGGAAATGGAATTTTTCTTTCTCACCTGCCGATGATACCCAACGGCGAACCGGTGAACTTCCTCCTGAATGGAAGAAACCAGCGTGAACGCGCTCCGATTGGAGCTGATTGCGATTTCTCCGCCGTCCTTCGCGATCGCGCGGGTACGGTGCCTGTCGTCCTTGACCATGCCAAAGAGAGGAATCGGAAGCCCCGCCTCCTCCAAAACCGGCCTCACGGCGGAAATCTGTCCCTTTCCGCCGTCCAGCAGGATCAGATCGGGCAAACGGCCGAATCCCTCGCCGGATTCCCTGTTTTTTTCGTATTCTTCCAGCCTGCGGGACAGTACCTCCCTCATGGAGGCGTAATCGTCCTGCCCGACAACCGTCCGGATTTTAAACTTGCGGTAGGCGGACCGAAGCGGCCTTCCGTTTTCAAACACAACCATGCCCGCCACGTTTTCCCCGCCGGCAAGATTTGAAATATCATAAGATTCAATATAGGCCGGCGGTTCCGGCAGGCCGAGCAGGCGCGCGAGTTCGTCCAGCGCCGAAGCTTCCCGCCCGGTGCGCCCCGTCTTTTGGGCAAGCTGCTCCGCCGCGTTGCTGCGGCACATTTCAACCAACTGTGCCTGTTCCCCCTTCTGCGGAACCGTGATCGTAACTTTTCTGCCCGCCTTTTCCGTCAGCCATTGGGACAGCAGCTCCGCGTTTTCCGCCGGTCCGTCCAGTGAGACACGCGGAGGGATTCTGTCGCGCATGGAGTAATACCGTTCGAGAAATTCGCTTCGCGCCTCTTTCGCTTTTCCGGTTTCCCCCATCAGAAAGGTTTCCCTGTCACACAGCCTTCCATTCTGAAAACGGAACACTTCGAAGCAGCTTTTTTCAGTCCCCTGCGTCAGCGCGATCACATCCTGCTCCTTTACGCGGGACGCTACCACCTTCTGCCGGTCGCTCATCTTGCGAATCGCCGCGATTCTGTCGCGCAGCCGCGCGGCGCGCTCATACTCCAGGTTTTCCGCAGCCTCGTCCATTCTCTCCGTCAGGGCGCGAACGCTTTTGGCGCTGCCGCCGCGTAGAAACTCCAGGGCTTCCGAAACGTACTCGCGGTATTCGGACTCGCTGATTTTTCCCCTGCATGGGGCACAGCACTGTTTAATGTAAAAATTCAGGCACGGGCGGCCCTTGCCGATATCCTGGGGGAATTTTCTGGTACAGGAAGGCAGACGAAAAATCTTCAGCGCCTCGTCCACCGATTGTTTGACGGACCAGGAGCTTACATACGGCCCGATATATTCCGCCCCGTCGTCGGCGACCTGTTTCGCTTCCGAAATTTTCGGCCACGGGCCGGAGCTGACCCGAATGTAGTGGTACCCCTTGTCGTCCTTCAGCAAAATATTGTATTTGGGAGAGTATTGTTTAATCAGACTGCATTCCAAGACAAGCGCCTCGAATTCGCTGTCTGTCAAAATGTACTCGAACGTATCCACGCTCGCAACCATGCGGCGCACCTTGTCGTCATGGTTTTTTTCGGAGCCGAAATATTGGCTGACCCGGTTTTTCAGCGCTTTGGCCTTTCCAACATAAATAATCTTCCCGGTTTTGTCGTGCATCAGATATACGCCCGGGCTCAAAGGCAGGCGCATGGCCCGGGCCCTGAGCTCCTTTTTGTGCTTCTCCTGCTCGGTCAACACCACTGCTCCTCCTTTCCCGCTCGTCACGATACAAAAAAGAAAAAGCACCGCAATCAAGCGGTGCCATATGTTTCAACTGTTTATTCGGAGAAACCGGACTGCACCAGCTGAACCAAGCCGTCCACAGCCTCTTGCTCATCGGACCCGTCCGCGATAATTTTGATATTCGTCCCGCCGACGATTCCAAGGGAAAGAACCCCCAAAAGGCTTTTCGCGTTGACGCGTCTTTCCTCTTTTTCCACCCAGATGGAAGATTTATATTCATTCGCCTTTTGAATAAAAAAAGTTGCCGGACGGGCATGCAGGCCCACCTGATTCTGAACCAGAACTTCTTTTACATACATTCTAAATCCACTCCTACACAAAATCGTATCCGAAGGCATTCCGAAAAACAGAACACGATATTATTCGTCACCATATATATTATAGCACGTTTGGACGGGCCGTCAACGTTAATCAAAAACTTTGGATTGATTGCCCAACGGAGAGTCCCACGCAAAGGCTCATTTGTGCATTATGACGTAATTGTTGAAAGTTTTTGTTCTGTCTGCCGATTATCCCGCCCGAGCATGCTCACAAAAGCTGAAAATGCGAATTTAAAACAGAATTTTTATCAAACGAACCGATCTTTCGGAAACGGAGCTTCGTTAACGGGCGGACGGCCGTGTGAACACGCTTTTCCTATTCTATGCAAAAGATTTAAGATGTTTCTTTTTCGGTATGATCCGAAAGGGAGCACAAAAACCTTCGATCCTCATCCGTCAGGTCCGCGTCCGCGAGAAGCTCCGGGCGCTTTTTCGCCGTCCGCCCCAGCGACTGCTCCCTGCGCCAGCGGCGCACAAGGCCGTGGTTCCCGCTGAGCAAAACCTCCGGCACCTGCCGCCCGCGCCAGTTTGCCGGACGGGTATACTGGGGATACTCCAGCAGGGAGTGAAAATGGCTTTCTTCCTGAAAGCATTCCGCGTCAGACAAAACACCGGGAATCATGCGGCAGACGGCGTCCGCCAAAATCAGCGCGGGCAGTTCCCCGCCCGTTACGACGTAATCCCCCGCTGAAATCTCCTCATCCGCATAAGCTTCCAGAACGCGCTCGTCCACGCCTTCGTAATGCCCGCAGAGAAGCACCAGCCCGTCCAGCTCCGAAAGCTCCGCTACCCGCCGCTGCGTCAGGGGTTTCCCCTGCGGTGAAAGATAAACGGTGTGCGGCTTCTTTCCCAGATGCGCAATCAGGTCGTCCATGCACAGCGCGATCGGCTCCGCTTTTAAAAGCATTCCCATTCCCCCGCCGAACGGGGAATCGTCGACCGTGCTGTGCTTGTCCAGCGCATAATTCCTGATCTGATGGCAGCAGACCTGCACCGCGCCCTTTTTGCGGGCCCGGCCGATGATGCTCTCCGCCATGACGGTTTCGCACATTTCCGGGAAAAGCGTCAGCAGGTCAATCCTCATCGTCAAAAATCCCCCTGATCGGGCGGATCATCATTTTCCCCTTCTCCAGGTCGATCCCCAGAATGAACTCCGGAACCGCCGGAATCAGGTAATTTTTATGGTCCTGCGCAGTGATCTGATAAACGTCGTTGGCACCGGTGCGAAGCACTCGGGTCAAAGTCCCGTAATACAGAAACGTATCCGCGTCGTAAACATCCAGTCCGACCAGATCCTGCATAAAATAGCGGCCGTCCGGAAGCGTGACGTCGCTTCTGTCAAGATACAGGACTTTGTTGCGGTATGTGTCCGCTTTTTCGACCGAGTCCACTCCCTCCAGCACCATCAGCAGGAGCTCCTTATGCACGCGGGAGGAAAGCACGTGCACGGGAACATTCCCTGCTTCCAGATAAAGAGTGGAAAAGCGCGTCAGAAATTCGGCGGAGTCGCACCATGGCTGAACACGGAGTTCACCCTTAATGCCGTGCGTACCCACAATTTTTCCAGCTTCCAGATATTTCTTCTGCATAACTCCTCCAAAAAATAAAGATTCATTTTTTCATATGAAACAACGGTTCCTTTTCCATGACTTTCAGAAGTCCGAACAGCAGCAAAAAGTCGATCGGCAGCAGAATCAGATTGGTGAAGATACGTGCCGAGAGGACGGCAAAAAATGCTTTTGAGTAGAGAACGGAAAGCCACAGGGGATTCAGGCAAAGGCTGACGAGCACCGTTACGACGGTTTTGGCAAGAACAGACCTGAGCAGAGTAACCGGCTTTTTGTAAAGGAACCAGCCGTAGACGGCTCCCGACAAAAAAGCGTTCAGCGTAAAGCCGGGAAAATAGGGGCCCGTCGGATTGATAAAATAAGAAATGATATCGCCAAGAGCGCCGACCGTTCCGCCGGCCACCGGGCCGAACAGCATGCCGGCGGCCGCGACCGAAAGAAATGAGAACCCGATCTTCAGAATCGGAGACAGGTTGAGAGTGAACATCCCGAGGATGACATCGAGAGCAAGCAGCATGCCGCATGCGGCAAGGGACATGACACCGCTGCGTCCGTTGGATAGTTTGACGGAGTTAAAAAAAAATTTCATAGAAAAGACCTCCTTTTGTATTCATGCTACATAAAGGAGGTTTCCCCCAAACTATGTAGCAGCGGGATGCGAACTCTGCACCGCAAGTTTCCTTTTCGTCCGTCCGGCAACTCCCTGTCCAGGCGGCACTTAACGCGCAAAATTCTACTCTGCATTCTAAATCTTATCAGGCCCGCGCAAAACGTCCGGGCCTGAAGGAACGGAAACCCGAAGAACCGAATCAGTCGATCTCCACGGCGACCTTGCTGCCGTCTCGGGTCGCGGCAGCCCTCATCACGACGCGGATCGCCTTTGCAATCCGGCCCTGCCTGCCAATCACCCGGCCCATGTCGTTTTCTGCGACATGAAGATGATATACGACCGTTCCGTCCTCAGACGGTTCGTCAGCGTCCACGCGGACGAGTTCCGGGGCCTCGACAAGGCCCTGAGCAATGGATAACAGCAGTTCCCTCATGACAAGGCACCTCCCTGTTTCTTAAAGCACACCGTGCTTTTTGAACAGAACCTTAACGGTATCGGTGGGCTGAGCACCGTTAGCGATCCAGGCCTTGGCTTTTTCAGCGTCAACCTTTACAACGGACGGCTCCTCGAGCGGATTGTAATATCCGATCTCCTCGATAAAACGTCCGTCGCGCGGAAAACGGGAATCCGCCACAACAATGCGGTAGAATGGAGCCTTCTTGGCGCCCATTCTGCGAAGTCTGATTTTTACTGACATTTGTTTCACCTCCACGAACCTTGCATCTATCTTCACCGGCCCGAAAGCCGGGTGAATTCAAATTAAAACGGCAGTCCCATCCCGGCAAAGCGCCGGCGCATGCCTTTTTTCTTAAACTGCTTCATCAGCTTGCGGGTCTGCTCGAACTGCTTTAAAAGCCGGTTGACGTCTTCCACCTTCATGCCGCTCCCCGCGGCGATCCGCCTTTTGCGCGACGGGTTCATCAGCTCCGGCTTCTCGCGTTCCTGCGGCGTCATGGAAAGAAGGATCGCCTCCGTCCGGTCAATCTGCCGGTCGTCGATCTGCACATCCTTGAGCTGCTGGCCCATTCCCGGCATTTTGTTCAGAACATCCTGAATCGGCCCCATCTTCTTCATCTGGCGAATCTGGTCGAGCAGGTCATTCAGATCCATCCGGTTCTGCATCATCTTTTCCGCGGCTTTTTGGGCGGCCTTCTGGTCCAGATTCTTCTGGGCGTCCTCAATGAGAGTAAGCACGTCGCCCATTCCCAGAATGCGGGACGCCATGCGGTCCGGATGGAACACCTCAAGGTCCGAGAGCTTTTCACCGATGCCGGCGAATTTGATCGGCCTGCCGGTCACGGCGCGCACCGACAGCGCTGCGCCGCCCCTCGCGTCTCCGTCTAGCTTGGTCAGGACCACGCCCGTGATATCGAGAAGCTCATGGAACGATTTCGCCACGTTGACCGCTTCCTGACCGGTCATGGCATCCACAACCAACAGGATATCGGTGGGAGGAACCGCTTCCTTGATTCGGCGAAGCTCGTCCATCAGAGCCTCGTCAATCTGCAGACGTCCGGCGGTGTCGATCAGAACAAAGTCGTTGCCGTAGTCCTTTGCGTGCTTCACGGCCTCCCGGCTGATTTTCACCGGGTCGCCGGCCCCCTGTTCGAACACGGGCACGCCCGCCTGGCTTCCCAGAACCTGCAGCTGCTGAATCGCGGCAGGGCGGTAAACGTCGCACGCGACCAGAAGCGGACGATGGCCCTGATTTTTCAGCATCAGCGCCAGCTTCGCGGCGTGGGTCGTCTTACCGGAACCCTGCAGCCCGCAGAAAAGCACGACCGCTGGGGGGGACGACGGGCTGTTCAGCCGGGTTTCCCCTCCGCCCATCAAAGCCGTTAGCTCTTCGTTGACAATCTTAATGACCATCTGCGCCGGAGTCAGGCTTTCCATGACCTCGTTTCCTACGGCGCGCTCGCTCACCTTTGCGACAAAGTCCTTTGCAACCTTGTAGTTGACGTCCGCCTCCAGAAGAGCAAGACGGACCTCCCGCATGGCCTCTTTCACATCCGACTCATTGAGCTTGCCCTTGGAGCGCAGGCGCTTGAACGCCGCCGAAAGTTTTTCCGATAGATTTTCAAACGCCAAAACGGTTCCTCCTATTCGCAGAGCCTGCGGGTAATTTCCAAAATCTGCTTCGCGCTTTCATCAATTTCCCGCGCGTAAATATAGTGTTCGTTATATTCCCGGATGCGGCCCGCCGCCTCGTCGATTTTCTGAAGACCGTCCATCATTTCGCGGAATCTGCGGACAAGGCCGAGCTTTTGCTCCATTTCAAGGAGCAGCCCTTCGGAGCGCTTGACAAAGTCGCGCACACCTTGACGGGTGATGCCTTCGTTTTCCGCGATTTCGGAAAGGGACAGATCGTCGTCGTAATAATACTCGACGATCCGCCTCTGTTTCTCGGTCAGCATTGAACCGTAAAAATCGAGCAGAAGCGAAATATTCAAATCCTTCGCCATCTGACCGCCTCCGTTACGGTGTAAAGTTATTTCTCTTTACAGGCAATGATTATACTATAAAACCAAGGGGCTGTCAAGGGATATTTCACCCGGTGAGCCCCAGCTGGATTCTGAATTGAAGAACAAAAAGCTGATTCAGCAGTTTCATCTGGGTCATCCTGAGCTGCGCGGACGCGCCGGAGTAATCCACGCGAAACAAGGAGGCCGTATTGCAGGCCAGCGTGTTGTCCTTGCGGGCAAGAAGGGACGGCAGTCCTTTCTCCAGATAGTCCATGGCAAAGCCGACAGGAACAGGCAGCCGCCCAACGCGCACCGAGTTGACGGCAAACTTCATTTGCTCCGACGCCTGATCGAACGAAGGGGACACGTTCATCAGAACGCCGAACGTTTTGCCGCCGTAGCGCACGGGGGCATAGACATCCGCCGTGCCGTCCTCTCCCGCCGTGACGGAAACAGCCGTAAATTCCGAGCCGCTTGGTGCGTTTTTATCCTTTTGGATCAGAAAATTCAGCCAGCCGCTCACTTCCTCAGGCGTCAGGCTGACCTCTTTGCCTGCAACGGAGGCCGAAATCACCTTGGAAACCGCCGCGTCCGACGGCTGCGGCATAGAAGTTCCCGCGTTCGGATCGTTCAAAATCATCCAGCTGAGAATGCACAAGGCTCCCAACAGTACGACAAGAACCGAGAGAACCCCCGTCAGGACTCTGCTCCCCGTGCTTTTTCCCCGCATGTGTTTTGGCTGCATGGTTTTCCCTCCCATCATAATAACATTCAAATGGGCCGCTGCGGTTTAACGTCTGCGCTTTTTCTGTTCTGCGTTATTTGAGTTCCACAATCGTTACGCCGGACTCACCCTCTCCGAACGTGCCGAGGCGGTAGCTTCTGACGCTCGGATGATTCTTCAGGTGCTGCTGCACGGCGGCTCTCAGCGTGCCGGTGCCCTTGCCGTGAATCACGGTCAGCTGGTCGACCCCGCTGAGCAGCGCGGAATCAAGGAAGCGGTCCAGATTCATGACCGCCTCGTCCGCGGCCTGCCCTCTCAGGTCGCATTCCGTCGTCACCTTCGCCGTCGCGCGGGACGTCACGTTCCGGGTCACCCTGCCAACCGGCGCGCGCTGCGGTTTTTCCCGCAGAAGCCGGAGGTTCGAGACCGGAACGCGCGTCTGGAGAATACCGGCCTGAATCAGCGCCTCGCCGGAATCCCCTTCAGGCGGACGGATCACCGTGCCCTTTTTATCGAGATCAAAAATCAGCACGGCATCGCCCGCTTTGAGCGGACGCGGAAGGACATAGTCCCCGTTTCCCTTTTCGCGGACCGGGTCGGCTCCGTTTTCCAGTTCCCTCATGCCGGCGTTCATCCTCGCCTTTTGTTCCGCGGTCAGCGCTTTGTTCCGCTGCTTTTTCACTTCTTCCAGCTCGTTCAGAATAGAGTCGGCCTGCGCGCGGGTCCTTGCGACCAGCTGGGCCGCTTTTTCCCGCGCTTTCTCCAATTCGCCGTCCGCTTCCTTTTGGACCTGTTCCAGCTTTTCCTCCGCCTGACGGCGCATTTCTTCCGCCCGAAACCGGGCTTGCCGCGCTTCTTCGCGCTCACCCTCCAGCTTCTGGCGGCTGGATTCCAGAGTCTGCACCACATCCTCAAATCTTGTGTTTTCCTGAGAAACAAGGTCTTTCGCCCGTTCGACAACCGGATTCTCCAGTCCAAGGCGAAGCGAAATGGCAAACGCGTTGGAACGCCCCGGCACGCCGATCAGCAGGCGGTAGGTGGGCCGAAGGGTCTCGACATTGAATTCACAGGAGGCGTTTTCCACTCCCTGTGTTTGCAGGGCATAGGCTTTCAACTCCGCGTAGTGCGTGGTCGCCGCGATTCTGGCGCCCTTCGCGCGAAGGGCTTCCAAAATTGCCTCCGCGAGCGCCGCGCCCTCCACGGGATCCGTCCCCGCGCCGAGCTCGTCCAGAAGAATCAGGCTGCCCGGCCCCGCCTGCTTCATGATCTGTATGATATTTGTCATATGCGCGGAAAAGGTTGACAGAGACTGCTCAATGCTCTGTTCGTCGCCGATGTCTGCAAGGACCTGCTGAAAAACGGAAATCTCGCTCTCTTCCGCCGTGGGAATCATCAGTCCGCACATGGCCATCAGGGTAAGCAGGCCGACCGTTTTCAGCGAAACCGTCTTGCCGCCCGTGTTCGGCCCGGTAATCACAAGGGTGTCGAACCGTGTGCCCAGTTCAATATCCGTCGGTACCACGGCCTTGGGGTCGATCAACGGATGGCGGGCCTTTTTCAGCACGATCCGCCCCCGGTCGTTCACCTTCGGCATCGTTGCCTTCATCCGGTAAGCGAGGTCCGCTTTGGCAAAGATTACATTGAGTTCCACCGCCGTGTGATACCCGCGGAGAATTGTGTCGGCGAATCCCCCGGCTTCCGCGGAAAGCTCCGAGAGAATCCGCTCGATCTCCTTTTTTTCCTCCGACTGAAGCACCCGCACCTGATTGTTTAATTCGACGGCGCTCAATGGTTCCACAAACAAAGTGGAGCCGCTGGCGGATGTGTCGTGTACAAGGCCGGGCACTTCATTGCGGTATTCGGCCCTGACCGGGACGACGAAACGCCCCCCGCGGATGGTGACGATCGGGTCCTGAAGATATTTCTGATAGGACGCGGACCGGATCATCCTGTCAAGAACCTCGCGCGCTTTGGAGGATGCGTTTCGGATTTTTCTGCGGATTGCGGAAAGCGCCTGCGAAGCGCCGTCCGCCATTTCCTCTTCCGATAAAATCGCCTGATTGATGCGGTTTTCCAAATACTGATTCGGCATGAGCATGGAGAACCGGTCATCCAGACAGCTTTTCACTCCTTCGCTTTTGCTTCGCCATTCCACAACGGCCCTCAGCGTGCGCAGAAGCCCGGAAACCCTCAGCAGCTCCGCCATGGTCAGCATTCCTCCGGCCTGAGCCCTTCGCAGGGAATTCGTCACGTCGGTCAGCCCGCCGAACGGCGGGGCCCCAAAACGGGCCATCATCACATAAGCGTCGTCGGTTTCCTGCAAAAGCCTTCCGACTTCATCCGGGGATGTTGACGGCACCAGATTTTCCGCAATCCGCGCCGCGTCGTCGCACGCGGTTCTGGACGCAAGCAGCTTTAATATCTTATCCAGCTCCAGAGCCCGCGCGTGCTTTTGTATTCCTTCACTAGGCATGTATTTGTTTTTCCTCCCTTACAGGCCGCTACTCAGAGAACTCGTAACCATTTTCCCTAAGAGCCGCAACGGCTTGGTTCAGCTTTTCATCCTTCATCAGAATATAATCCGTGTCAAATGTCGACACCGCGAAAATACTGATTTCATTTTTCGCCAGAATTCCGGAGATCCGCGCCAGAATCCCAATCAGGGAAAAATTGAGAGGGCCAAGCACTTTCACACAGGCCCAGCCGTCTTCCCGGCTGACGCAGTGCTCCGGCACGTTTCCCGTCGGGCAGACCAGTGAAATTTCATCCCTGGTTACTGTAACGGAGACGAAGTCTCCGGAAAGGAAAGCATCCTTTATGTTTTGAATCCTACAGACCGTAAATCCGCCTTTTATCAATTCCAGCTTCATGTTTCACCATCCAGAAGTTTTTCGAAGCAGATAAAAGTTCCTTTGCAGAACGTCACATTCCCGGCCCTGCTATAACCCGCAGACTCATACAGTTTGACCGCCGCAGGATTTTTCGTAAAGGTATCGAGCCGTATGGTACGGTACCCAAGCGAATAAGCCCGCCGCTCGGCGGCCTCCAGCGTCCGCTTTCCCAAGCCCTTTCCCTGCGCCTGCGCCCCGACGCAAAGCCGGTGGATTACCCCCGGCGGGTCCACTCTACCAATATGCCACTCGACCGCTTTATATTCGGGCGATTGCTCCGCGTTCAGCACAACTGCGGAAACCGGTTTCCCGTCCATTGTCAAAAGCAGCATTTCACCCCGCTCAACGTCTTGCAGCAAAATCTCTCTGTCCGGATAACGCTCGTCCCACTGGTCGATGCCTTCGTCGCGCATTTTCCGCGTCGCGCCTGCATAAAGCGATAAAATCCACGAAAAATCCGACTGCGCCGCCAAACGGATTTTCAGGTTCTCTTTCCGTTCCATCTTTTTACCCTCTCCACCCGGTGTCCCCGGCCGTTGCGTGATAAAAGTCCAAAGTGGCAAAACCGCGGCTCAGCGTGCTGAGAACATAGGCTTCCGCGGCCCGCCCCAATTCTTCCGTTCCCTGCGGAGAGAGCGTGAAGGAAAAGGCTTTTTCCAGACTCGCGTAAATCGTATGCCGCAGACCTGCCATTGCGCCGCGCCCCAGTCGGACAGACGTTTCCCCTTGAGGACAGCCGCATTCTCCGCAGATAATTCTGCCGGAGACCGGAAGAAAATACATGGTATCCGATTCAAACCGCCCGCATTCCGAACACCCGACCAGATCGGGCTGATAGCCCGAAAGGGCCAGCATGCGCATTTCCACGACCGATTTGATAATGCGCGCGGGCCGGTCCCCGCGGCCAAGAAAATAAAGCGCGTTGAGAACCAGGCGGAGATATTCTCCGGCGGGCGAATCCTGCGGAGCAAGGGCAAGGGAAAGCTCGCAGAAATATTGGGCAAGCGAAAGACGCTCGATATCCTTCCGAAGGTCAAAAAACACTTCGATCGGCCGGGCGTCGTCGATTATGTATTTATCCCGCCCCTCAAAAACTGTGAAGCGGGAGTAACTGAAAAGCCTTGTCGCGGAAAGCCTGCCGTTTTTGGCCCGGCCCGGCCGCTGAACAAAAGCCCGCAAAATTCCTTTTTCCTTTGTGAGGACGGTGATCAGCCGATCGCTGTCACCCACGCATTTCTCCATGATAACTAAGCCCTCGGCGTCCGTCCTCATTCTGGTCCTCCCGCAACTGTTCCTCCTCGTCAACCTGCCGCAGCTGACTGTAGATCAAGTAATCCTTGACACTTCCCGTATGTTGAAAACTATCCCATGCTGTCTTCTTATCCAAGATTACCGCTCCTTTTTATGATACTATTCAAAGTATTTGCCTTTCGTCAGTATCTATGAGCGGTAAATAAATGAATTTACCCCATAAAATGACACAATTTTCAAGAAAAGTGTGCTTTCTAAAAAATTTGTCAGGCGTCGAATCCGGATGAGTCGTAGCCCATCATCCGCAGCGCGGACTGACGGTTGCGCCAGTTTTCCTTCACTTTTACCCAGAGCTG
Organism: Caproicibacter fermentans; assembly: GCF_009746625.1. Taxonomy (GTDB): domain Bacteria; phylum Bacillota; class Clostridia; order Oscillospirales; family Acutalibacteraceae; genus Caproicibacter; species Caproicibacter fermentans. Next base: position 42,786 of record NZ_VWXL01000046.1, read on the forward strand.
CAAATTCACCTTACAGCCGAAAAACTGCTCCATATCCTTGCGCGCATAGGTGCCGACCCGTTTCAGCATGTCCCCGCTTTTGCCAATGATGATCGCCTTATGGGATTCGCGCTCACAGTAAATGGTTGCGGTGATGTCGGTAATCCCGCCGCGGTCCGGCCGTTCCGCCATCCGTTCGACCACGACCCCGATCCCGTGCGGAATCTCAGCGCTCAGAAGCCGAAGAAGTTTCTCCCGCACAATTTCAGAGGCGATCACCCGTTCCGGCTGATCGGTCAGGGTATCGTCGTCAAAGAAATGCTCTCCGGGCTCCGCCAGGGCAAAAAGCTCCTTTTTCAGATCCTCAACTCCGCTGCCGGTCTTGGCTGACACGGGAACCACCGCCTCAAAATCATAAAGCCGGGTCACACCCGCAATCTGTTCCATCAGGGCAGTCTTGTCCTGCAGCAGGTCGATTTTGTTAATGGCCAGAATCGCCGGCATGTTCTGCGACCGGAACCGGTCGATCAGTTCCAGCGCGGAGCGGGAGGTTTTTCTTCCCGCTTCCACCACCAGCAGACAGGCATCCACGCCGGAAACGGATTCCAGAACGGAGCGCACCATAAATTCCCCCAGACGATTGCGAGGCTGAAGCAACCCGGGCGTGTCGATAAAAACAGTCTGCGTTTCTTCCTCCGTCAGGACGCCCATAATGCGTGTGCGCGTGGTCTGCGGCTTTTGTGAAACAATCGCTATCTTTTGCCCGAGCATGGAGTTCAAAAGCGACGATTTGCCTACGTTCGGCCTTCCGACAATCGCGATAAACGCTGATTTTTTACTTCCCTGTTCCACCAAAAAATCTCTCCCTATTTCCGTTTTTTCTTCTCCGCAGACGGTCGCGGATTCCAAGCGGTCCAAGCACGATATAAAAGACAGCAGCCGCCGTAAAGAGGGGCAGCAGCAAAAGCAGAATCGGATGCTGTGTAAAATGCCAAAGAATCTGCGCGAAAACATTTGGCTTCCAGAAAAGGCATACACCGACCGTAACGGAAAACACGGCGCACACAAGGACTCCGCCGGACGCCATGTCCTTCACGATGCGCACAACGGGGTTGAAGCTCGCCGCGTTCAAATCGCACAATTCTTCCGCAACCGTATTGAACAGCTCCGCCGCGAAAACCAGCGCAAAGGTTAAAAACAGTACGGCGTATTCAACCCGCGTCAAATGAAAAAAAAACGAAAACACAAACACATACAGCGCTATTGCTGTGTGTATCCGCATATTTCGCTCATTATTAATGCAGTAAACAATCCCGCGAAACGCGTACTTAAAGCTTTTTAAAAAGCGCAATCCTATTCCTCATCCTCGTCCAGAACATAACTGGCCGTGCTCGGCAGACCGAGCTGCATCATGACTTCTTCTTCCTTTTCGCGCATACGGACTCGCGCGATACCGCCCTTTTCGTGATCGTATCCCAAAAGGTGCAGCATGGAGTGCGCCGTCAGGTAACCGACCTCACGCTCCAGAGAATGCCCGTAACGATCCGCCTGTTCCACCGCCTTTTCCATGGAAAGGACAATATCCCCAAGAATTTTGGCGCCGGTCGCATGGTTAATATCATAAACGCCGTTTTCGCCCATGGGGAAAGACAGCACGTCCGTCGCAGCATCCTTGTCTCGGTACTGCGCGTTCAGCTTCTGAATCTGCTCGTTGTCGACAAAAATCACGCTGATCTCCGCCGGGCCTTCGAATTTCTCCAGCTTCAACACGGCATTGCAGCAACGGCGTACCAGCATGCGCAGCCCGGTCGGTATTTTGACCGCTTTCTGCTTATTGTCAATAATCACTCTTATTTTCTCCAACTTCTATCGCCCCGCTTCTTCATTTTTTTCATATGCCTTAATAATATCCTGCACCAGACGGTGGCGCACAACGTCTTTTTCCGAAAAACGAACCTGTGCAATATCATCAATGCCCTTCAGAATATGAAGGACGTCGCGCAGCCCCGATTTTCTGCCGTCCGGCAGGTCGATTTGCGTGATATCGCCGGTGATCACCATCTTGGAATTAAAGCCCAGTCTTGTAAGGAACATCTTCATCTGCTCGGGCGTCGTGTTCTGCGCCTCATCCAGAATGATGAAGCTGTCGTCAAGCGTTCTGCCGCGCATATAGGCAAGAGGCGCGACCTCAATATTGCCGCGCTCGACATATTTCTGATAGGTTTCGGCACCCAGCATGTCAAAAAGAGCATCGTAGAGAGGACGCAGATAAGGGTCCACTTTCTGCTGCAAATCCCCCGGTAGAAAGCCCAGCTTTTCCCCGGCTTCCACGGCAGGGCGGGTCAGGATGATCCGATTGACCTCCTGCGCGCGAAACGCCTTGACAGCAAGCGCCACAGCCAGATAAGTTTTCCCCGTTCCCGCCGGCCCGACGCCGATTGTAATCGTATGGCTTTGAATCGCCTGGCAATAGCGCTTTTGCCCCAACGTTTTCGCCTTGACCGGTTTTCCTTTGGAGGTGATGCAGATGCAGTCGCCGGCGAGAGTTTCTATTTTGCTTTCACTTCCCTCGTTGACAAGGGAAATGCAGTAGCGGACATTCTGTTCACTCAGCGCTTCTCCCCGGTTAATCAGCGACAGCAGACTCTCGATCGCGCGGACCGCCTTACCCACGCCGTCCGGCTCGCCGGAAACCTTCATTTCACCGCCGCGGTAGACGATGGAGACGCCGTACTCCTGTTCGATAATCCTGATATTTTCATCAAAACTGCCGAACAGTGCGACAGCCTGCTCCATGCGGTCTATATTGATCCTTTGTTCAAACATCCCATCACCTAAAGCCCTGAGCAGGAACAAAATTCCTGCCGGATAGATTTTAGTTTATTATAGCACAATTATAGGATTTCGTCACCATAAAATATACAAAATTATATTACGATTTTATTAATATTTCCGACTCTTTTGCAATGTTTTCCTCGCATTTCAGAGTGACGGAATAAATAAGTGTTTCTTTTTCCGTCCTGTCGGATGCGGAGGAGCTTAAAATCTTTGTGCCCTGAGGCAGATTTTTTTCATATTCGGCGAGATCTTTTTTCGCCTCGGCGACAGCCTGCTGCCTTGTGACTGTTACGGGGACGGTGCGCATCCCGGTCCAGTCCTCCTCGTAAAGGCTGACGGGGAGAAGAGTGCCGAAAAGCCTGACATCCGTTTGTGTTCCTGAAACATCGCAATCTCCCTTCGGCTTTCCGGTCAGCGTAAGCGGGATATTAGCCCCAAACAGCCGCAGGCTCCTGCGAACCGCAGTGAAACCCGTGGATTGCCGAACGCTCCGCCGCAGCGGAATCCGAAACTCGCAGGAGCGAGAAGTTTCCGCGATGATTTCCGCCTTCGCATGAACGAACGTGCTTCCTCCGAATTCGTCTTCCACCACGCCGCTGACCAAAAGCTGTCCCTCTACCACGGCATCTCCTTTTTTTACCTGCGCCGTGCCGGAAAAAATCCGGATTGCGACGATTTGCCCCGTCGACGCCGCTTTCACGTTGCAGACGCCGCTTTCCTGTTCAATCTCCGGGCGCTCCGTCTTTTCCTGAATACAGACCTGCATGGTGCAGCCCTGCGTATTAATGGTCATCCAACGGATCTTCGGAAACATCAGTATCAGCTTCTGTTCAATTCTTTTCGTGTCGACGTCTGAAATTCTTGCCCCGGGATAAAGACCGTTTTCGGTAAGCGCGGACAGCACCGCTCTGGAATCCAGCGTAGTATTTCCCGTGACATCGATGCACCAGACATGCAGGGAAAGCAGAATCAGAATCACGGTAAACGCGGCTGTTCCGAAAACAATCCCTCTGTGGGTGCGCGTTCTTCGAAGGAGAAACGGTACGCCCCGGCGTTCCCTGACGCGAAGGCGGCACCCGGCTTTGCGCGCCATAAAGCGCAGATTTCTGTACAGACCGGCGGAGACGCAGGCTCCGCTGTCGCTGCGGGAACTGATGTTCCACAGAATGATCCCGGACCTGGCGCAATAGCTGAAAAAGCGTTCCGGGCTGCCGCCGATCACCGAAAAACGGACATATCCCAGAATCCATCTGGTAATTTGAAGCGAAAACATCACAACACCTCAGACCAGAAATTCAATTCCCGTAAAAAAACCCGTTACCACAAGAGATTCCGCTGTAAGGCATTTGATCGTCAGGCCTCTTCCGGTGAAACGGACAACCAGTTTGCCCGTACGGATGCGAACCACGTCCGAGTCATACTCCAGCACACCGCTGCACCCGTCCACCACAGCTTCCGTATTCCCGTTAATCTCCATATGAGTTGGCATGCCGAGTCCGGCGCGAGCCAGCAAATTGTTTTTGTTCCCCAAAGTGATCCCCCGCTCCCGTTGTGATTACACCTAATGCTATGCGGAAAAAGGGGTAAATATCCGCAGGGACACATATACATAAACGATGGGGTGATTCATTATCATGAGGATTAAAACCGGAGCGCTGCTTCTCGCAGCGCTGACCGCCGCCTGCGCGCTGCTGATTTTCCCGGTACAAGCGGCACAGGGCGCAAAAAACGGCATCGGTTATTGTCTGGAAGTTCTTGTTCCCTCCCTTTACCCGTTCATGGTGCTTTCCGTTTTTATTGTTAAAAGCGGCCTTTCACGAAAAATCAGCGGGATCTTTGAGGGCCCCACCCAAAAGCTGTTCCGCCTGCCGGGCAGCGCGGCCCCCACCGTGCTGATGAGCCTGATCGGCGGGTACCCCGCCGGGGCCCGCTCTGTCGCTTCCCTTTATGAAGACGGCGAAATCAGCCAAAAACAGGCAGAGCGTATGCTTGGGTTTTGCGTGAACGCGGGCCCGTCTTTTGTGATTACCGCCGTCGGCGCAGGTTTTTTAAAAAGCCCGCAGGCGGGCGCCATTCTGTTCGCCGCTCAGGGAATCGTTTTTCTGCTGCTTGGCATCGGCAGCGGGCTGACCGCAAAAAGAGAGGCACCGAAGCTCGGCGGAAAAAGGGCAAAAGCATACGGCGCGTCCCAGGCCCTGATTACATCCGCGGCCGATGCGGCTCACTCCACAATCAACATGTGCTGTTTTGTCATTTTGTTCGCAGCTTTGATGAATCTCATCAGGATGGGCTGTTCCGACCCGGCCCGCTCGGCAGCTCTTTCCGCTTTGCTGGAGGTAACGGGCGGATGCTCCGACCTGGCCCGTCTGGGCGTTCCCCCCTGGGTCTTTTCCGCCGCCATTGGCTGGGGAGGAATCTGTGTTCATTTTCAGGTTTTGTCGACCTTGACGGAACTGAAAATCAACAAAGCGCGTTTCGTTCTGTCCCGTTTCTTCCAGGCGGTTCTTTCCGCGGCCGTTTCCTGGGGTCTGATGCTTTTATTTCCGGAAACAGAGGCGGTCTTCTGCAGTTTTGCGGGTCCTGTCAGCGGCGCGCTTTCGGCCGCTCCTCCCGCTGCCGCCGCCCTCCTTGTTCTCTGCTCCGCTCTGCTGCTGAGTATTCCTCGGAAAGGGATGGAAATCGCGGAAAAGGGATGCTATAATGAAAGCATTATCAATCGGAAAACCGGAGGGATATGAAGATGTTCGGACGAAAAAAGAAACCGCTGTTTGGAAACGACATTCAGCCGGACTGCAGCTACTGCGTCCACGGCCCAGGACCGGCGGAGAACTGCGACTGCCGCCAGCCCGGCGAGGATGAAAACCCCGGATCATGCCGCGCGTTCCGATATGATCCTCTTCTTCGCGCGCCTTATGCGCCTCCGCCGCTAAAGAAACACGACCCGGGCGAATTTGAGCTATAAAAACGAGAACCGTCCTTTCCTGAGGCTGGAAAGGACGGCTTTTTTGAGTTTTTCAGAAAATTGAATTGATATCCTCCACCACTGCCGATTCAATCAAATGATTTCCCGCCATATCCTCCATAATACGGATAGCGTCCTCGTGCGATAATCCTCGTCGGTAGGGTCTGTCTTCCGTCAGGGCCTGATAAATATCCACACAGGCAAGAATTCTTGAATTAAAATCCAGCCGGTCTTCTCCGAATCCATACGGATACCCCGTCCCGTTCAGCTTCTCGTGGTGATTGGATGCCCATTCCGTAATATCTTCAAACCCATTGATCATCTCAAGGACTTTTCTGGTGTAATAAGGATGCGACTGGATCACACGGAATTCTTTTACGTCCAGCTTTCCCGGTTTATCCAGAATCTCATTCGGTACCGCCAGTTTTCCAAGGTCGTGCAGGTCGGCCGCAATCCTCATTTTCCAGTAGGTGGTATCGTCAAACTCATAGTACTGGCAAATCATCCCGACCTTTTCGCTGATTCCGCGGGAATGAGAACCGGTAAACGGGGATTTGGCATCGATGATGTTACTGAAAATCTGTGAAATCGTTCTGATCTTCTGAAAATCAAGTTCACGGGAAACCTTTGGCAGCATGGATACCAGAGAGCTTTGAACAAACATATCGTCCATTCCAAGCCAGAACTCCATGTATCTGCTCATCTCCAGAAACGCCTCGCGGACGACAGGGTCAAAAATGCGCGCTTCCCGATTGATCTGAGCAATGATTGTGTCCGAAGTATATCCGTACGCATACCGGATCGCCACACGGTCCGCGAGCGAAATCACGCGGGAATAGAGGGGAATGTCTCTTCCTGAGATGCCGAAAAAACCGCTTCCGTCATAATGCTCATGATGATACAGAATCACGTTCTTTTCCCGGTTCAGAAAAGGAAACGCGGCGATATTCTTTTCGCCCTCCACGCAATGCGCGGGGTTTGTCTCCGTATTGAATTTTTCGCGGGACGGCGAATCAAGCAAAGCCTTCATAACCCCGTTGTCATGAAGCAGGGAAAATGAAATCAAATCAAACAGATTCTCATCCGGCATGGAAAGCGAAAGCGCGATTCTGCCGGCGATATATGCTACCCTCATTCCATGATTATAGTTATTCCGAAGAACCCCTTTCTCCGCGAAGTCCAGCGTTCTGGATAAAGAAATCAGAAATTCATTCACATTTATTCGCATGATCTCAACATCCTAAAATCTTTTATAGCTAAAGTAATTATAACAGTTTTTTAGGTTTGATATTTCCACAATGTAGATTAAACGACAGCATTCGGCAATAAATGGAAAAAAATCTAACCCGATTTTTTGGAGATATTAACAAATGCGCCTTCTAATTTCAAAAAATCGGTTCATACTAAAGCAGAAGAGAAAGGAGGGATTTTCATGCAGCATTACGAAGATTTGTACGGTCTGATACGCCAGGACCCGGAAGCCGACCGGTATTTTCGTTCCCTTCCGAATTTCGTCCGCGAATCAATCAGCCAGCGGGCCCAAAGCATCAATTCCATAGAAAGCCTGCGTGACTACGCGGAAAATCTAACCAGGGACGACGAATAACATGCTGAGTCCAACGGGTCCGCAGGACCCTTTACCGCTGCGAACTACAAAAATTCCAGATTGCTTTCGCGGCTTCCGTCTCTCCATCTATTTCGGTCAGCAGCTTCTGTAAAATTTGCATCTTGGAACGGTAATGAGGGTCCGTGCCGACCGTTTTCAGCGCACCGCAGATTGCGTCGGCCTTCCAGCGCCGGGACGGAAGCCTGACGGCCGCCCCGAATGAAACAATATGCTCCAGATTGATCTGCTGCTCCGGCTGTACCGCAAACCCCACAACCGGAGTACCGCTTGCAACCGCCGTCTGAAGCGTCCCCTGTCCCCCGTGGCTCAGAACCACATCCGCCATTTTATTCACCTTCAGAGCCGGAACAAACGCGTCCGTCAGGTACAGGTCCGGGCTGCCGCCCGCAACGTTTTTCGCTTCCTGAAAAGGGCATACGGAAGGCGGGCACAGGACCACGGAGGTACAGTTTTCCATCCTCTTTAATGCGCGGATCGCCTCAAGTAAAAAATCTTTGCCTCCGGAAGAACCAAGCGTACAGAAAATTTTCAGCTTTCCGGAATCCGGTTTCAACCGCCTTTGTATTTCCGGATCAATCTCCGCATCCCGGGTCCCTTTCGGATACAGCGGTCCCGTCACGGCAAAATTTTCCGGAAGTGGTTTTCCTTCATAAAAAACCGAAAAATCGTTGATGATCGTAAAATCCGACTTGAGCATATCGAAGAGATTCTCAGGTCGGTTTTCTTTCCCTCCCGCCAGTTCAAACGCCCGGATCAGATTCTTCTGACGCAGAAGCGGTATTTTCAATTTCAGGGATTTGGGAATAGCCGCCATAATTTTCATCCGGACCGTTTTGGGGAGCAGAGTCAGCGGCCCCACGAAATCCGGAAGATCTTGAAGCAACCATGTAGAAAACGCTTTCGGTTCAAACGGAACCGGAAGATAACATATTTCCGGAGTACCGGTCAGCTTTGCCGCCATTCCTGCAACCGGCCAGAATCCGTGAATCACGAAATCCGGCCGAATCTCCAACATTGCTTCATATTCCCCGCGAAGCAGTTCGGCGGCCAGACCCGCATCCCCCACAAATTCAAGCGCCGAAGTCTTCAAATCCTGCCGGAATCCGACTCCCGGCAATGCGGGCTTTGCAGGTGTGACGGAAAAACCGGCTTCGGCGAAGGCTTCGTCAAAGCGTCCGCCGTGGCTTAGAAAGATGATTTCCGGGCTTAACCCCGGCGGGCACTGCCGCCTAAGTCCCCGCGCCAGCTCCAGCGCGCGAGTCGCTTCCCCGGCATCCTGGAACAAAGAACAAAAAACGATGCGTACCTTCTTTTCCCCCATTTTATAAATCGCCTTTCTCGCTCTCGGACGTGTCATTATATTTGTTCTCCAGAAGTATATATTACTCCGAGGTGATTGCATTATGATTATTTCCTGGAAAAAATTAAAAGTTCATCTGATCTCGATCCTGTTTGCTGTCGGGGTTGGCGCACTAGCCGGTTTTCTGACCAGAAACGGGATGACTGCGTTTGAGGCACTGAAAAAGCCGTCTTTGACGCCGCCCTCAGCAGTATTTCCCATCGTGTGGACCGTTCTTTATGTGCTGATGGGGATCAGCTCAGCCATGATTTATCAATCGGATTCCCCCGGCAGAAGAAACGCGCTGATTTTCTATGCGGCTCAGCTTGTCGTCAACTTTTTCTGGACTATTTTTTTCTTTTCCCTGAGAGCCTACTGGTTTTCCTTTTTCTGGCTTCTTCTGCTTCTTGGCCTGATCATCGGCATGGTCGTGACGTTTTGGAAAATTAATAAATCCGCAGCGCTTCTGCAGCTGCCCTATTTGCTTTGGGTCGTTTTTGCCGGCTATTTAAACCTGATGATCGCCCTGTTGAACCGGACATAAGCGAAACGAATGCTCAGGGAAACAACCGTTTTGTTTTGGAAAAGCCTGTGATATAATGGAATAAAATTGTAGATAGGAGTATGGATACCATGGACAAAAAAACAATCCTGTTTGATTTTCCCGAAGGCTTTAAGGCGGATGAAATTCGCCGGGCAAAACTGCGGGGAATTGCGCCCGATGCCGAACTGATTTTTCAAGATAACAACGAGATCAATCAGGACTTGATTGCAAAGGTTAATATTCTGATTGGAATGCCGCGCCGGTCCATACTGAAATATGCTTCTAACCTTGAATGGCTGCAGCTTCTCAGCGCAGGAGCGGATCTGTATACCAAGCCCGGCGTCCTGCCCGACGGAGTCACCCTTACCAATGCCACAGGCGCCTACGGAAAATCCATGTCGGAATACATGATTTGTTCGGTGCTCAGTCTTCTTATGGATTTCCCCCATTACCGTGACAATCAGCGGCAGCATCAATGGAAAAGCAGCGGAAAATCGAGGCATGTCCTCGGTACCACCGCCCTTGTCGTCGGCCTTGGAAACATCGGCAGCGAATTCGCAAAACGGTACAAAGCGCTGGGCGGCAAAGTGATCGGCGTAAAACGCACACCGGGTGAAAAGCCCGATTATCTGGACGAGCTGTATACCGCCGACCGGCTGGACGAGCTTCTTCCCCGCGCGGATGTCGTCACCCTCAGCCTGCCGTCAACCGGCGAAACACAGCATTTGTTCGGCAAAGAAAAGATCGGCCTGATGAAACCCGACGCCGTTCTTGTCAATGTCGGTCGGGGAACCGCAGTCGATACCGATGCTCTCAGCAAAGCCCTTTATGCAGGAAAGCTTTATGGAGCCGCACTCGATGTTACGGACCCGGAGCCCCTGCCGGCGGAGCATCCGATCTGGGACGCGCCGAACACCATCATTACCCCGCACATCTCAGGCAGATGGGACGCCCGCGAAAACTTCGAACGGGTTTTTGAAATTATCTGTACAAACCTGTCCCGCTATTTTGATAACAAAACCTTGATCAATATCGTCGATCTGTCCACCGGTTACAAGAAGAACGACTGACGGAAAACAATTTGAAGCAATCCCTTCCTGCCCCCGGCTTCTTTGCCGGGGGAATTTATTTTCTGTTTTTTCATTAAAACGCGTTTTTCCGAAACAAATCACCTATCACGCTATAATTTGCAAGACTATTTATATAAATTGTTTGACAAATTATTTTTAGATGATTATAATTTAAAAAGAAACGAGGTGTGGGAATGGATCGCAATGTCTACAGTATTGTGCTGCTGGAAGAATTGGTGGACGCGGTGGACCGCCTTGCGTGCGAACGGGGAATCAGCCGAAGCGGAATGATTAACCGAATCCTTGCGGACTACCTTTCCTGTGCCACTCCGGAAGAAAGAATCGGAAATATCTTCAGCTGTATGGAACAATATTTTTCAGCCGCGGAAAATTTTCAGGTGCGTTCCCGTCAAAGTGAGACCATGCTGACCATCCGCAGTTCCCTGAAATACCGTTATCATCCGACCGTTCGTTACGCGCTGGAGCTTTTTCGGGAGAATTCGAAGGCCATTGGAGAGCTGCGGGTCACCTTGCGTACAAAAAGTGCCGTGTTGGAAGATCTTCTGACCGAATTTTTCACTTTCCGGGGCAAAATGGAGCAGCGGTGGCTTGGAGCGCATTTCCCCGGCGACCATGTCCCGTATGGGATCGGACCCGGCCGCTTTACCAGAACTTTAGTCGCCCCCGCTTCCGAACAGGACCGAACGGCGGAAAAAACATCGGAAGCAATCTGCGACTATATTTTGGAATTTGACCGGGAATTGAAGCATTACTGCGCCGGTTCCGATTCTCCCATCAAAACGCAGGTAAAACTGGAATGGGAATATCAAAATCACATTAAGAAAAACATAATCATATAAAAATAAGTTTCAGACAGACAAAAGGGGGTTTGGGATTGATGGATACTCAGAAGTTTACTCAAAAATCACTGGAAGCGATTCAGCAGGCTCAGAATATTGCGATTGAAAACAGCAATATGCAGGTCGGGCAGGAACACCTGCTGCTGTCCCTGCTGACCCAGCAAAACGGACTGATTCCTCAACTGATCAAGAAAATGAGCATTGACTCGGAGGCCCTTATCCGTGATGCTCAGGAGCTGGTGAACCATCTGCCCGGCGTGACGGGTCCCGGCCGGGAACCCGGGAAAATTTATGTTTCCTCCGGTACGGACGCCGCTTTGACCGAGTCTGAACGCCTTGCGGAGCGGATGAAAGACGAATATGTTTCTGTGGAACATGTCATGCTCGCTCTGATTGACCGCCCGGATCCGGAAATCCGCAAGTTGTTCGATCGTTATGGGATCAACCGCAATTCTTTTCTCGCTGCGCTTTCCACGGTAAGGGGAAGCACGCGCGTCACCAGCGACAATCCGGAGGAAACCTATGACGCTCTGGCGAAGTACGCACAGGACCTGGTATCCCTTGCAAAGAACCACAAGCTGGATCCCGTCATCGGCCGTGACGATGAAATTCGCAACGTAATTCTGATTCTTTCCCGCAAGACAAAAAACAACCCCGTCCTGATCGGCGAACCCGGAGTCGGCAAAACCGCGATTGCAGAAGGTTTGGCGCAGCGCATTGTACGCGGAGACGTCCCGAACAGTATTAAGGACCGCAAAGTGTTTTCCCTCGATATGGGCGCGCTCATCGCGGGCGCCAAATTCCGCGGCGAGTTTGAGGAGCGTTTGAAGGCCGTTCTGAACGAAGTCAAAAAGAGCGAAGGAAAAATCATTCTCTTTATTGATGAGCTGCACACGATTGTGGGCGCCGGCAAAACGGAAGGGAGCATGGACGCCGGAAATCTGCTCAAGCCGATGCTCGCCCGCGGAGAGCTGCACTGTATCGGCGCGACCACGCTGAACGAATATCATCAGTACATTGAGAAGGACGCGGCTCTGGAACGCCGGTTCCAGCCCGTCATGGTTGAGGAGCCGAGCGTGGAGGATACGATCTCGATTCTTCGCGGACTGAAGGAACGCTATGAGGTTTTTCACGGCGTGAAAATTCAGGATCAGGCGCTGATCGCTGCGGCGGTACTGAGCAACCGCTATATTTCGGACCGTTTTCTGCCCGATAAGGCCATCGATCTGATTGACGAAGCCTGCGCGATGGTCCGCACGGAAATCGACTCGATGCCGACCGAGCTGGACGATATTTCCCGCAGGATTATGCAGAGAGAAATCGAAGAGGCTGCTTTAAAGAAGGACTCGGATCCGCTTTCCAAAGAACATCTGGCACAAATTCAAAAAGAACTGGCGGATGAACGCGCCCGCTTTAAAGAAATGAAAGCGAAGTGGGAAAATGAAAAGCAGGCGATCAGCAAAGTGCGCGGACTCCGCGAGCAGATCGAGCAGGTTAACGCGGAAATTGAGAAAGCGGAACGGAATTACGACCTGAACAAAGCGGCGGAACTAAAGTACGGAAAACTTCCGGAGCTCGAAAAGCAGTTAAAAGCGGAGGAAGCGGTCGCGGAGAAAACTCAGAATTCCGATTCTCTTCTGCATGACCGCGTCACGGAAGACGAAATCGCGCGGATTGTCGGGCGCTGGACCGGAATCCCGGTGTCCCGCCTGGTGGAAAGCGAGCGGGAAAAGCTGCTGCGGCTCGGAGATATTCTTCATCAGCGCGTTGTCGGTCAGGACGAAGCGGTCCAAAAGGTGACGGATTCCATTCTTCGGTCGCGGGCGGGAATTCAGGATCCAAACAGACCGATCGGCTCGTTTTTGTTCCTAGGCCCCACCGGAGTCGGCAAAACGGAGCTGGCTAAGGCGCTGGCACAGGCACTATTCGACGACGAAAAGAACATGGTTCGAATCGACATGACGGAATATATGGAAAAATTCTCCGTATCCCGCCTGATCGGCGCCCCTCCCGGTTATGTCGGATACGAGGAAGGCGGCCAGCTGACGGAGGCCGTCCGCCGGCACCCGTATTCCGTGGTTCTGTTTGACGAAGTGGAAAAAGCCCACCCGGACGTCTTCAACATCCTGCTGCAGGTTCTGGACGACGGGCGGATCACCGACTCGCAGGGACGCACCGTCGATTTTAAAAACACCATTCTGATTCTGACCTCAAATCTCGGTTCGGACCGGATTCTGGAAGGGATCAATCAGGAAGGACAGATCAGCGAGGAAGCCAGAAGCCAGGTCACCGCATTGCTGAGGCGTCAGTTCCGTCCGGAATTTTTGAACCGGCTGGATGAAATCGTCTTCTACCGCCCTCTGACGCGGAAAGAAATAGACAAAATTGTAGACCTGCAGATCGCGGCGCTTCAAAAGCGTCTGAGCGGCAAACAACTCAGCGTACGCCTCACTCCCGCCGCAAGGGAATTTGTCGTAAACCGCGGCTATGATCCTGTTTACGGTGCAAGGCCGCTCAAGCGGCTGATTCAGAGCAATGTCGAAACGCTGATTGCCAAGATGATTCTCTCCTCCGCCTTGCCCCCCCAGACCGAGTTGATCATCGACAGCGACGGGGAACAGTTATTCCCCAAAACCGAAAAATAGCCCCCTCCCTACGGAGGGGCGAACGAAAAGAGGACCGGCTTTTCAGCCGGTCCTCTTTTCACAGAAAGAAAAAATGTGCCATTCATGAGTCATGCCGAATTCCGCTGAGAAAATGATCTGTCCTGAAGGACGCCTGTTCCCATACCGCCGTCATGATCTAGCAAATGCAGGAGGCATTCAACCTGCACACGAAGCAAGCTGCTTTCACCGAGTACGCGGTCGCCGATCATAATGCTTAACAACAGAAGCTGAACGGCGGACTCCTTTGCCGCTGAATCATCTTCGTCTTCCGCATCTGCATGCGATGATGTGGAAAGGATGCGTTTGCTGAAGTCGTGGACAATCGGAGAACACATGACGCTGTAAGTAGGGCTGGTCAAGACCTGTATGATGAACTTGGCTTCATCTGCAGTTTCATAACTGAGATTGAGAAAACTTCTGACCCTGGATTCAAAATCCTCTTCCGGATCGGACAGAACCTGCAAAAGCCGCTCAAGCTCTCCTTCCAGATATAATCTGACGCATTCGACAACAATTTCATCTTTGTTTTTAAAATATTGATAAATGGAAGCTTCATTCATTTTCGCCTCGCCGGCCAATTTTTTTACAGGTGTTCTGTCAATTCCATTCTCTGAAAACGTTTTTATAAAACACTTCAGATACTCTTTTTTGCGTTCTTCCCGGTTCACTTCATTCCCTCCATTTCTTGCTTCTATTTTAATTGTATGACATAATAATTATTATACAAAAAAGAAAATAAATTATATTTTTCGATATTTTTTTGTTTTTCAAACATTTTTTAGCTTTTTCAAACCAATTCTTTTAAAAATAATTCTTATGATTCAATTTAAATCAAAATGGAAAGAAAATGATCAACAAATATGAAACATAAAAATTGTCTTCTATGCACAAATCTCAATTCACTCTGTAAAACGCAGGGAATTTCTTTCTGTGCCCCGCCGCTTATCTGTCCTGCTTCAACTTCCAAACAAATAAGCCCGTCTCTTGTCATAGTAAAATCCCCTTAGCGCAGTCTTGAAATCTTGTTGTTATTCCAAGTATCTGCCCCAAAGGGGATTATATCAATGCAAAGGCGGGTTTATTGGTTTTGGTTGTCCTGTTCCGTGTGAAATCAGCCTTTTGTCAGGCGCTCCACCTCGTCGGCCGCGTCAGAAAGCCACGGAACTTCAATGTCCTCCGCATTCCCGGCATCGCACTCAGCGGAAACCTTCGGGTCCAAAGGACATCTGCCAAGAACTTTCAAGCCGAATTTCTGCGCCGTCTGTTCCAAATGGCTTTCTCCGAAAACAGTAATCTCTTTGCCGCAGTCCGGGCATTTGACATAGCTCATGTTTTCAACAATCCCAAGAATTGGAATATTCATCATTTTGGCCATGGAAACCGCCTTGGAAACAATCATGGAAACAAGCTCCTGCGGCGAAGTGACAATGACTATCCCATCCAAAGGAATAGACTGAAAGACCGTCAGCGGTACGTCGCCGGTTCCCGGAGGCATGTCGACAAACAGATAATTTACATCCTTCCAGACAACATCCGTCCAGAACTGCTTGACCACATTCGCAATAATCGGCCCGCGCCACACAACGGGAGCGTTCTCATCCTCCAGCAGCAGGTTGACGGAAATAACGTCGATTCCCGTGCGGGTTTTGACCGGAACAATTCCATTCTCGTTCCCCATCGCATGCTGATGAATCCCAAACACCTTCGGAATCGAAGGGCCTGTCACGTCAGCGTCCAGCACGCCGGTATGATACCCGCGGCGGTTGAGCTGAACGGCCAGCAGGGAGGTAACCAGGCTTTTTCCCACGCCGCCCTTGCCGCTGACAACGCCGATGACCCGGTCTATTTTACTCTGCGGGTTCGGCTTCGCCAAAAAATCCTGAGGTTCCGTGCGAGAAGAGCACGATTCCCCGCAGGAGGAACAGTCATGACTGCAGTTTTCTTCACTCATTAAAATAACTCCTTTTTTACAACATACGGGCTTCTTTTTCCTATTCTAAGATTCTATACTAAATTTGTCAACTAAAATTCCATTTTGATGCTTCGCAGAAACAGGTCGGAAAGAACGCGGTTCGGTTCTTCTCCCTGATTGATCACGCGGTTCACCGCGTCGCTGATGGGCAGCTCCGCCTGATATTGCCGCCCGAGCGTCAGCATCGCCTTTGTAGTCGCGACTCCTTCCGCAAGTTCGCCGTAGTCTTCGCCGCGCACAAACGCTTCGCCGAACCGGCGGTTGTGGCTGTAGGGCGAAAAAACAGTCGCTTCGTAATCCCCAAGATGAGCAAGGCCGTAGGCCGTAATTTCATTGCCGCCCATTTTTCGGATCAACCGGGCGATTTCTCTTGTCCCGCGCGACATCAGCGCCCCCTTTAATGCGGTTTTGTTCAGTCCGTCCAGCATCCCGGCGGCAATGCCGATGACGTTTTTAGAAGCCGCGCCAATCTCGTTGCCGATGAGGTCGTCCCCATAGTAAAAACGGATCAGGTCGCTGGAAAACGCATTCACCAGCTCCTTTTTCACCTGCATGGAGCGGCTGTCGATGACCATACAGTTTGGAATTCCGCGTGTAAAGTCCTGCACATGGCCCGGCCCGACCCAAACGGCAACCGGCGTATCCGGACGGTATTCCTCAAAAATCTGCGTCAGCCGCTTCCCTGTCCCCGCCTCCAATCCTTTCATGCAAAGCACTACGGTTTTTCCGGCAAGATCGCGGGAAGAGAGCTGTTCCATCAGGGAACGAAACGACTGCGCGCCGATTGATATGACAAGAATTTGAGATTTCAAGGCCGCGCCAAGGTCGGAAGTCAGGTTCATTTTCTCATCCAGAGTAACAAGCCCGTTCGTTCCGGTTTTTCGAAGCTCCGTAAACTTCCGGGAGCTTTCCCTTCCATATAATGTAATCTGATGCCCGATTCCATTCAGATACCATGCCAAAAAGCTTCCCCAGCGGCCGCAGCCGATGACGGAAATCTGCAAATAAATCCACCTCCCAGATTTAGTATATCAGTATCATAGCAAAAAAAACGGGGCCGGACAACCGCCCGCTCCCGTTTTTTCACGAAAGATTCTGTTTTCAGTCGAACACGCCAGTTGAAAGATACCGCTCGCCGGTGTCCGGCAAGAGCGCAACAATCAGCTTTCCTTTATTTTCGGGCCTCTTCGCAAGCCGGAGAGCCGCGAAAACCGCCGCGCCGGAAGAAATCCCGACCAAAAGCCCCTCGCTTTTCGCCAGATGGGCGGTCGTTTCGAACGCGTCTTCATTCGTCACCGTGATCACTTCGTCCAGAATCTTGACGTCGAGCGTTTCCGGTATAAAACCGGCGCCGATTCCCTGAATCCGGTGCGGGCCCGCTTTTCCCTGAGAAATCACAGGAGACCCCGCGGGCTCCACGCCAACCACCTTCACATTCGGATTGTGTTCTTTCAGCGCGCGTCCCGTACCGGAAACCGTTCCGCCGGTGCCGATGCCCGCGACAAAGAAGTCCACTTTGCCGTCGGTATCGCGCCAAATTTCTTCTCCGGTGGTTTTACGGTGCATCTCCGGATTCGCCTGGTTGATAAACTGACCCGGAATCAATGAATTCGGGATTTGGGCGTGCAGCTCGCTGGCTTTTTCAATCGCGCCTTTCATTCCCTTCGCGCCCTCCGTCAGGACAAGCTCGGCTCCCAGCGCCGCAACCAGGCGCCGGCGCTCCAGACTCATGGTGTCCGGCATGGTCAGAATCAGTCGATAGCCTTTCGCCGCCGCCACAAACGCAAGACCTACGCCGGTATTCCCGCTGGTCGGCTCAATCAGCGTGGTGTCCCGATTGATCAGACCCTTTTCTTCCGCATCCCGAATCAGCGCATAACCGACGCGGTCCTTTACGCTGGAAAGCGGATTAAAGGATTCCAGCTTCGCCGCAATGGTTGCCTGCGCGCCTTTTTCTTTCTCAAAATTGGACAGTTCCAGCATCGGGGTATTGCCGATCAGTTCCGTCAGATTCTTTGCTATTTTCATCATTTTAGCGCTCCTTTTTCGTTGTTGGTTTTATTTCATAGTATTCATACTATAATAATATGTTATTTGCTGTTATTATTATATGCAAGGAACGAAACAATGTCAAGCTTTTTTATGATTCTGATCAAATTTTATTCCGAGCATGAAAAAGGGACGGTCTCAAGCGGCCGTCCCGGTTCTTATCTGCCCGTTTTTATCATTCTATTCTAAATGGCGTTTGCAACGATTTCCGCCATTTTCCGGCACCCCGTCACGGTTTCTCCCTGCGCGGCGATGTCCTTTGTGCGGTACCCGCTTGTCAAAGC
Source organism: Caproicibacter fermentans (assembly GCF_009746625.1). Lineage (GTDB taxonomy): Bacteria > Bacillota > Clostridia > Oscillospirales > Acutalibacteraceae > Caproicibacter > Caproicibacter fermentans. The sequence continues at coordinate 60,976 of NZ_VWXL01000046.1, forward strand.
CGACTGAACGGCGGCTTCCACCGCCCGCGCTTCCTCCTCCATACCAAACGAGATTCTGAGCATCATTGCGGCGGAAAGAATCGTCGCCAGCGGATTCGCGGCGTCCCTGCCCGCGATATCCGGCGCGGAACCGTGAATCGGCTCATAGAGTCCGCGCGTCCCGTCCCCCAGCGACGCGGAGGGCAGCATTCCGATGGAACCGGCCGCCATGCTCGCCTCGTCGGAAAGAATGTCGCCGAACATATTTTCCGTGACGATGACGTCGAACTGTCCCGGATCGGAGACCAGCTGCATCGCGGCACTGTCCACCAGCTGGTCGCGGTACTCCACCTCCGGGAACCTCTCGCTCAGACGGTGCATCACGCTCCGCCACAGGCGGGAGGTGTCCAGTACATTGGCCTTATCCACGCTGACCAGCTTTTTCCGGCGTGTCATCGCCTGCCGGAACGCAATGACGCCGATCCGTTCAATCTCTTCCTCACTGTATTCCATTCGGTCAAACGCAGACTTTTTTCCGTTTTCCTTCGTTACTGTTCCCCGCTTGCCAAAATAGATCCCTCCGGTCAGTTCCCGAACCATCATCAGATCAATTCCGCCGTTTACGCGTTCTTCCCGCAGCGGGCAGGCCGCGGCCAGCTCCTGATACAAATAGGCGGGCCTCAGGTTTGCGAAAAGGCCCAGCGCGCTTCGGATACCCAGAAGGCCGCGTTCCGGGCGGTCTTCCACCGGAATCGAGTCCCATTTCGGTCCTCCGACCGCGCCGAGCAGAACCGCGTCGGCCTGTTTGCAAACCGCAACGGTGTCTTCGGTCAGCGGCTTGCCGCAGTCATCGATGGAAGCGCCGCCGATTAACGCCGGTTCAAAGCGAAACCGATGTCCGAATTTTTGTTCCACGCGTTTCAGCACCGTTACGGCGCCGTCCACGATCTCAGGTCCGATGCCGTCCCCTTTGAACAGTACAATCATTTTTTCCATAATCGTCACCCCGCGTATTCGTTTAGCATTTGCTCAACGAGTTTAAAAGCCCGTCCGCATTGATAATCTCACGGATAAATTCCGGAAACGGCTCCGCCTGATAGGTTTCTTCCCTTGTTTTATTTGTAATGACGCCGCTGTCGAAATCGATGGAAATTTCATCCCTCTGCCGGATGTTTTCGGCGGCCTGCGGGCATTCCAGAATCGCAAGGCCGATGTTGATGGAGTTGCGGTAAAAAATGCGCGCAAAACTTTTTGCGATGACACAGGATACCCCGCAGGATTTAATGGCGAGCGGCGCGTGTTCGCGGGAAGAGCCGCAGCCGAAGTTGCTGCCGCCGACAATGATGTCGCCCGGCCGCACCTTTTGCGCAAATGCCGCGTCGATGTCCTCCATGCAGTGTGAAGCCAGATGCTTCGGGTCGGAGCTGTTCAGATACCGGGCGGGAATAATGACGTCCGTATCAACATTGTCCCCGTAAACAAAGACCGTTCCGTTTGCCTGCATTTTCAGTTTCCCCCTTGTTCGATTTCTTCCGGTGATGCGATCCTGCCGAGAATGGCGGAAGCCGCCGCCACGGCCGGACCCGCAAGATAAATTTCTGAGCTTGGGTCCCCCATACGCCCGACAAAGTTCCGGTTTGTCGTTGCCACGGTGCGCTCGCCCGCCGCCATGATTCCCATATGCCCCCCAAGGCATGGCCCGCAGGTGGGCGTGGAAACGGCGCAGCCCGCCTCAATAAAGGTATAGAGGTAGCCAAGGCGCATCGCTTCCCGGTAAATGTGCTGTGTCGCCGGAATGACGATCACCCGGACATTTTCCGCAACCTTTCTTCCTTTGATGATCTCTGCGGCGGTTGCGAGGTCGCTCAGCCTGCCGTTGGTGCAGGAACCGATGACCACCTGATCAATAGCGATATCGTTCACTTCATCCGCGGGTTTCGTATTGGACGGCAGGTGCGGGCACGCCACGACGGGGCGAAGCTCTGAAAGGTCAATTTCCACCGTTTTTTCGTATGGAGCGTCCGCGTCGGCTTCGTAAACTTGATATTCCCGATTCACGCGGCCCTTCATGTACGCGATTGTCGCTTCGTCCACCGGAAAAATCCCGTTTTTTGCCCCTGCTTCAATCGCCATATTCGCAATGGCAAAGCGGTCGTCCATCGAGAGGGCCGCAACGCCGTCTCCCGTAAACTCCAGCGATTGATATCTTGCCCCATCCACGCCGATCATCCCGATCAGCGTTAAGACCACATCTTTTCCGCCGATCCATTTTTTCGGTTGCCCGGTCAAACGCACGCGGATCGCGGAAGGGACCTTAAACCAGCACTCCCCCGTCGCCATGCCCGCCGCCATATCGGTGGAACCGACTCCGGTGGAAAACGCGCCGAGCGCCCCATAGGTGCAGGTGTGGGAATCCGCGCCGATGACGGCTTCCCCCGCCGCGACAAGGCCCTGCTCCGGCAGCAGCGCGTGCTCAATTCCCATCTGGCCCACATCATAGAAATGCGTGATTCCGTTGCACTTGGCAAATTCGCGGCACTGTTTGGACTGCTCCGCGGCTTTGATGTCTTTATTCGGTGTGAAATGATCCAGAACAATCGCGATTTTATCACGGTTGAACACACCGCTTAACCCGTGCTTTTCAAATTCATTGATTGCGACGGGCGTGGTAATATCGTTGCCGAGGACCAGATCAAGCTTCGCGCGGATCAACTGGCCCGCCCGAACTTCAGGCAGACCCGCATGGTCCGCCAGGATTTTCTGCGTCATTGTCATTGCCATGCTGTGTTCCTCCTTAATCCATCCGTGATTCCATACGGTTTAACGCGTTGACATACGCCGCGAGGCTGGCGCCGATGATATCGACATTGAGTCCTCTGCCGCTGACAATCGTCCCCGCCGAATTTTTCAGCCGGACAACAACTTCGCCGAGCGCGTCGTCGCCTTCCGTCACCGCCTGAATTGAAAAATTCTCCAATGTGTAATCCTTCCCCGTCACCGCGTCGATTGCGGAAAGGGCCGCGTTGACCGGACCGGCCCCGATTCCGGTCCCTTCCACGATTTTCTTTTGCCCCGATTCCACGACCCCCAATTTTACCATAGCGGAAGCGGAGTTCACGGAGCTTGTGTTGACCACATAGGATTCCAGTGTATAAATTTCCTCGATTTTCATCTTCGCCGCGCCGGAGAGCAGCGCCTCCAAATCAAGGTCAGTAACGTTTTTCTTCAGGTCGGCCAGCTTCTTGAAAGCTGAAAAAGCCTCCGACAGGGCCTCCGAAGAAAGTGCATAGCCGAGTGACTTCAGTTTTTCTTCAAACGCGTGACGCCCGGAGTGCTTGCCGAGAACCATCGTATTATGGGAAATTCCAATGCTTTCCGGCGTCATGATTTCATACGTCAGGCGATCGTTCAGCACGCCGTGCTGGTGGATTCCCGCCTCGTGCGCAAACGCGTTCGCGCCCACAATCGCCTTGGTCGGCCCGATCGGCACGCCGGTAATCGCAGAGAGCTTTTTACAGGTTTTATAAATTTTTGTCGTATCCACGCCGGCCGCCGCCTGATAATAGGATTGCCGGGTTCTCAGAGCCATTACGATTTCCTCCAGAGAGGCGTTCCCGGCACGTTCGCCGATGCCGTTCACCGTGCATTCCACCTGAGTTGCCCCCGCCCGCACGGCGGCAAGTGAATTCGCGACCGCCATGCCGAGGTCGTCGTGGCAGTGGACGGAAATTTCCGCCTTTTCAATGCCCTTTACATTCTCTTTCAAATACGCGATCAGATCGTACATTTCCTGCGGCGTCACATATCCCACCGTATCCGGTACATTGATGACATTTGCGCCGTTCGCAATCGCCGTTTCGTAAACCTTCACAAGGAATTCCCAGTCCGTGCGGCTCGCGTCCTCCGCGGAAAACTCAATATCCTCCACCAGAGTTTTTGCGTAACGAACCATTTCGCCGGTCTGGCGCAGCATTTCCTCCCGCGTCATGTGCAGCTTGTGCTGCAGATGAATGTCGGAGCTTGCGAGAAACACGTGGATGCGCGGTTTTTTTGCTTTCTGAACCGCGTCAAACGCGGTGTCGATATCCGATTTTGTCGCGCGTGCCAGACTCGCCACCGTTGTTTTCTGCAAAACATCGGCAATCTGCCGAACAGATTCAAAATCCTCCGGGGATGAGACCGCGAAACCGGCCTCGATCACATCGGCTCCCAGTTCTTCCAGCTGTGCCGCCATTTCCAGCTTCTCCCCCAGATTCATGCTGCACCCGGGGCTTTGCTCGCCGTCGCGCAGGGTTGTGTCAAAAATCTTGATTCTTCTCATGGATTCTGTCATACGATTGCCTCCATCCGTCAAAATGATTTCATCACGATTTGCAGAATCGGGGAAAACAAAAAACACCGTCGTCTCAAAAAGAGACGACGGTGAAATCCTGTCGCGGTACCACTCTTTGTTGGCATTGTTTCCAATGCCCACTCGGCCTGCATCCATCAATGCAGTTCTCCTGTAACGGGGAGAAACCGTTCCGCTCTACTGGGTATGAAAACCGTTCGGCAGACTGCTCTAAGGTGAGTTATACATCTGCCCGGCACCGTTTCGCAGCAAACAACGGCTCTCTGAAACTCGGTTGCAGATGCTTTGATCCCTATCAACGCATTCCGTGATTCAATTTAATTGGCATTATAGCGTAGAAACTGCCGGCTGTCAAGAGATTTTAATAAATCATTAAAATTTTCAATACATTTTCACAAGAAGACACAATCAGACGTCATTCCCGTCTTCAACGCTGATCTCGTTGAATCGTTCGGTCAGATCGTGGATTTTCAGGGCATTCTTTTCCCCGTCGCAGACGTCCAGAACCGCTTTCCCGCGGTGCATCATCACAAGACGGTCGCCGTAAGCCAGGGCAAAACGGAGGTTGTGCGTCACCATCAGGGCCGTCAGCCGCTTCTCCCTGACAAAACGCCGCGTCAGTTCCATCACATTTTCACTGGAAGAAGGGTCGAGCGCAGCCGTGTGCTCGTCGAGAATCAGCAAATCGATCGGCGTCATCGTGCAAATCAGAAGGGCCAGCGCCTGCCGCTGGCCGCCCGAAAGGTTCGCGACCGGCAGGTCGAGCTGATCCTCCAGCCCCAGCTTCAGCAGTTCCAATCTGGAACGGTACTCGTCGATCTTCTTCCGGCTGACCCCGCGGGAAAGCCCGTAGCGTTTTCCCTTCCGGTCGGCAAGGGAGAGATTTTCCAGAATCGTCAGCTGCGGGCAGGTGCCGAGCGACGGGTCCTGAAACACGCGGCCGATTCGCCGGGAACGCACATGCTCCGGCTCGCGGGTAATCTCTCTGCCGCCGAGAAAAATGTTGCCCGCGTCCGGCGTTTCCCCGCCGCAAAGGAGGTTCAAAAGGGTCGTTTTTCCGGATCCGTTGCTTCCGATGATACAGACGAAACGGCCTTGAGGGACCGAAAGGTCAAAATGATCGAACAGCTTCAGTTCACTGACCGTCCCGCTGTGAAAGGTTTTATCGATCTGCCGGAATTCCAGCAGCGGTTCAGACTTCCGTTCGACTAACATGTTTCTTCCTCCTTCCTGTCGGCACCGTTTTGTAGGCTACCAGAACGACGGTCAGCAGCACCGCCATTAACAGCTTCATGTAGTTGGTCGGCAGGCCCATCTGCAGCGCGGCTACCAGAACGCCGCGGTACAGAACCGCGCCCAGGATGACTGCCGTTGTGGAACGCAGAAACCGGATGCCGGAAAAAATATTGACCCCCACAATGACTGCCGCAAGGCCCAGAACGATCATGCCGGTCCCGCTGTAGATATCGGCGGACTCCTCCCGCTGGCAAAGAATGCACCCGGAAAGCGCAGCAAGGCCGTTGCCGAGCATCAGACCCAGAATTTTCATATTGCCCGGGTCCTTTCCAAGCGAAACGACATACCGCGGATTGTTCCCGGCGGCACGCAGCAAAAGGCCGGATTTTGTTTTTAAATATTCATCGAGCAACAGCTTAACGAACAGGCAGGAAATAAACGCGACCACAAGCGCCCGCAGGCTGTTATGGGAATCCGAAATCAGCGCCGCCGGGCCGGAAGTGTAAATGGTCGGCTGGTTGTAAAACGGCGTGACCGCGCTGCCGGAAGTAACGGCAAGATTGACGCTCCACAAGGCCGTCATGACCAGAATTCCGGAAAGCAGGTCGGTGATGTGCAGTTTCACATGCAGAAGACCCGTCACGCCGCCCGCGGCCGCCCCGCACGCAAACGCCGCCATGCAGGCAAGCCACGGATTCAGTCCGGAGGCGATCATCACGCCGGCCACGCAGGAACCGAGCGGGAACGTCCCCTCGACCGAAAGGTCCGGAAAATTCAGCACCTGATACGTCACATAAATTCCGAGCGCCATGATGCCGTAGACAAAGCCCTCCTGCAACACGCCGGTCAGTAGTCCCAAAAACACATCCAATGCCATCAGCCCCCCCGATTGTTTTTACTGCGCAACGTTTTCCGCGCCGGTATAGTCTTTGGGAAGAGAAATTCCCAGCTGCTTCATCACTTTATCGTTATATACCGGTTTGCCGAAATCCACCGTGTAGACCGGAGTCGTCGCCGGGTTCGCCGTGCCGTCCAATACCTTTGCGGCCATCTTGCCGGTTTCTTCTCCAAGGGCAACGAAATCAATGCTGACGGAGGCAAGGCAACCGTCCTTCACCTGTTCCACTTCAGAACCGAAAATCGGGATTTTTGCTTCATTTGCGGCCTGAAGCAAGCCGGGCAGATGGTTGACGACGTTGTTGTCCGTAAAATTGTTGATGCAGTCGACTCCTTTGGAAATCAGCGTCTTGACCGCCGGCTCTACGTCGGAGGAGCCCGTTACGCCGATTTCAACCACTTCAAAGCCGTATTTCGGCGCGATGCTCTGGAATTTTTTCAGGCAGGCCGTGGAATTCGGTTCGCTGGTCGTGTGCAGCACGCCGATTTTCTTCGCGTTCGGCAGAAACGCGCGGATCATTTTGATCTGATCCTCCAGCGGCAGAACGTCGGAAGATCCGGTGCAGTTGACGCCGGGTTTTTCCAAAGACTTTACGATTCCGGAGGCGACCGGGTCGTTGACGGAAGTAAAAACGGTCGGAATATCCGCCGACTTCGCCGCTCCGTACAAAGCCATCGCCGCCGGAGTCGCGATGCCCATCACCATGTCATACTTTTTCGCCACCATTGCCTTTGCGATGGTCTTGGCATTGTTGGGATCCGCCTGTGAATTTTGAAAATCGACGGTCAGATTTTCGCCCTCCCTGTAGCCGGACTCCTCCAATCCCTTCATAAAGCCCGTATGGCAGTTGTCAAGCGACGGATTCACGGCGTATTCGATGATGCCGATCGATTTCGACGCTTTTGCCGAAGAACCGGACGACCCGGCGGAAGAAGCCGGCGCCGCGGAAGAAGCGGAGCCGGAGGCCGAACAGGCGCCGAGCGCGCCGGAGACAAGAACGGCGAGAGCCGCCGCGCCGATTTTTGTACCAAAGTTTTTCATGTGAGATACCCTCCCGAAAATAATATTCTTCCCAAAACAACACGGAATGAAACCCGGATTCCGCCGCCGCCGTCCGGCTTCGGCAGCACGCAAAAAAAGCCCTTGCCCCTGCAATTACAGGGACAAGAGCCTAAACTCCTGCGGTACCACCCACGTTGGCGAAAATCGCCCGCTCATTCCATGCACCACCATGCACGCTTCCTTGGTAACGGGTGAAGATCCCGTCGGACACTACTCGGCAAAAAAGCCTTTCGTCCCGCCCTCATAAGTCCATTCGTCCGGAACATCCCCGCCACAATCTCACCGCCTGCGGCTCTCTGAAGAAAATACAACCCCGGAGTACTACTCTTACTCGCCGGTTTTTTATGTTGATATTTAGTATATGCCGGGCCGGATTTTTTGTCAAGACTTTCTTTTCTTTTGCGCAAGCGTGAGCCGGAAGCTCCGTTCCACCCAGGCGAACAGCTCCGCCTCCGGAACGCCGCCGTCCAGCCGGACGCCGATCCAGTGTTCCTTGTTCATGTGATACGCCGGGCTCACGCTCCGGTAAACTCCGCGCAGAAAATCGGCCTCGGCAGGGCCGCATTTCAGGTTGATGTTGAGAAACCCGCCGCGCTCAAAAATCAACGCGAAGCTTTTCCGGTTTTCCCTGTGCCGCATGACGGTCCAGGCGTCCGGCGAAGACGGATCTTCGTCAAACGGGTAGTCTTCGTAAGCGCCGGGAAAGCGGAGGCAATAATCGACAAGTTCCCTTCGTGCCGGGACATCGTTTTTTCCCGTTCTGTTCTTCTCCCTCATTGCAGTCAAGCTCCTTTTCATTTTAATATAATCTGATTTCGCAGGCAAGTCAAGCGAAGACATCCATGGAAAAAAAGCCTCATTCCTCTTGTTTCATGATATAATGAAAGCAGATCCAAATGAAGCGGAACTGGAGGGAAATCAGCATGAAAACCGTAATTACCATCGCGAGACAGTACGGCAGCGGAGGCCGGGAGATCGGACAAAAGCTGGCGCAGCGTTTTTCGGTCCCTTTTTATGACAGGGAGCTGATCGCGACGGCCGCGAAGCGAAGCGGATGGAGCCGTGAAATTCTGGAACAGGCGGATGAAAAAGCCGGAAGCAACCTTCTGTATGCAATGATCATGGGAAACAACTATCCCTATGCGGAAAACGCCATCGCATCCGGACGCCTGCCGATCAACGACCGTTTGTTTCAGCTTCAGGCGAAACTGATTCGAGAGGCGGCGGAAGCGGGGCCGTGCGTTATTGTGGGCCGCTGCGCCGACGATATTCTGCGGGGAAAGAAAAACGTGTTCAGCGTATTTCTGCGCGCCGACCTTACGTTCCGGAAAGAGCGCGCCGTAACGGAGTACGGCGTGCAGCCTGAAAGCGCGGCGGGCTGGGTCGCAAAGCAGGATAAGCAGCGCTCCGGCTATTATCACTTTTACACGGACGAGAAATGGGGGGACGCCGAAAATTATCATCTGTGCGTTGATACTTCTTCCATCGGAATTTCAGGCACGGAACAACTGATTGCGCGGGCCGTCGAATTGCATGAAAATCAGACTGGGCAGGAATAATCCGCGTCGTCCGGCACACAATAGATAAAAATTAAAGATTGAGGTGCCGCAATATGACGAATTTACATTGTGATGTTACAAGCTGTGGAAATAACAAAAGCAAGTTCTGCTGCCGCCCCGATATTATGGTGGGCGGCCCGCGCGCAAGCGTGAGCACCCAAACCTACTGTGCAAATTTTATAGACACCGAAGAAAACAGAGGGGTCCCGAAAAACGCGGTCGATCATCAATCCCCGAATCCGTCACTGGACATTCATTGTGAAGTGACAAAATGCGTTTATAACGAGGACCGGGCCTGTTCCGCCGATCACATCGATATCCGGACGACCAAGGTTAACAACGGTCAGGTCAAAACGGAATGCGCAACCTTTGAAAACCGGAGCGACGGCGACGGCGGGAGCCGAAATTCGGTCGGTTCTGGCGGTCAGAATTCTCAGGGAAAAGGCTACGGCGCATATTCCGCCGCATTGCACGAATCAAGTGAAGAAACCAAAGGGTTCGGATCAACGAACAATCCGACATATTAATCACGGATTCGGAAGCATGGCTCACAGCCATGCTTCTTTTTTTGGTCTTAGTTCCGGCATTCCCGCAATTATTATCATCCATGAATTAGTTACGATTATGATACAATGGTTGAAACTGGAATCCTGTGTATGGTATACTTGATTGCAGATTAATCCGGGAGGGAAAAAAGGATGAAGTTACGACATTTGGCCGTTTCCGTCCTAATAGGCGCAGTATTGCTGTCCGGGTGCGGGAGTAAACAGACCATGGCGCCGGTCGTCTCCGCCTCGCCGTCTTCGACGGCTGTTCATCAGGAAAGTTCCGGTCTCGTTTCCTCAGAAAGCGCTCCCTCGCTGACCGGCACGAATTCCGCCGAAGGATCTTCAAGCGGCTCCTCCGCGGTTTTAAGCCGGACGGCTTCTTCTGTAACTTATATCCCACCGGTTTTGAAAAGTGTAGCGGAAAGCGCGGAGGCAAGCCCGTCCTTTCTGGATCATGCGGTTTTTGTCGGAGACTCCGTCACGCTGAAGTTGAAAAACTATGTTTTGAAAAAGAGAAAATCAGACCCGGGATTTTTCGGCACCGCCGCTTTTCTCACCGCGGGCAGCATGGGCAGCGGAAACGCTCTGCAGCCGCTCGGCAAAGATTCCATCCATCCCTATTATAACGGCGAAAAAGCACTGTTGGAAGACAGCGCCGCAAAAATGGGAGCGGATAAAGTCTATCTGATGCTCGGCATCAACGACGTGGCTCCCTATGGTGTGGAGGGCGCGGCTGAAAATCTTGAAACGCTGACGAAACGATTCTGTGATAAAATCCCCGGCGTAAAAATCTATATTCAGTCCGCGACACCGATGCTTGCGGACAAGCAGAAAAAAACGCTGAATAATCCGAACCTGGAACGTTACAACAAACTGGTTTCCGAGATCTGTGAAAAGGATGGATGGTATTTTCTGGACGTCGCCTCCGGGATGAGGGACGATACCGGATCGTTGAAACGGAATTACTGCAGCGACCCGGATGATCTTGGGCTGCATTTCACGGATGCGGCCTGCGACGTCTGGATTCATTATATTCTGACACATACCGGAGGTTGAACCGCATGAAACGGACTTTTCTTTTCCTCCTGACGCTTGCCGCGGCCCTGTTTCTTTGGACCGGATGCTCCAAAGCAGCCCCAAAAGAAGCGGACCTGACCAAGGTAATGGAAAACATGAAGCAAAAAATTACAAATACTCAGATGATGGACCTTTCTTCCGAAGACCTTATGCCGAATTACGGCGTCGACCCCAAGGACGTTAAACAATTTGCGGCCTATGTGGACTCCACCGGAACCAAAGGCGATGAAATCCTGCTTTTTGAAGCTTCTGACGACAGCGCTGCCGGAAAGATTGAGGAAAAGCTGAGCGACCGCTATCATCAGAAGGAAATCGAAATGAAGGATTATCTGCCTGAGGAATACGCGATGCTGGAAAAATGCAAAGTGGAACGCGACGGTAATTTCGCGGCATTGATCGTATCCCCTCAGTTCGAAGACCTGGAACAGATTTATCATAATTCGCTCAAATAAATCATAAGATCAACCGTAACGCCGAGGGACAAATTCCCTCGGCGCTTTTTGTGGCAAGTCCGAACCAGCCATGCCTGGAATTCAGGGCGTCGATTCGCTTCTCCCCTCGCGATATATCTGGAATAAAAGGAAAGGCGCGCACAGAAACAACGAAAAAACATAGCGGAATTCGCAGTAGGTCGGAGCCGCCAGCATAGTGGTCAGCCACAATCCAATGACGGGCGTCATCGGAAGCAATCGGTCGTACCTCCGTTTCAACAGCGCGTAAATTGCCAGAAACGCCGTCATCCAAACGGCCACACCGATATTATTGCTCATTCCCGTCGGCACAAAATGCTCCAGGAACGCGGACCATTTTTCGAGATAGGGTTTCGAATTGATTCCGGTCAACGTTCCAAACAGATTATAGGGAACCACTCCGTAGGTATCGTCCCCCCACGAAGCCACGCCGGCTGCGGTAACCCAGTTTCCGGTCCCGATATGCCAATACCCAAGGGTAAGCATCATGTGGGCAATCAGGCATTCCTTGGGGTTCTTCACAAACAAATCCGCCCAGACTTTCAGAAACTCCGGTTTATTCCGCGCCAGATAAGTATAGTCAAATTTATGATTGAACTTAATCCGGTCCACGGTAAACGGATCATAGGATTCCTTAATCGTTTTGATCGGCATCACCCGATTCAGAAAGTTCCTGTCCTCTTCCGACATTTTCCCGTCCTTTGCGGCAACGCGCGCCATTTGCTGAAGCGGAACGCCGACGGATTCGTCAAAACGGTTTTTCGGAATTCCGGCCAGCCGGTAAACCGGGCCCTGAATCACCATAACGGCGGTAAGGATAACGAGCAGAACGGGCGCAATTTTTTTGATGTGAACCCGGCAAAAAAAGGCCAGCCACAAAAATGAAAACGCCAGCACATAGACGCCGTTATTCCGAAGGAACGCAACGGCAAATGAAGTCAGCGCCAGATGCGCGGTTCCGCCGATCGACCGCAAATTCGCGCCCCGGGCTGCCGCCGTATCGGCAAGGAAAAGCGTCAGCAAAAGCATCGCGCCGCCGAAGAGGACGTCTTTCCACATAGTAACCGCATATTTTCCGTAAATGGGGTTTAAGGCAAAGAAAAGCGCGGTTCCCCAAAGATACGGCAGCGGACATCCGCGCATGCGGCACCAGTACAGCGCATAGCCCAACACGGACGCCATCAGCAGAAGCTGCGTGAAAGAATAGAGCGCAACGCCTCGATTCATGCTGCCAAGCAAATTTCCCGCCAAATAAAACATTCTCAGGAAAAGCTGGTAAACAACCGGCTGCTGGTTGTTGACCGGCGCCCGCCCCGCGGCCCGAACCAGGCAGGCAAAGGAGTCTCCCGTCATCAGTCCGGGATAATAAGTCAGAAAATACGGAAGCCAGCACGCGGCAAAAATTGAAGACCACAGCGCCCAGGAAAAAAAACGGCTGCGCGGGCTTTCGGGCAGCGCGCGGCTGGACTTTGGAAACGGATGTCGCTCCGACAGGCGGAACAGGGCAAGAGTCGCCGCCCAAAGCAGGAGCGCAAGGCCTGCAAACGGCAGAACGTCCTCCCTCCCGACCCCGGCGAAAGAAGGCGGCTGAACGGTAATCCGCTGCCCGACCAAAAACATGGCCGACATCGCCGCCCCGAAAACTCCGGAAAGAAGCTGCGTCCTGCGGTTCCCGTAACCCGCGGTAGATCGGATACACGCGGCGGCTCCCGCCGCGGCGAGCATCCACGGCAGCCAATGCCGGTACCAGATGTTGAACACGCCGAAGGCCAGAGAAGTCAGAACGCCTCCCGCCGCGGCGCAAAACCAGATTTGACTTTTCAATCGGTCAAGCCGGCGCATTCTTTTTCCCCTTCCGTATCGGACCATACTCATTCGTTACAGGATTCCCCGCCTAGAAAAAATTAACTCTCTTCCGACAAAATGAATTTCTCAACGGCCGACGCCACGCCGTCTTCTTCGTTTGTGCCGGTTACATAATCGGCGTCCCGGAAAAGATCCGGCTCCGCGTTCCCCATTGCAACGCCCAGTCCCGCAAACTTCAGCATGCTCCTGTCGTTGTCGCCGTCCCCGAACGCCGCGACACGCTTTCGGTCGATCCCCAGGGTTTCACAGAGGTGCCGCAGGCCGTCGCCTTTGCTTGCCGAGCGGTCATTGATCTCAAGATTGATCGTCCCGGAGGAGGTGACGGAATACGGCCCCATTGCCAGAATTTCGCGGCGCAGACGGCCCCGCTCCAAGGCGGGGACATAGGGAAGATTGACCTTTTCCAGAGGGATTCCGTTCCGCTCCAAAAAACCCGCAAGGTCGCTGACAAAAGTCTGGGAAGCGTCGATATAGCGAAAAAACTCCTCCGGCAATCCAGCCTTGCGCAAAGGCGGCAGTTCTCCTTCGTTCGCATAGGAAACGCCGCCGCAGTATGCTTCCATAAAATAACCGCGGGACACAAAAAAGCGGACGATCCGCAGGGAGGCTTCCATCGTCATGGGATGGGAGTACAGCACGGACCGATCCGTCAAATCAACTACACTTGCTCCGTTGGAGGTCAGCAGGTAGCGCACGCCCGGCAGACGCAGCATCTCTTCCGGCACCGTCTTGGCAACCCGCCCCGTCGCGGGTACGATTTGAATCCCGAGGGCCGCCGCCTTTCCCAACGCTTCCATGGTTCGTTTCGATACGGTTTTATCGTTTTTTAGAACCGTGCCGTCCATATCGAGGGCGATCAACTGAAAATTCATGAAGGATTCCTTTCCTGATTTCCCGCCATCCTTCGGGCAAACGCCTCCAGCTTCTCTTTGGAAAGAGTCACATAATCCGTTTTCCCGTCGGTGATTTTTCCCGCGCCTTTTGATTTCGAAATACCGTTTAACAATATTTTTGATGCGTTTCGTTCCAAAAAATTCATTTTGGTAAAGTAAATGGCGCCGCCCGGCGTGCAAAAAGCGGTCAGCCGCCCAACAATTTCAGATGGAAATCCGTTTTCAAGGAACCGCCGGACTTCGTCCCGCTCCTCCGTAAGGCAGGTCAGGTAAATGCCAATGGGCTTTTGCAGGAGAATGCCAAGGTATTTTTTGCAAAAATCCTTTACTTCCTTTTGGATTTGCCCGCCGTAGACGGAGCTGCCCAGAATCACGGCATCAAAGCCGGCCGGATTCGCATCGCCCTTTTTCAGGTCGACGACATCGGTGTCCCCCAGAATTCCAGCAAGAAAACCGGCGGACTCGGCAGCAGACCCGTGCGTGCTGGAATATGCGATTAACGTTTTCATTCTAATCACGCCTTAAATTAAATATTCATAAAATTGGCAATGATAATTCAGTGCAAGACTGGATACGCTAGTGACGGCAGAGAAAATATCATTTTGATTTTCAAAACACGCTTCATGCGTGGATATTTTTCCTGTTAGGGCGGGCCGAAAGCCCGCCCGGTCTTTTTATTTTGATTGTATCGCCTGAAAAGGACGCTGTCAAGGAGCATTCCCGAACAACATAAGTTTACAGGCCTTGCATACCGTGCTATACTGTTATGCAGTAGTTTTGAAATGCGAGGTCTGATCATTGAAAAAAGGTCCTGTTTACATCGTCTTTGCAACATTTCTTTTCAGCACCATGGAAATCGCCTTAAAACTGAGCGCCGGAAGCTTTAACGCCATTCAGCTTACGTTTCTGCGTTTCCTGATCGGTTCCCTGATTCTGATGCCGCCGGCAGTAAAACAACTTCGGCGAAAGAATTTTTGTCCGCGTTTGGGCGATCTTGCATTTTTCGCGCTGACCGGGCTGATCTGTGTAAACGTCAGCATGATTCTGTACCAGATGGCTGTTCTGTATTCGCCGGCCTCCACCGTCGCCGTCCTGTTCAGCTGCAATTCCGTTTTTCTGGTTCTGTTCGCGTTTTTCATGCTGGGTGAAAAAATACGGTTTAACACAGCGGTTTCGATCGTTCTGAGCCTGTTCGGGATGGCGGTCATGATCAATCCGTTCCTTTTCGCGGGCAGCGCGGCGGGAACCGTTCTTTCTCTGGCCGCCGCCGTGACCTTTGCCCTTTACAATGCGGTCGGCCGCACCCGGAGCGGCCGTTACGGCGGAGTGGCAATGACCTGCTTCAGCTTTCTGTTCGGGTGCGCCGAAATGCTGATCTTGATTTTTCTTTCGCATCTTCGTCCTGTCGCCGCTCTGCTGCGCGGCGCGGGTCTGGCACAGTTCGCGGATGTTCCGATTTTTTCCGGTATCAGTCTGGGCGCTCTTCCCGCCCTTGTTTATGTCGGCGTATTTGTGACCGGCTGCGGTTTCGCCTTTTATTTTCTCGCGATTGAAACCGCCGGCGCGGCGAAAGCGGCCCTGGTCTTTTTCTGCAAACCCGTGCTGGCCCCCCTGCTTTCCCTCGTAATCCTTGGGGAAGCAATTACGCCGTCAATGGCCGTTGGAATCGCGCTGATCGTCATCGGATCGTTTATCACCTTCCTGCCGGAGCCTTCGTTCGGAAGGCAAGCGGCTGCGACGGGGCTGCCGCCCGCACCCAAGGAAGATGAGGATTGACAGCATTCCTCCGCAAGGCTGTCCCTTCTTGGGGACGGCTTTTTTCAGGTCCGATTTTCATGCGGCTGTAAATTTCTCACGGAATTTTCATGTTAAATTCGAAGAAAGACGAAATTTCATAACATTTGATTTATAATTACATGGTTAAATAGTTCAATAAAGGATATGCTCCGGTAAAACGGAAGCACCGGTTTTAGGAGGCCTCCTTCTTGTCGTTTATATCAGGCTCTTTTCTGCTGTTCTTCCCTGTTGTTACCATTGTCTATTTTGCCCTTCCTCAAAAGCTCCGCTGGTTCTGGCTTTTGATTGCAAGTTATTTTTTTTACATGAGCTGGAGCCCCCAGTATGGCATCCTTCTGGCCGTTTCCACCGTTATTACCTATTTCAGCGGACTTCTGATTGAAAAAGCCGGCGCCTTGCCGGACGCTGCACAAGCCGCGAAGAGGAAAAAATTGTGGGTTGCCGTAAGCTTTGTCCTGAACCTCGGAATTCTGGTTGTTTTTAAATATTTGAATTTTTTTGATGAAATTTATACCGATGTCATATCATCCATGGGAATGTCCGCGGGAGCGATGAAATTCGATCTGCTGCTGCCGGTCGGCATATCTTTTTATACCTTTCAGGCGCTCAGCTACACAGTGGACGTCTACCGGGGCGACCTGAGGCCGGAACGGCATTTCGGAAAATACGCCCTGTTCGTTTCATTTTTTCCCCAGCTTGTCGCCGGTCCGATCGAAAAATCCAAAGACCTTCTGCACCAGTTCAGCGAGATTCACCGGTTTGATTATGACCGTGCCCGGCGTGGGTTTCTCCTGATGCTGTGGGGGTATTTTCAAAAAATGGTCGTTGCCGACCGACTGGGACAGCTGGTTAATACGGTTTACGGCAGTCCCGGCAAATATTCCGGCGCGGAGGTCGCCGTCGCGAGCATTTTCTTCGCGTTCCAGATTTACTGCGATTTCGGGGGATACTCCAACATTGCGATCGGCGCCGCACAGGTTCTGGGCTTTTCTCTGACGACAAACTTCAGCCGACCGTATTTTTCTCTGTCCATTAAGGAGTTCTGGCGAAGATGGCATATCACGCTCGGGGCCTGGTTCCGGGACTACCTCTACATCCCTCTGGGCGGGAACCGGTGTTCTCTCTTCAAACAATGCCTGAATCTTTTTCTCGTTTTTGCCGTCTGCGGCCTTTGGCACGGCGCGTCCTTCACCTTTGTCATTTGGGGAACCCTGCACGGATTATACCAGATTTTCGGCCTGCTGCTGAAACCGGCCCGCCGGAAAGCCGCTGCAGCCTTGAACATCGACCCGGATTCCCGCCTGAATCGTTTTCTGCGGGCTTCCTTTACCTTCGTCCTTGTGGATTTCGCCTGGATCTTTTTCCGCGCCGGAACG
Source organism: Caproicibacter fermentans (assembly GCF_009746625.1). GTDB lineage: Bacteria > Bacillota > Clostridia > Oscillospirales > Acutalibacteraceae > Caproicibacter > Caproicibacter fermentans. Next base: position 78,088 of record NZ_VWXL01000046.1, read on the forward strand.
GTACAGGACGCTTTTACGCTGATCGGCAGCCTGTTTCGCCCCGCAGACCTCTCGGGCGGCGCCCTCTTCCGTCTCGGACTGACGGCGCCCGAATTTTTCGCCGGAATTCTTGGGATTGCCGTCGTTCTGGCCGTGGATGTACTGAGCCGGAAAACCGACCTGCGCGCCCTCCTGCTTGAAAAAAGGCCTGCCGTCCGCTGGACCGCTTATTTTTCTGCTGTTCTGGTTATTCTGATTCTTGGAATTTACGGATCCCAGTACACAGCGCAGCAGTTTATTTATTTCCAATTTTAGAAAGGGACCGATTTTGAAAAAGCTGATTGGTAAAGGAATCCTGTTTCTGACCGTTTTGACGCTGATCCTCTCCTCCATCTCCAGTGTGTTCATTTACAAGATTGACCACCGCGGCAAATTGCTTGAAGGTCTTTATCATTCGGACGACCCCTACGACGTCGTTTTCATGGGGTCGAGCCACATGAACGGCGGCATCGATCCAAACGTTCTATGGAAACAGTACGGAATTACAAGCTTTAATTACGCCACCGGAGGCCAGCCGATCGACGTTACCTATTACCTGCTGCAGGAGGTTCTGAAAAAGCATACGCCGTCCGTCGTTGTCGTCGACCTTTACTATCTCGGCATGACGACCCCCTACGGTGCGACCGGTTTTGTCAGCAATGCGGTGGATAACATGCGTTTTTCCAAAAACAAGCTGGAAGCGATTCAAAACTGTACGCCGCCGGAAGAGTGGATCAACTTTCTTCTTCCTGCGCTGAAATATCATTTTCGATGGTCTTCCCTGACCGCGGAAGATTTTACCTATGACAGCTCTTCCATCTATTACTTAAAAGGATTCGACGCCGGCACGCAGAGATATGGAAAAGCGGATACTTCCTATGCGGCGACGGACAAAAAAGCCGATATTCCCGCAAAGACTCTTTCCTATTTCTATGGAACCTCTGATTTAATCCGCCCCTCTACCGAAGAGAGGAGAACTCTGGTAAAATAGAACTATCAATTCACAGGCGGTGCAGAGAAATGAAAAAGCAACAAACTTTTACGGATATCGAATATAGCTG
>NZ_VWXL01000047.1 GCF_009746625.1 Caproicibacter fermentans
CGGAGCTTAGCATTGCTATTCCTATTTCGACGATTTGTCTCGCAAAGTTTTCAACAAAAGCTTCGTATTTAGATCACTTTTCAACATAAACGGGGGTGTTGCAAAATTTTCATTTTGCAACACCCCCCCCCGATTCAACCAGGTCAGCCCTGAGAACTCTGACTCTGGAATTTCTGTTTTGCCTGTTGAATTTTCTGCTGCTGGGCGTCGGGAACATTGTACCAGCCGCGCTTTTTCATGGTGTCAAAAACCTCGGACTGAATCTGATGTTCTTCGGAAAGAATATTCATAAATTCGTCCCTGACATTTTGCGTAACACATTCATTCGTGTAAGTGTTGTAGGTGTCCGTCATATATTTCTGAGAAGCCAGCGCATCATCCATGAGTTCTCTTTCCCCCATGGGGCTGCTGACCTGAGTACCGCTGACCTGGCCCGGATTCTGATTGAAATTCATCCTGAATGTTCCTCCCTTTTTAAGAATTTAAAAATCCCATTAGCTTGTCGAAATGGCACTGGTGCTTCTGCGCAATCGAACTGCATTTCTGCTTTAGCTCCTGGTCGGAGCACATCTGTGAGTACGCGTTGTACTTTGTAATCAAGACATGCTCGTGAGCGAGCTGATCTTCAATTGCCGAAAGCTCTTTTTCAGAGATCATCTAAAAACACACTCCTTTTTAAAAATTGTGTTTTTAGTATCCGGCAGAATCAATATTTTATACGTTGCCGGACGTTGTCTTTCGTAAATCAGGCGGTCTATGTAGCCTGCCGCACCGGTTCCTGTTCGTTGAGGCCGAAGCTGATAGACAAGGCCTGATCCACCATTAACATCGCCTTGTTGTCAAGACGTCCCATACGTTCTTTCAGTCTGTGCTTATCGATTGTCCGCACCTGCTCGAGCAGCACGATTGAATCCTTTGCAAGTCCGGTCGTACTGGCATTGAGCATGATGTGCGTAGGCAGATTCGCTTTTGAGCGCTGACTGGTGATTGCGGCGGCAATCACGGTCGGGCTGAACCTGTTCCCGATATTATTCTGTATGATCAGTACCGGCCGCACTCCGCCCTGCTCGGACCCTACCACCGGACTGAGATCGGCATAATAGATATCGCCTCTTCGAATATTCATTTTTTCACACTCCGAAAATAAATGATATAGCAGATTTTGGATTTCCGCGAATAGTATTGACATTCTTTGAAAGATTTATTCGTTCTGCGGAGCCTGTTATATAATATTAACGGAGTACCTTTGTTGACAGTAGCGGTCGCCGTACTCATCAGGTCAAACCCCAAAAAATAAAACCGTCGAAAATTTCAACGGTTTTTTGTGATTTAATTTTATCAATCAGGTTCAGGGGCAAGATTCAAGTCCACTTCAATCGTTTTTTCCGCGTAATCGTAAAAATCCACCGTAACATTGCAGTCCGGCACGCTGAGCGTCTTTATTTTTCCGGTCTCAGGGTCAGCCGTCAGCGTGTAATCATACCCCGCGTTTCCGGAAAACTCATTGTCATGGGTCGGAATCAGGGAGCCCGGCTTTTCCGCCTGATCAAGCGTATGTACCATCACGGCCGCGAAAGAATCCTGCGGAAGCACGCAATCCTTGCCGCCCGCGGCAAGCCCCTGAAACGTTGCCGTGAATCCGTCGCCGTTCCAGTTCCAGCAAAGTCCCTCCGGCCCGCCCGAAAGAATCTCCAGCGCCGCGTTTTCCGGACCCAAGCGCTGAAAAGAGCATGTGACGCTGCCCCCCGAATAATGCACGTTCGCTTTACAATCAAGTTGAAAGTCCAGATCCTCGACACCGATTCTGGACTTTGCGCAGCCGCCCAGCAGCAGGCACAGCGCGGCGGCTGCTGCGATCATATTCCGGCGCAAAGGCACCCCCCCAAAAAGCGGGCGGAACGCAGCTACCGCCCTAATTCCAAAAACAACTCCGGCAGCTTTCCGATCAGGTCGGTCGGCAGCATGGCGCATTGGGACAAAGTCCCCGCGCAGCGGTCCCCGGCAAGGCCGTGCAGATACACCGCGCCGGCAGCCGCGGAAAACAGGTCGACCCCTTGCGCCGCAAAGGACGCGATCATACCCGCCAGCACATCGCCGCTTCCGCCCTTGGCCATCCCGGGATTTCCTGTCGTATTCCGATACAGCTTTCCCTGAGGGGAAACGACCAGGGTTTCAAAGCCTTTCAAGACCAGAATAACCCCCAAATCCCGTGCAAACGAACGGGCGAACAGTTCCCGGTTTTTCTGAACCTCTTCCGGGGTAGTCCTCAGAAGACGCGCCATTTCGCCGGGGTGCGGTGTCAGCACGAGCGGAGCGCGGACTGTTTTCAGTTCATCTATATGCTCCGACACAATATTTATTCCGTCTGCGTCAAGGACAAGCGGAACATCCGCCGTTTGAAGAACTCTCGAAACCGTTCTTCTTGCAAAAGGGCTTTTCCCCAGGCCGCAGCCGACAAGGCACGCGCTCGCCCGGGACAACGCCGAATCCAGTGATTCCAGGTCCCGGTCCGCCAAATCTCCGCCCGGCGAGGCGTCAAGCAGCGTAAACACCGCTTCCGGAGCAAGGGAAGCGACAATCGGATAGATGGAACGCGGCAGGGCCGTTTCCACAATTCCGGTGCCGCACCGGAGCGCGGACAGTGTGCTCATCGCCGCCGCGCCCGCCATTCCTTCGCTGCCGCAGACGCATAAAAGGCGCCCGTAGCAGCCCTTATTGCTCTCCGGCCCGCGCGGCTTCAGCATATTCAGAAGTATTCTTCTTCCCTCCGGTACGTCCCGCTCCTCCGAAATCTGCATCTCTGATTTTTCATTCCAGCCGACCACCGTGGCGGCGGCTGTTTCAGCGGTATGTGTCACGCTGACGGAGAAGCGCATATTTTCAGCCAGATGAGCCGCCTTCCCCGTCAGTTGAAGCCTCGGCTTGCCGTTCGGTCCGCGAAGAAGCTCCGCCTCCCGCAGGCAAAATCCGCTCAGGCCCGTTCCGACCGCTTTTGAAAACGCTTCTTTCGCGCAGAAGCTGGCGGCGACACTTTGAGCCGGAAAACCCCGCCGGGCGAGCTGCTCATACTCCGATTTCCCAAGAATTCTCGCGCAGAACAAAGGATTCCGCATGGATTTTCTGATTCTGGCGATTTCAACCAGATCAGTACCGATCAAAAGCATCTCTCGCCACCTGTCTCGGCAAGAAAGGCCGAATTGCCGTCAGTGTTTTTTCATCCGGGCTGAAAACGACCAGGACATTCCCCAACTTGGAATCCCGGGCGCAGAAATACCATGCGTCGGAACCGTCTTCCCGTTCCGATGCGACGATACGGGAAGCAAAACTCTTTTCACGCAGCTTCTGCGCGTCATATTTTCCCATTTCCTCCACCGTATGGGCATCCACGGAAATGACCCGTTTCCGTTTCCGTTGATAAATGATTTTGTCGACCGTGATATCTCCGTTCGTAACGCTGTATTCATATTCAATGCTCCGCGATGTGATCAGATAATAGGCGCCGTAGCAAACCCCGGCCAGAACCAAGATAGCGATCGGCGGCAGAATGATCACGGATAAAAGCACAAGGATGATTCCAAGCACAATAATTCCGAAAATAAACAAATAGTCTTTTATCCCGAATTTCTTTTTAATCAGCTGCTCCACAAAAATGTCCATTCTTCTCCCCCTGACAATTCTTTTCCCTTATTTTAGCACAGGGATGAATTCTTTACAATGAATGCCCTCCATTTTCCTCGAATTCCTGCTTAAGCCGGCTTCTGCGGATATTTTTCTTGCATTCGGACAACATTCGTGTTATATTATGTCTTACAGAAATCAAACGCTGTGATAAAGGAAGTAACCTTTCTTTTCTTCCGCGCAGAGAGAACGTGTCACCGGCTGAAAGCACGTTTGCGGATAAGACTGGCGAAGTTCCCTTTGGAGCGGTGCGGCTGAACCATTCGCAGTAGGCCGCAACGGGCGGCACCGTTAGCAGGCTGTCAGAGTACAAATACAGGGTGGTACCACGGAGCTTTGCGCTTTCGTCCCTTGCGGGAGGAAAGCGTTTTTTATTTTTCACCGAAAGAAAGGATGAAGCCGAAATGAAAGAACAGCTGGAGCTTCTGCGCAAAAAGGCGGAAACGGAGCTGAAACAGGCGCAGGACCGCCAAAGCCTTGAAAGCCTGCGAATTAAATATCTTGGAAAAAAGGGTGAATTGACCGCAATTTTAAAACAGATGAAAAATCTTTCGGAACAGGAACGGCCTGTCATCGGGCAGTTCGCGAACGAGCTTCGCACGCTGATTGAAAAGGAGCTTACGGACCGTGCGAAAGAACTTCACGAGGCAGAAACCGCGCTTCGGCTGAAAGCAGAGGAGATCGACATCACCCTGCCGGGCAGGCGCCACAAGCTCGGCCACCCTCACCCGCTGAATCTGGAGCTGAATGAAATCAAGGAAATTTTTATCGGAATGGGATTCGACATTGTCAGCGGTCCGGAAGTGGAATTCGACTATTATAATTTTGAAGCTCTGAATATTCCGAAAGACCACCCCGCGCGCGATACGCAGGACACGTTTTACATCAACGACAACATTGTCCTGCGGACGCAGACTTCACCCGTTCAGGTGCGCACGATGGAAAAGCAGAAGCCGCCCATCCGGATTATCTCCCCCGGCCGCGTCTATCGCTCCGATGCCGTCGACGCGACCCATTCCCCGCTGTTCCATCAAATTGAGGGACTGGTCGTCGATCAAGGGATTACCTTTGCAAACCTGAAGGGCACGCTGGAAACTCTCATCCGTCGGATGTACGGCGAAAATTCCGTCGTGCGGTTCCGTCCGCACCACTTCCCGTTCACGGAGCCTTCCGCAGAAGTCGACGTGCAGTGCTTTCACTGCCACGGCGAGGGCTGCCGCCTGTGCAAGGGAGAGGGCTGGATTGAGATTCTTGGCTGCGGCATGGTTCACCCGAAGGTACTCTCAAACTGCGGCATCGACCCGGAAGAGTACAGCGGCTTTGCGTTCGGCATGGGGCTGGAGCGCCTTGTCATGCGCAAATACAAGGTGGACGACATGCGTCTCTTTTTTGAAAACGACGTTAGATTCCTGAATCAGTTTTAAGGGGGAATTGGAATGGATTTGTCAATGAAATGGCTCAAGGAGTTTGTAGAGCTTCCTGATATGCCGATCCGCTCTTTCACGGAAGCGATGACTATGAGCGGCTCCAAAGTTGAAAGCTGGCGGAAAGAGGGCGACGAAATTCAAAACGTCGTTGTCGGAAAGGTTCTTTCTCTGGAACGTCACCCGGATTCCGACCACATGTGGATTACCATGACCGACGTCGGCAGCGGTGAACCGCTTCAGATTATTACAGGAGCGCAGAACCTGAAGGTCGGCGATCTGGTGCCTGCCGCGCTTCACAATTCGTGTCTGCCGGGCGGCAAGAAGATTAAAAAAGGCAAGCTGCGCGGGCTAGAAAGCAACGGCATGCTCTGCTCCCTTTCAGAACTCGGGTTAACCAAACATGATTTTCCATATGCGATTGAAGACGGAATCTTTGTCATTCGGGAGGACTGCCGTCCGGGTCAGCCGATTCAGGAGGCGATCGGTCTTGACGACACCGTCGTGGAATTCGAAATCACCTCCAACCGGCCGGACTGTTTCTCTGTCATCGGCCTTGCCCGAGAAGCCGCCGCAACGTTTCATAAGCCGCTGAAGCTTCACACCCCCGCCGTCAAAGGCGGACACGGTTCCGGCGCTGAGATGATAAGCGTTTCGGTGGAAGCGCCGGACCTTTGTCCCATGTATTCCGCGCGGGTTGTGAAAAACGTCAGGGTCAAGCCCTCACCGCGCTGGCTGCGCGAACGTCTCCGTGCGATGGGCGTGCGCCCGATCAATAACATCGTCGATATTACAAACTACGTCATGCTGGAATACGGCCAGCCGATGCACTCGTTTGATTACCGGTTTATTCAGGGACATAAAATCACCGTGCGCCGGGCCAAGGAAGGTGAAAAAATCATGACGCTGGACGGCACCCCCCGCACGCTGCGTGAAAAGAATCTTGTGATTGCGGATGAAAACCGGGCCATTGCCGTTGCGGGCGTGATGGGCGGCGAAAACAGCGAAATTGTGGACGGCACCACGACGATCGTCTTCGAATCAGCTTGCTTCAAGGGCCCGTCGGTCCGCACAACCGCGCGCGACCTCGGCATGCGCACGGATGCTTCCTCCCTGTATGAAAAAGGGTTGGACCCCAACAACTGCATTCCTGCGCTTGACCGCGCGTGCGAGCTGGTGGAACTGCTGGATGCCGGCGACGTAACCGACGGCATCCTTGAAGACCGCCATTTTTCCCCCGAGCGCCGCAGAATTCGCTTTGAGCCGGACTGGACCAACCGTTTTCTCGACATATCCCTAAGCGCGGAGAAAATGAAAACAATCCTTTCCAAGCTGGACTGCGAATTTGACGGCGACGAAATTCTGGTTCCTTCTTTCCGGCCCGACCTGGTTCATAAAGCCGATATTGCGGAAGAAATCGCGCGTTTCTACGGCTACGACAAAATTGCATCTACCGCGCTCAGCGGCGGTGCCCAAGGCAAATACACCGCCAGGCAGAAATTCGAAAAGCTGATCGGCGACACCATGTTGGCGCTCGGGGCAAGCGAAATCATGACGTATTCCTTTATCAGCCCGAAATATTACGATAAAATCCGGATGCCCGCGGATTCTCCGCTGCGGAATTCCATCGTGATTTCAAATCCGCTCGGAGAGGACACCGGCATTATGCGCACAACCGCCCTGCCCTCTATGATGGAGATTCTCTCCCGCAATTACAACAACCGGAACGACTCCGCGTGCCTTTACGAACTTGCGACGGAATACCATCCGACCTCGGCGGAGCAGCTGCCTGAGGAAAAACTGGAGCTGATCTGCGGAATGTACGGGAACGGCTCCGATTTCTTCACCGCAAAAGGTATGGTAGAAGACCTTCTGGAAAAGCTTAATGTAACAGAATGGGACATTTCCGCCGCGACGGAGGAATTCGCCTATCATCCCGGCCGGTGCGCCGCTTTATCCATTGGCGGCAATCCGCTGGGCATCATCGGGGAAATCCACCCGAAAGTAATGGAAAACTACGGGATGGATTGCAGAGCAGTCAGCTTTACGCTCGATGTGGATTCTCTGTTCCAAAACGCCGGCATGGATAAAACCTACCGTCCGCTTCCCAAATTTCCGGCCGTGGCAAGAGACCTTGCTTTAATCTGTGAGGATAAAACTCCCGTTATGTCTCTCGAAAAGGCTATCCGTATCGGTGCCGGCTCCCTGCTTGAACGAATCGAACTGTTTGACGTATACCGTGGAGAACAAATTGAAAAGGGCAGAAAGAGCGTCGCGTTCCGGATTGTGCTGCGTTCCCCGGACAGCACGCTGACGGAAGAACAGATTACGGCGGCGATGACCCGGGCCGTAAAGGAGCTTGAAAACATCGGGGCCATCCTGCGCTCCTAGTTCACAATTTATTTCTTGCATTTCATCGCACGTTGTTGTATGATGAACAATACTGGAGGTGTTCCTATGCTCGATAAAACGGTGACTTTTTCACTTGGAAGCGACCGGGAGGAAGGCATTAAGAAAATCCTCACAACCGTATATGACGCTCTGAAGGAAAAAGGATACAACCCCATTAATCAGATTGTGGGTTATATTCTTTCAGAGGACCCCACCTACATTACGACTCACAACAATGCGCGGAGCCTGATTCGCAGAATTGACCGCGACGAGCTTTTGCAGGTATTGGTAAAATCCTATCTGGGCGAATAAAGCCCGAACGAATGAAGAAGAGGAGGTCGACAGCGAATGGCAGACAAGCAAAATGACGGGGAACCGCAGTTTCCAACCTATAAGGGAAAACCGTTGGTACGCTGCGGAGATGTGATTTATTATGGAAGCATGAAGGACCGTTATGTCGTCAGGCTGGAAATAAAAAGCAAGAAGAAAGTCAAGGACTTGGACGTGGCGGATCGGGTCGGCATTCAGCTGATGCTGACGGATCAGACTGTGCGGAACCGGAAACAGATTGTAAAGACCAGCGAAAAAAACGGTCTGTACCTGGCCATGGATCTTGCGGATGTCTGGCTCAGCAGAGCGCTGGCGAAATAAATTTTAAAAGCCCAAACACAGGCCCGCAAAACACTGAGCTGTTTTGCGGGCCTTTCATCCGGAAGAGCCGTGCTGCCTTTCAAATCAGGAAGCAGCGCGGCTCTTTATTCTGCATTTTACTTTCCGATATCATTCCGATAGTGCGCGCCCTCAAAATGAATTCCGGACACGGCCCGATACGCTTTTTCCAGCGCCCGGGGCAAATCCGTGCCAAGAGCCGTTACTCCGAGCACGCGCCCGCCGCAGGTGTAAAACTTCCCGTCCCGATACGACGTTCCGGCATGGTAGACCGTCGCGTCCTCCGCCTGCCCGTTTTTATCGAGGCCGGTGATTTCAAAGCCTTTTTGATATTGAACCGGATACCCTCCGGATGCCATGACTACACATGCACAGGCTTCGTCGCTCCATTCGATCGGCTGCTGTTCCAGCTTTTCATCCACGACGGCCTCCATAATCTCGACAAGGTCGGTTCTCAGCCGCGGCAGCACTACCTGAGCCTCCGGGTCGCCGAACCTGGAATTGTATTCAATCACCTTCGGACCGTCCCGCGTCAGCATCAGGCCAAAATACAGGCAGCCCTTGAACGGGCGGCCTTCTTCGTTCATCGCACGGACCGTCGGCAGGAAAATTTCTTTCATACAGCGTTCGGCAAGCTCCGGCGTGTAGTACGGATTCGGGCTGATTGTCCCCATTCCGCCGGTATTGGGGCCTTTGTCTCCGTCCAATGCGCGCTTGTGATCTTTCGAGGAAACCATCGGGCGAACGCAATTTCCGTCCGTAAAAGCGAGGATGGAGACCTCCGGGCCGATCAGAAATTCTTCAACAACCACACGGTTTCCGGAGGAACCGAAAACCTTATCTTCCATAATCGTCTTAATTCCCGCCTCCGCCTCTGAAAAATCGGAGGCGATGATTACGCCCTTGCCAAGCGCCAGTCCGTCCGCCTTGATGACGGTGGGAAATTTTCCGCGATTACGAATCGATTCAAGCGCCTTGTCCGGTTGGTCGAACACTTCATAATCCGCCGTTGGAATTCCGTATTTTTTCATCAGGTATTTGGAAAACACCTTGCTGCTTTCAATCTCCGCCGCATCCGCTTTTGGGCCGAACGCCCGGATTCCCGCGTTTTCCAGCGCGTCCACCATTCCTGCCGCAAGCGGATCATCCGGCGCGACAACAACCAGATCGATCTGATTCCGCTTGGAAAAGGCTACGACGCCCGCAACATCCATCGCGGGAATCGGGACGCATTCGGCGTCGCGGGAGATTCCGCCGTTTCCCGGCGCGCAGTAGATTTTTTCCGCTTTCGGGCTTTCTTTTAGTTTTCTTACTAAAACATGCTCGCGGCCGCCGCCGCCGATCACCAATATTTTCATGATTCTCCCCGCTTTCGTTTTCAGCCGGTCAGTGATGAAACAGGCGAAGGCCGGTGAACGCCATTGCGATTCCGTATTGATCGCAGGTCTCAATCACGTTGTCGTCGCGGATCGAGCCTCCCGGCTGCGCAATATAGGAAACGCCGGACCGGTGCGCGCGCTCAATGTTGTCCCCGAACGGGAAAAACGCGTCGGAGCCAAGGGACACGCCGGTCTGCCGGTTCAGCCAGTCCCGCTTCTCCTCCCGTGTGAGCGGTTCGGGCTTAACCGTAAAGAAGTTCTGCCAGACACCTTCCGCAAGCACATCCGCGGAATCCTCAGAGATATAAACGTCGATGGTATTGTCGCGGTCCGGACGGCGGATATCGGCGACGAACGGAAGCCCCATCACCTTCGGGTGCTGACGCAGCAGCCAGTTGTCCGCTTTATTCCCCGCAAGGCGCGTGCAGTGAATTCTGGACTGCTGTCCGGCGCCGACGCCGATGGTTCTTCCGTCCTGCACGTAGCACACGGAATTACTCTGCGTATATTTCAGCGTGATGAGTGACAGGATGAGGTCACGCTTCGCCTCATCCGGGATTTCATGATTTTTTGTGACGATATTGACCAGAAGCTCGGGGCCGATCACCGCTTCGTTACGGCCCTGCTCGAATGTGACTCCGAACACATCCTTATGCTCGACCGGCTCAGGCCTGTAATCCGGGTCAATTTGAATGATATTGTACGTGCCTTTTCGCTTTGACCTGAGAATTTCCAGCGCCTTTTCGGTGTATCCGGGGGCGATCACACCGTCGGATACCTCCCGCTTCAGCACAAGGGCCGTCTGTTCGTCGCAGACGTCCGACAGAGCAGCAAAGTCGCCGTAGGAGGACATCCGGTCCGCGCCGCGCGCCGCGGCATACGCCGACGCCAGCGGAGAGAGCTCCAGGTCGTCGACAAAACAAATCTTTTTGACCGTGTCGGACAGTTCCACCCCCAGCGCCGCTCCTGCGGGGCTGACATGCTTAAAGGAAGCAGCCGCCGGCAGACCGCAGGCCGCTTTCAATTCCCGCACCAGCTGCCAGCTGTTGAATGCGTCCATAAAGTTGATATAGCCGGGACGGCCGTTCAGAATTTTAACGGGCAGCGGTCCGCCGTTTTCCATAAAAATTCTGGCGGGCTTTTGATTCGGATTGCAGCCGTATTTCAGCATCAGTTCGTTTGCCATTCCAGTTCCTCCCTCTCAGCGGTTCTTATTCAGGATTCTTGTTTCGGTCAGTCCTGTTTTCAGGTTGATAAAACGGACAAACAGCGAAATTTTATTGTCTTCGTTTAAAGCGTTCCAGATTCCGTGGGTCAGTTCGTCTATTCCGCCTTCCAGCGCGACCCGGACCGGTTCGCCCTCAAAGGAAGGGAGCGGATCCCCGTCGCCGGAATAAGTATGGATGATTCTTCCTTCCCCGGCGGCGGGTGAATTGTATTCAAAGAACTGGCGGTGCGCGGAGTCCGGCGACCCGTCCCAGCTTTTTAAAATCGAAAGGGTAAACCGGAGCCCGCCCTCCGTTTGAACCAGTCCGGAGATTCTGGGTGTGTAGTTCGGGGCATCCGGCTCAAAAGTACGTGTGCGCAGCGCTTCTACAAATGATTTGCCCGCCTCCAGATACTCGCAGACCGTGTCCGTCTGATCTCCGTTTGTCACAACCGTAAAAGCCCCCGATACCCGAACCGGGGAGTAAATAATCAGGGATGCGTCGCTCAGCTTTGACTCGTCGAACGCCCGTGTCCGAATGCCCTGCCCTTCTTCCTCGAAGACCCGGTTCCGGCTGTTTTCACTGCGTCCCATGATAAAATAGGCAATAACAGCATACTTTCCGTCTTCGCTGTTTCCGAGAAGAATTCCTCTTCCCGGGTAAGGATTGGAACCCAGATATTCCGCTAAATTCATTCGCTGCATGGCAAATCCCCCTTTATCTTCACAACGCCGTTTTCAACTTCCAGAAACCCCGCGCAGAACAGAGCAACCGCCTTCGGCAGCAGCTTCCATTCCGCCTGCTCCATGACGCGCCGCTGCAGGGTCTCAGGAGTGTCCCCCGGCAAAACCTCCACGGCCTTCTGCAAAATGATCGGGCCGCCGTCGCAGACCTCATTGACAAAATGAACCGTAGCGCCCGTCACCCGGACCCCTTTTTTCAGCGCGGCCTGATGCACCCGCAAGCCGTAGCAGCCCTCCCCGCAAAAAGCCGGAATCAGCGACGGATGGATGTTGATCATCCGGTTCCGGTAGCGTTCAATCACGCGCGGGCTGATGATTGTCATGAAACCGGCCAGTACGATGAGTCCGATGTGTTCCCGCTCCAGCAGGCCGATCAGTTCCGTATCATAATCATCCTGTTCGGAGAAGCTGCGCCGCCGCAGCACCTCGGTACGGATCCCGGCCTGTTCCGCGCGGGTCAGGGCATAGGCGTCTTCTCTGCTTGACACAACCAGAGTAATCCTTCCGCCCGGTATTTTACCGGCTTTCTGCGCGTCGATCAGCGCCTGCAGGTTGGTTCCTCCTCCGGAGACAAGAACGGCAATGTTCAGCATAGCTCGACGCCTTCCCCGCCTTCGGCAATTTCACCGATGACACGAGCCGGCATTCCGTTCGCGTTCAGGAATTTCACCGCCCGGTCGGCATTCTCCGGGGCTACGGCGGCGCACATTCCGATTCCCATGTTGAAGGTGTTGTACATGTCGCGCTCCGGGATATTTCCCTGCTGCTGCAAAAGAGCAAAGACCGGCATTTGCGGCAGACGGTTTTTTTCGATTCGGGCCGTCACGCCCGCCGGAAGCATACGCGGAACATTTTCATAAAATCCGCCGCCCGTAATATGGGAAACCGCCTTGACAGGGATCTGCCGCATTAATTCAAGCATCGGTTTGACATAAATCTTCGTCGGCTTGAGCAGCTCCTCGCCCAGGGTGCAGCCTAGATCGCCGATCTGCATATTCACGTTCCGATCCCCGATATTGAACACCTTGCGCACCAGTGAAAACCCATTGGAATGCAGTCCGGAGGACTCCAATCCGACCAGCGCGTCCCCGGGGCGGACAGAAGTACTGTCCAGTATTTTCTCGCGGTCTACAACGCCGACCGTGAATCCGGCAAGGTCATATTCGTCTGCCGGGTAAAAACCGGGCATCTCCGCGGTTTCTCCGCCGATCAGCGCACACCCGGCCTGAACGCAGCCGTCCGCGACGCCGGATACGATTTTCTCAATACTTTCGGGGTGATTTTTGCCCACGGCCAAGTAATCCAGAAAGAACAGCGGTTTTGCACCGCAGCAGACCACGTCGTTCACACACATGGCAACACAGTCGATCCCGATCGTATCATGCCTGTCCATTAAAAACGCAAGCTTCAGCTTGGTTCCCACCCCGTCGGTACCGCTGACAAAAACCGGAGCTTTCATTCCGGAAAGATCCGGCTGGAACAAGCCGCCGAATCCCCCGATGCCGGAAAGGACTCCCGGTATGTTCGTTCTTGCCACATGGCTTTTCATCCGTTCCACAGCCTGGTATCCCGCCGTCACGTCCACACCGGCCGCCTTGTAACTTTCACTGTAACTTTTCATTCTTTCCTCCATCAATCTGCTTGATTAACCCTTTCAGAGCTGTTCTGCCTGCGCACGAATCGCCGCGTCTTTCGCGGCAACCTTTTCGCTCATCTGCCGTTTCATCTGCTCCAGCTTTTCCGCCAGCTCATCATTTCCAAGGGCGAGAATCTGCGCCGCAAGGACAGCCGCGTTCTCCGCGCCGTTGACCGCTACGGTCGCGACCGGAATTCCGCCGGGCATCTGTACGGTCGCGAGCAGCGCGTCCAGCCCTTCAAGAGCGGAAGATTTCATCGGAATTCCAATGACCGGCAGAGTGGTGTAGGCCGCAAGCACACCTGCCAGGTGCGCAGCCATCCCGGCAGCGGCGATCATGACGCCGAAACCGTTCGCTTTGGCATTCTTTGCAAATTCAGCCGCCTCGGCGGGTGTCCTGTGTGCGGAAAGAACATGTACCTCACATGGGATTTCAAGGGACTTGAGCTTTTTGACCGCGGCCGAGACAACCGGAAAATCACTGTCGCTTCCCATTATCACGGCTACCTTTTTCATATTCTGCATTTTTATTCTCCTTTATCTGTCTAAAAACAGAAGGCTGGCGGACACTGCTGACGAGAATGGCGGAAGAAAAACGGCTGCCGGACTCCGAAACGGAAAAAGGCTGCGCCTTTTTCCGGCGCAGCCTGCAGTTCTACTGTAGAATTTTAACACACCCGGCAAGGACAGCACCGACAGAAATCTTTTGGGCCCGATTTTTTCCCAACCCTGTCATTGCATCCACCTCCGAAATCCTCGCCCTATTATTGTAGGGGATTCCAACAACAAATTCAACTGTTCCCTTCCTAAGGAATGTTTTTTCGACTCTTTAGCAAGGAATACAAATCAAGTGAGAATTAACTTTGTGCAGACTTACCCGTCTGCCCGCCCATTGGAGCGTCAACAACCAACTCCTTCAGCGAAGTGGCAAGCCCTGCCAGGGATTGAATCTGGGACGGAATGATAATTTTGGTCGCCTTTCCGTCCGCGGCCTTCTGGAACGCTTCCAGACTCTTGAGCGCAATCACGTTCTCGGCCGGATTGGCGGTATTCAGTAAAACAATACTGTCGGCCAAGGCTTTCTGCACGAGCATAATCGCTTCCGCCTGACCCTGTGCTTCCAGGATTTTGGTCTGCTTCGCGGCGTCGGCGCGCAAAATAGCGGACTCTTTGTCGCCTTCCGCGATCAGGATCGCACTGCGCTTTCCGCCCTCTGCGGTAAGAATCTGGGCGCGGCGCTCACGTTCGGCCTTCATCTGCTTTTCCATGGAATCCTGAATTTCTTTCGGCGGAATTATATTCTTCAGTTCCACTCGGTTGACCTTGATGCCCCATGCGTCGGTCGCCTCGTCCAAAATCGTACGGATTTGCGTGTTGATGGTGTCGCGGGACGTCAGGGTTTTATCTAATTCAAGATCGCCGATAATATTCCGCAGCGTTGTGGCGGACAGATTTTCTATTGCGGAAAGTGGACGTTCCACGCCGTACGCGTACAGTTTGGGATCCGTAATCTGAAAATAGACCACCGTATCGATCTGCATCGTCACGTTGTCCTGCGTAATCACCGGCTGAGGGGGAAAATCAATGACCTGCTCCTTCAGCGAAACCCTTTTTGCAATTTTATCAACGAACGGAACCTTGATATGCAAACCGGTGTTCCAGGTAACATGATAGGCCCCGAGACGCTCCAGCACATAAGCGTGAGCCTGCGGCACCACCTTGATGTTTGAAATCAGCAGGATGATTACCAAAAGAATAATAACAATGCCGACAATAAATCCACCCATGAATAATCCCTCCATAAAAATTAATCGGTCTTCAAACGGACGATCAGTTTCACACCGTCTATGGATTCAACAGATACGCGCGATCCGACAGGGATGACGGAGCCGTCGGACGAACGCGCCGTCCAGATGCTCCCCAGAACATTGACCTGACCCACGCCAAGCGTATTGTTAATTTCAACAGTCACGACGGCAATCTTTCCAAGATAACGATCCGCGTTTGTTCCGGTCGTTTTAAAATCCAGAACTTTTTTGACAAACGGTCTTGTGGCAATCAGCGTAACCGCAGATACAAGCGCAAAAATAAGCACCTGCACGGAAACCGAGGCTCCGACAAGACTGGCGATCAGTCCCCCGATTCCGCCCACAACAAACCAGATGGAAACCAGCTGCGCCGTGGAAGCTTCCAGAACAGCGGCAAGCACCATGACGGCAATCCAGATAAACGGCATATATAGAATATAAATCAATAAGACCCCCCTTAAAAGGACCCGGATGGATGAAATCCCCATCTATAGCATATGGTACCATAAAACTATGAAAAACGCAATATAAACAGAGCAGAATCAGGCTTTGCCGCGCATCTCCTTGATTGGGTGCCCGTTTCAAAATTCTTTTTAAGTTGTGATAGAGTCCCGTATCTGATCAAAAATTTTATCGCCGATTCCCGATACATTCTTAATTTCTTCAATCGAGCGGAACGGCCCGTTTTTTTCGCGGTAGTCAACAATGCGCTGAGACAGTGTTTTTCCGATTCCGACTAACCCGTCGCTCAGCTCCTGCGGGGTCGCCGTATTGATATTCACTTTGCCGCTGATTCGGACCGCCGAAGACAAGCCCGATGAAGCGGCACTCCGCACGCCGGCAGAAACCGCAGAATCGGAGGACGCCGGTTCCGATCCGCTTGAGAAAAAAGCCGGTGTTTCCGACCGCGAAGAAGATTCCTGTCTCCAGGCGACGGTCGCGTCCGGCACATAAAAGGCGTTGTAGCCGATCATAACCGAACAGATCACCGCCGCCAGCAAAATCAAAAGCTTTTTTTGCCGGGATTCCTCATCCATTTTGGTCCCATCCCTTTAGAAAGCTAAAGCAAAGTAAGCCGATTCAGAAAATCCGTAAAATAAGCCGGCAGCTCGCTGGAAAACTCCAGATACCTTCCGTCGCGGGGATGCACAAAGCCGATGAGCCTGGCATGCAGGCACTGACCGTCCAGGCCCGGAGCCGGCTTTTTCGGTCCGTAGACGGGGTCGCCCGCCACCGGGTGGCCCAAATAGGCCATATGCACCCGAATTTGATGGGTGCGCCCGGTCTCAAGCTTCAGCATGATATGGGTAAACCCGCAGTACCGGGCAATGACCTGATAATGAGTCACGGCGTTTCTGGAATTCTGTTTGGTAACGGTCATCTTTTTCCGATCAACCGGATGGCGCCCGATGGGCGCATCCACCGTACCGCTGTCTTCCTTCAGATTGCCGTGTACAACCGCCTCGTAAATCCGCGTGAAACTGTGGTCTTTAATCTGAACCGCCAATTTTTGATGGGCGAAATCGTTTTTTGCGACAATCAGCAGTCCGCTGGTATCCTTGTCGATCCGATGCAGAATTCCAGGCCTCAACACTCCGTTGATTCCGGAAAGAGACGCGCCGCAATGCGCAAGCAGCGCGTTGACCAGCGTTCGGTCCGGATGACCGGGCGCAGGATGAACCACCATGCCCTTTGGTTTGTTCACCACGAGCAGGTCGTCGTCCTCATAGGCGATTTCAAGCGGAATTTTTTCCGGCCGGACTTCAAGAGGGACAGGGTCCGGAACCCGGATTTCAAGAAAATCCCCCTCTGCGCAGCGATAACTTTTGCTCAAAGGCCGCCCGTCCTTTGTAACAAGCCCGTCGTCAATCCATCTTTCCGCCGCGGACCGGGTCACATTCTCCATGCTCAGGCTGAGAAACTTGTCCAGCCGCAAACCGGCCTGCTCCGCTTCTACCATTTTATGCTGCAATTCCATCATTATTTGGTCCGAAGAACTTTTTCCGCGCCGTGACTGTCATCCGCGAAGAACAGGACATGTATCATTAAAAACACGGTTCCCACCGTCACGCAGCAATCGCCGAAATTGAAGATCGCGGGAAAAAAGGAAACATGAATGTAGTCCACAACAAAGCCCTTTAAAATGCGGTCGATCAAATTTCCGATTCCGCCGCCCACAATCAGTGCGGAGGCTGCGTAAGAAAAGAACTCATGATTTCCGTAGCGGAACAGCGCGTAAATAATCAGGATGCAGATCACCAGTGTGATCCCAATAAACAGCCATCTTTGATTTTGAAGAATACTGAACGCCGCTCCCCGGTTTTCCACATAGACAAAAGACAGCAGGCCGTCAAAAATCGTTTTTACCCCGTCCGGCTTTAAATATTGAATCACCAGCAGCTTTAAAACCTGGTCTGCTGCAATGACCAGAACCGACAGAAGCAGTATGATCAAAGGCAAAAAAACATCTCCTTATCAGAAAATTCATTCGTTACGGTTCACTCTATTTATTATAGAGGCGCGTTCATAGTTTGTCCACAAAAAGATAGGAAAAAGAACCATAAACCCCAACAAAGCCGTCCCATAACAAAAAAGCCGTACCGAGCAGCCTTTGCCGGCTGCCGGCACGGTTATACAGTTTCGTGTTACTCGAGCGCTTTCGCGCACCGGGCACAGATATCCGGATGCTCCGGATCGGTGCCGACCGAATCGCTGTAGCACCAGCAACGGGCACATTTTTCCCCGTGAGCATGCGCAACCGAAACAGAAAGCTCCGGAAGCTCCTCGCCCTGGAACGTGCCGGACCCATCGCTGAAAACTTCCACGCCGGAGACAATCAAAACGGTCTTCAGCTCATCTTCCGCCGACTTTACGAAATCATAAAGTTCGCCGGTGCAGTAAAGCTGAACTTCCGCGTCAAGCGGCGCGCCGATCGTCTTGTCCATACGGGCAATTTCGAGCGCCTTTTTCACTTCATCGCGAATCTGGTGAATCCGGTCCCACTTTGCGACGAATTCCTCGTCCGCATTCACGTCCACGGGCTTCGGGAGGTCGTTCAGCATGACAAATTCCTGGTTCTCGCGGCTCAGATGCGGCATACTGTGCCAGATCTCATCCGAGGTAAAGGCAAGAATCGGGGCAACCAGACGGGTAAGACCGGAAAGAATCAGGAACATCGCGGTCTGCGCCGCGCGGCGCTCCTCACTCTCCGCCTTTTCCACATAAAGTCTGTCTTTCAGCACGTCGAGATAAAAATTCGACATATCCACCACGCAGAAATTATGAATCGCGTGATAGGCGGCGTGGAATTCAAAGTTCCGATACGCCTTGTCAACCCCTTGAAGCAGGCCGTTAAAGCGGTTAAGCGCCCAGCGGTCGATCGGAAGAAGACGGTCGGGGGAAACCATATCCCTGTCCGGTGTAAAGTCGGAAAGATTTCCAAGAATGAAGCGGGCGGTGTTGCGGATTTTCCGGTACGCATCGGAAAGCTGCTTCAAAATTTCATTGGAAATACGAACGTCCGCCTGATAATCGCTGGAAGCAACCCAAAGACGGAGAATATCGGCGCCGTACTTCTGGACGACTTCTCCTGGTGCGATGCCGTTGCCAAGGGACTTTGACATCTTGCGCCCTTCCAGATCGATGACCATTCCGTGCGTCAGCACCGCCTTATAGGGGGCCTGTCCCCTCCAGGCAACACTGGTTAAAAGCGAGGATTGAAACCACCCGCGGTGCTGATCGTTCCCTTCCAGATAAAGCTCTGCCGGCCAGTGCAGGTCGTCGCGGGTGGTCAGAACCGCAGCATGGCTGCAGCCGGAGTCAAACCAAACGTCCATGACGTCGGTCTCCTTCGTGAATTCCGTACAGCCGCAATCGCAGTGTGTTCCCTTCGGCAGCAGTTCTTCCGCCGAATGGCTGAACCATGCGTTGGAGCCTTCTTTCCGGAAAGCGGCCGCAACCGCCTCGATCGTTTCGCGGGTGACAAGCTCTTTCCCGCAGTTCTTGCAGTAAAAAATCGGAATCGGTACTCCCCAAAGGCGCTGGCGCGAAATGCACCAGTCCTTGCGGTCGCGGACCATGGAAGTGATGCGGTCGCGTCCCCATTCGGGAATCCACTGTACCTTGTTGATCTCTTCCACCGTTTTGTCCTTGATCGCTTCCACGGAGCAGAACCATTGCTCCGTGGCGCGGAACAGCACCGGATGCTTGCAGCGCCAGCAGTGCGGATACTGGTGGATGATGTGCTTTACGGCAAGCAGGGCGCCGATTTCCTTCAGATAATCGCGGATGGCGCCGTTCGCTTCTTCCGTGGTCAGACCTTCAAAGCGTTTGCCTGCTTCGGCGGTCATCCTGCCGCGGCTGTCGACCGGCACAATTACGGGAATTTCCGGGTAAAAATTATGGCAGACGTCATAGTCTTCAATTCCGTGTCCAGGGGCGGTGTGAACGCAGCCGGTTCCGCTTTCCAGCGTGACATGGTCGCCGAGGATGATCGGAGACGGGCGGTCGATAAACGGATGCACCGTGCGGATATGCTCCAGCTCGCTGCCCTTAAATTCGGCAATCTTTTCATATTCCGAAATGCCGGCTTCCCGCATGGTTGCTTCCGTCAAAGCGGACGCAAGAACATAATACTCGTCCCCCGCTTTTACCAGGGAATAATCGAAATCCGGGCCAAGGCAGATCGCCGTGTTCGCCGGAATCGTCCAAGTCGTCGTCGTCCAGATCACGAAATACGTCTTTGAGAGATCCGCACCCTTGGCCGTCAGCAGACCTTTATCGTCCGTCACGCGAAATTTTACATAAATGGAATCACAGGGATCCTCGCTGTATTCGATTTCCGCCTCGGCCAAAGCCGTTTCATCATGCGCGCACCAGTAAACCGGTTTCAGGCCCTTATAAATATAACCTCTTAACGCCATCTCGCCGAATACTTCGATCTGCTTCGCTTCAAAATCCGGGCTGAGCGTTTCATAGGGATGCTCCCAGTCGCCGATCACGCCGAGCCGCTGAAACTGTTCGGTCATGCTGCTGATGTGCGTCAAGGCAAAGTCCCTGCACTGGTTCCGGAAGTAAACGGGATCGTCGTTCCTGCTGTCCAGCCCGACACTGTCGATCGCCTTCCGTTCGATCGGAAGGCCATGGGTATCCCACCCGGGAACATAAGGGGCCTTGTAACCGGCCATATTGCGGTACCGGACAATGATATCTTTCAGAATCTTATTGAGAGCGGTTCCCAGATGGATGTTTCCGTTTGCGTACGGAGGGCCGTCGTGCAGCACATAAAGAGGACGGCCTTCGTTCTTTTTCAAAACTTTCTGATAAAGTTTTTCCTCCTGCCACTTTCCCATCAGATCCGGCTCCCTTTTCGGTAAGCCCGCCTGCATCGGGAAATCAGTCTTTGGAAGGTTCAGGGTGCTTTTATAATCCATTGGTTGACTCTCTCCTTAAGATTTAGAATTCGTGCGGTTTTTAATCCTGCGCCGGCTCGGCTTCAAAGCAGGAGATATCGGCCTGGAACATCTCGGGCGCTTCCTCGCCGGCTTGAGCGGCAGAAGCACTTTGAGGTTCCGGCTCCGGCAGCGGAACAGACGCGGGCACAGCCGCTTCCTGCTTTGACTCCGGCTTGTTGGAGGGCAAGGCGTCGATCAGGGTAAGGTGTTCTTTATATGCGGCAAGCAAATGGGAGCGAAAATCCGAAACAGCCCGCTGCAGACGTTCCATTTCCTTTCTTTGTTCCTCGGTTTTCTCGCGCGCTTCCTGTTCGATATGCTCGGCTTTCAGATTGGCGTCTTTCAGGATGATCTCCGCCCTGTGGCGCGCTTCGCGCACGGAGGCATCCCCAACCTTCTGGGCGCTGATCAGGGCATTTTTGATTTCATCCTCCTGAGAGCGGAACTCCTCTACCTTATTGGCAAGAATTTTCACTTTTTCGGTCATCTGCTGATTTTCAGCCCTCAGCTTATCAATCAGCTCTTCCTGTTCAACCTCTTTTTTCTGCATTTGGTCGACAGTATCCCTGACCTGATCGATAAAGACGTCGACATCGTCGGTTTTGTATCCGGAAAAACCTGATTTACGAAAACTGGCGTTAATAATGTCGTTCATCGAAAGCATAGAAAACACACCCCTACTACAAATATTTTCGGCCCCTTATGATAAGTCTGCCCTTTTTGGTGACAGGTCCCACCCGGTCAAGGACAAACCGGCCTTTTCCCCTGACGGAAAGCTTATCGCCCTCCCGGATTTCTTCCGAAGGAGAAACGACGGTTTCATGATTCAGCTGCACCAAGCCGGAACGAATCAGCTCCGAAGCTTTCTCCCGGCTTGTGGAGACCGCCGCCGCGGCCGCGCAGTCCAGTCGCGCGGAAGCGATTACGGCGGTCCATTCCTCAAAATGATGCGCCTGCGGCAGAGGTTCGCCGTATCCTTCTGACAAGCGGACGCCGATGCCGCCGATTTTCGAAATCTGAGAAATCAGGAATCCGGAAATTTCATCCCGGCAGAAAAAAACGCATCGGCCCTCCTCAACAAGGATATCCCCGAGGGCGCTTCGTTCAATTCCGGCATGAAGAAGCGCCCCCAGAAAATCCCTGTGGGAAAGCCTGTCGCATTTTCGGAAAGCCGCAGTCACTGCCGCAATGGGAAAAGCGTCCCCATCCGGCTGCATAAAGTCGGGGAACGCGCCGAACATCACGCGTTCCGCATCGGGATAGCCGCCCCAAAGCATCGTGCACCGCTCTTTTTCCCGCTGTGCGAAACCATGAACTGCAAAAGCCTCCCGCTCATCGAGAAAGCCCATGAACCTGGCTCTGCCGCCGGATGAGGAAAGGCGCGTGAGGTCGCGGAATCTGGATTCAAGCGCCGCCGAACCCGGTTTCTGTTCCATTAAAAGTAAACGCCGTTACTTTCCAGCTCATCCAGAACATCGTCCCCGGTCAGGTCGACGTTGTACGGCGTTATAATGAACGTACTGGTTGCAACGCGCTTGATTTTTCCGCCGTTGGCGTAGGCAACTCCGCTGAGAAAATCAATGATCCTGCGCGAAACATCCTTGTTGGTGTTTTCAAGATTCAGAACAACGGTGTGCATTTTCAACAGCTCGTCCGCAGTAGCGCAGGTTTCTTCCCCAAAGCGCTCCGGCTTAAAAAGAACCACCTGAAGCTGAGCCGTGGCATGGATATTGACAACCTTATTCCCCGAATTGATCGCCTGCATGCGTCTTGCGGATTCACGCTGCTGCATTTCAGCTTCGCTTTCTCTTTTGTCACCAGCCATTGAATCTACCTCTTCCGGCTCTTCCGCATAGTCGTATTCGTATTCGTCCTCGGGCGGATTCCACATGTCCTTGATTTTTTCTACAAATCCGGGCATAAAATGAGCACCTCCAAAAGCCTATCTATTATAATTTCTCGGTCCGAACAAAGCCGTGCCTACCCGGACCAGATTGGCGCCTGCAAGAATTGCCTGGGGATAGTCGGCAGACATTCCCATTGATAAAAAGTCCATAGCTACATTATCTATTTTTTTGCTCTTTATGTCAACAAAATATTGATTCATCTGCAAAAAATAATTCATCGTCTCTTTTTCCGATGCTCCGGCCGGAGGAATTGCCATCAGTCCGCGGATGCGTACTCCCGGAAGAAGCGAGACCGTTTCCACCAGTTCATACAGATTCTGGGGCAAAACGCCTGATTTATTCGGCTCATGCCCGATATTCACTTCAATCAGTATATCGGTCGTAAGATTCTGTTTTTCACTCAATCTAGAAATTTCTTTTGCCAGTTTTTCCTGATCGACAGACTGAATCATGGAAACGCGCCCGATCAGATATTTCACTTTATTGGTCTGCAAATGGCCGATAAACTGAAGCTCGCAGTGCGAAAGGTCGTAGGAGTCAAACTTATCCTCCAGCTCCTGAACCCTGTTCTCCCCGATATGATCGATTCCAAGCTCAATTCCGTGGTTGATGACCTGCGCGGAAACGGTTTTGGTCGCGGCCAGCAGAGTGATGTCCCGCGGCGTTCTCCCGCTCTTGACCGCGGCCTCCGCAATCCGTTCACGAACTGTTTTTAAATTCTCTTCAACATCCAAAAAACGCTGTTCCAGATCACTGGACAACTTTTCCGTCATATAAATCAGTCCCTTCCTCAACAACTTCATCATGCAGTTTGATGGTTTCGTCCGTCATCAGAGTCTTCATATCCGGGTTCGGATCGCAGATCACATAATTATCCGTACTGTAAAGCGGCACGACCTGACGAAAGCTGAGTTGGCTGCCATGAAGAACATATACCCCGCTAACTTCCTTTTTAGTCGTTTTAACGTTCCCTTTTTCATCTTTTGTTTTTTTTGTTACGGTTTCAAAATGGAGCGCCCTCTGGCTGACACGGATTCCGGTATATTCCCGTTCGACTACCTGGGCCGTCTCCTTGCGGATGGACGCCAGTTCGGAATTCATATTGCTGCACTGAAGAATTACGGCCGCGTTAGAGTCGGAGCCGGCCTGGTTGACGGCCGCGACGGAAGCGGGAACGGTTACGTTTGAAACAAACGGAAACCGAAGGGATACGGTACCTCCGTCCGCCAGTTGCCTGAACCCCGCGGCCTGCCCGGATGAAACCGTGAACACGAAATACCATTCATAGCTTCTGCTGATCTTCCCGATGGAGGAATCGGAGGCCGTCTTTGCGTCCAGGGCCGCCTGTATCTGGTCGCAGGTAAGGGTCTTAACCTTTGAAAAATCAACCGCGGATTCAAAACCGTCGGTAGAAGAGATAAAATAGCCCGAATCCGACGATACAATCTCACTCAGGGCGGAACCCGCCTGCTGATTCAGCTTTGTGCGCTCCGCCTGCAGCTCCTTCAGCCTGGCGGTGAAATCAGTGACCTTTCCCGTAATGATCTGTCGTTCGTTCAGAAGATACAACAAGTCCTCCCGCGTCTCGCTCAGCGATGACAGGGAGCCGGACACCGTCTGTACAAGAAGATTGGACAACTTGCGGTGAATCTGCTCGTTCAGGGAATCCGGACTTGCCGCATAGGTATCACCCGGCGACTGCAATTCCTCCAGCTGTTTGATTTCGTCATCCACGCTTTCCATTTTATGGAGGGCGGTCACCTGCTGCGCGCTCGAATAAACCTTGGCCACAATGCCCCCCTTCGCGACTTTATCGCCGGAAGAGAGAACATAATCGATCACGCCGCCGCTGCTTTTCAGCGGAACTTCGTCCCGGACTGCGATTCCGTTCACCTGCACGGAATCGGAAGCGGTAAAATAAGAAGCGGTTTCGGTCTGAATCCCCGTGTAATGAGATTTGTAAACCTGATACCCGACGTACAGCAGCAGCAGCAGCGCAATGGCCGACGCCGCAAGCCGTCTGAGCAAGGGGCTGTTCATTGCAGGACCCACCCCTTTTTCAGAAGAATTTCATCCGCTCTGCGGCACACGGAGCCAAAATCGGGTTCCTCATCAAGGTAAATCCATTCAACCTGCTCCTGCCTCCGGAACCAGGTAAGCTGGCGTTTCGCGTAACGGCGGCTCTCCCGTTTGACCTGTTCCGCCGCTTCCTCAAGGCTGCATTCACCGTTGAAATACGGGAGAAACTCCTTATAGCCGATCGCCTGCCGGGCGGTCGTTCCGGCCGGCAGGCCGAGCACCCGTTCCGCTTCCCTCACCAGTCCTGCCTCCACCATGCTGTCGACGCGCCGGTTGATCGCTTCATAAAGCCTATTTCTGTCGCGGTAATCCAGACCGATCAGGCACGCGTCGTAAGGCGACGGTTCCCGCCGGGACCGCTCGACCTGCTCGGTCATGGTCGTCCCCGTCGTGCGGTAAATCTCGATGGCGCGCACAAGACGCGCGATATTGTTCGGATGAATCCGCTCCGCCGACCTGGGGTCAAAGCCTTTCAGTTCTTCCCACAAAGCGAGCGGTCCCTGTGCTTCGGCCCTGTGAAACAAACTTTCCCTCAGCACGTCGTCCCGGCCCTCCGGAGTGAAGCTCCGGTGACGAAGCAGGGAAGCGACATACAGGCCCGTCCCTCCCGCCAGGAAAGGCATACAGCCGCGTTCTGAGATTTGCCGGATGCGTTCCGATGCCAGTGCAACATAATCGGCGACGCTGAACGGCCGCTCCGGGTCCTGAAACCCGATCAGATGATGGGGAACGCCCCTCATCTCCTCCCGTGCCGGCTGTGCCGTACCGATGGCCAGGCCTCGGTAAATCTGCATGGAGTCGGCGGAAACGACCTCGCCCCGATGCCGCAGGGCCAGTTCCACCGCAAGCCGGCTCTTCCCTGTGGCGGTCGGGCCGACGACCGCGGCGACCGGAATCCGGTCCATCACTGTATCCTCCCAAACTGACGCTCAAGATCTTTTTTTCTAAGCAGGAAAGAAACCGGTCTGCCGTGCGGACAGTACCGGACATCCTCCCGCTCCACCCGCCGGGCAAGCAAGGCCAGCTCCATCGGGGAAGTATTGTCGCCCGCCTTGACCGCCGCGCGGCAGGCAACATTATGGTACAGCCAGTCGACCTTCCGTGTTGTCAGATCGTTCTTATTCTCGGCGAGATAACCGGCGATTTCCATCACAGCCCCGGAAATGTCCCCGTCATTCAGAATCATCGGGGCGCTGCGCACCAGCACAGTCCCGCCGCCGAAATCCTCCAGCTCGAAACCGGCCTGTCTGCAAAGATCGAGCGACTCAAGCACCGCAGAGTACTCGTTTTTTTCGAGTGTGACCGTCACCGGCTCCAGAAGCATCTGGCAGAACGCATCTCCGCCCTCGTTCTTCAGCTTCTCATACAGCATCCGCTCGTGCGCCGCGTGCTTGTCGACAAACACAAGGCACTCGCCGCGCTCCAGCACGATGTAAGTGCCGAACGCTTCCCCGATCAGCCGTTCCGGCTCTTCCTGCGTTTCCTCACGCGTTTCCGCAGCCGGCGCGACCGGTTCTGGATTTTTTTCCACGCGCGACAGGGCTGCTGCCGGGGAACTGCCGGCTTCCTCCTCCGGCCTCCTCGGAACTGTCATCGCCCCAAAACCGGAAGCCGGTACCGCGCGCGGCACCGGCGCTGAAACTTCCGGAAGATCATCCGCCTCGATGTCGCACGCCGAATCGTTCACGGCGTAGCTTTTTTCCCGTGCCGGCGGTGGAACCTGCGGAAAGCGGGCATCCACCGGTTTTTGCTCCGGCTCTGCGGGGAAACGAATCTGAACCGCGTTTGGAACGGAGGCAAGCGGCGTCCTGCTTTCCCCGTGAAGTGAAAGCACCGTTGGGGTATCCCCGCGGTTGAGAGCGGTTTTCACGCCGTGATAAACGGCGTCGAAAACAGGCTTTTCATTAATAAACCGCACTTCGAGCTTCGTCGGGTGGACGTTGACGTCCACCGTGCCGAGCGGAATCCGAAGATGAAGTACGCACGACGGAATCTTCCCCACCATCAGAGACCCCTTAAACGCCTCTTCCAGCGCGACGGAAGCGGTCCGCGTGCGGACAAAGCGGCCGTTGATAAAAAAGTTCTGCATGCTCCGGTTCGGTCTTGCCGCGGAGGGTTTGCAGACAAAGCCGCTCAGCCTGATTCCGTTCAGCTCGTATTCAACGGGGATCATTCCGGAGGTAAACTCCTTCCCATAAACCGCGTAAACGGCGGATTTCACCCGGCCGTCCCCCGGCGTGTGGAGCGTTTCCCTCCCATCCCTCAAAAAGCGGAACGAAACCTCCGGATGGGACAGCGCCGCTTTGTCCACAACGGCGGCGACCGCGTTGCCCTCGGTTACGTCCTTTTTGAGAAATTTCATTCTGGCCGGCGTATTGTAAAACAGATCGCGCACCACAAAGGTCGTGCCCTTGGGGCAGCCTGCGTCTTCGCAGATATGTTCCCCTTCTCCGTCGATCACGTAATGAGTCCCCGCAAGCTCTTCCGCCGTGCGGGTCAGAAGCTCCACACGCGCCACGGCGGCGACGGAAGCCAGAGCCTCGCCCCGAAAGCCGAGCGTGGCAATCGAGTCCAGATCCTCGCGGCCGGAAATTTTACTGGTTGCGTGAGACAGGAAAGCCAGCGGTACGTCTTCCCGTGCAATGCCGCAGCCGTCATCGGCGACACGCAGAAAAGTAGTCCCCCCGTTTCGGATTTCGACCGTAACGCCTGTCGCACCCGCGTCGACCGCGTTTTCCACCAGTTCTTTGGCGACGGAGGCCGGGCGCTCCACAACTTCGCCCGCGGCGATCAGCTCCGCGACGTGTTTGTCCAGCACATTGATTTTTCCCACAGCGCGCCCTTCTTCCCATTTTTCTTTTATAGATACAAATCCATGATCAGGTCATCGTAATATCTGTCGCCGACCCGAAAATAATCTCTGATTCGCCCGACTGCCTGAAACCCGAATTTTTCATACAGGCGGATCGCATTCGCATTATTTGCGTAGACGTCGAGGTGAATCGTTTTCAGCGTTCCGTTTTCCTTTGCAAAACGGATGAGTTCGGTCAATAGGGCGCTCGCCGCGCCCTGCCGCCAGTATTTCTTTCGTACGGTAATGCCCAGTTCGCAGTTGTGGGCGATTCTTTTCTTGCTTTCCGCCGCAAGGTTCGCGGAACAGGCCAGCTCGCCGCCGACAAAACCCACCAGAAAAAGATTGGCCGGATTTTCACTCTGATCCCGGAGAAACCGCTTTTCTCCTTCGACCGTAAACCGGCATTCGTTTTCCCCGTAGGTGAGGAAATTGCTTTCCCCTCCGACAAGGTTCATGTATTCCACCAGCCGCTCCGCGTCGTTCTCCTCCGCCGGCCGAATCAAAAGCTCTCGCCCGTCTTTTAGAAGACCCTTAGCCAATCCATACCCTCCTCTAAAAACCCGTTTACTTTGCAAGCTTCGTCAGTTCAAACAGCGTGTTCATGCACTCGATCGGAGTCAGGGTATTGACGTCCAGCCCGCCGAGCTTGTCGAGAATCTCCGTCTGGTTCGGCGGGATCAGCGCAAGCTGCATATCGTCTTCGGGGTCCTCTGACTTTTTCACGTTCCCCTTCTGCTGCGGCACCGCGTTTCCGCTGTCCAGCTCCGCCAGAATCTGTTTCGCGCGCGTGATGATCCGGTTTGGAACACCTGCCAGCTTGGCTACTTCAATCCCGTAGCTGTCGTCCGCTCCGCCGCGGATGATACGGCGCAGAAAGGTGATGTCGTCCCCGCGCTTCTTAACCGCGATGTTGTAATTCTTGACCCCCGGAATCAGTTCCTCCAGTTCGGTCAGCTCATGGTAGTGGGTCGCGAACAGGGTCTTTGCGCCAAGCTGCCTGCGGTCCGCCACATATTCCAGCACCGCCCGCGCAATGCTCATGCCGTCGAACGTCGAGGTGCCGCGGCCGATTTCATCCAGAATCAAAAGGCTGTCGCTTGTCGCTTCCTTCACGATTTCCGCCACCTCCGCCATTTCCACCATAAAGGTGGACTGGCCCGAGGCCAGGTCGTCCGACGCGCCGACCCGGGTGAAAATCGCATCCACGATGCCGATTTCCGCGCTCGCCGCCGGAACGAAGCAACCGATCTGCGCCATGATGACGATCAGGGCGATCTGCCTCATGAAAGTGGATTTTCCCGCCATATTCGGCCCGGTGATAATCGCAACCCGGTTTTCCTCGCGGTCCAGGTCCGCGTCGTTCGGAACAAACGGTTCCTCGGAAAGCGCCTCGACAACGGGATGCCTGCTTTCCTTCAAAATGATTTTTCCATTCAGATTTACGGTGGGCCGGATATATTTCCGGTCGGCCGAAACCTGAGCGAACGAGAGCAGAACATCCAGACGCGCGACGGCGGCGGCCGTTTTCTGCACGCGGCTCATCTGCGCCGCCACCCGCTTCCTGACGGAATCAAAAAGCTGATACTCGAGCTGAACGGATTTGTCGTGCGCGCCAAGGATGCGGCCCTCCAGCTCTTTCAGCTCCGGGGTGATAAACCGCTCGCAGTTTGTCAGGGTCTGCTTGCGGATATATTCGGTCGGCGCCTGGTCCTTGTAGGCGTTGCTGATTTCTATGTAATAGCCGAACACGCGGTTGTACCCGACTTTCAGCTTCGGGATTCCCGTGCGTTCGCGCTCCTGCGCCTCAATCCGGGCAATCACTCCGCGCCCGTCGCTCATGTCGCCTTTGAGATGGTCCAGCTCTTCGCTGAATCCGGGGCGAATCACGCCGCCTTCCCGCACGGAAAACGGGGGCTCGTCCACAATCGCGCGTTCAATCAGCCCGCGGAGATCCTGAAGCTCGTCAATCTCCCCCCAGATGCCGCGGAGCATTTCGGAGCGGGAATCCTTGAGCAGCGACTTAAGCATGGGAAGCGATTCGCACGCGAAGGAAAGGCTCCGAAGCTCCCTGCCGTTCGAATTCCCGTAAACGATGCGGGACATCAGCCGTTCCAGATCGTGAATTCCCGAAAGGCGGTTCGACAGGCCGTCGCGAAGGATGCTGTCGTCAAGAAGCTCTTCCACCGCGTTCAGGCGGCGGCCGATCTGCGCCGGGCTTAAAAGTGGATTTTCGATCCAGCTGCGGATCAGCCGTTTCCCCATCGCGGTCCTCGTCCGGTCCAGAACCCATAAAAGCGAACCGCGCTTTTCCTTGCTCCGCATGGTTTCCAGCAGCTCCAGATTCCGCCGCGTATTCAGGTTCAGCCGCATGTACTGGGTTCCGCTGTACAGGTCCAGGTCCTCCATACGCTCCAGCCCGGCGCGTTCGGTCCGTTTCAGGTATTTCAGCAGCGCGCCGACCGCGCGTGTGATTTCCGGCTTTTCGGAAAGCTCCAGCTCATCCAGATCGTCCTTATGGAACTGCTCCAGCACCAGCGGGGCGCAGGTTTCTGCGGCAAAGTCGTCTCCGGAAAGCAGTTCCAGACTGACGCTCATACGTTTTTTGATAAAATCGGGAAGCGTGCTTAAGTCAAGCGCTTCCTGACCGATCAGAATTTCACGCGGGGAGAACCGGCTCAGCTCGTTGATCAGCCTTTGGGTCAGCTCCTCCGCGTTCTTTCCGTACAGCGTGGTCGCGTGCAGCTCCCCGGTGGAAACATCCGCAAAACAAACGCCGGCCTGCGTGCCGGAAATGCACAGAGAACAGATATAGTTGTTCTTTGACTCGTCCAGCATGCTGTTTTCCAGTACGGTTCCCGGTGTCACGACACGGATGATGTCCCTCTTCACCAGCCCTTTCGCCAGCGCCGGGTCCTCCATCTGCTCGCAGATGGCGACTTTATAGCCCTTTGAAATCAGCCGCGCGACATAGGTTTCATAGCTGTGGAACGGGACGCCGCACATCGGGGCCCGCTCCGCCTGCCCGCAGTCGCGCCCCGTCAGCGTCAGCTCCAGTTCGCGCGAAGCGAGCTTCGCGTCGTCGTAAAACATCTCGTAAAAATCGCCGAGGCGGAAAAAAAGGATCGTATCCGGGTACTGTTTCTTGATTTCAAAATACTGCTTCATCATGGGAGATAATTCCGCCATATTAGTTGACCGCCTCCGTTAATCATTCAATCCGGCATTCGCTTGAATCGGGGAAGAAACCACTCAGTGGCAGCCGCTGCAGGAACCGCATTCTCCGCCGCAGGAGTGTTCGACATAGTCGGCCGTTTCCGGGTCGGCGCCGGAGGCGCTCTGTTCAATGATCGCGTTAACCCGGCGCAGCAGGGTGTCAATCTCCGCCTTCGCTTCGTTATAGGCGATCATGTTCGGAATTTTCATGATCGTTTCATAAAGGCCCCCCAGCTCCTGGTTGTAAGCCTGTATTTTCTCCTGATCTCGGTCCTGCTTCTGCGCCTCCGATTCCAGCGCCATCCGTTTCAGATTGTACTGGCCGATCAGATCCTGAAGCTGCCCGTCATTGTCGGTATTCTGCACCGCAAGCTGCATTTTCAGGTACCGCTCGTCCTTCTGAATCTCTTTGCCCAGTTCTCTTGTCATTTGAATAATATCCATGATCAGTTCTCCTCCTAATTTCTAATAAATAATTAAGCCAGCTCCCCGCCCAAGATCCAGTTGCGCGCGCTGGTGATGCGAACCTCGGCAAAACTGCCGATGAAAGCCGGATCCCCGGCGAAATCAACAATAATATTTCCATCCGTGCGCCCGGTTAACAGACCGGTTTTGGGGTTCTTTTCCTCAACAAGGACCCGCTGCACCGTCCCGACGGAGGAAGCGCACCGAACGGCGGCGATTTTTTCCTGCTCGGCGCACAGCTCCCGCAGCCATTTTGACTTTTCTTCTGCGGGAATCGGGTCCGGCAGCCCCGCCGCTCTTGTTCCCGTCCGGGGAGAATAGATAAACGTAAACAGCGAAGTAAATTCCACCCTGCGGATCAGGTCAACCGTGTCGAGGAACTCTTCATAGCTTTCCCCGGGAAATCCCACAATCACATCGGAAGTCAGCGAAAGGTCTGTAATTTTTTCTTTCGCGTATTGAATCAGGTCCAGATATTGCTCCCGGGTATAGCCGCGGTTCATCTCTTTCAAAACGCGGTTGTTCCCGGATTGGAACGGCAGGTGAAGATGATGGCTGATATGTCTGCCCCCCGCGATGGTATCGATCAGCTCTTTGGTCAGGTCTTTGGGATGAGAGGTCATAAAACGGATCCGGTAATCCCCGTCGATTTCATCCAGCATGCGCAGAAGCCGCGCAAAACTGACCGGAGTCTTAAGCGTTTTTCCGTAGGAATTTACATTCTGGCCCAGCAGGGTAATGTCCTTGTATCCGTCGCGAACCAGGCCGCGAAACTCCTCCAGAATCGCCTGGGGCTCGCGGCTGCGTTCCCGGCCGCGCACATACGGCACGATGCAGTAGGAGCAGAAATTGTTGCAGCCGTACATCACGGTCAGCCACGCCTTGACGGCGCCGTCCCGCCGAACCGGAAGCCCTTCCGCAATTTCACGGTCCTCGCTGTCGTCGCCGCGTTCGAACACGCGCTTTTCTTCCGTCAGCGCGCGCAGCAGCAGCTGAGGAAAACGATGAATCACATGCGTGCCGAACACAAGGCCGACAAACGGGAACACGGAGCGAATCCGCTCCGCCGCCTTTTCCTCTTCCATCATACAGCCGCATACGGCGATCAAAGTGGACGGATGGCGGCGCTTGACGTTTTTCAGAGCTCCTACATTGCCGAAGACCCGGTCTTCCGCGTGCTCCCGGACTGCGCAGGTATTAAATAAGATAAAATCCGCATCTTCCTCATTCTCCGTAAACGAAAAGCCCATCTGAGCGAGGAAGCCTTTGATTTTTTCGCTGTCGGAAACATTCTGCTGGCACCCGTAGGTGCGAACCAGCGCCGTCGGAGCGCTTCCGCGCGCCCGCAGCGCCATGATTCCGCGGACTTCCCTGACGGCTTCATCATTCTCAAGAGTCTGGGCCTGAGAAAAAAGCGGGGTTTCTGCTGCCAAATTAAATTTCCTCCCATGCTTTGGATTACAGATCATTATAGCATAGCGCCGGAAATGCTTCAAGAAAAAACAGGAAAAAGCATTCCGTCCGCGAGGTCTCAATCGGTACGGTCACAGAACTTGACAGTTTTAATCCATCCCCATACAATTAAGCTGGGGGATGGTAATTAAAGTGAAAAATCTTCTTCATCGTTTATGTACCGTGTACGCGGAGATTTTTACC
Organism: Caproicibacter fermentans; assembly: GCF_009746625.1. Lineage (GTDB taxonomy): Bacteria > Bacillota > Clostridia > Oscillospirales > Acutalibacteraceae > Caproicibacter > Caproicibacter fermentans. Next base: position 32,564 of record NZ_VWXL01000047.1, read on the forward strand.
GAGCTGAAAATAAAATCAAAGAAAAGTTTTCAGAGCTCAAAAAGAAACGTTCTGAAGCGCAACAGCATTTGGAATGATGCAACGCTTTTTGCAGTCTTGTTTTTACTGGTTTTCATTCATAGCAATTTCAATCCGGGTAATTTCTTTGAGCCTGCCGAAAAGACTGCTCCTCTTTCCATTTATGCGGCTACGCTGCTCTGTGGCGCGGCCGGCGTGGCAATCAGGTTCCCGGGCCTGATTAATCGTCTGCATGGAGACAACCGGTTCGACCGGCTTCGTTTTTTTATTCTGGCTGTGCCCGGCTTTCTGGTTTTATTGCAGCCACTTGCCGCCGTGGGTCTTTCGTTCCCCTTTGTTCTGAAAGTTAACGTGTTGGGGCCTCTGGGCTTTTGGACCTGCATTGTTTTTCTGGACTGTATGAAAGGAAAGCCAAATCATAAAGAGGAGGGAATCCGTTGAAAAGCACGAACTGATTGATTGTGTCCTGGAGTTGCTGTGTGTTTTCGGCTTCTTGTACCTGATCACAAAAGGAGAGCAGTATTTAAAGCTTCAAGGTGAACGATACTATACTATGACTTGGGTTGTCGTTTACCGAACCGTAACGCCGATGGTTTTCGGCGGATTGACCCGAATTCCGAGCCTGATTTCGCGATGGCATGATGGCGGGCGGTTCAACCTGGCCCGCTTTCTCGTGCTGGTTGTCCCCGGCATTTTAATCCTCTTGCAGCCAATTTGGTCATTATTTTTTGGGTCTTGTATCCTGTTTCCCCTGTCCATGCAAACCCTCTTTGCCTACGGGATTGCCGTCTGGACCGGGGCCACATTTGTGGATTGTATTAAGGGAAACAATATTCGGTAGCTTCGTATCAACGAAACACGGCCCCGCTGTTTCGTACCGCAGCGGGGCCGTGCTTTTATTCGTCGAAATCAATGTGAATCAATCCGTTCGACGTATGAACCGACAGCTTCTTTTCCCCGCCGGAACGGCTTTGCAGATTGCTGACCGCGTTGGTGGTGTCCGCGTCAATCGTATAATCGTTTTCCCGACCCTGAATCGTCCCGCGGATCATTCCGTTGGTGGTTTCCAGCTTGATATCCGGCGACGCGATCCTTTCCAGAGAAATCGCGGCATTGTCCGTTCGCGCCGAAAGCTGCCCGGCGGTTGAGATGTTTTCCATCGAAATGAGCGCGTTTGAAGATTCCAGTTTGACATCCCGCGCGGAAATTCCGGACAAGCAGATGGCGGAATTGCTGGTCTCACAGCGGAAGCCGCCCAGCTTAGAAAAGTCCGAAGCGGCGATGGCGCTGTTCGATGTTTCCACCGTGATATCGCCCGCGAAATCTTTCGGAATCTTCACCGTAATCAGATCCGCCGGATCGATCACGGACCCGTTAATCCATGAATCCGGAAATCTGCTGCCGTGGCTTAAGTCCTTGTTGGCTACGGAAAAAACGCCGTTTTGATTTGACAGCTTGTAAACCTGGTCCTGTGCCGTACAGTATTGAGCCGTGATCTGGTCGCCGTCGGTTGAAACAAGTTCAATCTTTTTGTTTTCCGCGTTCACCTGAACCGTCAAAACACCGTCGGCTGCCGCGGCATAAGTTCTTGATTCCTTCTCACCGCCGTCCCGGGTGCTTGACGAGGAGGCCGTTGCGCTCGTTTTCACCTGTGTGTATGCAGCGAAGCCCAGAGCGGCGGCAGTCAGGGCGGCGACCAGGACGACACCAAAAAATGACACGAGGACGATCGCAACGATTTTTCCCGGTGACATTTGTCTCCTCACCGGATTTTCCGCCAGTATTTTCTGTGCGAGTACATGAACATCGCCCAGCTCGTTTACCGCATTTTCTTCCGGAATCCCGTTTTCTATTTTATCCTCCAGAATTTCACGGTAAAACTGAAGAATTTTTTCCCTCTCGCCGCGCGGAAGAGACCTTAATAGAAATTTCAGCCGACGAAAATACTGTTTCTTATTCATCGGTTTCTGCCTCCTGACAAATAAAATCATGAATCCGAACCAGATCCTGCCACTCTTCAAAAAAATCTTTGATTTTCCGCCGCCCCGTATCCGTAATCCGATAGTATTTTCGCAGCCTTCCATTGTGCGCCACCGAATATACCGCTAAAAATCCGCCGGATTCCAGTCGCCGCAGAATCGGATACAACGTTGACTCGGAAATCGTTACGCAGGACGAAACGTCGCGAATAATCTGGTAGCCGTAAGAATCCTTTCGGCTGACCGCCGCCAGCACGCAGATATCCAAAACTCCTTTTTTCAGCTGTGTGTCCAAGGCAATACCTCCGATTAGGATATATTATACATAGCATAGTATTCCCTGTCAAGAGGATTCGCACCTTATTTCAGCGTTATGACAACCGGTTCGTTGGGAACGGCGGGCGGCGTCCAGTCGCGCGTCAGATAAATGATTCCGCCCTTCCAATGATTGACAGAAACGATTTCTTCCATTCGATTTTCGCTGCTGCGATCGCTGAACGACTTCACATCCCAGTTTCCGGCGGAATCGGAATAAACGCTGCTGAAAATTTGCGAAAGATTCATTCCGTCAATGGGTTTTTCGAACGTCAGATTCAGGCGGCTGCCGTTCTGTTCCAGCTGCGTCATCCGGATGGAATCCGAAAGCGGCGAAGCCGTTTTATTTTTCACATCAACTTCAACGGTTCTCATCGATTTCGGCAGCCAGCCGATACTTTCCAGTTTAAGATACAAATGCTTGGAATGAGAGAAATAATTGCTTTCCAGATAAACGTCGCGAACATTGTCGCCGGAGGGATCAAAGGTCGCGGTTATCCCGTTTTTTCTGCCGCTCCACACATTTCCCTGTTCATCCGACAGGCTGAACGCGATATTACGGAGCAACGCGGTATTGGTTTTCGGCGTGTCCAGCGTGATTTTCGTCATAGTCGGAGCAATTTCCGCCGACTGAACGATGAGCTTCTGCCCTAAAACGGAATACTCTTTTTGAATTCCGAATTTTTCCGGCTCCTGAAACAGGGAATGGTCGATCGAAACATCCATGGTAAAATTCGCCGCCGCTGGCGCGTCCGGCGCAACCGCGGACCTGTCCGCCGCAATCAACTCAAGGTGAATCTTTTCAGGCGTTTCAGAGCCGTTTGTAAACTGGTAATGGATTTTTTGCAGCGCCTCCGCGCCGTTTTCCGGTTCCTCGCAGTCAGAAGCATATTCGACTTTTTTCCCAAATTCATCGGTCAGCCCATCGAGGCCCGCGCCCCGCAGTTCAAGACTTTGTCCGTCGGCGGAATGGAGCGAATAAAACAGAACCAGCTGACTTTTGTCGGCAATCAAATACGGAATGGACAGGGTCACTCCGTTCTTTGTCTGCGACAGTCCGACGGGCTGCACATACTCATTGTCAATCGCAGCTTTCAGCCCCGGCTCATACGTAACCGCTTTTGCAAGATCGCTGAGCAGAGGGATTCCTCCCACGGAGCGTGCAAATGCGACGGAGGTGTTTGCCAATATGACAAAGCAGGCCAAAGCCGCCGCGACTGCGGAAACCGGTATCTTCCAAAAGCGCGCTCTTTTTCTGGCCCTGCCGACCCTTTCCAGACAGCGCAGCGTCGTGCTTTGAAGCGCCGCAGGTTCATTTTCCAATTCTCTTTGCAGTGTCATAAATTCTTCCATACGGTTCATTCCAAATCCTCCTTCAGCTCCAGTCTCAACAGTTCCAACGCCCTGCGCTGTCTGGTTGCCGCCGTCCCCTGCGGAATTCCAAGCCGCTGCGCGGTCTCGGCGACGGTCAGCCCGGCATAATACCGCAGCACAACCACGCTGCGCAATTCCTCCGGCAAGCGGCGGACCGCCTCTTTGAGCGGCAGTGCGTCATACTGTTCCCGCGCCTGTTCCGGAATCGTCTCCACCGAAGTTTCCCGTTTGCCGCGCTTTAACTCCTTTTTACAGACATTGATCAGAATGCGGGTCATCCAGGTTTCAAAAAACTCTTTCCTCCTCAATTTTTTCCTCGCACCGTACCCTCGGAAGATTGCTTCGTCCACGGCTTCCAGCGCGCTGTTTTCATTCCCGAGATAGCCGAAAGCAATCCGGTACAATCTTCGTTTCAATTGGTCCGTCCTTTCAAAGAAGGATGTGTCGTCCACTGCCGCACCTCATTTCCTCATTTCGCGCTCATCTGTTAGATTCACGAGCGGGTTGTTTTTATTGAAAACTTCGAGTATTTTTTCGCATCGGCTGCGATTTCCTTGAAAAAAAGGGACTGTTGCAAAATAGCCTCGACGAAAAATATTGCACAAAAAATGCGCCTTGATTGGGCTTCGGCAGCCGCTTCAAGACGCACTTTCTTGCTTTTGGAGCTATTCCTTTGTGCAATTTGCTATCGCAAATTCATTTTGCAACAGCCCCAGAAAAATTATTTATTTTGGACGGTACAGTCCGGGCGAAAAGCGCCACAGGAGAATGCTTTTTCTCAATCCCGGGTCCATTCTGCGGTCAACCGTCAGTAAGTGATTATAGCCAAAAGCCTGGAGGCACCCCCGTACGGAGCGAATATCGTTCCCTTCGCGAAGCAGGACGTCGACCGCGTTCATGACGGCCTGCGGCGCTCGGACCCGTTCGATCAGCCGAAGCAGTTCCGTATCCCCCGGGCAGTTGGTTCTGACCGCGTCCGCAACGCGAAGGACCGACTCCACGCGCTGAAAAATATCCGTGCCCGCCGGTTTCTGTTTTCCGCGCTTCAGTTCGCTAATTTCGTTTCGTTTCAGCACCACGGGCGCCTGCACGACAGAGTCCGAAAGCAGCAGGCATCGCGCGATAAACTCCTCCGAATAACCGTAACGGCAGGATTCTTCAAATTCAATCTGCCGGTCCAGCAGGAATCCGCGCCGGATTAAAACGGCGGAAATGTCAATGGCGGAGCCGTGGAGAACCCAGTTCTTCAAATACTGACCCCCGCCGCGGTGAAGAATCGCGCTGCTCAGCGAACGGCGCTCGGCTGCGCGGGCTTCCTCCCGGCCCGTACAGCCGAATACGAAATCAGCTTTTGTCCGCTTCGCCGTTTCCAGATAAACAGAAATAAAATTTTCATATAATCTGCGGGCAAATACAAAGGAAACGTAACTGCCGTCCGCCTTTTGGATACCCGTATTCAGCGCTGCGGAAGCCGTTGAATTTCCATTCTGAATCACATAACCGTGAAGTCCCATATCCTTCATCCGGCGAACCGCCTGCAAAACCGTGCGGTCAGTGGAACCCATGTCGACGACAATTAATTCCGAGCTCACGCTCTCGGTCTGCTTCTGAATAAAATCGAGAACACCCACAATTTCTTCTTCAACATTTTTGACCGGCAATATAAGGGAAAGTTCCGTAGCCTTCACAGTGACATACACCTCAACTTTTTCAGTCCTGCAATAAAAGTATATCATATTGCCGGCGGGAGGAAAGCCTTATTTTTAACAGATCGCGGATATAAATTACCGATTTCTTGTTTAGTTTCCCTGCCTGTCATATTAATCCGACAAAATTGTAAAAAAATATGACACTTTTATAAAATTGTCTATTTTATGCCTTTCGGCAAAAAGGTATTTTAAAAAAAGGGGGTGATCAGCATGAAATTTGATTCCGTTATGAAAAGAGCCGCAATCGGGGCAACCGTGGACCTTGCTCTTCGGAAAATCGTGGACGACCCCCGCCGAAGCATGAAAAACGCGGTGGATTTGTTCAGCTACATGACCGAGGACCTGTTCGGTGAAAGCACGATGTCAAAGATACGCCGTGAGGCGGAAAATCCAAGAAGCTGTTTCTACCGCATGATAACCTCGATGGTTCAGAATGTGGACCATTTCATTTTAAAAACTGTCGGTACTAATATGTGCTATAACCGTATCGCCATTCTTTCTGAACCGGAGCGGGTTGCCGTGGAAAAGCAGCCGAAAGGGTCCCTCCCGTTTTCACCCGGTCGGCTTTCCGAAAAGGTAAAGTCGGCAAAAGAAGCAGGAATCTATTTCTTCGTCCTCTGCGGTTATCGTCCTCTCCGTTTTCGTGAAAGGATTCTCGACATATGCCGAAAAAACAGGGACTGTGTCTTTTATATTGCCGCTGATGGGAACGATATCAATGAAAATCTCGCCGGGGAGATCGCGAAGGCCGGAAACATTATTTTATCCGTTAGAATCAACACCCGGATCGAGCCTGAAAAAATGGTTGCTGAATGCAGCCGTTTCTTTCAAATTTTAAAAAAACAGAAATGCCTGTTCGGCTATATCGCTGAAATAGGATCCTCCTCGGCTAAATCATGCTGCAGCGACGGCTTCATCAACTGTATGGCAAAATATGGCTGTCTGTTCGGCTGGTATTACGCTGCGGAGCAGGGAGGCCAAAACAGCGCCTGCCGTCTGGCTGTAAACAGGCTGATGAAATATTCCTTAACTTCCCGAAGCAAGCCGCTGCTTCTTCTCAGTTCGGATAACGACCGAATGATCCTGAACCGGTTTGTAACTGGAGGACGGTGTTATTTGATTTTTTCAGACAAAGCGGTAAAGCGCCACTGCCAAACCCCAAAGACGCGTTGGTGTTAACGCCGGTCCGGCCCTTTGGATTGGTCGGCAATCCCGCCCAAATATCTCGCGGCCGCAACCTTTTTGCTGTCGTCGATGAAATACTTCAACCTGTCCACCAATTCCTGCGGCTGTTCTTTCATTCCGCTGCGAGCCCACTGTATTACGATCCCGACCAGACCGTATGTATAGAACTCGGCGATAAAATTCTTATCCGCTTCCTGAATTTCTTTCCCGTCCTCCACCGCGTTGACAATCTCTACCAGCAGGCTTTTCGTCAGAGTGAAAAAATAATCCTGAAAAGCGTTCTGCCCTGTCACATTCAACGCGTTTCTGTAAAAAAATTTTTCTCGTTTCATGATGCTAAGGATTTCAAGCAGAACATCGCTCCAGTCCTGAAAGGTCTTGCGGGAGGAGACGGCGGAAACAACCTCGTTGTAGTAAATCCAGTTTACAAGATCATACTTATCTTTAAAATGATAATAAAACGTCTGGCGGTTGATTCCGCAGTGCTGCACAATGTCTGCGACCGATATTTTTCTGAGATCCTCTTTTTTCATGAGTTCCTTGACGGATTGTGCAATCGCCTTTTTGGTGATGAGCGACTCGGACATAAACACCCCCTGCTTTCCCGACGAATCATTCGCTGCTTCTCCGGTCCTGTTCCTCATTGATCGGACACGGCAGCAGAAACGTTACCATTGTCGCGTGTCTGGCGGCAGCCTTTAATACCGTGATTTTTATTTTCTGGAATTCAAAATTATCCCCCGCGGCGGGTATTTTTCCAAGCTGTTCCATCACCCAGCCGCTGACCGTCACGGAATCGAATTCATCATCCGATTTCTTCAGGTCGAAAAAATCAAACATATCATCCAGGTTTGCCGCGCAGTTGACTTCATAAGTCAAATCGTCTATCTTCTTAAAATAATCGATCACTTCATCATGTTCGTCCCAAATGTCTCCTACAAGCTCTTCCAGAATATCTTCCATTGTCACGATGCCTTCCGTGCCGCCGAATTCGTCGACAACAACGGCCATATGTGTTTTTACCTGCTGCAAAAGCCGCAGAAGATCCGATATCTTCATGCCCGTGCCGACATAAGAAACCTTTTTTACGATCTGTGAAACACTGGGTTCTCCCCGGTGCAAAGCCCGGAAATAGTCTTTCTCATGAATCATACCCACAATATTGTCAATGGATTCCTCGTAAACCGGCAGGCGCGAATAATTTGTATTTAAAAACAGCTCGGTGATTTTTTCCATAGGCATTTTTTGATCAACCGCTACGATATTTACTCTTGGAGTTAAAATGTCGTTCGCATCAAGGTCGTTAAACTCGATCGCGGAGCGAATCAGCTCCCCGTTGCGCTCATCGATGCCGCCGTCGTTCTGAGCTTCGTCGACGAAAGTCATCAGCTCCTCCTGCGTAACTTTTTTTTCATCCTTGCGCTTAAAAAGATGCCCCAGCAGCTTCTTCCACCATGAGGAAAGATAATTCAGGGGCGTGAAGAGAAAAACGAAAAAAGTCAGCGCCGGAGTAGCCGAAAGCGCAAAACTTTCGGGACTTTCCTTAGCAAGGAACTTTGGGGATATCTCCCCCAAAATCAATACGATCACCGTCATGGCGGCGGTGGAAATTGTAATGCCTGCGCTCCCGTATAAGTTTGTAAAGACAATCGTCGCAATGGAAGCGCCCGCAATATTGACAATATTGTTGCCGATCAGAATCGTGGAAAGCAGGCTGTCGTAATTCTCCGCCAGATGAAAAGCTGCGGCGGCACGCGCGTTCCCGTTATTCGCCAAACTTTTAATTCTCACTTTATTCAGAGTTGTAAACGCTGTTTCGCTGGCAGAAAAAAAAGCCGACATCAGCGTGAACGCTAAAATCAATAAGATTTGGTATGTCATGCAGATCCCCTTTTGAATTTTATTGTTTATTTTTTACTTTTTATTTTATCACGATTTCCATATTTTTTCAATTTCATTCCTATCATCGGATTTTTTTAAAAATTTCCGAATAGCTCTTGCAAAAAAATGACGAATATGATATTATAACAAAGCTGTTTGAAAGGCAAGACATTTGGGGTATTGCTCAGATGGAAGCGCAAGCTACCACCTGTACTCCCCCACAAGAAAAAGACAAACGAAAAATTGGAAGATCCGGAAAACCGCATGAATGCTAGGTTTTCTGACATGAGGGGCATTAGCTCAGCTGGGAGAGCGCCACACTGGCAGTGTGGAGGTCAGCGGTTCGATCCCGCTATGCTCCACCAAAAACAGGAAACCACAAGGCCAAAAGCCCTGTGGTTTATCTTTTATCTGACAGCGACCGGACACTTGATAGAAAAATCGGGGCAGGTGGAAGTGTTTCCATTACGAAAATACTTTACGATAAATTCATAGCATCATGGATGGGAGGCGGTGTCAGTTGCTGCGGCTCAACGGAACCTTAATGTCCCGCGACACACAGGTTGCTCAGGTAAAAGACGGCAATCTGGAAGTGATAAACGAGGCTCTTCTTCCTCTGTATTTAAAACGAACCGGCTATTTGGAAGGCTGGCTTGAAAGCAGGGCAATCGACCGGCACCGCACGAACTCAAGGCTTCTGAAAAAGGCGCTGCGGCTCAGCAATTACGATGATGTTTCCATGGTCCTGAAAGTCAGCGCCGCCACCATCACCGATACCTACTGGTTTAAGGGCGACGAGGAAAGCACACTCACCTATCGTGACATTGTGTTTAAAGAGAATTTGTTCGACAAGCTGGCTTTGTACGGTGACCCAGACAGCTTTAATTTAAAATACAGCCCCACTCCGGAGCTGACCAATATCGGGAGCTACGAAAAATGCTGGAGGCTGATCGACGGGCACTGGTGGCTTTATAAGCAGGGCAACGACCTGGAACGGTTCTCAGAAATGTTTATTTATGAGCTGGGGAAAGCTCTGGGCTTCTCCATGGCGGAATATGAACTGGACGGCAAGTACATCCGCAGCCGTGATTTCACGGACGGAGCCAGTGTCAACTATGAGGCGGCGAACGGTCTTGTCGGTGACAACGACGACTATATTTTTAATTTTGATGCCTTTGAAACGTTATTCCCAGATACCGCCAAGCAGTATGTCACCCTGATTTATCTGGACACTCTATGCTTCAATATGGACAGGCATACGGAAAATTACGGGATTCTGCGCGATGTGCAGACCGGGGCGGTGCTGTCCTTGGCACCAAATTTTGATAACAACATTGCTCTTCTGTCAAGGGGTTACCCCAAAAACGAATACCGCAAAAACGATAAGCTGATCGAGCTCTTTCAGGAACTGCTGTTGAAGCGTCCAAAGGCGCTTCGATACTTTACGAAACAAATCATCCCGAAGCTCGACCGAAATCTCATCCTTTCCTGCTGTGACAAGATCCCGGTCAAGGTCGACCGCGATTTCCTATGCAACTTCATCCTCAGCGCGGATCATCAGATATCACAGTTTATTCAGAGCAGCGGTATGTCAAATGGATTCGAAGACGAACCCCGGCAATCACTGTAGCGGGAAATAGCTTCAAACAAAATCCGAATCAGTAATATATTGTCCTTATCCAGAAACATTGGGGGATCCTCGATGCTTTTGTTTTATCTATGCAGCATGTTTTGATAACAACAGAGGAGAGCTATGTTTTTCAATAGGAGAACATAGCTCTTTTTTACACCCAAGGCAGTGTCAAAAGAAGTTCGCAATTTAGGGCTTCAGAAAATGAATCAAGCAGGTTTTAAGAGAAGTACTGAACGGATTCGGGGAAGATAAGCTTGGAAACGGACCGGTCTTCCGCGATTTCTCATAACTTTCAAGAATCAGCTTCTAAGGGAATTGCTCCTCATTTCGTGATTAATAATTGAATTGAAGGTCGTCGAAAAGCACGTCGGTCTTGTAGTTCTGAGACTGCTTTAAAATCCTTTCCGTGTTGGAAAAGGAAAGGTAATTGAACACAATCGGCATCTTCCAGTCCTGCGGAATATCCGCCTGCAGATATTTCCAGCCGATCCAGTCCATGCTGTCTGTCAGCAAAAGGATTTTCGGCTTCGCCTTGGTTTCGTTCCGATAGCCGCCCTCGCAGTCCGCATAAAGACTCACACTCAACATGCAGCTTTTGTTGTCGCTGACGCCGTCATGGTTCTCATCCCCGCTGTACACCCACACGCCGAAATTTTTCGGCATGGCTTTCGCAGTGAAGCTGGATTCCATCGCAGCCCGCTCCTTTTCGTTCCATTTGCCATGGCCTGCATAATCCTTGCCGGTATCCCAGAGCGGGACCAAATTTGCAGTCCCGTTCGCCGTCCGCTTCTGATTGCTGTCGTCCCACGCCCACAGCGACGTGTCATAGGTCAGACGGAAACTGCGGCTGCCGTCCCGGACCCGGCTGTTCGGCGTGCTTTTTGTCTCTAGCCCCAGCATGCTGCTTTTTCCGCCGTATTGATTTTGATTTCCATACAGCACGCTGCCGGCATAATATCCTTCAATCGGGAATTGCTCGAAGTTGTCGACGGTCTGCCCTTTCGGACCTACGACCACCGGAATTGAATAGGTCTTTCCGCCGAAATTTGCGGAAACAGTGGCCGTGCCGCTGGCCGCCGTGACGGACAGCAGGCCGTTTTTCATCGACCCTGTTTTTGCGTTCGACAGGGACCATTTTGCAGCGGAGGGATCGATGAGGACCGTCTGATTTTCCGCGTCATACGCCTGAAGAGCAAACTGCTTTTTCGCCCCTTTCTGAACCGCGATCGCACCGGTTTCCCTGAGACCGATCGAGTTCATCCCGCTCAGATCCAAGGCCCGGACATTCGCCGTGCCCGAAACTCCATCTACCGTTGCGGTGACCGTATCCTGACAGGCGCTGCCGGGCGCTGTGTAAGCTCCGCTTTGATCGATCGCGCCTTTTTCCGCTTTCCAAACGATGGAATGTCCCTGCGCGGAGATCGGATTGCCGTATTGGTCCGTCAGCCGGACGGAAAAGCTCGTGTGGGAATCTTTGTAAAGGCTGGTGTTTCCGTCCACCAGCACCTGGCCGACCACGCCGGTCGGCTGCGCGTCGCTGACAAACAACAGGGAGTTCGAAACGATTCGGGAGCTGCCGTCGCTCGGATAGCTGACCGTGGTCGGCTTGCCGCTGCCGGCGCGCCGTGCGATCATCTCGGTGGAACCGCCCCCGTCCATATTGATTACGCCCGTGCACTGCAGAGTTTGAAGCATATATTCGGCGACGTCTTTCATGGTCGAGCCTTGGCTTGCGCTGAAATAGGCCCCGGCCTTGGCGACGGTGAGCACGTGGATCGTTCCGTCCTTGGTCAGGCCAATCACGGTCCGCGCGTTCTGATCGGTCCCTGTCGCATCCACGACCGCATGGTTCAATTCCCCGTTCTGTGCCAAAAGCTGAAAGCTGTTGACGGCGGTCACGGCGTCGTCCTGCAATATGCCGCGGTTGTTCAGCGTCCCGTCCGGGTTTTCAGTATAGGAGCCCGAATAAAGATGGCAGACGTAGGAAACGTCCATGCCCGCTGCAAGCCCGCGCACCTCCGCGGCCTTCGTCCCGTATCCGGCGTAGACGATGCAGTCGGCGGGGATCGGAAAGCCCGCCGAGGAATACAGGGCGGTCACTTTTCCGGTATATTCCGTTCCCGCATGCAGGAAGCCGGAAAAGCCGCTGATCTGAATCAAGGCATACGCCTGATCGGCCGGCGCTTTACCCGCGCCGTTCCTCATGACGTGGTCCGCTGTGAGGTCACTGGTGAAAATTCGCGTAGAATTTGCAGGGGAAAGATAACCGGCCGGGCCCATGAAATGATTCCGGTTAATGAAATCGGCCTCGGCCTGATAGCTGCCGCCGATCCGGATCGTGCCGCCTGCCCGGAGAGCGCCGATATGCGCCGATCCGGAGGAATCGACCCAAAAGGCGGGCTGCGTTTCCGTGTACGAATTGTACGGCTGGCTGGTGACGATATCCCCGTTTTGTACCAGAATGCCCCGGTTGCTGCCGTAATCCATATCAAAAGAATCGGCGTTGATCCCTGCGACAACCTGATTTCCTCTTGAAATTTCACGTTGGGCCTGATCGCCGATGGTTTCCACCGCATTGACCGTTTCCTTTGCTTTCCCGGCTGTGATCCGGATGTTCCGCGCGCCGGAGCTTACGGCCAGATGGTTGAAACGCACCCGGTCTCCCGCCTTGCCCGCATAATTTTGTACATCTTCTTCCGTATAGCGGATGCCTTCCGCCAGATTTTCACTTGCAAGAAGGACCGTATTCTCATTGACGGCGGCATCCGCCCCTGGAACGAACGGAATAGAAAAAACTAAAACCAGAACAAGAAACAACGATAAAGGCCGCTTGATCAATTTCCGACCGGTTTTCAATGTGATACTCTCCCTTCCGGATTCAGCGATGGAACACACTGTTTTATGCGCCTTCAATAGTATCATTCCATTTGCCCGCAACTAAATTCCTTGAAAAATCAGGGGAACCAATTTAAAAATGATGGGAGATCCATCCGTCTGAATCTCGCCTCTATTTCCAAATATAAGTATATCCGGCAAGGTAATTTCTGTCAAATATTTAGAGCTAAAAAATTGACGCGCTCGCTGCAAGCTCCCAGAGTCAAACGCGGCGCATATAATCCCGATTCTCAGACGCCCCGAGAACCTATGTGCCGAAGCCCAGCTTAGCCTCTTAAATTAAAAACTTTTGAAACGGTTCCGTCACATGGTCGACAACCTCTTCCATACGGTGAGAATTAATGAAATCCCACCCCAGCCATTGCAGCTTTGCTCCTTCGGGCAGGGGATTTTTCACCAGAGGAGTCGTCACCGGAAAACTGTTTGCGGCGGAAATCTTCCCGTACCGCTCTCCGGTGATATAATCGATCAGCACCTGATACTTTTCGGTCATGCCTTTTTTGACCAAAATAAAAGCGGGATCGAAAATTGCGCCGTCCTCCGGCCAGACAAGCTCCGTGCGGTCTGTCTTGCCGCAGGCTTTTCCAAAAAACAGCATCATGACGTAGATGGCGGTACCCGCTTTGGCAGATGTGCCCGCAAGTTTGGCCATTTCCGAGGGGTGCATCGCCTGACGGACATTCGGTTCCAGCATTTTAAGCCCCTCATCCCCAAACATCTTGTACAGGTAAAGCAGAAGCGTTTTGGAAACCATGCCGTGCGCTCCCCCGATGGTGATGTTATTGCGGTAAACGGGGCTGAGCAGATCCTCCCATTTGCGGGGAACCGGCAGATCGCCGAGCTTTTTCCGGTCCACCAGAAATACGGCGGGATACCCGGAATAAATGTAAAACTCGCCGGATGGGTCGTCAATTCCCGCTTCTTCAAAGGCCGGGCTCAAACCGTTCCTTTTGATGGACTCAAAATAACCCTGTTTCAGAAAACGCTCGCGGAACTGTGAGGAAAAGTAATCCCCCAGTCCGAACGAGGCGATCATACCCGGAAGATCGTCGATGGTCAGGTATTTCAGGATGTCTCCGGCCGTCGCTTCGGTCCGGTCTCCCTTGCTCCCGCAGATGGTTGGAACATAGCTGTAAAAAGCACATCCTGTTTCCTTCTTATACTGTTCCGCCACTTCGTCGTAGCCCTGTTTAAAATTGGCTTTCATCGGGCACAGGACCTGACCGATAAAGTCCAGTCGGCTGTCCGCGATGACGCTGGAACAGGCCTCGCCGGTTTTGACCATTTGACTCATACACGTATCCTCCTTCTTGTTTCAGGTTCTTTACGCCGAACCCTGAACTCCGTGAAAAAAAGCTTCCATGTCGAAATCCAGCCGGCCGCCAAGACGGATGGACCGGCGGAGCTCCATTAGCTTCCGGTCTTCCCGTTCGATCACCGCAAGGTTGCTTCTTTCCCGCCGGGACGTTTCCAGCACCCGGTAAACGCCCCCGTTCCGGATTACCACCCTGCGGTCGGCCGAAAGGGCCAAAAGCGGATCGTGCGTTGAAAGAAACACAATTTTTTCTCGCTCGGCAAGAAGCCTGACGGCCTGTTCCCGGTCGATTCCCGCGTTCTCAATCTCGTCGATCAGCACGATCGGGGAATTGCTGAGGATTGCGGCGTCGGCGATCATCAGCGCCCGGGACTGGCCCCCGCTCAACTGTGTGACGCCGGAATCCATTTGGAACGGTTCCCCGGACAGCCGGTTTGCGCAAAGAAAGACCTCCTCGATTCTGTCATCCACCCGTTCAACCATGCGGCTTTGCGCGTGCATGGTTAAAAAGTCGCGGATCGACAGGTCGATGACAAAATTCATGTTCTGTGAAAGCTGGGAAATTAAGCGTCCGCCAAGCGAAAAGCGACAGGCGTCGTCCGGAATTTCACCGTTGATCAGAATGCTCCTTTCCGTCGGCGTGTCGCTCTGGGCAAGGCATTCGATGTCTCCCAGAAGGCGGCTTTTCCCGGAACCGGTCGGCCCGACGACGGCGACGATTTCCCCGCGGCGCACCGTAAAGCCCGACTGCTCCGCATTCCCGGATTTATCAAGTCCGGGAAGGACGGTCAGTTCCCTGACGGCGACCTGCTCCCCGGATTTCTCGTCCCGGTCCTTTTCCATCAGGCGAACGAGGGAGTCCGAAATTTCTCCGCGCGTCAGGCCGAAATCCTCCAGATATTCGTCGGCGATCCCCTGAAGCGCCTCCTCCAGAGTCTCCTCCGTGTCCAGCCGTTCCAGCCGAATTCCGCTGAAAAAGAGCCGAATGGCAGGGCAAAGCTCGAAAAGCCGCCCCAGCTTCTGCGTGTGAATCATTTTTAAAATCTGACTGTGTTCCATATTGATTCCTCAAAACTCCATTTTTCTGGTAAATCCCATCTGGAATTCCTTCCCGATCAGCGTCTGTCCGAGGCAGTAGGAGCATACGGCCGCCGGCATGGTAAAGCGGAGACGCATGTGCTCCAAGCTGTCAATTTCTTTTGCACGCTCAAACCACTTGCTTAGAGCCAGCGCCCCCTGCCCTGTGAGACCGTTGACGGAAACGACGGCGGCCCTCGGGTTTGTTTTTCGGATGTGAAAGGAAAACACCTCCCGCTCCGCCTGCGAAACAATGTCGCCCTTCGTTACGACCACGAGGTCCGCGTTGCGGAGCATCGGGCCGATTTTCTGGGGCGTGTTGATTCCGGAAAGATTGTCGATCACACAGACGGCGAGGACGTCCCGGATATGGGGAGAACAACGGTTACACAGCCCCGCGCTTTCGGAAATCAGATAATCGAAGCGGTTATTCAGCCCCCACTGAACCGCCTCGCTGATATTTGTGATGTAATAGTGATCGGGGCACAGATTTCCGGAGATGCCGACCCGCACCGGAATCCCCGATTTTTGATATATCCCGTCGTCACAGGTGGAAAGGCAGTCGAATTTAACAACGCCGAATCTGACATTCTGCGGGAAAAACCGAACTGCCTGAAGAACGGCGGAAGTTTTCCCGGAGGACGGCGGGCCCGAAACTGTAATCAGCTTCATGACACGGCCTCCATTCTGCGTGGCTTCTGCAGCAAAATCCAGAAGCCCTTCTCCTCATTGTCAATGAACTCAAATTCCGCGCCGAGCCCGCTTAAAATTTTGCCGTAATCCTCTGCGGTAAATCCGTTGGTCTTCCGGTGAACGCACTCCGGCCAGTCGGGGGAAACCGTCTTCATCTTTTCCACGATTTTCCGCTTCAGGTCCAGGTTCCCGAATCCGCCGCCGATATAGGCTTTGCCGCCCGGGCTCAAAACCCGCAGAATTTCAGAAAAGGCGAGGCCCTCATCCGGCCAGAAACCGAAAGAACCGCGGCTCACGGCGAGGTCGACGCTGCCGTCAGGAAGCGGAATCCGTGAAACGTCGGCAACGATCGGCGTTGCGCGCTGTCTGAGGCCCCACTGCGCCGCCCGATGTTCCGCGATCGCCGCCGCGTCCGGGTTCCGATCCAGTAAAACAGCTGAAAGCCCTTTTTCCTGTTTTAATACGGAAAGCCCCAGATGCCCGCCCCCGCAGCCCAGGTCAAGAATCCTTCCGGAGGTGATTTTGGAATAAGCGAGGATGTCCTTTGCAATCACCTCATAGATCGGGAAAAAGATATTTTCCGCGATGCAGTCAAAATCTTCCGCATGATTCATCTTCTTCATCTCCTTGTTCTTCACGCTTTTTCAGTTAATCAGGGGGACGCAGGTCTTGACACCAATGCCGTTTCCGATGGAAACTTCAGCAATTTTCACGGAAACCCCATAAATATCCTGTAAATTTTTTTCCGTAACGATTGTATCCGGCGCGCCGATCTGCAACCCACCCCGCCGCAGCAGGGCCACGCGGGAAGAACACAGAAACGCATGATCGGGAAAATGGGACGTCATCACGACTCCCAGGCCGCTCTGCGACAGCTTCTTAATCCGCCTCAGAACGCGAATCTGATTCCCGAAATCAAGATTGCTGGTTGGTTCGTCCATTACAAGAATTTTCGGTTTCTGCGCCAGCGCCCGGGCAATGAGAACCATCTGCCGTTCGCCGCCGCTGAGCTCCGTAAACCGGCGGTTCCTCAAGCAATCAATCTCCAGCGCCTCGAGCACCCGTTCAACGATTTTACGATCCTGTTCGCCCGGCGTGGAAAACGTGCCGAAATAGGCGGTGCGGCCCATCAGGACCACATCGAAGACCGTGAATGGAAAGGGGGTGTTGTGCGCCTGGGGGACGTAGCCGATGGAACGTGCAAACCGTCTTCGCGACCAGCCGCTCACATTCTCCCCATCGGCCCGGATTTCCCCGCCCCTCAGGTTCAGAAATCCGAGCACCGATTTGAACAGCGTGGTTTTTCCCACGCCGTTCGGTCCCAGAATGCAGAGAATTTCGCCGGAGGAAACGCTGAACGAAATTCCGCTGAGGACGTTCTTTCCGCCGTACCCGCACGCGACGGACGAAAGCTCCAGTTTCATTCCGCCGCCCCCCTTCTTTTCAGCAGCAGATAGAGAAAAAACGGAGCGCCGATGATTGAGGTCAGAATTCCAAGCGGAATTTCCGTCGGGAAAATGCAGCGGGCGGCATTGTCAACCAAAAGGAGGAAGGCGCTCCCGATCAGAACGGACGCCGGCAGAAGCGTTTTGTAATTGGGGCCGACCACAAGTCTCGTCAGATGCGGAATAATCAACCCGACCCAGCCGATCATTCCGGAGACCGCGATGGAAGCCGAGGTCAGCAGAGTGGACGAGAAAATCAGCAAAATGCGGATTTTCCGCGTATCCACGCCGAGCGACTGTGCTTCCTCGTCCCCGAAGGTCAGCGCGTTGATCTGCCAGCGGCTTAAAAAAAGCGGGATCATGCCGGCCGCACAGGGAATCAGAAGCATCCAAACCTCCCGCCAGGTGATGGAGGAAAGTCCTCCCATCAGCCAGAACGTGATCTCCGGGAGCTTGTCATTCGGGTCCGCAACATACTTCGTGATGGAGGTGAATGCGCTAAACAGATTCTGCACCACCATTCCGGTCAGAATCAAAAGCAAAACCGTTTCTCCGTGCCGCCCAACCGCGCGGGTGAAAAGCGAAGTCATTAAAACGGCGGTGATTCCGCCTAAAAAAGAAGAGAGTTCAATCCCCGGGATTCCGAACGAGTTCAGAATCGCCAGCGCCGCGCCGAAACCGGCGCCGGCCGAGGCGCCGAGAATATCCGGCGACACCATCGGGTTCTTGAATATTCCCTGATTCGTCGCGCCGGAGGCGGAAAGAGCCGCGCCGACCAGCAAGGCGCTCAGGATCCAGGGAAGGCGCACGCCGAACAGGACCGTCGCCATTGTGGAAAAGTTTCCTTCCAAGGCGATTCCCAGCGCCCGCATCCGGAGCAGCCTGAAAAACTCGGGAAGCGGGATTCCATACCGCCCGACCGTGAGGGAAAACAGAAAAGCGGCAATCGGCAGAATGGGCAATACCGCCGCGATTTTCACTCTTTTTTGGCTCACACTCACGCGTCCGGCCCTTGGCCCGATCTTTACAAGCCTGACCGACGGGGCGTTCATGGACCGACTCCCGAGGCTTTCAGCAGCGCTTCGGCCTGCTCACCGGATACTTCGGCCTGATAAAAAAGCTGATAAAATTTTTGTATTTCATTTTTCAGGTCTATTTTTACCGTATCGGGGTACAAAACACTCGCAAGCCACTGTACCCCCAGCACGCGCGCCACGGAGGGCGGGCGGTCAAACCAGTTGAACGGGACGGAAACCGGCGTGTAAATTCGTTTGTTCCGCACGGCGGAAACGGCGGCCCATTTAGGGTCGGAGTAAACGGATTTTAAAAATTCATCGCCCCCCATCTTCCTATTCACCAGAATTACCTCCGGATTCCAGGCAAGGACCTGTTCCATCGACACAGCCGTTCCATTCGCCATCGCGGTGGTTTTCATATCCACCACGTTGATTGCCCTGACAAAGTCGATCACCTCCGTATGCATGGAATCCGTCCCGTCCGTTTTTAGCCCGTCGGCGCTTTCCGAATAATACAGCTTCATCCGCCGGCCGGCCGGGACCTTTTCGCAGGCGGCTTTCGTCTTTGCGAGAGAGTCCCTTACATAATCCGCCAGTTGATCACCGCGATCCTTTCGATTGATGAGATTCCCGAAAAATCGATAGCATTCTTCGGTCCGGTCCAGATCGGAGGGCGCCTCCACAATCGGAATTCCTGTCTGTTCGCTCAGCTTTTTCACCGCTTCGCCGACCTGTCCCTCGTGCGCAAAGTCCAGAATGATATCCGGCTTCAGTTTAATAACGGTTTCCGTATTGATGGAATTCTGTCCCGCCATGTTCCCTCCGAGAACCGGCAGATCCTTGTACGGAGAGAGAATATATTTTTTCTCCTCGTCCGACATAGCCCAGCTCCACCCGAGGAGCGTTTCGGGCGCGAGCGTGTAAAGGAAGTCGGTTCCAATGGGACTGGAGCAATACACCCGGCGGATCTCGTCAGGCACAGTGATGCGGTTTCCCATCATGTCCGTGATCGTCCTTGTCCCGTCTGCGGCCTTCCGATGACTGGAAGTCGCCTCGGATGAGATGTCGGAGGAAAGAATGGAGGCGGCCTGTGAATTCGGCGGGCTCGCGCTCCCCTGAGAACATCCCAAAAAAAGACCGACCGCCAGAATCGTCAGGGATAGGCCGACGGCGACCCTGTATAATCGTACATTTTTCCACTTTACCTGACCTATTTCCATCCTCTCTTTCCTCCTGTCTGCCGCAGCCGGGTATTCCGGTACCAGCAAATAAAAAAACAGACGGAAGTAAAGCCGTTAAGCTTCTTTGCTTCCGTCCGCATTCTGTTTGTTTTTGTACCGTTTCATTTTAAATCGTTTTGTTTTATATTGCAATACTTCGAAAATAATCCGTTAGATAAAAGGTTTTATTCGATTTTAAACATAATTTATTAGTGAAGTGTAGAAAAAATCCCAATTAATTCCATCATGAACTAAAATAAATAAAGTCAGTGCAAAAAGACACCATCCTTTTCTTGCAAACGAATGACAATTTGGTATAATTAGTAACGAAATAAAGCGGAAAGGGACTTGTGAAATGAACCAACCGGCAAAAGAGCTTACTGCACTGACTCCCCAGGAAGTCGCGGATCTGCTGAAAATCAGCAAAAATCTGGTCTACGAGCTGATTAAGCGGAAAGAGCTGAACGGCTACCGCATCGGCAATAAAATCCGCTTTGATTACAGCGACATTCGCGCGTATCTTGAGTCCGCCAAGACCGGCCCGGGCAAAGCGGACAAAAACGCAGGCCGAAATCCTCTTCTTTCAGAGCGGGAGCCTGTCGAAAACGGATTTGTCCTGTGCGGGCAGGACCTTGCGCTCGACCTGCTCTCCCGCAGGCTGGAAGAATTTCGCGAAGGCCAGCGGATTCTTCGTTCGTATATCGGCAGCTACAACGGTCTTTACGGCCTCTATAACAATGAAGTGCAGCTTGCGACGGCTCATCTTTGGGACGGGAAAACCGGAACGTACAACACGACATACCTCCGGAGCCTGCTCCCCGGAACTGCGGTTGTCTCGGTTAATCTGGCCTACCGGATGCAGGGCTTCTACGTGCAAAAAGGGAATCCGAAAAACCTGTGCTCCTGGGAAGACCTGAAACGCTCCGACATCACCATTGCAAACCGCGAAAAAGGAAGCGGAACCAGAATCCTTCTGGATGAGCATCTGCGCCTGCTCGGTCTTGAGGGAACGCAGATCAAGGGCTACAACCGTGCCTGCCTCACACATCTTGCGGCTGCCGGCGCGGTTGCCCGCGGCGGAGCGGACGCCGCGGTCGGCATTGAAAAAACGGCGATGCAGGTTGATTCGATTGAATTCGTTCCTCTGCAGAAGGAACGGTACGACCTTGTTTTCAAGAAGGAAAACCTTTCAAAGCCGTTGTTTCGGCAGACTTTGGAAACGGTTCGCTCCCCGGAGTTCCGCGCCGAGCTTCAGGCGATCGGCGGATACGACGTTTCAGAAACCGGCATGCTGACTTCCGGCTGAATCCGCGCTCGCTGCGGGCGGAACGCGGTCAAAAGACGGTAAAAGCCCCCGCTTCTTTCAGTGGGCCAGGAGCAGGAAAAGAAGACCCAAAACACTCAGCAAGGCCCCCACCGCGCGGGTGATCACAGTCACCCGTTGAATCGGGCAGCTCAAAAATGTCTCAAACGTCGTAATCGGGTACGGAAAGGCCAAAAATCCAATTCCGGCAAGAAGGATGCTGCCGTACATAAAGAGATTCGATGCCCCCATGGCGCTGATGATAATCCCGGCCGCACAGAGAAGAAGAGTCAGATACAACCAGACTTTTTTCCGCTTATCCAGCAGGACATAACGCTCGGTTGCCTCTTTGCAGGAGGCACAGCACGTATGGAATCTGCGGCTTTTAACTGTCGCTTCAAACGGTTCGCCGCCCGCTTCGAGGGGCTTCCCGCAGTAGACGCAGCGTTCGCCCCGCACGGATTCGATTTTTTTACTTTGGACTGCCGCCGCCCGCTTTTTCCCTGCCCGTTTTCCACTCATAGTCCAAGCTCCCCGAGAATTCCCGAAAGCTCCTGTTTGGCTTCCGGAATGCTTCCGGAAGCGAGAAGCTTTTCCGTCCTCTCTTCCATTTCCTTTTTGGACACCTGCCCGACGATATATTTGGTCCGCCCGACCAGCGGCGGAGCCACCGAAAGCTCATCCACGCCCAAGGCGCACCAAAGCGGAATCAGGCGGGGCTCCGAAGCCGTCTCTCCGCAGATTCCGACTTGCACGCCGTTCGCGTGCGCGTTCCGGCAGACCATCCGGATCGACCGCAGCACGGACAGGTTGCAGCTGTCATACAGATACTGAACTTTTTCGTTCATCCGGTCCGTCGCCGTGGTATACTGAATCAGATCGTTTGAGCCAATGGAAAAAAACGACACATGCTTCGCAAGAATATCCGAGAGCAGTACCGCGGCCGGCGTTTCCACCATGATGCCGACCGGGATGTCTCTTCGATAGGCAATTTGGCGTCCGTCCAGTTCTCTCTTGGCGGCCTCCAGCTGTGATTTCGCCTGAAGCAGCTCCTCCAGGTTCACAATCATTGGGAACATGATTTTCACGTTTCCATACACGCCGGCCCGCAGAATGGCGCGCAGCTGCGTTTGAAAAAGCTCCGGCCTGGAAAGGCAGATCCGAATGGCGCGGAACCCCAGAAACGGGTTGCTTTCTTTGGGAAGGTCCATATAATCCAGCTGCTTGTCGCCGCCGATATCCAGCGTGCGGATAATCAGTTCCTTTCCGCCCGCCTTTTCCGCCATGCCGCGGTAGACTTCAAACTGGAATTCTTCGGACGGGTAATCCTTTTGCCCCATATAGAGGAACTCCGTGCGGAACAGCCCTACGCCGTCGCACTCATCGGCGTTGAACGTCTCTATGCTCTCTTTATCGCCGGAATTAACATCCACGCGCACGGAAAAGCCGTCGCGGGTACGAGCGGGTTTCGCACGGCATTCCGCGTATAAAGATTCCCGAAGCCCCGCCTTTTTTTGTTTTGCGAGAAAACCCTGCCTGCCGGCTGCGTCCGGCGAAAGGACCACCGTGCCGGAGCCGCCGTCGGCCAGCACTTCGTCTCCGTTTTGAACCTCCGAAAGCATGGGGCCCGTTCCCACAATCGCCGGAATTCCAAGCAGCTTGGCCAGAATCACGGTATGGGACGTCACGCCGCCCTTTTCTGTCACCATGCCTTTCAGACGCGCGCGGTCCAGGCGGACGGTATCGGCAGGAGTCAGATCTTCGGCAAACACGATCAAGTCGTCCCCGCCGGCTTCGGCAATCGGGTCCGCGGCGCCGGCGCCCTGCAGCTCCGCCGTAACCTCCCTGCAGACGTTGTTGATGTCGTCCTTTCTGGTTTTCAAATAGGGATCGTCCAAACCGTCCAAAACAGATTCCGTTTCCGAACGCTTCTGTTCGATCGCCCAGGAGGCGTCGACGCGCTCCGTGCGAATTTTTTCCTTGATCTCATCAAAAAACACGTCGTCCGACGCTATTTCCCGGTAAGCCTCAAAAATAGCGGCCTCCTGTTCGCCGTGCTCCCGGCGGGCGCGTTCCGCCAAAAGCCCCAAAGAGCGGACGTAACGCGAACGCGCGGATTCAAGCGCGGTTATTTCCGCTTCGGGATCTTCAATCTTCTTTTTATCGGTCGGAATTACCGTCCGCGAAAAAACCACGGCATGTCCGGCCGCATATCCGGAAGCACCGGCCAGGCCCTTGATGACTTTCATAAAATTATCTCCCTTGTTATCTCTGACGGTATGACTGAAACGCTCCCAAAACATTCTTCATATCCTTGTCGGTCAGGTTGACGCCGCCGCCCGCAACTCTGGTGTTGTAATACAGCTGAGCGACAAATTCCGTCTGCTGCGCAACATCCAGCGCGTAAGTGAGGCTGCTTCCCACGGCGAGAAGGCCGTGGTTGCCGAGCAGGCACGCATAATGATCGTTCCCCATGGCCTGCAGAGCCGCCACGGCCAGCTCGTAGGTTCCGAACTGTACATACGGGATGCACGGGACATCCGGCCCCGCATAGGCAACCTCATAGTGAATCGGCTCGATTTTCCAGTGCAGGCAGGCCAGCGTGGTCGCGTAAACGGAGTGCGTATGAATCACGGCATTGACGCCCGGCCTCTTCTGGTAGAAAATTCGGTGCATGTCGTATTCGCTCGAAGGCTTCGCTTCGCCGTCTACCTTTTCTCCGTCGGGCGTCAGCACAACCACATCCTCCGGGTCGATCTGAAAATAGTCCATTCCGGACGGGCTGATCGCCATCAGCTTTTCCTTCGGACTATATACGCTGACGTTTCCAAACGTGCCTACGGTAAGGCCCAGCTCCACCAGCTTCTTTCCAAACTCCACAACCTGCTCGCGTTCCTCTTTTAAAATCATGTCAAAATCCTCCTAATCAGTCCGAAAAAATTTCTTTGTAATTTACAATTCTGTCTTTCAGTCCCTGCGTCAGGATTTTATCGACCGTTCGCATGAGAAGAAATGGGGAATTTGGAATCGCGTCAACGGTAGCGCCGGCAATGTGGGGGGTAATCACCACATTGTCCAATCCGGCAAATCCATCCTCCGGGGTCAGCGGCTCCCGGTCAAACACGTCAAGGGCCGCGCCCGCAATGGCATGGCGGCGCAGAGCGTCGATCAGGTCGGCCTGGTTGACTATTCCTCCCCGGGCCGTGTTGATCAGATAGGAGCTCGGCTTCATCAGTGAAAAGCAGCTTTGATCAATTATGCCTCGCGTCTCCGGCGTCAGGCGCAGATGCAGGCTCACCAGATCGGCAAGCCGAAACACATCCTCTTTCGTCTCTACGATTGTAACATCTCCCAAACCATTGCGCTTCATGCGGTCCCGGTCCAGATAATCGTCCTGTACGATCAATGGAACTTCCAGCGCTTTTAAACGGATTGCAAGCTCCATCCCCACATTTCCCAGTCCGACCAGACCGACGGTCAGGCTGCCGAGCGTGGAGACAAACCCGGAGTTCGGAAATTCCTTAAGCCACTCTCCCTCCATCAGCCGATGATGGGAAGACGCGATGTTGCGCGTCATTGCAAGCATCAAGCCGAGTGCGAATTCCGCGACGGGCACCGCGTTCCGGATTACGTTGATCACCGGGATTTTCCGCTCGCCGGCCGCCTTTACGTCGATGTGTTCCATTCCGCCCCGGCAGGTCAGTACGGCCCGAAGCTTCGGTGCCCGGTCAATCAGCCCGCGCGGCACAGGGCTGAAATGAGTCATCAGCACGGTGCAGTCCTTCAGCAGGGGAGCAAGGCCCTCCGCCCAGGGTTCCGCTTCCGGTCCGTTTTTCTCAAGATTCATCTGGCGGGCGGCAAAGTCGTCTTTATCCTCATTTCCCCAGAAAACGCGCGATACCTCCGCCGCGTTAACCCGCGAGGCGCGGACAGCGCGCTCCATCGTCTCCGGCCGGACAAAAGCATCGCCGACGACAACTATGTTCTGTGGTTCGCTTTTCAAAAAATCAAGCATTTCCCTCTCCTTAAAAAAGGGCCGCTGTCCTTTCCTGCAACAGCGGCCGCGGATCTGTTTTGGAACTTGCGATTGCTGCAGGGCCTTCTGTTTCAGCAAATCGTGCTCAGGTCTGGGAAACTTCCGGAATGGCTCCGTAATTTTCCAGCCAGTCCACCACACGGTCCTTATTCTTACGGAACAGATAGTAAAGAACAAAGTACAGGATAATCACGCCGCCGATGATCACCGGGTTCCGGGACAGGAACGCGTAAAACAGACCCGCGATCAGGGGATGGCACATGATTCCGAAGCTCATGATGTACACGCCGGCCTGCGGCAGCTCAAAGCCCGCTGCAATCGCAACCTGCGTAAAGGTGGGAGCCAGCTGCGAGGCAACAATCAGGCCGAGGCTGAACCAAATGGCGCCGGAAAGCAGGCTTTTGGCGATGTTGCCGTGAGAAACGCAGACAAACACCTCAACCATGTAAGGCAGCGCGACCAGATCAAGCATCGGCAGGATGGTGTTGCCCGGCAGGACAAACGCCAGCAGCAGCATAATGGGCATCAGCAGAATGCCGGTCACCAGCGTGTTCGGCTCGCCGTAGCCGGCGGCGTCGTTGACGGAAAGATACCAGACGCGTCCCTGCCCGCTCTTCGCAGCCTTGGACTTATAGGCGTCTGTCAGCGAGGTGAACGCGGAAGCGAAAATCCCGCCGACTTTCGGGAAAACCGCCATAACCGCCGCAGTTGAAACCGCGGAGGAGGTGATGACGCCCCATGAGGCCAGCTGATTCAAAGCGCTGAGATTCCCCAATACGCCGATGAGTGCGCCGATCACCAGGCCGATGAACATCGGCTCGCCCAGGAGGCCGAACCGTCTTTGAATGGAAGCCGCGTTGAGCTTGATTTTGTTAAAACCGAGCTTCCCGAGAAACCAGTTCATGAAAAGGGCAAACGGCACCGCTTCCATATGGTGCGGAGCAGTCATACAGCAGTTCGGGTACTGATAGTGATTCGACCAGCGCTTGGCGACCACTTCGCTGAAAAGCAGAATGTACAGCAGCTGCACGACCATGCAGGTCAGCGCAAGCCACATGTTTTTCGTCAGGGCATAAAGCATGGAGCCCCATACCATGAACGAATAGTTGTTCCATAAGTCGGAAGCCATGAATATGTCCGTCCATTTACTGAAAAAGAGCACAAGCTGGATTACAATGGCGATTCCGATGAAGATCAGGCCGACGCTGGTGGAATAAGCAATCACAGAGGTGGACTGCCACCCGGTGTCCAGCGCGGGAAGGTTTACATGCGAGTTTTTTACCATGGAATTGACGACAGGAGTAATGATGTTCCCATAACTGCTGATGACCAGATTGAACCCGGTCAGTCCAACCGCGCAGAGAAGAGCCGAGTTAAAGGCTTTTTTCCCTTTTACTCCCATGCCGATCGCAATGACAAACAAAATGACAGGAACAAAGACACCCGCCCCGAACGTAGAAAAAACGTCGCTCATGCCTTTAAAGAAATTATCCAATACAAACATCCCCCTTGATTTTGTCACGCCGTCCAACGGCTTTCCGTATTTTTTTAATCCCTTTGGATTTCTTTATAAATTCATACTCTCCGCGCAGAAGGATTGCTTATTCCTTCTCTAAAATTTTCAAGCAGTCCTGCAGCACCTGATCTTCCGAAAGGCCGGTCAGCATGCCGACCGCGTTTACCTTTGGGACCCCGAACTCCTGATAGACGGGGCTGACACAGGCCATCAGGGAAAATCCTCCCGAGGCCAAAGCCGTTTCGGCGGAGTTTGGGCTGCATTCCGTCGCCTCAACAGCATAGCCGTAGTCGGCAAGCTTTTCCTTCAGCTTGTTCGCGACCATCGCGGAGCTGACAGTCCCCGAACCGCAGACGCAAAGAATCTTTACATGTTTTGCCATTGCATTTACCTCCTTGAATTTCATCTCTTCGTTTTACCCGATATGGCGTTTCGCCGCCTGATAAAGGGATTCCCTGTCGCCGGCCGCCTTAAATTCGGCGACGGCCGCTTCGTCGGTAAAAACCTTCATCACCTTTTGCAGGGTTTCCAGCTGGGCATCCGGATTTTGAATCGCCATCATGAACAAAAGCTCCGCCTGAACTTCCGTTTCCGGATCGCCCATGTGCGCGAACTGAACCGGATGTGCCAGCTTGGCCACGCATACCGCTGGCGTGTTGACGTGAACGCCCGCGGTATGCGGCATTGCCACGGCAAGATTTTTCAGCTGCAAGCCCGTCGGAAACTCCTTTTCACGTGCGGCCACCGCGTCAACGTAGGTGTCTTTGACAAATCCCTTCCGGAAAAGAAAACGCCCAACCTGACGGATCGCGTCCTCCGCGTCCGCGGCATCAACGCCGCAGACAACCAGATCTTCGTAAATTGCCCGCATGTCCAGGTCATCTCCTTAATCAGTAAGATTTTCGATCAGCGAAACGATTTGCATACACACGGCCTCTTCGTTTTCCCCCTCCACTTCAACGGTGACCGCGGTCCCCTGTTTGATTCCGGCGGACAGGATGGAAATGATGCTTTTGGGATTCACGCGGTTCGTTCCGCAGACCAGCGCGATATTATCGGAAAACTTTTTGCAGAGCTGCGTCATTTGTGAAGCCGGCCTTGCGTGCAGACCCGTTGGATTTTTTACGGCTGTTTCATACCGATACATGTCTCTCGTCTCCATTCCGAAATGATTTATTGAATAGTCCTTTTGAGATCGTCAAGATTATGGTATACTGCTATCAGAATATCTTTACCGATTTTAACAAAGGAGTGTATTCTTCCCAATGGAAGATAAAACCGACCTTCTGGTGCGTGCCGCCGAACTTTATTATGAACAGAAACTGAATCAAATTGATATTGCGAAAATTTTGAATACTTCCCGGCCAACGGTATCCCGCCTTCTGGAGGAAGCGAAGGATGCCGGAATCGTGGAAATTATTGTTCACAGCCCGGTGCGAAAAAACGCGAAGCTCTCGTTCGACCTGCGGAACACGTTCGGTCTGCGGGAAGCGATTGTGGTTAACGGCTCCTACGAATACCACAAGGCACTGCGCAGGTGCTGCGAGGCGGCCAGCCATTTTTTTAACACCATTATGGAGAACAACAAGGTCATCGGCATTTCCTGGGGCGCCGCGCCGCAGTACCTCTGCGATCTGATCGAACGGAAGGACTACTACAACGTTCACGTGGTCCAAATGGTCGGCTGCCTCGGCACCGGGAATCCCAACATCGACGGGATCGAGCTGGCTCTCCGGATTTCCAAGCGGCTTGGAGGCACTTATTCCAACATTTACGCCCCGATTTACGTCGGCAGCAAAACCGTACACTCCTATTTGATCAAAGAGCCTCAGATCGAGGCAACCCTGAACCAGGCCAACCATGTCGACATCATCCTGACCGGAATCGGATCGTTCGACTCCGGCACCACGCTGCAGCAGTCCGGCTATTTCACCGATCAGGACCGCATGAACATCATCGGGAAAGGGGCCGTGGGGCACCTGCTGGCGCGCCCTTATGACCGGAACGGAAGCCCGATCGATATGGAGCCGGAGGGCCGTTACACCATCGGGGCGCCGCTGGACGCCATGCATGCCGCCGAGTGGTCCGTCGGCATCAGCGCGGCTGCGTTTAAGGCGGAGGCGGTGCTTGGGGCCATCCGGGGAAAATACATCAACGTCCTTGTCGCAGACGAAGCGCTTGCCGTTCGCATGCTGGAGCTTGCCCGCGGAAATTAGCCGTTCCCAAAACAAAACAGAAAATGTTGCGCAGAGGCTTTTGCCTCTGCCTTTTTATTTGTCCTCCAGGTCGGCGTTGCAGGAAATTACGGCCTTCACTCCCTCTCCGCGCATCGACGTCTCGAACCCCTCCCTCCAATTCTCCAGGGTGACGATTTTCGTCACGATTTTTTCCGGGACAACCGTGTGGGCCGCAAGCAGCTGAATGGAAGTTCTCCAGGAACTCGGCTTCTGACTGCGGGAACCGACATAGTTGATCTCCTTGTGCAGAATCAAATCCGTCCAGATCTGCTCCTTTGACTGCGGAAAAACACCCATCTGAATCACTTTGCCCTTTCGGCGCGTAATTTCCAGCGCCTTGTTGGCTGCCGGCACCGCTCCGGAACATTCAAAGGAAATATCCGCCCCTTCGCCTCCGGTCATCTGGCCGATGACCTGCGCCAGGTCCTCCTTCATCTGGTCGACCGCGCGGTCCGCGCCGTTGTCCAGCGCGATCTGGAAGCGCTCCCGGTCCGAGCTCAACCCGGCCACGACAACCGTCGCTCCCCTTGCCTTGCAAACCTGCGCCACCATCTGGCCGATGGCGCCGACACCGAAAATGCAGACGACGTCGCCCTTTTGCACATCTCCCTTTTCAATGCCGGCATGAACACCGCAGGCCAGCGGCTCGGTCAGCGCCGCCGAAAGCAGGGAGACACCTTCCGGCACGATGTGGATGCTCTCTTCGCGGCTGACCACATACTCCGCCATGCTGCCGTTGATCTGGGTGCCGATGCCCCTGCGGTGAGAACAGAGGTTGTAATCCCCGGAAAGGCAGTAGGAGCAGTGGCCGCAGGTGGAAAACGTCGTCTCGCTTGTCACACGATTCCCGACTTTGATTTTTTTCACCTCCGGCCCCACCGCGGTGACGATTCCTGAAAACTCGTGTCCCAGGACCACCGGCGGCTTTGTGCTGGAGTAAGTTCCTTTGAACGCGTGAAGGTCCGTCCCGCAGATTCCGGAATAGGCAACCTTGATTTTCACCAGATCACCGGTCGCCTCCGGTTCCGGGATTTCCTCATAAATCATGTTATCGTAGCCAGTCGAGCTTTTTACAACTGCTTTCATGCTTGAAATTCCTCCTGTTTTTTCCGCCATTCGTGCTCAAGAATTAAATTATGTTCATACCAATGAATCTTTTTACAATTCTACTTTACTCAATTTTTGATAAAATGTCAACTGTTTTTTGATATTCTGCACATTTTAATCGTTTTATTTAAATATATTTTAGGGATTTATCAAATATTATGTATTGACATATGTTCATTTATATGAAATAATTATTATACCGTCTGGGTCATGTCCCGTTACCCGGTCAGGCCAGCACGGCAACAAGCGGCTTGCTTAGAAAGCCCTGCCCAGCTTTTTCCGTCTAAACATTCCTACGGAGTTAGAGTCGAAAGGAGATCTGTATTATGCCGGACAAAAAATTTTCCAACGAGGAGATTGCCCGCGCAGCCACCAACGTGCGCAAGCACATTCTCAGCCTGGCGATCGAGCGCGGGGGCTGCTACCTCACACAGGCCTGCTCTTCCGCAGAAATCGTCACCACTCTCTACATGAACATCCTGAACATCGGGCCAAGCCTCGGGAATCCGGACGCCCAGCCGTTTCCGGGAGTTCCTTCGGCGCAAAACATGGACTACCCGAAGGGTTCTCTCTACAATGGAGAACAAACGCCGGATCGGGACCGCCTGTTCGTTTCCTGCTGCCATTACGCCTCCGTCATCTACTGCGCACTGGCGGAATGCGGACGCATTTCACAAGCCGCCATCGACAAATTCAACGCGGACGGCTGGAATATGGAAATGATCGGAGCGGAACACTCCCCGGGTTTTGAAAACACGGCGGGGTCCCTGGGGCAGACGGTTTCCATTGCAGCGGGCACAGCCCACGCGTACAAGTTGAAGGGAAACGCCGGAAAAATCTACTGCATGCTCTCCGACGGAGAACTGGAAGAAGGACAGGACTGGGAATGCTTCCAGGCCGCCGCCTATTATCATCTGGACAATTTCATCGTTTACGCGGACATCAACCATCAGCAGGTGGAAGGCTGGACCAAGGACGTGATGAACACGGAGCCGCTGACCGACCGCATGAAGGCGTTCGGCTGGGAAGCGGTGCAGATTAACGGCCACGATATTGAAGCTTTGGAACAAGCGGCGCAGACCCCGCATCCGGGAAAGCCGCTGATGGTTCTCTGCGACACCGACCCCGCGCAGGGGATTCCTCCGCTGAAATCCCTTGTCCCGAAGCATTTTGTCAGAATTCCGAAAGACCGCCGGGAAGAGTTCATCTCTTTCTGCGAGCAGATGTAACGAAAGGGTGAGGTGAAAAGCAATGAAAATTGAAGTGAATACGCATTCCAAAAACATGATTCGTCTTGCCAAAGAGCACCCGGAGGTCGTCGTGATGTCTGCGGACCTGGGAACCTCCTGTGAAATCAAGGAATTCCACGAGGTTTTCCCAGACCGCTATTTTTCCATGGGCATCGCGGAGCAGAACATGTGCTCCTGGGCCGCCGGTATGGCGCGCGAAGGTTTCCGTCCGTTCCTGCACACGTTTTCGGTCTTTCTGTACCGCCGCATCCTCGACCAGCTGGAAATGAGCGTGGCCTACCCGAATCTTCCCGTGGTTTTTGTCGGCTTTGTCCCGGGAATCACCACGCCGGGCGGCGTGACGCATCAGTCCACAAATGATGTGGGCGTGCTGCGCACGGTTCCAAACCTCGCCATCTTCGACATTGGGGACGCGACGGAGATCGAGGGGGTTCTCGACCTCGCCTACAGCTACAACGGTCCCGTGTTTATCCGGATGCTCCGCAAGGAAGTCCCCCGTTTCTTCCCGGCGGACGAGCCGATCCGCTTCAACCACGCCCGCATTCTTTCAGAGGGAACAGACATTACACTGCTCTCTTCTTCTGTCTGCACGGAGGAAGCTCTGCGCGCGACCGCCGCGCTCCGGGAAAAAGGAGTTTCCATCCGGCACCTGCATGTCTCCACGCTGAAGCCCTTCACGGACCCGCAAGTAGTGGAAGCGTGCCAAAAGGCAAAATACGGCGTCGTCACCATTGAAAACGGAACCGTGATCGGCGGTCTGGGCTCTGCGGTCGCAGACGTGATGGCCGAGCACGGAATCGGCAAAAAGCTGGTGAAGGTCGGCCTGCAGGACACCTACGCGCACGGCGCTTCAAAAATGTACCTGCTCAAAAAATACCAGATGGATGCCATGACGCTAATCGGCGCGGTCGAAAACCTGATGGGAAAATCCTTCGAAATCAGCGAAAAAGGCCTTGAGGAAATTCGCTTCGAGGATTTCTCCGCGGTATAAGGAATGTTCAGGGCCTGTATTTTCGACCTTGACGGAACCCTGCTGGACACTCTCCCGACCCTGTGCCGCTGCTGCAACGCTTCGCTCGCGCACTTCGGCCTGAGTCCGGTTTCCGCCGAACAGTGCCGCGGCCTGTGCCGCCTGCCAATCGCGGAATTTTATCCCCGCCTGCTGCTGCTGGGCGGCTGCCCGTCCGACCGGGCTGCGGAACTGCTGGAGCCGATTCGCCGATATGATTTGCAGACTTACCTGAAAGACCCCTGCGCGCTGACGCGCCCGTTTCCCGGCATTCCGAAGCTGCTCCATGAGCTCCGGCGCCGCGGAACGGCAACGGCCGTGCTCACCAACAAACCGGCGCCGCTGGCCGAACAGGTCATCTCTTCCTTTTTCCCCGGACTTCTGAATTCGGTCGCGGGCCAGACACCCGACACGATTTCTAAGCCGGACCCGCGTTCGCTGCTGCATTTGATTCAATTCCTCGGCCTGAGTCGGGAGGAGTGCCTGTTCGTCGGCGACACCGACGTGGATATGAGGACAGCGCGGGCTGCGGGCGTGCCCTTGGCTGCCGTTGCCTGGGGTTACCAGGACCCGCGCTCCCTTTCCGCGTATGAGCCTGACTGGATTGTGCGCTCTCCTGAGGAACTGTTGCCCCTTTTTATAAAAGATTGAGGAGGTTTACTATGTTTGAATCAGAAAAAATGGAAATTATCAAGGCCGGCATGAGTCTGGACCGCTACGGGCTGATTTCTCTCGCGGGAGGCAATTTAAGTCTCCGCCAGCCATCCGGCGAAATCCTGGTTACGCCGTCCGGAATGATCTATGAGGACATGAAGGCGGAAGACGTGATCGTGATGAACCCGGACGGAACAGTCATCGAGGGCGGCCGCAAGCCGTCATCGGACACAGCCGCCATTCTGTACATTTTTAATCACAGGCCGGATGTGAACGCGGTCATCCACACGCATCAGCCTTACGCTACGGCAATCGGCCTGATTCAGGACGAATTCCACGCCGACCTTACAACTTTGGGCAACGCCTGCGGCGGCAACGTCTCGGTGGCCCCTTACAGCTCCCCCGGCAGCGAGCAGATGGGCATCGACACCGTCCAATTTTTGGGCGACGGCCACGCGGTTATTTTGGCGCACCACGGAGTCATGACGACCGGAGATTCCATGAAGCAGGCGCTCAACGCCGCGGTTTATCTGGAAGAGTGCGCCAAAGGCTATCTTGCCGCACGCGCAGTCGGCCCGATTCGTCATCTGACCGACGCGCAGATCAAGCAGACCGTGGAAATCTACAAGTTTGTCGGTCAGGCTCACGGTGAAATTCCGAAGGAACTTCTCGGGCGCGTCTGACCAACCCCAGACAGAGCCGCCCTGAAATAAAGCAATAACCCATGCGCAGACAGCACCGTTTGCGCATGGGTTATCTTTTTATAAAAACATATGAGAAATTCCGGTTTTCGTACCTTTGGCATCGCCCTGCTCCTTAAAAGCAGAGGCTGCCTCCCGGGTTTTCCAGCTGTCCCTCGGCACAGGCGGCCGGGAAGAGGGGGTTCAGCGTTCTTTTCCGGGCTCCGTGCAACAGACTTTTTGAATCATTTCCAATTCCTCCATCCGAATGCAATGAGGAGCCTTGTTGTTTTTCACCAGATCAACACAGGCGCCCCAGTTCATCCACACCACCGAATCAACTTCAGATTTCTGTAAAACAAGCTCTCCGTCCCCCGGATTTTTCCAGAGCGCATATACATTACTGACCTGATTGTCCCGGAATTCACGGCCGTGAAACAGCCCGCGGTACTCGAACCGGCGGCATCCGCAATAAATCAGTTCCTTTTCATCGGCGTTTACTCCAAGCTCTTCCTTTAATTCTCTCAACGCCGACTGCAAAAAACCGTCTCCGGCGGGAATATGCCCTGCGCTCGAAATGTCGTAGCACCCGGGATACGAGTCCTTATTAATGCTTCTTTTCTGAAGAAGAACCTGCCTTTTTCCCTCCCGCATCCTCAGGATCCACACGTGAGAGGTACGATGGCGAACGCCAAGCCGGTGAGCGGCTTCGCGTGATACCGTCTCGCCCGTTGGGTTCCCGTCTTCATCCACAATGTCCAGAAATTCCATTTTCTCTTCTTCCTCCAGACAGGACTTTGGGAAATTCCCGTCCTTTTCAATCTTAAAGTCGGCGCCGGTTTTCCCTGCGAAACAATTTTTCTCTTCTTACCTCATCAAGCTCGTTCAGCATCATGGGAATATCGCGATTTAACGTTCCCTTCAGCATCACATAATTCGACGCATGATTTGCCCGGAAAACAGTACCCTCCGAGTTCACATTCCGTAAGAACAATTCCATTTCGGTTACAACCTCTTCGGGAGTTAACAGTTCCAGTTTCCCCTCTTCGATATCCCGCAGAACCGGCGCGCCCTTCTCCAGCATCAACGTCAGGAACCCAACATAGTCGGGGTTCATCCGGCTGATTAAGTCTGCCGATCCTATGGCGTGTTCGCTCAGCCTCTCCTTCCCTCCCAGACCTGAAATCAGCGTGACGGAAGACTGAATTCCCGCGGATTTCAGCCTTTGCCCGGCTTCAATGATTTCCTCTCTGGTTGCGCCCTTTTCCATTTGGCGCAGGACCCGGGCGTCCCCCGACTCCGCCCCAAGATAAACCATCGACAGGCCCTCCTGCCGGAGCATTTTCAGTTCCGCAGGCGAATGCCTCAGAATATCCTTCGGAGTTCCATAGGATGTAACGGACCTCAGTCGGGGAAACAGTCCCCGACTAAAAGCAAGCAATTCCATCAGCCTTTGGCCGGACAGCACCAAAGCGTCCCCGTCGGCCAAAAACACTTTTTCGATTTGATCTCCGTATTGCTCACGGGCTTCGCAAAAGTCCCGCCTGATGTCTTCCATGCTTCGGATTTTGAATTCCTTGTCCCGATACATCGTGCAAAAACGGCAGCGGTTGTGGGAACAGCCGGTCGTAACCTGCACAATCAGGCTTCGCGCCTCGCTTGGCGGCCGGTATATAACTCCCGCGTATGTCATATTTTTCTCTCCTATATTCTAATGAATCAAACGGCAGGGATTCTGTTTTTCCTTAAAATTTCCCTGCCGGCTTTCGTTCCACTCGGTTCCTTCCGGTATGCGATGCCACTTGAAGAGGCATTTTCGGCAGCAGCAGGCACACGCATGCATCGGACCGAAATTTTGAGGTCTGATGCTTGATCGGCGCCTGTTCCGTCCGCAAATAAACCGCCTCCGCCGAAGCTAGCCGACAGACGTCAGGTGGCGTATTGCTTCAGCACCTTTTGAAAATCCCCTTTTACCAGGACGGCAACCTGCTCGGCTATTTCCTCAGGATCCTCTTTCATTCCCGTACGGACCCAGTCGATTCCCATTGCAACAACGGCAAGGCTGTAAAAATGCGCGATAAACTCCTTATGTCTCTTTTCAACATTCAAGCCTTTCGCCTGTTCCTCGACAACCGGAAAGATCACCTGATACAGAACCTTGTACATAAATGTCTCCAGATATTCGCGGCTGATGGAACGGTAGGTATTCAAAACAAGGTTTTTGTTCTCCTTCATTCTTTGCAGGACCCTGCAATAACCCTGCTGCCAGGTGTCGATATCCCGGTTATTGGCAAGAGCCGCGGAAGCTTCTTCAATAAAAATCCATTC
Source organism: Caproicibacter fermentans (assembly GCF_009746625.1). GTDB lineage: Bacteria > Bacillota > Clostridia > Oscillospirales > Acutalibacteraceae > Caproicibacter > Caproicibacter fermentans. The sequence continues at coordinate 68,439 of NZ_VWXL01000047.1, forward strand.
CACAAGGGCGTAAATATCCGAAAAATGATAGTAAAACGCTTGGCGGGTTACGCCGCAGTCCTCCACAATATCCTTCACGGTAATATGGTCGAGCGTCTTTTTTTCAAGCATCTTTTTCAGGGAATCCGCAAAAACTTCCTTCGCATTTTTCAGCATGTTATCATCTGCCTTTGATTGTTGGAGTAGGAACTTATTTACCATATAATACTTTTTTTACATTGATATGAACAAAAAATTTTTCCTTTTACAGACGAAAGGATCTGTAAAAATCTCTTGACACATGAAACCGTCTGTCAATTCCTCTCCGGCGGTCCCAGTGTTATACTTTGATCGTAATGAGGGTTCACCCCTCAGAATTTACACGAAAAGGAGCTGTCATGTATGAACATTTACTCAACCATGTATCGGCCGAAAAAACCGGAAGGCATTGAAAAGCAAAAGGCCTACATCGTCGGCGGAGGCCTGGCCGGACTGGCGGCGGCGGCATTCCTGATTGACGACGCCGGCATGCCCGGAGAAAACATCACGATCTTGGAAAAACGCGACGATGTGGGCGGCAGCATGGACGGCATGCGAAACGAATTCGGTTACCTGTGCCGCGGCGAGCGTGAGATGGAACCGTACATGGAATGCCTCTGGTATCTGTACAGTAAAATCCCCTCTCTGGAAAACAAGGGACGCACGGTGCTGGACGACATTGTGGATTTCAACCGTGACGAGCCGATTCACTCCGAATGCCGTGTGATTCTGAACCGGGGCGAACGGTACAGCAAGGTTCATGATTACCGCTTCTCCCCCAAGGACATGGCCGACATGCAGCGTTTTCTCAGCCTGCCCGAGTCGGCTCTGGAAGACAAGAAGATTGCAGACTTCTTTGACGAATCTTTCTTTCACAGCAGCTGCTGGATCAACTTTCACAGCTGCCTTGCGTTTAAGACCTACCACAGCGCGCTGGAATGCCAGCGGTATTTTCAGCGTTTTGCCCTGGAAGTCCGCCACGAATACCTTGAGGGAATTATTCACACGAAGTACTGCGAATATGACGCCATGATCCGCCCCCTGATGACCTGGCTCTGCGACAAGGGCGTGAAAACGGCTTACGGCTGCTGGGTGTACGACCTTGAGATGGACGACGCCTGCAACACTGCAAAAGCCCTATTGCTCCGCCAAAACGGAGAGGAGTCCGTCATCCGTCTTGACGATCGGGATCTGGTTCTGATCACAAACGGCTCAATGACAACCAACAGCGCCTTTGGCGACAACAAAACAGTCGCTCCAATCAACCGCGATACCGCCGACCTCGGAGCCTTTACGCTCTGGCAGAATCTTGCCAAAAAGAATGAGAAATTCGGGCATCCGGAAAAATTCATCGGCCAGATCGACAAGACAAAATGGGTTTCGTTCATGCCCACCATCAAGGGCTACCCGGAGCTTGTCAGCAGAATCGAGAAAATGACCGGCAGCAAGGCCGGAACCGGCGGCGCAATCACAATTTTGGATTCCAACTGGGATATGTCCTTCGAGCTGCACCACAATCCGTTCTTCCTTGACCAGAAGGATGACGAACAGGTCATGTGGGGATACGGCTGCTACGGTGAAAACGTGGGCAACTATGTGAAAAAGCCCATGTGCGAATGCACCGGCGAGGAAATCATGACAGAGCTTCTCTATCATTTGAATATGCTCGACATCAAGGACGAAGTACTGTCCCATTCCTATATCTCCACCTGTATGATGCCGTATATCACCAGCCAGTTCATGCCAAGAAAGGTTTCGGACCGCCCGAAGAATGTTCCGGACGGCTGCACAAACATCGGTTTTCTGGGACAGTATGTCGAAGTACCCGAGGATGTTGTTTTTACGGTTGAAATGTCGGTCCGCACCGGATTGGGAGCTGTCTATCAGCTCACAGGCATCGAAAAGGATATGCTGGAAGTTTACCCGTCGAAATACGACATTCGTTACACCGTCGAGCGCCTGAAAAAGTTTGCCGGAAAAACCGCCGCCGAAAAGCTGTCGGAGGACGACGTCCCGGCTTTAAAAAATCTTGACGGTGAACAGCTGCGGCAAATGGCGATTGCCCTGCTCAATTCCTATCCGCCGTATTACCGTATGTACCTTGGCCGCGATCAGACGGTTCCGCTGAAAGAGTCCGTCCTGCATCCCGAGGCTCCGCTCAGCAAATAAAGAAATCTTAATCTTACTCCCGCGCCCGCATTCCTGAGCTTTCCTGAATGCGGGCGCTTTTCATTTTCTCCCGCCTTTCCCGTTCCGGTTTTATGAATTTTAATATGTTATCCTCCGGAATTATGCTATAATAATTTTATCAACTCTTCGGCCTGCGGAGCGGACCAGCCTGCTGCGTTAAAAAGGCGGAATTGAAAAAGTATCAAAGGTGGGAAAGCATGAGCAGGGAATTTCTGGTTTTTTCTTATAAACTGCCCGGCAGCCGGTCCAACAGCCGGGTCTATGTATGGAGGGCGATCAAGGAATTCGGAGCGGTATTCCTTCAGCAGGGGGTTGTGCTGCTCCCCTATCGCGATGATTTGCACACCTCCCTTTCAGCCCTTCGAAAAAAGGTGATCTCTTTTGGGGGAATCTCAACTCTGGGAAAGCTTCAGTTTTTGGAAGAGGACGACGAAGCAGAGATCGTTTCCGAATTTACCGGGCAAATCGACGAGGAATATCGGGAGTTTATCAAAAATTGTCAGGCGCTGATCGATGAGCTGAAGCATGAAAATTCCTGCGGGGATTACAATTTTTCAGAGGTTACCGAGAACGAAGAAGAATACAAGAAATTTCAGCGCTGGTACGAAAAAATCGGAAGAAAAAACTACTTTCAATCCCAGTTGAAAGCTTCGGCGGCGGACGTCTTAAAGGAGGCAAAAAAGGAGCTTCAAACGTATTCGGAGGAGGTCTTTAAACGGGACGCCACTTGACGCCGCTTAAAGTAATGAGCCGCTTATCCCCGCCGCCGCATCTTCGCGGCGGGGGTTCTTTTTTTTTAATAACTTTTCCCTTGACTTTTTTGTAATGATCGTTACAATATTATTATGTAATGATCATTACAAATACCTATTTTACGCGGAACGCGCGCCCCGAGTAAAAGACAAGGAGCAAAATTGAGAAAACAGTTTGAAGCATACCGTATGTATCTGATCTTCTCCTGCTTGTACGCACTGTTCTACTCGTTAAATTCGACGGTTACGATGGTGTATCAGGTAGAAATTCTTCACTTAAGTCCGTTGCAGCTGGTTTTAACCGGCACGGCTTTTGAAGCCTCCTGTTTTCTTTCCCAGGTTCCCACCGGGATTGTGGCGGACCTTTACAGCCGAAAACTCTCCGTGATTCTTGGAGTCGGTCTGACCGGGCTCGGATTCCTCATTCAGGGAAGCATTCCAAGTTACCCGGCCGTCATGGCCTCCCAGGTTTTTCTTGGAATCGGTTCCACCTTTATCGATGGAGCTCTTGAGGCCTGGATTGCCGATGAGGACCGCGCAAAAGGACTGAATACGGTCTATCTGAGGGGCGCGCAGTTTGGACAAATCGGCGCGCTGGCGGGGATTCTGCTGAGCACCGTTCTCGGCAATCTATCGCTCGTTCTTCCCATCCTTATGGGCGGGGGGCTGATGCTGACACTGTGCCTGTTCTTAGCTCTTTCCATGCCGGAGGTCCATTTCCACCCCGCCGCCCCGGAGGAACTGAATTCCTTTCAAAAAATAGGGTTCACCCTGCGGTCGGGAATAAAAATCATAAGGACAAAAACAGTACTGCTGCTTCTCCTGTGCATGGCTCTGTTCACCGGCCTTGCAAGCGAAGGCTACGACCGTCTGAACACCGATCATTTTCTGAATGATACCACTCTCCCCCGCCTGGGAAATTTGAAGCCTGTGACCTGGTTCGGGATCTTCGGAATACTGGTCATGCTTCTCAGTACTCTTGTCATGCAGTTCGCAGTAAAAAGAAAGAAAGCTTCGTCGTCCCTTGGGTCTGTGGAACAGTTGTCGCTGATTAATTTTTTCTATCTTCTGAGTATGCTGCTTTTCGGCATTACAAGAAATTTCAGTCTGATGCTTCTCTCTTATCTCACAATTAATACCTTAAAGGCCTTGAACCGGCCGATTCTCAGTGCGCTGCTCACCAACCAGATTGACAGAAGCGTCCGGGCAACCGTTCTTTCGACAAACGAGCAGGTCAACTCGCTGGGAGAAATTCTGGGGGGACCTTTGATCGGGCTGCTTGCGGAAAAGTTTTCGGTTGGTTTTGGCATTTCCGCAACGGTGATCTTTTTGATTCCGGTGTCTCTTCTTCTGCTGATCATTAGAAACCGGGAGTTAAAAAATCCGGCGGAGCAAACCTGAACGCACCGTTTCAGTAATTTCCCGAATCGTTTCATCTGTTTCAATCCGAGCCTTGCAGGGGTTCGGATTTTTTTATGCGGAATCGTTCCGCCGTACTCAAATATGCTCCAGAAACGAATGGACGCATAAAGCCGCCGGGGATAATTCCATATTTTTGAGCGGAAGTATTTGGATCATATCATAAATCGGAGTTAACTGATACTCATAAATAAATGTTTTAAAGTATTCGGAAAAGCGGACGGAAGAAAACAAAGTCCCGACAATCATGATCTTATGAATGTCGATCAGCGTATGGGCGTTAATGACGGCAATCGCAAAATATCTGGCATTCCGTTTCAGCAATCGGTTGATTTCGATGGAACCGTTGTCAGCCGCTTTCAGAATCAGTTCCAGAGAAATATTTTCTGCGCTGCCTTCACAAAGGCCATACAATTCCGGGCACCATTCGGGCGAGAATTGTTCCGTGATTTCTTTTGTCATCCTGTCGATGGAAATGACGCTTTCCAAACAGCCGCGGCGTCGGCACAACGGACAATAGTCACCCTCCGGGTCGATGATCGTATGGCCGATTTCCATGGAAAAATAGGATTCTCCGCGGTAAATTTCTCCGTCTTTCAAAAAGGTGGCCCCAATACCCGGCTGCATGTATTTAATAAAAATAAAATTATCTTCGTCGGACGTCATCTGTTCCAGCAATGCGCTGCAGCGGATTCCGTTATCCATGACCACGGGAATATGCAGCGCTTCTTCCATAGGCTTTCTGACTGCCACCGGAACGTTCCAGATTCCGTGAATGCTTTTTTCACCGTCCGTCAACCCCTTGATACTAACGCCGACGCCGATCAGTTGAGAAGGAGAAATTCCGGCCGAAGCAATTAGTTCACTAACGCAATTAATTATCTTTAAGATATGCCGATTCCCGTCGGGGTCAATCGAAAGGCGGCTGGTTTTCATCGGGTTTAACGCCATATCCGTCAATACAATCGCTGTCGTATGATGGTTGATGGTGACGCCGATGCAATACGCGGCATTCTGATTGATCGCTATCTTGATTTCTCTGCGGCCGGCTTTTCCGGTTACAATCGCTTTTGTCTCCTGAATCAGCCGATCCTGCTCCAATTCCCCGCAAAGCTTCGTGATGACCGACGCGGACAAGTGAAGTTCCTGCGCAATACGCTTTTTGGATAAGTCTTTTTTGCGATACAGCAAGGTTAAAATATCCCTTTTATTTTTCTGCTTGATCTCGTAGCTATGCGCCATACATTTTCACCTCAAAGTAATATTAGCAAAAAAGCCAAAAATTTTCAACTTTATTTACTTGACATAGTGAATCAATTAAAGTATTATAATGGTAATATAATTTACTTGGTAAACTATATATTTAAGGAGGCAGTTGTAATGACAGCATGGGCTCTTGGTTCTTTCGTCTTTTTTACCGCTTTGGTAGCAGTGATTTCCTGGTGGATGACACGCAACGACAACTTATCGACCAACACAGGATATTTTCTGGCAGGCCGCAGTTTAACGGGTGTTGTAATCGCAGGTTCCCTTATTTTAACAAACCTGTCCGCAGAACAGCTGGTCGGAACAAACGGCCTCGGTTTTCAATCCGGCCTTTCCAGCATGTCGTGGGAAGCAACGTCCGGCGTTACTTTGGTATTTATGGCGCTGATTTTCCTGCCGCGTTATTTAAAGGGAGGCTTTACCACCGTCCCCGATTTTCTGGAGGAACGTTTTGACGAAGGAACCAGAAATCTGGTGACGGCATTGTTTTTGATGAGCCTTGCGCTCGTCACGCTGCCCATCGTGCTCTATGCCGGCGGAATTGCCCTGAATTCCCTTTTTAACGTGGGGGAATTGTTACATATGGATTCTGCAAGCTCGCTCTGTTTCGTCATCGCGCTGATCGGTATCGTTGGCGGAATTTACGCGATTTTCGGGGGGCTGAAGGCCGTCGCGGTATCGGACACGATCAACGGGATCGGGCTGCTGATCGGCGGTTTGCTCATTCCGATCCTGGGGCTGCTGGCTCTTGGGAACGGCAATTTGATTGCAGGCTTCAGCAGTCTGATTGTCAACAGTCCGGAGCGGATGGATTCCCTGGGTTCGGCAAAACTCCCCGGCACCGCTCCTCTTGGCACTCTATTCACCGGGATGATTCTGGTCAACACGTTCTACTGGTGTACCAATCAGCAGATTGTTCAGCGCACATTTGCCGCCAAAGATTTGGTTGAGGGGCAAAAAGGCGTCCTGCTTGCCGGGTTCATTAAAATATTCACCCCCATTATTCTGGTCATTCCGGGAGTGATCGCCTATCAGCTGTACGGATCCGAAATTAAAAACATCGACTCCGCCTATTCCGTTCTGGTCAACCATGTATTGCCCGTGCCGCTCATCGGCTTCTTCGGCGCCGTCATGTTCGGCGCGGTGCTGAGCAGCTTCAATTCCGCGCTGAACTCAGCCGCCACCATGTTTTGCATTAATGTTTACAAACCGATTTTCAACAAAAACGTGTCCGACAAAAAGCTGGTTTTCATCGGCAAAGTATTTGGTATTATTCTTGCAATCTTCTCGATTCTCGTGGCGCCGCAAATCGCCAAGGCGCCGAACGGTCTGTACACGTTTATGAAGAGCGTGATGGGCTTCTTCAATATTCCGACGCTGGTTGTCGTGTTAATGGGCTTTGCGACAAAGAAGGTTCCGCCCATCGGCGCTAAAATTTCCATCGCGTTCTTTATTGCCGCTTACGCGTTATATAAATTTGTGTTCCCAATCCCGATCCATTTTCTCTATGTCTACGCGATTCTGTTCCTGTGCTGCATCGCGATCATGCTGATTGCCGGTAAGATCGCGCCGATGAAAAAAGAATACCATCAAAAGGATGTCGGCCAGGTAGACCTGACCTCCTGGAAATATGCAAAACCGATTTCGTTCATGGTCCTCACGACAACCCTTTATGTCTATTTCCTGTTTTCTCGCTTTGGAATCGTGTTCCACGGCGAAAATTACGGCGGGCGCTTCACGGTCATAACACTCATTTATCTCGTTCTGTCCGCCGCCGGGTTTGTCTATATTCGGAAACGTCACAACAAAGTCTTTCTGGAAGAAAGGTCTCAAAAAAATGAAGAAGCGGAAGAGGGAGTAAGAATTCAATGAAAAAAAGACAAGTTGTACTGATTATGACGGATACAACGCGAAAAGATATGCTTGGCTGCTACGGAAATCAAAAAATGAAAACCCCAAATCTGGACCGCATGGCAAAACAGGGAATAAAATATGAAAACGCTTACACCTGCCAGCCCGTATGCGGCCCGGCACGCTCCGCGATTTTTACCGGGACATTCCCTCACAGCAACGGCGTCGTCACAAACTGCGTTCCGTTTGGAGCGAATGTGAAAACAATCGGCCACCGCCTGACGGATCATGGAATTCACTGCGGTTATGTTGGAAAATGGCATCTGGACGGGGGGGACTATTTTGGCCTGGGTTCCTGCCCGGAAGGTTGGGATCCGGATTACTGGTACGACATGAAATGCTACCTGAACGAGCTTTCCGATCAGGACAAAAGCCGTTCCCGCCGCATGGAAACGGCTTTTGACCCTGATTGGACCGAAGGAATGACCTATGCCGGCCGCTGTACGAGCAGGGCCCTGGATTTTCTGGAACGGTATTGGGATGAAAACTTTTTTCTGACGGTTTCCTTCGACGAACCCCACGGGCCCTGCATCTGTCCGGCGCCGTGGAACACCATGTACGACGGCTTTCAGTTTGACGATAACCCAAACTTTCAGGATGATTTATCAAAAAAGCCGTTTTTTCAGCAGCTTTGGGCCGGCGATGCGATCCACCAGCCAAAAGAGGAGATCAATCACCCATCCCGCGCGCTTTCTCTGTTTCTGGGCTGCAACAGTTTTGTCGATTACGAAATCGGAAAACTTCTTGACAAAATCGAGGATCTGATTCCGGACGCTCTCGTCATTTTCACTTCTGATCACGGCGACATGCTCGGGGCTCACCGTCTCCAGATGAAGAACGCGGCGCCTTACAAGGAAATCGCCAATATTCCCCTGATCATAAAAGGGGGAGAACGCGGCAAAACCATCCGGTTCCCGGCTTCTCACATTGATCTGGTCCCCACAATCATGGACTATATGGGACTCCCCCTCCCCCATTTATTGGAGGGAAAAAGTATGCTTCCGCAAATAAAAAATTCCGGAAAAAAGATTAACGACAATGTATTTACGGAATTTACCCGTTACGAAGTCGATCACGATGGATTTGGCGGGCTGCAGATGACACGCGCCATTGTAAATGAAAAATACAAGCTGGTCATCAATCTTCTCGACAGCGACGAGTTCTACGATTTGGAGCAGGACCCCTGGGAGGTGGAAAACCGCATTAACGACCCGGCATATCAGGCGATCCGCAGCAAAATGCACGATTTGCTGCTGGACCACATGAACCAAACCCGGGATCTCTTCCGCGGTTATCAATGGGCGTGCCGCTCCTGGCGCCCCGAAAAGAAGGCCGCCTGGGCCAATTCGGGATTTACCCGTCAGCGGGAAAATGAAGAATACGAGCCACGGCAGCTGGATTACGATACGGGTCTGCCGATGGAGAAAGCCACGCGGATGAAAACCACGAAGGACGAAAAAAACTGACGCACGGCACACACAGGGGACGCGGCTCACGTCCCCTGTTTCATTGAGCGAAGGGTCCGGGAGCCGCTCGCATTGCCGCGCTTTAACCGGTTACCAAACGGATAAAAGCCTGCGCCGATTGGGAAAGGTGCTTATCCTTATGACGAATTACGGTAAAGCTACGTTGAAACTTGGTATGCGGAATGAAAATTCTAACCAGCCGGCGCTCCTCCAGCTCCCGCTTTACCAGCTTGTGCGGAAGAACAGATACCCCCATTCCGCAGGACACCGCGCCGATAATGGCTTCCGTACTGATGCTTTCCCACGCGGGGGCTGCCGTCAGCCCGTGCGTCAGAAGCGTGCTGTCGAACAATTCGCGGGTTCCGCTTCCTTTTTCGCGCAGAATCAGGGTTTGCCCGATCAGTTCCTCCAAAGATATTTCCTGAGCTGCGGCCAGCGGATGATGCGCGCCGCAGACCAGAACGAGCTCGTCCTCCATAAAACTTTTGGAAACAATATTTTCCGAGTGTATCTGCCCTTCAATCAGCGCAAAATCCAGTTGGGCCAGCAGGATTTTATCTTCAATTACGCTTGAATTGTCAATCGTGACGCGAACCTTGACGTTGGGGTATTGGGGAGAGAACCGCGCGATATATTGTGAAAGCAGGCAGGTGCCGATTGTAACGCTGGAACCGACCCGAAGCATCCCGAAAGAATCCCAGTCCTTCACCCCGTTTTCCATTTCATCAAACAGCGAGACAATCTGTCTGGCATACTGCAAAAACGCCTTTCCCTTTTCCGTAACAAAGAGTTTTCTGGAGATTCTGTCAAAAAGCTTGATTCCATAATAGTTTTCCAGCTCTTTGATTGCGAGGCTGACCGCCGGCTGCGCAAGGCCAAGGTTCCGCGCGGCAGCCGTAACGCTGCCGCAGTCGCAGACGGCGGCAAATATCTTCATGTGCCGTAAGGTCAACGTTCTTCCTCCTGAATATGAAAAAAGATATGATTTTGATAATATTATATTATTTTACTTATAAATTATCAAGTTGTATAATAAAATTAATATTGATAGATGGAAGGATTTTTGAATGAACAAAGGATGGAAATTTTACTGGAAATTATTTTCCTCAACATTCTATTTAAGCGCCTTCACCTTCGGCGGAGGCTATGTCATTGTCCCGCTGATGCAGAAAAAATTTGTGGACGAATACAAATGGATTGAAGAAAAGGAAATGCTCGATCTGGTTGCCATCGCCCAGTCCACACCGGGGGCCATTGCGGTAAACGCCTCTATTCTGATCGGCTACCGTCTGGCGGGACTTCCCGGCACCTTTGTTACCATTTTGGGAACCGTTCTGCCGCCGCTGATCATTCTTTCCGTCATATCGTTTTTTTATGTTTCATTTCAGAAAAGCACGGTCGTTAAATATGTTCTGCGCGGCATGAGCGCGGGCGTGGCGGCGGTGATCGCCGACGTGACGGTCAAAATGGGAAAAGATATTTTCCGTGAAAAAAGCATTTTCACCGCTTCGATTATGATTGTCTCCTTTTTGGCGGTTACGATTTTTGACGTGGACGTCAAGCTGATTATTCTGGTGTGCGGCCTGCTTGGTCTGGCAAACGGCCTTTTCCACAAGCTGAGCAAAAAGGAGATGAGCTGATTGGTTTATCTGAAATTATTCTGGAGCTTTTTTCAGATCGGACTGTTCAGCATAGGCGGCGGCTACGCGGCCATGCCGATTATTCAGGCTCAGGTGGTCGACTTAAACCATTGGATGTCCATGAAGGAGTTTGTCGACATCATCACGATCTCCCAGATGACGCCGGGTCCCATCGCCATCAACTCCTCAACCTTTGTCGGGATGCGGATCGCAGGAGTCGCCGGGGCCGTCGTCGCTACCATCGGATGCGTCGCCCCCTCCTGTATCATCGTGCTGACCATCGCTTATTTCTACTATAAATACCAGGATCTTTGGGTGATCAAGGGCGCCTTGAAGGGCCTGAGGCCGTCCGTGGTATCGCTGATCGCGTCGGCCGGATTATCCATCCTGCTGATGGCTTTATTTAACGGAAAAGCCTCCTCCTGGCTGAGCGCAAATCTGTCGCAGTTTGACGTCGTGGCGGGAATCCTTTTCATCGCGGCATTTATCATACTCAGAAAGTTTAAAGCGAATCCGATTACCGTAATGCTCGGCTCCGGCCTTATCGGATTCATCTGTTATCAATTTCTTTAATCTTCCTTCCATCGTATTGCTATACGGCAAAACATCCGGATGCGGCAAAAGCAACCCGCATCCGGATGTTTTTTGATTATTTGCGTGTTTTTGAGCGGACTGGTCGCATCGGATGTCTGATAGAAAATTCATTTTCTTTCAATGCCGGCTCCGTTTTTCAGACAGCGTCTCTTATGATTCCGACTTTACGCCCTTGACCGCCCCGCAAAGGGACTTTACAAAATCCGCAGCCGGGATGACGGAATTTGCCCCCTCGCGTTCCACGATTTTCACAAGGGCGCTGCCCACGATCACGCCGTCGCAGTAAGAGGCCATCCGCTCTGCCTGTTCCGGGTCGGAAATTCCGAATCCCACGGCGCAGGGAACCTTTGCGGCCCGATGGATCGCTCCGAAAAAGGCGTCGAAATCAGTCGTGAACCGATTCCGGGTCCCGGTCACTCCCGTGGATGAGACGCAGTAAAGGAATCCTTTTGCGGAAGACGCGATCATCGCAATGCGCTCGTGGGAAGTCGGGGCCACCATGCTGATGGAAATCACGCCGTATTTTTCCGCCGTACCCAAAATTTCGTCCCGCTCTTCAAACGGCATATCGGGCACAATGACGCCGTCCACGCCGTTCGCTGAACAAAGCCCGAAAAATCGCTCTTTTCCAAACCGAAAAATACTGTTCAGATACAGCATTAATAGAATCGGCTCGTCGGTTTTTTTGCGCAGTTTTTTCACAAGCGCAAAAATTTTTATCAAAGTCGTACCCGAATTGAGGGCCCTGCTGCTGGCTCTTTGAATCACCGGCCCTTCCGCCACAGGGTCCGAAAACGGCACGCCGATCTCCATAAGATCCGCCCCCGCCGAAAACATGGCAAGAACCAGTTTTTCGGTCGTTTCCAAATTTGGGTCTCCCGCCGTCACAAACGGGATCAGCGCTTTTTCCCCTTTTTCTTTTAGCTGTGCGAACTTTCGGTCAATCCTGTTCATTAAGCTTCACCCCCCTGTACTTTGCAATTGAGGCAACATCCTTATCCCCGCGGCCGGAAAGATTGATCACCAGAATTTGATCCCTCCCCATTTCAGGCGCGATCCGCATTGCGGCTGCGACAGCATGCGCGGATTCTATCGCCGGGATAATTCCCTCCGTTTTGGAAAGATACTCAAACGCACATACCGCCTCCTCGTCCGTAACCGGAACATATTGCGCGCGCCCGCTTGCGGCAAGCTCGGCGTGCTCCGGGCCGATTCCGGGGTAATCCAGCCCGGCGGAAATGGAGTAGACCGGCATGATCTGCCCCTCGTCGTTTTGAAGGAACAGCGATTTCATCCCATGGAAGATGCCGGCGGACCCCTTGGTAACCGTCGCCGCGTGAAGCGCCGTATCGACCCCCCTTCCCGCCGCCTCCGCGCCTACCAGACGAACACCCCGCTCGGGAATAAACTCATAAAACGCGCCCATTGCGTTGGAACCGCCGCCGACGCATGCAACCACGCAGTCCGGCAACCTGCCCTCACATTCGGAAAGCTGCCCTCTGATTTCCTTTCCGATGACCTTTTGAAAATCCCGCACCATCATCGGGTAAGGATGAGGCCCCATCGTCGAACCGATCAGATAATAGGTATCCTCCACATGGGTCGCCCAGTCTCGCATTGCTTCGTTCACCGCGTCCTTCAGTGTGCCGGTGCCCGACTCCACTCCCGTCACTTTTGCGCCGAGCAGCTCCATGCGGTATACATTCAAAGACTGGCGCTCCATATCTTTCACACCCATAAACACTTCGCATTTCATCCCGAACATCGCCGCCGCCGTCGCGGTCGCCACCCCGTGCTGGCCCGCGCCGGTTTCGGCGATGATTCTTTTTTTGCCCATGCGCTGCGCCAGAAGAATCTGCCCGAGCACATTGTTGATCTTATGGGCTCCGGTATGATTCAAATCTTCGCGCTTGAGGTAAATTTTCGCCCCGCCAAGGTCTCCTGTCATCCGCTTCGCGTAGTAAAGCGGAGACGGGCGATTGGCATAATCGCGGTACAGTCTTTCCAGTTCGGAGACAAATTCAGGGTCTTTGCTGTAAGATTCGTAAGCTCTTTCAAGCTCATGAACCGCGCTCATCAGCGTTTCCGGCACATATTGTCCGCCGAATTCGCCGTATCTTCCGACTTTTTGCATCTCAGCCTACCGCCTTTCCGGATTCTTTTCGTAGAATCCTCATGATTTGTTCGATCTTCCGGCGGTCTTTCACGCCGCCGGTTTCAATCCCGCTGGAAATATCCACCCCATAGGGAGAGAATTCCCTCACGATCGGACCGATGTTACCGCTGTTCAGCCCGCCCGCGAGGAAAAAGGGCGACGAAAGATTTGCTTTCCGGATCAGATTCAAATCAGCCGTTTTTCCGGTTCCGCCCTGCTCCGTAACCGAAAAGCTGTCCAGAAGCAGCAGATCCGCCCCCAGCCCCAGCGCGTGCGGAATACTTCCGCTGTTTTCGACCCGCACCGCTTTCCAGATCTCTGCCTCCGGCAGCAGGGTTCGTAACCTTTCAATCCCCTGCGCCGTTTCCGATCCGTGAAGCTGAACCACATTCAATCCCGCGAGTTTTACGGCGCGGGCAATGTTTTCCGGCGGCTCGTCGACAAAGACGCCGACCTTCCGGATGCCGGCGTCCAGCAATCTTGCCAAAGCGGCGGCTTTTTCCGGCGTAACGCGGCGTTTTGTCCCGGCAAAGACAAAACCGACGTAATCCGGACGGAATTCATTCATGTAAGCGACGTCTTCCGGCCGCCTGATTCCGCAGAATTTGATTTTCAACCCGAATCACCCCTCCATTCGCGCAGCAGGGCGGCAGGGTTCGCGCTGCGCATCAGCGTCTCCCCGATCAGAACGGCGTCCGCGTGCGCCTGTTTTGCCGCCTCCATGTCCGCACGGGAGGCAATCCCGCTTTCAGAGACCAGGACGCATTCTGCCGGAACCAGCTTTGAAAGGCGCGCGGTCGTGCTTAGATCAACCCGGAAGGTTTTCAGGTCGCGGTTATTAATCCCCACGATTTTCGCCCCCGCGTTCAGGACTTTTTCCAGTTCCTCCTCGTTATGGGCCTCCATCAGACAGGCAAGGCCGACGGAATCCGCCATCGCTTTATACTCGCTGAGCCTTGACGCGTCCAACAAAGCGGCAATCAGCAGTACCGCGTCCGCTCCGATCGCTCTCGCCTCGTAAATCTGATACGGAGAAATCACAAAATCCTTTCGCAGGATCGGAAGGGAAGTTTCCCGTCTCACTTCCCGCAGAACCTGGGAGGAGCCCTGAAAATAGGCCTCCTCCGTCAGGACGGAGAGAGCGTCCGCGCCCGCGGCCTCGTAACGGTTCGCAATCTCCGCCGGATGAAACTCGGCGCAGATCAGCCCTTTTGACGGTGACGCTCTTTTTACTTCCGCAATCACCGAAAGCTTTTTCTTTCTCAGAGCTGCTTTAAAGTCCCTTGCCGGTCCGGCCTGCTCCGCGGTTTTTCGAATTTCCTCATAGGGAACGGCGCTTTTTTCCCGTCTCAGTTGTTCTTTTCTCTTTTCCGCGATTTCATCCAGAATCATGAGGCGTCACCCGGAAAGCGGTTGGTCAGTTCCTTTAGTTCCCTCAGCTTCTGCAAGGCCGCGCCGCTGTCGATGGAATGCTCCGCAAGATTCACGCCGCGCTGAATGGTTTCCGCCAGTTTACCGACGTACAGGGCGCATCCCGCGTTCAAAATTACAATGTCCCTTGCCGGGCCTTTTTGACCGCTTAAAACATCCAGTGTGATTCTCGCGTTTTCCTGCGCCGTGCCTCCCACGATCTGTTCTTTCTTCGTGAGGCCAATGCCGTAGTCGCACGGGTTCAGCTCGTAGCGCAGCGGCTTTTCGTCCCGAATCTCGCACACCGCGGTCCGGTCCGAAACGCTGACCTCATCCAGGCCGTCGTTGCCGTGTACCAGCATCGCGCTCTTTACGCCAAGATTTCGCAGCACTTCGGCGAGCGGCTCCAGCAGGGCTTCGTCGTATACGCCAAGAAGCATTCCCTCCGCGTGCGCGGGATTGGAGAGAGGGCCGAGAATGTTGAACACCGTCCGGATTCCCGTTTCCCGGCGCGGCCCCGCAGCAAAACGCATGGAGCCGTGGAACCTCTGCGCAAAGAGAAATGTCATGCCGCATCGCTCCATACATTCGGCGGCCTGCTCCGGCGTGATGGAAATCCTGACGCCAAGCGCTTCCAGCACATCGGCGGCGCCGCTCTTGCTGGAAACACTGCGGTTGCCGTGCTTTGCCACCCTGAGTCCCGCGCCCGCCGCCACGAACGCGGAGGTTGTGGAAATGTTGAAGCTGTTCGAAAGATCGCCTCCCGTCCCGACAATGTCCACCGCGGCGGGGGACATTGGGACGGGCTTTGCCTTTTGGCGCATAATTCTGGCAAACCCGGTGATTTCATCGATGGTTTCGCCCTTCATGCGCAGCGCGGTGATAAACGCCGCAATCTGGGAATCCGTCGCTTGATCGCTCATGATGCAGTCCATGGCGTCGCGGGCTTCCCTTTCCGTCAGGTTTTCTCCGTCAACCACCTTTGCAAGGAACGGCTTGAGCGCGACTCTCTTTTCCGCCGGGATCGACGGCGCGGCTGTTTTCATTTCCAAGTTGCACACCTCTTTCAAAAAATTATACAGAATCCTGTCCCCCGCCGGAGTCATCACGGACTCCGGGTGAAACTGTACTCCAAACGTGGGGTCCGTCTTGTGCCGAACTCCCATAATCTGGCCGTCCGCGTCCACCGCGGTGATCTGCAGACAATCCGGCAGGGAATCGCGTTCCAAAATCAACGAGTGATACCGCGCGGCCCTGATTTCATCCGGCAGGCCGAAAAACAGCGGGCAGCCGCCGTCAATCGAAATAGCGCTCGCCTTTCCGTGCATCAGCCGCTCTGCGGGAACGGTTTTGCCGTCGAACGCCTCGCCGACGGACTGGTGCCCAAGGCACACGCCGAGAATGGGTATTTTTCCGCTGAACCTGCGGACTGCTTCGACGGAAACTCCGGCGTCCTTCGGGTAGCCCGGCCCGGGGGAAATCAGGATTGCCGCAGGTTGCATTGCATCGATTTCGTCCGGAGTGATCGTATCGCTTCTCACGACACGGACATCCGGGTAAAATACGCCGATACGGTCGCGCAGGTTGTAGGTAAAGCTATCGTAATTGTCGAGAAGAAGGATCATAATTCCGCCGCCCTCCGAATTGCCTCCAGCACCGCCTGAGCCTTGTCCGCGGATTCCTCGTATTCTTTTTCCGAGTCGCTGTCGGCCACAATGCCCATGCCCGCCTGAACATAAGCCTTTCCTTTGTGAAACAGCGCCGTGCGGATGGCAATGCAGGTATCCGCGTTTCCGTCGAAGCCGAGGTACCCGATCGCCCCGCCGTACACGCCGCGCTTGACGGGCTCCAGCTCGTCAATGATCTGCATCGCGCGGATTTTCGGCGCCCCGGAAAGCGTTCCTGCCGGAAGAACGGAAAAAAGCGCATCCACCGCGGTTTTATCCTCTCTCAGCTCTCCCTGAACCTCACTGACCAGATGCATGACTCTGGAGGCCCTCTCCACATGCATGAAATCACAAACCTTCACCGTGCCGAATTTGGAAACACGGCCGACGTCGTTTCGTCCAAGGTCGACCAGCATGGCGTGCTCGGCACATTCCTTTTCATCCCGCAGCAGTTCGCGTTCCAGCCGTCTGTCCTCCGTTTTATCTCTTCCCCGCGGCGATGTCCCCGCAATCGGCTTGTTCATGACGACTCCGTCCTCGACGCGGACGAGCATCTCCGGCGACGCGCCCGCGATCTGATAATCCGGGGCCTGAAAATAGTAAAGGTAAGGCGAGGGATTCGTCGCGCGGAGCATCCGGTAGACCGAAAACGCGTCCGGCGGATTTTCGGCTTCAAACCGCCGGGACGGAACCACCTGAAAAATATCCCCGGCACGGATAAAACGCTTCGCCGTCTCAATACGGCTGATGAAATCCTGTTTTGAAATATTGCATCGAATCAGCGGCTCTTTCGAGGTTTTCCGGGCGTTTAAACAAGGCTCGCCGCCCATCTGCCGGAAAAGCTCCTTCGCCCGTTCTTCACAGGCGTCATACTGCCGCTTTATCTCCGCGTTTCCGTCGATATGAAGAATCACATAGGCTTTTCCGCTCAGATGATCGATCGCTACCACCTCGTCATACCGGTGAAGAACACTGTCCGGCATCTCAAGATCATTCCGCGGGGGCCGGCCAAGCTTCGGCTCCAGATAACGGAGGAGATCATAGCCAAAATATCCCGCAAGGCCGCCCGCAAATCGGGGAAGCCCGGAAAAATGCGGAGATCTGTACTTTTCAAGATACCCGGCCAAAAATTCCGCCGGATCCGTAACCGGCTCCTCATAAGCCTCTTCCGTCGACCGAATTGTTACGGTTCCGTCGCGGAGAACGAGCTCCTCTTTCGGATTCACGCCGATAAAGGAATAACGTCCCCATCGCTCGGACTGCTCCACGCTTTCCAAAAGAAAGCAGTTTTCCGAATTTTCCTTCAGCGCGGCGAAAATCCCGACAGGTGTGCGGCAGTCCATCAGTTCCGCGGAAAAGACGGGTACCGTGCGAAAATTTTGCAGCAGGGTTGTTACGGTTTCAATCGGCGGATACAACATGGCCCATTCTCCTTTTGTTTTTAGGGTTTCAGCAAATAAAAAAAGTCCATCGTCCCTGATATACCAGGGACGATGGACTCGTGGTGCCACCCTTATTCGGGAACAAAAATTGTTCCCCTTAAAACAGGTACACTGCATTGCTGCGCCGCTTACAAACTGGTACGCCGCAAAACGCATGAATACCCTTCCGCTGTAACGCGCGGACGCGGCGGCAGATACTGGGTCAAAGCCTTTCTCTGTGCTCCTCACAAATCCATTCACAGCCATCGTATGTGCCGGCTCTCACCGTTACCGCGCTCTCTGTGACACCGCCGTGTCTGCTACTTACTTTTGCTCGCAGGATTTTTCATATGAAATTGGACTTATTATAAAGGCGTATTGAAATTTTGTCAATATCCTTTTTTAATCATTTTATGCCGCTCCCGCGTTTTTGGCACGGCTCCGGCCGATCTTTCACAGCGGTTCCATTTTTATCCGAGAGAAGGTCATTTCTGTAAGAAAGCGACATATAAATGAAATGAGAAAAATGAAACAAGCCTGTTCGAGGCTGTACTGTTTTTAAAATGCACGGAGGAATTATGGAAATATCAATGGTACAGATGTTGAAGCTTTTCCGAAAAAAATTTCTGCCGATTCTTCTCAGCGCCTTACTCTGCGCGGCCGCCGCCTATGGAATATCAAAATATGTTGTTCCGAAAACATATGTTTCGACCGTTAAGCTGTATGTTTATACTCCGGAAAGCAATCCCGATCCAACCATGAACATCAACGCCCTGGACTACGCCCAGAAAATTGTAAACACCTATATCGAAATGCTGCAGACCAGAAGTTTTTACCAAAAGGTCATGGAAAGGTCCGGCATCAAAGATACTGTAGATCATTTTGAAAAAACGATCGAGTTCTCCCCGATGAACCAAACGGAAGTTTTTCAGGCAAAAGTCTCCGCACACACGCCGGGCGACGCCAAAAAGATCGCCGATTCCATCACCGCGCTTGCCCCGTCCACCATCGGAAGCCTGAAGAAAAACTCCACGCTGGAGGTTGTCGACCCGGCGGTAATTCCAGAAAAGCCGTCTTTTCCAAACAGCGTGCTGCTCAGTGCCCTGGGTTTTGTGCTGGGCGCTGCGGGCTGTGTTTTTTTCCTGTTTTTGCATTCGTTTTTCAATATAAAAATCAGAAGCGACAACCTTGCCGGAAACCTAGATCTCCCGATCCTTGCCGCGATTCCTGCTTTTCATGAAAAACTTTAAAAAGGGAAAAAGGTGGATCCAATATGAAAAACCAACACTTTAAAAAAGGCCCCCCGAAAAGACCTTTCATGGACCCAAGCCTTACGTTTCAGGTTACCGAAGCGTATAAAGTGGCAAGAACAAGCCTTGCTTTTTCTCTGCTGAAAAAGGGATGCAAAAAAGTCATCGTCACCAGTTCGCTCGATGCGGAAGGAAAATCAACAACTTCCGTCAATCTTGCAAAATCACTGGCGCAGCAGGTGGATATAAAAGTTCTTCTGATCGATTCCGACCTGCGCAGACCAAAAATTCACGAATACTTCGGTTTGGAAAACACGGTCGGGCTGACAAATTATCTTGGAAACATGTGCGGGGTGAAAGATGTAACCCGGCCTACGGAAGAGCCCAATCTGTCCGTAATCTGCAGCGGCGTAGCCGTACCCAATCCGTCGGAGCTTCTGGCAAGTTCCGCGATGAAAAATCTGCTCGCATGCCTGGAGCCTTACTATGACTATATCATCATGGACACGTCGCCCGTCAATATCGTCGTGGACGCCCTGCCCCTTGCAAAGATATCCGACGGGGTGATCATCGTTGTCCGGGACGGAATTTCCACCTATCCTGAGCTGACCAAAACCGTTGAAACGCTGAAAATGGCGGAAGCGAAAATCCTTGGAATCATCTTGAACGGAATGAAGCCGAAACCCAGGGATTGCAGATACCGATACGACAGATACGGCAAAACCTGTGAACCCTGCCCATGAAAAAGACGACCATCTTCAAGAGACCTGGAACAAGAAAGGTAACCGGAAAGAAAGCGGCCTTTTCCGCCGCTGCCGTGATTGCCGCAGTTCTTCTCCTCTTTTTCCTTTCCGGAATCTTCCTCATTAATTATTCTCTGAACAGGATTCATTATGACCCGGAAACAAAAAGCCCTGTTCCCTTCATTCGGACCGACTCCGACAGCCGGACGGCGCCGGAGTCTTCCCAGAATCAATCCGGCGCCCCGGAAAGCCTCGTGGAAAAGCAGCTTCTCGAGGACGCTGCCTCTCTTCCGGAGAATCAAAATGTTTTCAACCTTCTTCTGATCGGCAGCGACAGCAGAGTTCCGGGCCAAAAAGGGCGCTCGGACACCATGATACTGGTCTCCATCAACCGCCGGACCAGGCGAGTGACCTTTACATCTTTTCTGCGCGACATTTACCTGCGGATTCCCGGAATCTGGCAGGAGAACCGCCTGAACGCCGCAAACGCATTCGGCGGGCCTTCCCTTCTTCTTGAGACCATCCGACGCAATTTTCAGGTACAGGTGGATCATTACATCTCCGTGGATTTCTCCTCTTTTATGAAATTCATCGACCGGATCGGGGGCGTTGAAATCGATGTCACCGACGACGAAATCGCAGCGGCCAATGAGTATATCCGGAATATAAACCTCTGGGACTCAATCGCTGAAAACGACGGAGTTCTGTGTTCCGCCGGAAAACAGCTTCTGAATGGAAAACAGGCGCTGAGCTACGCGCGCATCCGCTCCATCGGGAGCGGAGATTTTGACCGGACCGACCGGCAGCGCGCGATTCTGAGAAAAGCACTGGAAAAGCTGAAAACACAAAGTCTTTTAGAATCAGCAAGCCTGCTGAACACGTTTTTACCGGATATTACCACCAATTTAAGCAAGGGAGAATTGCTCTCGCTGCTCCTGCTTCTGCCTTCTTATCCCAACTACAAGGTGGAATCGTGTCATATTCCAATCAACGGAACCTTTTCCTGCCAGAATGTTCGGGGAATGTCCGTTCTGAAAATCGATTTATCCAAAAACGTCGCAGAAATACAGAAACAAATCTCCGGCTGATCCGGCCGGGAAAACTCGTGTCTGATTTGGGAGGAGTGAAAAATGAACCGAGACGTGACTTTTCAGGCGGCAACCGCAGCCTGCGAGGTTCCCGCACAAGCGTATCCCCTGCTTTCTGAAAATCGGACGCAGGCCTATGAGTTTTTCAAACGGTTTTTTGATATCACTCTTTCCATAATGGGAATTGTTTTTTTATTGCCGCTTTTTTTCCTGACCGCATGCGCCATCAAGCTGGATTCCAGAGGGCCCGTTATTTATACCCAAATGCGTGCCGGGAGAAACGGAAAACCTTTTAAACTCTATAAATTCCGCAGCATGTGTCCGGACGCCGAAGAACAGCTGAAAAACATTCGGTACCTGAATGAAGCGGACGGACCCGTATTTAAAATTTCAAACGACCCACGGGTGACGCGCGTCGGCCGTTTTATCCGGAAAGGAAGCATCGACGAGCTGCCGCAGCTGATCAACATTCTAAAAGGCGAAATGAGCATCGTCGGTCCGCGGCCTCCGTTATTCAGGGAGGTGGAACAGTACACGCCCTATCAGATGCAGCGTCTGCGGGTGACTCCCGGCTTAACCTGTTACTGGCAGATCAGCGGAAGAAGCAATGTCAGCTTTGAACGCTGGGTCAGCCTGGATTTACAGTATATCCGGGAACGGTGCTTATGGATCGATTTTAAAACCATTCTGAAAACAGTGCCTGCGGTTCTGTTCGGAATGGGAGCCTATTAAAGGACGGAAGTACATGAGAAAAGCGGTTTCAAGATTCCTGTCGAAGCTGAAAGGCGAGCCTTACATTCTGCAGGATTGCATTCAGCTGAAAGACCTTTGCGGTGTTTTTGGGGAAAGGTTCCGCCAACTTACAAGAGGATGGCTTCGAGGGTTTGCGTTTCACCGCAGGGATGGGGCTGTTCTGATCGGAAAGCATGTAAAAATCAAATGCGCGGGGAATATTTCCTGCGGTAAAAATCTGCTGATTGAAGACGGCGCATGCATCAACGCTCTCTGCCGGCAGGGGGTTATCTTCGGAAGGAACGTCTCCATCGGGCGAAATACGGTCATTGACTGCACCGGCGTTCTGCGGCAGCTGGGAGAAAGCCTGAGTGTCGGGAATTGCGTGGGCTTTTCCCCCGGCTGTTTTATCGGCGTGAGAGGGTCCGTACGAATCGGGGACAATACCATCTTTGGCCCAATGGTCAGCCTTCACGCGGAAAACCATGTTTATGAAGATCTTGCGGTTCCAATCCGCCTTCAGGGCGTGGTTCGAAAAGGAATAGAGATCGGTTCCGACTGCTGGATCGGCGCAAAGGCAACCATTCTGGACGGGGTTAGAATCGGAGACGGCGCGGTAATCGCCGCAGGCGCTGTGGTAAACCGTGACGTGCCCGGCCGGGCGGTGGCGGGAGGCGTGCCCGCCAAAGTAATGAAATACCGCGGCTCACGGAAAGAGAAGGAATTATGAAAATACTGCTGGTCAACAAATTCCATTATCCGAAGGGCGGAGCCGAGACCTACTATTTCACTCTTGCCGACGCACTGAAAAACAGCGGACATGAGGTCGTCTATTTTTCCATGCTGAACCCCAAAAACATCCCTTGCCGGCAATCACCTTTCTTTGTTTCGAACGTGGACTACAACGAAAAGAACGTGCGCGCAATTCAAAAAATCAGGTTCGGCTTCCGCCTTGTGTATTCATTGGAAGCAAAAAAGAAGATGGAGCGCCTGATTCAACAGGAAAAGCCCGATTTAGCGGTTTTAAATCTGGTACACAGGCAAATTACGCTTTCCATTCTTGAACCGCTCAAGCGGCACGGAATTCCCGTTGTTTTTGTCGCGCACGATCTGGTTTTTCTCTGCCCGAACTGCACCATGCTCTCTCATGGAGCAGTCTGTGAAAGATGCTCCGGGGGATGCTTCCTGCCGTGTATCCTGAAAAAGTGCGTGAAAAATTCCCGGATCAAAAGCGTTCTTGCCGCCATGGAGGCCTGTTTTCTAAGATGGAAAAAGCTCTACGACCGGGTTGACCTCTATCTGTCTCCATCCTTTTTTTTGCAGGACAAGATGACTGAAGCGGGATTCACCCGGAAACCAATCTGCTTTTTGAGAAACCCTCTGCCGATCGGCACGATTTACCGGATGCCCGAACACTGCGGCGATTCTTTGCTTTACTTCGGCCGGCTGTCGCCGGAAAAAGGAATCCTGACCTTATTAAAAGCGTTGAAAGAAGCCGACCCGCGAGCATCTATGGGATTGACCGTTGCGGGGGACGGGCCGCAGCGCCCGGAGCTTGAGCGCTTCACGGCGGAGAACGGACTGACGGAATCTGTTCGCTTCGTCGGTTTTCAAAGCGGCCAAGCGCTTCAAAAGCTGTTGGAGCAGTGCAAATGCGTGGTTTTGCCGTCCGAATGGTATGAAAACTGTCCCTATTCCATTCTGGAAGCAATGGCGAAGGGCCGCCCCTGCATTGTCAGCAATCTTGGGGGACTTCCGGAATTGGTGGAGGACGGCGTTACCGGCTACATTTTTAAAGCCGGCAGCGCCGGCTCGCTTCGTGAAGCGATTGCAAAGCTGTATCGGCTGGATGATCAGGAATACGCTGAAATGTGTAAAAACGCCCTGGAACGGGCCAAAAAGGAATTCAGCGCCGAACGCTATCTTGAAAAATTTTTTCAGGAATACAAAAGTCTGAGTCAGCACGGAGGTAACCATCATGAATCATCTGCACGGATCGATTATCGTCACTTACCGCTGCAACGCCCACTGCAGCATGTGCGGCTGCTATGCCGACCCGACCAAAAAAAGTGATGAGATCAGTCCTGATCTCATCCGGAAACTTCCCCGGATGAAATTCGCAAACATTACCGGGGGAGAACCGTTTCTCCGCGACGATTTGGACGAAATCGTTTCCGAGCTGGATCGAAAGGCCGACCGGATCGTCATTTCCACCAACGGATATTTCCATCAGAAAATTTTAGCTCTCTGCCGCAAATACCCCCGGCTGGGAATCCGGATCAGCATAGAGGGAATGCCCAAAACAAACGACGCCATTCGCGGCATTCGGGACGGCTTTGACCATGGCCTGCGCTGTCTGCTGGAGCTTATCGCCGCCGGACACAGGGATGTGGGATTCGGAATGACGGTTCAGGACGGCAACGCGGACGATCTGCTCCTGCTTTATGAACTGGCCTGTGATATGAAAATGGAATTCGCAACCGCCGCGCTTCACAACTCTTTCTATTTTCGCAAAACGGACAACGCTATCGCTGACAAATACCACACGGCGCTGCAATTTGAAAAACTGATCAACGAGCTGTTGAAAAGCAATTCGCCAAAAAAGTGGTTTCGCGCCTACTTTAACCACGGGCTGATCAATTACATTTACGGAAACCCCCGGCTTTTGCCCTGCGAAATGGGAAGCAACGGCTTTTTTCTCGACCCGTTCGGCGATGTTCTGCCCTGCAACGGAATGGATTGCAAAATGCCGATGGGCAACCTGAAGAACCAATCGTGGGAAGAGATCTGGAATTCCGCCGAAGCGGAAAAAGTGCGCAGGGCGGTGAGATGCTGCCCCAAAAACTGCTGGATGATCGGCAGCGTTTCCCCCGCCATGAAACAGCATTTTTCCGTACCCGCCGGGTGGGTCGCCCGGCACAAACTGCTGAAGCGCGGGTACAGCCTGAAGGAAAACGGTTTTATTCGGGAAAATCCCGATGATGAAAACGGGATTCAGAGCGACACCGCCGGACTTCTGCGGGAATAAGCTTCGAGAGGGCGCTATGAAAATTGCAATGATCGGGCAGAAAAGGATCCCCAGCCGTGAAGGCGGCGTCGAAATTCATGTAGAGGAACTTTCTTTGCGGCTGGTTGAAATGGGGCATGAGGTAACCGTTTACAACCGAGGCAAAAAGGGCTTTCCGCACAACCGGGAATATCACGGAATCCGGATTGTTACCGTGCCGACCATCAACCGAAAAAGCCTTGACGCACCCGTCTATTCCTTTTTCGCCGCCGTCCACGCGCTGTTCGGGCGATATGACGTGATTCACTTTCACGCAGAAGGCCCCTGCGCCATGCTTTGGCTGCCTCATCTCTTTGGAATCCGTACGGTTGCGAGCATTCACGGCCTGGACTGGCAGCGCTCAAAGTGGGGCAACTTTGCGTCAAATTTCCTGCTGCTGGGAGAAAAATGCGCGGTCAAATACGCGGATGAACTCATTGTCCTCTCTCAGAATGTCCGGCAGTACTTTAAAGATACCTACGGCAGGGAAACCCTGTTGATTCCGAATGGAGTGAACCGTCCGGAAATTCGAAAAGCCAACCTTATTACCCAAAAGTACGGCTTGCGCCATGGCTGCTATCTGCTGTTTCTGGCCCGTATCGTTCCCGAAAAGGGGCTGCATTATCTGCTGCGCGCCTTTGCGGAGATCGATACGGAAAAAAAGCTGGTCGTGGCCGGGATGAGCAGCCATTCCGACGGCTACACGGACTTTATCCGCAAAATGGCGGCCAAAGATAAACGAGTTGTCATGGCGGGATTTGTCCGGGGACCGGAATTGGACGAACTCTTCAGCAACGCGTTCCTTTATCTGCTCCCCAGCGATATAGAAGGCATGCCCATCAGTCTGCTGGAAGCCATGAGCTGCGGCTGCCCCTGCCTTGTAAGCGATATTCCGGAAAACACGGAAGTGCTGGGACCCTTCGGATACACGTTTCGAAAAGGCGACCCGGAAGATCTCCGGCAGAAAATTTGCTCCATTTTAAAGGAGGGGCCGTCCGCCGATAAGGCGGTTCAGGCGCGAAAATATGTCCTGAAGCACTACGACTGGGACCTTGTCGCACGCGAAACCGCGCGGTCCGCGTACCGGAACGTTAAAGCTGAGGGTAAAGACACAGGATGAAAAAAAGAAAGATTAAAAATGCGGTTTGGGGGCGCTTATGGATTTTTACAGCTCCATGATCTTTTACGGCATCATCAGTTTGCTGACCGCTCTCAATGCCGAATGCTCCGTCCGGTCCAGGGATATCCGGGCACAGGGATTTTTTGCCTGCAACGCGGTTTTGATTCCTTCTCTGACCGCCGGATTTCGGTACGGCATCGGTACGGATTATCTGCTGGTTTATTATCCCGAATTTCAGAATCTTCAGAATCATATTCATTATCACAGCCGCATGGAACTCGGGTTCGTACTGCTGAACCGATTTGTCATCGCGCTGGGCTGCGGTTTCCCGGTTCTTCTTTTTCTTGTTTCATTCCTTACAATTCTTTTTGTTTTCCTCGGTTTGAAGCAATACCGAAAAAAGCTCAGCGTGGGGTTGGGCATGCTTGTTTTCATGCTGCTGTATTACCAGCTTTCGTTTGATATCATGCGTCAGGCGGCGGCCATGTCGATCGAGTTTTACGCTTTAAAATATGTTACTTCCAGAAAGCTGTTTCGATTTTCCGCGCTGACCGCTTTTGCCTGTTGTTTTCACCTTTCTGCACTCATTCTGTTCCCCGTTTACTTTGCCCATTTTTTGTACGGAAAGCCGAAATATCAAGTGCTGGCCATGATCTCCTATGCCGCCCTGATTTTTCTGGTCCTGAACTACAATCGGATTCTGTATCCGATTCTCGGCGGAATCGGTTCCCTGCGCTATTACTCCGATTATCTGCGGGCAACCAAGAGTTTTTCGTTCAGCATCGGCGTTTTTGCACGCACCGTTCCTTTTTTACTTCCCGGTTTTCTGCTCCGACGGGAACTGAAACGGGATTCCCGCATGTTTCTGCTGTTTAACCTTTTGATCATGGGCTGCATCTTCCGGCTGATGGCCTATACGACCATTTATTTTACGGAAAGAATCGCTTACTATTTTCTGATTCCTCAAATTGTTCTCGTTCCCACCTACTGCCGGCAATTAAAAGAGCGAAAAAAAACATGGATTGGCATTGCAGTATTTGCTTTTGTCTTTTTTTTGTGGATTTACGACTATTTTGTAATGGGAAGCTGCCAAACGGTGCCCTATCAATCCATTTTTCACTGAAATCAGAATCCGAATAAAAATCAAGACGGGAGAATGCACGGATGATACAAATATCAGAAGAATTCCAACAAGGTCTCGTCAGCGTATGCGTTCCTGTTTATAACGCGGAAAAAACACTGCAAGAATGCCTGGAATCCCTGATCGGTCAAACCTATCATCAAATGGAGATTATTCTGATCGACGACGGTTCCACTGACGGCAGTCCGGAAATCTGCCGCCGATATGCGAAAAGGGACCGGAGAATCCGTTTCATCCGGCAGAAAAACGCGGGAGTCGGCGCCGCAAGAAACGCGGGCATAAAAGCGTCGCGGGGAGAATTCATCGCGTTTGCGGACGCGGACGACTGGGTCTCTAAAGATATATTCCGCAGATTAACTCAGGACGCCGTTTCCAGCCGGTCGCAGCTTGTTTTCTGTAATTTTGCAATGGTGAAAGAGAACCGCCAAACCCGCCGCGACCAGTTCCGCGGCATGAAAGAGCAGGACCCTCAAATCAAGATGAAGCTTCTGTCCGGAATTCTGTCTCCCTCCGAGCGCAACATCATGGGAAGCAGCTGCACGGTTCTGATTTCAAGGGAGCTTTTCATAAAACACGGGATTCAGTTCAGCGAAACCATCAAAATGTCGGAAGATATGCTCTTTGTCCTTCAGTGTGTGGACGCGGCGGAGCGAATCAGTGTTAACCGTGAATTCCTCTATTTCTACCGGGATAACCCCGGCTCCGTTACCCGCAATTACATACAAAACATGTGGCCGGACATGATGGCCGTTTTAGAGTGGTCACGAAAAAACCTTTCCGCAAAATACGGCCGGGCCTGTGTGGACGAGGGAATCAGAGCCAGCACCGCGAACGCGCTGATTCTTGCGGCCACGAATACGTGCAAAAAGGGAACTCCCCTGGGGCTGTTCCGGCGCATCCGGTACTGCAGGGAGCTAAAGCAACTGCCCATTGTTCGGGAAGCGCTTCACAGCGCCTGGAAAAAACGAAGCAGTTTTCGAAGAAATGTCCGGCCGCAGATTTTATGCGTCAAGCTAAACGCTGACTGGCTCCTGATTCTGTACCATTCCATCAAGCACCGCACGCTTTTAAACAGGTCTGCCAAAAAGGAATCGGTCGATAACTTTGGAAAAACGGCAGCTCTTTATTTTCACGCAAGCAGCAAAAATCACGGCTGCGAGGCAATCATCCGCTCAACCGCACAAATGCTGACCGATTTCAGTTTCATTCTTTTCTCCGATCATCCGGAGGACGACCGGTCTTACGGAATCGACCGCATCCTGCGTGTCCGCGCCGCAGGAAAACCGTTTTGTCAATACGATCCCGCTCGGCTGCCTGCCGGGATTCTGATGAAAGTCCTAGGAAATGCGGGGATGAAATGCGCCAAAGTATACGGAAACCTGCTTCGAAAACCGGATTTTAAAATTGCAATCTCCGTTGGCGGAGATAATTACTGTTATCCCCGCTACCGGTACCCATTGATTCTGAGGACCCTGAACCGCAGGCTGAATCAGAAGGGCGTTCAAACCGTCCTGTGGGGTTGTTCCATTGAACCAAAGCTGCTGGAGGACCCTGACATTCTCAGGGACCTGAACCGGTATTCATTGATTACGGCGCGTGAATCCATCACGTACCGCGCGCTGCTGAACGCAAAGATCTGCAAAAACACAAAGCTCTGCCCGGACCCGGCGTTTCTTCTGCAAGCGCGAAAGCATCCCCTTCCCCCCGGATTTGATGAAACACATATGATTGGGATTAACGTTAGTCCTCTGATTCTGGAATATGAAAGCAGCAAAGGAATCACGCTTCGGAATTACCTTTCGCTGATTCGTTTCATTCTTACTTCAACCGATTTTCAGATTGCCCTTATCCCTCATGTAGTGGAGGCTGACCTTAAGGTCATGGGAAATCTGTACGAGCCCTTTCGGGACACCGGCCGTGTGGCTCTGGTTCAGGACCATAACTGTATGGAACTGAAAAGCTGCATCGCCCGCAGCCGCATGATGCTGTGTGCCCGAACCCATGCGTCCATCGCGGCATATTCTTCCTGCGTGCCGACCCTCGTCGTCGGATATTCCGTCAAATCTTCGGGAATCGCGAAAGATATTTTTGGGACCGACGAGCATTACGTCGTACCGGTACAGTCGCTGCGCAAAAGCAACGACCTTGTGCATGCCTTCAAATGGCTGATGAGCAAAGAAAACTCCATTCGCGCCCGCCTTCAAAATGTCATGCCGGACTATTGCGCCAGGGCTCTGGACGCGGCAAAAGAAATTGAAAAGCTGGCGGGTGAACGGAATTGAACGCGAGGGTCAGCCAGAGAAAAGCGGGAGTCATTCTTTCCTACGCGACGATGGCGGCGCAGAGCGTCATCGCCATCGCGTATACGCCCGTGATGCTGCGCCTTCTGGGAAAAAGCGAATACGGAGTTTATAATCTGGTCTACTCCATGGTCAGCTATCTCGGGGTATTGAGCTTCGGGTTCGACAGTGCCTATATCCGATTCTATTCCCGCCTTCAGGCGAAAAAGGACGTTACGGGAATGGCTCGCCTGAACGGGATGTTTCTGACCCTGTTCACCCTGATCTCAATTCTTGCGCTGTCGGCCGGTTCCGTCCTGGTTAAAAACGCGGGCTCTCTTCTTTCCGGCGGGCTGACGGACAGAGAGATTAAAATCGCCGCGGTTTTGATGAAGCTAATGGTTTTTAATATTGCCATTACATTTCCGACCAGCGTTTTCGATTCCATCGTGATGATTCACGAGCAGTATATTTTTCAAAAAACGGTAAATTTGCTGCGAACTGTTTTAAACCCGTTTCTGGCGCTGCCGCTTCTTCTGATGGGGTACCGGTCCATCAGTCTGGTTGTCGTCACGACCGCTTTGAATGTGGCGGGTCTGCTGATTAACATCTGGTTTTGTCTGAGCAAGCTGAAAACTCAGTTTATTTTCAGCCGGTTTCATCTTGCGCTGCTTCGGGAAATCTGGATTTTTTCCGCTTATATCTTTTTGAACATGGTAACGGAGCAGGCAAACTGGAGCGTCGATAAAATCATACTTGGGAAAATGAAGGGCAGCTCCGAGGTGGCAGTTTACTCCATCGGCTCCCAGTTCAACACCATATACCTTTCTTTTTCGACCGCGATTTCGTCCGTGTTTGTTCCAAAGGTAAACCGGATGGTTGCGGAACACGGCGACATCAAATCTTTAACAAATCTGTTTACCAAAGTCGGAAGATTCCAGTTTTTTGTTTTATCTTTCATTTTAACAGGGTTTGCTTTTTTCGGCGGCTATTTTATCAAAGTATGGGCGGGCCGGGAATACGCGGGGACGTACCTGACGGCTTATCACATTGCCCTGCTGCTGATGGTTCCGGTTACAATTCCTTTAATTCAAAATCTTGGAATTGAAATACAGATCGCCAAAAACATGCACAAATTCCGCTCGGTCGTTTACGCGCTCATCGCCGCCGTCAATCTCACCGCCAGCATTCTTCTATGCCCGTCCCTCGGCGGCGTCGGCTGTGCCGCAGCCACCGCGGCCTCTATCACGTTGGGTTCCGGCTTCATGATGAACTGGTATTATCAGTCAAGAGTCGGACTGGACATTCTTTTTTTCTGGAAACAGATTCTGAAAACTTTCCCCGCGCTGATTTTACCGGCAGCTTTTGGATTCTGCGTTACACGCTTTTTCCCGGTTGACAGCGCTGCTCGGTTTTCGGGGGTTGGGCTGCTCTACTCCGTGCTGTTCTTTTTTTCTGTTTGGGAATTCGGCCTGAACGCCTATGAAAAGGGACTTATTTTACAGCCGTTTCAAAAATTCGTAAAAAATCCTGCGCGACCGCAAAAAACTCCCCTGCCGGGAAAGGACAAATCATAAAAGGAGGATGCCGTATGCGCCTGGCTCACGAACTGTCGCTTTCTTCCGCGATCCGCTACAATTTTTTCTGCGGACACGTTCAGAAAAGCGGAGGAAAAATCATTCCCTACTCCCGTTCCGTCTTTATCTTCGGGCCAAACGGAAGGCTGATCATTCGGGGGAATTTTAGAACCAACGTCAACTGCATCAAGAGGAACGGACGCTCAACCATCGTTCGCGTGGACCGGGACGCCGTACTGGAAACCGGCGGTGAGTTTACGCTGTATTACGGCGGAGACATCATTGTATTTGAAAATGCAAAACTGTTTTTCGGAAAAGACTGCGGATGCAATTCGGATGTAAAAATCAGATGTACCCGCCTGATTGAAATCGGAGACCGCACTTTTATTTCCCACAACGTCACCATTCTGGACTCCGATTCGCATGAGCTTTGCGGAATCGGGAGTGATATGACAAAACCCATTAGGATCGGAAGCCATGTCCTCATCGGCACTCATGCCACCATTCTGAAGGGAGCGGTGATCGGCGACCACTCCGTCATCGCCGCAAACGCCGTGGTAACCGGAGAGATTCCGGCGCACTGCCTCGCCGCGGGCATTCCTGCCCGTGTGATTCGGGAAAATATTAACTGGAAGTAGGTTTCATAATGACGGTAAATGCGATTCAAAAGGAAAAGTGCACCGGCTGCGGCGCGTGCGTTTGCGTCTGCGTCCACCGGGCGATTTCTATGGAACCGGATCAAGAAGGATTTTTGTACCCTGTCATTGACCGGGAAAAATGCACCGACTGCGGCCTTTGCCTGTTAAAATGCCCGCTTTCTAAGGCGAAGCCGGAAAACCGAACCGAGCCGGAAGCCTTCGCCTGCTACAGCAGAGACCGGGAAACGCAGCTCAACAGCACATCCGGCGGAGTGTTTACCGAACTAGCCATAGCGGTTCTGTCGGACGGCGGAGCGGCGGTCGGCGCCCGGTACACGGAAAACTTCGCGGTGGAGCACGCAGCCATATTTTCGGAGGAGGACATTCCCCTGCTCCGGCAGTCCAAGTACTTGCAGAGCGATACGCAACGTATTTACGCTCAAGTACAGGAATGGCTGAAGAAAGGGCTTCCGGTCCTTTTCTGTGGCACACCCTGCCAAAACGCCGCGCTGCGCTGTTTCCTAAGAAAAGAATATGACAACCTGATTCGCTGTGATTTCATCTGCCGCGGAGTCGCTTCCCCCAAAGTTTTCAGAAAATATCTGGATATGCTCGAATCCGATTACCGCGCGCCCGTCCAATCCGTTCAGTTTAAAAACAAGGACGCGGGCTGGCACCGCTTCGGTACCCGGATCACCTTTCAAAACGGCGGGGTTTATTACGGCGGCCGTTTTCAGGACCCCTTCATGACCGGGTACCTGGAGCGCAACCTTTTCCTTCGTCCCTCTTGCCATCAATGCCCTTTTCACTGTCTTCAGGAAGGAGACATTACTCTGGGGGATTTCTGGGGAATTGAAAAAATCCATCCGGAGCTGGACACCGACAAAGGCACCTCGGCGGTAATTCTCAACACTTCAAAGGGCCGGGCGGCCTTTGAACGAATCAAGCCGCGCCTGGTCTGGGCAAATTGCGGGACGGATGAAATCCGGACCGAAAATTTGTGTATGGAACGCGCTGCGAAGGCCGGACGAAACCGCCGTAAGTTTTTTGAGGAAATCGACCGGCGCCCGTTTTACGAGCTTGCGGAACAATACGCCTCTCCCTCAAAATTTCACGGCTTTCATCCGCGAACCTTTTTATCCGGAATCAAAAAAATCCTGCGCGGGGCGCAGGAGTAATCAAAAGCCGATCCGGAGTGAAAAGAGAGGAATTATGCAGACGGAATACAGAAAATATTTGGTCATCGTTCCGCATCCGGACGACGAAATCAATGTGGCAGGACAGCTGATTTACCGCCTGACGCACGATGGAAGCAGCGTTACCGTCCTGTACACCACAAACGGCGATTATCTTCCCGGTCAGGGCCCGGAAAGATTAAAAGAAGCAATCCGTGCTTTGAAAATTCTGGGCGTTGACGAGAAGGACATCCTGTTTATGGGGTACGGGGACGACTGGAAAGGGAGCAGGCATCTCTATAACGCGGACGGGGGCGTGCCGCTGGAATCAGCCGGCGGGCACCTGAAAACCTACGGATTAGAAAACCACCCTGATTACCGGTTTCAGAAATCCGGATTTCACCATACCTACACACGTGACCACTACAAAAAGGACCTGCGCGATATTCTGCTGGACCTGCGCGCACAGGTCCTGATCGCGGTCGATTTCGACTGGCACCCGGACCACCGCTGTACCTCCCTGATGCTTGAAGAGGTATTGGGTGAAATTTTAAAATCCGGGAACAGCTATCATCCCCTCGTCCTGAAAAAGTTTGCCTATGCCGGGGTGTGGAACGGACCAAAAGACTATTTTCATTTGCCGGAGCAGCCGACCCTGCCCCCGCGCAGAGCGCTTTTGAACGACAGCCGTTTTGAACTGGACGTCCCTGCCTACTCGTGGAACGAAAGAATCCGGCTTTCCGTCCCTTCGAAAACGCGAACGCTGATTCCGTGGCAAAATGTGATTTACCAGGCCTTGCGGGAACACCGTTCGCAGGCGGCAAAATGGAGGTTCGACCGAATCTGCAGCGCCGACCTCGTCTATTGGTTCCGCAGTACGAAGAGTCTGTCCTATCGGGCGAAAATCAAAGCGTCTTCCGGAAACCCGGAATATCTAAACGATTTTAAACTGATTGACTGCCCGGATCTTGCTGGAGGACGAGACGGGATCGGGATATTCGGGAACTGCGTCTGGTCGCCTGGCCGGAATGACCCCGTAAAATCAGTTGAATTTACCTTTCCTGAGCCGGTAAACATTTCCTGCTTTTGCCTCTATGAAAATTTCGCCCCGGATGACCATGTCAAAAACGGAATCATCCGATTCGACAACGGTTTCTGCCTGGAAACCGGCCCTTTGGACAATTCCGGGAAAAGAACAATCGTGGAATTTGAAACTCAAACCGGAATCCGAGCCTTTTCGTTTCAGATCACGGATTTTTCGGGAGACAATCCCGGATTAACCGAATTTGAGGTATATGAAAAGCGGGAAGATAAAGAGTTTCCGAATTCCATTTTTGAGCGGTATTCCACTGAAAAAGAATCCGGAAACTTCATTCGGGCATGTTTCGCAGGGCTTTTCCGCAGCCTTTTTGAATCAGGACGCTTCGTTCACCGGGCAAAAGAGCGGCTGAGAAGAAATTTTGCACGATTCACTCGATCTGTCTGAGCTCCAGCGCTTCATGCACTGTCTTAAACTCCGCCGACGTGAGGTTTCTGTCCGCATAGGCTGCTTCGCCGTCCTGGTTATCATAGGGGTCGTTCCGGAAATGCCCGGTCGGGACGGCAAACTCGTGCTGAAACTCGGAACTCAGGGGAATCCGGAACGGGTCGAGATGGCCGAAATAGTATTCCCACCGTTCCGCCGCACCGTTGCGTTTGGCCGTGCCGCCGAAAGAACAGTCGGCAAAAAGCCATCCATACGGGGCGATATAAAACTGCGCCCAGTCATGCTCGCCGACTTCATACGGCGTCGCATAGAGTCCCGCCTGCCATCTTGCCGGAATGCCTGCGATCCGGCAAAGCGTGATGAAGAAAAGCGCCTGAATTCCGCAGTCGCCTTTCCACCCGCAAGCAACATAAGAGGTAAGGTCTGTAATGGTGCTGTAACTCCTGACGAAAGAATACATAACGTGCGTCGTAATATACTCGTAAATTTTCTCTGCTTTCAGCAGAGGATTTTTTTCATCGCCGATTATTTCAGCAGCCAGCATACGAAGATATGGCGTGAAATGAATCTGCGGAGGAAGCTCTTCCGTGTAAAAAGCAGGCTGCGCGTCCAGAACCCGCGACGGCTCCATGTTCTGATATTCCAGATGGTTTTCAAACTCATATTCGACCGCAAACTTCTGGTTTTCCTCTAACGTGGTTTCAAAACAGACGGTCCGCTGGGGATAGTCGGGCGGCGCAACGCGAATCGGTTCCATGGAAACGGACAGCAGTTTAAAATTGCGGACCTGCGCGTACTCAAGCGGAATCGGCAGATGCACCTGAATGGTCTCGCCGATTCTTCGGGCACTTTTCTGAATTTGCATCGTGCTGCGGATGTGAAAGTAGTAGTTCAGTTCTCCCTTTTGTTTCATCTCCGCAATGGATGCATCTAAAAGCTCGTAATTTGCGTTTCGTTCCTTCTGATTTTCCGGGTGCAGGTTCCGCGCCGCAAGCTGCGGCCTTGTCTTCATCAGATTATCCAGAAACTTTCGGTGAAAACGGACTTTCCCCTCGACGTAAACCCACTCGACCATATTGTCTTCCCAGAAAGCGGTCAGCTCCTCATCCCTGAAATCGGCAATATTTTCTTTCAGGATTGCGCAGGCCTGCTCCCAGGAATAAGGATACTGCTCGGGAATCCTCAAAAGGACTTCCTGTTCCAGTTCCAGACGTTTCCGCAAGGCAGAGGGAAGCTCCGAGCGAAGCCTGCGGCCGATGACTCTCCGCACGGTCTCAAAGTCCCCGTGACATTTCATCTTTTGAATATCTTCCGGAAGCGGTACCTCCAAATATTCCAAATCCGAGTACATACAAAATTCCATCCTCTCACTCAAAGGCCTTTCCCAAATCATTTCCGCCGAAAAGCACATTCCGCTCCGTCAGCCCGCCGGCACCCTACTCCTGCGGCAAGCTGCTTTCATCCAGCAGTCTGGATTTCAGCCGATGAAGAATCGTCCGATCCAATCCGATGCTCATGAGGTAGTCCTCGGTACAGCCATATTCGGCTCGAAACAGTTTCAGGAAATCCTCCAGATACTCTGTTTTGGATCTGCCGGCAAAAGCCGGAAGGCTGGGGTCGTTTTCCCTCAGTTTCCGCAGAATCGGCCGGATATAAGGATAGGACACCTCGTAATCCGCCAGAATATCGCAGTCTTCCACGCCAGCAAGAGAAAGCAGCAGGGCGGACACAACGCCGGTGCGGTCTTTCCCCGCGGAACAGTGGAAGAGGACGCCGTTGTCTGCTTTGGCCATGGTTTGAAAAACCTGTTTCATCGCGGATTGATGATGTACAAAAGTCATATAAGAATGTTTGATTTCTTCTTCTTCGGCGGGGACGAACCCAGAACCGATGCTGAAATTGTAATAGGAAAAGTCCTTTTCCCCGGCAAGGAAACAGGGCTTTCTTTCGGCTTCATCTGGATATCTCAGGTCAATTACGGTCATGATATTCCGCTCTCGCAGCATGGCTGTTTCGTTCTGCGTCAGCAGAACCGGAGCATCACTCCTGATAAACCGTCGCCACGCCGTGATGCCGCCCCTAGCAGAGGGGTAACCGCCAAGGTCCCTCATATTTCTGCAATGCTCGCAACGATATCTTCTCATGCTTTCATTTTCCTTTTACCTCGCATGCTGCAAAACTTCGCGGTATTTCTTCAGTTCCGCCTGATTCGCCAGAATAAAATGGCCTTCTGCCGCTTCTGCCCACACCGGTGGGTCGGTGGAGTAATCCTGGCAGGCGGGGTCGTAAATCTTTAGTTTTTTCTGCTTTTCCGCTTCGGGATTCGGCAAAGGAATGGCGGAAAGCAGCGCCTGCGTGTAGGGATGCAGCGGATGCTGAAAGAGCTTCTCCGTCTCGGCCATCTCCACAAGCCGCCCTTTATGAATCACGGCAATGCGGTCCGAGATGAAGCGCATGACGGACAGGTCGTGCGCGATAAAAAGATACGTCAGGCCGCGTTCTTTCTGCAAATTGCTCAGCAGATTTAAAACCTGCGCGCGGATGGAAACATCCAGCGCGGAAATCGGTTCGTCCGCAATAATAAACGACGGCTTCATAATCAGAGCCCTGGCAATTCCGATTCTCTGGCGCTGACCGCCGGAAAATTCGTGGGGAAACCGCCCCGCAAACTCCGGCAGCAGGCCCACATCCATCAGAGCTTTCTGAACCCGGTTTTCATATTCCTGCGCGGAGAGCCCTTTTTCCGTATTTAAAAGGCCCTCCTTCACAATATAATCCACTTTGGCACGCTCGTTCAGAGAGGCCATAGGGTCCTGAAAAATCATCTGGATGTTCCGGATCACCTTTTTGTCGAGCGCGCGCGGGATTTTCCCGCTGATGCGCTCCCCGTTAAAGATAATCTCCCCGCCGCTGACGGGAATCAGTCTGATAATCGCCCTTCCGACCGTGGTTTTTCCGGACCCGGATTCACCGACCAGTCCGAAAGTCTCCCCTTTGTAGATATCAAAACTGATCCCCCGGACAGCCTCGAAGCTGTGTTTTTTCGCACCAAACGCAACTTTCAGGTCTTTGACGCTCAAAAGGACTTCTTTATTCTCTACCATCGGTTTCTCCTCCCAAAAAACAAATGCTGCGAATGGACTGAATTTGTTCCGGGGGAGCGATTTTGGGCGCCCGGCTGTCTAAAAGCCAGGTTTTTGCCTTATGGGTTTCACTGACCTGAAAATAAGGCGGGCGGTGCAGGTAATCGATTGCAAGCGCGTTCGGGTTTCGGGGCGCAAACGCGTCGCCCCGGATGGGCAGATAGAGATTTGGCGGCGTTCCCTGAATGGAATACAGCTTTTCACCCTTTGTGCCAAGCTGCGGTAGAGACGAAAGCAGCGCCCAGGTGTAGGGGTGCTTCGGGTCGTAGAAAATTTCATCGCAGGTACCGATTTCCACAATATCGCCCGCGTACATGACGGCGATGCGGTCCGCAATATTTGCCACGACGCCCAAGTCGTGGGTAATAAAGACCAGAGTCAGCCCGTAGCGGTCTTTCAGCGATTTCAGCAGGTTCAGAATCTGTGCCTGAATCGTAACGTCCAACGCTGTAGTCGGTTCGTCACAAATAAGCACCTGCGGGTTACAGGCGACGGCGATTGCGATTGCAACCCTTTGTCTCATTCCTCCCGAAAATTCATGCGGATATTGCTTCAGCCTTGTTTCCGGCTCTGTGATTCCGACATCCGTCAGAAGCTCGACCGCTTTTTTCTGAGCCGCCTGCCCGACAATTTTCCGGTGATATTTCAGCGCCTCGCAGATCTGCCACCCGATGCTTTTCAGCGGATTCAGGCTTGTCATCGGGTCCTGCATAATCATGGCGATCTGCCCGCCCCGGATTTGCTCCCACTCTTTCTCCTTCAGGTGTGTAATATCTTTCCCCCCGAACTGGATCGTACCGGATTCCACATAACCGTTTTTGTCCAAAAGGCCGATGAAGTTCTTCGAGAGGACGGATTTTCCCGAACCGGATTCCCCAACGATCGCCAGACTTTCGCCCTGATACAGATCCAGTGAAATACCGCGGATCGCATGCAGGGCTTTTTTGCGCATCCGGAATTTTACGTTCAGATCCCGCACCGACAAGACAACCTCTCGTTCCATGATTTTCTCCTTATGTATGATTCTTGGGGTCCGCCGCGTCCGCAAAAGCATTCCCGCACAAATAAAAGCATACGGTGATCACTGAAACAACAACGGCGGGGAAAATCAGCTGATACCGCAGCGCCGGGGACATCATCAGCACGCGCCCCTGATCGACCAGGTTGCCGAGGGATGGCGTTTCCACCGGCAGGCCCAGCCGATATAGGTCAGAAACACTTCGGAGCCGATCGCGCCCGGAATGGCCAGCGACATGCGCAGCGTAATGATCGACACCATCTGAGGCAGAAGATTTTTAAGAATCAGCCTCCAGGTGGGAGTTCCCAGGCACCGTGACGCCAGATTAAAATCCCGGTCGCGGATGATGAGCACCTGGTTTCTTATAAACCGCGCCATGCCGAGCCAACCGGTAATGCACATGGCAATAATGATGGTGCTGACGCTCGGTCTCATAATGTAAGACGCAAGAATCAGGATAATGGTCGTCGGGATATTGCTGACCACGTTATAAAGCTCCGTAAAGAAAAAGTCGAGCATTCTGATGTAACCCCACAGGACCCCCATGCCGATGCCGACCACGGTCTGAATCAGCGCGACCGAAAGACCGATAAACAGGGAAGTCCGGGTGCCCGCCCACAGCCTGCTCCAAAGATCCTGCCCGATGGAGTTTGTACCGAACCAGAAGGTAGCATTTGGTTTCTGATTGCTGATCTGCATCCCGGTCGTCGGGTCGTTGTTAATCAGGTTGGGATCCATCTGCCCCGGCATCAGCGGCTGAAGCAGTGTAAACAGAATGACGACCACCAATATGCAGAGCGTAACAATGGCGACCTTGTCTTTCAGGAACATCCGAAGGGTTCCCCTCCAATAGGAATAATCCGAATATCCGACCTTTTCGGCCTCGCCCTGATTATATTCCACCCGGCTGAACAGCCTTGGCTCCAGCTTGGAAATCTCCTCCGGCGTCAGATCGTCTTTCAAATTTTTTGCCTTTTGTTTCAGCTCTTCCAGCAGAGGCTTTTCCAGCTTTTCGGTGTATTGTTCCGTAATTGAAAACTTCGACATTATCTGGATACCGCCTTTTTCGTTAGACTGATGCGCGGATCTACAATCGCCATTAAGATATCGCCCAGCAAAAGCCCAAAGATACTTAACGCGGCAAAAACGATGACCAGCGCCTGTACCATGGTGTTGTCCTGCCGTTTAATCACATCTACCAGCAGTCCCCCCATTCCGGGAATGGAATACAGCGATTCGACATAGATGGAACCGGCGATAGTCAGCAGCAGAGAACCCGGAATCAACTGGACAAGGGGCACCATCGCGTTCCGGAATACATGCCTGAACCAGATGGCGTTGTTCGGCACGCCTTTGGCTTTTGCAAATTTAATGTACTCCATGTTGGATTCGTCGACCATAAAGCGGCGCAGCCACATGGCATACCCGGAAACAGAGGGCAGAGCAAGCGAAAGAACGGGCAAAATAGCGGTGGCAGGCTTGTCGGAATCATACAGGATTCCAAGATGGAACACACCGGTGCCGTACAACTGAAGAAACAGATAGATCAGCATAATAGGGACCGCCTCGATAAATACGATATAGGCCGTGCCGAACTGGTCCCAGAATCCGCCTTTCTTCTTCGCCATCAGCACGCCGAGGACCAGACCAAGCGGCAGACTGATGGCCATTGCGATCAGTCCGAACTCAATGGAAACGGGCGCTTTCTGCGCGATAATCCTGACAATCGGATAATCGACGCGGTAGATATTCGACACTCCTAAATCCCCATGAAGCAATTCTCCGAAAAAATGAAACAGCTGCTGATACAGCGGAGCGGTCAATCCCATTTTCTGCAATCCGTTTTGAATTTCCTGGGCACTCATTTTATCGTAATTTGGAAAATAGCCTTCAATCGGCATCAGCCTTAAGAGGCAAAAGACAATCACAATTATAATGCAAAGACTGCCCAGGGAGCGCAGCAACCGTTTGACACAATACCACAGCATAAGCGCGACAGCCCCCCTTGATTCAGAATATTTCCTGCCGGAATGTATGGCAAAATTCCATGCCGGGCACCGCTTTCTTCCACAGCAAGGAATTTTGTCAGTCATATTTTAAAGTCGGCTTGTGACTACTTTTGAATCGATTTTTCCTTGGCAGTCTGCCAAT
Source organism: Caproicibacter fermentans (assembly GCF_009746625.1). Lineage (GTDB taxonomy): Bacteria > Bacillota > Clostridia > Oscillospirales > Acutalibacteraceae > Caproicibacter > Caproicibacter fermentans. Next base: position 108,935 of record NZ_VWXL01000047.1, read on the forward strand.
CCCTGTAAAGTTCCGTCCACTGGTCTTTCGTCAGCGCCTTGCTCAGCACGCGCTGATATTTAAAGCGTACGGACGTGCTATCTTCCGCTTCAAACGGATTCAGGCGCTCTACCATATAATCCTTGTTATCCGTGGAGTATGGGATAACAAGCGCGTGGTTCAGCAGGAACGCTTCCGCTTTTGCGAATTTCTCATAGCGTTCCGTCGATTTTGTGTAGACGGAGTTTGCGTCGTCCACCATCGCATAATACTGATCCGCCAGAGATTTTACCGCGGGGTCCGTCGCCTGGTCAAGGAAGGTCCAGTTGTTCTCCTTCGCGAAAGCCGGCAGCCACGCGGCCGGGTCCGCGATCGTAGCGCCGTTGTTGCACTTCATGAACGCGTAATCGCCGGTGCGGCGAACGGAGGAAAGGAATCCGGTGGAGGGGCCTGCTTCTAGAATCGGCTCAATATAATCGGAGCCAAGCAAACCGGTGAGCTGCTGTTTGACGACCTGAACCTCTTTGGCCCAGTAGGTGGTTGTGGGGTTATAGGGCATCAGCATTTTAATCGGGAAAGTGACCCCCTCCGCCTCAAGTTCTTTCTTGGCCTTTTCCTTATAATCCAATGCTTTCTTAGAATCGAAGCTATAATTTGCCCTTGAGGTAATCGCGGCCATGTCGCCGATTTCCGTGTAATCCTTGCCGTCCACACTGCACCAGTCTTTCGGCGTAACGCTGTTTGACTGAAGCATCTGAGCATTGTACGGGTCCTTTGTCAGCAGCGCTTTGTAACGGTCAAGCCCCCAGTACAGCGACTGGCGAAAGTTCTCGTTGCTGATCGCCTTATTCCAGTTGTCCGGCTCGTACTTCTGGTCGAATTTCGGCATATAGTTGAACGCGTAATAGAACATATAGGTGGTGTCCGGCAGGCTTGGGATGACGATATCCTTCGTTTTCGAATCCTTCATCCACTGGTCCAGAATATCCGTGCTGATTGGCGCCTTGTCAACCTCGCCGCGCAGGAACATCTCCGGCGCAAGCGTGGTTGCCTCGGCGTTATAGGTGCTGATGATTTTCTTGATATGTACGTTTTTCGAATCCCAGTAGCTGTCGTTTTTCTCATAGACCCGTTTCGACTGCGGCGCAAATGTCGTCATGCGGTACGCGCCGATGTAATACATGGAGTTGTTATCCGCGCCGTACTTGCTGCCCAGCTTTTCAAACAGGGGGGCATAGGCCGGCATGTAGCTGCCGCAGTAAGAAAGGAAATACGGGAGCGGACCTTCCAAAGTGATCTGCAGGGTATTGTCATCCACGGCTTTAAAACCAACGGTGCTGAAGTCTTTGGTTTTACCGGCGATAAAATCCTTGGCGCCTTTTACGATCCCGCTGAAATACAGGGTGGAGCCGGACGCGTTTGCCGGGTCGCAAATCCAGTTTGCAACGGTTACAAAGTCTTTGGCGGTCAGTTCGCCCATCTGGTTGCCTTCCGTGTCAACCCACTGAAGCCCCTTGCGGATTTTAAACGTATACACGGTTCCGTCGTCGCTGACCGTCCAGCTTTCCGCCAGAGAGGGCACTGTATTCTTGTACTGGTCCACCTCCACCAGTCCGTCGATGCAGTTGGAGAGCGCCTCCCAGTCGTTTGCGGAACCGTCGGCAAACGGGTTCAGTGACGTTGCCTCGCTGCTGTAAACCGTGCGAAGGGTCTGATCGGCCGCATACTCAATCCCGTGGGGACCCTGCGTAACTTGATCCCCGGACGTATCTTTGGCTTTGTCGGCCCCGCCCGAACATCCCGCCAAGGCGGAAATAACCATAACACAGGCAAGTAAAAATGCAGCGCCCTTTCTTTTTGACTTCATAACACATGCCTCCTTGTAATTTTAATCCAATCAGGATATTTCCTATATCTTTGTTAAACTGCATAGATTTTCGGGGCTTTAGGGTAAAAAATCAAAAAAGATGAACGATTCCAGAACCTCATCGCTCATCTTTAGGTAACATCATAGCAACATTACACAGCATTGTCAATATAGTTTTATTTCAAATTGATTGAAAATTTTGAAATTTTATTTTTTATTTTGTCTTGAATTTTTTGATTTGAGCGATTATGATGAGAAAAAATCAAAGAAGAAGGAAAAAGAATGTTGGACCCTCATTTTAAAAGAGCTGCTGAATTGGTTGAAGCAGCCGTCCGGAACCGTTCTATTCCGTCTGCGGAACTTGCCATTGGAATGAAAGACCGTCTTTTTGTCAGGGAATCCTACGGCGTCACCTCGTTTACTCCGGAGGGGCGGCCCGTCAACGAGCAGACACGTTACGATATGGCGTCCATGACAAAAATCATGTCCACCGGCATGATCGCGCTGAAACTTCTGGAATCCGGAGAACTCGATCTTGCGGATCCGATCGCAAAATATCTTGGCGACCGGGTCCCGGAAGACAAGAAACAGATCACGATTTTTCATCTGCTGACACACACCAGCGGCCTTCCCGCCCATATTCTGCTGGAGGATTCGATTTCCGACCCGGAGGACTGCGTAAGCCTGATTTTAAGCACTCCTCCGGCCGCTGTCTGTGGAAGCACCGTGATTTACAGCTGTACCGGATTTATTCTTCTTGGAAAAATTCTGGAGCGGATTCTATCCGGTCGGCTCGATCGACTGGCGGAAGAAATCGTGTTTCGCCCGCTCAAAATGTCCTCAACCTCTTATCACAGGCTGAAATGTGGAAGACTATCCGACCCTGCCCTGCGGGAAAACACGGCGTTTACGGAAAAAGATCCCAAGACCGGCGAATGGCTGTGCGGAATTGTCCATGATGAAAACGCGAGATTTTTGGAGGGAGTCTCCGGGAACGCCGGAGTTTTCTCCAGCATCAACGACTGCATTCATTTCGCCCGGATGCTCGCGTGCGGAGGCGAAACGCCAACCGGCAGGTACCTGTCGCAGTCCACGCTCAGGGCGGCCATCAGAAATTACACGCCCGGACAGGATGAAAACCGGGGGCTTGCCTTCCATTTAGCAAACGGATTTCAAAGCTATTCCGGCGCTTTTTTCGACCAGACCGCGTTCGGACACACCGGTTTTACCGGTACGCACCTGCTTGTCTCTCCCCAAACCGGGCTTTATGTAATTTTGCTCACCAACCGCGTACACCCCACCCGCGACAACAATGCGCAGCTCAGGCTGCGTAGGGTCCTTCACACGGCTGCATACGCGGCTCTTCCTCTGCAATGATCTCTTTTTTGCGGGGCCGTCAGGCTCCGCTGTTTTGCAGTGCCATCATCGCGGCGCCGTAAGCCGCGTCCCTGGCCGGAATTACGCATTCCAACCCCGGATACTCTTCCGTCAGCTTTTTCAGAAGTCCTTCACGGATGAAAAGATTTTTCTGCAGAATACTTCCTGAAAACGCGAGGGAACCCTTCTGAAATCCCAGCTGCTCTAAAACCGGAACAGCCAGAAGAAACAGTTCCGTCACACACCGGTCCGCAATGGCCAGAGCCGTCCCGTCACCCTGCGCGCAGGCTTCCGGCAGCAATTTGGCAAGCGCGGCAATCTCCCGTTTCCCTGTATTTTTATCATAGACAAACCGCACGATTTCGTCCGATGTTTTCAGTCCGTTCCGGGAAGCGAGCATACCGGACAAAACCGTCGGTTTTTCCCGCCCGTCCCCGGCCCTGACCACGGCGGAAAGGATATCCCGTCCAATTGCGTACCCGCTGCCGCCGTCGTCAATCACATGGCCGCACCCGCCCGTCCGGTGTCCCCGGCCTTCCAGGTTTCTTCCATAGCAGACAGAGCCCGTGCCGGCGATCAGAATCACGCCGCAAAGTTCTCCCATCGCCCCGAACAGCGCGGTCTGCTGATCGCCCGTAATGCAGAGCGGGCCGTGATACCCGCAGCTTTGAATCAGCTTTTCCAGCCTGCCCCCAACCTCCGGATTGCCGATTCCCGCCGCGCCAAGGCAAACCGCGCGGCAATTACTCAGCCCGCGGGACTGCTCAAGCCGCAGGAAAATCTCACGCATGCTTTTTTCAACATTCCGCTCGTCGGTCCCGTTGTAATTGATGCCTCCGGAAGAAAAACGCTCCCGCTCTGTGGCGGACAGGTCACAGACGGAAACGGCTGTCTTGGTTCCGCCGCCGTCCATTCCAACTACATATTGCTCCATGCCGTCCTCCGCCCTTTTCAGACAAAAATGCTGCCGCAGCAAAGCAGCTTTTTCGGCAGATCTCCACGGTAATCCGGCGCGCCCGGGTCAAGACTGTTCACCACGACGCCGTGGCAGTTATCTCCCGCTGTTGAATGAATGTAACGCCCGTTCCCCATGTACATTGCCACATGGCCCGGGAAAAACAGAAGGTCGCCGGCTTCAATCCGGTCTAGGCTGATTTTCCGCATGGGAAATTCGGAAAGGATATGGGAATCCCGGCAGATCTTGATTCCGTTCAGCAGATAGGCCATGGAGCAGAGTCCGCTGCAGTCGATGCCGAGCGGGGTCTTCCCGCCCCAGCGGTACTGTACGCCCAGATAAAGGCAAGCGGTCTGAACCAGCGCTCCGCGCAGTTCTTTCGGCTCTTTCCTTTTCCAGTCCGACGGCGGATCGGTTAGGAAACCTTCCCAGATCCAGCCCATGCGTCCGTCACAGAGATTTACTTTTCTGTAGCCGTTTTGGGACTCTTCCGTGACGCCAAGCAGCGACCCGCGGTACAGGCCCGCAACAATGCGGCCCTGCACTTTGGGGACGTCCAACACATCGGCGCACGCCTGCCATACGAGCTTTTGAGGCATGCTGCTCCACCGCTGCAAAACCTCGTCGCCCACACAGAGATCATGCCCGCTCACCCAGCCCTCGTAAAGATAATCGGTCCGGACGCGAAGCCACTCTCCGCCGTCCTCAAGGACATCGACCCGCATGCCGCAAAGGGCTTCATCCGCCGTTTCGCTTTTTTCATCCGGCGCCTGCTTCAGCGCGGCTGCGGACGAACGTATTCGTGCAGATTTCATTTTCTTCCCTCCTAGTCGTTATAACAACATATCTCAGCCATTATCCCTCCGTCGGTCAGGAGGAAAATCCTATAAGCGTGGAATAAACTCCCGGCGAGGAGCGTTCGATAGAAGTCGCGCCGACCGTTTTTTCATAAAAAGGCAACGCGTCGCCGACTCCGCCGATTACCGCGTAAGCATACCCCTGAGCGCGCATTGCACAAAGGCATTTTTTCAGCAGAATCGCTCCGACGCCCTTTCCGCGCTCCGACTTTAAAACGCCGGTTGGACCGAAAAAGTCCTTTGCGGTTGCGTCGTAGCAGGCAAAGCCTACGATTTGCTTTTCCCTCACCGCTACAAAGCAGGTGGGCGGATGATTCGTACAGGCCGCCATGCACTCGTTTGCCCAGCCCTCGCCGAACGAACGTGCAAACTCGACCGCTTTGCCGATATCCGTGGCAAGCAGTCTGAATACCCGGATCCCCTCTTTTTGCAGCCGAAGCTCCTCTTCGAGATTTTCCTCTATCTCATAAAGCCTGACCAAAAGATCAATCACAGAAACGCTTCCTTTCACGGTTGGTTATCCATAAAGCCTGTATTGCTCCGTTTGTTCCCTGAACCGGAGGCTTTCCAGCCGGTATTCTTCCAAAATATCCTCCGGCGAGCGAACCGACGACGCAAGCGCGGAATCCCCGCTCAGCAGGTCGATAAAGCGCCTTCCGCCCACCTTTTCCGGCGGAAGAAACGTAAACTCCTCGTATTCCGCCCGCAGATCACTCAAAAGATGTATTCCGACGTCGACGGGGCGCGCACTCTTCCTGTCCGTCACATGGATCTGAACGCCGCCGCACATGCGGCCGCTGTATTTTGACGCGCACGGGATAAAGTGAACCGGCCGGAACCACACGCCGGGCAGCCCTTTCCGGTTCATCCGCCCGGCAAGCTCTTCCGCGCGGAGAAAGGGAGCGCCGACCGCTTCAAACGGCAGAGCGGTCCCCCGCCCCTCCGACAGGCAGGTACCCTCAAACAGACAGGTCCCCGGGTACAGCAGCGCCGTGTCAAACCGAGGAATATTCGGACTGGGCGGAACCCATACCGTTCCGTAATCGGGAAATTGCATACACCTCTGCCAGCCATGGCAGGGAACAACGTGAAGATCGCAGTCCAGCCGCTCTCTGCGGTTGACCATGGCCGCAAATTCTCCGGCCGTCAGCCCGTAGCGCATGCAAAGCGGATAGCCGCCTACAAACGAGCGGCATTCCTCCCGAAGGCAGTTTCCCTCCACCGTCGTGCCGTCCAGCGGGTTCGGGCGGTCAAGTATAATCAGGGATTTTCCTGCCTTTGCACAATCCTCCAGAGCATACTGAAGAGTATAAAGGAACGTGTAATACCGCGTGCCGACGTCCTGAATGTCATAAACCACCGCGTCAACCTGACGGAGCATCTCCTCCGTCAGCCGTTTTGAATTTTCTCGGTAAAGGCTGTAAACCTGCACGCCCGTCTCTTCGTCCCGGTAAGAATCGACCGTTTCGCCCGCCGCAAGATTCCCCCGCACCCCATGCTCCGGTGAAAAAAGCGCGCGCAGGCCGAATCTTTTGTGAATCAGTTCAATGGTCGTTTTTCCCTGGCTGTCAATCCCGGTCGGCGAAGTGATCAGCCCCAGTCTTTTCCCGCGAAACAGTTTATCATATTCTTCCAATCGATCAATTCCGAATAACATACCGGATTCCCTCTTATGTACCCAGGTTTCATGCCATTTTCTTTGAAACCGGACTTAAATTAAAATCAGTGTAGCCATTCACGTTTTATTTGTCAACATAAACTTTCAAAGCATCAATCATTTTTGAATTTTTATTTCATCGCAAGAAGGCTTTCGCCTGAATAACAGTCCAGTCTTCAGCCTTTGTCCCAGTTCAGATGCTTATGCTTACCCGCCAGTACATTGTGCGTTTTTGTCAGCAGGGCCTTCACGTTCTTATAATTCGCGCTTGCAACGCCGGTAAACAGAATATCGACGATGTTGAGCATCGCAATGCGCGACCCCATGGCCCCGCTGCGAATCGTAATCTCCGGAGTGGAAAAGTTCAGCACAAGATCCGCTTCGTTCGCCAGTTCGCTTTTTACATATCTTGTAATGGCAATAATCGTGGCCTTCGATTCCTTCGCCACCTCAAGCGTGTTTAGAATGTCAAGCGTATCTCCGGAATTTGAAATCAGCACGGCCACATCCCCGGATTTTAAAATACTTGCGGCCGTCAGCTGAGAATGCCCGTCCGTATAGGCAAAGCATGTTTTTCCGATTCTCGTGAATTTCTGCTGGGCATCCATGCAGACCAGTCCGGAAGCTCCGATTCCATAAAAATCGATGCGGCTGGCCTTTCTCAGCAGTTCTACGGCGCGGCCGATCGCATCCCGGTCAATCACGCTCATGGTATCCTCGATGGACTTCCGGTTATTTCGGGAGACATTTGTGATGATCGTCTGCAAGTCATCCCCCGGCTGAATATCCGTATACTCGCTTTCCGTTTTGTCGGCCGAGCCCAGCGCCGCGGAGACCGCCACGATGAAGTCCCGGTAGCCGCGATACCCAAGCGTTTTGCAAAATCGCAGTACGGAAGCGTCGCTGGTGTGGCTTTTTTGGGCCAGCCCTTTCACGGAAAGATGCGGAATTTGGTCTTTGTTCGCAAAAACATACTCTTCTATGGTTCTCTCCACCGGCGTCAGGGAATTACGGATGCCCCGCAGCCTTAAAAAAATATTATCGTCCAGTGTAATGAAACTCACTCCCTCTGTCAGGTGTTTCGATGAAGTTTATTGGCAAGAATTATTCATATCTTATATGAAAAGTTATCCTTTTTCAACTATTTTGTACCTTTTCCTGTAATAAATAAAGGATTTGAAATAAAATTTCATTATAAAATATTATTTTGACTTGTATTGACAACCCGAATTCTTCAATTTATAATTAAGTTCAATATAAGGCTGCAACTGGGCAGCTATGATTGGCGGTCTTTGATATTGCGGTATTTGAAAGCCAACTCGCAAAACGGGTTGGTCTTTTCTTTTTGAACGGGCAGGCTTAAATCCCTTTAAAAACTCCAAACTCTCTATGATATCTAAGAAGGTGAATGGTCAATGGATCAATACCTGTCGGGTCTTACAACAGAAGGCAGCAATCCCAGAACCCTTCATATCGACGAATGTGAAACCGAAGAAATTCTGGCCCTGATGAACGAAGAAGACCAAACCGTACCGCAGGCGGTCCGAAAAGAGCTGGTTCCCATTGCCCGGGCTGTGGATCTTTGTTTCCAAGCGCTGAAACGCGGCGGAAAGCTGTATTATGTGGGCGCGGGTACGTCCGGTCGTCTGGGCGTACTTGACGCCAGCGAATGCCCCCCTACCTACGGAACCGACCCAAGCCTGATTCAGGGCTTTATCGCGGGCGGAGACCGCGCCCTGCGTGAAGCGGTTGAGGGCTGTGAAGACGACGCGGAGGCGGGCGAGCGCCTTATTATGGACCATGGTATTACCGAAAACGATATTGTCGTCGGCATTACCGCAAGCGGAGGGACGCCTTTTGTTCTTGGGGCCGTAAAAAGGGCCGGGGAACTGGGGGCGACAACCGTCGGCTTGGTCAACAATGCAAACACAAAGCTCGGCGCGATTTGCGACGTTTGCATCGCTCCCATCGTCGGACCGGAAGTAATCACCGGTTCCACCAGAATGAAAAGCGGAACGGCGCAAAAGCTGGTCCTCAATATGCTGACTACCGCTGTCATGATCAAGATGGGAAAAGTCTACAACAATCTGATGGTCGACCTGAAAGCCGGGAATCAGAAGCTGTACGACCGTTCGGTCCGGATCATCCGGACCGCAACCCATGCGGATGCGGAAACAGCCGAAAAATATCTGAAGCTGGCCGACATGCATGGGAAAACCGCCATCCTGATGATTGAAACAGGGTTGGATGCCACTCATGCGCGCCAAGCTCTCGCGGCCTGCGGCGGCAGGCTGAAGGCAGCCATTCTGAACGCCCGGAACCGGAAAGAGGGTCAGCCGTTATGAGAAAAGAGTTAACTCTTCGGCAAAAAGCCGGCCAGCGCGTCATGACCGGCCTGGCGGGAACCACGCCGGATCCGGATTTCATTTCCATGGTGCGGGAATACCAGATTTCCAACGTGATCCTGTTCCGCCGCAACATTGAAAATCGGTCTCAGCTCGCCCGTCTGTGCGGGGAAATTCAGGATCTGATTTTATCGGAAACCGGAAGCAGAGCTTTGATTGCAATAGACCAGGAAGGCGGCACGGTAACGCGCCTGCCCTCCGATTCCGTCAACATTCCCGGCGCCATGGCGATCGCCGCGACCGGAGACCCGTTGAATGCTTACAAAGCCGGAAGAATCACCGGCCGGGAGCTGAAGGCTCTTGGAGTCAATTTTAATTTTGCCCCCGTTCTGGATGTGAATTCAAACCCGGAAAATCCCCTTATCGGAGTTAGAAGCTATGGGGATACCCCGGACCCGGTTTCGCGGTTTGGTATTCAGATGATGCGCGGACTTCTCGAGGCGGGAATTCTGTGCGCCGCGAAACATTTTCCGGGTCACGGAGACACCGACGCGGACTCTCATCTGAATCTGCCCTGCGTGGGAAAGTCCTTGCCGGAGCTGCTCGAAACAGAGCTGGTCCCGTTTCGGCAGGCGATCCTGCACGGGCTCCCGGCAATGATGAGCACCCATATTCTTTTTCCGGCACTCGAACCCGAAAAAATTCCCGCGACGATGTCCCGCAGGATTCTGACCGGGCTGCTGAAAGAAAAACTGGGATTCGGCGGGCTTGTGATTACGGACTGTCTGGAGATGAAAGCCATTCAGGACTTTTACGGGACCATCAACGGCGCAGTAGCCGCGGCCGGAGCCGGAGCCGATATGGTTCTAATCTCTCACAGCAACGCTTTGGCGTCGGAAGCGGTTCTCGCAATAGAAGACGCACTGCGGTGCGGAAAGCTGGATTTGAGTGAATCAGACGCTTCCGTTGAAAAAATCTTAAAGCTGAAAGAGATTTATGCGCAAGCTCCGCAGGGAACGCTTGAAGCAATCCGCATATCGGACCGGGAGACAATTCGGGAGATGACTGCCAAGTCCGTTACGCCGGTCGGCAGACCGGGCCAAACGCTGCCCCCGCTTGGCAAAAATCCATGCTTTGTCGGAAGCTCCATCCACCAGACCACAGTCGTTGCGGAAACTGCGAACGGGTCTCTGTCTTTTCCGAGCCGAATGGCGGAGAGATTCGGCGGCCACGCTCTCGTCACACCGGTGGACCCGGTCCCAGCGGACCTTGAACCTGTTCTTGCAAATGCCGGCCGCTTCAGCTGTTTTGTGTTTGGACTCAACTATGGCCTAAAGCATCCGGGGCAGTTGAAAGCGGCAAATCTTCTGGCCGAAACCGGCGTTCCAACCATTGCGGTATCACTGCGCGAACCGTACGAACTGAAAAAACTGTCTGCGGATATTTATTCTCTCGCGGCTTATGAATACAGCGCGGCCGCGTGCGACGCTGTCGCCAAGGTTCTTTCCGGGGAACTTTCCGCGGCGGGGCGTCTTCCGGTAACCCTGTGAAAGAAAAGCCAACATAAAGCTGATCGAAGCCCCGGATTCACTTTTATCCCCGACAGGAATGCGGAGAACGGCACTCAGCGTGATCCGCGAAAAACATCCAGAATAAAACGTTCAATCTGATTCCGGGTTTTCAATATTACGGTTTTGGAAGGATACCGCGAAGCTATCCGGCGATAATGGTCCCGCCTGCTTCTGGTTCTCCCCCGATAAAGAATCCACCAGATAAATTCCGGATCAAGCTTTTCAATACATCCATCCGCCATACTTTCACGGGTTCGGTTTTTATTTTGCAGATACCTTCTGACGGCTCTGCAGAAACAAACTGCCCGGGGGAAATTTAAAATAATTATTCGGTCCGCCCGCTGCAATCGCTCGTTTTGCAGAAATTCTTTGTAATTACCGTCAATGATCCAGGACTCATTGCTCATAAAATTCCGGACAATGGAGCAGCTCTCTACCCGGTCCCTTTCCACCCAGTTGGGTAAATATTGGACGGTATCGAGAAACAGTACGGGAATCCCATAAAATTCGGCTAATCGTTTCGCAAGAGTCGATTTGCCGCTGCCGCTATACCCTAAAATTGCGATTTTCATATTTCACCGCCCACTGCCATGGTTAAAGCTGCGTTTTGTCCGGCGCGCATTCTTTAACCTCAACCCTTTGAGTTGCGTAAAACCCGATTGCGGCGCCCAGCGCGGCGGCAATTACCCCCACCAGCAGCATGGTTCCGACTCCTTCGCTGTCTAAAAGAAGTCCGCCGAACAAGCTGGCCGTAACTCCGCCGAAGGTGGTTGCGGCCGTCATGAAGGCCTGGCCCTTGGCCAGGTCTTCTTCTTTGATCACTTCATTCACATAATAGATGGAAGCCGGAATGAACAGCGCATAAGAGCAGAACTGCAGCACCTGCGCGGCATAGAGCATCCGGACACTGGTCGCCATCAAAGTGATCACTGTTTTCACCGTAAAGAAAACGAGAGAAAATTTTAAAATTGAGCTGCAGCGGATCTTTCTGACAAGGAAATCGCAGAGCATCATCGCGGGCAATTCAATCGCCGCCGCAATCCCGGTTGCGATCCCCATTTCTTTCGAGGTGCCGCCCACATGCTCCGTAATCTGTATAAAGTAGTTATTGATCATGGAGTGAGAGCAAAATGTAAGAGAAACCGCGACCATCAATGCCGCAAATCGTTTGTTATGGGACAAAAATGATAGCACAGACTCCGGATTCGCGCTCTTAGACTCCATTTGTCCTTGGGAAGATTCCGTTTGGACTGTTCCGGATTTCAAAGCAAACTGGCACTTTGAAAAAAAGAAAATCACCAAACAAAGCGCCGAATAAAGTCCAACCGAAATAACGGAAAGCGAATTCGTGCCGAATTGTTGAACCAGAATTCCCAAAAGAACGGAAAGCACGGCATACGACAGGGATCCGAATCCTCTTGAAAAGCCGAAGTTGATTTCAATGCCCTGATTAATGATCCTCATTCCCAAGGAGTTCAGAAAGGGCTGCAAACTAAAAAGAACGGTAAGCTCAAGGATAAAAAGAGCCGCCAGGACGGGGGAAACATGTGAAAGAAAGCACCGAGCCGCAGCGAAGGCGCCCGCTGTTCCCGCCATCGCAATAATGATGCCGTTTATCGTAATTTTCTCCGATCTGTCGGCCAGTCCGGCAATCAAAGGCTGCAAAAATACCGCCAGAATATTCGCGACAGCAAGCACAATGCCAATCTGGCTGTTTCTGAACGATTTAGACAGCAGAAACACCGACGCGAAATTCAGGCTGCTGCAAAACGCAGACCAGTAAAAGCCCTGCGCCGCGGAATACCAAACGGTAAATCTCAAGTTCAGGTCTTTGCGGATATTGATAGGACCAGCCACCTTTTCACGGAAGTAAAAGCGAACGAAAAGCCAATGATTTCGTCTGAAAAAAAGGTATTTTATTCAGAAATCACAATTAATTATACTTCAGAAAAACCGGCAGTTCAACAAGGGACGGTTTAATTTTTTTCAATTCCCGGAGAACAAGGCGAATCGCGCGGAACACTCTCTTCCCAAATATGCGCTTCTGTCACAGGAGAATAAAAACAAAGTTTGACATTCGATGATTGACCCAGACATTTTTCGAAAGTAACAGGGCCAGCCGGATATTTGAGAAAAACGATTCCACATTGCCGCATTTGTGAAGAAACGGCGATTTTTCAAGATTTTCTTTTACATCCATTTTGCTATAATGAAGCAAGCAAAAATAAACGGTGGTTCTCTCAAAATTTATAAAGAAAACGAGAGTGTTTTGAATGGAAAATGACAGCTTTCCTCCCCCGTTAAAAATCGGAATTGCTTATAATCTGCAAAAGGGTTCTTCATCTGGGGCCGAAGACATGGAGGCGGAATACGACTCTTTCGAAACGATCAAAGCCATACGGGAAGCGCTGGAATCTGCGGGACTTCGCGCAGAGCTTTTAGAAGCCGACTCTGAATTTATTGAAAAAGTAAAAAGCGCCGGGGTCGATCTTGTTTTCAACATCGCCGAAGGCACCCAGGGCAGAGGCAGGGAATCGCAGATCCCTGCCATTTTGAGTTTTTTGGGCATTCCCTTCTCCGGCTCGGATGAAACGACGCTTGCCGTATCGCTGGACAAAGCGCTTGCCAAGCGATATCTTTCGACCTATCAGATTACAACCCCCCATTATCAGTATCTGAAAAACCCGCAGGCTCGGCGAAACGCTTCCCTCCGGTTTCCGCTGATCGTCAAGCCGGATTCCGAAGGCTCCGGCAAGGGAATCACCGAGCTTGCCGTGGTGGAAAACGAGGAACAATTAGACGGAGTCCTTGCAAGGAATTTCAGCCTTTACGATGAACCCATGCTTTTGGAGGAGTACATCCCCGGGCGTGAATTCACGGTTGGCATTTTAGGCAACGAAGACCGGCTGACCGTGTTTGAACCGATGGAAATCTGCTATCTTCAGCAAGGGATTGGGAACCGGATTTACAGTTACAGGATCAAAAAAAACTATCGGCATTATGTCAAATACCAATGCCCGGCCAGTCTTGACCCGGAATTATGCGAGTTCATGAAAAAAACGGCAAAAGAAATCTATCAAGCGCTGGAATGCAGGGATTTTTCACGGATCGATTTCCGCCTTTCAGAGGATGAAACTCTCTATTTTATCGAAATCAACCCTCTGCCCGGTCTGGCCCCCAATTACAGCGACTACCCCATGCTGGCGGAGTTTTGCGGCATGGATTACAGGACCTTGATTTTGAGCGTTCTGAACAGCGCGCTTGTGCGATACGGGATGAACCCGGTCGCTCTGAATCGAGGGGATCTTCCATAAACAGTTATCATAACGCCGGGCCCTGGTCGGGGGTTGCGGCTGAACAGTGGAACGACTGGAAATGGCAGATGCACAACAGAATCACAACCGCGGAACAGCTTGCAAAGGTCGTTCCCCTTCCCGACAAAGAACAGGCTGAAATCGAACAATGCCTTCGGCGCTTCCGTATGGCGATCACACCTTATTACGCCTCCCTGATTGATCCGAACCAGCCGGACAGTCCGATTCGAAAGCAGGCGGTTCCGTCCATCCGCGAGCTTCAGGTTGATCCCTGCGACCAGACGGATCCCCTGTGTGAAGACCGCTATTCCCCCGAAAACGGGCTGGTGCACCGCTATCCGGACAGAGTTCTGTTCCTTCTGACCCATCAATGCTCCATGTACTGCCGGCACTGCACCCGGCGCAGAATGGTCGGATGCGAAGATTTTTCTCTGGGCGCCGATGATCTCGACAAGGCGTTCGGCTACATAGAGCGGCATCAGGAGGTTCGGGATGTTCTTCTTTCCGGCGGCGATCCGTTTGTATTATCGGATGAGTGGCTGGAAAAAGTCATTCAGAGGCTTCGTTCCATTCCTCATGTGGAAATCATCCGCATCGGAACCAGGACTCCCGTGGTACTGCCGATGCGGATTACCGACCATCTGCTTTCCATGCTGAAGAAGTACCAGCCGATCTGGATCAATACTCACTTCAACCATCCGGACGAAATTACGCCCGATTCCGCGCGGGCCTGCGAAAAAATTGTGGACGCCGGCATTCCCCTGGGAAACCAGAGCGTTCTGCTTCGCGGCGTTAACGACCGGCGGGACACCCTGATCAGGCTGTTTACCGGGCTGGTTCAAATCCGCGTTCGCCCCTACTACCTGTATCAGTGCGACCTTTCCAGCGGCATCGGCCATTTTCGAACTCCTGTTGCGGAAGGCATCGAAATGATGAAGCAAATCCGCGGTTATATTTCCGGCTTCGCCGTACCGGAGTTTGTGATTGATCTGCCCGGAGGCGGAGGGAAAACCCCCGCCTCTATGGATTACATTGTTCACATGGACAACCGGGAAACCGTCATGAAAAATTTTGAAGGGAAGCAATACCGCTACCCGGATCCGCTTCGATAAGGCGTCCCAAACCGCAGCATATAATCTGTACGCTGCGATACGACTGATATCGCAGCCTGCATCGAACCCGATGCAACAGGAAACCAATACGGCAAATTTGACATTTTGATAAAAATCCGTTATAATAACAGACAACTTTACAGAATATGTAAGTTGCCTGTTATTATTTTCCAATTAGTTCTTAAAGAATGAATTGGAACTATATTTTTAATAGATGCTACAACTCACAACAAAGTTAAAAATTGTAAGTTGCTATTTGAAAGGAGACCAAAATGATTATGAAAAGAATTGGCCGGATGATCGCAGCTGCTCTTTCGGTATGCATGCTGTTGTCCGCATGTTCTCCCTCTAGCGGAATGCAGGACGGCCAGTCGGCCGTCAACACATCCGGAAGCCAGGCCAGTGCGCCGAAAAGCGGCGACACCAGTCTTCAGCGCGTATTAGACGCAGGCAAGCTAACGGTGGTCGGCAGCGGCGGTTACCCGCCCTTTAATTACATAGATGACAGCGGCAATGTCATCGGCTTTGATGTGGACGTTGGGCAAGAAATCGCCAAGAGGATGGGCGTCAAACTGAATTACGTTACCAGTGAGTGGTCCGGTCTGATCGAAGGGCTGCGCAACAGTCGATACGATGCGATCCTTGGAAGCATGGCGATCACGGAGGAGCGGCTCCAGTCCGTCAATTTTACGACTCCGTACTATTATTCGGGGGCTCAATTAGTGGTAAGAAGCGATTCAGGCTTCACCGATCCCAATCAACTGAAAGGTAAGAAAATCGCCGTTGCGACCGGCACAAATTTCGAGCAGGATGTAAACGCCCTGGGCGCGGAGAGTGCTCTTTACGATGACGACAATTCGACGATGCTGGAGCTAATCAGCGGTCGGGTTGACGGAGTCATTACCGACCGGCTGGTGGCGCTGGAAGCCAAACGCAAAATGAAGGAAGGCGACCGGTTTCAACTGCTTGGCAAAGTTATGCGCGTTGAAAAAATGGGAATCGCAGTGAATCAAAACGACACGTCCCTATTAAACAAGCTGAACGAAATCGTTCAGGCCATGCACGACGACGGAACACTGACGCAAATCAGCAAAAAATGGCAGGGCGGCGCGGACATTACGGTTCAGTAGGTCCAAAAACGAGAGAGACACGACAGGGTCCGTGAACGGGCCCTATCGCCGTGGAAGGTGAGTTTTATTTGAACGAATGGATTACATATATTACGAAATATTTCAGAGTCTTTGTCCCTGCCTCTGTGATGACATTGAAGGTTACAACATTCGGAATCCTCATCGGGATTCTGCTCGGAATGTTTTTTGCCCTGATGCGCATTTCGAAATACCGGGCGCTGGCCGTTCCGGCTAAAGCCTATATCTGGGTGATCCGAGGCACTCCCCTGCTTTTGCAGCTCCTGCTGATTTATTACGGTCTTGTCGGCGTTGTGAAAATGGATAACCTCCCCGCCGCTTTTGTCGCACTGGGTGTTCACAACGGCGCGTACATCGCGGAAATTTTCCGCGGGGCGATCCAGTCGGTGGACCGCGGCCAGACGGAAGCCGGGGTTTCGCTTGGGATGACCAGACGGAAGGTCATGCGGCGCATTATTTTCCCCCAGGCCTTTAAACGAGCTCTGCCTTCCCTGAGCAATCAGTTCATCATCGCGCTGAAGGATTCCTCCCTCGCCAGTTCCATCGCCGTCCCGGAGCTGCTGCTGAAAGCGAAGCAAATCGGGTCCGCGAACTTCAAGCTGATGGAATCGCTTTCGGTCGCGGCCGTTTTCTATCTGGTAATGACCTCCGTCTTAACGATTATTACCGGCCTGATCGAACACGCTTTAAAAACCAGCAGCCGTCAGGCGTAAGGAGGGTTCCATATGATAAAAATTGAAAATCTGAGCAAATGGTTCGGAAAAAATCAGGTTCTGGACAATATCAGCCTGAATGTGGACCCGAGCGAAGTGGTGGTCATCATCGGCCCCAGCGGCTCCGGAAAAAGCACCCTGCTCCGCTGCGTCAATTTTCTGGAAAAAGCACAGCGGGGCACCATTTCGATCGACGGAAAAGTCTATACGCAGAAAAGCAAAAAGCTGAATTTGATGCGCCAGGAGGTTGGAATGGTATTTCAGCATTTTAATCTGTTCCCGCACATGACGGTCATGAATAACGTGATCGAAGGACTGACACAGGTAAAAAAAATACCGAAGAGCAGGGCGGTTGAATTGGGAAAAAGCATGCTGGACAAGGTTGGCCTGCTGGACAAAGCGGACACTTACCCCGCGATGATTTCCGGCGGGCAGAAGCAAAGGGTCGCCATTGCCCGCGCGCTTGTCATGCAGCCTAAAATCATGCTGTTTGACGAGCCCACGTCCGCGCTGGACCCGGAGCTTGTCGTCGATGTTCTCGAGGTGATGAAAAACCTGGCCGGCGACGGCATGACGATGATGGTCGTCACGCACGAAATGCGCTTTGCCCGCGAGGTTGCCGACAAAGTTGTTTATATGGACCGGGGACGTCTGATTGAATCCGGCACCCCCGATGAGATTTTTGACCACCCGCAGGAACAGAGGACGCAGGAATTTCTCAGCAGAATCCTGTGATGAGGTCTTTATAGGTATGCGGCGCTCGATTGAGGAAAGGATAATAGCAATATCGTCTGGGAGGTTTCTCACGTGGTGGCTGTTCTTTTCAGCATCCTTGCGGGCGCCGCAATGAGCGTTCAGGGGGTTATGAATACTCGCCTGAGCGACCGTATCGGCCTTTATGAATCAAATGTTCTGGTACAGGGAATTGCGTTTCTGCTGTCCGTTCTTGTCCTGCTGTTCCTTGGAAAAGGGAATTTTGCGGAACTGGGCGGCATTAACAAAATCTACCTGCTCGGCGGTTTTCTCGGGATTGTCATAACGATTACCGTGATGCTCTCAATCAAAGGACTGGGACCGACCGTTGCAATTTCCATTATTCTGATTTCGCAGCTTGTTGTAGCCGCGCTCATCGACGGCTGCGGCTGGTTCGACACGGACCGCATTGCTTTTTGCTGGCAGAAATTCGCGGGAGTCGTGCTGATGATCGGCGGCGTTCTGCTTTTTAAGTGGAAAAATTAATGCAGCCTTGTGATCGAATGCTGTTTTCCCCCGGCCGATATGAATTTTTCCGGATAATTGGAGAGGATTGGTTTCGATATGTATTCCTATATAAAGACGGAGCCCGGACAATGGTCCGTCGGAGATTTTACAGAAGAGGGAGAATGGCGGGCCGAAAGCGTATGGTATACGCCCGAGGAGGCCGCGGAACGCGCTCACTGGCTGAATGGAGGAAAGACGCCGGTGACGGACGATGATGAAGCAACCTCCAACGGACAGAGATAAAACAGCACCGCGCGGTTCGGAACGCCGCGCGGTGCTGTTTTATCTCTGTCCTGTCAATGTAAAAACATGCGAATCAGTCTCGCCTTAAACGCTGTGTGCGGAGGATACCGAAACGGCAGATCGATCCAGTATGATTTTTTGACGATACTTTTATAGTGGCTGAACGTATCGAAGCTCGCCTTTCCGTGGTAGCTTCCCATCCCGCTGTTTCCGACTCCGCCGAATCCCATATGGGAGGTTGCCAAATGAATGATGGTATCGTTTACACAGCCGCCGCCGAAAGAGAGAGAACCGAGCACCCGGTTCTGCGTTTTTCTGTCTTTTGTAAAAAGATAAAGTGCAAGGGGCTTTTCCCTCTGTCTGATAAAATCGATTGCTTCCGTTATATCGTCGTAGACGAGCACCGGCAGAACCGGCCCGAAAATTTCTTCCCGCATCACGGGCGACTGCGCGGTGACTCCGTCCAGAATGGTGGGCGCAATTTGTCCTTTATCGTTTGTCCGCCCCCCGGTGACAACACTCTCTCCCTCCATCAGGTTTTTCAGCCGGGTAAAATGCTTCTCATTGATAATTTTGGGATAGCTGTCGTTGTCCAGCGGAGAGTCACCGTAAAAGCCCTTGATTTCGTCAATCAGATCGTGCAGAAACTCGTCTTTCACCGTCTGTTGAATCAGGAGGTAATCCGGTGCCACGCAGGTTTGCCCCGCGTTCAGGAATTTTCCGAACGCGACCCGTCTCGCGGCAATTTTCAGGTCCGCGGTCGGGTCGACGATGCAGGGGCTTTTCCCGCCGAGCTCCAGGCTGACCGGGGTCAGGAAGCGCGACGCGCTTTCCATTACCTGTTTTCCGACCGCGACGCTCCCGGTAAAGAAAATATAGTCAAATCTCTGCTTTAAAAGGTCCTGATTCTCTTGACGGCCTCCCTGCACAACGGAAACATATTCCGGGGAAAAGCAGTCGGCGATCAGCTCCGCAATCACCTGCGAAGTGCGGGGAGCGTACGCCGACGGCTTGACAATCGCGCAGTTCCCCGCGGCGATCGCCCCGATCAGCGGCTCCAGACTGAGCTGGAACGGATAATTCCACGGGGACATGATCAGCACGACACCGTAGGGCTCCGGAATCTGAAAACTTCTGGAATGGAACTGTGCCAGCGGCGTCGGCACCCTCCTGGGGCGCGCCCAGCCGCGCAAATGTTTTGTGATGAAACGCAGCTCATCCAGGACCATGCCGACTTCCGTCATATAGCTTTCAAATTCCGACTTGTTCAAATCGGCTTTCAGCGCAGCGTAAATGTCTTTTTCTCTTTTTAGAATTCCGGATTTCAGAATGTTCAGCATCTCCATCCGGCGCTCAACAGGCTTTGTCTCGTCCGTTAAAAAATAAGATCTCTGCGCCTGCGTTAATGTAACAAGGTCCGTAATTACCACCTCCCTTAGAATGCTTTTTCCAGAATTTCCAGTATCTCCTGTTCTCCGACATACTTCGGATTGACGATCATGGCCCCGTCGTTCAAGGCGGTTTTCGCGACCGAAACAAAATCCTCCCTTTTGGCCGGTGTTTCCCGCAGCGACATGGGAAGTCCGCATAAATCATGATATTCCGCCGTCATACGGCGAATCACGGAAATGGTTTCGCGCCCTCTCTTCCCCTCCGGCGTTCCTGCAAAAGCCTCCGGCCCCGCAAGCGGAAGAAGAAGCTCCCCGTAAAGATCCCCGATTTTATCAAAATTATATTCCATGCAGATCGGCATCAGAATGGTCATGGCTTCCCCATGGGGTACGTGACAGACGCCCCCCAGCGCGTGACCGATTGCGTGGATCATGCCGACCATGGAATTCGAAAAGGCCGCGCCCGCCATAAACGCCGCGTTTGCCATTGCGTAGCGCGCCTTTTGGTCTTTCTCGTTCCTGACGGAAACGGACAGGCTGTCCCTGATCAATGTGATTGCCGAAACCGCAAACGTGTCGCTCAGCGGGTTTTTCTGAAGGCAGGTATAGGCCTCCACCGCATGGCACAGCGCGTCCATTCCGGTGGAAGCGGTGATCCGCGCGGGCAGAGTCAGCGTCATTCTCGGGTCCAGAACCGCCGCGTCCGGCAGAAGATGGCTGGAGATAAATTCCATTTTGATCTGTTTTTCCGGATCGAGAATCACTGCGACCATAGTGGCCTCCGATCCCGTTCCCGCGGTGGTCGGCACGGCAATAAACGGGATACGGGCGCCGCAGTCTATGTTTTCACACCCCATTGCAGAAAGAATATCGTCGATTCCCTGGGAAATCAGAAGCTTAACCCCTTTTGCCGTGTCCAGAACGGAACCGCCGCCCACCGCAATCAAACTGTCGCAGCCAAGACTTCTGTAAAGCGCCGCGGCACGGTTGACAACGGCGGAGGAGGAGTCTGGCGGAATTTCCGTAAAACATCCGCGCGGAGGTATTCCGCCGGAAAGGAGCGCGTCGCTGACCGTCCGGAGAACTCCGATCTTTTCCAGCATGGAATCGGATAACAAAAGGGGTTTTTCCGCCCTCAGATCCGTCAGAACGCTCGGGATATTTTCCAATGCAAATTGACCGGACAGCAATTTAGGCGGATTGCAGAATTCAAAATAATCCGGCAGCATTTACTATCAGCCTCCTAACAGGGCTTGGCAATAGACAAAAACGGTGGAACATTCCTTCTGTGGAAACCTCTTAAGAATCTTGCCGGCGATAAATCTGGGAAAAAGATACCCTTCGATCACATCCACGCAGTGGACCAGCGTCATACAGTCAAAGATACTGCCGCTGAGTAAAAACCTGTGCTGAGCATAAGCCTGGGCGACTCCGATTCTGCCGCTCAGGACAAGGAACGCCGCGTCAATGCTGCGGAACGTGACGGTCATATCGGCCCGCGGCCTGCCGGAGGATTTTATCATACGGATCCCATCGTCCCCGCGGGCAAGTGTCACGGACGGTCCGTTGAAAGAAGCCTTCATGCAAAGTACAAAACCCGGCTCCCAGCTTTTAATTTCCCCGCGCACTGTTTTGTCGCGGCGGGATAGCACCTGAAAAGCACGTCCCAAAAAGAAAAGGACTACGCGTGCGGCCAGGCGTTTGGCGGCAAGTTTTAATTTTTGCTCAACTCTGATTGAAGTCGTGTTAAAACACCCTCCTTTGTCCGCCGGATTACAATTCGCGGATAAATCTCGTTTTACGAATTGGTACACGTCGTTTCAGAAATTATATGGCAGATTTTGTAACTATTATAGTGCCGATATCAGGTAATTACAAGAGTGAATTCATTTCGGCATGCAAAAACCGCTTTCTTAACGAAAACGGTTTCATTCCATGCATATCGTTTGTTTCCTATGGGTCCGGATTACCCCCCCAGATAAGCCTGCTTTACAGAATCATCCTGCAATAGGTCGGAAGCCTTGCCTTCCAGAACGATGTTGCCCGTCTCAATCACGTAGGCGCGGTTTGCGATGGAAAGCGCCATGTTCGCGTTCTGCTCGACCAGCAGGATGGTAGTTCCTGAACCGTTGATTTCTTTGATAATATGAAAGATCTCCTGAACGATAATCGGAGCGAGACCCATGGAAGGTTCGTCCAGCAGAAGAATTTTCGGCCTTGCCATCAGCGCCCGTCCCATGGCGAGCATCTGTTGCTCTCCGCCGCTCAAAGTCCCGCCGCGCTGCTTCATGCGTTCTTTCAGCCTTGGAAATCTGGCGTAAACCATTTCAAAATCTTTTTTGATTCCGGCATCGTCTTTCCGGCAGTAGGCCCCCATCTGCAGGTTTTCCATCACCGTGAGGTTCGAGAAAATACGGCGGCCCTCCGGCACATGAGAAATTCCGAGATAAGGTATTTTGTACGCGGGATACCCGTTCAGTTTTTTATCTTCAAAGGTAATCGTTCCGCTTTTCGCCGGAACAAGACCGGAAATCGCCCGAAGCGTCGAGGTTTTTCCAGCGCCGTTCGCACCGATCAATGTGACGATTTCGCCCTCTTTTACTTCAATATTAATATCCGTCAGCGCGTGAATCGCATCGTAATAGACGTTCAGGTTCTGAATTTTAAGCATCGGCGGCCTCCTCTCCCAGATACGCCTCAATGACTTTTTTGTTGGTCTTAATTTCATCCGGAGGCCCCTGAGCGATGATTTTTCCGTAATCCAGCACAACGATGTTTTCGCATACTCCCATAACCAGTTTCATATCATGCTCAATCAGCAGAATTGCAATTTTGAATTCCCGGCGGATCCACTGGATCAAATCCATCAGGTTCTGCGTCTCCTGCGGATTCATTCCGGCCGCCGGTTCATCCAGCAGCAGCAGCTTCGGCTGAGTCGCAAGCGCGCGGGCAATCTCCAGACGTCTTTGCTGCCCGTAAGGCAGGTTGCAGGCTTTTTCATTCTTCAATTCCAGCAGGCCGAATATTTTCAGCAGATCCAGCGATTTTTTTTCGATCTCTTCTTCCTGCCTGAAATAAGAAGGCAGGCGAAAGATGGAGGAAACCAGTGAATAATGTGCCTGATACGCATAAGAAACCTTGATATTATCCATCACGCTCAGGTTCTTCATCAGGCGGATGTTCTGGAAGGTCCTGGATATTTTCTTTTTTGTAATCTGATGAGGCTGTATTCCCTGAATGCTTTCCCCATTAAAGACAATTTTTCCGCTTGTAGGCGCGTAAACCCCGGTCAGCATATTAAAAACGGTTGTTTTACCCGCGCCGTTTGGCCCGATTAAACCGAAAAGATCGTTTTCCTCCATGGAAATGGAAAAATCCGAAACCGCCGTTAAACCGCCGAATTTGATGGTAATATTTTCTATATCAAGCAGCGGCATGGTCTTCACCCCTCTCTTTCGGTTTCGCCGCACCGGATTTTCTGCGCAGAAAACTGGTCACACGGATATTCTTGACTCTGAGAATCATAATGACAATCAACAGCAGCGGATAAATTACCATTCTCAGATCGCCCAGGAACCGAAGCACTTCCGGCAGCAGCGTCAGGATGCTGGTGGAAGCAATGCACCCGACGAAACCGCCCGTGCCGCCAAGAACAACATAGATGACAAAGTCGATGGACTTCAGAAAATTAAAGCTGTTCGGGTCGATAAACATCATCAGGAACGCGTAGAGCCCGCCCGCGTACCCGGCAAAAAAAGCTCCGGTTGTAAACGACATGATTTTATATCTGGTTGTATCGATGCCCATTGCCTCCGCGGCAATTTCATCCTCCCGTACGGAGATCATCGCGCGGCCCTGATTGGCATGAACAATATTATAGAGAATCGCAATGGTGGCGATCATGGAAAAAAACACCCAGGCAAACGTCGTCTTCGGCGGAATCCCCGCAAGGCCCTGCGCCCCTCCGAGCGCGTCGATGTTCTGGATGGCCACAACAACGATCTGGCAGAAGCCCAGCGTTGTAATGGCAAGGTAATCCCCTTTCAGCCTCAAGGTGGGAAGACCGATCAGAAAGCCGAAAACAGCCGCGACGACGCTTCCGCAGAGCAGCGACAAAAAGAACGGCAGCCCTGTATTCATCTGGATAAAAGCCGACGCGTAAGCGCCGATGGCCATAAAGGCCGAATGGCCAAGCGTCAGCTGCCCGGTATAGTTAATGATGAGGTTGGTGCTCAGCGCAAGAATGATATTAATACAGATGACCATCAGGATCTGCGAATAATAGGCATTGATAACATCCGTTTGAATCAGGACGAACAACACGCAGAATACAACCAGAGAAGCGGCCAGAAAAATCACACCGCGTTTTATATAAGATTTCAAACCGGCCACCTACACTTTCTCTTTTACCGCCTTGCCCAAAAGGCCGGTCGGCTTGATGATCAGAATGACGATCAGAATCACAAACGCAACGGCGCCGGCAATTTTGGAATTGATGGCCGCCATGAACGTTTCCACAACACCAAGAATAATTCCGCCGACAAACGCGCCGGGGATTAATCCGATTCCGCCGAGAACCGCAGCGACAAACGATTTAATTCCCGGCATCATGCCCATGTAAGGGTCCAGGCTGGAATACAAGATGGCAACCAGCATTCCGGCCGCGCCCGCCAGCGCCGACCCAATCGCGAAGGTCATTGAAATGGTGGTGTTTACATTGATTCCCATGAGAGCCGCGGCGTCCTTATCCAGCGAAGTGGCCCGCATGGCTCTTCCCATTTTTGTGTGATTTACAAAAAGATTCAAAAGGACCAGCAAAAGCAGGGAAATCCCCAGAATGATCAGATGCAGAGCGTCCGAGCGGATCGGGCCGAACATGACCGTCTGCTGCTTCAAGATATCGCCCGGATAAGTTCTGGGGTTGCCGCCGAACATGGCGTTAAACCCGTTTTCCAGCAAAAGCGAAACGCCGATCGCCGTGATCAGCAAATTGATATTAGTGGTTCTGCGCAGCGGCTTATACGCCACTCTCTCAATCACAACGCCCAGCAAAGCCGAGCCGAGCATTGCAATCAGCAGCGCCGGAATAAACGGCAGACGCGCGTAGGTCGCGACAAAAAAGCCAATGTATGCCCCCACCATATAAATATCGCAGTGTGCAAAGTTAATCAGTCCGATAATTCCGTAAACCATTGTGTATCCCAACGCAATCAAAGCATAGACGCTTCCCAGGGACACGCCGTTGATCAGCTGCTGCAGGAATTCGATCAGAGACAATTTGTTTTCCCCCTTAGCTTTATGAATCAGGAGCATACTCCCCCGGGCGGGGAAGTATGCTCTGTCCGACTCATCAAAAGCCCAGTTAATGAAGCTTACGGTTCAACCTTGGTGTAGAAGGTCTCCTTCCCGCCGTCCGTCTTGATGATAACAGCGGACTTGATCGCGTCGCGGTTTTCGTCAAATTTGATATGGCCGGAAACAACGGTGCCGTCATATGCTTTCAGAGCTGACTGAATGGCAGCGGAGTCGGTGGATCCTGCTTTTTGAATTGACTGAACGAGGACTTTCCCCGCGTCGTAATTCAACGCCGCCATCGCGTCCGGAGCATCCGTGGTATTATATTTCGATTTGAAATCCTTGATGAACTGCACAACCTCCGCAGAGGTATCGTCCGGAGAATAATGGTTGGAGAAATACGCGCCGTTGACCGCGTCTCCGCCGATTTTGAACAGATCCGCCGAATCCCAGCCGTCGCCGCCCAGGAAAGTCGCCTTGATGCCGGCACTGCGCGCCTGCTTCGCGATCACGGCAACTGTGGAATAGTAATCCGGCAGGAACAGGACATCCGGATTCGTCGCGGCAATTTTGGTCAGCTGAGCGTTAAAATCTTTGTCGCCCGTCAGATACGTCTCGGAAGAAACGACTTTTCCTCCGTTCGCTTCAAAGCTCTTTTGGAAATTCTGTGCCAGGCCCTTGGAATAGTCGTTACCGTTGTCATACAGCATGGCGGCGGTTTGGGCTTTCAGATCGCTGCTTGCGAGCTTCGCGACCACCTTGCCCTGGAACGGATCGATAAAGCAGGTGCGGAAAATAAAATCGCCGACTTTTGTCACTTTTTCGTTTGTGCCGGTACCGGTCACCATTGGAATTTTGTACTGCTGAGCAATCGGCGCCAGAGAAAGCGCGCAGTTGCTGGTCAAGGGTCCTACAATCGCCACTACCTTGTCGTTGTCGATCAGCTTTTTACCGACGGTTGCCGCGGTGGCGGGTTTCCCCTCGTCGTCGACAAAAACGAACGTGAGCTTCTGCCCATTGATCCCGCCGTCCGCGTTCACCTGGTCTTCGAGAAGCTGCAGAGCTTTCTGTCCGGACTGGCCGAACGCCGCAACGGAACCTGTCAGCGGCATGACGGCACCGATTTTCACCTCGCCGGAAAGAGCCGCGCCGGATGAGCCGGATGATGCGGAACCGCTTGCTGCGGATGACGCCGCTGCCGATGTCGCCGCGGAAGAACTGCCCGATGCGTTCTGGCAGCCGGTAAACGATGCTACTATTGCAGCGCTTAATGCAAGTGCAACCAACTTCTTGTGCATAACGAAACCTCCTGAAAATAAAATATAATAAAAACAGGGCGTTGAAACCAGCTTTGCTGCCGCTGGCTCAAACACCCTTGTTAAAGCGATGATATTAATTTTTTAATGATTGAAAGAGCTAAAGTATTTATGATTCATTATCATACACAGCTTTTTTTAATTTGTCAATCCTGTAAGATAATATTTTTTAAGTTTCAAGATAATTCCATCATGTACATTAAAAAGTTAAGTCCGGCATATTTCTTTCTAGTCATTGCATGATATTTTTTTTAACTTTCATAAGTCGGCGATGGAGCGGCCTTTGAGGAGGAGCTTTCCGCATAAAAAATGAGACCCCTGTCTGAGGAATCTCATTTCTCCGATTAGTAAAATATAGTTACAAATTTAATATTGAAAAAGTCGCATGTTAAAATATCATCGGATTCTGCTTCTCGAAGCAGGATGTAGTTTGCTCCGACTCCGACCAATAAGCCGGCCTTATCGGTAAAAGTATTGGTTCCGATTAAAAATTCGACCCGAACTCTTCTCCCAATCTGAGTCCTTAAAAAGCCGTTTAAAAATTCAATGCTTTCTGCCGTCATCGGCGCCGATTGGGTCATATCCGTAATAGGCATCAGCTGAGCGGTGGCCGGTGTTGACGCTTGACCGACACCTGCGGTTCCCATTACGGCTCCCTGAATCGCAGGCTGCTGCATTGCCGAAGGAATCACGGCCGTCTGCATGGAACCGCCGGCGCCTGCTCCCTGCATGGAGGTATCCATGGATGAAGAAGGATCGGCTTTCGTTTTTCCGGGCATTTGTATTGTCATCGCGTTATTGTACGCGCCCATTCCGGTCTGCTGGCAATTGGAACACACACCCGGATTCGCATACACTGCGCTGTAACCGGGAATTTGTGGATTCATCATATTTCACCTCTTTATGTCTTTGCATATTTTTGGGTTGGAGCGTAATAGCAATGATGATTAATTCTGGTGTAGATAATACCAACTCCGCCCGCCGGAAAATAGCTGGTGCAATTTGGGTTGTACGGGTTATAATAAAAAAGAGAATTTCCGACGGCATTAAAGGTATTGTTGGCAAGCGCCCAGTCAGCTATTTCATAGTGGATTTCTTCCGGATCCATATTGTAAACATTTTGCGGGTTATAAGCGCCGCCAACGCTTGTTTTCATACAGGTAAACTGCCCCGGCTGTTCGATGATGGCCCTGATGTTTCCTCCGTTGCTCACACGAAAAAATTCCCCGTAAGGGACGTTCCTCCTGTTTACAAGAACAGAAGCAACACCGTACATACCGTTGTCGCCTTCACCGCCCGCTTCGCATTGAATCAGCCTTGCGAGTAATTCCTTATCATTATATGGCATGGTAATCCCCATTTCTATTTCTGTATTAACAATACTATAATATGTTTGGAGATTTCTTCGGACACAATAAATTTCGACGATTCTGTTTTTGCGTCCAGATCAAACCGCACGTTGAACGCCGCCATGCCTAAGCCCGAACCGTGTTCAACGGTTATCTTGCCGAAAAGAAAGCCGAAATCACGCGGTACCGGGCGGCATATGCAAACATGCGGATTTTTCAGATGATGAAAAGAATCGCATACCGGAAAAACACCCGAGTTTATTCTGAACTCCACGGCATAGCCGGTAGTATCTTTTCCACAGCAATGGCGCAGAGCGGCGGCATTTCTGCCGCCGCTCTGCGTTATAAAATATGGGAAAGGCTTCATTTGCGGGTGCCATTTGAAAGCCATCGCAAACAAAAGACGGCTGAAGCGGTTTACTTGAGAAAAATTTGAGATTTTCTTTGTAAACTTTTAAATTCAGCCATTAAATGAAAGGGGTAACCTTATGAATAAAAAAATTTTATTGGTGGACGATGAAAAAGGCATTGTCGCTATGATGAAAAGTTATTTTGAAATGTCCGACTATAAAGTCTACACTGCCTTTAGCGGGAAAGAGGCGCTGCAAAAAGTAGTTTGCAAGCCTGACATCATTCTGCTTGATATCAATATGCCTGAAATGGACGGCCTTTCTGTATGCCAGCGTATCCGCGAGCATTTGTCATGCCCTATTTTATTTTTGACTGCTCGTATTGAAACAAGTGATAAAATTAATGGATTTGGTGTTGGTGGAGATGATTATATTGTAAAACCTTTCGATCTTGATGAATTAGGGGCAAGAGTAGCCGCACATCTGAGGCGAGAAAACCGGAAACAAGGGCAATCTGAATTGCGATTTTTTGATGATATGACAATAGATTATTCAAAACGTGAAATCGAAATTGCCAGAGTACAAGTTGCCCTTTCCAAGAAAGAATTTGATATTGTGGAATTGCTCTCCACAAATGCCGGTCAAGTGTTTGATCGGGAAAGGATTTATGACGTGGTATGGGGCTTAGATGGTGATGGAAACAGCGATACAATTATGGAGCATATTCGAAAAATACGTACAAAGTTTGCGGCGCTTTCACTACATCAATACATTGAAACAGTATGGGGGGTAGGTTATAAATGGAATGGATAAAACAGGCGAACATAAAGAAATCATTTTTTTCCATTACCGCGTTATTCCTGCTGATTGGAGTAATTCTTGGGATTGCTTCTTTTTTCGGATGTGTTGCTTCGCGCGACAACCTTTCCACTTCAGGACAATTCACCGTTGATTTTGGTAAAATATCACCCTCTAATCCATCCATTCAGGTTACCGGATTAAGCAATGATTGGCGTGTAATGGCAATATCCGTCTTTCAAATTGTGCTTCCGGTTTTGTTCGTGATTCTTTCGCTTTTGCTTGCCGATTTGGTATTTTACCGAATAAAGCTGAAAAAGCCGCTTGCCATTTTGAAAAGCAGTGCAGAGCGAATACAGCGGCAAGACTTGGATTTCACCGTCGAAAAATGCTCTGACGACGAGCTTGGTACGCTATGCTCCGCGTTTGAAATGATGCGTACAGAACTGCTGAAAAACAATCAGGAACTTTGGCGGCAAATGGAGGAACGAAAACGGTTGAATGCGGCATTTTCCCATGATTTGCGAAACCCTGTTACAGTGTTGAAAGGTTCCGCAAAACTTTTGGAAAAGGAACTGAAACAAGGAGCATTAACGGCTCAAAAGGCCGAGGATACCATTGCCTTGATTACGCAGTATGCAGGGCGCATTGAAAACTACGTGGAAGCCATGACCAATGCACAAAAGTTGGAGGAATTGAAATGTATCCCGAAGTTGACCCATTGGAGGATATTAGCGAATAGCCTAAAAGATTCTTTGACACTTCTGAATGTTAATATGGAAAAAAAGTTTGAGTTTTCCAGTCGTGGTGAGGATAGAGAAATATTTGCTGACCAGTCCATCATTCAGTGTACGGCGGAGAATTTAGTTGGCAATGCACTCCGCTATGCGAAGGAGGCAGTATCGGTTGACTTTACCTATAAGCAAGACCGGATAGTGCTAACTATTTCGGACGATGGTTCCGGTTTTTCTTCTACAATTCTTCAAAAAGGTGCGACCCCGTTTCTTCGTGATGATCTTGCTGACGGGCAGGAACATTTCGGTATGGGGCTTTATGTGTGTCGGCTGCTATGCGAGAAGCACGGAGGAAGCCTATCGTTGAAAAACACTCCAAACGGAGCGAAAGCAATCGCTGTTTTTTCTGTTTTGAACCCTTGAGAGATTTTTGAGATTTATAAATTACACTCTCCTTAGATCATGAAAAGGAGAGTGTTTTTTTTGGAAATTAAAGCAAAAGAGCTATCAAAAGTCTACGGCAGTGGCGAAAGCAGGATTGTTGCAGTCGATAAAGTTGATTTAGAAATTGCTGCAAACGATTTTATTTCTATTATGGGGCCATCCGGTAGCGGAAAAAGCACCTTGTTACACTTATTATCCGGGCTTGACAAACCCACATCAGGGAGCCTTACCTATGACGGCAAAGATATTTATGGTTTTGCCGACCGGGAGCTTTCCGCGTTTCGGCGGCAGCGTATCGGATTTATTTTTCAGCAATTTAATCTCTTGCCCGTTCTTACAGCAAAGGAAAACATAATTATGCCCTTACTTCTCGATAAGAAGCAGCCAGATGAAGCTTATCTGAAACTGCTTACAGAATTGCTTGGTATCAGCGAAAGGCTCACTCATTTACCCCATGAATTATCAGGAGGCCAGCAGCAGCGTGTTGCCATTGCCCGTGCTCTGATAGCACAGCCGGATATTGTTTTTGCTGACGAGCCAACAGGGAACCTTGACAGCAAAAGCGGTGGTGAAGTAATGGACATGCTGCGCGACATTTGGCATAGAACGGGAAAAACACTCGTTATCATTACCCACGACAACCGCATTGCAAAAATGGCAGAACGTCAGTTTGTCATTATGGATGGGGTTCTCTCGGAGGTGACGGCAAGATGAAATCCTATCGTACACTTGCATGGAAGGAACTGCGGACTCAAAAAATAACTTCAATTCTTATTCTAATTGCGGTTATCTTGTCTACCATGATGACAACCGTAATTGGACAGTCTATAGGAATTTTAAGTGCCATGCGCGGCCAACAGGCAGCATACCTAAACGGCAACCGCTATGCTACTTTTCATCAGCTTGCGAAAGAACAGGCCGATTTGCTTTCTGGTGATAGCCGACTTTCCTATACCGGAAAGATGATAACTATTGGTACTTCGAAGATTCTAAACAGCAGTATTTCTATTCAGCTTTGGGAGTATGAGGGCAATTCGATGTCTGCTTACAAAAACAATTCACAGCTTGAAAGCGGGCGTTTACCAAAACAAGCAGAAGAAATCGCCCTGTCACAAGACATTCTAAGTATGATGGGCTTTCGGGGAAAAATTGGCGATACAATTTCTCTTGATCTTAACGATTCCTTACTACATGATACCGATCCTGGATATGAATATTCCCACAAATTTATTTTAACGGGCATTCTGAAAGCAAATTATATTGGCTTTGTAAGTGGAACTGCTATCGGCATTGTTGGTACAGGTACGGCCGAAAAAATACTTCCAGAAAAGTATTTGCTCTATTCTGTTGACATCCGGACAGCGGACAAAAAGACATTTCAGAGTACGGTAGATAACTTAGCGCAGAATTACTCCATCCCGGATTATTGCATTCAGTATAATGACACTTTACTTTCTGCTCTTGGAATAGATTATCGGGCCGAAGAATCGTCAGATACCGCTTCTGGATTCTCTTTTATGACAATGGTAGGCATATTGATCGGTGCGCTTGTTTTGCTTGCTGCGGGGCTGGTTATCTATAATATTTTGAAAATCGCTGTTACAAAACGAGTAAAGGAATATGGGACATTACGGGCAATCGGCGCTGGTCGTAACAAACTATATGCAATCGTATCTTTGCAACTTTTCACGCTTTGCGGTATCGGTATTCCCATTGGCATATTATTTGGGTTATTGTCAGCGAAAGGTATCACTATCGCTGCAACAGGACTTTTTTCTCCTAAAATTTTTATGGCAAATTGGCAGAATGAGTTGGCAACTATGATAGCGGAAAATGCCGGAGGCAAAGTCTTTCCGCTTGTCGTTAGTGCGGCTATTACTCTTTTATTTGCTTTTATTGCCGCGATGCCCGCAGCCCGCTACGCTGCTAAAGTATCCCCCACGATTGCAATGTCCGGACAAATCGCAGATGTTAAGCGTAGAAGTCGCAAGTTGAGGCATGTTTATAACTTTGAGGCATTTTATGCCCATATGAACATGAAACGCAATCGCGGCAGAACGGTTATAACAATTTTATCTCTTGTTATGAGCATCACCGTGTTTGTCGCTTTGCAGAGTTTTTCAGGACTTTTAGACGCCTCCGCAAAAATTCAAAAAATGCACATTGGAGATTACTCGATTACAAATCAACATTCCGGGTATTCACCGGAGGAAGTCAAAAACTTAAAATCTGTTTCCGGTGTTAGTTCAGTATCGACTTTGAAATATAAATTGTATCTGCCGGATAAAGCAGGAAGCATTTCAAATATGAAATTGTCTTTTCCTTTGCAAGCGGGGGAATCCCTTCAAGTGGTTGGGATTGACAAAAAACGGATACAGTCATTGCTGCCGTCGCTTTCGCAACAGGATTTACAGGCACTTCAAAATGGTACGGCCTGTCTTATTAAAAATCCGATTTCGATAGCTTATGGGGATAAAGCTACCACTTCAACTAAAATTGAAAAAGGAGAAACGATTTCAGTTAATGGGAAATCACTCAAAGTTCTTGGAATAGTAAATAACCCGATTACGCTGGACAATTCCGGTTTCACGAATGGCATTCAGGTGATTGTCTACGATACTGTGTATGACCATATTACCGGAGAAGGCAATTACACAGAGCTTTATCCTACTCTTTCAAGCGGCGCAAATCATGAAACGGTAGAACAAGCCATAAAGTCGCTGTGTGAGCGAACAGGTGGGTCATGGCTTTCCTATGAAAATACCGACCAACAGCTTCAAGAAAGTTACGAGCAAATCCGTTTGCTTGCATGGGGCATAATTTTGTTCATTGGTATGATTGGTATTTTGAATATCATCAACACCGTTTATACAAATATTCATACGCGAGTAACAGAAATTGGGGTACAGCGGGCGATAGGTATGAGTGCCGGAAGCCTTTATAGAACTTTCTTATGGGAAGGTGCTTATTATGGCATAATTGCTTCGGTAATTGGCGGTGTCGCAGGATATATCTGCACAGTTTTTGTAAACGCAGCCGTTACAGATAGAATACAATTTGTCACCGTTCCAGTTCTGTCTATTTTAGAGGCGGCGGTACTTTCGATTGCAGCTAGTTTAGCTGCAACTTGCTTTCCACTGGAAAAAATCGCAAAAATGAATATTGTGGATTCAATAGAAGCGGTTGAATGATTTTTGCCTTAAACAGCCACTGCATGACTTATGACAGGCTGTGCATCATCTCTTTTGTCGTTTGATACAGCTCGTCAAATATTTTCCGGTTTTTCCGGTAAACGGCATGGTTTTCCATGTTGGGTTCAATGAGCAGTTCCGGCTGAATCACATGTTCCATTTCACTCCAACTGCGGTAAGCCCCTCCGGCTAAGGCGGCCATAATCGCATCTCCGTAGGAAGCCCCAAACGAAACCCTGGCAGTGCAAACGGTTCGCCCCAGAATGTCGGCAATGATGTGAAGCCACGGCTCATTTTTTGTTCCGCCGCCCACAGCCATTATCTTTTTAATGGGTAAATTATTTTCTTCCAGAATGTCAAAATGCTGGGCTATGGAATACCCAATTCCCTCCAAAGCCGATTTATAAAGATGTGCCCTCGTATGGCCGAGCTTAAGTCCAAAAAAGACTCCTTTTGCAAATGGATCGTTAAGGGGGGTCCTTTCCCCCGCAAAATAGGGCAGGGTTATTAAGCCGTCGCTTCCTGCCGGTATGGTTTCAACGCTTTCCGCCATGGAGTCGAAAGCATTCTTTCCATCTTTTTCCCGGGCAACCATATCAAAATAGAGTTCATCGCGAAACCACTTTGTCAAGGTCCCCGCCGTATTCGTTCCCGCACACACGCTGTACGTATCCGGAATGATAAACGTGCCGGGCCAGACTCTGCGGTCCTGGATCAGCCTGTCCGCCAAATAAATGAAATAGCAGGAAGAACCAAGCTGAATCATGATATCACCGGGTTCAAAAATACCGGTACTGATCGCTTCCGCGCCGGAATCGCCGGTGCCTACCAGAACTTTGGTGTTCTCATTCAGTCCCGTTTCAGCTGATGCCTTCGCAGTAACGGTACCGGCCGTTTCCGTTGCTCGCATGACCTCGGCCAATTGATTCGGCCCGCAGTAAAGGGAACAATTCTCTTCACTCACCGCGTCTGCTTTTAAATCGTACAGAGGTGCAAAATCCTCCGCCAGATATTTGTCAATGCAATAGCGCCCGGTCAATTTGGCAGTAATATAGGACGACGCCGTCAGAAATTTATATGTTCGGGAATAAACGTCGGGAAGATGATTTTTTATCCACAGTATTTTGGGGGCAATGTCAGAGGAACATATGGGATGGCCATATAGTCTCTGAGCCGCCTCTTCTCCATAATATCGATTCAGATATTCAATCTCCCGGTAGCTTCTCGAATCGATCCCATACAAGATTGCATTGCATAAAGGAGTGCAGTTCTGATCAACAGGCAGACAGTCACATCCAAGGGCACTGACCCCCATGCAGATAATTTGAGACGGGCTGACGCCGGATTCCCGGATAAGGGCTTTGCTGACGGAACAGACATCCCCCCACCATATCTTCTCTGCATCCTGCTCAAAAAAATTCGGCTGAGGATTTTCCACTTCGTGTTTTTTTGCGGAATATGCGACCACATTGCAGCCGGAATCAATTAGGACTCCCTTTGTTTCATTTGTGCCTACATCGATCCCCATAAAATAGCGTGATTCCATGTTATCCCTCTTTTCATGCGTGCTTTTTCCGGAATTCATCGACTTTTTTCATAAATTCGGAAACCCGGTCCGTACTGATTCTCCCTGTAATTTTTCCCCCTTCCTTAAACGTCGTCCCGACATAGGCCCCGTCCGCGACGCCAAGTATGGATTCTACATTTTCAAGATTGCAGCCCGTTCCGCAAAAAACCGGAGTATCGCCGGCGGTCGCCTTGATCTGCGACATCTGGGACAAGGACGGCTTACTTCCGGCCATTCCTCCCGCAACCACCAGGCAGTCCGGCCGGCAGTTAAAAAGCAGTGTCCTCGCAATGTCGGAAAGCTCCCGGTTTCCCAGGCACGCTTCCCCCTCCCCGTTAATAAAATAAGTCAGCTTCAGATTGTCCAGCCGAAGCGCACTTTTTAACCGGATCGTCTTTCCAATGTCCCTGTCAATCAAACCGAGATCCCCCGCCCATACTCCTGCAAACATGCATCGGGTGAACTGCGCAGCCGTAGCCGCACAGATTTCGATTGTGGCGTCAGGGTCATAAATTGCCTCCACGCCGAAAGGAACCGTAAAATCTTCCGATAATGCTCCCACCACATAGGCCATGGCAGCCAGAGTCTCGGGAGAAACTTTTTTCTGATATGGAAGGCTGAATTCATTGGTAACCAGCACTCCGTCGACTCCCCCGGCCTGCAAGGACTCAAGGTCGGATTTCGCCCGATTAAGAACCTCTTTCAAGGTACTTCCATCCTTATAAAACAACGGATCGCCGGGCAGTGCTTTTAAATGCAGCAAACCAATAATGGGTTTTTCCGTATGAAACATATCATAAAGCCAGGACATGCGTTTTCCTCCCTTGATATATAATGTTATATAACGATATATATCATAACAAAAGTGTTATATAAAGTCAATGACATAAATAAATTTATGTGAAAATACTCTAAACAGAAACCGCATGCAAAGAAAAAACGTTCTTAAAGTAAGAGGGGGATACTCAGCTTTGTGATAGCAAATCGCCCCAAGCAACGACGCCAAAGGCATAAAGCACGTCCTTGAATGGCTCTATAGCCAAATCACGGCGTATCTGGTGTTTTGTTATAGAGAAAGCCATTTTGATTTTTGCAGGAAAGGAGGGGCGCATGGCGACCGCGCGCCATATTATCAAGGGGATAGCATCGCATTCTACAGTAAATTATTTCCATTTCACGCAGCCTTAAAAACACCTACGGATAGCCCGGTGTTATTACAGGGAAAAATATTAAGGATATTGATTTTAAAACAGTATTATCCACATCACGAAGGCCAATAATTCACGAAGTATATTTTTCGCTGAGAGCTAAAATGGCACTCGATATAGGAACCAATTTCAAAAATTTGCCAAATTCGGTCCACACTTAGTCCACAAGCGCCGGGATGTGCGCGGTCACAAGAAGCAATCGGTTGAATAACTTTGCGTTTCCACATTCAGTCTCCAACTTGCGCTATGAAACGGTGGCGTCGTCGGAATGCGCTCTTAATAAGATTTCAGCCAATGATTGCCTATTGTCAAAATAAGTATTATGATATAAATGATAAAAGTTGAATCAACTTTGCCACAGGCTTCACAACGGGTAATAAATTGTTTTTGAAGGTGAATTAATGAGCAAGGCGATATGCCAAATAGTAGACTCCTCGGGTAATCTGCCACGAAGTTTTATTAACCAGCAAAACATCAGTGAGGTTCCATTCTATTTTAAATTTAACAACCCCGATTACTGCCGCGAAAATATCGATTATAACATTACTGATTTTTATAAGCATATGGAAGAATATCCCCATCAGGTCCCCAAAACAGCTTGTCCCAATATTTATGATTGGTTAACCATATTTGAGCAGCAGTATGCGAGGGGCGCGAAACAATATATTGTGACGACAATTTCTTCCAAACTGTCTTCAAGCTTTCAAACGGCCATATCTGCAAAAAAACTATTTGAAGAAGAAAATAGCGATATCCAAATAGAGGTGATCGATTCAAACATCTGCGCTTGTGGACAGGCTTCATTGGAAATTGGGATCGCTAAAATGATCGAAAGCGGTAAGAGCTTTGAGGATATTGTTGAGACGGCCAATAAAATGGTTTTAAATACAACCACGCTTTTTGCGGTGGACAGCTTAAAATATATGAAATCCGGTGGCAGAATCGGAGGCGCGGCCGCTTTCCTTGGAAAACTAACCAACGTTAAACCGATCTGTGAATTTGTGGATGGCGTCGTTCACCCGGTCAAAGCTGTAAGAGGAAGAAAAAACTCACTTAAAACGATGATCGATATCGCGGTTTCAAGAATAAGTGATATCAATAAAATGATTGTTATAATACAAAACGCTGAATATCAGGAAGATGCGGACTATATCATCAATTATTTAAGAGAAATAAGCAATTTTGCCGGCCAAATTTATAAAAGTGACCTGGGGATTACCGTAGGAGCGCATTCAGGTCCTGGAGCAATAGGAATCGGCTTTGTGGAAAATCCTCTGATATAATTAGTGCCCCGCAAACCAAGTAACAAGTAATAAGAATAGCAACTCAGCAAATCCAAGTAAAGTCAACAGTCGCTACAGGCTTGGGAGTGATCAAAATCAAATACCGCATCAGCGATGTCGCGCGGATCCTTGGAATGACGCCGGGCGCTCTGCACTTTTTTGAAAGTGAAGATATTATAAATATCAGGTTCCTTGACTCAGTAGTGGCTATTGGCATTATAGTGGCATTGATTAAATTAATAACGATAGAAACAGAGTTTCAGGTTAAACAAAATTGAAAACGAGGTGGCTTAAATGAACAAAGAGTATCAAGTCCTATTTGA
Organism: Caproicibacter fermentans; assembly: GCF_009746625.1. Taxonomy (GTDB): domain Bacteria; phylum Bacillota; class Clostridia; order Oscillospirales; family Acutalibacteraceae; genus Caproicibacter; species Caproicibacter fermentans. The sequence continues at coordinate 146,582 of NZ_VWXL01000047.1, forward strand.
GCCGGTCAAAATCGGCGGAGTCGAATTGAAAAACAGATTTTGTCTGGCACCCATGGGTCCGCTCGGACTTTCCGACACGGAGGGCGGCTTCAACCAGCGCGGGATCGATTATTATGTGGAAAGAGCGAAAGGCGGTACGGGCCTCATCCTCACAGGCGTCACCTTTTCGGACTGTGAAGTTGAGAAACAAAGCATGCCGAACTGCCCGAATTCCACATACAACCCGGTCCATTTCGTGAGAACCGGCAGAGAAATGACCGAACGAATTCATGCTTACGGAAGCAAAATTTTTCTTCAGATGTCGGCGGGATTCGGTCGTGTGACGATTCCTACGAACCTGGGGGAATTTCCGCCCGTCGCGCCTTCTCCGATTCAACACCGGTGGCTGAACAAAACCTGCCGCCCACTTGAAGTGAAAGAGATAAAAAGCATTGTCAAATCGTTCGGCGACGGAGCCTTCAACGCGAAACGCGCGGGATTTGACGGCGTTCAGATTCACGCCGTTCATGAAGGTTATCTGCTCGATCAGTTTGCTATTTCAATGTTCAACCAGAGAACGGACGAATACGGTGGGTCACTGGAGAACAGGCTTCGCTTTGCGAGAGAGATCGTTGAGGAAATCAAATCGCGCTGCGGCGAAAACTTTCCTGTATCAATGCGCTTTAGCCTGAAGAGCATGATTAAGGACTGGCGCGAGGGCGCTCTGCCGGGTGAAAAATTCGATGAAAAGGGCCGCGATATCGAGGAAGGATTGGAAGCTGCGAAACTTTTGGTTCAGTATGGCTATGATGCGCTGGATGTCGATGTCGGGACCTACGATGCTTGGTGGTGGAACCATCCGCCTATGTATCAGAAAAAGGGCCTCTATATGCCGTATGCAAAGCTGGTAAAAAAGGCGGTCAACGTCCCGGTATCCTGTGCTGGCAGAATGGATGACCCGGATATGGCGCTGGAAGCAATCAAAGAAGGCGTCTGCGATATCATCAGCCTTGGCAGGCCGCTTCTGGCCGATCCTTGTTACGTCAACAAATTAAGAGCAAACAAGGTGGACGAGATCCGCCCCTGCATTTCCTGCCAGGAAGGCTGCATGGGGCGCATTCAGGAATATTCGGCAATCAACTGCGCGGTGAATCCCCAGGCAGCCCGTGAACGCTTCACAGCCTATAACCCGGTAGTGAAACCGAAAAAAGTGCTTATCGTCGGCGGCGGTGTGGCAGGATGCGAGGCGGCCCGTGTTCTCGCCCTGCGCGGCCATATGCCGGAGGTGTTCGAGCAAACCGATAAGCTGGGAGGAAACCTGATTCCCGGCGGCGCCCCGGACTTTAAGGAAGACGACCGGAAATTAGCGGAATGGTATCGGAATCAGCTGAAACTGCTGAATGTTCCGGTAAACTTTCTTCGCAAGGTCACAAAGAAATTCGTCCTTTCGAGCGATTATGACGCTGTCATTGTCGCGACGGGCTCAACCCCGAAGGTCTTTTCTCTGGGAGACGATGCCCACGTTTATACGGCGGCGGACGTTCTAAACGGAGAAAAAGATCCCGGCGAGTCGACGGTCGTCATCGGCGGCGGACTGGTTGGATGCGAGACCGCACTGTGGCTGGCACGGCAGGGCAAGAAAGTCAAAATTGTGGAAGCTCTTGACAAACTTCTAGCTGTAAACGCGCCTCTTTGCCACGCAAATAGAGAAATGCTCGAACGTCTGATTCCCTATAACAACATTGAAACAATTACCTCCGCAAAGGTCACAGGTTACGGCGGCGGAAAACTTTCAGTGGTCCTGAGCGGAGAAACAAAAGAGCTGGAATGTGACAGTGTAATTCTGTCGGTCGGCTACAAGCCTGAAAATTCGCTGTACCGGCAGCTCGAATTTGATGTATCTGAAATCTATCTGCTGGGAGACGCAAAGAATGTGGCAAATATCATGTATGCCATCTGGGATGCTTTTGAAGTTGCTAATAACATCTGAATTCTGCACGGAAAAGGCCGTCGACTTTTTTTTTCGACGGCCTTTTGCTATGCCTGAATTTATTCGGCTTGGATAATATAAAGTCCTATCCCGGCATTACATAAGATCTTTTTTACTCGGGGACATTTGACCTTTTTCCTTCTGACCGATTGCCATTAAAATAGCGGAGACCCAATAGAAAATGAAATCCCTATGGCGATGATTTGAATATGACTTGTACCAGGATTTATGATTTGAGGCTCATTGGTCATTGCCGTAAAAAAGGGATTGAGGAGATCGGCAGCAGTGGAACGAGAACACCCGCCAGATCCGGAAAGGTCCAGAACCATAGGAAGGATGCTTCTTGGGCAAGTCTGTCACCTTCTCCAACCGCCCGGGAAAAACCCTAACTAATATTAAAACGTGCAAGCATGTTTTTAAGCTTTTTAGCGGGAAAAGGATTGCCGTGAGCAGGCAATATCGTTTGAGCTCCGGCAGAAATCAATTTTTGAATGCTTTGATAGGTTTGCTCAAGGTTACTGTAATAGATCGGACGATAATGAGTACCGGTGAATTTCAGAAAATTCATAGCCGCATCCCCCACAATAGCAACACCATCATCGCACAGAACGCTCATGGAGTCGGCAGAGTGCCCCGGCGTAAACAAAATATCAGCATGAATGCCAAGTGCCCGCAAGATTCTCTGATCATCACCGTCAACCAATATATCCCGATTATTGATGAGAACAGGCGGATATTTGAAATCCTTGTGGAATAATTCGAAAACGGAGAACAAAAGCCGCATACGGCGGGTTATGTAATGTCCTTCTTCTTCCTCACCGCTGTCCCCCTGAGCCAAAAGAGGGACAGATTTTTTTTGCACAATCAAGGGAATCCCAAATTCGTATTTGAGCTTATTTGCAAAACCGGAGTGGTCGTCGTGGTAATGGGTAAGCAGCAAATACTTGATCTGGTCAATTTCGATTCCGGCCTTTTCCAGCCTGTTTCTGAACTTTTTATAATCGGTTTCATAACCGGTATCAATTAGCAAATAACCATTCGTACACGGGAACAGATACACTTTCGTAATTCCTAAATTCAACCGGATGTAATTACTCATCATGAATCCCCCATTTCGCAAATAAGAGCTAGTGCTCTTATTGCAGAATAGCAGAAGCTATTCCTTTTGTCAACAAACAAGAGCGCAGACTCATGTTTGTTGACTTATGCACCCTTGCTATAGTAAAATAAAACAGGATTGGTGGTGGACTCAGCATGAGTGCTGATAAAGTTAGAATACCAAAGCAAAAGCGCAGTATTGAAATAAAGAAAAAAATAAAAGCAGCCGCGCAAGAGCTGTTCTCTGAAAAGGGATATTATAATACATCTTCAAATGAAATCGTAAAAGCTGCCGGATCATCCATTGGGGCCTTTTACTCGTATTTCAGCGACAAAAAGGCATTATTTATTGAAATCCTTCACGAATACAATCAACATGTTGTTGCCCAAGTTCAGGTGAAGCCCCTTCAGGATGACGATCCCAAAATTATCATTCGGCAGTATATCCTCGCAGTGCTTGACGCTCACAGTTATTCTCCCGAATTTCACAGAGAAATTCTAGCCATGACATATTCGGATGAAGAAATTCGGAATATCGTCAATCATTACGAGGCAGAAATGATTAACCATATTGCGCAGCTGTTAAATGAAAACCGAAGATTAATAAGAGTTACCGATACAAATAACGCTGCCTTTCTGATTTTTAAGAGTGTAGAAGAGGTCGTTCACAGCATACGGATATTTGGCCGTTCTTGTGATGAATCTGCCTTGATTCAGGAACTTACAGATATGATCTGTTTCTATGTGTTGAAATGAAAAGTGAAAGAGGAGATATTATATGCGGGTAGAAAATTACGACACCTTCGCAAAAGGCAGCTTATTATCCGGCTCTAGGAAAACCGGTAATGTACCTTCGCCGAATTATAACGATTTTGACTTTAATACGAAGAAACCTCTTGCCATGAGCGATGAAAAATTCAGGGAAGCTATCATAGAACAGGCAAAAAAAGACCAGTCTGCCGGAAAATTTCAGTCGGATTCCGCTGGGTTTAGAAGCCTGGTAAAAAGTTATGTTTCTGCTGTTTCTCCGGACAGAAAGAATATTATCTCCAGGGGATTCAAAGCAATATTCAAAAATAGCAATCCACAGCCTAAAACACTTAACCTGATCGACTATCTGCTTGGCAGCGTTAAGTATTGTAAGGAAGCAGCTGATGTGTCTTATGCTGAATTTTACGACAGCACTGGTGAAATGGTGGCCTCTTACTCAAACGGCAGGTGGATTTCCTATGGAACAACGGCGGAGAACGCCCGTGAATCCGAGCTTTTGGGTATCTATAATGAGGCTTGGAATAATGCTGCAAAATCAAATCAAAAAAACAGTTTTGTGGCAGACACTCATATAGGTTTGATTAATCAATCCGTTTAGTCCGATTTATACTCCGTACATTATTGTGCTTATAAAACATACGGTAACATGCGATGCATTCGTTTGTGCAGAGAGAGGAAGCGAAAAACATGAATGAAAATGACGTTCTGGCGGTAAACAATCTGTCGCTAGGCAAATCGGATTTCATTGAATTTGAGAAGGCAATCAGGAAAAATTCGGGTAAAGTAACTTTTATTATAGTCATTATTTGTGTGGCAGTTATCTATTCGGCTGCTATTGTATCAGCCCTGCTGAAAACCCACATCGTATCAGAAGGACTACTGATCTTGATGACTTTTTGTTTGATCATTTCCATTTTCGTGTACGCTGTGTTTCCGCATTGGCTTGGTGGAGTACGCTATAAGCAGTATTGTATGACTCACAACAGTACAGGGCGAATGATCTTTTATTGGGATCGTTTAGGGACAATGGTCGGTGAAGAAACGGTTCAAACTCTTTTTTATACAGAAATCAAGAGAATTGTTCAAACGGACAATCTTTTTATCATGGAATTCTCCAATAAAGTATATTCCTTCGTACGAAAAGACGGATTCACAGAAGGATGCTTGGAAGCCGTCCAAAATCGATTGCATAAAAAGTAAAAAGGCAGGGAAAATCACGCGGCCGCATCAGTTGCCTTTCATCATTATCAAGAAATTCAAGGCAGATATTTCCAATATCCGAATAATCCGAAACAAAAATCGGGCCGATAAAAAGGGTTGAAAGTAGCAGTATGGTACAATAGTAAAAAGAACTCATGTATAAAAATACAGCGCCGACACCTTTCCATTATGGAGGCTATATGATGTATAAAATTTTGGTTGTTGAAGATGAAGATATTCTGCGCGAAGTGATAGTAGATTATTTGATCGCGGATGGATATCAGGTACTAGAGGCCGCCGATGGAGAGAAAGCTATAGAACAGTTTCACTCAAATCCCGTTGATTTAGTAATCCTTGACATTGTCCTGCCGAAGCTTGACGGCTGGTCCGTGTGCCGCAGGATACGGAAAAGCTCCGGTATTCCCATAATCATTTTAACTGCCCGTTCCGATGAGGATGACTCTCTTCTGGGGTATGAGCTGGGCGCTGATGACTATTTGATCAAACCATACAGTCCCCGCGTTTTAATGGCAAAAGTAAAACGCTTTCTTGAAAAACACGCTGATACCATAGAACGAACGCCTTTATCATCCGACGGTATTGTCATAAATATGGAATCAAGACTTGTTTATGCAGATGGCATTACAATTAATTTGACACATACAGAATTTGAAATTTTAGCTTATTTAATGCAAAATAAAGGAATTGTAATTACCAGAGAGCAGCTGATTACAAAGGTATGGGGCTATGATTTTTATGGTGATGAAAAGACAGTGAACAGCCATATCAGAAATCTGCGTGCAAAGTTGGGCAGTAAAGGCAACTGCATTGTTACCGTGATCCGATCTGGATATAAATTCCAAGAGGAACCGCTATGAGAAAAAGTATCGTTTATAAATGGTTTCTATTACTGGCTTTTATTTTTTCCACTGTGCTTTTATTCATTGGCATCGCGCAAAATTACTTTTTTGAAAAGTATTACATCAATGAAAAATTAAATACTCTCAAGACGTACATGGACACATATTCTGATCTGGCTGCAAAAAAAGATCGGAAGCGGCATCGGCCGATCTTTATCAGAATAACCACGTCTGGATAACCAAACTGGATAAATACGGACGGATCTGCGATGTAAAAAGTTACTATCTTGAAGTGAAACTAAAAGACGCATCCCAGAATATTTGGAGAATTCCAATGTACTCCTTTGAAGGAGAGTTTTCATCCGACGTGCATTCTTTACTAAAGGAAGGCGATGACGTAACGATCGACGCAGTTAATCTAGCGGATGAACAGATCCCTTATCAAATACAGACGGGTCCAATGGGTTTCGTAAATTTAAACATTGCAAACAAACTGAATGGGCCTCATGCCGATAAAGCGTACCGTAACCTTGAAACCGGTCTGTACAGGGGAACCATAACGAAAACCGTATTTCCAGAACAAACCGGGAATTTGCCGTTTCCTTATCAGGATCGTTATTTTTTGGAGCAGGTAAAAGAATTTCAGACCGGTCTGTTCGCTGATGATGCCAAACTCCTTCAGGAGACGGAAGAGCTGAGTTCAACAGAAAATTTTGCCGAATATAGGATCATCATAGAACCGGTAAAGAAAAACGGGGTAACGGAGTATATTTTCGCAATGATTTCTCTTCAGCCCGTCGATGAGGCGATTGCGGTCATACGGCAATTCTATCCTTACTTCTTTGGATTTACCTTACTATGCGTTCTGTTTTTAGCATTTATTTTTTCCAAGTGGCTGGCGAAACCGCTGATATCCATCAATAAGATTACGGGAAAAATAGCAAACATGGATTTTTCCGAAAAGCTGCCCGTGCATTCCGAGGATGAAATCGGTCAGTTGTCCAGGAACATCAATTACCTGTCGAGCCAGATAGAAACGTATATTAATCAGCTGAAGCAGGATCTTGATAAAGAAAAGCAGTTGGAAAACACACGGAAGGAATTCATTGCCGGCGTGTCTCATGAGCTGAAAACACCTCTTGCTGTTATGAAAAGTTGTCTCTCTATTTTAAAAGACGGAATTGCGGCTGAAAAAAGAGACCATTACTTTCAGGCGATGGAAGACGAAATACAAAGGACGGACATGTTAGTCGTCAACATGCTGGATCTGGCTAAATTTGAATCCGGCACCTATAAGCCTGAAATGTCTCCTTTTAAGATTGATGAAGCGATAAACGACGTCACCGCTTCGCTGGCCGGGCAGATAGAGGAGAAAAATATCGCGCTCACCTTAGAGCTTTCTCCCCAAACGGTCTTCGGTCATAAAGGTCTAATAAGCCGCGTAATTTTCAATTTTCTCAGTAATGCGATCCGGCATACGGAAAATGGACATGCGATTGTAATCACCGTAAAAAGCAATGAACAAGCAGCAGAAATCAACATAGAAAACCAGGGAAATCCGATCTCAGAGGCAGATAGGTTAAAGATATGGAATCAATTCTATCGTGTTGAGGAAAGATCATCCAAATCAGGTACAGGTCTTGGGCTTTCCATATCCAAGGAAATACTGGAGCTTCATCATGTATCTTATGGTGTGGAAAATACAAAAGACGGCGTCCGATTTTTCTTTATACTGCCGGTACAGCCATAAAACAATAGTTGGCCTTAACTTGATATCGTAAAAAAAACGTGACAGCCGTGAAGGATGATATCCTTCGCGGCTGTTTTTTTAAGCAGGAAGGAAAAACAACATCCAAACTTCATCCCTTCTGCACCTGTTCTGCATTTTGTTGCTGTAACATCCAGGTATCAAAAGGAAAGAGGTATTTCTTATGAAAAAAATAATGATATGTTTCCTGATAGGCATTCTTCTAATTGGTACGGCTGCCTGCGGAAATAAACCTGCCGGAAATAAAGCAGCCGAAGATGATGATATTAAGGCTCAGTTTGAAAACAGTGTGTTTTTGGGAGATTCCATTACCGAAGGTTTTGCTTTTAATGAGATCCTGCCGAGCGAAAATATAATGGCTGGGGCGGGAGCTACGGCCGGATATGTCTATGAAGAGTACATGGATGATTTAGCCGATAAGAAACCGGATAACGTCTTTATCCTGTTAGGATCGGACGATATGCTCATGCCGGTAGATGATCCGAAAGCATTATTTGAAATTGATTTGACAAAGCTGATTGATCAAATAAAGGAGAAGGTGCCGGATATAAAAATATATCTCCAATCCATAATGCCCGTAACACAGGAGGCGATAAAGCAGTACCCGCGCTATAAAGAAATAGACGAATATAATCAGCTACTGAAAGAAATGGCGGGAAAGCTATCCGTTACTTATGTGGACATAGCGGCTATAGTAAATGAAAACCCCGATTTGTTTGCCGAAGATGGTGTTCATTTCAAAAAGGAATTTTATCAGCTGTGGCTGAAGAAGCTCTCCGAATCAATATAACGGTGGGCATATGGTATTCAGCAGCCTGTTTTTTACATTCGCTTTTTTGCCAGTCACGGTAATCTTATATTATTCTTTATGCGGGTCGCTCACTCCTCGAACGGTTCGCCCGTGGGCCAATGGACAGCATTTAAGGAATCTCATGCTGATTGCCGCAAGCCTGTTTTTCTATGCATGGGGAGAGCCTGCCTATGTATTATTGATGTTCATCTCCATCATAATAAATTATTGCATAGGTTCTTTTTTAGACAAAGATACTACCGGCAAGCGAAGACGAAAGCTTTTATTAGCAATAAGTCTGGTGCTTAATTTAGGCTGTCTCGCATATTACAAATATTTCGGTATGCTAATCGGTACAATAGCAGCCATCGGCGGCGGGAATCTGAATACGGCAGCGCCGGCGCTTCCTATCGGGATTTCATTTTATACCTTTCAAGCGCTATCCTACGTAATTGATGTATATAGGGGGAAAATAAAGCCGCAGAAAAGTCTGATCCTGTTTGCACTTTATATTTCGATGTTCCCGCAGCTGGTCGCCGGGCCGATTGTGAACTATGCGGACATTGAATCACAGTTAGCCGAAAGACACACGACTCTCCGAAAATTCAGCACGGGGCTTCGATGCTTCCTGTGCGGTCTGGCCAAAAAGGTGCTGCTCGCCAATAATATAGGTCCGCTATGGTCTGAAGTAAAAGCCATGCCCGGTACAGAAATATCTGTACTTATGGCATGGGGCGGGATCATTGCCTTTACCTTGCAAATTTATTTCGATTTCAGCGGATACTCTGATATGGCCATCGGATTAGGAAAAATGTTTGGCTTTCATTTCAAAGAAAACTTTAAGTATCCATATATTTCGCAAAGCATCTCGGAGTTTTGGCGAAGGTGGCACATCTCCCTTGGAACATGGTTTAAGGAATATGTCTATATCCCTCTTGGCGGAAACCGTGAGGGCAAATGGAAGCTAATTCGGAACATACTCATCGTATGGTTGCTTACGGGACTCTGGCATGGCGCAAGCTGGAATTTCGTTTTATGGGGACTTTATTTTGGCATTTTAATAGTATTAGAGAGAATGTTTTTGCAAAAGCGGATGAAACGATGGCCTAAAGCTATCCGTCTCACATACTCACTGCTGTTAATTGTGATAGGCTGGGTGTTTTTTGAATTTTCCAGCCTGACGGATGCGCTGAGTTATCTGGGAATTCTGTTAGGAGCGAGAGGCAATGTATTGATTGATGCCCAAACAATCGCTAAGCTTGAACCGTATACCGTCCTGTATCTTGTATGTATCATAGCGGCCACACCTTGGCCGAAGAAACTGGCGTTATCACTAAAAAGGGTTCCATGCAATCTTTATAAAATAGCGGCAAACGCGTATTATTGCGCACTCATATTTTTTTCAACGGCGTATATGGTTGGTTCCACCTACAACCCGTTTATTTATTTTCGATTTTAATCTGGAGGATTAGGATTACAATGCGAATAATTAGAAAAACCACTTCTGCTGCTTTACAGAGCATCCTACGTGTAATTCCGTTTATATTTATGCTTACCATGTTGATCTTGCATCTGATTTTACCGGATAAAACATTTTCAGAAGATGAAATGCGATATTTAACTCAATGGCCTGCCTTCCGCGTTGAAAGGATACTGGATGGCAATTATAAGACAAAAGTCGAAACATATTTTTCAGATCAGTTCCCTTTCCGCATTTTTTGGGTCCATATAAAGAAAGGTTGCAACCGCAGCGCCAATTTTGCATGAGACCTGCCATGTTTTCACAGAAATAATCAAACTTAATTCATGCATACTAAACTGAAGGGAAGTGAAAAAGATGAAGAAATCAGTGATTCCATTGATATTTTGTATGTTGATTCTTTTGACATCATGCGGTAAAAATTCTACTGACGATAACAGTTCTTCTGCTGCATCGGAAAAAGAGTCATCAGCAGTGACAGCAAACGCAGATAAGAGCGCCGTAGCACAAGCAAAAAATGAAAGCTCAAGCTCCATTGGTCCCTTAACAGATTTAGGGAGTTTGGACAATACAAAACAAGGCTGGGGGCAAGGTACGCAGGTTGACTCTGATAAACGCCCCGTATCCTGTACGCAATTTCAAAATAAATATGGAAAATACAGCGCCGTTTTTATCGGGGACAATACGAAAAAAATATACCTGACTTTTGATGAAGGGTATGAAAACGGATATACTTCAAAAATACTGGATTCATTAAAAGAGAAACAAGTACCCGCCGTATTCTTTGTGACTTATGATTATGCAAAGAGGAACCAGGACCTGGTTCAACGCATGATTCAAGAAGGGCATATTGTTGGAAATCACAGTTATACCCATCCGTCTATGCCGACTCTGAGTCTTTCTAAAGCATCCGATGAAATCACGAAGATGCATAGCTATATCAAGGAAAATTTCAATTACACCATGACATTATTCCGCCCGCCAATGGGCGAATTCTCTGAAAGAACGCTTGCTTTAGCACAAAGTCTAAAGTACAAATCTGTTTTTTGGAGCTTTGCCTATGTCGACTGGAATCCTCAAAAACAGATGGGCGCTGATAAGGCGTATAAGAAAGTGGTGGACAGTCTTCATAACGGAGCAATTTACCTCCTTCATGCCGTTTCCAAAGATAATGCGGATATATTGGGTTCCTTTATCGACAAGGCGAAAGAAGAAGGCTATGAATTTGCGAGATTGTCTTAATGGTTTTAATTTCGGGCTGTAATTCGCATAGGGAAAACAAGTCATTTTGTGACGTTATTACTATTCCTTCTTTCACGGTAAGCCGCCGTTCGAATGCTCAACTGCTCTGGGGTCCATTTTTATTCTGAAAGCGTGAAACGCCGCCTTTTGCTCCGCCTAACGGCGCTTGGCATGACAAAAAAATCCGAACAGGGGGCAGCCGCCTCCGTGTTCGGATTTTACCTGCGTATTGCACAGCAGATCCGAATGAACATTCTCCGGCGTAAGCAGAATATCCGCACCTGGATTGCGGCAATAAATAAAGGACCGGTCCCCTTTTTCGTCCAGCTGAACAAAAACCAGCGTGGTGTGCACCCGGTCGGTCCTGGCAAGATTTTGGGTGGAAATTCCGTTCAGGTCCAGGGTGGTTTTCAGGAATTCACCGATAACCAAACTCGAACAGCGGCTCAATTTTCCGGGCATCGTAATAGCGGTAACCCAAAAAATGTTTTCCCGGTACTGCGCCAAGAGCTCCCGTGTTCTATCCCTGCTTTCCTTCCGCCGCGTTATATCATGTTAAATTTTTCAATACAATCAAGCTTGCAATGAAAAAGGTTTCGTCCCTAAAATGGTCGGAGCCGTGCGTGATTGAAAAGCAAATCTTGCTATGCTATACTGAATAGGATTTGACTGGGAAAGGGTGTGACTTTTGTGCATAAGTGGAATAAAGCAATGACAGTGGACGGGTGGGTCGGGGCCGATGAGCTGGGCGTTACCTATGTCCATGAACATCTGATGGTAAAGCCCCAACTGGATGAACCCCGATTTGCCGATTATACGCTCCAGAATGAACGGGCTTCCACTCGGGAAGCCGAAAGCTTTCGGGAAGCGGGTGGTAAAACGATCGTCGAAATGACCCCGATCAATTACGGCCGGGATCCGGCAGCTTGTAAAAGAATCGCGCATGCTGCCGGCATCCAGGTGATTTGCTGCACCGGTTTTCATAAACAGGAATTCATGCCGCCCTGGTTTGGGGAGAAAAATGACGAGGAGCTGTACGGCCTGCTGCTGAACGACATGGAAAACGGTATGGACGGAACCGGGATCCATCCGGGAGTTATCAAATTCGGCACCAGTTTGAACGAGATTACGCCGAATGAGGAGCGGTCCATCCGATTGGCTGCCCGCGCGCACCTTGAGACGGGAATTCCGGTAAGCACCCACTGTGATAAGGGCACCATGGGGATGCAGCAGCTGGACCGGCTCGAAAAGCTCGGAGTGGATCCGTCCGATGTTTTGCTCTGCCATATCGACAGTAAGCTGGATGCCCGGTATGCAATCGATCTGTGCAGGAGAGGAGCCAATATCTGCTTCGACCATGTGGGCCGGGAGCTTGCGGATCACGACAGGGTTCGTGTGAAGATGATTCTGGAGCTGCTGGAGGCTGGCTGTATCGACCATATTACCCTGTCGGGAGATATGGGCAAGGTGAATTATCTTCCGGCTTACGGCGGCCGCCCGGGGCTTGCATATATCCTTACGGGGCTCAGGCGGGAGCTTATGCATTATCTTTCAGAAAACGAATTTGACCGGATGGTTGTGGAAAATCCAAGGCGCTTTTTTACGGGGCAATGAACGCCGGTGGGCCTGTTGTGGGATTTTGCAGAGGGAACGTGATATGCAGAATAAATTAATGGAATATCTGAAAAAGGAAAATCCGCGCCGACCGTATACCGACAGTCAGCTGGCATCTCTTCTGGGAATACGGCGGGAACGTGTGGTTACTCTCCGTCATGAGAGCGGGATACCGGATTCCAGAGAGCGAATCAAACCCGTACTCAGAAAGGACTGCACGGCCCTTCTTGAGAAGAATGGTTCCCTCTCCGACCGTGCGCTGACTATAGGTCTGAACGAAATGGGGTACGCTGTTTCACGGTATCTTGTCAATATGGTTCGGAAAGAACTGCCGGCGCCTTCCTTGGGGAAAACTGAAAAAAAGCAGTCTTCTTCACAGAATCAGACGGGAAAAGAAGAGGATTTTTCCGGTATCATAGGATGGGACAGCGGGTTGAAAACCCAGATTAACCAGGCGAAAGCGGCCGTGGCTTATCCTCCCAACGGGCTGAACACACTCATTATCGGCCCTTCCGGCACCGGTAAAACATTTCTGGCGGAGACGATGTACCAATACGCCGTCCATCAAGGATACCTTCCTCCGGACGCGCCGTTTATTGCTTTTAACTGTGCGGACTATGCGGATAATCCGCAGTTGCTGATCAGTCAGCTTTTCGGTTATGCGAAAGGGGCGTTCAGCGGCGCGAACGAGACGAGGGACGGTCTTGTGGGAAAAGCGGACGGAGGAATCCTATTTTTGGATGAGGTACACCGGCTTCCAAGCGAGGGGCAGGAGCAACTGTTTTATCTGATTGACAAGGGTGCCTACCGCAGGCTCGGCGATTCCGGTCCGGCCCGCAGGGTCAGCGTCCGACTGATCGCCGCGACCACCTCCGCACCGGAGTCCAGCCTTCTGCTGACGTTTCGCAGGCGTATCCCGATGCTGATTACGATGCCGGATCTTGAAAACAGATCGGTTCAGGAGCGGTATGCCATTCTGCGTTATTTTTTCGCCCAGGAGGCCGCCAAGCTGAAAAAGACTTTAATTGTCGACCCGCAGGCCGTCAATATTCTGCTGCAATACCCATGCCCCGGCAACGTCGGCCAACTTCACAGCGATATTCAGGTGTGCTGTGCGAACGCGTTTCTGGAAAGCATGTCCTCAAATCAAAATGAGGTTCGAATCGGTCCGGACTTGGTGGAATACCTGCTGCGGACCGATTCACAGCTTCGCAGTCACCGCAGACAGGACGGCGGGCGTTTCTGGCGCGAGCTTGTTTTGTCGGGGAACGAACTGGACGGCGGGGAAGTGCAGTTTCCCAAGGAAGGCATCTATCAGATGATCCGAGATACCCTGCTGGAACTGCAGAAAAACGGTATGAACGACGAGGAGGGCCTCCGCGTGGCAAGAGCCAGACTCTCCCGGCAGATTCGCCTGTTTTACCAGGACCAAAGGGAAAGCGGCGCCGGGCCGCAGGACGGCGAACAAATGCTGAGCAGCTTGGTGGACCCGACGGTGTGGTTTGCTGTGCAGCAGGCGGTGGAACCGTTGAAATCGGAATTTTCCCACCTGGACGAAAACCTGCAGAGCGTTCTTGCCATTCATCTGGATGCCGTTGTGCGGAATCTGGCGTCCGGCACGTACAGCCCGAAGGAAGACCCCGCGAATTTACGAAAAAAATACCCGAAGGAATACAGGGCATCCCGCGCGATGCTTGAGTCCTGCTCCAGACAGATCGGTCTGAACCTGCCGGAAGAAGAGACTGTAATTCTAACGATGTACCTGCATGCTTTTTCCTCCAGTCAGCCTGCCAGCAGGGTCCGAATTGTCGTGCTGACCCACGGAGAAGTTGGGCCGGCTATGGCGGATGTGGCAAACAGACTGCTTCGGGATGACAATGCCGTCGGTATTGCGATGGGACTCGATGAAAAGCGCGATCAGGCTCTGGAACACGCCGTCTGCAAGATACGGGAGATCGATGAGGGAAAGGGCTGCCTGCTTTTGGTGGATATGGGTTCTCCGGCGACTTTCGCGCCGGAAATTGAACTTCGCACCGGAATCCCGGTGCGTTGCGTTGCCCGTGTGGATACCCTGATGGTTCTGGATGCCGTAAGGCGCGCGGGGCTGAGCGAGGAATGCACACTGGACGAGATGGCCGACGCGCTGGAATCCGGGCGGCTGAACGCGGGTTATTTCCGCAGTGACAGACGCACCGGAAAACCGTCTGCGGTTCTGACCGTGTGCGCGACCGGCGAGGGAAACGCGCGCAAAATCCGCGGCTTTATGGAAGCCACGATTCCGGAATGCAGCAGCATTCATATTATTGAGCTCGGCATTATGGACCGACGCGCAATGCTCGAAAAATTGGCGCGGATCAGAAAAGAATATGATGTGCTTGTCGTCGTGGGCACTATGAATCCGGATCTGCCCGGAATCCCTTTCCTTTCCATGAATTATGTGTTTTCCGGTCATGGAACGATGACTCTGACCAACCTGCTTGCCGACTGCGGCCAGGTTCGAAGCGGTCTTTCGGGGCTACTTCGGCCGGAACTGATTTTCTGTGATGTCGACTTCACGGATAAAAACGAGGCGATTGACTTTTTGACGGAGAAGCTTTTCCGTTCGGGATGTGTCACTTCGGATTATCTGCTCAGCGTTTACAAAAGGGAAAATATGGGGGTAACCTGCCTCTCAGGTGGAATTGCCATTCCTCATGGGGACACGGCTTTTGTCACAAAACCTGCAATCTGTGTCGCAAAAACCCGCCGGCCCATCGAATGGGCGGAAGATTTTGTGCCTGACTTGGTGTTTTTGTTCGCTCTGGATGAAAGCTGCACGCAGGCCGTACAAATTTTTCACCGGATAATTCAGGATGAACAACGGCTCTACAGCCTGCGCCACGCCGAATCATCTGCAAAAATATATGAAATTATGACAAGCTGAACAAAAACAGCCAATAATCTGGCATAGTATTTGCTCTTTTATAGATAGATGTGAGCGATCCGCTTATGTCTATCTATTTTTTTACCCTTGAGAGGAGCGTGTCAATGAAGTCGAGTTTGGACCAGTTTCCGCGCGTCACCTGTATTCTGCGCGGATTTTCCGCACAGGAGACGGATCGTATTCTTGTAATTCTTTGCAGGAGTAAAATACGTTCTGTCGAAATTGCTTATAACACGCCGGATGCCAGCAGAATTCTTAGGGATTCGATTCAAAAATACGGCGACCGTATTCTGTTCGGCGCGGGAACGGTTACCTGTCAGGAAGCCTTGGAAGATGTGGTGGACGCGGGTGTTGATTTTGTTCTTTCTCCCGTCACCTTCACGCGTGAAATGCTGCGGTATTGCAGGGAAAAGAACGTTATCAGTGTGCCGGGCGCTTTCTCCCCGAGCGAAGTCGCGGCACAGTTCGAGCGCGGCGCGGATATTGTAAAAATTTTTCCTGCGGTCACGGTGGGCCCTTCTTATTTCAAGCAGCTGTCCGGTCCGATGGGGCATCGGCGCCTGATGGCGGTGGGCGGTATCAGCGCTGATAACGCGGCGGAATTTATCGGCGCCGGCGCCGAATATCTCGGCATCGGGTCTGGAATGTTCCGCTGGGAAGACGTCGCCGCGGGAAATACGAGTGCCATGCGGGAATCCGTCCGTGCCTTTGAGACTGCCCTGAAACTGTAACTGTAAGGAGATGAGAGAATGACACTGAAAGACATGATTTTCCGTGACTGCATTTTGACGGATGTGCGGGCTGCCGATCAAGAAGACGCCCTCAGGCAGATCTTTGAAGCGCTCTATAAGGCCCGAAAAGTAAAAGAGTCCTTCTATAACGCCGTTTTAAAGCGCGAAACCGAATACCCCACCGGATTGGCTTTGCCGCACTGCAATGTTGCAATTCCGCATGTGGTTCCGGAGCATGTGAATTCTTCCGCTCTTGGCATAGCGGTTCTGCGCGAGCCGGTCTTATTCCGGCAGATGGATAACCACGACCTGACGACGGAAGTCCGGATTATCTTCAACATCGCACTGGGCAGAGAGGGAAAGCAGATTGAAGTGCTGCAGAGCATCATGAAAATGGTGCTGGAAAAAGATATGATTCACGCAATTCTGAAGGCCGGTTCGCCGGAAGAGATTGAAATGATTCTTAGAAAGGTAGGTTAAGCGTTATGAAAAAGATTATGGTTTGCTGCGGATCGTCTATGATTACTTCGACCCTGGCGATTAACAAGCTCAAAAAGGTTGTAAGCGACGCGGGTATATCGGATGTGAAATTTATCCAATGCAAGTTTGCCGAAGTGCAGAGTCTTGTTAAAATGGAGCATCCTAATGTGATTGTACCCACCGGCGCCCTCAAGGATAGCCTGACAGACTCCGTTCCTGTGGTGCGGGGCACATGCTTTGTAACCGGTGTAGGTGAAAAGGAAGCGATTGACCGGATTCTGGAAATCCTGAAGAAATCCTGAATCGTTCAGATGGAAGCACAGGTGTTTTTTACTTAGCGGCGCTGCGGATTTTTCCCGCTGCCAAATAAAAATGGAGGAATTTGTATTATGAAGGTTGTCATTGATGGTTTAAACTGGATTGCAGGCCTTGGGCCCATGTGTATGATGCCGATTATCATGTTCGTGATCGGTCTGTGCATGAGGGTCAAACTCAGCACACTGCTAAAAAGCAGCATCACCACCGGCGTCGGTTTCTGCGGGGTTAATCTGATTATTAACACATTTATCAGCGAGGTCGGCCCGAGTGTGACCGAAATGGTAAAGCGCTTCGGACTGCACACGGATATCATGGATGTGGGCTGGCCCGCGCGCGCCGCCGCCACCTGGGCGTATCCTTTGGCCGCGGTTGTCGTTTTCGTTATTCTGGGCCTGAATATCCTGATGCTTGTTTTGAAACTGACGAACTGCGTCATGGTCGATTTCTGGAGCTACAACCACTTTATCTTCTGCGCCGCCATCTGTTATTATGCTTCCGGCAGCGCCATTGTGGGCCTTGTTGCCGGCGCGGTCTGCGCGGCAATCACCTTTAAACTTGCGGACTGGACCCAGCCGGTCGTTGAGAAAGCGTTCGGATTACCCGGCGTCTCGTTCCCAACATCCAACAGCATCAGCTGGGCGCCGTTGGCTTATCTGCTCAATAAGCTGTATGACCGTATCCCCGGCCTGAATAAGGTAAACGCCGACCCGGAGTCCATTCAGAAGAAATTCGGCGTTTTGGGTGAACCTCTGATGATCGGAACAATTCTTGGCGCGGCTTTCGGCATTTTGGGCGGCAACGATGTGGGCGGCGTTCTGAAAGTCGCCATGTATACCGCCGCGACCATGGTCCTGACACCGAAGATGATGCAGGTTCTGATGGAAGGCCTGATCCCTTTCGCGGACGCAATTAAAGAATTGCTGAACAGCAAATTTGCCGGCAATAACTTTCATATTGGAATCGACGCCGCTCTGACCATTGCGAATCCAAGCTGCATCGCGGTCGGCATCCTGATGGTTCCGACCACTATTCTTCTGGCGGCCGCCCTGCCCTTTAACCGTTTGCTGCCAATTTCGGATATCGCCTATCAGGCCATGTGGCTTTCCGCTTATCCGGTGGCTTTCAGCAAGGGCAACGTGGTGCGCAGCTACATCTCATGTGTAATTTTTACCTGCATAATGCTTTTTATCGCCACTGCTCTGGCCCCTGTTCACACGTCACTTGCGGTTGCGGGCGGCTACAACCTTGCGGGTGCATCGCTTGTATCGACAGAGGACGCCGGAACCCATTTGCTTTCTTACCTGCTGAACCTAATTTCCGGACTGTTCCATTAACAGCTTTTAAAACAACATATTTAAACCCGGACGGCGTAAAACTGCGCTGTCCGGCTTTCCTGTTAACCGGGAGGTAACTATGAAAATCACTGGAATTACCGTGTACAAAGTAAAACCACGCTGGATTTTTGTCAAACTCAGCACCGACGAGGGCATCGACGGTTGGGGCGAGATGATTTCCGGCACCAAAACAGAAACTGTTGTCGCAGGCGCCAAGGAGATGGGGGAATATCTCGTAGGGCGGAATCCTTTTGAGATCGAGCGCCTGTGGCAGGAGCTGTATAAATCCTTTTTTCGCGGCGGCCCGATTAACGGCACGATTGTATCGGGGCTTGAAATGGCGCTGTGGGATATCAAGGGGAAATTCTGCAAACTGCCCGTTTACGAATTCCTCGGCGGAAAAGCGCGTGACCGCATTAAAGTGTATTCCTGGGTTGGCGGCGATCGCCCGGATGATGTGGCACGTGAAGCGATAGACCGCAAGAACCGAGGATTCGACGCGGTGAAAATGAATGCGACGGAAGAACTGCACTACATCGACTCCTTCGCAAAGGTGCAAGCCGTTGTGGACCGCGTGGCTTCCATTCGAGAAGCCTGCGGCTATGATTTCGGCATCGGCGTCGATTTTCACGGACGCGTCCACAAGCCGATGGCGAAGGTGCTGGCTCATGAACTGGAGCCTTATAAGCTGATGTTCCTGGAGGAAGTCGTTCTGCCGGAAAACGAAGAAGCCTTTCGCGAGGTTGCGCTGCACGTTTCCACACCGCTTGCCACCGGAGAGAGGCTAACCAGTCGCTGGCAGTACAAAAACTTGTTTCAAGAGGGCATAATCGACATTATTCAACCGGATGTGGCAATGGTGGGCGGCATTTTGGAAACCAAAAAAATTATTTCAATGGCGGAAGCCTTCGATATGGCGGCGGCTCCTCACGCACCCTACGGCCCGATTGCTCTTGCAGCCACGCTTCAGGTGGACGTCTGTTCTCCCAATGTGTTTATTCAGGAGCAAAGCCTTGGCATTCATTACAACAGGGGATTTGATCTGCTCGATTTTGTGAAAAACAAAGACATATTTCAATATAAAGACGGTTTTGTGGAAGTGCCGGAGAAGCCGGGCCTCGGCATAGAAATAGATGAGGAAACGGTCAAAAAAGTGGCCGCGGAAGGGTTGCGTTGGACAAACCCCAAGTGGCACAATTACGATGGTACTATGGCGGAATGGTAAAGTCACAAAGAGCTGTTCCGGAAGGAGGAAAAACCATGTTTCTGGGAATCCCCGTTTCACCGGGCATCGCGATCGGTATGCCATTGCTCTATGAGCCTTTTGTTCCCGGGCCTTGGCAGAAAAAGGTAGAAAAAGGCCGCGTGGAAGATGAGTTGCGGCGGTTCGAGGACGGTCTTGCCGCCGCCGAAAAAGAACTGGAAAAAATCTGCTCCGGAATGAAAAAGAACGACCCGGAAAAGGCAAAGATTTTCGACGCTCACAAAGATATGTTATGCGACGCAGCAATCGGCGAAGAAATTCGGCAAAACATATCAAATTCCTTTTCGGCACAGGAAGCCGTTTATCAGGTTTTCGGTGCCTACGCCAAACAGGTGGCTCAGGCGCCCGATCCCGTCATCCGAGAAAGAAGCGCCGACCTTCTGGATGTGCGGATAAGGCTGCTTCGGTGCATGCAGGGAGTGCCGGAACGGGACCTTTCCGCGCTTGAGAAGCCCGTCATCCTTGTTGCACATGATTTGTTACCCTCCGACACGGCGTCGCTGGACCCCCAAAAAATTCTTGCGGTCCTTACCGAAGACGGCAACACAACCAGCCACAGCGCAATTATCGCGCGCAGCTACGGAATTCCGGCGGTACTCGGCATTGCCGGAATCACCGGGAAAGTTCAGCCGGGCAATTTGGTCGTTGTGGATGCGACGCAAGGCAAAATTTTGTTGGACCCGGACGAGACGCTGCTGCAAGCATACAGGGAAAAAGAAGCGCGGTTTAACCGGCGGCGGGAACTTACGCGCGCGTGGATAACGGCGGAACCCAGAATGAAAGACGGAGAGCGGGTCCATATTGAGCTGAATATAGGCCGGGCCACTCCTCAGGAACTGGCGCAGGCCGATAGCCTAGACGGCGTAGGGTTGTATCGCACGGAATTTCTCTATATGGGCCGAGACACGCTTCCAAGTGAAGAAGAGCAGACAGTGGCTTATTCGCGAGTGCTTCAGGCATTTCAGGGGAAGCCGGTTACCATTCGTACTCTCGATGTCGGCGGGGATAAAAAGCTGGATTGTCTGGAGCTGCCGGCTGAAGAAAATCCCTTTCTCGGCGTCCGCGCGCTCCGCCTGTGCTTCGAATATCCCGACCTTTTCATGACGCAACTGCGGGCCATGCTGCGCGCGAGCATCCATGGGGAACTATGGCTGATGTTCCCTATGGTGGGAGGCCTTTCCGATCTACGCCGCGCAAAAGAATTTCTCCAGAAGGCGAAAGAAGAGTTGGACCGTAGCCACATTCCTTATGCGGATAACATAAAAGTCGGCATCATGGTCGAAATTCCATCGATTGCACTCATGGCTGATAAGGCGGCGCGGGCGGCGGATTTTGCCAGCATAGGCACAAATGACCTGATGCAGTATACTATGGCGGCGGACCGGATGAATCCGAAGGTAGGCCAGTACTGCCGGATGTATGACCCCGCGCTGTTTCGTCTGATACGTCTGGCGGCGGACGCGTTTCGCGCGGAGGGCAAACCCGTCGGTGTTTGCGGAGAGATGGGCGGAGACCCGCTCGCCTCCGTCGTTCTGCTAGGACTTGGCATACGCCGCCTCAGCATGGGGCTATCGAATGCGGCGCAGATCAAAAAGAACATTTGCGCCATGGACGCACGGCGCGCCGCCGAGTTGGCGCAATCGGTCTGTGAAATGGACACGGCGGAGGAAGCGCAGGTGTATTTAAAAAGACAGCTTGCAGATTTTCTGCCGGAATAATAAGGAAAAAGGAGCCTATCCATGTACGAGAAAACAACTAAAATTATTAATCCGACCGGGCTGCATGCCCGTCCGGCTTCCGATTTTGTAAAAGCAGCGGGAAAGTATAAGTCCGAAATTACTGTTTCCAACCTGGAAAGCGGCGTTTCATGCAGCGCCAAGTCGATCATCATGATTTTAACGCTTGGCCTTGCGAATGGTAACCGTGTAAAAATCAGCGCGGAAGGCGAGGACGAACGAAAGGCCGTCGAAGGTCTTGTCGCCCTGATCGATTCCGGCATAGGGGAATAAAGACAAAAAACAGTTTGGATGAAAAGCCTTTTTTGTCATACGAAAACTCCCGGTTATGAGAAAAGCTTTGGCATTGAATAATTCCAGCCTAAAATTTGAGGATGGTGGTGTGTTGCCCCTAAAATGCTGACATCATCCGCATTGATGAATTTTCCGTAGCAGCGGCTGTATGCCGCTGCTCACCTATTCCCGGATTTTGATGAATAAACGGTAGAAAAAGATACAGTGTCGCGGTAAAATATAGTAGAAGCTATTCGGGGCTTCTGTCCTATAAATCGGAATTTGAGAGGAAAAATGAATGGATAGAATCGTGGCTTCTCAATTGGCATCTGACTACTGCTGCACGTTTGGAGACGTATTGAACGGTACAAACATATTTACCGTTTTCCACGCTTCCGAAGGACAACGAAGATTTGATGATGACGGTAAATGTTTTCTAAAAATCGCCGCGGCAAACGGGAAAATCCTTTGCTGCGGACGTGAAGATATTATATCTGTCCTCTCCAAAGAATTAAAAAATGCTGACGGCCAATGGTTTATGGAAGCAAAAGCACTTGCAAAACTGAATAAAATGATTTCCGATTACGGTTTTCACATCAAACAAGCGCATCCGTTTTTCGTCGCGGCTGAAAAGACTATCGTTACAGCGAATGATTTCGATATAGTATGGTATACGCAAGATGAAATTTTACAATTTGCTGGCGACAGCAGATTTGATGAAGCTTTTGCCTTTAGTAAAACCGCACCGGATGTTCTCGGCGCTGCGGCATATCGGGATGGCCGCATAGTGGGAATGTCGGGAGCAAGCAGCGACAGTCCGAAAATGTATCAAATAGGCATCAATACCATACCGGAAGCCAGAGGAAACGGCATAGGCACTGCGCTTGTAGAAATACTGAAAAACGCAGTGCTTGATAAGGGAATATTGCCGTTTTACGGAACCGCGCTTTCGCATATCGCATCACAGCGTGTCGCTATAAAAGCGGGTTTCTTACCAGCATGGGCTGAGCTTATCACGGAACAGGACAGTAACTGACAAATTCCCGTTTCTCGGGTTGAACACATAATTGAATATTCCGTACATAGCCGATTGGTTTCTGCCAGTCGGCTTATTTTTTTTTGAGGAGGAAAGCTTATGCCGAGTAATATGCAGGCTCTGGCACAGATGGCGACCACGCGGCAACACAGGAAGCTGATACGGAACGGGTTTGTGCGGCGGCATCCTTAACACGGGCGGACGGAAGCGGGTTCCTATAAGTGTAAATACGCTTGTTTGACTGCCGGAAAGGAGGCTGCTTTGGAACAGTCAAACAGCAAAAAGCACGTGATCAATACCGCCGCCCTGTATTGCGGATTGAGCCGCAACGATAATCTGGGCAGCGAGCCCACCAGCATCACCGATCAGAAAAACCTGCTGAAAAAGGTGGCAAGGGGAAGACTATGCCGATCCCTTGTTTTTCGTTGATGATGGGATCAGCGGTACGACGCTCGACCGTCCCGATTTTCATCAAATGATAAATTCAAGCAGATTACATTTCGGCTGTTCATGTGAAAGACCTCTCCCGCCTCGGGCGCGGTTATCTGAAAGCAGGCTATTATACCGAAGTATTTTTCCCCGCCCACGATATATGGCTGCTTGCCGTTTCGGACGGCATGGACAGCGACGAGGGCGACACCGAATTTACTCCGTTCCGCAATATCATGAATGACAGAATGTTATGCCGTATGATTTAGATACCAACGCAGCCGTTCTTCCACATACTCCGCTACCATCTTGACCATGGGTGCCGCATTGTCGTCGCGATAAAAAGAATCAAAGCAATCATAGTACCGTCTGCGGTCCGCAAATTTTACATTAACAGGAGGATAACCGTTTTGCATCAGGAACAAATTCAGAATCAACCGCCCGGTACGGCCGTTGCCGTCAACAAAAGGATGAATCCCCTCAAATTTCAGATGAAACAGCGCTGCACTCTCAATGGGGTGCAGTTTTTTATTATCAAATTCCGCAGCGAGTTTCTCCATCAACTCCGGCACCATTACGGGATCGGGCAGCTCATGGAAAGCGCCCATAATCCGCACTGGAATACGCCGGTAAACGCCACGGTCTTCCGGTCCGTCCATTAGTACCAGCGTGTGAATCTGTTTAATAATGGATTCAGAGAAGGTTCCCTTATTCTGTACAAACTCCTGTACATAAAGGAACGCATCCCGGTGACCGACCGCTTCCATATGATCCTTCAACGGTTTTTTATCAATGGTGACACCTTCCAGAACAAGCGCGGTTTCCCGCAAAGTCAGGGTGTTGCCCTCAATCGCATTGGAGTTATAGGTGTATTCCACCATAAACTCGTCACGCAGACGCTGAAGTTCTCCAGAAGTCAGCGGACGGCGTTGATCCAACTGCTCTTTCAAACCGTCAATTCTGGCGAACGAAGGGGCATATTTCCTTGGAATATCTTTATGTCGCGTCCTGCGCCTGTCGGCAGGCTTCACCGCGTCCGCAGGAATCCGGTAAGACCTTCCCTCTCTCACTACACCGAGAATCTCCCCCTGCCCGCAAAGCACTCGAACACGACGGTCGGAAATTCCCCATTGTTCCGCTGCCTGCCCTACACTGATATAATTCAAAACAGATCACCTCCTGATTTTCAACAATTTCATTATACGCCGCTATCGGAATAATATGCAATATAAATCTGTAATTTTGCATGATATTGTTCCGAATAGTATGATGAAAATATACAGTCTCATTTTATTGTAAGGGCGTTCCTTGAAAACTATCCTAAGAATCATTCCTGCGTGCGGTAAAATAAATTGCAAATAAAGCTGATGTCATAATAAGAACTGATAATAATGTCCATCTGAACTCTATTCTTTATCAAACAAACCCCTACATCCCGCGTCGTCGGTCACAAACCCGTATCCCTTCGCCTATTCCGGGAAAACAGATACTCACGGCTTTTATCTGGGTCGAGATAAATACGAAAGCTAATACACCCTCCGCAATTCAATTTTTAAAAAAGAACACGGCGGCTTTGAATGTTTATTTCAAAACCGCCGTTAGACATTGTTGTTCTAAAAGGCACAGCCATACCACCGCCAAAACAACAGCCTTATTACCGTTGGAGGGTACAAAATGTATATTATCGGAAAGTATTAGCTGCACAGTGATACATGCGATAGGATAGTGCGAATAGTGCTGTCATCCTCGATGATTCGGATTTTCCGTATATCTTTCATTGCTCACCACGTTTTGATACACTTTATTGTGCGTTGACAATATCTGTAACGCTCATTTTATTAAGTGTTTTTACCGGACGTATGACAGACAAAACCGTTGATAATATAGTAAGGCCGATTATAATTGCAAGCATCCCAAAGGGTATTTGCCAATTAAGCCCCCATTTTGAAGTTATCATCATTTGAAATATCAACCTGTGAACAGGCAGACCGATCATAAGTCCGGCCAGACAACCGCATGTCGCATAGGTTGCCGCTTCGACAATCACCATATGATGGAGTTGCTTTCCCGTCATCCCGATTGCTTTCATTACACCATATTTGTTTATTCTGTTAGAAATGCTGTTGTTCATACTGTTAATGATATTGAATACCGTAATGGACGCAATTATTACCAGAAAGCCATAAATAAACAATGCAAACGAGTAGTATGCCGCTTTGGCTCCTGTATTGGCTTCTCGCCGGTCTGAAAAAGTCTGTTCCGATGAAGTAAGCCCGCGTAGTTGTGTGACTGTATCCTCGTTTGCATTTCTTGCAAGCTGCATATCTATTACCGAATATCCTTGTTCTCCAGTTAAACCTTGAAATGTCTGCTCGGAACAAATAACGGTCTGTATCCCTGCTTCACTGACAAATGAACTGTTTGAAAGTACCCCGGCAACATGGGCGGTATTTTCGCCATGAGCCGTTTTTATTGTAAAAGTGTCACCAACTTGCAAGTTAAAGTTATCCGAATGCACGACTAAAACAGCATTGTTTTCATTTATCACGGTATCAATATCGCCGGAGACCAATTCCTGTTTCGCCCATTTAAATTGATTTTCTTCGTAAGAGATTAAGTTGACTTTAGCGTTACCATTGACGCTTGCTATAGATAAATCACCTTTAATCCTACGGCCAAAGGCGCGTTTTACACCGCTTATCTTTTGCGCCTGCTCCAAGACCTCTTTATCCAGTGAATTAGAATTGTCACTGCTTACAATCGAAATATCAGGCGTGTATGGTTTTAACGCTCGTATTCCTTGCCCCATAAAATCAACCATGACGCTAAAGGAAAGAAAAAGTATTATGCTGATGGCGAATGAGCCTGTCATTAATAAAATATTCTTTTTATCAGAAAGTGCATGGGAAATCCCAAGTGATGTTTCCGGCTTAATTCGTTTTATATTCAATGCCGCTTTCGTTGTAAACATAGTGTTTTTCTCTGCGTTGCCGGACACGGCGCATTGCGGGGATACCTTTGCCGCTTTTTTGGCAGGAGAAAGCGCGGCCAGCGTCACAGTTAAAAATCCAACCAATGTTCCACTTACAAGACTGATCAGGCTTAGGTCAAATATTGGCATGTCGCTGAAATATGCTGAATTAACGTATCTTAAAAATGCCGACGAAGCCATTGTTATGACCGTTCCTACAATAAGCCCGATCGGTATTCCAAACAGGCAAAGCCGAATACTTTCAAGCAGTACATATTTCTTGACCTGTGAAGTTGATGCTCCAAGGCAACGCATTAGTCCGAAAAATTGAACTCGCTCCCGGACAGACATGTTGATGCTGCTTGCAATCATCAATGTTCCGGCCGCAAGTACCAATATAAACAAAATAACTGCGGTGATATAGATACTTACCATATAACTATCGCGGCTTTGTCCAGTCAATCCGAGAAGCGCCGGATTTTCTGAAACCTGTTCGTCTGACAAATTGAAATCCGCTTTTATTGTATCTATGGCATTTCTCATATCAGCGCCGCTCTTAAACTGAACATAGTAAGTGTATCCGCTTGTGCCGTTGCCTATTTCCCGTATGCCATCATAGGACAGAAACAGACCATGCGTATCATCCTTTTTCTGTGACAGGGTATTGTTGTAAGTTCCGGTAATAACGAAGTCATGCGTGCTACCGTCCGACAACACTACTTTTACGGTGTCATTTAATGAAATGCCATGCTCATTTACAAATTGTTCGTCCAGCAGGGCTTCATTTGCCGACTGAGGGAAACGACCATGATGAACGGTAAGACCCATATTGCCGGATATTGCTTCATCGCCGCCCATGATGGCAACAGCTTCTGATCCAAGCGTTCCTTCTTGCGTACTTGAAAGCCAACCGGCAGCCTCTGTTTCAGGGCGATTCTGAATCAGCGATGCGGTTTCATTATCTATATTTTTGAAAGCAACATGCCAATATCCATTTGCCTTGATTTGACCAATAGTTTGAGCCTGTATCATTGCTTCGGCCAAGCCGAAAATAGCTGTAACAAGGCACACAGCGATTGCAATACAGATGATTGTTATTCGTGTCTTTTTCTTATGGGTTTTTCCATATTCCTTAATTAAACCAAGATAACTCTTCATTCGGCGTATCCCCCAAAATCTGTGAGAACACCGTCCGAAACCTGTAGTACCCGGTCAGCCGTGGAAGCGAGGCTCCGGTTATGCGTAATCATAATGATTGTCTGCTGGTAGCGTTTTGACGCGATTTTCAAAAGTGAAATGACTTCATTACTGTTTTGGCTGTCCAAATTTCCGGTCGGCTCGTCGGCCAGTATCAGCATAGGGCGGGTAATCAAGGCACGGCCAATCGCCACGCGCTGCTGCTGCCCGCCGGATAACTGCCGGGGCAGATGATTTCGTCTGTCTTTTAAGGACAGAACCGTAAGAATTTCCTCGACATACGCCTGATCCGGCTTCTTGTAATCGAGTAAGACAGGGAAAGTGATATTTTGCTCTACATTGAGTTCAGGGATCAGATTGAATGCCTGAAAGACAAACCCTATGTTCCTGCGTCGGAAAATGGTGAGCTTTTCATCATTCATGTTAAATATATCGTTACCGTCAATGAGCACCTTGCCGGTTGTAGGCGTATCAAGCGCCCCGATCATATTAAGCAGGGTACTTTTTCCTGAACCGGATTCCCCCACAACTGCGATAAATTCGCCTTTTGGAACCGAAAAGCTCACATTTTTTAATGCTTTGACTGCTGTTTCACCAGTTCCATACGTCTTGCAAATGTTAGTTACCTCTAATAAATTCATTTCATATCCTCCTCGTTTGAGCGGTCACGTTTTTTCGATAAATGAGATAAGCCGCCAATTCATATAAGCAGGCGAGTAACAGAGCGGTACCAGAAACCTTCGTAAGTCCGGGGATACCGCCGACTCCAAAGCCAAACGTAAAGACGAGGACAGCTGCGCCGCCCAAAAAGGCAATCACAGAAAGAAAAACCAGAAGTCCCCTTTGCGGGAATGTATTCGCGCAAAGGGCGATTACAAAATAAATGATGCCCTCCAGCAGCAGTAATCCGCCAAGGTAGACAGGCGTTATTTGAATCAGAAAATGTCTAAAAATAATGGAATGGGCTACTACCACAAGCAGTAACACAGCAATCACGAGGCTAAAATAACGGAGAGGCGAACCCGCTTTCTTATCGTGAATGTGATTCGCGGCACTCTCCCGGACAAATTTCACAATACGCCAAATACCGTCCGCAAGCATATATCCGACAATCGCATAGAACATCCCGTCAAGTAAAAAGTTCGGCAGGGCGAACAGAATAATCCCCATAATTCCCCAAAATGCTGCCCGAAGCATTGCACATTTTGTAAAATCTTCAAATAAGAATGCGTCCAAAATAAATCCCACCTTTCTATAAAGGTAGATTAACATCTGCTCCTTACTCTCACATGAATTCCAGCTTACATTTTAGTAAGGTTGAGAACTTTTTAGACACAAAAAAGGATACGGCGGCAATTCAACCGTCGTTTCCTTATAAGCGTCTATTTTATGAAGCCATTCCCACCAGCGGCTTTCCTTATATTGTCAGGACAAATGAAAGCAGAACATTCAAAATGGCACGGCAGACACGGTCGATACAGACAACCGATAAAATGATGGAAAGCGCCACGGCCTTGTCGTCACTCATTCCCTGCAAGGCTCTCGACAAGGGAGTCTTTCCGCATTGCCCGCATGATATATACGATCACAAGCACCTGAATGAGAAGCAACACAGACGTAAAAGCAACCATCGGCAAGACCGGAAAGGTGAACACATAGGAAGTGTAGTTGATTGCCTTCACGATGGCCCATAGCGCCAGAGGACCGAGGATCAGTGTACAGAGCATCATCCCGGCCATGTAGAAAAGTCCTTCTGCAAAAAACATCTTCGCCAGTTGGCTCTTTGTGGTGCCCACCGCCTGTAACATTCCTCTTTCACGCTTCTGCGTAAAGAAATTGGTAATGGTGGTGTTCAGGTAGTTTATTAGACCAAATAACACGATGAAGATGGAGAGAATTCTTAATCCGGTAAAAATAATACCCGGCATGGCGGCGGCAGCTTGTACTTTTGCTTCATAGCTGGAAAGTTCCACACCGTCGGTTTGATCGACAAAGTTCTGAAGAGCCGTTCCCGTCTCCTCCACTGCGGATGGATCAGTAACGACTTCTATGGAATCCAGCTTTTTCGAATCTGCAATTTTTGATTCCGTATCCATAGGGAAAAATAAAACCGGAGCATTTTCAGACCCGAAAGACGTAGTTCCGGCACCACTGACTACAGCAAAGACCTTGAAAGTATCCGTAACCGTTTTTCCGCTTTCATTAAATTGAACGTTGATCTGATCACCCGGATGACAATCTACTCCAAGATCCGTGTATTGCCGGTATCTCCTGAAAACAACGCCGTTTTCCCTAACCATTGCATCATAGTCAATAGTTCCTTCCAGAGTATGGGTCAAAAACTTAAAGTCGTTTTTTGTGCAAAACATGCTGTTCAGTTCTTGGTTCCAACCGTTTGCATCAGTGTGAACGTGAGCGATGTCATAGTAGGAATACGTTTTTTCAACCCCGGGTATTTTCTGAACTTTTTCCATCAGCTTCGATTCCTGTGACTGATTGATTTCATCGACAGAGATGCTGTAAGAACCGCCGTTCGGATAATAATGCTCTCGAACCTCGTTCTCCGGGTAGTATGAGCCAAACGTATTAGGAAAACTGCAAAACCCCTTATTCTAAGTAGATAAGGGAATATCAAAATAAAATATGAGCTATCACATTACACAGGATACCGCCTAATTGAACAAGATAGGCGGTATTTTTGTATCTGGATAGCGGAACTTCGGGTCAAGTTGGCCCGAAGTGGAAAGGAGGGATTGCAAATATCCCCGTGGGGCTTGACCTAAAAAATCAAGCCCCTTTTTTCATGCCATAAAACAGACAAGGAGGAAAAACGCATGGCAAAAAATGAGCCAAACAAACCGGACGAAGTAAAAACCGCCCCGGCACAGGAAACAACAGCAGAAGAAAAAAACACACCTGCTCCCATGCCGGAGATTGGCGGCGAAGCTCCTGCCCCGGAAAAGACTGCCGAGGAAACAACGGCACTTCCTCATGAGGACGGAGCCGCCCTGCATAAAACCGATAAGGACGGACCGGAAACACCTAACCCCATTGACATTCCCGCCCCCGGTGATGTGGTGGTTTCCTTTGACAAAATCAATGAGATTGTTTCCGGGAAACAGGCGGCGGTAAAGGAAACGGAACAGACTACCCCCGAAAAACAGGAAGCGGAGCCAGGAGATAAAACGGCAAAGCCGAAGAAAACAAGTCCGGATAAGAAAAATGACAGTAAGCCCAGAACTGCCGAAAAAGCAGATAAAAAGCTTACCCGTCTTGCCAAACAGGAAAAAGCCCCAAAGGCTATAAAACCGGAAAAGCCGGATAAACAGAAACAGACCGCAGAAATTGGCGGCGGTGCTTCTGCTTCCCCGCAAGCTACGGAACAGGCACAGCAGGAAACGCCGCTCTCTGCCCCGGAGCTGCCGCCCGAACCGAGGCAAGCACCCCGCCCCGGCGAACAGGAACAGATTGTTTATCTCAATCTTTCCGAGCTTTACGCTTTCAAAGACCACCCATTTCAAGTCCGAAATGATGAAGAAATGGCTGCTATGGTGGAAAGCGTCAAGGACAAGGGCGTTACCCAGCCTGCCATTGTGCGCCCCCGCGAAGATGGCGGCTATGAAATCGTATCCGGCCACCGCCGCCAGAAAGCCAGCGAATTAGCCGGATTTACGGATATGCCCTGTATTATCCGCAACATGACGGACGAGCAGGCCATCACGCAGATGGTAGAGGACAACACCAATCAGCGTGAAAATATCCTGCCCAGCGAACGAGCCAAAGCCCTGCAAATGCAGTTGGAAGCCATCAAGCGGCAGGGTGCGCGAACCGGCAACGGACAGCGTTCCAATGAGGTCGTAGCCGAGCGCAACAAAATGACGGTCAAGCAGGTTCAGCGGTATATCAAGCTCAATGAGCTGGTTCCCGACCTTATGAAAATGGTGGACGAAAAGAAAATCGCGTTCACTCCCGCGGTGGAGCTTGCGTTTATCAAGCCAAAAAATCAGCGGTATATTGCTATCGCTATTGAGGGCCAGCAGTCGGCTCCCTCGCTCTCACAGGCACAGCGTATGCGTGACCTTGACCAAAAGAAGCTGTTAAACCCCGATGTGATTGACGGAATCATGTTAGAAGAAAAAAAGGAGGCAGACAAAGTGATTATTTCAAGTCAGGAACTTTCCCAGTATTTCGGCAAGGAGAAAACACCCCGCGAAATGAAGGATACCATTATGAAGCTGCTTGAGGAAAACAAGGCAAAACTGAAAGAGGTTTCGGCTCCTCAAAAGAAAGCCGAACAGGAAAAATAAGCACTTCGGGTCAAGTTGGCCCGAAGTCGGTATATGCGGGGCTTTGCCCCGTGCCCCAAAGCTCTAAGGATAAATATATTCCCCGTCGCCGCTTATTGGGTAGCATAGCCGGGAAAATCGGTCAAGAGCTTGCCGCCGTAGGCGGTGCTTCGCACTCTTGACGGATTTCTCCCGGTTATGCTTTAAGGCAGTCAAGCGACGGGGATATATATTCCTTTGAGCCGCGCCCTTTCCAAGCGTGGAAAGGGCGGGGGGATAGGTTGACACATTCAGCGCAACAAGAACGGAGGTGCTTAAATCATGAAACGACCTTTAGCATACATTACTGCCGCGTGGTGCGGCAATCACGATACGGATACCAAACAGGCGGCGCAGTATTGCCGGGCAGTCTATGAAGCCGGGTTTTCCCCGGTTTGCCCGACCCTGTATCTTCCGCTTTTTCTCAATGACGCAATCCCGGAGGAACATAAAAGCGGCATTGATATGAGCCGGGATCTCCTGCGCCGCGCCCATGTACTTGTCGTATGCGGAAGCGATATTGACGAGGACGTGAAAAACGACATTGCCGTTGCCGGGCGGCTGAACATCACGGCAACCACGCTGGACGGGATTCTGACCGTGAAAACACAGGGGCAGGAAAAAGACCATGCTTGAAGCCTTTGTTACCAATCTTGGACGGTATAACGAGGGATATTTGGACGGGGAGCCTTTAAAGCTCCCCGCCACCACCGAGGAAGTGCAGGCTCTTTTGAAGCGTATCCATGTGGACGGTGTGCGGTATGAGGAAATTTTCATTACTAATTATGAAACCGACATTCCCGGTCTGCGTGACTGCTTAGGAGAATATGAAAGCATTGATGAGTTGAACTTCTTGGCTTCCCTGCTGGACGATATGGAGGAATGGGAGTTAGAAAAGTTTTCTGCCGCCGTGGACTTCGGGGAGTACAACAGTGTACCCGCCCTAATTAACCTTACGCAAAATCTGGATTGTTTTGAGTTTTACGCCGGGGTTGAGAATGAGGAAGATTTAGGCCGCTACTATGTTGAGGAAATGTGTACGCTGGAAATCCCGGAGCATTTGGAAAACAATATTGATTATGAAGCCTATGGGCGGGATATGAACTTGGACGACGACGGGCGTTTTACCGATGGCGGCTATGTGGTACGGACAGGCGACAGCTTCACTGAGTATTACAGCGGCAGGGACGATTTACCGGAGGAATACCGAATTTTTGCTTATCCCGAACCGGAAAAATCCATCAAGAAAACGCTGGAAAGCTACGGGAAGATGATAAACGAAACCGTCACCGCCGCCCGTGAGCGCCCCCACCCCGCCAATGCGGAACGATAACCAACTTCGGGCCAACTTGGCCCGAAGTGTGAAAGGAGGTTAAAAAAACTATGGCAAAAACGAAAACTACCGCCGAGCCGATTTTGGAAAATGAACACGTTAAGGAGCTTTTGGCGATATTGCGGGAAAACAATTCCCCGTCCACAAAGGATTTTCTTGCGGTTCTGCATCATGTCGGAGCAATGGAAAAACAGCTTGACGCCGCTGTAAAGGAGCTTGCCGCCATGCGGCAGGAACTCCGAACAGCACAGGAACAGAACCACCCGGTTAAGACCGCTTTGCAAAAGGCGGTCATTGTTATGCAGGGGCAGGTATTGGACTTGCGGGATAAATTGGCGGAGCTAAAGCAAAGCGTCATAGACGGTTGTAAGAACGCCGTTACCGCTTTTAAGGAAACCGGCATTTCCGCGCTGGATAACGTAGCCCGGTTCTTCAAGGTGCGCCCCACTTTAGAAGCCATGCGGGATATGCTCACAAAGGATATTCAGTACGACGATAAGGCTATTGCCAAAATCGAAGCCATCAGCACCGAATACCATCAAGCCGGGCGGCATTTGAAAAACATGGGTCGGGTCATGCTTGGCAGAGAAGCGGCACAGGAAGTAAAACAGCCCGGCAAGCTGGCGGCGGTCATATCCGCTCCATTCCGTGCGGAGCGTTCCCATTTTTCCAGTATAAAAAGCCATATAGAAAAATCTTTGAATACGCTGGCACGGTTGGAAGAACGGGCGGCAGAGAAAAAGCCCTCTATCCGGGAAGCTCTTGCTACTCACAATGAAAAAATCGCGCAGGCACAAAAGGACGCTCCCACCACAGAACGCCCCCGCCCTGTCAATGCAGAGAGGTAACACACTTCGGGCCAACTTGGCCCGAAGTCCTCCCGCCTATACGATTGCCATATCTGGCAGGAAAGGAGGAATTTCATGCAGGAAGATATTGAACGCCGGACGGTTGCCCTATCTGTCAATGCTACAAAACTGACGGGCCGGACGCTGGCAAAGGTGCTGGCGGCAGCACTCCGGCAGATACAAAAGGGCCATCAGAAGCGGCAGACCCCGCAGGGCAGACAGAGCGTAAAAAAGTTGATGAACCACGGCGTTTCTACAAACAGTCTTGACCTGTCCGGGGATACGAAGCTCTTTGACCGTGTGGCCCGAAAGTACAATGTAGATTATGCTTTTCACAAAACCGGGCCGGATAAATATTTGTTATTCTTCAAGGCCGGGCAGGCTGACGCTATTACCGCCTGTTTTGGCGAATATACAAAGCTGGTGCTGAACCGGGGCAAGAGCCGCCACCCCTCTATTCTGAAACAGTTAAAAGCCTTTGCCGACAGGGAGCGCACCAAACCGCGACAAAAGGAACGAAAACGGGAGGTGGTGCGGAATGAACGATAAAATCCGTAGATATGTGATTCCCAATGTTCCCTATCTGTTGGTGCTGTGGTTCTGTCTGAAGCTCGGCACAGCCTACCGCCTTGCGGCAGGTGCAGACTTCGGAAATAAACTGGTTGGCATGATAAAGACTATAAGCCCGGCGTTTGCTTCATTTGCGCCGGGCTTTGTGCTGTCCGATTGGCTCATTGGCCTTGCCGGGGCGGTCATACTCCGGCTGGTGGTATGGTATAAGGTAAAAAACGCAAAAAAGTTTCGGAGGGATGTGGAATATGGCTCGGCCCGGTGGGGAACGGCAAAGGACATCAAGCCCTTTATCGACCCAAAATTCAGCAACAACGTGATACTAACCGGGACAGAGCTTCTTACCATGAATACCCGACCCGCCAATCCCGCCAACGCCCGAAACCTTAACTGCTGTATCATAGGCTCCAGCGGAAGCGGGAAAACTCGCTTTTGGCTGACCCCACAGCTTTTACAGGCTCATTCGTCCTATGTGGTGGTTGACCCAAAGGGCGGCATTTTAGAGCAGGTCGGCTCTTTTCTGAAAAAGCAGGGCTACAAAATCAAGGTATTCAATTCCATTGATTTTGCCCGGTCAATGCACTATAACCCGCTGGCCTACTTAAAGACGGAAAGCGATATTTTGAAGTTTGTAAACGCTCTGATTGAGAACACAAAGGGCGACGGTAAAGAGGGTGATCCATTCTGGACGAAAGCAGAAACCTTGCTTTATTGTGCTTTAATCGGCTATATCGTCCTTGAGGGGCCGGAGGAAGAACGCCATATCAATACCCTAGTGGATATGCTGAACAGCATGGAAACAAGGGAAGATGATGAAAATTTCAAGAACGCCGTGGACTATATGTTCCTTGGCTTGGAAAAGCGCAATCCCAACCATTTTGCGGTGCGCCAGTATAAAAAATTCAAGCTCGCCAGCGGGAAAACCTCGAAAAGTATCCTGATTTCCTGCGGAGCCAGACTTGCCCCATTTGATATTGGACAGCTCCGGGAGATTATGAGCTATGATGAAATGGAACTTGACCGCATGGGCGATAAGAAAACCGCCACCTTCTTCATCATCAGCGACACCAATACGACCTACAACTTTATTGTTGCCCTTGCTTTTTCGCAGATGTTCAATCTTTTGTGTGAACGGGCTGACAGCAAATACGGCGGCAGGCTCCCCCATCATGTAAGGGTATTATGGGACGAAGCCGCCAACACGGGACAGGTTCCGCAATTGGAAAAATTGGTTGCCGTTATCCGCTCCCGCGAAATATCCTTATGCCTGTTTTTACAGGCGCAAAGCCAGCTCAAAGCCTTATATAAAGACCACGCTGAAACCATTATGGGGAATATGGACAGCGTGATTTTTCTTGGTGGGCGGGAACATTCCACCATCAAGGAGCTGTCGGAGGTTTTGGGGAAAGAAACCATTTCCATGCAGACGGAAAGCCGGACGCGGGGCCAGTCAGAAAGCTACGGACAAAATCTGCAACGGCTTGGCAAGGATGTGCCATACTTGTTCGTGAAGAGTTCGGTTGCCCACAAAATTTACGGACAGGGACACGATCAATTGGACTCTTCGCGGAGGTGCTAAAGAGAACGGCATACCAACAAGAAAAGGAGTGACCGCAATGGCAGATCTGGCCTATTCCCGCTGCGGAGATTTCTACATTCCTGACTTGGCTCTTACCGGTCAGCCGGACAAGCCTATCGGCAAATACGGGCGCATGAGAAAACGATATTTGCGAGAACACCGCCCTTGCTTGTATAGCAGCCTGATTTTGAGCGAAAAACTGTACCCGCACTTACTGGAAATCGACGAAACGGCAAACCGCAGGCTTGAAAGAATAATGCCGGAATTGATGAAATCAGTAGGTGTAACAGAGCGGTTGAAAGCCAGCGATCCCATGAAATGGGTTGGCCTGATGAACACGTTAAGGGCGCAGGCCGAAGAAATAATCTTGTCAGAATTAATCTATGTATAATGGGTGGATTATATTACGACAAAAGAAGCAGCGAAAAATTTGGGAATTACAGACAGAATGGTAGTGTACCATTGCTCTGCCAGACGGTTTAAGGGAGCTAAAAGAAACGGGAAATACCATGGCTTGTTCCCGCTGACTTGATCGAGCAATATTCAATTTTTCTGGTTTTGCTTAACGAAAAAAGCTGAAACCGTATCGGTCACCAAAAATGGTATTGCTTAGAACATCGCGTTATGAAACGCGAAAAGCCGGAGTAGCCAACACCATTCGATGCAGGTACCCCGACCATTTTGCATGAACATTTTACAAATGCTTTTGAAGGAAGACGTAACCCTACTATGAATCATTCCGCTTAATATGGATAATTGACTTTATTGAATTATATATTCCCAATAATGCTTCCGGAATGAACAGGAAGTAGATTCTGTCTATCCATCTTCCCTTAGGGTATGAAAAAGCCTTACCAGTTATTGTTTCTGCTATTCCACTGACGATGAATAACAAGACAATAGATACTAAAATGGCTATTACAAATTGTTTTTTATTTTGATTCATACTGTCTGGAACGACTTTATAAGTCTCTATAAGAACAAAGACTCCTAACAAAAGAAAAAGCCAAAGGAACGGTGCATTTAACTGCAGAGCCAATTCTCCTGACCAAACAAATATAAAAGCTACATGATATAAGATGGATATTATCAGGGCAATACATTTTGCGGTCTGATTCATAAACGATCACCTACTAAGTTTACCAAAATTCATGGTATGGACATAATATTCTTATCGAATTATTCAAGATTGTTCCATCTTACCTAGTTAATGAGCAAGGCTACTACAAAACTTTCATCTTGTAATAGCCTCTTCATTTGATTGAACAATACTCAACTTTTCTGGTTTTGCTTAACGAAAAAAGCTGAAACCATGTCAGTCACCAAAAATGGTATTACGTAGAAC
>NZ_VWXL01000048.1 GCF_009746625.1 Caproicibacter fermentans
TCCGTCATGCCATCATGAGATTCACAATTCGATGAAATCGTAAAACGATAACAAATAGAGAGCCGTGTGCATCGAGAGGTGCACGCACGGTTCGGGAGGGAGTCGGTACTGCCGGCTTACCTCATACCATGATGCGGTATCTGCAATACTCCACACTTCAGGAAACCGACCTTCTGTTTTTCGACAACTGGGCGGCAAACTTCGGGGAAACGGTAACAGCGACCGAACTTGCCCCGGAGGGATCCGGATTCCGCAGCAAGACACGCTTTGCGCACTTCTTTAATCTTCCGGAACTGATGAATCTCTGGAAAGAAGCCGCGGACATTCAAACCGCCGATACGCTCCATCTCCCGATTCCACACGCGGAGTACATCAATGTGGTCACGCAGCCAAGCGATTTTCAAAAAGAAACGATCCGGGAATTCGGAGAGCGCGCGGAAGCGGTACACAAGGGAACGGTTGATGCAAAAATCGACAATATGCTCAAGATAACGAGCGAGGGCCGGTTAGTCGCGCTTGATCAGCGCCTGATGAACCCCCTGCTGCCAGACGATCCGGACAGCAAGGTTAACGCCTGCGTCAATAACATACTCGACGTTTGGCGGGAATCCACGCCGGTGAAAGGGACACAGCTTGTTTTCTGCGATCTTTCGACTCCAAAGACAAAATGTGAAATCAAAATGGAAATGGTCGGCGGCGTTGCAAAAATGGTAGACGGTCAATTCGACGAGAGTCAATTTACCGATGTTTACAATGACATTCGCCTGAAGCTGATCCGCCAGGGCCTTCCCGAAAAAGAAATAGAGTTTATCCACAGCGCGAAAACGGAAGTGCAGAAATCGGAACTGTTTGCTAAGGTACGGAAGGGCCAGATTCGCGTTTTGCTCGGGTCCACCGCAAAGATGGGGGCCGGAACAAACATACAGGATCGTTTGGTAGCACTTCACCATATTGACTGTCCCTGGAAACCCCGTGACATTGAACAGCGCGAGGGCCGCATCCTCCGCAAAGGCAACAACAACCCAAATGTAAAGATTTTTCGGTATGTCACAGAAAATACGTTTGACAGTTATTCGTGGCAGCTGATTGAAAACAAGCAGCGCTTTATCAGTCAGATCATGACCAGCAAATCACCGGCCCGAAGCTGCGAAGACATTGACGATTCCGTTCTTTCCTATGCGGAAGTGAAAGCTCTGGCGACCGGAGATCCGCGCATCAAGGAAAAGATGGATCTCGA
This sequence comes from Caproicibacter fermentans, assembly GCF_009746625.1. Classification (GTDB taxonomy): domain Bacteria; phylum Bacillota; class Clostridia; order Oscillospirales; family Acutalibacteraceae; genus Caproicibacter; species Caproicibacter fermentans. The sequence goes on from NZ_VWXL01000048.1 coordinate 1,238, forward strand.
CATTCAGGTAACCAAACTCAAAATGCTAAAATCCGGGTTTCTGTCTCAGCATTATGCGCTGGAAGACAAGTTGCTGAAATTTTATCCGGAAGCGATTCAAGCAAAAAAAGCGATGATTGCCGCGTTGAAAAGCGATCTGGATTTTGCAAAGGAACATCCGCTTCCAGATGCCGATCACTTTATGATGACACTTAAAGGCATGGTATACACAGACAAAAAGAATGCGGGAACGGCACTCATCAAAGAGTGCGGGAAATTGAATTTCATGGAAAATAAAGCTGATGTTGGCGAATACCGCGGCTTTTCCATACAGATTCAATATCATCCCCTTACTCATGAAATCCATGCCGTACTGAGGCACAGTGCGGCACATTCTGCGGAGCTGGGGCAAGACTCGGTCGGCAACATCACCCGGCTGAACAATCTACTGAAAACAATCCCGGAACGTCTCAACACAGAACAGAGTAACCTTGAACTGCTGAACCGTCAGGTTCAGGAAGCTAAGCAGGAACTCAAAAAGGAGTTTCCAAAGGAACAGGAGCTTACTGAGAAATCTGCAAGGCTGAATCAGCTTTCTCTCGAACTCAGCCTTGAAAAGCCGGAACAAATTCCACCGGAAAAATCAGAGAAAGAAGATAACGAGACAATGCCCGCATCTCTCATGAATCGAGTTGACGCGGCACGTCAGTCTGTCCCTAATTTGGGACATATTCCACAGCATCCGGAATTTGAAAAATAACAATCTGAAAGGAGATCTCCGTGTGAACCATGATGAAAAAGTGAAGGAGCTTTCCCAGCGTCTGCTGGACGGAGTCAAACAGACATTTGAGAGTAACCGCTTCAAGCAGTATCTAAATGCCGTTTCTGTCTTTCACCGCTATTCTTCACGAAACACCGCGTTGATTTTTCTGCAAAACCCATCCGCAACCCATGTGGCCGGATTTGAAGCATGGAAAAAGCTTGGACGGTACGTTCGTCGCGGCGAAACAGGAATTTCAATTTTTGCTCCGTCAAAATTGGTTGTGAAATTGAATCAGCCTCTGTTGGATGACAACGGAAATCCTGTTTTTGATCAAGATGGAAACCCTAAAACAGAAACGATCCAAAAGAGCAAAATCCATTTTCGTGCTGTTACTGTTTTCGATATTTCTCAAACAGACGGCGATCCTCTTCCGGCGCTCTGCAACGAATTGCAGGGCGCCGTTCCTGATTTACAAAACATTTTTACCGCCGTTCAAAAAATCAGTCCTTACAAAATCGTATTTGAGGATATGCACGGCGAAATGAAAGGCTTCTGTCAGCATTCCAAGCACTTAATTGCAATCAAGTTCGGAATGAGTGACGAGCAAATTGTAAAAACTTTGCTCCACGAATACGCCCATGCGGTCCTCCACGCGCGTTCTGAAAAAAGCAAAGAACAGAAAGAAATAGAAGCGGAAAGCGTCGCGTTCATCGTTTCCAGCTTTCTCGGAATCGACACGTCAGGTTACAGTTTCGATTACGTATCCTCCTGGAGTTACGGTATGGAAGCCACACAGCTTCAGGACATGATGGAAAATATTCAGGACAACGCGAACACGTTGATCGGCAAAATTCAGACTGAGCTGGAAAGCCTTGAAAAATCACCTGAGCATAAAATTGAAAATCTTCCGATACGGCTTTCCAAGGCACTTGAAAAATCGGAACAATTAAACAACGAAAAGGAGATGATCCCCAATGCAAACCTGCTGGCTCAATGACGAAGAACAGCAAATCATGAACGACCTGGACGGCCTGCCGGAGTCTGAAAAGATCAAAAGTCTGGAGGATTCCATCGCTGAGGAACCCGATGAAACCGGGCGGAGAGTCCTGAGGACTCTCATCTCAAAGTTGAAGGGAGGCCTTTTGTAGAACACCGGGCTAACCCTACGGGCGAGCACTGCAAGTGGATATCCACTTGCCAATTTTCACAAAATCAGCCTCCGGCCAATTTATATGAAAAGCATTTTTAGGGGGCTGCCCCTAATACCCCGTGGTTTTCAACCGGATTGGAAGATTTCAACTGTCTTTAGTTGAAAATGATAATGAGAGAGGTCGGGATAAATGGACAAACAGAGGAAAAGAAGCCGCGCGGTTCTTCTTCGTTTTTCAGAAGAGGAAATACTTTTTCTTCACACAAAAATGAGAGAAGCAGGAATCAAGAATCGTGAAGCATATTTACGAAAAATGGCGCTGGACGGTTACATTATCCGAAAAGATTATTCCGAATTGAAATCGCTCATCAACGAACTGAACCACATCGGAAATAACCTGAACCAGATGACGAAAGTAGCAAACACCTACGGCGGAGATCACATCCAACTCTCCGAGTTAAAAGCAATCGAGGGGGGCCTGAAAAAAATATGGCAACAACTTTCATCACTGGAATAGCAGTCCGTCCGGGCCGTTCCTCACTCCAAACCGCATACGATTCCATTTCCTATATTACAAATCCCCGAAAGACAAGAAACGGCGAGTTAGTGTCCGCGTTCCGGTGCAGTCCAAATTCCGCGCCGTTTGAAATCATGTATGACCAGCACATGTACGAACAGGAAACCGGCAGAAAAGTTATTGTAAAATACACCGACGGCAGGAAGTCGTATCTGCTGATGACGATGCGCCAGTCATTCGCGCCCGGGGAAGTGACGCCGGAGCAGGCGCTTGAACTTGGGCGCGAGCTGGCCGACCGATTTTTGAAAGGAAAGTATCAGTATGTTATTGCCACACACATTGATAAAGCCCACATTCATAACCACATTATTTACAATATTGTGGGAAGCGATAAAAAGAAATTCAGGCAGACAGAATACACACCCCAGCAGCTTCGGGATCTGAGCGACAGGATCTGTAAAGAGCATGGCCTGTCCGTCGTAATTCCCACTGAGTGGCAAAAGCGGAAATTTACAAATGAAAAGGTAACGTCATACCGTACTGTTCTCAAAAACGACATCGACCGGTGTATCCGCGCGGCGCAGGACTACGAAGATTTTTTACGCCGGATGCGGGAGCAGTACTACGTCGACGAAACCGGAAAATATTTAAGGTTTCGGCATCGGACGAACGGACAGCAGCGGATGATCCGGTCTTATACTCTGGGCAAAGGTTATACCCGACAGGAAATCAGGATGCGCGCCGAGATGGAGGAAGAACTGATTAACCCGGCTACATTTTCACAAAAGCTGCGGAATATCGAAGCAATGATTCACGCTGCCGGTTATGTTCGGGAAAACGGAACGGATTTTGACCGTCAGTCAGAACAGCTAAAGGAGCTGATGGAACAGACACAAAAGAAAATGGATGAGATGCGGGATAAGCTGACCCGTATCGAAAGTATTGCAAAATGCTTTGACGCGCTGGAGCAGTACGGCTCTGTTTACAGTCAATATCAATCCGGCCAGATGTTCCCGCAGGAAGTTTTGGAACATCAAACCGAAATTGGTCTGTACCAATCCGCGCGGGCGACGCTGAAAGAAAATCACATTGGCGCAGGCGTTGAAGAGCGGAACCGGTTCCGCTCTGAACTTGCCCGGATCCGGGAGGATGCCGCTAAGCTGGAAGATCAGTACCGAGCGACGGTCAGGCAGTTGAACCGTGTGGAGGAAGTCCGGGAAATTTCCGAACGTGTGGAAGCGGACGATCCCATCATCGCAAGGAAAAAAGGAGGAAAGCAATATGGTCGGTGACGAATTAGGTGAAAAGGTTGTAGCGATTCATTTCAGCGCGGCTGAAAAAATCACGAAAGCAACGTTAAGCGCACTTTTAGGACTTTTACTCGCAGGGGGTGGAAAAGTCATCTATCATGCCACATCCAACAAGATGAACATTCACAAAATGGCAAAGGAGGGCGGTCAAACGCAAGGCATTGAAGTTTCTAAAAGTGAAATGAAAGGGTTTGACACATACGCCCGAAAATATCATTTTGAGTACTCAATGGTCCGTGAAAAAAACGACAAGACCCAGTATATTTTTATGTTCCGTGCCAAAGACATGGATCGCTTGGAACACGCGGCAAAGGATTTTTTCAAAGACGGACGCGACCATACCAGTTTGCAGAAAAAAATAGAGCAGGCCCGCGAAAAAGCGTTCAACATCAATCAGGCTCATGAGGTAGAAAAATCAAAAGAGCAGACCAAATCAAAGGGCCGGAATCGAGGCAGAGAAAGATGACCAAGAAGAAAAATCCCGTTTTGCTGTTCCTGGCTCAATTCATTTTAATTTTTGCCCTGCTTAATATACTGCTCGCATTGGTTTCATACAAACTCAAAATTCAAACGGATCTTAAGGTTGTCGAAGGAGTGTCTGCCGGTGTCTCCCTGGTTCTTTGTGTCATGAATTTCCGCCCGAAAAAGCGAAGTGAATACAAAGACATTGAGCATGGATCCGCCCGGTGGGGAAAGAAAAAGGATATCGCGCCTTACATAGATCCGGTGTTTCGAAACAACATCATCCTCTCCTGCAGGGAATTTCTCTCAATGAATATGTGGAAAACCCGCCGAGACTGCCACGTGTTTGTGGTTGGCGGTTCCGGATCCGGAAAATCCAAGTTCTATGCAAAGCCGAACGTAATGCAGATGAACGCCAGTTATGTCATCACCGACCCAAGCGGAGAGCATATGCGCGATGAAGGAAAAATGCTGGAGGATCACGGGTACAAGGTGAAAGTGTTCAATGTTGTGGACATGGAGGACAGCCTGCACTTTAACCCGTTCCATTACTATAAGGAACCGGAGGACATTATCCGGTTCGTCGAACTGTTCATCGCCAACACGAATGGAGGAACATCTCAGAATTCAAGCGGGGACATGGGCTTCTGGAACAACTGTGAAAAGCTCTGGTTCATGGCCCATATTGCCTACGTGATGGAAACCTGTCTGGAAGAAGAAAAGAATATGAATTCAGTCGTCCTTCTTTTAAATAATTCGGAGGCGCGCGAGGACGATGAGAGTTACAAGTCTGCGGTTGACATTTTATTCGACGAGCTGGAACAGAAAAACCCGGACAGCTTCGCGGTCAAGCAATATAAAAAATACAAGCTGGCAGCAGGCAAGACCGCAAAGTCCATCCTGATCAGCGTCGGCGTCCGGCTGGCGAATTTTGATATTCCGAAAGTTGCGCGCCTCTTTGAGGATGACGAACTGGAACTGGACAAAATGGGGGATGAAAAAACGGCGCTGTTCATCATCGTCAGCGATACCGACAAGACCTTTAACTATATCGTCGCCATGCTGCTTGATATATTGTGGAAGTCCCTCGCAAAGATTGCCGATCATCAGCCGGAACACCACTTGACCATCCCGGTCAGGTGCATCCTCGACGAAATCGCCAACATCGGCTTTTTCCCGGATCTGCACATTATGATCGGCGTCCTCCGAAAGCGTTGGGTGTCGCTGGAACTGCTGTTCCAGAACCTGAACCAGCTCAAGGCGCTGTATAAGGACAACTGGGCGACCATCGAGGGAAACTGCGACACGACTGTCTTCCTCGGCGGGAAAGGCGAAGATACCACAAAATATGTATCCAACGACCTTCTCGGCAAGGCGACGATTGATACGAAGTCTTACGGAGGGGGCGGTACGGCCAGCAGTCTCGGCCAAAACAGCTACAATTTTAACGAGCAGAAATCCGGGCGAAATCTGCTGGATGAAACAGAGGTTGCCCGTCTTAAGGACGACGAGTGCATTGTTCAGATTCGCGGCCTGCAGCCGTTCAAAAGCAAAAAATACAATCCGGAAGATCATGAAAATTACAAATATCTTGCGGACAGCAATAAACGTAACACTTATCGGTTCCATCGAGGAATGGATTTGGAAAACGCGGAAATTCACTACGTCACGTTAGATTTAAAGGAGGAAACAAAATGAAAGGTACAGATATGTTGGAAATATTGCAGACTTTTCTTCTCGTCTTAGGCGGCCTCGGCGTAGTTTGGGGCATTTACGATATGTTTGGAGAAGGTCAGCAAAACAGCATGGGGGTTAAAAAAATCGTAGGTGGTATTGCTTTCGCCGCTATTTCTTGGTTTATCATGGCGTCGGCAATTAAAAATGTCAGCTCGGCGGAAGCAAAGGCCGGGCTTGACTGTGCTCTCCCTGCAATCACCCGGTTCACAGGTTTCCTCTTTATGGGGCGGTGAATCATGTTTGATATTGTCACCTTCTGGATTGTACGGATCTATGCGGGTATTAACGATATGGCGGGGACAATTACGTCTGACGTGCTGAAATCCCCCGCCGATGTGTTCGGGGCGGATTACTGGGACAGTTTGCTGAAAATCGGCATGTCCGCCGTCATGCCTTTTGCCATTCTGATTCTCAGCTTCTGCATGGCCGGCGATATGTACAAAATGTACTGCAGGGCGAACGGCGCACCGGACCTTGAAGTGATCTCCCTGACCTTTATCAAATACATCATTCCGTTTGTCTGCATGACTTACACCTATGATCTTCTGCAATTCATCTTCACGCAGATCAACAGTATGATTCTCCAGCTTTACAACCAGGTTACGATTGGAACCGGGAATCAGGTTGACACTTCGGCTTTTGTCCAGCAGGTTTCTCAGATGTCTTTATGGCAAAAGTTTGGAGTTCTGATCCAGATGTTCGGCCCCTGGCTGGGAACGGAAATTATGTCGGTTGTGGCCACCGTTGTGGTTTACGGGCGCCTTTTTGAAATTGTGATGTTCTGGATCTTTGCTCCGATTCCGTTTGCCACCTTTGCCAGCGACGATCTCAGAAGCAGCGTGGGCATGAACTTCGTTAAAATGTTCTGCGCGCTGATCCTGCAGGGCGGTTTAATTGTATTAACTGTTTCCATGTATTTGATGCTGATTAAAAGCGTGACGGTTCAGACGTCCGTACCAGGTGCTTTCGCCATGCTGGGATATACGGCAATCCTGATTACCGTTATGGTGAAAACCGGTTCCCTTTCGAAACGGCTTTTGGGGACATTTTAAGGAGGTGTTTAATATGATTGTTCCGATTCCGGACGATATTTATTGCTATGAGCATAAGGTTTGGGGGAATTTTACAAAACGCCAGCTCATATGCGGATTAATCGCTCTTGCTGTTATCTTTACAGTATTTATCCCCGTATTCTGGAAAACCAGTAATCCGCGACTGTCATGCTTCTTGGCTTTTGTCGTTGCTTTTCCGGTTATACTCTGCGGCGTGTGGAAAAAAGACGGCCAGTACCCCGAAAAAGTCATTTGGTATCAATGCCGTCAACGGTTCAAATTCCCGCAAAAGCGTAAATTTGTGATGTCCAATCTATATGAAATCATCCAGCGTAATCAGAAGGAGTATGAATCGGCTTATGAAGAGTATGAAAACAAAGAACAACAGAAAAAAAAGAAAAGCCGTCTCAGGTATTTTACTTCCCTGGTCCAAAAGAGACACGGCTCAAAGCAGCATCCCGTTTGAGAAAATGTATGGCGACGGCATCTGTGATTTGGGAAACGATAAAAGCAGCGCGACATGGGCGTTTGATGACACCAATTACAGTAATACGGAATCGTCTTCCCGTTATGATACTTTTGAACAATACTGCCAGTTTTTGAATTGCTTCGATGAAACAACACAGTTTCAAATTCACATTAATACTAAGCCTCTTTCCCACACTCGCATCCACCTCGATATTCAAGCTTTTGAAACCGTCTCTGAAGAACTCAAACAGTGTGTCAACGAATACAACGAATTTATGCACCGGCGTTTTATCAGCGACAGCACCTATATTCAGGAGAAATATGTTACCGTGACGGTTGAAGAAAGCGACTATAATCTGTCCCAAAGACGCCTTGGGCGTATTGGTATCGAGAAACTTGCCCTCCTGCATAAGCTTGGTTGTAAAACGAAGATGCTGGACAAACCACAGCGATTGACACTGCTGCGCGAAATTTACCGTCCAGATGACCTATCGGAAATCAGCTACGAGCAAATGATAAAAAGCGGGGTTTGTGACAAAGATCTGATTGCTCCCTATTCGATGGATACAAGCCATGACGATTATATCAAGCTGGGTGATTACTATACGCAGACGCTGTTTCTGACCGACTTTCCGAGTGACATCACAGATTCGTTGATCAAAGATATTACGACACTGGACAAGCGGCTGCTGTTAACCATCAATGTGCTGCCGCAAAACCCCGGAGCCGCAATTAAGGAAGTAAAAGACCGTCTCAAATCGCTTGACCGCGAGAAAGAGGACAGCTTGTCACGTCAAGTAAAGATGGGCATCGTCGATCCAAAACCACCGAGAGATCTAAAGGACGTCATCACCGGTACGGAAAACTTTTTAAACGATCTGAAGGCAAGAAATGAAAAAATGTTTCTGGCCAATATTCTGATCTTTGTCAGCGCAAAGTCTTTAGAAGAAATGGACTCAATTGTGGAAGCCGTGGAAGATAAAGTTGCAAAAAGTGGATGCACCATAAAACCGTTTACCTTTGCACAAGAGGAAGGATTAGATTCCGTCGTTCCGCTTGGGCGAAACGACACGTTTATCCGCCGTACTTTTACTACTTCCTCCCTTGCTGCTTTTATCCCGTTCAATGTGGTGGAAATCGTCCATCCGGGAGGGCTGTGCTATGGACGCAACAAGCTCTCCCATAATATTATCCTGATGGATAGAAAGCGTTACATCAACGCCCACGGATTCTATTTCGGCGCATCCGGTTCCGGGAAAACAACCGGCGCGGAGCTGGAAATGTGGGAGTGCTTTTTCCGGACGAACGACGACATGATCATCATCGACCCGGAGGGAGGTTTCACAAAACTGGTCAATCTTCTGGGCGGACAGGTCATTGAGGTATCGAACGCGGCGAAAACACGCTTTAACCCATTTGACATTAACGAATACTACGGCGGCGAAGAAGACCCGAATCCAATTCCGTTCAAGTCCGATTTCATCATCTCCCTCATTGAAGTGACTTTAAATTACCGGGATGGGATTGACCCTGTTGCGAGATCTGTCATCGACCGGTGTGTCCGACAGGTGTACCAGAATTACATGAAAAATCCCTGTGAGGAAAACATTCCTACTTTTCTGGACTTCTTTACTCTGTTAAAAGAGCAGCCGGAACCGGAGGCAAAATATCTGGCGAGCAGTCTTGAGATTTTCATTGAAGGCAGCCTGAACATTTTCGCCGGCAAATCCAACGTCAATATTCACAACCGGCTGATCTGCTTCAATACCAAAAATCTGGGCAAACAGCTCCAGGTGATGGGGATGTCGATCATTCAGGATTTCTGCTGGAATCTGATCTCCAAGAACCAGGCGCTGCACAAAAACACCTGGCTATGGAACGACGAGGTTCATCTCAGCCTGCGCAACCAGCAGACCGCTGAATGGCTGACAAACAGCTGGAAGCGCGGACGTAAATATGGCCTGATCGCAACCGGCATGACGCAGGAAGTACGCGACGCCGCCCGCAGCGAGGCCGGTCAGGCCATGATCGCAAACTCGGAATTCATCATGCTCTACCGGCAGAAGAAAACCGAAATCGAATCCATCTCTCAGCTGATGGGCCTGTCGGAACAGCAGATCAGCGACCTGCAGCTCTGCGAATCCGGCGTCGGGCTATTCAAAGCCGGAAACAGCATTGTGGAATTCAACAATCGCCTGGATGACCATATGAAGTTATTCCAGTACATCCAGTCGGACATCAAAAATAAAAATACACGACCGGGTGATGCCGTTGCTGGATAAGGAAGTAATAAAATATTCCCGTGACGGCGTGATAAAAAAGAACCTTGCGACCGGGCAGACAGAGCTTGTGACTCAAAGCGACTACGCTAAGGAAATGAAGTACCACCCTGTGCGGGAAAAGACGTGGGACCATTCTTCCGGCGAGCGCCCGGCAGAAGAAGATCATAAAAAAGCTCCGAAAGCGCTCAAGCAAACAAAGATAAACCGTTCCGGCCGGAACGGCGCGGAAGAGGAAAAGCAAGCTTTGGCAGGAAAGACGACTTATAACACCCGGCCCAATCGCAGCAGGCCAGCTACCGGCACCACAAGTCCGGGAAAGCCGTCCGGCGCTGTCCGGCGAGAAGCCAGATCCTCAACCGGCCGAAAAAGCGTAGAAAGCCGTTATACGGCGTCCGACCAAAAAGCCGGTTCCCCTCACGCGCCGGTCAAATCCCGTTACGGTTCCCGTTTTCATCAGAGCCTTGGAAAGCGGATCTTTCATGCCTCAAAGGACCATATTTTTCACAGTGAAGATGAGAAAGAGGAAAATCCCGGGCTGCAGGCAGCGGGGACGGCTCTGCGCATGATTCAGCGGCTTCGATCCGGCGCGCGGACCATCAGTAATATTCGTTCCCCAAAAAGTCAGGTATTCCGAGGAACGGAGCGCACCGCTTCCACCACAGTCAAAACGGTTGCGAAAAAGGCCGCCGGACTGCTGAAACATCCGGCGGTCGCCAAATTTCTTCTTCTGGCGGCGGCTGTTTTACTGGGCCTGATTACTGTCTGCATGCTGCTCGGCGGTATTCTGGAGGCTTTTGCCGGCAGCACAACGGAACACCCGGAGCTGACCGGTTACGTCGAACAGCTGGACAATGATTTTCTAGCCAAAATCGACGCGCTGAAAACAGACTATGAAAAAAAGAGCAACACAACCGTATCGATTGTAGGCGACGAATCCGTCGCCACTGACCCGAACGCCCTGGCGATTCTGGCAACCGGCGAATGGACGGTCATGGATCTGACGCCGGAAAACAAGGAAAAGCTGGCGAAATGTCACGCGGTTCTGAATACGTATACGGTCGCATCTCAGGACAAGACCGTTACGGAGACAACAACCAATCCGGATGGAACCGCAACGAAAACCCAAAAAACGGTTCACCATGTGACTATTCAGGTCCGTGTGTATACGGCTGAGGAAAGACTGGATCACTTCGGATTTACAGCAAAGCAAAAGCAGGATGTTTCCGAGCAGCTCTCTCTTCTCAATGCGATTTCAACCGGTATGATCGGAAATAATAGTGGGGCGAACATTACCGTAGGAGACGGAGAATTTGCATGGCCTCTGCCCGGACACACTTACATATCCTCCGGTTACGGCTCGCGCGTCGATCCGATTACCGGAAAAGCCGGAGCGTTTCATACCGGCCTAGACATTCCCGCCCCGACCGGAACTCCGGTGCTGGCGTCAGCGGGCGGCACGGTTATCTATTCAGGCGTGAAGGGAGGATACGGAAACTGCGTTATCATTCAGCATGAAAACGGCATACAAACCCTGTACGGCCACAACAGCGAACTGGATGTGAAAAAGGGCGACAAGGTTACGCAGGGACAGGTGATTGCAAAAGTCGGACAAACGGGGCGGGCTACCGGCCCGCACTGCCATTTTGAATTTCGCGTCAACGGTCAGCATGTAGACCCGGCGCCTTATTTGCACCCGAAACAAAACATCAGCTGAATTCCCTTAAGGAAAGGCTTCTCTGCCTTTCCTTTTTTATGTCAGGAGGAAAGAAGAATGAGCGAACGAATTGAATCACTGAACCGGGCAGTGGAACGAGACGAACAGAAAATCCAAAAGCTTCAGGAGACCATCAAAGCCAGAAAAGAAAAAATCCGCGAGTTGGAAAACGCGGAGATTCTTAGCAGTCTCAACTCCTTATCCGCCCAGGGAGTGCCGGTCAAGGAAATCATCGCGGCTATCGGCAGCAAGGATGCCGACACTCTCATGGAGCTGGTCGCAGGAAATGAACCGCCATCAGGAAGCGGAACCGGTTCCGCTTTTCAAACAATAAAGGAGGACATGGAAAATGGATAATCTGTTGGACATGCTTACAAAAGCAGGCTACGAAGTCAGCAGCATCGGAAGCGACGTGCTTCCCTGCACCTTAGGGCTGGGAGATCAGCCAATCGGGTTTCTTATGGATGATCTTTCGGTCCGGCTCCTGCCGGATCAGGAAAAGGAACGGGCAAGGCTCCAGCCGGTCATCGCGTTTGCAGCCGAAAATCAGGGGATCGAGCAGGACCAGGGAGAATACAAGCTATCCCAATATCAAAATGTGATTTTGACCGCTTCCTTCGACTATGAGAGCTGCCGGCCGGTCTATAACATTTACTCCGAAGATCAAAACAAGGAATGGACCTTATTAAACTCTTCCGAAGTAAAGTCAGTGGCCACAAAAGATTTTGTTGCACGCTCCGGCTTGGTTTCCGGAGAAATCCCCGCACCGACGCTTGAAACGAGCCGCGTTCGTCAGTTTATGAACGCAATTAAGGACAAAGGGTATCAATTCCGGGAAAACCGGGAAGAGGCCCAGCGGAGCTATGAGATTACAGACAGGGACGGCAAAACAGTCGGCTATATCGGTAAAAACAACCGGGTTACGATTATTTCCGAGGACAGCCGTGTAAAGCGGACATTGACTAACGCCTATCTGGATACCAATCCGGACAATGTGCTGCTCCCACCCTTTTTTGAACGCTTAAAAGAACGGTTAAAAGATATCGGCCTCGCGCTGAAAGTGATTTTCACCCCGAAGGGGAAGCACTATGCCATCCATAACGAGCGTCAGGAGATCGCCGCGGTGAGCGAACAGCATGAGGTCACCTACACTGACGCCGCGACCGCCGCGCAAAAGACCAGGATTGACGCGCTGGTGGAAGAACTCCGGCAGGAGCAGCTGGAAAAAGAGCAACCGGCCGCAACGGTTTCGCAAGAACCGGAACAAAATTACAATAGAACATTCGGAATGGAACAGGCGGCGATTTCTCCTGCGGATATTCAGCATTTCGCCGAGGCCGTCCTTTCCGATCCGGCAATGGCCGAAGCGTTGTTCCAGACCGTTTTGTCCGATCCGGAGTTTGTTTCCCGTCTGAATGAAAACCTTGCACAGACGCAAGATGCTGCAACACCGACGAATGAATCACCGTCCCCGGAATTGAATCAGGAAGCTGCCACGGAAAAACAGTCCGTGCAGGAGAGCCCCGCCGCGCAAAAGATAAAACAGTCCTTTGAAAAGGAATACGGCTATCTGCAAACCCTCTTTGGATTTAATCAGGAGAAATACGACGCTCTCAAAGCGGATATGACGGCCCGGTTCGGTACCGCAGACCCGAAAGAATTCAGCGAAATGCTGGCACAGGGTAAATTTGACAAATCGGACTCCTTACAGGGCAAACTGGAAATCTCTCAGCGAATTGCCGAAATGAAAAACAACGCCCGGACTCAGCGTGAGAAAACACAGGAAAAGGAGAGAGCATAAATGTTAGAACTGGATCAGGCAGCCACTTATCTTGAGAAATTGGGATACACCGCGGAAAAACAGGGCGGTTTGGAAAAGTACCTGGTGGTTTTTCGAAAAGCGCGCCCACTTGGGTTTATTCTGGCCGACGGGTCCGTCCGTCTGGTCAACGGCGAAAAAGGTGCTGACGGGATTCGGCAGATTCTTGGCTTTCTGGAAAAGAACCACAGTCTTGAACTTGTAGGCAACGGGGAATTTCTCATTGGCGACATTCGAGGAAATCAGTACACTACCTATTTCGACAGTGCTGACCAGATTGTCCGGTATGCCGTTTATATTCATGATAAGAATGGAGAAGTCCGCAGCACCATCTTCGATTCGGAAAAGGATGCCGCTTATGAATTTATCTCGAAGTCCCAGGTAATCGACCTGAAAAAATACCTTCCCCAGCAGGAAGGCTTTATGAACCGTGCCAGATCCCGTTTGATCCGTTACCTGATGCAGCAGAACAATAAGAATAAGCAACAGGTGGAGCGGCTTTGAGCCGCCCCGCCTGTCTTTGAAACGGAAGTGATAGCAAATGTCCGTCAGCCGAAAAACAGGTGAGATCTATTATACCGACGATGAGCTTCAGACCGCGCTGCAAAACAATAACGCGCTTCAGTATGCGCTCTCAAGGCATTATAAACTTATCAAAAGTAGCAGAAATACATACACCATGAAAGAGCATGATAGCATGGTTTTGTTATCGCCGGAGTATAATTGACCGAGATCGCCGGCGGAATTGACCCACTCAAGAATAACGGCTACCATGGCATAAAGAAACGCCATGGAGGTAGGCCGGATGTTAAGGAGTGGAATGATACACAT
>NZ_VWXL01000049.1 GCF_009746625.1 Caproicibacter fermentans
GGCTACTACAAAACTTTCATCTTGTAATAGCCTCTTCATTTGATTGAACAATACTCAACTTTTCTGGTTTTGCTTAACGAAAAAAGCTGAAACCATGTCAGTCACCAAAAATGGTATTACGTAGAACATTGCGCTATGAATCCAAGCTTGCTTTAAAATCATTGGATCTTTTACAATAATTGCATGCTCTTCGATAATCGCCAACAAGATAGCAGTAATAATGGCAAGGCAAACATAGACTGCCGTAGGAAGTACTCCTTTAACACCGATACCTCTTAATCCGTCATAAATGAAAAGAAATATTGAAAGGCAAATACTTACGATCAAAAGAAAGCTTGGAAATTCATGTATAAAACTAGTGAAATATACCGTTACAAACAAAGCGGTGTAAAATGTAAGTATGACCCTATGTTTCAGCATAGCTTTCACCTTTTTTGTATAAGCAATATTTATTGTTCAGTGTGTATCCTGATTACCGCCCTCTGAGGTGATACAAAAGAGAAGCAGAACTGCAGTTAACTCTCCGCGCTTGTTCTGTTGAAATTAGAATTGTCTAAAACAATGTCTCAGAAAAAGCCCTTCATTATG
>NZ_VWXL01000005.1 GCF_009746625.1 Caproicibacter fermentans
ATTTAATCCGCCCCTCTACCGAAGAGAGGAGAACTCTGGTAAAATAGAACTATCAATTCACAGGCGGTGCAGAGAAATGAAAAAGCAACAAACTTTTACGGATATCGAATATAGCTGCAGAAAGAAGAAAACACGGCGGGAAGAGTTTCTGGAAACCATGGACGAGATTATCCCGTGGGAAGAGTGGGTCGGTATCATTGCGCCGTATTATCCCCACGGCAAACGGGGACGTCCACCCATGGGCATAGAACGGATGCTGCGGATGTATCTGCTGCAGATCTGGTTCAACCTTTCCGACCCGGCTACCGAGGACGCAATCTATGACAGCTATGCCATGCGTAAGTTTACCGGCATCGATTTCATGACGGAGAATGTCCCGGATGAGACGACGCTTTGCAAGTTTCGGCACCTGCTGGAAAAAGACGGGCTAAACAAGCTGTTTTTTGACGCCATTAACCGCGTCATGGTAGCTACCGGCCACATGATGAAAGGCGGCACAATTG
>NZ_VWXL01000050.1 GCF_009746625.1 Caproicibacter fermentans
CCGCAAAAGTGGAAATAAATTCAGGAGTATAGCGTTGAAATTCGACGTAATCATTCAGTTTGGAACGCCTCTTGAATCCCTTTTCTCTGAATTCCTCTTCCTGCGCCATTTGTTCAGAGGTTCCCTAGAGTTTATGCAGGAGGATTGTGATTACAATGTTTCAGAAATTCGTTCAGTGCTAGCATCCATGGGGGTGAAACAGAATGATATTGGAAAAAGCTTATCTGTTTTAAGCGGCGGAGAAATTATTAAATTATTGCTAGCTAAAATGCTTATGGGTAGATATAACATCTTACTAATGGATGAACCGAGCAACTTCCTTGACATACCAAGCTTAGAGGCTTTGGAAATACTAATGAAGGAGTATGCCGGAACTATAGTGTTTATCACCCATGACAATCGGCTGCTTGATAATGTGGCTGATGTGATTTATGAAATCAAAGATAAGAAATTAAACTTAGTCCGATAATTATTTTACTTTTCGTATTTGACAGATCGTAAGTAGGCCAGTGAAAGAGGTTATTGATTTTATCTAAACGTTAAGTAGGTTAGACCTCTAATCAGGGAAAATAAGGCCTTCAAGATGAATTTTGAAGGCCCCCTTTCCATAGAAATATACGTAAAGCATAAGGAACACATGGCAAAAAAGGCGTTTCTCAGCATGGGATATAGCTTTTGATATTGAAAGGAGTGATTCAGTATGATAGATAATATTATTCAATCAGTGACAGAAAAATTATCCTCTTTGCCTTATATAGAAGGCATCGTATTAGGGGGTTCCCGTGCAAGAGGCACCCATACAGAGGATTCTGATATAGATATCGGAATCTATTACAAATCAGAATCATTTGACATTACAGCGATTAATCAAATTGCTACAGAGTTGGATGATGAGAATAGAAATAACCTTGTTGTACCTCCCGGAGCGTGGGGTGATTGGATTAATGGCGGCG
The DNA here is from genome assembly GCF_009746625.1 of Caproicibacter fermentans. Classification (GTDB taxonomy): domain Bacteria; phylum Bacillota; class Clostridia; order Oscillospirales; family Acutalibacteraceae; genus Caproicibacter; species Caproicibacter fermentans. Next base: position 954 of record NZ_VWXL01000050.1, read on the forward strand.
GATGGTTAGTTATAAATGGGTATCATGTTGACTTGATTTTACGTGATATAAAACGGGTGGAACAAATAATCAAAGATACGGAGCAAGGAATTGTTACTGCTAATTATCAGACGGGGCATCCCCATGGATATATAAGTGCTATGTATCGAGGAGAATTAGCGATTAGCAAAATACTATATGCTAAGAATGAAAGCTTATGCGAATTAAAAAAGCAGGCAGAACGTTATCCAACCGCTTTGCAGAAAGGATTAACCGAATTTTTTATGTTTGAGGCAGGTTTCTCATTAATGTTTGCTGAGAACAATATAGATAAAGACGATGTATCCTATGTTTGTGGGCATTGCTTTCGAAGCATATCTTCCCTTAATCAAGTCTTATTTGCAGTAAACAAAGAATACTGTATAAATGAAAAAAAGGCTGTTAAGATGATTGAAGATTTTAAGATCAAGCCAAGCGATTACAAGGAAAGGGTCGATAAGGTTATTTCCTTAATATCAACTGATGTAGAGTGTACAAGAAAAGGAATAGAGATTCTTCAAAGACTAGTAAACGAGGTTGAATACCTTAAAGGAGCCGATATTCAATGACGGGGCCAGATAAGAAAAAGCTTTATCCGAATGAAAACATAAAAACAGTTTGTTATATAAGTAATTTGCCAAAACGGCCCAATGTAGAAATTGGAGAATACACCTATTATAGCGATAATAAAAAGTCTCCAGAGAAATTTTATGATAATATAGAGCATCATTACGAATTTCTAGGGGATAAACTTATAATAGGCAAGTTTTGTGCAATTGCAGAGGGTGTTAAGTTTATTATGAATGGTGCAAATCATAGAATGGATGGAATTACAACCTATCCCTTTAATATCTTTGGCAGTGGTTGGGAAAAGGTAACTCCAACAATAGAGCAGTTACCATTCAAGGGTGATACAGTGATTGGAAATGATGTATGGATTGGACAGAATGTTACCATTATGCCGGGTATTAAAATTGGTGATGGTGCGATTATTGCCGCTAACTCAACAGTAGTAAAAAGTGTTGAACCATACACAATATATGGTGGGAATCCAGCTAAATTTATCAAAAAGCGGTTTAGTGATGAAAAGGTTGAATTCTTGCTAAAGCTTCAATGGTGGAATTGGAGCGAAGAGGAAATATTTAATAATCTTGAAAAGCTAACAACGGGAACTGGATTAGAGCAATTATTGAATAAATCTCTGGACCCCGGACCATTCTACCACGGGACAAAAGCCGATTTGAAGGTTGGGGATTTGCTGGAACCTGGCTTTAGCTCTAATTATGGTGAGCGAAAGAAGGCAAACTTCATCTATTTTACTGCGACCATGGATGCAGCAATATGGGGAGCAGAGCTTGCGGTTGGTAACCAGCCAGGTCGTATCTATCAAGTGGAGCCTACCGGTACCTTTGAGAATGATCCTAATTTAACTGATAAGAAATTCCCGGGGAATCCAACAAGGTCTTACCGCACCAAGTCACCGCTACGGGTAGTAGGCGAAGTGTTGGATTGGGAGGGGCATGCTCCAGAGGTGCTCCAGAACATGTTAGATAACCTTGAAAAGCTAAAGCGGCAGGGTATCGAGGCAATTAACGACTGATCACATGATAGTCGATTATATTGTGCACAGATTGTCGGATGATTAAATGCATCCTTTGATAATATTGATGATGAAAGGAGGTTGTTTGATGGATTCTTTAAGTAGTATGAATAATGCAATGGCATACATTGAAGAGCACTTAACTGAGGATATCGACTATAGTAAAATTGCTAAAATTGCCTACTGTTCAGAGTATCATTTTAAGCGCATGTTTTCTTTTTTATCAGGTGTAAGCTTATCAGAATATATTCGGAGAAGAAGACTGACTCTGGCTGCACTTGATTTGAAGGATAGGGATTTGAGAATAATTGATGTAGCTGTCAAATATGGCTATAATTCAGCGGATTCATTTTCCCGTGCTTTTCATTCTATGCATGGCATTCTCCCTTCTGAAGCAAGAAGTGAGAATACACAATTAAAAGCTTATCCTCGAATGGCCTTTCAATTATCAATTAAAGGAGGATGCGAAATGAACTATCGTATTGTTGAAAAAGAGTTATTTAAGTTAGTAGGATTTAAGAAAAGAGTTCCCGTTATTTTTGAAGGTGTTAATCCAGAGATTGAAAAAATGACCGAACTCTTAACACCGGAGGTTATTAAACAATTAAAATTAATTTCAAATGTAGAACCAACAGGTATTATTAGTGCATCTACTAATTTTTCGGAAGGAAGAATGCAAGAAAAGGGTGAGCTAGATCATTACATTGGGGTAGCAACATCAAGTAATGAAACTGCAGAATTTGAAGTATTAGAAATTGATGCTAGTACCTGGGCAGTATTTGAGTCAATTGGACCGTTTCCAGAAACACTTCAAAATGTGTGGGGCAGGATATACTCAGAGTGGTTTCCATCTTCAGGATACGAGGCAGTTGAAGGGCCTGAAATTTTGTGGAATGAGAGTCCAGATACTGGAAGCCCGAAATATAGAAGTGAAATTTGGATTCCAGTGAAAAAGAAATGACATTAAGTATATCAATGATTGTGGGCGAGGGCACTCCAAATTGGGATGCCCTTTTCGCAAAAGTAATGGTATCTAAGGTGGATATGTGACCTGCCCCCAAAAGCCGTCCAGATAGAAAGTTAGTAATCACCTGAGATTTTCATGGCGTATTCTGCCGGCGTCAAATTATCCAGAGAACTGTGTGGGCGAAGGTGGTTATATTCATTTCGCC
>NZ_VWXL01000051.1 GCF_009746625.1 Caproicibacter fermentans
TGTGCGCCCGTAACGGCGATGTAATAATTCTGGATTTGGCAATCCAGCGGGTAAAAGCTCATTCGCCCGTCATCAACCGGCTTACCTGAGGGGGAAACCTCATAGGGGAAAATAGCACACCGGTAAACCCATGAGTTGGGCAGTTGTCAGCCCACGACTGAATGGGAAGATGAAACAGATGATATGAGGATAAAAGCCATACTGCCTGAAGCGCAGTCCGAGAGGTTTATGTAGGAACTTTGGCGAAAGACAGCTATCGCCATACCGCACAGCCACAATGCATTAGTCGAGTATATGTGGGCGAGCTTCTGTGCGGCTCAACTCCGTATGGAGAAAAGGACGGAAACGCTATCCGACAATCATCTACGCTATTATTACATTGCTAAACGGGGATTGCCTAACCCGAAATGCCGGAAACCCGGCTATGCGTAATGCCTTTATGGTGATAAATCTCAAGGCTCTGCCAAGAGAGATGACGCTGAATATTCGGTATGGCAACGGAGCCGCCGTAGTAGTCCGAGTGCGGTAACGCCGCATACATGGCGAAGGGCGGCAGCTTGTTATCTTAACAATAGAGAAAGGAAGGTGTGTGATACACCATGAGAAATCCAATCAATATGTTAAGCAGTTTACAGAACCACAGCAGTGA
>NZ_VWXL01000052.1 GCF_009746625.1 Caproicibacter fermentans
ACGCGGCGTTGCTGCATCAGAGTTTCCTCCATTGTGCAATATCCCCCACTGCTGCCTCCCGTAGGAGTCTGGGCCGTGTCTCAGTCCCAATGTGGCCGTTCAGCCTCTCAGCCCGGCTACCGATCGTTGCTTTGGTGGGCCGTTACCCCGCCAACCGGCTAATCGGACGCGAGTCCATCTCTCAGCGGATTGCTCCTTTGATTTTATCACCATGCGGCAACAAAATGTCATGCGGTATTAGCGTCCGTTTCCAGACGTTATCCCCCTCTGAAAGGCAGGTTCCTCACGCGTTACTCACCCGTCCGCCACTAAAACAGTTCAAAGCAAGCTTCAATCTGTTTCCGTTCGACTTGCATGTGTTAGGCACGCCGCCAGCGTTCGTCCTGAGCCAGGATCAAACTCTCTAAAATATGGTATATAATCACCCGAAGGCGTTTATATCTATCTTAGAGTCGTTTCGGCTCTTCAGTCGATACACTAACGTATCTTTTGGTTTTTTTTTTGAAAGAGTTTCCCTCTCTTTTCGTCCGAAAGTACTTTTACTCTCGAAATCTTTACGGGTTCCTTCTTTATCGTCTCGTTGTTTAATTTTCAAGGTCCCATGCGGTTTTCCGGCCCTTGCAGACCCTCTTCCGCAGCGCCCTTTCCGTAAGGCGCTTCACTATAATACCAAAACCCACCCCTATTGTCAACCCTTTTTTTCATTTTTTTTGGGTTTTCCCCTTTGATTCGACATTGCTGTCAATTCCGGGCGAACGGCAGGGTGATTTCCCCGGCAGGGATAATCATTCGAATCGTGGGAAAAATCTGTGGTAAGAGGTGGTGTTTCCTTGAATGATAAACTGAAATATGTCTGGAAAGTATTCATCATCGTTTTGGTGAATGTTTTAATGATTGCGGTAGTGACCCATGTCGGCGGCTCGATCCAGACCCTTTCCAAGGTCGGGTCCACCGGAAGCGAGGTCAAACAGATTCAGACCAGGCTGAAAAACTGGGGCTATTACACCGGCAAGGTTGACGGCGTTTACGGAACCCAGACGAAAAACGCGGTGCTGTATTTTCAGCGCAAAAACGGACTGACCGCGGACGGAGTGGCGGGACCCGCTACGCTCAGCGCGATCGGACTCCCCGCCGGAAGTGCGGGCGGGTCCGGCGGTGCGGGCGGTTACAGCAGCAACGACGTCAATCTGCTCGCGAGGGTCATTTCCGCCGAATCGCGCGGCGAACCTTATGAAGGCCAGGTCGCGGTCGGGGCGGTTATCCTGAACCGGATTCAGCATCCCTCCTTCCCGAATACGCTGGCGGGAGTCATTTATCAGCCGGGGGCTTTCTCCTGCCTGAACGACGGCGGCATCAACGCGGCTGTCGCCGCATCCGCCTATAAGGCTGCGCGCGACGCCATCAACGGCTGGGATCCCTGCGGCGGCGCGATCTATTACTACAACCCCGTAAAAGCAACCAGCAAATGGATTTTATCGCGGCCCGTCATTGTCGTTATCGGGGAGCACCGGTTTTGCAGCTAAGATCCGTTCTTTCCTATTATGATAGAATATGTTTTTCTGTTTGAAACCGGCGCAGAGGTTTTCTCTCCGTGCCGGTTTCATTATACCTGCTCAAAACGGAGCCATGCCGGAAGCTGTCTTTTCATATCCATAAAGTATATGATTCCATGATTTATACGGAACCATCCTCTGCATGGAATCCGGCGGAGAGAGCCATACTGACCTTGTAAGAAAATAAAAATCAGCAATTGCGGAGTATGAGAGGAGACTTTCGTAATACACCAAGTACTATATAGGTTAAATAATACCATTTTTATTGGATTTCTCCGTTTTTTATTCTTCGATAAGCTTTTGACCGTACTGTTCCAGAATCTCTGTCACAGCCGCCGGGTCCAATTCGCGGATGGAGCGCAGCGGCGGCGGATTCAACTCGTGACCGCCGATGCTTTTTTCAAACAGTTGAACGTCACGCCATTTCCCCTGCTTATATCCCGTATTGTGATAAATCCCCAGCTTGTGAAAGCCCAGAGATTCATGCAGCTTTTCGCTGTTCCGATTCGGCGCCGTAACAATCCCGTACACGTTCTGAATTCCCTGAAGCTGCAATAGTTTCAGGAGCGCGCCGTACAGCGTTTTCCCGATTCCTTTTTGAAGACCGGAGCGTTCCACATAAACAGAAAGCTCCGCGTTCCAGCGATAGGCTGCACGCGCCTGATACCGGTGCGCGTATGCGTACCCCCGGATTCTCCCTTCCGACTCATAAACCAGATAGGGATACGCGGACGACACGGACAGAATCCTGTCCCGGAAATCCTCCGGCGTGGGAACTGCTTCTTCAAACGTAATCGATGTTTCCAAAATATACGGCTTGTAAATTTCAAGGATCGCTTCGGCATCCGATCCTGTCGCAAACCTGATTTGACTCATGACAGGCCAACTCCCTATTCATATGTTTTAAAGGCCGTCCTTTTGCGGCCTCCCGCGGCTGCGGCGCTGTTGACGAGTTAAATCCCCGGGCTGAACAACAGCGAGCGCCGCAACAGCTTTCAATCCGGATGCCTGCGCCGTTTGTTGAGAATCAGCGCCGACAGAATCACACCGGACAGCAGCTGCAGGTTTATGGATTTTTCCGGCAGTCACTCGGAACGGATTTTCAAGTGAAATTTAAAAAATGTAATTTGAAACGGCACGGAGATGACAAAAGTGAAAAAGTCGGAAGAAGGCTGAGACATAATGACTCCATTGAGATGAAACAGGACCGGCAGGATCAAAATCAGCGGCACAAAGCAGATCCCCTGACGGCAGCTTGCAAGAAAAGTGGCCTGTTTACTGAATCCGAGGCATTGATACATTTGATTTACATAGGTGGAATACGCCATAAAGGGCATGACCCCGCAGGCAAAGAGAAGCGCCCGGGAACCGATGCGGACGACTTCCGCATCGGTTCCGATAAACCATGTGATAACGGACGAAGCATAAACAGCCAAAAAAACCGCGGCAAGCGAACAAAGAGCCGTGCCCGCTTTGCAGGTAAAAAGAAATGCTTCGCGAACCCGCTTGTTGTTTTTTGCGCCGTAGTTATAGCCCGCAACCGGCTGAAAGCCCTGACCGATTCCAATGACGATATTGCGTACAAACATATAGATTTTATTCGAAATCGTGACGGCGGCGACGGCCGCGTCACCAAACGCGGCTGCCTGAACATTCATCAAAACAGAGGACAAGCTGCCCAGCATCTGGCGGCAGATCGTGGGAAATCCCATTTTCACAATTAGAAAATAATCGGCGGGATCTCTGCTGACATCCCGTATCCGAATCGGAATAATGCTCTTTTTCCTGATGAAAAAGCTGATCAAAATAAAAAAGCTGACGGTTTGGCTGACTAAAGTAGCAACAGCCGCACCCCCGATTCCCATGTGAAACCCGGAAATAAACAGCGGATCCAAAAGCATGTTGAGAATGCCGCCGGCGGACAGACCCCACATTGCCAGCACCGCTTCTCCCTCCGAACGAAGAATATTATTGAGGACAAATTCGGAACACATCAGCGGCGCGCCGATTAAGATATATTTTCCATATTCACACGAATACGGAAGGATGGTCTCCGTTGAGCCGAGAATACGCATTAACCCCTTGAGCGAGGATAGGCCGCCCCCCATTAAAATGAACCCGAATAAGATTGCCGCGAGCAGCGCGCTGTTGCCGTATTTGCTTGCTTTTTCATCCTCTTTCGCACCAAGATAGCGGCTGATTAAGCTGTTGGCTCCCATGGCAAGGCCGAACCCTGCGGCCTGAATAATGGACATCAAAGAGAAAACGACTCCCACTGCGGCAGCCGCGCTGGTTCCGATCTGTGCAACAAAATAGGTGTCCGCAGTATTGTATGCGGTTGTAATCATCTGGCTGATCACCGTGGGAACGGCAAGGGAAGTAATTAATTTGGGGATGTTTGTTTCGAGCATTCGTTTGAATTGCGTATTGCTGTCAATTTTCATCTATGGCTTTCTCCATCGAGCAGAATATTCCGAGCTGCAAATTAATTGAAGGATAAAGCACCCCGAAGCGGGAGCCTTTTCCTTGGGCCATAGCTCAGCTAAGTTGCCGGCCCCGGAGTATGCTCATAATCCTTATATTTTAATTGCAACTTCCAAAGCAATTTTTAAATACTTTTCAAGATTAGAATGCGGCACTTTTCCCATTGTCCGAGCATCCCAAGTTCCTCCGTCAAGGCTATCCTCAGAATATAAAAATTGAAATGCAGATTTTTTTCTAAATTGACTGGCTGCCATTACAGAAGCACATTCCATTTCAACTGTTATACACCCATCCTTTTTGCGAGCATCCACATTGTTTTTCGTTTCTCTATAAAAAGCATCCGTTGTCCATGTCCTACCAAATATATACGGAATGTTTAAGCTGTCAAAAATCTCTCCAAGCTTTTTCGAAGTAACAATGTCCACATAGTCACTTGGGGGCATATAGTGGTAACTCGTACCTTCATCTCGATATGCTGATGTTGGAATAATAAATTGCCCGGCAGCAAGTTGTCTGCCGAGAACACCGCAAGAGCCGAAAATCAGTATTTTTTCTGCGCCTTTTACTAATACTTCCTCCATTAGGGCAGTTGTTGGGGCACCTCCTAAGACTGTCATATAAATGCCTAGGTCGTGCTCTTTGTATCTGAATTTATAAATAGGTATGGTTATTCCCGCGTGAAGGTAACTTATTTCTTCAACTTCACACAATGCCTTTAGAATGTCAATAATTTTAGGCTTAAACGTTATAATGACCGTTTTAGGGAATTTTTCTACTGGCGTTGCAATACAATTTGGCTTTAATATTTCTTCTGAACGGTTATCAAATGTATCGATAATACTCAAGTTACATCCATCCTGTTCTATAAACAATCTGAACTAATTGTAGCACAAAAGCTGCCAAAATAAAATGAAAGCTCCCTGTGCAGGTTCAAAACGACACATGGAGCTTTTCCTTAAATCATTCGCTCAATTTTAGTTGCAGACTTCAGATTGTGCTAATTTATAGAAGCTGTCGGCGGTACAGCGATAATAACGAAAAATACCTTCTTGGCGAAGAAAGTGAAATCCGACTTTTTCAAGCACATGCCGGCTTCTTTCATTTTTTTATCACAGGCGTGAACAGCGCCCGCGCTATAAGAAAAATGCGATTTAAGACTTGCAGTACCGGTCTGTTTCAGGTATTATTTTATAAACAATACATGAAAGCGGGGATCTTTCCCCGCACTGGTTCGAGAACCTCCCAGTATAAAAAACTAAGGATTGATATGAACAAAGCTTTATTTGTCATGTCCTTAGCGGGACATGACTTTTTTTGTGTGATGACATGAAGCCCCAAATTTCCAAAGATTCTACTGCAATTCCTTCAGAAAGTCTGAAAAGGTGCCTTTAAAGAAAAGGAGATTTTAACCTTGGAGAAAAAGAAAATCATTCTTGACTGCGATCCTGGAATCGACGATGCCCTCGCGCTTATGTTGGCCCTATCATCCCCGGAACTAAGCATTTGCGGGATTACCACTGTCAGTGGTAACGTACCGTCCGACCTGGGGGCATGCAATGCACTTCGTACGCTTAATTTCATGAACCGGTTGGATATCCCGGTTTACTGTGGAGCCGAAAAGCCTCTGGTGCGCGACTATGTCAGCGCTCAGGATACCCATGGAGCGGATGGGTTGGGGGAAATTGGGATTCCGCTGGTACAAGACGTTCCCTGGCATTCTGCCGCCGTTGATTTTATCTTGGATACGCTACGCACAACAACAGCACTTACGATTGTTGCCATCGGGCCACTGACCAATATTGCATTGGCTCTGCGGCGCGACAAAAAGGCATTTCAAAACCTGAGCCAATTAGTTTCCATGGGAGGAAATTTCAGAAGTTACGGCAATTGTTCCCCCGTTGCGGAATATAACTACTGGTGCGACCCGGATGCCGCCAGTGAGGTTTTTGAGAATTTGGGAAGACCGATTCACATGGTTGGCCTCGATGTCACCCGAAAGATTGTTCTGACGCCAAACTTACTGGAATATATGCATGTTCTGGATCGACACACGGCAGAATTTATCCAAAAAATCACCCGGTTCTACTTTGATTTTCATTGGAAGCAGGAAGGAATTATCGGCTGCGTGATAAACGATCCCCTCGCTGTGGCCTATGCAGTCAACCCTGATCTCTGTCACGGCTTTGACGCCTATACCGACATTGAGACCAAAGGCATCTGTATTGGGCAGTCCGTAGTAGATTCCATGAATTTTTGGCATAAGAAGCCGAACAGTCACGTGCTTACCCAAACCGACCCGCTCGCTTTTATGACTATGTTTCTATCCCGAATATTTCAGAAAGAACCCGGTCAAATTCAACCGCTTCTATCAAAAATCATGACGGGAGGAACTATATCATGAAACGGGTCTCCACCATAAAAATAACGATCACAGCGCTCTGTGCAGTCATCAATATTGTCGGCGCCTACATCGCCTTGACATTGCGGCTCCCAATTTATCTGGACAGCATCGGAACCATACTGAGTTCTGCCCTGTTCGGTCCTGCTTTAGGGGGGTTGACTGCCTGCATAAGCGGGATTTTCAGCGGCGTTACCTCGGATGTCTACTCCCTCTACTTTATACCTGCAGGAATGATAACCGGACTGATTTCTGGGTTTTTGTTCCGCACAAGCTGGTTTCGAAAATGGAAACTTCCTCTGGCCGTTCTCTTTCTAACGGTGCCGGGAACCATCGTCAGCTCCTGCATTACCGCATTCGTATTTGCGGGCGTTACTTCTTCCGGTTCTTCTGCTCTGGTACAGATTCTTCATCAAATTGGATTCAGCATGGTAGTCAGCGCCTTTATTGTACAAATCCTGATGGATTATCTGGACCGGTTGATCACAGTTGTTATTGTCAGCAGTCTATTGTCGCGCCTTGACGGCTGGCTAAAGACAGGAATGAATGGGAGAAAATCTAATGGAGCGCTATAACCTGATAACGAAGAAAAATCCCAGAGAAATTGTGTTGCTGAAGGGCCGCCCCTGTGCCTGGGGAAAATGTACTTTTTGCGATTATATCTCCGACAACTCGACAGACGATGCAGAAATGGCAAACCTGAATTTTCAAATTCTTTCTCGTGTCAGCGGCCGAGCCGGTGCGCTGGAAGTTATTAATTCAGGCAGCTGCTTTGAACTGCCAAAGAGTACACTTTATCGTATTCGCCAAGTCATAAAAGAAAAAAATATACAACAGCTATTTTTCGAAAGTCACTGGATTTACCGCAACCGACTGCAGGAAATGCGAGAATTCATGGGCATTCCCATTATCTTTAAAATCGGAGTGGAAACATTCGATAACGGATTTCGGGAAAATGTGCTGAACAAACACGCGTCTTTCCGCACACCGGAGGAAGTAGCATTTTATTTCGATTCCCCCTGCATAATGGTCTGTATAAAAGGGCAGACGAAAGAAATGATCGACAACGATATTAGAATTTTAAAAAAATATTTTCGAATGGGAACGATAAACGTTTTCACTAACAATTCCACTGCAATCCAACAGGACGCTCAGCTCGTTAAGTGGTTTCTGAAAAAGTACGCCTATCTCAATGAAGATTCCTCTATTGAAGTTTTATATCAAAATACGGACTTCGGAGTCGGGGATTAAACCACCGGATGGTTTTTAAAAGTTTCTATCAGAGGCTCTCCCCCGCCGCACAAATATATTCTTGAATGAATAAGATCATCCTCCTGGTTGTATTTTTTCGCTTGTCAACAGCAAGATGTTGACAAATCGGTTGAAAGTGTTTAAACCTGCACAAATATAACGCGTTGTAATCGTGTATGCGGCGAGGTTTGGCTCTATGTTTCAAAACCTTCATAGGCACGACCCCGTCAGTCTCCGTGCGGAAAAAGCTCGTTGACAGCGCAAAGCCTTTCGAATCCTTCCGACTTCACAAACGGAAGCCCCGCAAGAAGATCGATCAGACCCGTAACCGTGTTGTTGACCTCGTCTGGCGCGTGAGCGCCCATGCCGTGAGCTTCCAACAGGGTCTTCCCGTCCATTTTTCCAAGGAAAAACCGGATCGCAGAGGTTCGAGGAACGGTGAAAAGCGCGGAGCGGTTCCGGAACCGCTCCGCGCATGATAGGGGTTACGCCAGCTGCCCCTGCAGCTTCAGCTTTTTCTTGGGCGGAAACTGCGCGTCGAAGGTTTCAGCTTCTTTTTCATCCACGAAGTAGCCCTCCGGATCCTTGTAGGTGCCGGAAACGCCTCCCGGAAAGCCGGGATTTAACTCGGGATCAGAAAATAGGGAACCTATGAATAAGCTTATAACAGCCCTGAGCAATGAACTGGCCCAGGTGAAGACGAAGAAAAAACTGACCTTTAAATGTAAATGACTTCTTGACATTTTAGAAAGCCAGTGATATTATCAACAATAGTAAATGATTACTTAACGATAGATTATGGATGAAATGACGAATAATCCTGCGGCCAAGGATGTTGCCGAAAGAGCAAACGTTTCGATTGCTACGGTCTGCAGGGCTTTTCCATAAAAGTAGAGGAATCAATCGATGCCTTAGACAGGTTATCAATAATGCCATTGCAAGAAAGAAGACGAAAAAAGCAGAGCGATCGCCGTTCTGATTTCTCAAATAGAAACACCTTTTATGTAAAGATCATGGATGGTATCGAGGATACCGCGCAAAAGCAGGGCTACAGCGTTATGATTTGTCATGTTGGTGCTTTAGGCAGAAGGACGCATGAGCAAATTAAATTTTTTGCCTTTACGTAAACGATTACGTTACGTACGAATTCGGAAGTTCTCCGGATAGCCGGAATTACCATAAAAAATCTTGGGAGGTTTGTAAAATGAAATCATTAAAACGCGTATTGGCTGTGCTTATGGCGGCGGCAATGTCTGCGGTTCCGCTTGCCGGTTGTTCCGCAGGCAACTCCGCCGCTGAAAGCACCGGTAGTGCAGCTTCTGCCGCCACATCTTCGGCATCCGCACAAGCTGCTTCTCTCGAGCTGTTCTCCACAAAGACGGAGAACGCAAAGATTCTCAAAACTCTTGCGGACGAATTCCATACGCAGAATCCTTCGATCACCATTACAATTTCGAGCCCGCAGGATGCGGGAACGGTGTTGAAAACACGCCTGACAAAAAACGATATTCCGGATATTCTGGCAATGGGCGGCGATGCAACGTACACGGAAGTTCAGAGCGCCGGCGTTTTGGAGGACCTAAGCCAGGAATCCTATGTGTCAGACATTCAGGACTCCTACAAACAGATGATCTACAACGTTCAGCAGGATAAGGAGCAGAAGCTTTACGGAATTCCTTATGCGACAAATGCTTCCGGTGTGCTTTACAATGAAGATATTTTTCAGAAGTCCGGAGTGCAGGTGCCGACCACATGGGATGCCTTTATGACACTGTGCAAAACGCTGAAGAGCTCCGGCATTACTCCGTTCGAGCTTACTTTTAAGGACAGCTGGACTGCACTTTGCCCTTGGAACAGCATGGCCCCGGATTTGCAGCCTGATAACTTTACTTCTGACCGCCTTGCCGGAAAGACGACTTTCGCCGCAACGCATCAGGAAGTCGCGCAAAAGTACCTCCAGGTGCTTTCGTATGCACAGAAAGACTACATGGGCACTACATATGCCGACGGCAACACGGCCTTTGCCGAAGGGAAAGCCGCAATGATGATCAACGGAAACTGGGCCATCAGCGAATTCAAAAAGGTCAATGCGAATTTTAATGTCAATCTGTTTGCTTTCCCGGCGTCCAACGATTCTTCCAAGAATTACGTAACCTCCGGCGTAGATGTTCTGTTAGCTGTTAGTAACGATTCCCCCAGCAAAGACGCCGCCAAGAAGTTTGTCTCCTTTATGGTCCAGCCGGAAAATGCGCAGAAATATATTCAGGACCAGTTTGCATTCTCTGCCGTTAAGGGCGTGGAGCAGAGTGACAAAACCGTGGCCGGCGTGAAAGAGGATATCGCGAACGGCAAAGTGGCGAACTTCCCGGACCACTACTATCCGTCTGGATTTGACCTTGCTTCTTTGGCGCAGAATTTTGGAAAAAATGCCGCGGCCGGAATGGATGCAAATAAAAATATAGCAGATTTTCTGAAACAATGCGATCAGAAATATGATGCTGCCAATGTAAGCTGATTCGGTCTTTACGGGCTCTGGCTGCCGGAGCGATAAGTCCGACAGCCTGCCCTCTCTTTCTGGAATATGGAATGAGGTGTCGCGATGGGAAAGCGGAAGAAAGGGATTGCCTTTGCCTTCTACATTATGGTAATCCCGATGTCGCTGCTGTTTTTTATTTTTCATACATATCCGTTCTTTCAGGGCGTCTTCTACAGCTTCACGAACTGGAAGGGCTATGGTAAGTGGTCGTTGGTCGGCCTCAGAAACTACATCCACATTTTTTCGGACCCGGATATTAGCCATGCTTATGAATTCACTTTTTTCTTTGCGGTGTTGGCAACCTGTTTGGTCAATATTTTCAGCTTGCTCCTTGCCTTGGGACTGAATGCGAAAATAAAATTTAAAAATACGCTTAAGGCTATTTTCTTCTTGCCCTACATGCTCGGCAACCTGATTGTAGGATTTGTTTTCAATTATATTTTTGCGAACCTGCTTCCTCCGATCGGTAAAGCTCTGGGAATTGCATCACTCAGCGTCAATATTCTGGGAACGGATAACGCATGGGCCGGTGTGCTCTTTGTAACAGTCTGGCAATCGCTGGCCTTTAACACCTTGATTTATTTATCGGGATTACAAACGATAGACCGTGATTTGTATGAAGCCGCAGATTTGGACGGCGCAATGAAATGGAAGCGGTTTAAAAATATTACGTTTCCCCTCATCGCTCCGTTCTTTACAATTAATATTGTGCTTTGTGTTAAAAATTTCCTCATGACGTTTGACCAGGTAATGGCGATGACAGGCGGCGGACCGGGTACGGATACCACCACCGTTTCTGTCCTGATTTATAAAAAGGGATTCCAGGGGGCACAGTTTGCATATCAGTCCGCCGATGCGGTGCTGTTCTTTCTTGTGATCATTGCCATTTCTCTGTTTCAACTCTTTGTTTTGGAAAAGAGAGAGGAGAGATTTGAATGACACGGAAACACATAAGAGATACTTCATGGAATATCACGCTTTTATTGATTGTTCTTGCTATTGTTTTGATTTTTCTGCCGCTATATCTTACGGTAGTCATTGCATTAAAAAATCCGCAGGAAATGGCTCATGTACTCGCATGGCCCCAAGTCATCCAATGGGCGAATTTTTCAAGAGCGTGGGATATGGTTTCCTATCCGCAGAAATTCTTCAATACTTTCCGCATTACTGTTTTTGCGCTGATCTTTACCTTGATCACCAATTCCATGGTCGCATACGCGATCGCTCGGAACCGAAAAAAAAGCCGCTTTTTCAATTTTCTCTACTATTATCTGATCAGTGCAATGTTCATTCCGTTTAATGTACTGATGTTGCCTCTGGTCAAACAGGCAAATCAGTTGCACATCGACAACATTGTGGGAATCACCTTCCTCTATATTGTCTTTGGCCTTCCGATGAACACCTTCCTTTATAACGGATATATCAAAGCGCTTCCAACTTCCTTGGAAGAAGCGGCTGTCATTGACGGAGCAAATCCCTGGCAGGTGTTCTTTCGGGTCATTTTTCCTTTGCTGACACCCATCAACGCCACGGTAGGCATCCTGACTTTCATGTGGACTTGGAATGATTTTTTGATGCCCTTGGTTCTGTTAAGCAAGCCGGACCAGCAGACGCTCCAGTTGTCCCAATATGTTTTTCAGGGACAATTTTCGACCGACTATAATTTGGCGTTTGCATCTTATCTTATGGCGTTGATTCCGATTTTGGTGGTATATTTGCTCGCACAGAAATGGATTATCGGAGGTATTACCGCCGGGGCCGTTAAGCAATAAAGCGGCTTCTGGGATTTTATAAGGAATGAATGAGGAGGAACGAAAAACAGCGGAGGAAGGAGCTGTGGTTTATCGGATCTGTCCCATGTACACGCCGTTATATTTGACGCTTACCGAAAGCGACCGGATAGTCCCTATGAATAATTGAACGGAATCGAGCAGGAGGGAGTGTTGCAAAATAGCTTCTCAAAAAATGTTTCACAAAATGCGCTTTGAATGGGCTGAAAAGTCCATTTAAAGGCGCATTTTCTTGATTTTGGGGTGACTCGATTGTATGATTTGCTATTGCAAATTCATTTTGCAGCACCCCCGACCTCTTACACCACCGCGCGTACCGTTCGGTACACGGCGGTTCCCAAGTTTACACCCTTGCCAGAAGCATCGTAATCAAGAAAGAATGTGTAACCTGGAAACTCAAAAATATGCTGTTTTTGTTGCTGCCGTCAGGATGACCGATTGTAGCATCGCGGGGGATGCACCGCCTGCGGGCGGGTTTTGTGGGGTGTGCTGTTTAGGGGGCTTCCCGGCGGTCTTTTCGCTTCGGGCCAACTTGGCCCGAAGTGTCAATACATTAATTGAATGGAACCGTTGCGGGTGATATAATAGACAGTAAGAAACTGAAAGAGATGGTCATATGAGAGTTTTGATATTTGGAGCAAGTGGATACGCAGGACGGGCAATTGCTCAAAAATTAGTAGGAAATCATGAAGTATATGGAACCTATTATTCACAGGCGAAACAATACAGTGATAATAAGAAAATGCTTCGATATAAGCTTAATGATACAGACATTGCTAAATCGATATTGGATTGTGTCCGGCCGCAAATTATCATTTCATGCTTAAGGGGAGATTTTCAACTACAATTGGCGGCACATAAGCAGATTGCCGATTATTTATTAAGGGCTAAAGATGGAAAAATTATTTATATATCCACTGCTAATGTTTTTGATGCAAGCAAAGAAAAGCCTCATTATGAGTTTGACAAAACCGAATCAGAAACTGACTATGGGAACTTCAAAATCAAATGTGAGCAGATGCTGCAAGATAAGCTGGGTGATAGATGCACTATTATTCGCATCCCACAGATTTGGGGAAAGGACTGCCCAAGAATATTAAAATTGATAGAGGATACAAAAAGCAATACGCCGATTATGACGTATCCAAACGTCTATGTTAATTACACAACGAATATTCAAATTGCCGATTGGATTGACTACATTATCAAAAAAGAGCTTGAAGGTATATTCCATATTGGGACAAGGGACACCTGCGATTATATGCAGTTTCAATTAGAGCTTTCAAAGGTCCTTGGCTTAAATGAACCTGTATTTAATAAAGAGATAATCCAGCAAAAGTGCTTTCAAGCAGTGCTGCCGGGTCGTAAGGAAATTCCAAACGATTTTCATTTGAATGTAATGGATGTATTAGCATATCTGAGAAAAGTGCAAAATTCATGTCATGACACATTGAATCGAGTAGGAGGGGCTCATATTACTTAGCCCGACCTCTCACACCACCGTGCATACCGTTCGGTACACGGCAGTTCCCAAGTTTACACCTTTGCAGAAGCATCGTAATCAAGAAAGAATGTGTAACCTAAAACTTCTGTCAGTATTGTGCTCATAAAAAAGACTTCCTTTCACACTCGATTTTTCTACCCTCATTCTTATTCAGCTTTTTCACAAAATTTGATGCGGTCTCATCTAATATGCGTTAAGGTTATCACTTTTGCTGAAGTTTGTCTTTTTACTGTGTCAATTAGCACTATGGGTATGGAATCAATTACTAAAAGCAGTAAGCAGCCAGTCCCAGCTCTGAAAATCCCCTTCTGCCACAGGAAGCGGGAACCCCACATTCATGAGTTCGTCCCCACCGTAGATTTTGCCGGTTGATGTTACCGTGTACTCGCGGTCGGGGTTCAACCCATCAAGCCGAAGAAAATCGATGGGTGCGTTGGGCACAGACAAGACAGAAAAACATGAAACATACGCCAATTTCTGATCGTCGGACACATACATCCAAGCCGCCATGTCTCCTTGGAAAGGGCTTCGTAAACGGTAAAGAATCCCGAACTGGACAAGCTCCCGGATCTTTTTGTAAAAATCAATCTCATTTTTGATTTCCCGTAGCTCCGACTTACTTAGGCGGTTCAAATCCAGTTCAAAGCCGAAGTCTCCCGATAGGGAAGCTCTGCACCGTGTGGCAAGCGGAGTCATTCTGCCCACCTGATGGTTTGGCACGGCTGAAACATGAGCCCCCATCGCTGATGCAGGATAAACGAGACTTGTTCCATACTGTATTTTCAGCCGTTCAACCGCGTCGGTGTCGTCGCTGGTCCAAATCTGCGGCATGTAGTAAAGCATCCCTGGGTCAAATCTTCCGCCGCCGCCCGCGCATCCCTCGAAAAGCAAATTTGGGAATTTATTTATGATCTTTTCCAACAGTCCGTACAACCCCAGCAAATACCGGTGCGCGGTTTCTCTTTGCCGTTCATGCGGCAATAGAGATGAACCGACTTCCGTCAGATTTCGGTTCATATCCCATTTGACATAGGAGACCGGCGCGCCGGTCAGGAGTCCGGTGATCATATTTTCCAGATAATTGCAGACATCCTGACGGGAAAGATCCAAAACCAGCTGGTTCCGGGATTCCGTCCTTTCCCGTCCCTCCACATGCAGACACCAGTCCGGGTGCGCCCGGTAAAGTTCGCTGTCACGGGAAACCATCTCCGGTTCCATCCAGATGCCGAAACGCAGCCCCGAACGAATCACTTTCTTCGCAAGGCCGCTAAGGCCTTCCGGTATCTTCCGCAGGTTGACGGTCCAATCCCCAAGTGATGTGGTGTCGTCGTTTCTATTGCCGAACCACCCGTCGTCCAGAACAAACAGCTCGATTCCCTGTTCTGAGGCTGTTTGAACAAGACGCATAATCTTCTCGGAATTAAAATCAAAATAGGTTGCTTCCCAGTTGTTAATCAACACAGGACGTGCTCGGTCCCTGAATTTTCCCCGGCACAGTCTTTCCCTGTAAAGGCTGTGAAAGGTTCGGGACATGCCGCCCAGTCCTTCGAAAGAGTAGACGAGCACCGCTTCAGGCGCTTGAAATGCTTCTCCGGAACCAAGGATCCAGGAAAAATCAAACGGGTTGATTCCCATGAAAAATCTCGTTGTGGCAAACTGATCTACTTCCGCTCCGGCAAAAAAATTGCCGCTGTATACGAGGTTTACCGCATAAATCTCCCCGCTCTTTTCTCCCGCGTCCTTTGACATCAGTGCAAGAAAGGGATTTTGCTGGTGACTGCTGGCGCCGCGCCTGCTTTCCACCGACTGCATTCCTGGGACCAGCGCACGCTTGTAAATATGACGTTCTCGGGCCCATGCGCCTGAGAGTTGAAGCATATCGTACCTGTCGTGCGGCAGATCCACCGACATTGATAACGCCCGGAGTATTTTTATTTTTCGGCTTCCGTTATTCTGAAAGCGGGCGGAACGCGTAATAACATTCCGATCCCGGAACGCAGTGTATAGGAGTATGATCCGCAGGCCCGCTGTGTCATCCGACAGCTCGATTTCCAAGGAATCGGCCTCTTCGCTGTTCTCCACATAGGTGGCGGGGAGCCCGCTAAGCGCGGGTTTTCCCGGATAGATTCTGTGACTTTTGTATTTGGGAACGGCGACTGTCGAGCCGTCGTAAAACTGAACCTGAAAGGCGGGATTGCGAAAATCAGAATTCCCGTATGACGGGTACTCCAGCGGAATGTTGTCCAGAGAAAACGCCAAATTCCTGCCGTCTGTGCTGGGAGACATGGATCGGCTTATTTTCCTGACAATCTCCTCGGGATGCAAACGGCGGACCTTTTTTCCCCAGTAAACATGGCATAGGTATCCTGATTCCGAAACCTGCATCGCGTAGCAGGTATCTTTCGCCTGCAGGAGAAACATTCGGTTGCTTTCCTCAAACACGATTGACACACGATCATCCCCACTTTATCTTGTAGGTGTCGGCCGTTAATGCGGCTTATTCCAGCCTCGGTTTCTCTTCGAATGTGACGTATTCCGCCGTCTTCCCTTCGGTTTCAAAAACAATCAGTTCGTTTTCTCCTTCTCGAAGCAGAGGGGCGGGGACGTAAAGGCGCTTTTGCGGGCCCTTTTCCCAAAAACGCCCAAGGTTCAACCCATTGAGAAAAACACATCCTTTTCCCCATCCGAATAAATCCAAGAAGGTGTCTCCGCGTGTTTCCACAAAAAATACGATGCGGTAAAATGCGGGCGTTCCCTTTTTATATTCCTTGCTAAAATTTATTTTTCTTACCATTGAGGCATTTATTTCGAGCGGGTACATCTTCCAGTTGGAGTGACTGTGTCCGTTCAGTAAAACGCCTCCGTCGATCCCTTTTCGCTGCTCGGACAGCTTCGGACCGTAGTTGACGCGTCCCATATTCTCCACAAGAATGTCCAGCTGTGAAAAGCTGCGGCTGGAGCCCGGAATTTCGTATTCCTTCTCCAATTCATGATCGCAGAGCGTTATAAAGTGCCGACGGTCCAGATAGATCTGCGCGCGGTCACTGGCTCCCAGAAGCTGCAACTTTTCCTGCGGAATATCCTTTTTTACCGCAGAGCGGTACAGGGTATAGCCGTAGTTCTGACCGAGCTTTTCCATGCAGAGCGGCCAGGGACTTTCCGTGGGAGAAGCGAGGTCCTCCAGCACGGAAAACAGGGAGACCCGGTCCGAAACCGCCTGCTTTCCATAGGCACGCTTATCGATCCGTGTCGAAAAAGTGAGCGGAGGAGTCTTGACATACTTTCCGATAACCTCACGAAACGCATGATATTTCGGCGTAATCTCACCGTCTTCGGACAGCGGGGCGTCATAATCATACGAGGTGACGTCCGGAGTCAGGCTGTCGTAATAATTAGCGCCATTTAAAAAGCCGAAATTCGTCCCACCGTGAAACATGTAGATATTCACACTGCCCTGGGAAAGAATGGCATCCAATTCTCCGGCACTGGCTTCGACGGACGCGGTATGGTGTTTTTTATCCCCCCATGCGTCGAACCATCCCGCCCAAAATTCCGTGCACATCAGCGGGCCGCCGTTTGTGTGCTTTTTTAAAACAGAGAAATGCTGATTCGCCTGGGAACCAAAATTCGCGGTAGGCAAAATTCCAGACAAGCTTCCGCCTGACAGATAATCCCCCCAGGGTCCGTCGGACGTAATCAGAGGTACGGTTACTCCGTCTCTGCGCATCTCACCGCGCAGAGCCTCCAG
This sequence comes from Caproicibacter fermentans, assembly GCF_009746625.1. Lineage (GTDB taxonomy): Bacteria > Bacillota > Clostridia > Oscillospirales > Acutalibacteraceae > Caproicibacter > Caproicibacter fermentans. Next base: position 17,265 of record NZ_VWXL01000052.1, read on the forward strand.
ATACCGCTGTTCGTCCCCGAAAGCTCCGTACTCGTTTTCTATCTGCATCAGGATGACCGGACCGCCGTTGTCGATTTGCAGCGGAGCCAGAACCTGAAAGAGCTCCTTGTAGTATTCCTGCACGGCGCGTAAAAAAGGGGGATAGGAGCAGCGCGGGCGCATGCCGTCCTCCGACAGCAGCCACGCGGGAAGCCCGCCGAATTCCCACTCAGCGCAGATATACGGCGACGGGCGGACGATTGCCCAGAGCCCCAGCTCCTGCGCCGTTTTCAAGAAAGCTGCAAAGCTGAGCGCTCCCTCAAAATGAAATTCTCCCCGGCGAGGTTCATGCAGATTCCACGGGATATACGTTTCAACCGTGTTGCAGCCCATCGCCCGAAGTTTTTCCAGCCGATCGCGCCAGTACTCCGGCACGACGCGGAAATAGTGTATCGAACCCGAAATGATTTGGAACGGTTTTTCGTCAAGGTAAAACCTATCTTTGATGGCAAATCTGCCTGCTTTCATAATGCTCTCCTTTACAGTGGAAATATCGGATTATTTTACGGAACCAATCATACCGGCGACAAACTGTTTCTGCATCATAAAGAAAAGAAAACCTGTCGGAAGCGTAGCGATTACGATTCCGGCCATAATCATTCCGTAGTCCGGCGTATAAGAGGAACCCATCGCGGAGAGAATGAGCGGAACCGTACGTTTCTGCGGATCCTGCAGCGCAACCAGCGGCCACAGATAATTATTCCAGCTGGACATGAAGGTGATGATGGCACCCGCGGCATAGGAGGATTTCATGACAGGCATATACATGTGGAAAAAAATGCGGGTTTCATTCAGTCCGTCAATCCGCGCGGCCTCCAAAATATCCTTCGGAAAGCTTTTGGTGTTCTGACGAAAGAAGAAGATCAAAAACGCGGTGCAAACATACGGTGCGATGACAGAAATCAGCGTGTTCAGTCCGATGCCTGTCAAACCGGTCTTTCCCACGGCGCCGAACATGCGGTACAAAGGAATCATCAGCGCGCAGAATGGAACCATCATGGAAAGAAGCAGGATATTGAACACACGGTCGCGCGCCTTGCTGCGAAAAATTTCAAACCCATAGCCTGCAACGGATGAGATGAGCAGCGCGAGAACAGTGGTTATGACTGCGATAAATGTGGAGTAACCGAGAGAGGCTCCGAAATTGAGATCGCTGTGAAACAGATTTCTGAGATTTTCCACCAGGTGCGTGCCGAAAGTTAGTTTTACGGCAGTGATTTCTCTGGCATCGTTGGTGGCGGATATTATCATCCAGAGAAACGGGAAAATGGAAATAAAAGATACGATAATCATAAAGAAATATTTGAGAATTGACAGTGATTTTTTCTTCTTCATTGATTCTCTTTCCCTCCTATCTTCATTTGTATCAAGGAAAGAAACACAATCAGAACAACCACAATAAAGGCTACCGCTGACGCATATCCGAAGTTTGGCGTATATTTAAAGCACAGGTTGTAAATGTACTGCGAAATGGTAACGGTGCCGTTTGCCGGTCCGCCCTTTGTAATATTCTGCACCTCGTCGAAGAGCTGCAGCGTACCGATTGTGGATGTAATCGTGGTAAATAGAATGATCGGTTTCAGCAGGGGAACAGTCATGTGAATCATTTTCTGAAAGGAGTTGGCGCCGTCAATTTCCGCGGCTTCATAAATACTTGGCTCAATGCCCTGTAAGCCGGAAAGGTAGAAAATCATGTTATACCCGGTCCAGCGCCAGGTGATCGATAGAATAATCAGCACTTTAGCCCAAAAGGAATCCGTCGTCCATAGAATGGGGGAAAGGCCGATATGGGAGAGCAGTTGATTGAAAATGCCATCGTTGGAGAAGATGTTTTTCATGATGAGAGAATAGGATACTAGGGAGGTGATGCAGGGCAAAAAAATTGCAACCCGAAAAAAAGTGCGTCCCTTCAGATTTTTATCATTCAGTATTACGGAGATAATAAGCGCAAGGATGAGCATAATCGGAACCTGAAAGATCAGATAGATAAATGTGTTCCCAAGCGCTTTTGCCACCGTTTGGTCATGGAAAAGCCGGATATAATTCGTAAGACCGCCGAAATGCATGTTTACACCCTTACCAGTTTGAAAAGACATGATCAACGCGGCGATCATTGGGAAAAATACAAAGACGGAGATAAGGACAATGCTCATAGAAACAAAGCCCCAGCCCCACCGGTTCAACTTTTTTTCGAGGGTATGCCGACTTGAACCGTGCGGTCCGCCGACAGTTCGAAAGTCTGAAGTTATCTGTTTTGCAGCAATGCTTTGTTCACTGTTCACACGAAAGCCTCCTTATGAAAAGCAGCCGTTACCATTTCATGGCAATGGCTGCTTTATTCTTACGGTGCCTCTGGTTTTTGTCAGTCGGCTGCGGAGACGATGCCTTCGACTTCGGTCTGTGCGTTTTTCAGGGTATCATCTATGGATGCACCTTTGAGGATGCTTTGAACCGCTTCGGTCATTTTGCTTTCCACATCATAGGTCGACGTTCCGTAGTTCACGGCGGGGATATTCACAGTCCAGTCAATCCAGTTTTTATAGATCTTCTGGTTGTTGAAGAAAGCGTCGGGCGCATTGACGTTTTTGCCCGAAGAAGCGTCCTTATAGGTGCTGACAAGACTGATGTCCTTGCAAAGACTGTCAAGCAGGCCGGTATCGGAAGCAAAAGTTTTGCTCAGAAAGTCCTTGGCCGTATCCCTGCCGGCGACTTTGTCGATCACATACCAGCTTGCGCCCCCCAGATTGGAGGAATTGACAGAACCGGACACATTGGACATTTTCGGGAACTCTGCAATTGCCCATTTTCCGGACTGATCGGCCGCTTTTTTAATGCTGGAAGCATACCAGCACCCGTTCACGGAAGTTGCAACCTTGCTTTCGTTTACAGCCGCGACACCCGCGTCCCAGCCGGAAGCGGTAATGGTGATTCCCTCCTGCTGCATCTTTTTGTAAATGGTCACCGCTTCTTTCAAAGCGGCATTGTTGGCAATATCGGCTTTCCCGTCGGAATTAACATACCATTTCCCTGCGGACTGCATCATCATGCGAATCAGACCCAGATCGCTTGGATCAACGGAAATCATCGCTTTGCCGGTTTTTGCCTTGACCGCCTTGCCGATTTCAATGTATTTGTCCCAAGTGAGATTCTGCATATCCGACTGCTTGAAACCTGCTTTTTCTATCAGGTCGGTGCGGTAAAACACGCAGGAGACTCCGCTGTCGAACGGCACTCCGTAGATCTTACCGTCCTGCGTCATGGTTTTCAGTTTATAATCCATGAATTTGTCGGGTGTGGTGACATCTGAAAGGTCGCTGAGAACGCCCGGATAGGATTTCAGGTAATTCTTAATTCTGTAATCTTCAATCAGCACGATGTTCGGCATTCCGTCCACATTGCCGGATTCGAAGGCCGTATTCAGCTTTGCAACGATGTCGTTCTGCGCCATGCTTACGACATCCACCTTAACATTCGGATCAATTTTCGCATAAGCCGCTTTTGCTTCATTTGCAGCCTTTACATTGAAGGTGTCGTCCCACGCCCAGACGGTAAGCTTTTCTGCGGCATCTTTCGCAGCCGACGAAGACACGGCCTGTGAGTTCCCCGCAGCGGGTGCAGTGTCCGATGCGGAATTGGCGCCACCTCCGCTGCAGGCTGTCATACCAAGCAGCATGGCTGCGCTTAAAAAGGAAGCCGCAATACTTTTCGTTTTCATAACTGACTCCTCCTAACAATTTTGCGTTTAATCAATTGACTGTAAAAAATTTTATCATGATTATGCACAAATATTGTAGGAATATTTTGGGAAGATTTGTTATTATTTTTAGGGGTTTCCACTAAATGGATGGTGGGGATCAGAAATTATTTTTGGTATTTGAACTTTTTTTAGGTGGGCCGTCACTGTTTCTGATCGCCGGAAGGGTCACTCTTACAGTGGTGCCGTGATCCGGTTCACTGAAGATTTTTACGCCGTAATCTTTTCCAAACAGTAGCCGAATCCTGGCCTCTACGTTCCGGATGCCAATGGAATGGCTGTCCTCGCCTGGATTTCCCGCAAGCAGTAGCTCGTCGGCTTTACTCTGAGAGACATTCCCACTCCGTCATCAATCAATTCGCAATACAAATTTTTTCCGTGGCAGTCAATCAGCACGGAAATGGTTCCATGCTTCCGATCGGTGAATGCGTGGAAAAAGGAATTTTCCAAGAAAGGTTGCAGCAGCAGTCTCGGCATGAAGCAGTCGGCAGCAAGCGGACTCAGAAAAATATCGGCCTGTATCTGCTCACCGAACCGAATTTTTTGAAGGAAAATATAGTTCTTCAGATTGTCCACTTCCTCGGACGCAGAAATAAGCCCCTGACTGTTCCCAATGGTATTATGGAGAAGCTGTGAGAATGTATTGATACTTTGGACTGCTTTATTCAAATCTTTTTGCCAGATCAGCCATTTCACGGAGGTAAGCGTATTGTAAATAAAATGAGGGTTAATTTGCATCTGAAGAGTGTGAATTTCCATTTTGCGCTTCTCCTGCTCCAACTGCATGAGTTCAAAAACCTGTTTGTTCAGGTGTTCGATCATCACGCTGAAAGCGGAGGAAAGCTGCCGTACTTCATAGCCGCCGTCAATAATCTCAATGTGATCGGGCAGGCCTTCCTTCGTAACCGTGTCCATCATATGAACAAGCCGATTAATCGGCCGGGTAATCTGGCTAATAAAGAAAAAAACTGCGATGAGTACCATCACAGTAACAGCCAGACAAACGGATAGAATATAAACACTGCCCTGCATTTCGTTCAAAGCCTGTGTATAGTCGAAAATGCTTACAATATGCAGATTCCACTGGGTCATGGTCTGAGTAAGCATCAGAACCTGCTTGTTCCGAAGCCGTGTATAGAGGCATTTTTCTCCTTTGGCGTCCATCTCTCGGATGATCTGTTCCAGCTCTGCGCTTCGTTGCCCCACAGCTTCGTCATTTGGCGCAGAAACGATTGTTCCGTTCTCGTCTACCAGCATCAGATTATTTGTGCTGTTGCTGAGATTATCAAAAAACGCCTGCAAATCCGTCTGCTTCATTACAACATATGCAAATCCGTAAACGGTTTGGGACTCGGGAGAAGTCAATGCCTTCAGCGCGATGAAAGCACTTTTACCCTTGGATTGGCGCGTAATTCCGCTCTGAACATACCGGTACAGAATGCGATTGGGGTGCTTTCGGGCGTCTTGTGTGATTTCACTTTTCAAAAGCTCTTCCGCCGGCTGAGAAAGACTGGACTGATTGCTGACGTAGGTCTGACCGTTCAGGCCGATTACCGCGATATCGTAAAAGGTATCCGGCTTGACGGTATTGAGCTGTTTTATCATATCGTAAACCAGAGTATACGTTCTCGGATTTTCAGGTTCTGTTTTCAAATATTGAGAGAAGGCCCAACTGTTATTGATGGTCAGTTCCACATCGGTGATTCTGTCGTTCATCGTCTCCATTTTTTCCTCGACCGTTGCCATAATCTGCCGGTTGGACTGGCTCATTGTTTCGACATATCCTTGCCTTGTCATATGGAAAGCAGCTGCCAGCGTAAAAATAGAGACGATCAGAACCCCAGACACAACGACGAATGCAATCTTTCGAAAAAGGCTGCCCGGATGCATCACCCTGATCTTTTTTGTAAGTTTCATCATCTACTCTCCTGCTTTTCCATGCTTCCTCCGATATTCCCGCGGGGTGATGCCGGTCATCTTTTTAAATACCCGGGTAAAGTAGCTTTGATCGGTATATCCGACCGCTTCGCACACGTCGGAAATGGGGAGCGGATCCGACCGGAGCAGTTCAGCGGCATGTCGTATGCGCTCTTTGTTCAAATATTCGCTGAAACCCTCCGAGTGGTGGGAATGGAAATAAGTCGACAAATAAGAATAATTGAAATTAAACTGCCGGGCAAGGCTGGAAAGCGTTAGCGGCTCATTGTAATGGCCGTCGATATATTGTAAGATGTTTTGTATGGTGCTGCTGTGCGCGTCAATTTTATATTTGCGGAAAATTTCACGGAAATCAGTCTCTATAATGGAAAAAACCTGTGCAAAGTCTTCCGAATAAGAACAGGCGTAAATTTTAACCAGGCAGTCCCGTTTCAGGTAGGAAAGGCTGTCCGCATTCAGTCCCTGATCTTCCAAAACAGAAATCATTTGATACCACGTATTTTGAACAAGAGTTTTTAATTCCATTTCACCCAGGGAGTGTTCGCTGATAACTCTATTTACATATTTTTTCAAAAAGTTCAAGGCTTCCTCCATCTGCAAATTTTCCAACAGTCTTGTATAGTTCATAATATTGAATTTTTCCGTTTCCATTGGTTCCTGAAAATCCTGGGGCATCAAAAAATTTAATTGTTTTATAATAGCAGGTTCGCAGAAATCGCATGATTTTGTTTTCTCTGCTCGTTGTTTTTATGCCGCATACGATTTTATAGCCATTTTCCCATTCATGGACAAACAGGGGAATCATATCGATAGGATCCTGAAAATCGGCACAAAGCAGGATGGTACAATCGCCTGTCGTTTGGCACAAGCCATAATAGGGAGAATTGAACTGGCCGAAATTCTTGGCGTTAAAAATCGCCTTGATTTTATTATTATGGCTGCACAAATCGGATTGTCAATAAATATAATTTCATAATCGTATTTGGAAATCTGGTCCTGTAATATTTGAATTAGTGCCTTACTCAAAGGCGCAACATTTTCTTCTTCGTTATACGTTGGAATTAATATGCTGATTTTTTTCATAAAAATCCCCCTCATTGTAACGTCTGAAGAACATGCGTTACACCGCTCTTGAACGAAATTTCCGGTTTCCATCCGGTTTCACCAACCAACCTGGAAATAACCGGTTCAATGCTGACCATCCCTGCCGGTCCATACGGCACGGCTCCAAACAACAGCCTGCTGTTTGTACATGTCAACTCTGCCATTTCTTCCACATAATCCTTTAACGGCTTCGCACTGCCGCTACCAAAATTATAAACGCCGGAGGTATCCTTTTCAGCCAGCAGCTTTTTTAATCCTTCCGCCGCATCCGAAATATACAGAAAATCCCACATTTGTTTACAGGCGGTTAAAGGGCAGTCTTCATTTTTAAACATTTTTTCAACATGGAAATAATAGGAAAATTTAATCTGCTAAAAAACATTGAGATGCCGTAAAATTAGGTGAACATTACCATACTTTATTCTTTACTAAAGCTTTCATTAAGCATTCCATTCTATTTCATTATAACCCTGTATGACTTCCTTTAATGCGTAAGATTGTTCATAGGGCTCCAACCCGCTTCTGCACTGGTCCGATAGCCTTTTTACCAAATGCCTGTCACGGTAAAGAAGATTCATTTTTTTCATCAAATCGGTTTCGTCGTCCTTCCTGTAAAGCATCCCGTTCCGGTCTTCCCTTACAAGTTCCCGATGCCCTTTGATGTTTGTGGCCAATACGGGCAGCCCGCATGCCAGTGCCTCCATGATATTAAACGGCAGCCCCTCTATCCGGCTGCTGGAAACACAGATGTCACAAGCAGGATACAGCTTACTCATATCGGAAACATGCCCTAAGAAATAAATCTTTGTTTCGCAGGAAAGGGAATGTACGAGTGTTTGGCATCTCCCCAAAAGCGCGCCATCCCCGGCCAGAAACAGTTTTACATTCGGACATCCCCCGCACATCTTTGCAAATGCACGGATAAGAAACTCCTGGTTTTTCCGTTCGGAAAATTCCGCCCCATAGAGAAACACAAAATCATTTGTAGAAATTCCGGCCTTTCTTCGCAAAAGGAGCTTTTCTTCCGGTGCCACCGGTTTAAACCGCGACAGATCAATTCCCATCCCGTGGATATAAGCCAGTTTGTGCCGGTAAAGCTTGTGCCGCAAAGCAATTCTTTCATCCTCATGATTCATCACCATCAGCACATCCGTTACGCGCGCGCAAAGTTTTTCCGGGATCAGATATTTCCATTTTTTCAGTCCGTCATTTTCCTGGAACAGGTACCCGTGTACGGTGCAGACAACTTTTGGTCTTTTGCGCAACAAAAGAATTCCCGCGCGGACAATCGCGCTTGCCAGCTCCGTATGCGTGCTGACAAGATCAAACCGCTGCGTGCGAATCAGTTTTCGTGCTTTCAGCACGGCGCTCAAATTCCCGGGACTCAAAAATTTCTTTTGCATCGGCAACGCGACGACCCGATCGGCATAAGGCACAGAAGCTGCTTGATCCGCGGCGACCCACACCTCGTACCCCATTTCATGAAAAGCACGCAGATAGGGCAAATGGAAATTCCGAATATGCGAAAGGGTAGATGCACAATATAAGATTTTTTGAGTCATTGCAGCCCCCTGATTTTCATGTTTTTCATTCCGTCTAATCAAACCATTTCCCAAATGCCCGCCGGTCGGCTTCCTGCCTCCGTTATTCCCAAAACGTCAGATACGGAACCAGGTTGATCCGGTTGGCAAGCAGGATCCATACATGATATAAATATCCCACAAATACAAGCGTTGCCAATGCGTAGGAATAGATGTACTTGCGCGTGTTGACCTGCATCTTGAATTGGCGGCGTTCCGCGATCGCCCTTTTGCGCTCCGCCCTGTTGCGGATTGCCTTCCGGTTTACGGTCTGCGGTACGGCCTCCGCCTCCACGCTCTGCACGCCGATGCTGGCGAACAGCTCCGGAATGGTCAGAATGACCGTCGTCAGGAACATCATGCCGAAGCGCTGGTACAAAAAGTGCTGGAGCGTCATGAGGTAGAGCAAAGCGGAAAAAAAGGACAAATTGATTAAAACGCTGTTCCGCTCGTCCCGGCGCAGGATAAACCGTGTCAGAATCAGGATCACGGCAGCTGTGATGACCGGAATCGCCGCCGTCTGCCAGTCGCGGCCCATCATATAATACAGGCCCTGCTGGGTTGCATACACTTTATAGACATATTTCGTGATCAGATTAAAAATCGGCCAGGACAGCCCGGTAATCAGCGCCGCGATTCCGCTGTAGCTCAGCAGGAACTTCCAGTTGACCGGAAGCCGCGCGATAAAATAAAACGGAATCATAACAATGATCGACTTATGGAACGTCACGGCGAGCAGCACAATCAGCAGATACGGAACAAATTGTCTCTTCTTAATAAATTCGATGGAAAACAGGAAAATGGAAATCGCGATGCACTGCCGGAGGAAGCTGAGCGAATTGCCGTAAAAGCCAAAGCTGACAAACACAAACATGCCGATCCACGGAATCGGCGAAACCCGGTACAGCAGCACCGCCGTCAGTGTCACGACGACCACCGCGACGACCAGCATGAAGATATGTACGTCGCGCGTAAACAGCGAAACCACATAATTCAGCAGGCTGTAGCCCGGTTCAATCCGGTAGCCGTTGGCGGAGCTGATTAGGAATTTCCAGCCCCCGTCATGCACCTGATAAAAATAGGTTTCGTACTGCTTGTAGTCGATTCCGACCGTGTCCGCGCGCAAAAAGGCGACCGCAGTCATGGCAAGCGAGGACAGAACCAGAAAAACAATGGTGTTCCTCTTCGATTTTTTGTATTCGCAGAGCAAAAGCCCCAGAACCAGAATCAACAGAAGCAGAAGGTTATATACCGTCATAGAATTTGATCCTTCCATTTTTTTCAAAAAAATTATAGCATTAATCCCATGCGGATACAAGAAAAAGGCTGGAAACAATCCGTAAAATTCACGGGAATCGACAGGATCAAACGGATTTTCTTGACTTCCTGCCGGAAAGCGGTATAATTTTCCTTGTAAGGCACAAATAAAAGTGCAATGCAGAGGCCGGGTGCTCCAACACCCGCCTCCTGCAATACGGAGAGCGCGCTCCATACGCAACCGAAACTTCGGCACATTGCGGATTCTATTATACTTCCTGCGTCTGTTTTTGTACAGGGGGTTTTCTTAGGATTGCGCGGTGGGCCTCAAGCGGCGTCGCATATGGAATCATATCCGTATGCGGCGCCTTTTTGTGCCTTGCGGCGGAGACCGGCGGCAGGGCGCCCCCGGCTTCCGCCTGATTTGGTTTGTGAAAGGGATTTTGATAGAATGGCGGTGCCGGGCGGAAACCGTTTCCGCCCGGCACCGGCGTTCTTACAGGAGGAAGGGCTCCGCGGCAAACCGTTTGGGAAGTCTTTGCCCCTGACCGGCATGTCAGACAAGCGACGGGCAAGACAGCGCCGCGCGCGCCTGCAGGGAGCGGCCGGTACAGAAAATCAACCGTAAATTTCACAAAGCGGAATAATTCTGCTAAAATGTACTCATGAGAATTTCTTACAGGCATTTCCAATTTCGATTGCAAGCGTAGACCTGTCCCTCCCCCGCCGAAGGCGGGGGAGGGACAGAAGTAAACTCTACCGTTCAACCGGAATTGCCGTAAGGGAAACCGCGAGGAGTTGACGCTATGATATCGGTCATAATCGCCGCGATAGAGGATGACGATGATAAGGCTTTTATGCGCAATCTGTATCAGGACTATTCCGCACTTGTACGCAGCACGGTTTATACAGTGATGCGCTGCGAAAACGATATCGACGATCTGGCGGAAGATGTCTTTGTCAAGCTGATTGAAAAAATTCCCTTGCTTCGTACCTTTGACTGTTGCAAAACCGCCGCCTATGTTGTCTATACAGCAAGGAGTGTGGCAATCAACTTCATCAAGCACCGGGATGTTCAGCAAAAGCACACGTTTTACGGCGAAAAAGCCGACGTATCGGATGAGCTGATGATTCCGGAAGGCACTTTGGAAGAAGTTTATTATCATCGGGAAGAACTCGAAGCTTTGTCGGACGCGGTGTTGCGGCTGCCGGACCGGGAGAAAGACATTCTGTATTTTAAATACATACTGGAAAAGACCGATGCCGAGATTGCGGAAGACCTGTCGATCAGTCCGGGAAGTGTCCGTGAATATCTGACAAGGGCCAGAAGAGCTGCGAAAAAACTGATGGAACAGGGGGAAAAGCGTAATGACAGCCCGAAACTCTGACGTTAGACAAAAACTGTACGAAGAATATGAAGACAGCCTGTTCCGCTTGATTATGAACGATGCCGCTGAAAAAGAAGGAAAATTACTGATCGAGAAACAAGCCGCCTCGTCCGGCGGCGCGGCGAACAAGCCGTCCGAAGAGACGGTTAAAAAGTTTGAACAGAAGCTGGCAGCATACAGAAAGAAAAGCAGCGCGCCGAAAAGAAAACGGATTTTTCACAGCATCATCAATAAGGCGGCGATCTTCTTCCTCGTACTGATCCTCACATTTTCCACGGCTATGGTAACCGCACAGGCATTTCGGGTCAAAGTGATGAATTTTCTAATTGATATCCAGTCGGAATATACTTCTTTCCAGATTAAAGACAACGCAGCCGGGTCAAACGGTGAAAAGCTGACGGTCAACTGGACGAACACTTATTTGCCGACATACATCCCGGTGGGATATGAAGTGGATAGTCTTACTTATACGGAGCCATTGAAAGAGATCACCTATCGGAATCAGAAAGACAAAAACATGTTGATCGATTTTTCGGAAAATGATTCTTCCAATAACGTAGAGATTGATACCGAAAACGCATCCGTATTAAAGACGGTATTTGTGAATGGGCATAAAGGTACCCTTGTGGTGAAAGATTCACAAACAACAGTAACTTGGGAGATGGACCAACACATTTTCGTAGTCTGCACGGAAGAAAGTATCGAAGAGACGTTAAAAATAGCTCAAAACGTAAAATTTATAAAATAATGTTGTTGCAAATTTTCTTCTTTGTTGTCTTAGTAATATGTGAAATAAAACAAAGGAGAGCATTGCCATGAAAAAATTGATCAGCGCCATCATACTTGCCTTATTAGTCATTTCTCAGTCTCTTCCGGCTTTTGCTGCTGAAAAAACAGTCAGCAGGGATAGTACGGTTCCAATCCATGTGAATTTTGTAACCATTCGTCTTTTGCAGTCAGGATTAACCGTTGATTCATCAGGTAAAGCAAGCTGTACCGGCAAAGCTACACTCTACAGCAGCTCGGACAGTGCCCAACTATCGGTTCAGCTTCAAAAATATTCGAATGGGAGCTGGTCGACCGTAAAAACGTGGTCAAAGGCGGTCCAAGGAAACACTCCGACTAACATTGTGAATTCGTATTATGTCGTTAATGGTACTTATCGGGTAAGCTGCACCATAAAAGTTTATAATGCTTCTGGAGCTTTATTGGAAACTCAGACGGCGTATTCTTCCACAAAAACTTATTAGTTCCATGGCAAAATTCAAGTTAGCCGTAAACATTTTTAGGGGGTTTTTATATGCAGTCTCGTAAATTATTTTCTATCTGCTTGTCGATGCTATTAATTTTCACGTGGGGCTGCAATGCGGCAAATGGAGACGCGGTAAGCTCCGACACAGGTTCCTCGGAAAACCCGTCTTCGGAGTCCGTTTCCTCTTCCGACAGTCCGTCAGCTTCGTCCAATGCGTCAAAGACACCAGTTACAACGGATTCATCTTCTAGTTCCAATTCGCCAACTTCAGAAACAAAAAGTCTCATGTTTGCCGAAGATGATCAAACAAAGGCGATATTTCATATAGGAATGACACGGGAACAAGTGAAACAAGCTTTAACGGATAATGGGTTGAGGCTGGAGCCAAATGATTATGGAGCTTCAGATGAAGAAGTATTAAACAATGATCTTGGATTTGGTATTATTGGCGGATTAAGCACAAGCTTTGACTCGAAAACCGACCTATTGAACCAGCTGATAATATGGTCGGCTTCCGATACAGAATTGTCCAGTCCATATGAAACACAAAAGGGTTTAAAAATAGGCGATACAGTTGAAACGGCAATAAAACTGTATGGTGAACCTTTGGAAAAAAGCAAAGGCGGAGATGCTGTTAATGAGGATTTATCCATATCGTATTATTACGATTTACCGATTAATCTAGATAGTTATTATGAGCAATGTAAAAAAATAGCTGGCCCGGATAACTCGAGTGGTTCTAAAAAGAGAGGTGCACATTTGAGAATTGATATTTCACAGATGAAAGGCGATAAATTTAACAGGGTTGATTGCATTGATTATTATGCTGACCGCTATGGGGATTATTTACGATAATGTTAAAGGGGCACATTTATGAAATTTAGAAAATTATGTTTTATTAGTTTGTCGGCGCTATTAATTTTTACGTGGGGCTGCAATGCAGCAAATGGAGCCCCAGTAAGCTCCGGGACCGGTTCGGCGGTGAAAAATTCGTCTTCCGATTCCGTTTCCTCCCTCGACAGTTCGTCAGTTTCGTCCAATGCGTCAAAGTCAGCGGTTACAGCGGATTCATCTTCAAATTCAACTACGGCTTCGTCAACTTCAGAAGAAAAAGGTCTGTTATTCGCCGAAGATGATCATACAAAGGCAATATTTCATATTGGTATGACATCAGAGCAGGTAAAAAAGGCTTTAGCTGAGAATCAAATGCAAACCGTGGAAAATAGAGATCCTAGTCCGAATAGAATTTCCACTGATCATGGAATCGACCTACTTTTTACACTGGGAACTGATTTATTCGATAAGATATCAATCGAGTCTGATTCAGATACACAACTGCACAGTTCCTATAAAACACAAAAAGGGCTAAAAATAGGAGATGCAGTTGAAACGGTTAGAAAATTATACGGTGAACCCGTAGAACAAGCAAAATACGGGGATAATCTTAACGGCCAGGGCGTGGCCTATTATTACGATATTCCAATCAACTTGGACAATTATTATAAAGTACAGACTGTCAAGAATAAAAGCGACAGAGGAGTTTATTTGCGTATTAACATATCGCAGTCAAAAGGAAATAATTATAATAAGGTCGTTACGATTATTTATGCCGAGAAAGCGAATAATTAAATAACATTTATGCTTTCATGGAAATCGGTTCGGATAGGTGGTGTGGGGGTGTCATTAACCCAAATTTTTGATGCGCCAAACTAACTTTAGAATATTGCCTACTTTAACGATACAGGAAGCCTGAGCATACCGCTCAGGCTTCCTGTTGAATGGTTTAAACAACTTTGCAAACGAAAACCGCTGAACTTCTGTTGTTGATGTAAATGCCTGTGGAACCGGCGCTTACTCCAGTAAAGGCGAAGTAGTAATTGCTCCCGGACTGGCTCGCAAGGCTGATGGAAACAATGCCGCCGGTGCCTGCAACGACTTTGGGATATTGCGAGCAGGTGATTCGCGCAATGTATCTGTTTCCACGCTGAATGGTGACCGTTGAGGTCGTGTCACAAGTAAAAGAATCATCACCCCCAGAAGTAGTATGGGTCCAATAAGCCATATCGGATGACTTATATTGCTTGTTTGCTGCCTCAACTGTTGTAATTCTATAATTTCCTGGGTCTAAAACAGTTGAAGGACTCGTGGCTAAAACTGCATGACCATAACTCCGATAAAAAACAATGGGCCATGCAGCATAATTGGGTTTGGTGGTTGTGCGGGTAAACTTAAAAGTTGTGTCCCTGTACGTGATTGTAGCCGCCCAACTAAATTTTCCGTTTTTATCTGTACATTTTGAGATTACAGATTTAATAACGGCCAATTTACCGGTATCATCGCTAATCGAAAGTTTTTTGCAAATTATCATTGCCGCACAACAAACGATGCAGCCCGATTCTCCCACGGTTGACCCTTTAAACGGAAGATCATTCCACCTTGAATTTGTTTGATTGATATAACAACTGTCTGCCATTTTAAAGACCTCCATTTTAATCGTTACAGCAACTTTATAAACTATTTGTTTGGACATAACGACATTTATAACGTGTCCAATTTATAAACGCCGAAATAACTCATTCATTGCCGTACATAAAATAAAGAGAGATTAAATTTGATTTTGTAAACTTAGCGAAACCCTGAGTAAAAAGAAAGCGGGCTACCCGTCTAAATATCTTTCTGTTGGAGGCATCACATTGAATCAATGGAAACTCGGGCTGTTTATTGTTGCCATCGTATTTTTTTCGTTTGCAGGTGCTTTTTTTATTCATTCAAATTGGAAACTATCTTTGACATTCTTTTCTTGCGCGGTAGGATGGGGATTGATTACCGTAAGAACCTACAGGCAAACAGGAAAGTAAAATCTTGTCCTGGATTCCGGAATTTCATAGTTAAGAGATTGTTCCTCTGAGGCTTCCCTGATTTTTCAGAGACAAAGAAAACCCTTACCGGGTCTTCTGCCTGAAAATCCCGATGGGGAAAATTGAGAGCGGAGGGATCATTATATTTAGAAGGAGAACGTGTCATGATACATTTTTCAAAACGACTGCTCACGACTGTACTTGCGGCAGAAACCGCGGCCTTTCTATTTTCCGCCTGCACCGTCTCGGCTCCCCCGGCAAAGAACGCGGAAAGCCAGACGGCAATTTCTTCCGCGCCGGCAAGGGAACACAGAAAGCCCGTTTCAAACGCTGAGTTCGACATCGACGGTTCCATTCTCGTTTCGTACAAGGGTTCCGGCGGCACCGTGACCATACCTGACGGGATAACTGAAATAGACTCAAAAGCATTTGAAGATTCCTCAATATCGGATGTTATAATTCCTGAGAGCGTTACAAAGATAGATAACGAGGCGTTCAGCGGCTGCACCGCTTTAACCAAAATAACCATACCGGAAAGCGTTACTCAAATAGATGTAGGCGCCTTTGAAGAATGTCCGGTCCTGCAACGTGTTTCCCTGCCGGACGGCATTGAAAAAATCAGCGGCTATGCTTTCGAAGGCTGCAAAAAGTTAACCGATATCAACATACCTGAAAGCGTAACCGAAATAGACGAGGATGCCTTTTTAGACTGTGAAAACCTTGCGAACCTCACAATACCAAAGGGAGTAAAGGAAATCGGCACCGGCGCCGTTGACGGGACCGCGTGGCTCAAAAACACCAAGGGCGATTTTGCCACCCTAAACGGGATGCTCGTAAGGTACAAAGGCCACATACACAACGTGACAATACCAAGCGGCATAACAAAAATATGCAACGGTGCTTTTTATCAGGACGACACCCTTCTTGGCGTAAAAATTCCCGAGGGCGTCACGTCCATAGGCGACGACGCGTTCGCCGGATGCCTGCAGCTTGACAGCGTCACGCTGCCTAAGAGTCTTACTTCCATCGGAAGCGGCGCGTTTTCAGATTGCTTCATTTCCGATATAAAAATCCCGGAGAATGTTTCTGATATAGGCGGCGGTGCTTTTGACGGCACTATGTGGCTCAGAAACAACAAGGACGATTTCGTAACCGTGAACGGGATGCTTTTAAAATACAAAGGCAGTAAAAAAGATATAGCCGTTCCCAAAAGCGTGACTTCAATATGCGGCGGGGCGTTCAGCGGGAACACCGGCCTTGCAAGCGTGTCTTTACCCGACGGCATTACAAAGATAGGCAACCGCGCTTTTGCGGACTGTGAAAAACTGAAAAGCATCAATATCCCCGGCAGCGTAACCGCCATCGGCGAAGCGGCTTTTTCAGGCTGCAATCTCATCCACAGCATGAGTATACCGCAAAGTGTTACTCAAATAGGCGAAAAAGCATTCGCGGACTGCACCGCTTTGTCATCGATAGATTTACCGGTCAAATTATCAAAAATAGAAGACGGTACTTTCGACTACTGTGAGAACCTAACGGATATCAATATCCCCAAAAGCGTCAAAAGTATTGGCGGAAGCGCCTTTTACGGCTGTGGGCTTGAGAGCATAGACATTCCCGACGGAGTTACGGAAATAGGAGATTACGGCGCTTTTTCTTCATGCGCAAAACTTAAATCCGTACGGCTGCCCGACAGTGTAGTAAAATTAGGACGTTATCCTTTCATCGGATGCAGCAGCCTTGAAGCGATAAACGTAAGCACTGGAAATCAACAGTATTGCAGCGACGGCGGCGTTTTATATACTAAAGACAAATCGCGGCTTCTTTGCTGCCCCGGAGGCAGGGAAGGGACGTTTACGGTACCCGGCGTCGTAACCGAAATCGGCAGTGGCGCGTTTCACGGCTGCGATAAGCTGACTGCCGTGAAGCTGTGCGGCGGCATCAATATTATTGGCGACCGCGCATTCTTCTTCTGCAAAAAGCTTACCGGCATCGCGATCCCTGAAAGTGTCGCCGTTATAGGATACGACGTGTTTTCCCACTGCTCCGATATGCGATCAGTCACTGTCGGCAGCGGCAGCAGCGTATATGCCAGTGAAGACGGTGTGCTTTACTCAAAGGATAAAAGTACGCTTCTTCTATTCCCATGCGGCAAAGGCGGGACTTTTACCGTCCCCTCAACCGTTATCAAAATCGGTACCGATGCATTTGACAGCTGCGAAAAGCTCACCGACGTAATAATATCCGAGGGCGTTACCGAAATAGACAACAGCGCATTTTCAGACTGTACCCTGCTTAAAAGCATTTCTATTCCCAAAAGCGTTACAAAAATAGCAGGGACCGCCATTTGGCCAAGTGATTCCGGCGTAGAGCTTACCATAAAGGGCATCACCGGTTCCGAGGCTGAAAAATACGCGAATAACAGCGGCATTAAATTTAAAAAGCTCGGTTAAATTGAAAGAAAATATTCAATAGTCACCGATTCTTAGTCAATTTTTGAAGGAAATAAAGTCTATGAAAGCAACGAAGTTTTCAGCATTTTGTTTATCCGTCTTTATTTTAACCATGGCGGGCTGTGGCACCCTCAACGGGGGAAACGCGGTAAGCTCCGGGACCGGTTCCGCAGCAGAAAACTTGTCTTCCGAGTCTCCGTCGTCGGGTTCTTCGGAAACATCCTCTGCGCAAAGCACCGTTTCCCAGTCGCTTTCCGGCAAATCGGTCAGCTCAAAAGAGGATCTTTCGGAAAAGACGTCGTGCTTTCTGTTGGGGGCATCACATTGAATAAGTGGAAACTCGGGCTGTTTATTGTTGCAATAGCATTTTTTTGTTTGCAGGTGCTTTTTTTATTCATTCAAATTGGAAACTATCTTTAACATTCTTTTCTTGCGCGGTAGGATGGGGATTGATTACCATAAGAACCTACAGGCAAACAGGAAAGTAAATTTTCTTTACATTTCAACAATAAACAATGGATCTCTGCAATATATTTTTTGCAGAGATCCATTAAATCGTGCCTATTTTACAGGTGACAGTAAAAAAACTCCAAATTTGTTAAACCGGGTTCACCGGAACTTTCAGCTTTGTCCAGTGCGCGTAAAGCTTGCCATCCACGATTGCGTTTGAGTATTCAATATGTATTTTTCTCTTGAATCGTGGGAAGGAATGCGCCGCGCAGGGTTTTATTCCACGGTCACACGGAATCGGCATTCCTGCGCGCCGGAGAGGACCGTGTGCATCAGCTCCACCCGGATTTTCTTTTCCGGCAGCAGTGTGTTGAGCACATAAAGAATGCTCTGCCGGGAGCACTCGCAGTGTACCGGCGCGGATGCGAGACCCGCTTCCACCGCCGGGCAGAGGCAGCGCGGATAGCCGATCTCGTAGACACGGCCGCGCTCGACGATGTGCGCGAAGAAGAACTCCGACCGCCCGTATTTTTCGTACTGCAAATCAAGATCGCCGCCGCACTCGTTAAACTGCCGCTGCTGTTCATTTAAAACATAGTTCTGAACACAGCTTACCGCACAGGGGCGGTACAGCTTCTCTTGTTCGCTCTGCGGCAGCTTTTCGATGCCGCATTCCAGCGTCTTAAAAAACGTCTGGTTAAAGCGCTCCCATTCATTTGCCATATCAAAGCGTACCTTTCTTTCTGCTTTATTTTCCGCCGCCGGCGCAAAAAATTCATTTCGGACAATATTTCGTTGGCGACGTAATTTCCGTTATAAAAAGCGCGCAGTTTGTCCAGGCGACGGGCGCGTTTTGAGCCTGCCTTTTTGGCGGCAACCTGCAGGTCCTTGTACTGGAAGATAGCGCAGCTGATATGCTCCCGCTCCAGATTTTCCGGGGTCAGTAGAATGTAATTCCGTAGGAACCTCCTTGCCGGAATAAAAATACGGAAACAACGCGGCGCGCACACCTGCGGCCCCGATATCAAAGTTTCTCTCCCCGTGTTTTCAATACAGTAATGCCCGGGGCTTATCCGAGCGCCGGCAGCAAAGCGAGATCCATGCCGCCCATGATGAGCGCCGTCGTCGCAAGCGGTACAATGCCGTCGATAAAGCCCGCTTTAGCAGGGAGCTGGTAGTACAAAACATAGCAGACCAGACTGGCCGACGCGCCGACGGCAATCAACGCCGAAAAAGCCATTGCGGTTCCGCGGCCAAACGCGCCGCAGCCGAACAGGACGCTTGTCTCGTTCAGCGCCAGCATGGCCCAGCCGACGATCAGAAAAAGCTCTGTCGTTACCGGTCGGTGCAGCGAAAACCTTGTGACGATCAGCAACAGCACATATGCGGCGATACCTCCCCTTAGTACCCAGCCGGATGGAATCAGACCCGGTTTGTCCGCCGCCATGCCCAGACCTCTGGCGGCAAAGACCACTGCCGTGATCCCGGCGGCAAACGCGGGGATCAGCAGCCAGCCGGTTTTCATGCCCTTGATTGGGTTCACGGGTCGAAACGCCAGCAGCCACCACAGAAGATAAAACGAGCAGCAGACCACCAGAAGCAGATTGCAGAGAAAAAACCGCCTTGTTTCCAACGAAAAATGTTGCAGCATATTGCACCCCTCCTTCCGAATTTCCCGCACGATCGGTTGACTTCTTTTGCTGTTCCGCTGCTTTTTTCAAAGGGGCCCTTCAAAATCAGCGGCTGCACGCAAGCAGTTCTTCATGACCGTCCCTGTTTGCGGATTCCCGAAGGATGATTTTGTTTTCAGAAGATGCTCCGGCGGTCGCGGTTCAGTGTGGGGGCGCTGATGGTAATCGCGAGTTCCTCCAGAGACGATAACAGCGCCGCGGCACACAGGATGACGCCCGCGGCAGTCAGCCCCAGCGCCGCATCCATAACCGGGAATGTGAAAATCAGCGCGCCCGTAGCCTTGTTCGCGTAAGTATGCAGGGCGGAAAAAGTTTTGTATCTCACAAATCCGATGGCATAGCACGTAAGACGCAAGGCCGCGATGAAGGCGGCGCCGATCCACAGCCATATGCGAAATGGGAGATACCGCACCGTGAAAACCGCGATTGCCGCGGTGAAAACCAGATCTGCGGCGCTGTCCAGCATCGCTCCGGCGACGCTTTGCGTGTTCAGCCTGCGGGCCAGCGCCCCATCCAGAAGATCGCTGATTCCACCGCACAGATAGCAAGTCCAAAAAGCGGCGGAGAATGGAGCGGCCAGTACCATTCCGCCTGCAAACAGAAACCTAGTGGTAGTGACGGCGTTGGCTAGATGTTTGATGGCGATATCCCCTCGCACTTTTTTATCATCATACCATGTTTTAGTCCCGGAATAAAGTCTCTTTGCAGCAGATGTTTTCCTTTTTCAGCAATCTTGTCCGTGTTACAAAAGGAGGCTGGGATAATGGGCTCTACCGGGCCCGGCGCCTTGACTTGTTGGATACACTGCCAAACCGCCTCTTGCGTTCTCAAGTGCAAAGCACTATAATGGAGCCATGACCGCGGCTCAAAGCCCGATCAAATAGAACATTTAGGAGACTGCTGTTTGAAAAACAACGCCTTGGAGATTGTCGGCTAACCGGGAGGTTTGCTGAACACATCTCGAACCTCCCTGAATTGAAAACCATCAATTTTAGGAGGAAAAACCATGCAAAACGAATATACCATCCGTTTGGAAACAACAAGCGATTACCGCGAAACAGAAAATCTGACGCGCGAGGCGTTTTGGAATGTCTACCGTCCCGGGTGTCTGGAGCATTATGTTCTGCACACCTTTCGCGGCAGGCCGGATTTTGTTCCGGAGCTGGATTTCGTGATGGAGCTCCGCGGCAGACTGATCGGTCATGTGATGTATGCCCGCTCTGAGATCCACGCCGACGACGGCAGAAGCATTCCCATCATGACCTTCGGCCCCATCAGCATTGCGCCGGAATTGAAGCGACAGGGCTACGGCACGATATTGTTGCGCCACTCCATGAACGAGGCCAAAAAGCTGGGCGCGGGCGCGCTGGCCATCACCGGAAACATCGACTTTTACGGCCGGTCCGGTTTCGTGACGGCAAGCACGAAGGGCATCCACTACTTTGCCGAGCCACGCGACGCCGTGGTTCCCTATTTTCTGATCTGCGAGTTAAATCCCGGCTTTCTGGGAGGCGTTTCCGGCACCTACAAGGATCCGGAGGGCTACTTCGTGGATGAAAAAGAAGCTGAAACCTTCGACGCACAGTTTCCGCCCAAAAAAAAGCTGAAGCTGCCGGGGCAGCTGGCGTAACCCTATCATGCGCGGAGCGGTCACGGAACCGCTCCGCGCTTCTGCCCTGTATTGCATGAAAAAACAAAATCTGTTCAATCCCATTCCACGGAATGCTTTCCGCTCGTTTTACCCAACGATTATCTGGACATCGGCACCCCGGTCGGCTGGCCGAAGTCTTTGAACCTTATCTGCCACTCGCATCTGCATCGTCCCAAAGTGCAAATTCACCCTGCTTTTCATTCTTTTCCCCGCACCTATTTTACCACGAATACAGTAAAAATCAGCATCTATGCGGTCGTTCGCTCGGTCATCAGGCATCATGGGAGCGTAAGGGAAATGCCCCCGTTCCGCGAACCTCTGCACGGGGAATAGAGAAAACGAGCGTTGAACCCGGTCCTCCGGATTGCGCCGGGGATCGACTAAATCCACCGTATAAACCAAAAGCAGAAGAACCCCTAAGGGTGCTTCTGCTTTTGTGTCATCTGCTCAATTTAGATGCAGGCTTTGAATTATGCGCAAAACCTATATTTTACGTAAAATGACATGATGAAAAAATGCGACGGATTTATAATCTTCTAGAGTGCTGACTTTTCTCTCAATATCAAGCATTTTTTCCTGCCATGATTGTTCCTTTTGAATATCCTGATTCTGTTGCAAACACCAAAATGTTCTCATACCTAGAACTTTAACAATTTCAAAAGAGCATCCGAACCATTTTAATATATCCGCATCATCATAATAGTCGATAGTTCCAAAATGTTGAGCAGTTCCATTTTTACCTGCCAGTAATTCGCTTGCATGCTCA
The DNA here is from genome assembly GCF_009746625.1 of Caproicibacter fermentans. Lineage (GTDB taxonomy): Bacteria > Bacillota > Clostridia > Oscillospirales > Acutalibacteraceae > Caproicibacter > Caproicibacter fermentans. The sequence continues at coordinate 39,446 of NZ_VWXL01000052.1, forward strand.
AAGTTGTTCAGCAATACTACCATCTGCATAACTCTGCCGGCCCTGTTATGTTTTAAAATTGAAACAAAACCATTATTTTTTAGTATCCGCGAAAATTCATTTATGATTTCCTCCCTCTTTTTTACATATTCCAGAACATTATGACATAAAATCACATCAAACGATTCATCCCTGTAATTTTTAAGCTCATTCAGACCGCCTATTACTTGTGTATATTTATTTTCCGTAAACCGATTCTGTAACATCTTCTCGTCTGGCTCAATAGCGATTACCTCGTTATCTGCGGCAAAATGGCTGGCAGTTAATCCATTCCCACTTCCAAAATCCAATACTTTTTTATTTTTGATAAAGTTTAGTTGCTCCCATGTCATCTTTTTCTGCAATAACTCCCAAGGCGCTATATCGCTTTCTATCATTGAATCCTCCGCATTTTTAATAATCCGAACTGAGTATACCATGAAAAACAAAATAATAAAAGGACTCAAACCAAGAAGGTTCAAATCCTTTTATTTTATAGGAAAAATGTTGCAAAAAAATTTACTATTTCAAAAGAGTCTTATTGCTAACTGCATTTCACAACAACTAATTCTTTTATGCAGATATTAGCATACAGCAAATCTGTTTAGCTTTCTATAACAACGGAATTCAAATTCATTTTACCACACTTTCCAAATAAAAAAAAGACATACCTCCCACTTGGCGGAAGATATGTCTTTTTGGTGGACACAGCGGGACTCGAACCTGCGACCTCTCGCGTGTGAGGCGAGCGCTCTAACCAGCTGAGCTATGCGTCCACACTTTTGGTGACCCGTACGCGATTTGAACGCGTGTTACCGCCGTGAAAGGGCGGTGTCTTAACCACTTGACCAACGGGCCATATAAATGGTAGCGGCAATTGGATTCGAACCAACGACGCTTCGGGTATGAACCGAATGCTCTAGCCAACTGAGCTATGCCGCCACGAAACTCCGTTCTTCATAGCGGAGCGTTATTCATTATAATACATGTCCACATGATTTGTCAATATGTAACTGAAAATAAACAAAAAAGTTTTTTCGCGCCGACCAGGCGAGGAGTCAGAACAGGACTCGCGCCTCAAAGCTGACTCCGCCCGAATTTTCGCCGCGCATCAGTGTTTCGCCTTCCCCGTGCCGCGCGGTAAGCCTCAGGTTTTCCCCCGGCGGGGTTTCGCGCAGATAATCGATCTGCAGCCCGCGCACCGCTTCCCCGTTCTGCTCCGGCAGAAAATCCGCGACGATATCCGCGTAAACGGCGTTGTTCATATGCCCGTTGGAATCCAGGTCCGAACGGTACACGGGGCGCTCGCCGACCGGTTGAAGCCCCTCCGGCACCGCGACGCGCACCATCTTCTCCTCCGGGTCGACCGGCTCGTCGCGGAACACGCCGAGGTCGACAAACGCCTGAGGCTTGCGGACCCGATGCGTCTCCGCGTCCGCGAGCACCGTAACCTGCATCGCGTCGATCAACAGCGTCCCGCTCTCGTCGTAAAACTTAAAATCGCGGTAAAACCGCACGCCGCCGCGCCCGCGCGGGTGGGTACGCACTTCGATTTTCTCCCTGTGGCACGGCAGGCGGCGGATTTTCAGGCGGTTGCAGACCAGAAAGAACACGATGCCGGCCTGCTCCCGCAGCTCTTCATAACCGATATGCAGCAGGTCCACGTGCTGTTCGCTGGTTTCATGAACATGCCGCAGAACCGCGCCGAGCTTCATCCGGTTATCCGGCCCGACGTCGTAGACCGGCACCGTGAAGCGGCGCACATATTCGGCGGTCAGGTCCTCTTTCATGGGCGAATGACGTCCATTCCCAGATATTTTCTCAGCACTTCCGGTACCGTAACGCTGCCGTCCGCGTTCTGGTACTGTTCCACAATCGCCGGGAACAACCGGCTGGTGGCAAGACCGGAAGCATTCAGCGTGTGGACAAAATGCAGCTTTTTGTCCTCTCCACGGTACTTCACGTTGCCGCGCCGCGCCTGATATTCCCGCGCGTTGGAAGCGGAGCTGACTTCCTTGTAAATCCCCATCGACGGAATCCATACCTCAATGTCATAGGTGCGCGCCATCGAAAATGAGCAGTCGCCCGCCGCCAGCTTGCTCAGGCGGTAGTGAAGACCCAGCTCCTGCACCAGGTTTTCCGCTTTATGGACCAATTCTTCAAACGCGGCGTCGGAGTCCTCGGGCTTCGTGTACTGAACCATTTCGACCTTGTTGAACTGGTGGCCGCGGATCATGCCGCGTTCCTCCGAGCGGTAGCTGCCCGCTTCCCTGCGGTAGCAGGGCGTATAGCCGATATATTTTTTCGGCAGCTCGTCCGCTTCCAAAACCTCGTCCCGGTGCAGGTTTACAAGGGCTGTTTCCGCGGTAGGAAGCAGGAATTTGCGGTCGTTCGTCGTCGGATTCTGAATCCAGTAGTCTTCGTCCGCGAATTTCGGGAACTGCCCCGCCACATAGCCGCATTCGTATTTCAGCATGTGCGGAAGCAGCATGAACTGATACCCGTCGCGGACATGCTCGTCGATAAAAAAGTTGAGCAGCGCCCATTCCAGCCGCGCGCCCACGCCGGTATAGACCCAGGAACCGGCGCCGGACAGCTTTGCCCCGCGCTGGTAGTCAATCAAATGCAGGCTCTCGCAGAGATCCACATGGTTTTTCGGCTCAAAATCAAACTCCGGCTTCTCTTTAAAATAGCGGAGCGGCTGATTGTTTTCCTTGCCGCCGGCAACCACATCCTCGTCCGGCATGTTCGGCAGGCTGAGCAGCAGCTCGTTCTGCTTTGCTTCCGCTTCGCCTAGCTCCGCTTCGCCCTCTTTGATCTTCCCCGCGAGAGCTTTCATCTTCGCCATCAGCTCAGAAGCGTCCCCGCCCTGCTTTTTGATCTGCGGAATCTGCTTGGAAGCCGCGTTCTGCTCGGCGCGCATCGCCTCAACGCTGCCTGTGATTTCGCGGCGGCGGACGTCGTATTTCAGGATATCGTCTATGATTTTATCCGCGTCGAATTCTTTCTTTTTCGCCCCCGCCTTAATCAGATCGGGATTGCTGCGAATCAGTTTGATGTCAATCATGTTGACTTGCTCCTTTGGTTTTTTATTCTATCTTAAGTATTGTCATGAATCCGCCGGATTAATTCGGTCAGATCGTCCTGCCCGTAAAATTCAATCTGCAGCATGCCGCGCTTGCTGCTTCCGGTAACATTTACCTTTCTGCCAAGACTTTCGCGCAGGGCAAGCTCCGTTTCCTCATAAAACTTGATTTTCGACGAGGATTTTTTCGCTTTCGGCGTACTGTTGGCCCTCTGGGCCATCTTTTCGATTTCCCGCACGGAGGCGCCCTCCGCCGCGGCTTTCGCGGCTTCCATCATCAGCGCGCGGCTGGGAAAACTCAGCAGGGTGCGGGCATGTCCCGCGGAAAGGATTCCCTTTTCCACCATTCCCCGCACTTCCTCCGGAAGATTCAGCAGCCGCAGGGCGTTCGCCACGGCCGGCCTGGATTTTCCGACCGTATTCGCCACTTCTTCCTGCGTCATGCCGTAGGTTTCGATCAACGACTGGTATCCCTGCGCCTCTTCGAGCGGATTCAGGTCCTCCCGCTGAAGATTTTCAATCAGGGCAAGCTGCATCACCTCGCTGTCGCTCATCTCGCGTACAACGGCGGGAACTTCCTTCAGCTCCGCCAGGCGGGCGGCCCGCCACCGGCGTTCCCCCGCGACGATCTGGTATCCGCCGCTGAAAATCGGCCGCACCAGCAGGGGCTGCAGAACTCCGTGCTGCCGGATGGACTCTGCCAGCTCCTGCAGCGCCTCCTCATTGAACTCCCGCCGCGGCTGCCCGCGGTTCGGTTCGATTTCATCCAGGCTTAAAGTTACGGATGTCTGGCCGCCCTCAAGATCGTTTTCCGCGAAAATCGCGTCCAGGCCTTTCCCCAGACCGCCTTTTTTTCCTGCCATTTTACCGCCTGCCTTCCTGTTTCAACGGACTTTTCCGATTCGTTACATCCGGTTTTCTCAGTTTTCAGCGCGCGCCGGCTTCCAATTCCTCCGCCAGGGCGTTGTAACACAGCGCGCCCTTGGAGGAACGGTCGAAATACTGAATCGGCCTGCCGTAGCTCGGTGCCTCCGAAAGGCGCACCCCGCGCGGAATCACCGTGCCGAACACACGCCGCGGAAAATACTTTTTTACCTCCTCCACCACCTGCTGGGTGAGGTTGAGTCTTCCGTCATACATGGTAAGAAGGACGCCCTCGATTTCAAGATGTCCGTTATACTGGCGTTTAATGCGCCGAACCGTGTTCATCAGCTGCGTCAGCCCTTCCAGCGCGTAATATTCGCACTGGATCGGAACCAGCAGCGTGTCCGCGGCGGTCAGGGCGTTCGTCGTGATCATTCCAAGGGACGGCGGGCAGTCGATCAAAATATAATCGTACGCCTCCCTGACGGGGGCAAGCGCGCTTTTCAGGCGGGATTCCCGGTGTTCCAGGTCGACCAGTTCGATTTCCGCCCCCGCAAGGTTCATGCTGGAAGGCAGAAGGTCGAGATTTTCGAATTCCGTTTTCAGGATGATGTCCTGTGCAGTTTTGTCGCCGATCAGCACTTCGTAAACCGTTTCTTTCCGGTTTCTGCGGTCGATTCCCACCCCGCTGGAGGAATTCCCCTGCGGGTCCGCGTCGACCAGCAGCGTTTTCTTCCCCCGCAGCCCGAGCGCGGCAGACAGATTCACCGCCGTAGTCGTTTTGCCGACCCCGCCCTTCTGGTTGGCGATCGCAATGATTTTGCCCAAAGCATTTCCCCCTTCCTGCGGCCTGTCCACAGCCGCAGGGCCATTCCCGCCGGATGCGGGAAAGTTTTCTATTATTATAGCACGACTCTTTGGGAAGATAAAGAAAATTTTCCGGAATTCTTCGGCTTTTCGACAGGATCTTTCTTCCAAAAGCCGCGCCGGGGTTCGCTTTTCAGGCGATGTTTCATGTGAAACATCGGTTTCGGCGTTTCTTTTTCCGTGAACTCCTCTCGGCTCCCGGCACCCGGAACACCCCAATCTGATCTACCCGCTCAATTACGGCTACCTGCCCGGCACCATTGCGGAAGATGGCGAAGAAATCGACGCTTATCTCGTAGGCGAGTTCAAGCCGCTTTCAGAGTACACGGGAGTTGTTATCGCCGTAATCCACCGGCTAAACGACCGCGAAGACAAGCTGGTCGTCGCCAAACGGCCGAATCAGTACAGCGCCGAGCAGGTTCAGGCCTTGACCGAATTTCAGGAACGCTTTTTTGACTTTGAAATTCTTACGGTAGAATAGTCAGCCCCCGGCACAGCCGGGGGTTTTTCTTATGCGGGCAAAGCCCTGTTTTACTGGCTGCGCCTCAAGGCGCTCGGGGCTTTCTTGCACTTGCAACGACATTTCTCACCCCCTTCCCCCTCCCTGCCAAATCTTTTCTCGTTTCATAACTCCCGGCTGTGCCGGGAGTTTTCAAATTGCAACAACAGAACGGGCCGGACAAAAGTCCGGCCCGTTCTGCGGGAAATGATATAGGGAAATAGGAGTAAAAAACTTATAATCAAATTCAGGCGGGTTTTTGGCTGCCCCCCGCGTAGGCCTGGGTTTTCGGAATCCTGACGACGCATTCGATATACTCCTCCGTTTCGCTTTGGAGGGTCTGCGCGCTGATTCCGCTCTGTTTCATCGTCGCAATCGCATGGGAAATCGTATTGAGGAAAATCCGCACGTCCTTGATGACGGGCGTTTTCTTCTGGTTTGTATTTTTATCGCCGGAGAGCAGCTTTTCCACATACTCCTCGGTCTGGCGGACATTCAATTTTTTTTCAATCACGAAGCTGAGCGCTTTTTCGCGCAGCCTCTGGTCCTCCAACCGGAGCAGCGCCCGTGCGTGGCGTTCGCTCAGTCCGGATGACACGATTCTTTCGCGCTCCGATTCTGAAAAGCGGAGCAGCCGCAGTTTGTTTGCGACCGCCGACTGGCTTTTTCCCAGCCGGGACGCCGCCTCCTCCTGCGTGACATGCCAGCGTTCGATCAGCCTGCGGATTCCCTCGGCTTCCTCGAACAGCTCAAGATTGCTGCGCTGGATGTTTTCCGTCATCGCCATGACCGCGCTCTGATCCGGCGAGCAGTCGCTGATCAGGCAGGCCGCCGTTTTCAGGCCCGCGATCCGGCACGCCCGAAGCCGCCGCTCCCCCGCGATCAGCTCAAAACCATCGCCGGTTTTTCTGACCAGAAGCGGCTGGAGCAGTCCGTTCTCCCGGATGCTTTGGGACAAGCCGAGCAGTTCTTCTTCATGGAAGGTCCTGCGCGGCTGCGACGGGTTTGGCCGTATCCGGTCAAGGTCGATTTCAACCACTTTACTCTTGTCCCTGAAAAGCACTGCGGCCGCCTCCTTTGCTTGTCCTCGTGTACAAGCATAGCACACCGCAAAACCGTATTTTGTCATCTTCTGTCTAATGCAAAAAATAATTTCCCTTTTAGATTGCCCCAGGTTTCCAGTACTATTAATATTTTCAAAAAAATTCCCCACATAATGGCCCTGCTTCCATCTTTCTTTTTTCAACAGCAGGAATCAATTTTGTTGAAAACTTTCGGCGCCTGCTCCGTGCCAATCTGTCTTGATTGATAAAAAACCGCATTGGAATCGCAAAAAGCGCGCCCGTATATATTCGGCAAAGTTTTCCACCAATCATACCTTTACCTGTTGAAAACCCAAAATCAGCATTTATTTTACGCTGCTAAATGAATCCCCGCGGAAACTGAAAAAGAGAAAAGCTTCTCGCAGCCTTTCTCTTAGCTAGAATTGTTCGGGATTGTTTTCAACTGTTTGCTCGAATTGTGTGGAAAATTTTACAGGGGCGATTTTGCAATCTTTGCTCCGTGACGCGGGTACTCCCTTGGCAGCGGCGCGTTTCTGCGGATCAGCACCAGACTGCGGCCGTCCCCGCCTGGCAGCGCGTATTCGCGCGAGGAGATTGTTTCGCAGCCAAGCAATTCGATCGCACGTTTCGCGCTTTCCAATTCCCGCTCTACCTCGGGGCCCTTCATCGCCGCGAAAATTCCGCCGTCTTTCAAAAAAGGAAGGCAGTATTCACACAGAACCGGAAGCCGCGCAACCGCGCGGGCCGCTGCAAACTCAAATTTCGTGCGGAATTCCGGCTTTCGCGCCCCTTCTTCCGCGCGCGCGTGGACAAGCTCCGCGTTCAGCGAAAGCACACGCAGCAGTTCCTCCAAAAAAATCAACCGCTTGTTCAGCCCGTCCATCAGGGTCAGCTTCAGGTCCGGTCTCATCAAAAGGAGCGGTACCCCCGGAAATCCCGCCCCCGTGCCGATGTCGATCAAACGAGCCCCCCGCGTGATTTCCAATTTTTTCAGAATCAGAATGCTGTCAAGAAAATGCTTTTCCGCAATTTCTTCCGGCTCTTTCAGCGCCGTCAGGTTGATCTTCTGATTCCATTCGGTCAGCAATTCCAGATAGGTCTGGAACTGTTCGGCCTGAAGCGGCGAAACCGTGATCTGATAGTCCGCCGCAGCCGAAATCAGCTGTTCCCGGATACTTTTCATGGCGTTCCCTCCCCATGACGCGCCAGCCAGATCATCAAAACGCTGATGTCCGCCGGACTCACACCGGAAATTCTCGAGGCCTGCCCCACGCTTCCGGGTTGAACAGCCTGCAGCTTTTCCTGCGCTTCCGCCCTCAGCCCCGTGATTTTGCCGTAATCCGTCCCGTCCGGCAAGACGCGGCCTTCCAGGCGGCGCATTTCATGAATCTGTGACTTTTGCCTGCGGATATATCCCTCGTATTTCAGCTCAATCTCCACATTTTCAAAAACCGCCGCCGGCAGGTCGGGCCGGTTCGGGTCGACCTGCAAAAGCGCCTGATAGTTCAGCTGCGGCCTGCGAATCAGGTCGGAGAGCCGCACGCCCGTCGCAACCGGCGATGTTTCATGTGAAACAAGCAGGTCATTGAGCGCTTCCGACGGCGCCAGAATCGTGTTTTTCACGCGTTCCAGCTCCGTTTCGATCTGCTTTTGCTTTGTCTGAAACCTCGCCCATCGTTCGTCGCCGATGAGGCCGATTTCCCGGCCCAGCGGCGTCAGGCGCGCGTCGGCGTTGTCCTGCCGGAGCACCAGCCGGTATTCGCTGCGGGAAGTCATCATGCGGTAAGGCTCCGACGTGCCTTTTGTAATCAGATCGTCGATCAGCGTGCCGATATAGGACCCTGCCCGGTCCAGAAGCATCGGCTTTCTGCCCTGAATTTTCAGCGCCGCGTTGATTCCGGCGACCAATCCCTGCGCGGCGGCTTCTTCATAACCGGAGCTGCCGTTGAACTGTCCCGCGCCGTACAGGCCCGGAAAATCACGGAATTCCAGCGTCGCGCCCATTTGCAGCGGGTCGGCGCAGTCGTATTCGATCGCGTAGGCGGTACGCATGATCTGAACGTGCTCCAGCCCCGGAATCGTTTTATAAAACGCGATTTGAACTTCTTCCGGTAAAGAGGAGCTCATCCCCTGCAGATACATTTCCTCCGTATCCAGCCCGCAGGGTTCGATGAACAGCTGATGGCGTTCATGGTCGGCAAAGCGCACGATTTTAGACTCGATGCTCGGGCAGTACCGCGGCCCGACGCCCTCGATCTTCCCGCTGAATAGCGGCGAACGGTCCAGGTTGTTAAGAATAATCCGCTTTGTTTTTTCATTTGTCCAGGAGATATAGCATACCGCGCGGTTTTTTCCCGGCTTTTCGGTGTCGTAGGAAAACGGCACGACCGGCTCGTCACCCTCCTGCACTTCCAGATTTGTGTAATCGATGCTGGATTTCAGCACGCGGGCCGGAGTCCCGGTTTTGAAACGGCGAAGCCGGACCCCCAGCTTTTGCAGGGACGCGCCGAGAAACGCCGCCGGGAACATCCCGTCCGGACCGCCGTCCCAGGACTGCTCCCCGATATAGATTTTGCCGGTCAGATAGGTTCCGGTCGCGACGACGACCGCCTTTACCGTGTAGACCGCGCCCATCCTGGTTTCAACCAGCCATACGCCGTCGTCCTTACGGGAAAGCGCGGTGACTTCCGCCTGTTTTAAAAACAGGTTTGGCTGAAGCTCCAGCTTATGCTTCATGACGGCGCTGTATTCGCGGCGGTCGATCTGTGCGCGCAGCGAATGAACCGCAGGCCCCTTGCCGCGGTTGAGCATGCGGCTTTGCAGGAAACATTCGTCGGTCGTGCGCCCCATTTCCCCGCCGAGCGCGTCGATTTCCCGAACCAGATGTCCCTTTGCCGTGCCGCCGATCGACGGGTTGCACGGACAGTTTCCAACCGCGTCCAGATTAATCGTAAAGACGAGCGTGCTGCACCCCAGGCGCGCCGAAGCAAGGCCCGCTTCGATTCCCGCGTGCCCCGCGCCGATGACCGCTACGTCATATGTTCCCGCATCGTATGTCAAAGTATTCCCTCCAGCATTAATCCCATTTATCTATAACCTTTTGTTGATATTTCAAATTCAGAGAATAGCACGTTTTCCGTATTCCGTCAACTGCATTTTTTGGCAGAGCGATAGCCGCTTTGCGTCCCCGTCCGGCCTGAGGACCCTGAGGACAAAGTAAATTAATAGAAAAAATAATGGTTAAGGGGCACCTTGCCAAAAGGGGCATTCTGCCCAGCGATAAATCAGCACAGCGCTGCCACGCGGCAGCGTACAATCCGGGGAACAAAAATAAGATTTGAAGAGAAGAAAGTTTTCAACGATTTCCCTCAAAATCGTTGAAAACTTTTCATTTGCCCTTCTGTCCCCGCCTGATTTCTTTTTCCGTTGCACAGGTTCGGACCCACGTCTATTCCGCCATCATTTGCCGACGCAGAACCGGGAAAAAACGGAATCGACGACCGCGACAGTCGCTCGCTCTCCGGTCAGCTCCAGCAGCGCGGAAACCGCGTCCTCCACAGAAACCGTCACCGCGTCGAACGTCATTCCGCTTTCCAGCGCATCCAGTGCTTCCGTGACGCTTTGCAAAGACCGCGCCGCCGCGTCCCGCTGCCGCTCCGTATACAGCATTCCGTCCGACGGCTCCAGCTCTTTGGTTCCGAGCACCGACGCCACGGCATCTTCCAGCCTTGACAAACCTGCACCCGTCAGGGCAGATAAATATACAGTTTGTTTTATATTATTTTCAATATACTCTTTGTTAATTTTTATCGGCAAGTCGCTTTTATTGACGACCGCAACGCAGGGCGTATCGCCAACCTCACGGATCAGCGCCCGGTCCGACTCGTCCAGTTCCTGTGACGAGTCGAACACGGCAAGGACCAAACGCGCGGAGCGGACTCGCTCCCTCGCGCGGCCGACGCCGATGCTCTCCACCGGGTCGGCGGTGTCGCGCAGCCCGGCGGTATCCGCCAGCCGAAGCGGGATCCCGCCGAGCAGCACGGTGTCCTCCACAATATCGCGCGTCGTCCCGGCATAACTCGTCACGATCGACCGTTCGCAGCCCGCGAGCAGGTTCATCAGCGTCGACTTTCCCGTGTTCGGCCGCCCGGCGATCACTGTGTCTACTCCCTCGCGGAGCACGCGCCCCGCGTCGAATCCCCGCAGCAGCGCGTCCAGCTCCGCTTTCACTTCGCCGAGAGAAGTTTTCAGCTCTTCCCCCGTCACCTGCGGAATATCGTCCTCCGGATAATCCGCCCACGCGGAGAGGTGGGCGGCCGCGCCGAGCAGCTTTCCGCGGATGCTTGCGATCCTGCGTTCCAGCGCGCCTTCATGCCCGGCGAGCGCCGCCTTCGCGGCCTGCTCCCCCTGCGCGGAAACAAGCTGCATCACGGACTCCGCTTCCGTCAGGCCGATTTTCCCGTTGAGAAACGCACGCCGCGTGAATTCCCCCGGCCCGGCCGGCTCGGCGCCCGCCCGGATTACCGCGCGGAGCAGGCGGCGCAGGATAACTAGCCCCCCATGGCAGGAGAGTTCCACCACATTCTCCCCGGTAAAGCTCTTCGGTGCGCGGAAATTCAGCGCAATCGCTTCGTCGATCGCGCCCGACTCGTCAAAAACTCTTCCGTACAGGGCCGTGTACCCCGGAAGCTCCTCCAGGCTTTTCTTTCCGGAGGGGGAGAAAACACGCCCCGCGATTTTGCGCGCGTCCGGTCCGGAAATCCGAATGATGCCGATGCCTCCCGGCGCCTGGGGTGTGGAGATTGCGGCAATGGTTGTGCCTGTTTCGCTGTAAATTGTCCGATTCATAAAAATCCCTCAAAAAAAGAGGACAATTCCAAAGAACCGCCCTCCGTGTCTGCTGTTTACTTTTTTGTCTCGTACTTCCCGTACAGAGGAGCCGTCCCATGCTGCGCCGGCGCCGACGGAGTACGGTTTTCGTACGGCGGATGTCCTCCCGGCGACGCTCCGCGGGGAGGATACGGCTGCCTGCCCCGCTGCTGCGGTCCCCGGCGGCTGTTGTAGCCGTTTCTTCTCGAAACCGGCCGCTCCCCGGCAACCGGGCCGATCACCACATGGCGCGCGGCGTCTTCGCCCTCCGACCAGGATTTTGCTCCCTCCACCGTCTGCACCGCCGTGTGGATGATTCTGCGCTCATAGGGATTCATCGGTTCCAGCGAGTTATTCCGCCCCGTCCGCAGCGATTTTTCCGCCATTTTGCGGCCCAGGTTTTCCAGCGTCTGCTTCCGCTTGTCCCGGTAATTGCCAATATCAAGATTAATCCGGCAATAGCTGTCGCCCGCGTGGTTTGCGACAAGCCCGGCCAGATACTGAAGCGCGTCTAACGTTTCGCCCCGGTGGCCGATCACATACCCGATGTCGTCGCCGGTCAGACAGAGCATCGCTCCGCTTTCCTCTTTTTTGATTTCAATCCGGACGTCTTCCAATCCCATGTTCTTCAGTACGTTTTTCAAGTAATCTGCCGCAATCTGCGCAGGGTTGTCCTCCACAAAAACCCGCACCTTCGCCGGGTTTCCGCCAAACAGACCGAAGGTTTTTTTCATGGGCATTTCAAGGATCTCAAACTCCGCCTCATAGGATTCCACACCCAGCTGCCTGCAGGCGGCTTCTCTTGCGAGTTCCACGGTTTCGCCGGTTCCAATCGCTTCTTTCATTCGGTAATCCCTCCCAGAAATCAGACCCCTGTTTCAGCGTTTACTTCCGCGGTTTTCCTGTCTTTTTCTGCCGGTCGTCGTCGTTCTGCCGGCTCCCCGCCGCAATGGCGACGGGCTTCATGTTTGCTTCTTCCAGCTCGCGCAGCGCAACGCGCCTAGCCTCCGCCCGCGCGCCAAGATCGGCCGGGCTGTACCAGATATTCAGAATGACCGTCTGCAGAAAACCGGTTATGGTGGAGATAATCCAGTAAAAACCGACTGCGGCCGGCATTGTGCAGGCGATCCATGCCGTAAAGAGCGGCATGATATAGAACATACCCTTCATGCAGCCTTGCTGCTGCTGCATGCCGGGCTGGAGCTTCATGGTGAAATACTGCGTGACAAGAGAAGACACAAAGCAAAAAATCGGGATGACCCAAAGATTCGACCGGAACAGCGTGCCGAAGATGTTGGCCGGGTCGCTCGGCGTATCCAGCAGATTGAGCCCCAAAAAGCTGAAGCCGTGGCTGAAATCCTGAATTCTCGCGAGCTCGTCCGCGCTGAACATGGTCAGGTACGGTTTCAACTCCGCGAAATGCTTGACGATTTCAATCTGACCGTACCTCGTTCCCAGGGTCTGCCCGATGCCGGGGATCACTTTGAGCATATCCGTCGCGGCGGTCGCGGCCGTGCCGGAAACATGAAGCGCGTTGATCAGGGGGTAAAGCACCGTGTAGTACAGGCCCATCATGATGACGAGCGGAACAATCATCGTCAGGCAGCCGCTCGCGGGGTTGATGCCTTCCTTTTCATACAGCTTCTGCGTTTCAATCTGAAGCCGTTCCCTGTCTTTTGCGTATTTTTTCTGCAGTTCCTTCTGCTTGCTTGCGATTTTGCTGTTCGCCGCCATGGAAATCTGCTGTTTGACCGAAAAAGGGAACAGCAAAATCTTCGTTACAACGGTAAACAGGATAATAGCCACTCCGTAGTTTCTGACCAGCTCGTAAAAATACCAGAGCAGGTAGCCAAGTGCGCTGCCAAAAATATTAAAGAAATCGTTCATACAGAAAATTCTCCTCTGCCCGGCAGAAAACCGCCGAAGTGTCGCCGAAGCCAAACCGCCGGCGTACAAAATGGGCCTGGGCTGTCTGATGAGAAAGCCTTTTACCGAAGGAAACCCTCCCGGATTTTCCGGGGAAAGTTACCGTTTTTTCTCTTTCAGTTCTCCTGTAAAGCCGCGAAACGCCATGCGTTCCGGCACAGGGTCGTACCCGCCGCGGGAAAAGGGATTGCAGCGAAGAACCCGGTAAAGCGCCAGAAAAAAACCTTTGAAAGCGCCAAACCGCTCGATCGCCTCTACCGCGTAATTGGAGCAGGTCGGGTAATATTTGCAGCATGGTTTTTTGTAGGGGGATATCGCTTTCTGGTAAAAATGAATTAGAAAAAGCAGGATGCGTTTCATTTGATGACTCCCGCGCTTTTCAGATGCTGCGCCATCACGCGGCTCAGCTCCGTGCTTTTCATCATCGGCGTCTTCGCCCTCGCGACGAAGATCAGGTCGAACCCGGGGCAAATTTCCCGGGGCATGGAACGGAACGCTTCGCGGATCACCCTGCGGGAGCGGTTTCTGCGCACCGCGTTTCCGGTTTTTTTACTTGTCGTAATCCCCATGCGCAGCGTGTCTTTCCGGTTTTTCAGCACATAGGTGACAAGCGCCGGGCTGACAAAGGACTTCCCTTTGGAATAAATCCTTTGAAACTCCCTGTTTTGTTTGATCGACACATATTCTTCCATATAATATCCCGAGACATTCCATTCCTTTTCAGCTAATAAAGAAAGGCCACGAGGAGTGGCCCTGTCCCGACGGGAAGCAAACCGCGGCTCATGCCGTGTTTCGGGCCTGTCCGTCCAATTCTTAACAGCTTTCAGTAGCTCAGCTTTGTCCTTCCCTTTGCCCTGCGGCGGGAAAGAACCTTGCGCCCGTTCGATGTGGACATGCGCTTGCGGAAGCCGTGCACCTTTTGCCTGTGCAGCTTTTTCGGCTGATACGTTCTAAGCATGAGAAAACCCCCCTTCGATTCTTAAAAGAACCTTTGCGAAACATTATATCTTATCTGCCGGCGGCCTGTCAACCATGCGCCCCGCGCTGACGCGCAAAAAAGCGCCGGAATCCCCGCCGAAACCGGAAACAGATGGTCCCATAGGGTTAAATATACCACAATATCTTCGAGTTGGAAAGAAAAAAATCCTGAAAATTAAAAATTTATTCCGCGTTAACCGAAAATGCCTTCAGACCGACGAAAGGAAAGTTTGAAAAAAGTAAAAATTTGTGCTACTATAGGTAATGATACCCGTTGGCAACAGTCCTGCGGCCGCAACGGGAAAAGAATGAAAATGGGGTACTGCAATAAGATGGAACCGTTCACCGAGGTCTGGAACCTCGTCTGCGAGTACTGTAAAAGTAAAATCACGGAAATCGCATTTTCCACCTGGATCAGCAGAATTGAACCCGTCACACTCGATTTCACCGACGGAGTCGCGGTTCTGCGGGTGCCGAACGAGCTGCACCGCCAAACGATCCTTCATTATTATAACGCAATTCTGGAAGAGGCATTCCGGCAGATTTTCAGCCGGGAAATCCAGATCCGCGTCTGCGTCCCCGGAGAACTGGAAACAGACGCGAAAAAAGAGGAATCGGCGGAAAACAGCGACAACTATGAATTCACCTTCGACACCTACATCGTCGGGTCGTCGAATAAATTCGCGCACGCGGCCTCCATGGCGGTTGCAAGCAAGCCGGCCAGCCTTTACAATCCCCTGTTCATTTACGGAAATTCCGGCCTTGGAAAAACACATCTGCTTTACGCCATCCGCAACGAGATCGGGAACACAGATCCTTCGATGAAAATCGTGTACATCAAGGGCGACGAATTCACCAACGAGCTGATCGAGGCGATCCGCCGGGGAACCACGGGAGAATTCCACCAGCGGTACCGAAAAGCGGACGTGCTCCTGGTCGACGATATCCAGTTCATCGCCGGCAAGGATTCCACACAGGAGGAATTTTTCCATACCTTTAATACGCTTTACGAAGCGAAAAAACAGATCGTCCTGACTTCCGACCGGCCGCCGAAAGATATCGCGACGCTGGAGGAACGTCTTCTGACGCGGTTCGAATGGGGCCTGACCGCGGACATTCAGCCGCCTGATTTTGAAACGCGGATCGCTATTATAAAAAGGAAAGCGGAGCTGCTCAAAATCAACCTGCCGGACAACGTGGTCGAATACATCGCAAACCGTCTGAAAAACAATATCCGCCAGCTGGAGGGCGCCGTCAAGAAAATGAAGGCCTACTCGCTGCTGAGCGGAGAAACCATGAACATCCAGACCGCGCAGGCGGCGATCAGCGACATCATCAACAACGACCAGCCCACTCCGTTTACCGTAGAAAAGATTATCGACGAAGTCGCCCGCACCTTTGGGACAACCGTCGACGATATCCGGTCCGCCAAACGCAGCGCGAATATCTCCGGCGCAAGGCAGATGGCGATGTACGTCGTCAGGGAAATCACGCAGATGCCGATGACCTCCATCGGAAAAGAATTCGGGGGCCGCGACCACTCGACCGTCGTCTACGCGATTCAGCAGGTCGAAAAAAACATCGCGCGGGATTCCAAAACAAAAGCGACCGTGGAAGACATCATCAAAAACATCCGGGACCGCTGACGGTGCAAAACCGATTCAACATTCCACAAACCCTGTTGAATCTTTTTAAATCCCGGTTTTGATTTTCCCCGAAATTTTAAACTTCTTTTCAACATTTCCCACAGAGTTTTCAACAACATGTTAAATACTAAAAAAAAATACAGGATGTTAACATTTTTCCAACAGCGCGATCCGGAAAAAAAACACACCAAAAACCCAGCGGACAAGCAGATTTTTCTATAGTTTCAACTTTTCGGCACATACTACTCCTGTTACTGAAAAAATCCATTTCTATCCATTCATATTTAGGAAATGAGCGGTGAGGTCATGAAAATAACCTGTGATAAGCAAAAGCTGAACGAAGCCGTGTTGAATATCCAGCGCGCAGTCTCCACCAAATCCTCGGTTCCAGCGCTCGAAGGAATTCTGATCCGCGCCGACGAAGGAACCGTTCTGCTCTGCGGTTACGACCTGGAACTCGGCATCACCACCATCCTGGACTGCAGAGTCGAGGAAAAGGGAAGCGTGGTTCTCAGCGCAAAATTGTTCGGAGAGATCGTTCGCCGCCTGCCGGCGGCAACCGTCACCGTCAGCTCGGACGAAAAACAGATGACAACCATCCAGAGCGGCGAAGCCGAATATTCCATTGTTGGAATCCCCGCGCAGGAATACCCGGAGCTGCCCGCCGTCGGCGGCGAATCCTCCCTGAAGATTCCGAGCGGAATCCTGCGCAGCATGATCCGGCAAACGCTGTTCGCCGTCGCGGACACCGACGCAAAGCCGATTCACACCGGAACTTTATTCGAACTGGAACCGGACTGCCTGCGCCTTGTTTCCGTCGACGGCTACCGCCTCGCCATCCGCGAAGAACCGATCGGCTGCGAGCTGGAAACCAGCTTCGTCGTACCCGGAAAAACCCTCGCCGAAGTTTTAAAGCTGCTGGGCGACGACGACACCAAAGTGGAACTGCAGATCGGCAGGCGCCACATTTTATTCAGCATCGACAATTACACCGTGATTTCCCGGCTGCTCGAGGGCGAATTTCTCGACTACCGCGCCGCGGTCCCGAACGACTGCACCACCGAACTCAAAGTTTCGACCCAAAGCTTTATCGGCAGCGTCGAGCGCGTTTCCCTTCTGATCACCGACCGGTTAAAAAGCCCGGTGCGCTGCGTTTTCGGAGACGGCGAAATCAAAGTTTCCTGCTCGACGGCAATCGGCCGCGCGAGCGATAAGCTGGAGGCCCGCATCACCGGCAACGCGCTGGAAATGGGCTTTAACAACCGTTTTCTGCTCGACGCGCTGCGCAACACGGAATGCGACGAGGTCCGCGTTCAGCTGAACGGGCCGCTCAGTCCCATGCGCGTGCTTCCGTGCGAAGGAAAGGCCTTTTTGTTTCTGGTGCTGCCGGTCCGGCTGAAAAGCTCCGGCGAATGAGGGATGAACCGATGAAAGAAGAAAAGATATCGATCGACACGGAATTTATCCGCTTGGACTCTCTTTTAAAGCTGGCCGGAGCGTTTGAAACCGGCGGTCAGGCAAAAATCGCCATTCAGGACGGCAACGTACGGGTCAACGGCGAAATCTGCACCATGCGCGGGAAAAAAATGAGACCGGGCGACCGCGCCCAGACCGGCGGGTCCGTTTACGAGGTGTGCTCCAGTTGAACGTGCGGCGCCTTTCCTGGAATCACTTCCGCAATCTGCGCGCCGGTGAATTTGAACCGTGCGCCGGAGTCAATGTCATTTACGGACAGAACGCCCAGGGAAAAACCAATCTTCTGGAGGCGATGTGGCTTTTCACGGGGGAACGGTCGTTCCGCGGTGCAAAAGACGCGGAGCTGGTTCTTCAGGGGGAAACGGCGGCCGCTCTCCGCATGGATTTCTGGAGCGAAGGCCGCGGCCAGACCGCGAAAATCACGGTTGCGGAGGGAAGGCGGACGGCGGAGCTCAACGGGATTCCGAAAGGCGCCTGTTCCGCCCTGACCGGAAAATTCTGCGCGGTGGTTTTTTCGCCGGAGCATCTGTCCCTGGTCCGAGGGGGGCCTTCCCTGCGCAGAGAATTTGTCGACTCTGCCCTATGCCAGATGAAGCCCGGCTACGCGTCGCTCCTGTCCGGCTACAACCGCACGCTTTTCCAGCGCAACGCGCTGTTAAAGGATATTCCGCGCCACGCGGAGCTGATGGATACGCTTGAAATCTGGGATGAACGGCTCAGCCAGTTCGGCGAACGGGTGATCCGTCAGAGGACGGCGTACCTGAAAGCGCTCAGCGAGCCTGCGGCCGGTTTCTACGCCGGAATCAGCTCCAACCGGGAAACTCTTTCCTTCGTTTACCGAAAAAGCGCGGAAGACCTTCGCCGCGCGCTCGCCGAGGAAAGGCGGGAAGACGTTTTAAGCGGGCATACCGGCGCGGGACCTCACCGGGACGACGTTGATATCTTCGTCAGCGGACTGAACGCGCGGGCTTACGCCTCCCAGGGACAGAAGCGCAGCGTCGTACTCGCCCTGAAACTGGCGGAAGCGGAGCTGCTCAGCCGGATGACCGGCGAAAAGCCCGTTGTTTTTCTCGACGACGTGATGAGCGAGCTTGACGCCCGAAGACAGGATTACCTTTTGAACCATCTGACGGAGTTTCAGGTTTTTCTCTCCTGCTGCGAACCGGGCGCGGCCCGGCAGATGAAAAGCGGCGCCCTGTTCCGGATGGAAGACGGAGCGCTCTCCGCTGTGCCGCCGGCGTAACCGGCCGTTTCCCCGCGCGGAAACGGCGGATTTTTCTTCAAAAGCGCGCGGAGAAAAGGAAGAAACCATGTATCTTCACCTAGGCCAGGACACCGTGGTTCTCATGAAGGACATTATCGGAATATTCGACATGGAAACGTCGACGATTTCCCAGACGACTCGCGACACCCTCGCCGCGGCGCAGAAATCCGGCTGCATCGTGAACGTTTCGATGGAGATGCCGAAATCCTTCGTCCTATGCAAAAGCGGAGAAAAAACGACGATTTACATCACGCAGATTTCATCCTCGACCCTGCTTAAGCGCGCGGGCCTGAAGAATGAAACCAACAGACTGTGACAGGGGAGTGCTTATGAAAAAATTCAGAAAACCGCGCTGCCCTTTCTGCGGGAATAAAATCGGCCTTGCGAATACCTGGGCGCTGAAAACTCAGGGGGAGTATCTCTGCCCCAAATGCGGCGGGATTTCCAACATCGTGATGGACCGCCTGATTTACCTGTTCGCGTTTTTAGCCATTCTGGTCAGCGCCGTATTTTTTGCAGTGGGATTTCTTGGTTTTCTTTCTCTTGACATTTGGCTTCTTCTTCTCGTTCTGCTGCCGTTTCTGCTTTTCTACCTGATTTCCGTTTTTCTGGTCAGGCTGAAAAAACCCGCCGTCAGGAAAAGAAGAGCGCCGCCCGGCGGCCGCCCGCAGAACGGAACCAGGCGCGGCCCCGGACCGGGAACGGGCCCCGCGGCCCGCAGGCGTTGAGAAAGAGGAAAACGGAATGCCGAAGCTTCCCCTTTGCCCCTACTGCGGGGCTAGATTTCTCTATTCCGAGGTCAGAAGGTCACAGAACAAAAAAACGGGAACCTGCCCGCACTGCGAAAAGCCGTTCTGCGTCGGGGGCGGCGCCCGCCGGATGATTTTATACGCCGTTTCCACCCTGCTGCTGGTCGGGTTGAATTTGTCTCTTCTGAAAATTCCGTCCATGAACCTGACCTATCTTCTGGCGGCGACCGTTCTCGGGGTCGCGGCGGTCAGGCTGCTGGTTCCCTACACCGTTCGTTTTTTTCCGGAAAGACCGGCGCGCTCCGATTCCGCCGGGAACGGGAAAAATTCATAAATTTATTCCTGCTCCGGGGCTTCCCGCCCCGTTCCCCTACACGGGTTTTGACTGGCAAAAGATGATACGCTCAAAGCGGTCTTTAACAAAGATGATACGATTTGTATCGATACTGGAGGGTTCAACTTGGAGTTTGGCAATGTCACACAGACGAACAGCGAATACGACGAAAGTGAAATACAGGTTCTGGAAGGACTTGAAGCCGTTCGGAAGCGCCCCGGCATGTACATCGGTTCCACCGGTCCGCGCGGGCTGCACCACCTGGTGTATGAGATTGTGGACAACGCGATCGACGAGGCCCTTGCCGGCTGCTGCGATAAAATCGAGGTCGCGCTCGAACCGGGCGATATTATCCGCGTCACCGACAACGGGCGAGGAATTCCGGTCGGAATCCACCACCAGGTGGGAATCCCGACAGTCACGGTCGTTTACACCATGCTGCACGCGGGCGGAAAATTCGGCGGCGGCGGATACAAGGTTTCCGGCGGCCTGCACGGCGTGGGCGCAAGCGTGGTCAACGCGCTTTCCCAGTGGCTGGAGGTCGAGGTTTTCAAAGACGGCGTCGTCTATTTTCAGCGTTTTGAGCGCGGCAAGCCGGTAACCGGGCTGGAACAGCGCGGAGAGACCGAACGCACCGGTACGCGCGTGCGCTTTCAGGCGGACCCTGAAATTTTTAAGGAGACCACATCTTACGATTACGAAACGCTGCAGACGCGGCTGCGCGAGCAGGCGTTTCTGAACGCGGGCGTCCGGATTCTTCTGGAGGACGGGAGAGACCCGGAAACACACCGGCTGGACGATTTCCGCTTTGAGGGCGGCATTAAAAGCTTTGTTGAGTACATCAACAAAAAGAAAGCCGTTGAGGTCATTCATCCGGACGTCATCTATTTTTCGGGGGTCGCGCCGGACGATTCCGCCACGGCGGAGGTCGCCATGCAGTACAACGACTCTTACAACGAGCTGATGCTGTCGTTCGCGAACGACATCCACACGACCGACGGCGGCACGCATGAGGACGGGTTCCGCCGCGCGCTGACCCGCGTGATGAACGATTACGGGCGGAAATTCAACATTCTGAAGGAAAGCGACAAAAACCTTTCCGGCGACGATTTCCGCGAGGGCCTGACCGTCATCATCAGCGTCAAGCTGCGGGAGGCCCAGTTTGAGGGCCAGACCAAGGCGAGGCTCGGCAATACCGAAATCGGCACCCTGGTCAATTCCATGATTTCCGAAAAGCTTTCGGTTTATCTGGAAGAAAACCCGGCGGTCTCCCGCGCAATTTTCGACAAGGCGATGGCGGCTTCCCACGCAAGGGAGGCGGCGCGGAAAGCGCGCGACATGGTCCGCAGAAAATCGGCGCTGGAAAACGCCTCGTTACCCGGAAAGCTGGCGGACTGCCAGAGCCGGAACTCCGAGGAAACCGAGATCTATATCGTCGAGGGCGATTCGGCCGGCGGCTCCGCAAAAGGCGGGCGCGACCGCCGCTACCAGGCGATTCTGCCGCTCTGGGGCAAGATGCTGAACGTGGAAAAGGCAAGGCTCGACAAGGTGTACGGCAACGAAAAGCTGATGCCGGTCGTCACCGCGCTCGGCTGCGGAATCGGCGAGGAATTCGATTTGAATAAGCTGCGCTACGGCAAAATCATCATCATGGCGGATGCCGACGTCGACGGCTCGCATATCCGCACGCTGCTTTTGACCTTTTTCTTCCGCTTTATGAAGCCGCTTGTGGAAGAGGGGCATGTTTACCTCGCGCAGCCTCCCCTTTACCGGCTGACCAAGTCCAAAAAACACTATTACGCCTACACCGACAAGGAACGCGACAGGCTGATGCAGGACTTTGTTTCCGGTTATGAAATTCAGCGGTACAAGGGCCTTGGCGAGATGGACCCCGAGCAGCTATGGGAAACCACCATGAATCCGGAAACCCGGATGATGCTGCGCGTGGAAGTCGAGGACGCGGCGGCGGCCGACGAGGCGTTCACCGTTCTGATGGGCGACAAGGTGGAGCCGCGCCGGGAATTTATTGAGCAGAACGCGAAATACGTTCAGAATCTGGACGTTTAAGTTCGCAGTGAAAAAGAAAAAAGCGGAGCGCGAAAACGGCGGATGCCGCAAAATTCGATTGGTTATTTCACGGAAATCCTGTATGATAGAGGCGAAAACGCCGAAACGAAACGATCAAAGGAGTTAAAACGAGATGAGCAATTCAAAAACTGCGAATTCCAAACCTCCGGAGCAGGACGAGGCGGACTGTCCGGGTACGGGGCCCGAGGAATCGAAGCTGGTCCCGCCCGACGGCGAAGAATACGAGGAGCAGCAGACCGGCATTGAGCTTTCCTATTCCCTGAGGGAAGAGGAAATTTATGAATGCCTGAAGCGGTCGAGCTATCTGCATATGAACAGAAAAACGTCTGTTCTCGTGCTGGCCGCTCTCGCGGTGCTGGCGGTTGCCTTTCTGGCAGTGGGCATCGCTACATACCGCAGTCTGTTCTATTTTTACGCGGCGTCCTGCGCGACTTTGATCATTGTTCTGGGCGTGTTTCCGTACCAGAACAATAAGGCGAGGGCCCGCAGCAGCGCGGACGGGCATACCGTCCGGATGGCGGTTTATCCGGATCATATCCAGGTTGGCCGCGGAATCAAACGGTGGGAGATCCCGATGGACGGGACTGCGGAATTTGCTCAGATTGAAAACATGCTTGTGCTTTATGTGGCGGAAAAGGATGATCCGAAACGCAAGATCGCCCAGAAGATGGTGATTATCCCCACGCGCTGCATCAAACCCCGGAATCTGCCGGACGTTCAGGCGATGATCGTCGCGGGAACCAAACCCAAAAAGATGCCGAAATCATAACAGGCGGTGAACGCGCCGCAACGCGCGCGTGCCGGACGCAACAAAACTGCAGGAGGGTGCCCCTGAAATGGACGAAATAGAAGAAAACAGCAGAATTATCAGCGTGGACCTTGAAAAGGAAATGAAAAAATCATTCCTCGATTACTCCATGTCCGTCATTGTTTCGCGCGCGCTGCCGGATGTGCGCGACGGACTCAAGCCGGTCCACAGAAGAATTCTTTACACCATGTTTCAAAACGGCCTGATGCCGGACAAGGCCTACCGCAAATGCGCCGACACCGTCGGCTCCGTTCTGGGCAGCTACCATCCGCACGGCGACGCTTCGGTCTATGACGCGCTGGTGCGTCTGGCTCAGAATTTTTCCATGCGGTACATGCTGGTCGACGGTCACGGAAACTTCGGTTCCGTGGACGGGGACCCGCCGGCCGCCTACCGTTACACGGAAGCGCGCATGAGCAAGATCGCGCTTGAAATGCTGCAGGATATCGACAAGGAAACCGTCGATTTCCAGCCGAACTACGACGACCGTCTGAAAGAGCCGGTCGTTCTGCCAAGCCATTTTCCGAACCTTCTGGTCAACGGCTCGACGGGCATCGCCGTCGGTATGGCGACCAATATTCCGCCGCATAATATGCGTGAGGTCATCGACGGCGTCTGCACCCTGATCGACAACCGCGACGCCACTCTGGAGGACCTGATGCAGAGCATTCAGGGCCCGGATTTCCCGACCGGCGGCATCATCATGGGCCGCAGCGGAATCCGCGCGGCCTACGGCACGGGGCGCGGCAGGGTCATCGTCCGCGCCCGCGCGGAAATTGAAGAAGAAAAGAACGGGCGGTTCAACATCATCGTGACGGAACTCCCCTATCAGGTCAATAAGGCGCGGCTGATCGAATCGATCGCGGATCTGGTCAAGGAAAAGCGGATCGAGGGCATTTCCAATATCGAAGACCACTCCGACCGCGAGGGGATGCACATCGTCATCAACGTCAAGCGCGACGCTTCCCCGCAGATCGTATTAAACCAGCTGTACACCTACACGCAGATGCAGACGACGTTCGGCGTGAACATGCTCGCCATCGTCAACGGCGAACCGAAAACACTGACGCTGCGCGAAATTCTGCTGGAATACCTGAAATTTCAGGAGGACGTTGTCCGCCGCCGCACGGAGTACGACCTGAAAAAGGCGCGGGAGCGCGCCCATATTCTGGAAGGGCTGAAAATCGCGGTCGACAATATCGACGAGGTGGTCCGCATCATCCGTTCCTCAAAATCCATTCCGGAGGCCCGTTCCCGCCTGAGCGAACGCTTTGGTCTGGACGAAGTGCAGACGCAGGCCATTGTGCAGATGCCGCTCGGCCGCCTGACCGGTCTGGAACGCCAGAAGCTGGAGGACGAGCTTGCCGCGCTGATGGTCAAAATCGCGGATTACGAGGATATTTTGGCGCATGAGGAGCGCGTGCTCGCCATCATCAGGGCGGAGGCCGTCGCCGTGCGCGACAAATTCGGCGACGAACGCCGCACGGAAATCGCCGCCGTTACCGGAGAGGTCGATATTGAAGACCTGATTCCGGTGGAAGAATGCATGCTGACCATGACCAGTTTCGGTTACGTCAAACGCCAGAAAACGGATACGTACCGCACGCAGCGGCGCGGCGGCCGCGGCGTAAGCGGCATGACTCGGCGCGAGGAGGATGTCGCGACCGACATGTTTGTCATTGGCTCGCACGATTATGTCATGTTCTTTACAAACCTGGGCCGCGTCTACCGCCTGAAATGCTACGAGATTCCGGAGGGCGCGCGTACGTCCAAGGGAATCAATATCGCGAACCTGCTGCCGATCGCGCAGGAGGAAAAGGTCACCTCCATGATCCGCGTGCCGGAATTCGACGAGGAAAGCTATCTTGTCATGGTGACGAAAAACGGCATCGTCAAGCGCACGGCACTCTCCGCCTACGACACCGCGCGCAAGGGCGGCGTCATCGCGATCGATCTGGACGAAGGCGACGAGCTTTCGTGGGTGCGCATGACAAGCGGGAAGGACGACCTTCTGGTCGCGACCAGACAGGGCATGGCGATCCGGTTCAACGAACAGGACGCCCGCGCCATGGGCCGCGCGACCCGCGGTGTGAAGGCAATTTCGCTTGCCGAGGGCGACTGTGTTGTCGGTATGGTGGTTCTGGTTCCGGGCACGCTGGTGCTGACCGTTTCCGAAACCGGATTCGGCCGTCTGTCGCCGGAAAGCGACTACCGCTCGCAGTTCCGCGGCGGCAAGGGGCTGATGAATTACCACACGGAGCGCTACGGCAGCGTTGCCGCCATTCAGGCGGTCGGGCTGGACGACGATGTAATTTTGATTTCCTCCGGCGGAATTATCATCCGGATTCTGGCGAGTTCCATCCGTCAATGCCGCCGCCCGAGCAAGGGCGTGCTGCTGATGCGCCTGACCGAAGACAGCCGCGTTGTCACGGTGGCCTGCACCGCTCACGACGATGAGGAGGAAGCGGAAGAAGCCGTCGACGACGGAAGCGCGGACGAAGGGGCGGACGGCGCGGACGCCGGGACGGAAGGCGAACCGGAACAGGAAGTGTAAAAGGAGGAACCGCCAGATGAAAAAGAACTTTCCCGCAACCATTTTCGCGGCGGCGTTGGCCCTGACCCTTTTGTTGCCGGGGTGTTCGCTGATACACCAATCGCCCGCCGCGTCGTCGGAATCCTCGTCTTCCCAATCGCTGTCGTCGCAGCCGGCGTCCTCTCAGGATGATCCGTCCTCCGACGGCAGCTCGTCCGATCCGGGGGAACCGCCCGCAGACTCCGAACCGGGCCGCGTGCTGACGATTACGACGGATAACGAGAAATTTAATCAGAAGTTCTCTGAAAATCCGGTTGACAAGGCCTATATCAAAGAGTCCGATCAGGCCGTGTCCACCGTCGATATGGTCAACGTTTCTCAAAAATACGCCGGGCTGTGGCAGAAAGAGATCGATCACGCGTGGAGTGAGCTGTCACAGAAAATGAGCTCGGATTCAAGCGGAAAGCCCGCCGAGCTGAAGGCGGAGCAGGAAAAATGGCAAAACGAGAAGGACACCAAGCTGAAAAAGATTGTAAGCGACGCGCTTTCCGGCGGCGGCAGTATGGCGGAGGTTAACGCGGCTTCTCAGGAAATGGACTTTTACCGCAGCCGCGCGGCGCAGCTTTACCGCGAGTTGTATGATTACGAGAAAAATTATTCTTATGCCTATTCGGCAAAATAACTCTTAATATTACAAATTGTATTGTGTGATGTTCTTTAAAAATATCAACATTATTTTGGAATTGACTGGAAATTCGCCCCAAAGAAAAATGGGCTCAGCGCGAAAATTCGATTCCTTTGGCTATATTCAGTTATATTACTATAAAAAAATACTATTTGTAAAGCTGGTACAACATGAAACTGACGGAAAAAACACTGGAACAAAACTATCTTTACCGCGGTAAAATTCTGGATTTACACGTCGATCGGGCGGAGCTGATCGACGGGCGGATCGTCAAGCGGGAATGCGTCGACCACCGGGGCGGCGTCAGCGTCGCGGTCCTGACGGAGCGGAACGAAATGCTGTTCGTCCGCCAGTACCGGTACCCGTACCATGAAGTTGTGCTGGAGGCCCCGGCCGGCAAATTGGAAGAGGGAGAAGATCCGTTTGAAGCCGCGAAGCGCGAACAGCGCGAGGAGACCGGAACAACCGGAAAGAATTACCTCGACCTGGGCAGGCTCTACCCGTCCCCCGGTTATACGAACGAAATCATCTTTCTTTACGCCTGCCGCGTGGAGTCCTGCGGGGAGCTTGACCTGGACGAGGGCGAGTTTCTGGAGGTCGAGAAGATTTCGCTGGAGCAGGCGGAACAAATGATCATGACCGGCGAAATCGTGGACGCGAAAACACAGGTCCTTATTTTAAAAGCGGCCCGGCTCGTCAGGGAAAAAAAATTGTAATACTATTTGTTACTATTAGTCTATTTATTACAAATAGTTTTAGAATAGGCGATAAGAAAAAAAGACGGGGATAGTTTCTCCTCGTCTTTTCATGCGGTTTGAAAAAGTTTTCAACATTTTTTTCCGCAACGGTTGAAAATTTCCCGCCGTACGCTTTGACGGGCCAGCCGGTCGGGTTCGCTTTTTAAGGAGGAAAACAGATGGATCCTTTGAAAGAAAAAAAGACGCAGGACAATGACCTGATTCGGTCGATCACGTACTATGCGTCTTTTCAGCCGTTTGTCGGTTTGTGTTCGTCTGTGATCAGCGGGCTCTTTCTGTTTTTCAAAGGCGAGCCGTGGTCCCTGGCCATGCTGCTGTACGTCGCGATTCCTTTTTTAGGATTTACGGCCATTTATGCCGTGATAGCGGTTTATATGAAAACAAAACACGACAGAATGGTTCCGTTTGTCAATCGAAAAGTCAGAATTCCGACGATCGTGATCCTGATTGTATTGGTATGCTTTCAAATAGTAAACAGTGTGATTTGAAAGCACGGACGGGAACCCGCCGCTTTTTTCAGTCGATTTGATTTATGACCAGGCCGGTGATCAGCTTCGGGTAAAAATAGGTGGATTTCTGCGGCATCTTTTCCCCCGCCGCGGCAACGTCGCGGATTTCCTGCACGCGGGTCGGGTTTAAAAGGAACGCGCACTGGCTTTCCCCGGTTTGCACGGAAGCGATCGCTTCCTCCATCGAGCGGGTGTAGACCAGATTCTTCTGGTTTGCCATGTTTTCCCGGTCGATGCCGAGCAGGCGCTCCAAAATCAGCGAATGAAGCACGGAAACGTCCAGTCCGCGGTACGCTTCGCTTTTCTCCGGCAGCAGCCGCGCCATGACGGCTTCGTCCTTCAGAACCAGCAGAGTCCACTCTTCCCCGCCGCAGTAGCAGGCAAAAGCCTTTTTCCCCTGCCGGTACAGCGCGTCGAGCTTCGCGGAGATTTCACCGACCGGCGAATGCGCTGTGACTTCAAAATAGGATTCGCAGGCTTTCATCAGTTTTTCGCCGCTGAATTCCCGCAGACCGCGGACCATGCGGTGAGTCGGGAACACAACCAGCCCGTCGTTTTCCATGTCGACCAGCATCATCATCACGTAGTCTTCCCCGCCCGTCGCTTTTCCCTGCTCGCGCAGGCTGTTGCGGTAGTTCAGCGCGGTTTCATAGCGGTGATGCCCGTCCGCAATATAGAGCCTGCGGCTTTCGAAATCCTCGCCGATTGCCCGGATGGCGACGGGGTCGTTGACCAGCCACATCCGGTGGGTCACGCCGCCGCCGTCGCGGAATTCATAGCGCGGCTCCCCGGAGGAAAGCGCGTCGATCCGGCCGCGGGTGATGTGGCTCTCGTCGTTGTAAAGCGAGTAAATCTGGCTGAAATTGCAGCCGGTCGCGTTCATCAGGCGAAAACGGTCCTCTTTCGCCTTGGAGAGGGTTTCCTCGTGCGGAAGGATGATTCCTTTCGAAAATTCTTCCAGCTT
Source organism: Caproicibacter fermentans (assembly GCF_009746625.1). GTDB lineage: Bacteria > Bacillota > Clostridia > Oscillospirales > Acutalibacteraceae > Caproicibacter > Caproicibacter fermentans. Next base: position 67,430 of record NZ_VWXL01000052.1, read on the forward strand.
CACAAGGCAGATCAATCCTTTTACCTTTTTTGTCTGCCCGTATGCCGTGAATTCCTCTTCGTAAAGGTACAGCCCCGGGTCGGTGTCTCTGCGAAGAATACCGCCGTCAAGCCAGTTTTTCAGGGTCTGTCCCGCTTCGGCGTAGGGATTTTCCCCTTCCCTCGGCAGTTCGAGCCGGATGACGTTGCAGGGGTTTTCCAGAAGCAGCGCCCGGCGTTCCTCCTCGCTGATGATGTCGTAGGGGGGGCAGGTCAGGGACGGGATGTCTCCCGCTTTGTCCGTGAAACGAAGCGCGCGAAAGGGTTTGATTTCAGCCATAATTTCTCGATTCTCCTTTTATTTTGGTGCGGTTTAAAAACAGGGAAGCGCCCCGGCGCGGGGAGCGTCGGCCGGCCCCGGGAGGAGCGGGCGCGAACCGGCCTTACGGATGGTTTCATTATACCGGAACGCGGATTTGATGTCAAAGTCGGAATGTTTATAAAATAATTCGGAATAATTTAAAAAATGTTTACATTTTTCTAATTTGATATTGTTAGAATGAAACAGTACGCTTGATATGATACTAGGAGGGACAAAAATGATTGAGGTTAAAAACCTCACGAAACGGTACGGGGAGAACATTGCCCTGAACAACATCAGTTTTACCGTCGGGGAGAATACCATCATCGGCTTTCTGGGACCGAACGGCGCCGGAAAGTCGACAACCATGAATATCATCACCGGGTATCTTTCCGCCAGTTCCGGTTCCGTCAAGGTCGGCGGATTCGACACGCTGGACCAGCCGAACGAGGCGAAGCGCATGATCGGCTACCTGCCGGAGCTGCCTCCGCTTTACATGGACATGACAGTAAAGGAATACCTGAACTTTGTCTATGAACTGAAGAAAGTGACGCTGCCGCGCGAAAAGCACCTCCGCGAAATCTGCGCTCTGGTAAAAATACTGGATGTCAGCCGCCGGCTGATCGGCAACCTGTCGAAAGGTTACCGGCAGCGCGTCGGTCTTGCCCAGGCTCTCGTTGGGAACCCTCCTGTCTTAATACTGGACGAGCCGACCGTCGGCCTCGACCCCAAGCAGATCATCGAGGTCAGAAACCTGATTAAAGGTCTCGGAAAAAATCATACCGTCATTTTAAGCTCTCATATCCTGCCGGAGATTCAGGCGGTCGCGGACCGCATTCTGGTTGTCAACCGGGGCAGTCTGGTGGCGGACGGAACCCCGTTCGAGCTGGAACACAGCATGTCTGCGGAACACCATCTTTCGGTGCGGATGGAAGGCGCCGCGGAGGAAGTCGAAAAGGCCCTGCGCGGCATGAGATTTGTGCAGGGCGTGCAGAACTTCGGCGAAAAGGAACCGGGCGTGTGGGAATACGAAATCTCGGTTGCGGAAGGCGAAGATCTGCGCAGGGCGCTGTTCTCGCTCGCGTCGAAACGGAACTGGCCGGTTCTTTCCATGACAAGCTCGGACCTGTCGCTGGAAGACGTGTTCCTCCGTCTGACCGGTTCGGCCTATTTGCAGGATAATCTGACGAAAGGCGGGGACGCACAGTGAACGCGATTGCAAAAAAGGAACTGAAATCCTATTTTCTTTCCCCCATCGGTTATGTTTTCGTGGGGGTCGTCCTGCTTCTGTTCGGTTATTATTTCTATCAGGTGATCCGAATCGGCTCATCCTCCTATGTGCCGGAGGTTTACGGCACCATGTTCATCTGGAGCATGATGTTCCTGCCGATCCTTACGATGCGCAGCTTCAGCGACGAAATGAAAAACCATACGGACCAGGGGCTTCTGACCGCTCCGGTCGGGGTCGGCGCCATTGTGTTCGGCAAATTTCTGGCGGCGTTTCTCGTCTTTGCCATCACGATGGGCCTGAGCCTGATTCCGGTTGTGATCATCTCGTTCTTCTCCTCCTCCCTGGGGTGGGGAACCGTGTTCGGAACCGTGCTCGGTTCGCTTCTGTACGGCGCGGCCATGGTTTCCATCGGGGTTTTTATTTCTTCCCTGACACAGAGCCAGATCGTCGCGGCGATCGCGACGTTCGGCGTTTCGATCCTGCTCCTGGTCATCAACCAGATGAGCGGCCTGGTTACGAACACATTCTTTTCCAACCTGCTTTCCTGGATTTCTTTTGACACAAGGTACCAGCCGTTTACCAAGGGAATTTTCAATCTTTCCAGTATCGTGTTCTTTCTCAGCGTTGTGGCGGTTTTTGTTTTCCTGACCGCGCGCAAGCTGGAAAGCAAGAGATGGGGCTAAGGGGGATGAATGAAATGAATCAGGAAAAAGACCCGCGCACCGGCGCAGCCGTCCCGGAGGAAGAAATCCCCGAGGAAAAGGCCGCCGGGACGCAACAGGCCGAGGCTGAAAATCAGCAGGAATCCCCCGCCGAAACAGAGACCCCGGACGCCGGGCAAAATCCGGGGCCGGAAGAGAAAAAAGAGGATTCCCAAAAGACCGATAAAGAGAAAAAGGGCGGCGGCAAGCCAAAAAAAGACCATTCCGAGTTTTTCAAAAGCAGCAAATTCCGCCACGGTTCGATTTCCACCGCGTTTACCGCGGGCTTTATCGTCGTGGTGGTTCTGGTGAACATTCTGGTCGGAATCGTCGGCGAGCGTTTTCCGTCCGTCAATCTGGATCTGACGAAGACCGGTTCGAACTCCCTTTCATCCGAAGGCCTGAAGGCGGTCGACAAGGTGAGCCTTGCGACAACCGTCTATGTCTGCGCGACCAAGCAGCAGGTGGAGGGCGACCAGATTTACGCGGACCAGGGGCTGAAATACAGTCAGGTCGGCAGTCTCCTCGCGAAAATGGCGGAGCGCAATTCGAAGATTCAGGTGCAGTACATCGATCTTGACAAGAACCCGACCTTCGCGTCGGAGTACCAGAGCGACAGCCTGACCGCCGGCGACTTGATTGTCAAGACCGACAAGCGTCACCGCGTGCTGACGTATTCCGACCTGTTCAACATCCAGTACTCGCAGGATTATTCCTCCTCTCAGGTGTATTCGAACGTGGAGGGCGCTCTGGTTTCCGCGCTGAACGCGGTTACCTCCGAAAAGCTGCCGATTGTGGCGTTCGACACCGGCCACGCCGAACAGCAGGACATGACCGGCTATCAAAAGCTGCTGAACAACAACAGCTTTGAAACCAAGAGCTTTAATCTTCTGACGGACGCGATTCCGGACAACACACAGATGATCGTCCTCAGCCTGCCGACCCGCGACTACACGGACGACGAGATCAAAAAGCTTTCCGATTTTCTCGGCAGCAAGACTCTTGCGGGCGACCGTTCTCTGATGGTGACGTTTTCGCCGAGTCAGGCGTCCCTGCCGAAGCTTGCCACCTTCCTGGAAGAGTGGGGCATTCAGGTGCCGCAGGCGGTCGTTGTGGAATCGGACCAGTCGAAATTCATTTCAAACAACCCTTCGGATATTCTCTCCGATATTCAGAGCGATCTGCAGATTAAAAAGACCAGCGACGGCAGCGCGCCGGATTACGGCTATTTCGTCACGCCGCAGTCCTGCCCGGTCAAACTTCTGTTTGAAACCAAGGGCGGCAAACACACCTATTCGCTCGCGAAAAGCTCCGATTCCTGTTACCTGGTGGACAACGGCACCCAATCGACGGACAATCTGCCGAAGCAGGCCAGCAACACCGCCGCCCTTTCGCAGGAAACGGTGAAAAACGGGGATAAGGACTACAACGCGAACGTGATCGCGGTCGGAGGCTCCTCGCTGTTTACCAGCCAGATCATCAACTCCAGCGCGTTCGGCAACGGGACCTATATGGTGGACCTTGCGAAATACGCGACCGGAACGGCCGATTCCTCCAGCGAGGTACAGCTTACCACACAGCCGCTGAACGCGCAGGATATCACGATGACGTCCCAGGTCAGCACGTTCCTCGGCCTCGGCGTGTTCGTCCTCCTGATCCCGCTGATCGTCGCGGTTCTCGGAATCTGGGTATACAATAAGAGGAGGCATCTGTAAGGATGAGGAGCAACATCAGGAACTTGATTATTGTTGCGGTGTGCATCGCCGTTCTCGGCGGAGCGCTGCTGACTCTGAAACTGACCGGCAACGATCAGGCGGCCTCCTCGTCCGTCTCTTCCACGGCCAGCATCGAGCTGGTTTCGAAAAAGAGCGAAGATGTTGTTTCCATGAACGTGGTGAATCAAAAGGGCAGCTATACGCTGGTTCCGGTGAAAACCCCGGCGGCTTCTTCAAAGGCTTCCTCCGGGTCCTCCTCGGCGGCGTCAGGCGGCACCGAACCGACCTATACCGTGAAGGAGCTCGGCGGCTGCCCGATCAATACCTCCTCGACGGAATCCGTCGTGAAAAACGGATTCAGTCTGGTTGCCAGCAAGAATCTGGGCACCGTCAGCAATCTGGAGGAATACGGACTGAAAAATCCGCAGGCGACCGTCAAGGTTCAGTTCAGGGACGGCAGCAGCTATGATTACAAAATCGGCCGCGCCTCCGCGACGGATTCCGCCTCCTATTATATGTGCGGACTGGACTCCGACCATGTTTATATCGTTTCGGTCGACCAGGGACTGCTGGAAAGCCCGACCTATTTTGTCAGCACCAATATTCTCGCCGTCAATAATACCGCCGCGTCGTCGGCGTCGGGGGCGAGTGAGAACAACTTTACAAAAATCACTCTGAGCGGATCAAACTATCCAAAGCCGATCACGTTCTCGGTATATCAAACGGGCCTGAAAATCTCTTCCCCGGCCAACTACACGGCGGATTCGAGCAAGCTTGACAGTCTGAAAACCGACCTTGCCACTCTGACGGCGGATTCGGTGGAGGCGGTCAACCCGGACGCGGACGCGCTGAAAAAATACGGGTTCGACAGCCCGACGGCGGTGGCGAAGTACACGGTTAACGGCGCCGATTATACCCTTACCGCCGGCGCAAAGGACGGGGCCGACTACTATGTGATGCTCGGCGGGGTCAACGTGGTCTATAAGGTCGCTTCGACCAGCATTCAGTCGTGGGCGCTGGGGAACCTGTTTGATCTGCGCGATAAACAGCTTGTGGGCGCAAATATCGAGTCGGTCAAATCCATCACGGTTGACGCGGGCTCGGGTGAAAATGTGCTGAACGTTACAAGAACCAAGGACGAAAAGCAGTCCACCGAAGACAAGGCCTATTACAATTACAAGGTGACGGGCAACGGCGGAAAAGCGCTCGATTATGATACAAACTTCCGAAATTTCTTTGTAAAGCTCGTGAATATCAATATTTTGGAAAACGCGGAGGAGAAACCCTCCGGGCAGCCTGTCCTGACCGTCAAATTCCAGTATTATGACGGCGCGGCGGCGGATACCTTTGAGTTTTACAAAAGCGGCGACCGCCGTTACACCGCCGTTGTGAACGGCCAGGTGTTCGGTATTGTCACGCAGGACGACATGGATTCGGTCACCGCCGGAATCTCCGCGCTGGAAAGCGGCAAATCGGTGTCCTGACGGGCAGATAAAATACAAAATAGAGGGGCGGCGCGCCATTTCAGGCATGCCGTCCCTTTGTCAGTATGCGCTTGAAAAGCCGCCGGTCCGGTGCTACAATCAGAAACAGAATCCGTATGGAAAAGAATGTGGCATTTCGTGAAAAAGGGCCGTATGCTGCCAATCGTGTTCGGCTGCGCCGCACGGGTCTTTGCCGGCTGCGCGCTTGCCGCGGCAAACGGGTGTTTCCCGTGGAACAAAATCAAATGGCAAACGGATTCGGGCGAGGCGGTCGCGGAGGTGCAAACGTGAAACGCCGGACGGTTCTTTCAATCAAATTCTGGAGGTTTTGTCGTGAGTTTATCATTTCATCTGTCCTCTCTTTATGTCTGCGTAAAAGATATGGAACGGGCGATCCGTTTTTATGAAACCCTGCTGGGGCAAAAGGTTACGAAAAAAGATCCGGTTTACAGTGTGTTTGACATCGACGGCTTTCGCTACGGGTTGTTCGCCCATGAAAAGAGGATGGAACCCCATCAGTGGGGAAACAGCTGTTTGCCCAGTCTGGCGGTAAACAGGATGGATTCGGCGTTGGAAAGACTGGAAGAGCTGAATTCTGAAATCGTGTTTCCCCTGACGGTGATCGGAAACAATCAGGTTCTGGAATTTCTGGACAGCGAGGGAAATCAGGTTGAGCTTACCTGTTCCCTAAAATAAAAAGCCGGCTCCCTTGACAGGGACGCCGGCCTGGAAAAAAATTCTTTGGGCGTTTTCACACCGAAGGGCTGCTACACAGTTACATCCATACAGTCGAACATATGCAGCATCCACTCCGGCGGGTCGACAAGGTCGGTGGTAACTTTGTCGATTCCGAGATACTTTTTTTCAAGTCCATATTCTTCTCCATAACGGGAAATAATATCGTTGTCTAATGTTTCCGGCTGGTAATCTGCTTTGGCAGTCCAGGTCAGCTGTTCTCCACCGCTTTTCCCGGTGAACATTGAAGAAATTTGGTCCATGACGCCGCTGATGGTGCTCTCAAGGACAAATTCATCAAATTTTCATAATTCTTTTCAAATATTTACAGATTGTTCATAATTAGTGCCCCGGCAAAGCCCTGCTTTTACCGGATGCTCATCGCGAAAGTTTTTTTGGACTCCCGGCACAGCCGGGAGTTTTCAGGTTGCAACAATAAAAAGCCGGCTCCCTTGACAGGGACGCCGGCTGATGTTATACTGTAAGGACACCTAAAAACAACATTTAAATAAATTATTACATATATACCATAACACAAATCAAACGGATTGTCAATACTTTTTTTAAAAAAGGGGAAATAATTGTGGATTTTCAGCTTTCGTCCCTGCTGAAGCCGTCCGCGCTGGCCGATGCCGATACGGCGCGCGAACTGCTAGCGCTGAACGAAGAAACGCAGGAGTATGGATTGGAACTGACGCAGGAGGACGCGCTGGCGCTGGCCGAAACGCGGCGGATCGCGCTGGAGGCGAGCGGGCGCGTGGAATTCGGCACCCCCGTGATTGAAAAAATCATCCGGACGTTCAGTCGGTCCCGCTATTTGTACCAATATGATTATGCCCCGGTGCTGCACGAATTGCTCGAAGCGTTTTTTCAGCTGAAAAACGAGACTGAGGACCGTTTTTCGGACGACGACCTGATCGACTTTTTGTTTGACTGCTTTGAATACCGTTACCGCGGCTCGCTGGAAATGTTCCGGGGACGTGAAATCGAGCAGCTGCGCGGGATTTTGCTGTTCGGCGCGGAGGACGAGGAAAATGAAGACGGGGAGGACCCGGATGATGAATGAATCCGTCCCGGCCCGCGCCGGGCTGAGCGCGGAGGAATCGAAGAGGTTCCAAAAAGAAATGCTGTGGGCGCTTTCGGAGCAGCTTGGGCGGTACACCGCCGGGGAAAGCAGCTCCGTTTTATCGGAAACCGCCGAAAAGGTTCTGGAATCCATGCTGTACTGCGTTTCCGTCGAGCTTTCCGCAAGGCCGGACCCCGCCGCCGCGCTGCGTGAAATTCCGGCGGCGGAATTGTTTCGCCGGGGAGCCGAGCGGGTCAAGAGCATGACAGCGGATTTGAAGCTTCTCTACCGTCAGGTGCTGAACACAAGAATTCCCACCGACCTGATCGCGTACAACGAAACGCTGGACGGGGCGATTCCGGGTTTTTTCAAAACCTACGACCCGGAATACGCCGCGCATGAAAACGGAGCGCTGACCGGATTCCCGGATTATCCCCTGCTGAACGACGATCAGAGTCGCGGCGGTATTTTGTATATGGAAAGTTATCTGGAGCAGCTTTTGCGGGAGAACCGGTTCTGCTCCCGCTACGGCAAAAATTATATCCGCGCCGTCCTGCTGCTGCATGGGCGGAGCTGTCACCTTGATTACCGGGATCTGATCATCAATATCCCGGAGCTGCTCCTGGAGCGGGAAGGCGCGCCGAAGCCGTACCGTCTGCCGGAGGACGCGATTTAGTCCACGATAAACAGTTTTGCGCCGGTATCCGTGTGGGAACGATGCGGGTTAGCAAAAGTCTAGCATCGGCCGTGCCGCATTTCAATACGGAAACCGGAAAAACAAATATTATGTTATGAAAAAACGGAAAGCATGTAAAAACGCTTTCCGTTTTGTAATATATTAGATATATTTTACAATTAGTAGTTATTTGCCCTGCGCTCAAAGAACGACTGCGGATGTTTGCAGGCCGGGCAAACCTTCGGCGCGGTCTTCCCGACATAGACGTAACCGCAGTTGCGGCAGACCCAAACGGTTTCTTCCCCACACTGGAACACAAGGTTGTCTTTTACGTTGCCGGTCAGTTTCGCGTAGCGTTCCTCATGGGTCTTTTCAATGCCGGCCACCAGGCGCATGGTTGCGGCAATCTCTTTAAAACCTTCCTCTTCGGCGGTTTTCGCCATGTTTTCATACATATCGGTCCACTCATAGTGTTCCCCGGCAGCCGCGTCCAGAAGATTTTCCGCGGTGGTCTTGATTCCGCCGCCGGAAAGATATTTAAACCAGAGCTTCGCATGCTCTTTTTCATTGTTTGCTGTTTCCTCAAAAATAGAGGCGATTTGCTCGTAGCCTTCCTTTTTCGCCTGCGATGCATAGTAGGTGTATTTGTTTCTTGCCTTCGATTCACCCGCGAATGCGTCCATCAGATTTTGTTCCGTTTTGCTTCCCTTTAATTCCATGTTAATTTCCTCCTTTAGCCGTATCTGATTTCTTTCTGTGATGTTATTATAGCACAGGATACGCGGAAGTCAATACAATAATAGGAATTATTATTAATTATTTTTTTCTCTTGCTGACCGTTCCATATCCGGAGAGCAGGCAAAGGAGAAACAGAAATACCAGGCGAAGCCAATCCATGCCGTTCCAGAAGCCCCCGCCGCAGACAAGCTCCGGGCTGAGGTTGTACTCATCCGCAAAAATCCCCTGGTTCCAGAACAGTGAGAGAGAAATCAAGAGGGAACAGAAGCTGATCACGAAGAGGACGAGGAACAGCCACCTGGACTTCATGTGGAGGAACCTCCTTCTTCATCCGGCGGCTCGGAAAACCACTGCCGCAGCAGGCGGACATATTCCCCGCAGTGCGCGATGCTGAGTTCCCCGTGGCGCATGCCTTTCGAAATGATCAGGCGGCTGCCGGGAATCGCTTTTTTCAACAGGCCCGCCGAAAGCTTCATCTCCGCGGATTCCCCGGAGCCGACCAGAATCAGCACCCTCGCTCCGGTGTCCTTCAGGGAGATCGGGAGATGGAAATCCCCGTTGCTTTTCAGGATGTGAATCAGGGAATTCAGGGTCAATTCTTGTGTGTCGCGGAAGTACGGTTCAAACAGCTCGTCGGGCAGGGAAAGCGCTTTTGCCTGAAGTTTGGCGAAGAAACGGAAGCGGATCAGCCCGTACGAAAGTCGGATCAGGGGTTCCGGAACGGTTCCGCCCCGGTCGTGGCCGGGTTGGACCAGCACGCTTTCCAGTACGGCGAAATCGGCGATGTCTCTGCGCTCGGCGAGCGCCTCCGCCGCGATCTGCCCGCCGAGCGACAGTCCGCACAAAGCGAACACGCGGCCGCCGCAGGCGCGGTCGATAAACCGGATCAGCTTTTCGGCGGAATCCCTGATGCTGAGAAAATCCATGCCGCCGTCTTCGCCGTGCCCGTCGATGATTGGCATGACGACGCGGTATTCGTCCGTGAGCAGACGGGCTGCGCCTTCGACCGACCACCACGAAAGTCCGCCGCCATGAAGCAGGATGACAACTGGATGCTCCGGTTGTCCCAATTCCTTGAATTTCATCTGCAAGGCCCTCCTTCTGGATATTAAAACTTTATTTAATCTTGGGGCTGGGCCCCTTAACCTAATTTTTTCTTATTTTCAGTTTGTTCTCAGGCCGGGCGTGGACGCAAAGCGGCATTTTTAATTTCTTCTTGGGGCAGAGTGCCCCTTAACCCAAAATATTTCTATTAATTTAGTTTGTCCTCAGGCCGCACGGGGACGCAAAGCGTCTATTGCGCTACGCGGCCTTAATCCTTCTATTTTATTCTTCTTAATTCTTCTTGGAGCTGATTGCCCCTTAACCCAAATTATTTCTTATTTTCAGCTTGTCCTCAGGCCGGACAGGCCCCTACTTTCGTCCTCAAACGAAAGTAGGCAAAGGTTGAGTAGGGGGGAGCAGCGTGACGCTGCATCCAAAGTGTCGGTAACAAGAGCGGCGAGAGGAAGTAAAGCTAAGCACTATTCTTCAGCCGTGGGCGCCGTAGGCGAGTAAGGGCCGGATGGCCTCCCCCCTACACCCCCGGCACCTGTCAAGGGGCCCGCTCCAATTCTCCAGTGTAGTGCTTTTCCTTGACGGTTCCCATTCTCTCCCTGCGTGCTTATTAAAAAGCGTACAGGGAATCGATAGATTGAAAGCAATCTTTTTCAAAGCTGAGTGATATATTACGTAAGCTTGAGTCAAGGCGAGCTAACGAATTACAGTTTCCCTAAAATAAAGCAGTGGCTTTTCTCCGGAGCCCCCGTCGTCAATGAGAAGCAGTAGGCTTTAAGAACATCGCTTTTCCCTTTGACAGGTGCCGGGGGGCGTCGGGGGGGACGGTTGGAGCCCTCCCTACGGGAGTTTGAAGTCCCCCCCGACCCGTACTTTGCATACTTTCGTACGGGATCGAAAGTATGGGCCCGTCCGGCCTGAGGACGAAGTAAATTAATTGAAGAAATTATGGTTAAGGGGCAATCAGCCCCAAATAAGAATTATATTTCTTCGCTGCGGCTGCAAAAGCCCCATTCCGACCCCGTGCGGCCTGAGGACGAAGAGAAAATTAGAAGAAATAGGGGTTAAGGGGCACTTGGCCCCAAATAAAAATTAGAATTTCTTCGCCGTCGCTGCCTGAAAGCCGCATCTTAACTCATAAGCGCACAGATGAAAAGAAAAGAATAAAAAAAGTGAAGACAAAAACAAGAAAAAAAGAATTTAAGTTGAAATTTATGGAAAGAAGCGGTATACTGTTTCTTGTAAGGCACATAAAAAAGTGCAAAGCAGGGACAGGGTGCTGGAACACCCCGCCCCCTGCATACGGAGCCATACCCTCCATACACAGCGGTAAAACCGCGCATTTGCAGGTAATATTATACCTCATTCCCCCTGCTTTGTACAGAGCGGGAAAAAAGGGGCGAAAAAAATTCCTGCTTTTCACGCGCGCCGGTGTATGGAATGAGAATTCCGTACCGGTGCTTTTTTGTGCCCTGTATTGGGCGAAACGCCCGTCCCCGCGTATTTTTTTGGCACGGAACCCGGAAATTTCGTGCCGCCATTCTCTCCGCGGGGGCGGGAACACGCCGCCCGGTACCGGCGGCTTTTCCGTTTTGAGAGGCGGGAAAGTGCAAAGCGCGTGAAAAGGAGTTCTTTGAATCAGGCAGAATTGGGCACGCTCTTATCAGGAGAGGTGCCGCAGGCAACATGGCTCTCCGTCCTTTTGAAACGGCGGGGCCGCCGACAAAACGACCGCGCGGATGCAGAAGCGTCCGCGCGGCCATTTTATTTTATGTTTCGTCCGTCCGGACGGGACGTTCACGACTTTAGTTTCCGGGAACTTCTGTTTTCCGTTTCAGCCGGCGGGCGCAGGGAACGTTGATCCTGCTCAGTCGATGGGCTGGTCGTTCCAGGAATACATCTTGCGCAGCTCCTTGCCAACGGATTCCAGCTCGTGCTCCGCTTCGATGCGGCGGCAGGCGTTGAAATGCGCGCGGCCGTTCTTGTTTTCCGCGATCCACTTGGTTGCGAAGGTGCCGTCCTGAATTTCGGAGAGAACCTTTTTCATTTCCTTCTTGGTCTCGTCGGTGATGAGCCGCTTGCCGGTCTCATAATCGCCGAATTCCGCCGTGTCGGAGATGGAGTAGCGCATCAGCGAGAAGCCGCCGCGGTAAATCAGGTCGACGATCAGCTTCATTTCGTGAATGCACTCGAAATACGCGTTTTCCGGCGCGTAGCCCGCCTCGACCAGCGTTTCGAACCCGGCCTTCATCAGGGCGGTCACGCCGCCGCACAGCACGCACTGTTCGCCGAACAGATCGGTTTCGGTTTCGATTTTAAACGTGGTCTCCATGATGGCCGCTCTCGCCGCGCCGAGCCCCGCGCCGTAGGCAAGCCCGATGTCGTGCGCCTTGCCGGTGTAGTCCTGCTCCACCGCGATCAGGCACGGAACGCCCTTGCCCGCCGTGTATTCGCTGCGGACCGTGTGGCCCGGGCCTTTCGGAGCGATCATGAATACGTCGATGTTCTTCGGCGGCTTGATCTGCTGAAAGTGGATGTTGAACCCGTGCGCGAACGCGAGGGCTTTTCCTTCCGTCAGGTACGGCGCGATATCCGTTTTATAAACGTCCGCCTGCTTTTCGTCCGGAATCAGAACCATGACGATGTCGGCGGCCTTGGTCGCTTCCGGCACAGTGAGGACTTTCAGCCCCGCGGCCTCGGCCTTGGCGCGGCTCTTGCTGCCTTCGTAAAGGCCTACGATCACGTTGACCCCGCTGTCGTGCAGATTCAGCGCGTGTGCGTGGCCCTGGCTGCCGTAGCCGATAATCGCGACAGTCTTTCCTTTCAGCAGATTCATGTCACAATCGGCTTCGTAATAGATCTTTGGCATTTTGCATTCCTCCTGGCCTTTCGGCGAATTTTTTATGAATAAAGAATAGAGTTATTCCTTATTGTTTTTTTTCAGCATGTCCGAGCCCTTTTCAATGGCGAGGGACCCGGCGCGGACAACCTCCCGGATTCCGTAGGGAGTCAGCAGCCCCAGCAGCGTGCGGCTCTGCTCTTCGTCGCCCGAAAAGCGCAGCGTTAAGGAAGAGGGCGCCACATCGATGATTTCCGCTCCCATCAGCCGCGCGACGTTGAGAACCTCCGCGTGCTGCCTGGATTTGCAGGCGACCTTGACCAGCGTCAGCTCACAGCTGACGAACGACCCGGGTTCCAGAACCTTGACCTTAATGACCGGGATCAGCTTGTTCAGCTGTTTTTCGACCTGCTCCACAATATATTCGTCTCCGTCGACCACGATGGTCATACGGGAAATTTTGGGGTTCTGCGTGGTTCCGACGGCAAGGCTGTCGATGTTGAATCCCCGGCGAGAGAACAGGCCCGCCACGCGGGACAGAACGCCCGGCTGGTTTTCCACCAGAACGGAAAGAGTATGTTTCATGCGGCTTTCCCTCCCTTACAGCGTCGGCGCGCAGGGATCGACCCGGCACACCAGCAGAAACGGCCCGGAGGCCTCGAGCATTTCCCGCGCAAGGTGTTCGGCGGAGTCGTTGGAATCCGCCAGCACGGACCGGATACCGTAGGCTTTCGCCAGCGCGACGAAATCGGGGTCCCCCGTCAGCTGCGTTGCGGGGCAGCGCCCCTCGTACCATTTATTCTGAATTTCCCACACCATGCCGAGCCTGGTGTTCTGCATCAGGATGATTTTTACCTCCGCGCCGCTTTCCACCAGGGTGGCCAGCTCGCACAGCGACATTTGGAACGCGCCGTCTCCGCAGATGCAGATCACCTGCCGGTTCGGCTTTGCCAGCTTTGCCCCAATGGACGCCGGCAGCGAATACCCCATGGTGCCCAGCCCGCCGGAGGTGAGGAACCGCCCCTGCTTCACATTAAAGCTGGAGGCCGCCCAGATCTGGTGCTGACCCACGTCGGAAACCAGAATCGCGTCCTCCCGCAGCAGGGACGAAAACGCGCGGAAGAAGGAGCGCGGCTCGACAAAACCCGTCCCGTTCTGCGGGGTGCCGTGGGGAACGAATTCCGCCCTTTCCTGTTTCAGCCGCCGGGTCCAGGCGCTGTCCTCCCCGGCCGGAACCATCTGCTGGGAAAGGCTTTTCAGCACTAAGCGGACGTCGCCGACGATCGGAATGTTGACCGCCATGTTTTTCCCGATTTCCGCCGGGTCGACGTCAATATGAATGATCGTCGCTTTTTCCGTGATTTTTTCCGGGTCGTTGACGGCGCGGTCGCCGACCCTTGCCCCGCAAAGCAGGATGCAGTCCGACTCGTGAATCGCGCGGTTCGCGTTTTCGTGCCCGTGCATGCCGATCATGCCGAGGTAGAGCGGGCTGTCCATCGGCATCACGCCGAGTCCCATCATGGTCGAAACGACCGGTATCCGGGTTCCCTCCGCAAAGGAGATCAGCTCTTCCCGCGCGGCGGCGCTCACCACGCCCCCGCCGCAGACGATCAGCGGCCGTTTTGCCGCGCGGACGGCTTCCGCCGCGCGTTTGACCTGTACGGCGTGCCCCTGCGTGCGGGGCTTGTACCCGGCGATTTCGGCTTTCTGAGGATAAGTGAAAGAACCCGTTTTTGCCGTCTGCACATCCGTGGGAATGTCGATCAGCACCGGGCCGGGCCGCCCGGTGGAGGCGATGTGGAACGCCTCTTTAAACACGCGCGGCAAATCCGCAAGATCCTTGACCAGGTACGAGTGCTTTGTAAACGATTCGCACGCGCCGGTGATGTCTGCTTCCTGAAACACGTCGCGCCCCAGGAGCCACTGGTTGACCTGCCCGGTAATCGCGATTAAGGGAATCGAATCCATATACGCGGTCGCAATGCCGGTAATCAGGTTCGTCGCGCCGGGGCCGGAGGTCGCCACGCACACGCCCGGTTTGCCGGAAGCGCGCGCGTAGCCGCTCGCCATATGCGCGGCGTTCTGTTCCTGCCGCACCAGCACATGGCGGATGTTCGACAGGGACAAAGAATCGTAAAAAGGGCAGATGGCAGCGCCCGGATAGCCGAATACCAGCTCGACCTGCTCGCTTTCAAGGCATTTGACCATGATTTCGGCTCCGGTAATCAAACGTACCACTCCCTTGCTTTCGTTTGAATATTTTGTCTTCCATTATAAAATGGATTCGGATGCAAGTCAACACTTTTATTTAGTAAAGTACGAAATGAGCCGTTATGAATTTTTGAGCAAAAGCCGGTAGTGACAAATCGGAAATATGGTTTGAAGATTTTCCCAATGATTCCCGGCTTTTTTCATGCGAAGCAGCCTTAATTGAAAAATTTTAAAAATTTTTTTAAAAAAGCTGTAACAAAATAGGGTGTTACGGTGTTGTATTAATTAGAGGGATGTAAATTCTTCCAATTTTTTAAAAGTGGGTGATACCGATGCAGAATTAAAGAGACGGTCTTTTGCGAATGCCTATTGCCTGAACGAACGCCAAAAAACTTTGTTGAAAACGAAGGGAGATTTATTTACAATGAAAACAAAAAGAATGGTATCATTTCTTCTGCTAATTTCCATGGTGTCTGCTTTTCTAGTTTTTCCGGCCAACGCGGCGGAAAAAGGTGTTGTACAAAAATACAATACAAATGGTGGTATCACCATCAAAAGCACCTTGCCGGTTGATGGCCCCACTGATGGAGCAATTGCTGCAGACTCTTATAGTGGAAGTAGATATGGTGATTTGTCTACTGCTTCAAAGTGCGCTGCACTTGTGGCAGCTATTTGTGGATATGGCTCCGCAGCAAAAGCTTTCGCGAAAGCAGCACCAATTATAGCTAATTTGGATAATATAGGCGCACCCGCCAATGTTTATTATGTTTGTACTGAGTATTATACAGACGAAACAGAAATGTACTACTATTACAAGTATGACTTTTATAGTGATCCTTCACATTCGAATTATCTCGGATCTTCGTATACATCAATTATAACAAAATGGTATTAATATAGAAATTAATACTCAACATCTCTTTACAGCGTATTGTGTAGAGAATAAACTGTAAATAAGAATGCGCCTTGAAATATTTTTATTCAAATCAAGGCGCATTTTTATACTATATCATCTTTTTAACTTGTTGAAGGGGGGATGTCTGATGCAGAATGTTTTTCAAAATATCCGAGCCCTTGCGCTCCAAAATAACCAGAATGTTTGGACAGTTCTGATAAAAGTTGCGGTTCTGCTTGCGATGGTGGTCTTTCTTTTTCAGTTCTATCAATATAAGGCGCGGAAGAAACCTCTTCGTTATCCAAAACTTCACGCCGGCGGGCATTTTCTGTCTTTTCTCGTCGATGTTTATCTGGCAATCGTTCTTTCTCTCAGCCAATTTATCGGATTAACGCTGTTCATTTTGGCGTCGTATGCCTATTCCATTTACTATAAGCCGCCGGAAGCCAAACATTGACGCGGCGGAAAAGGAGCTTTTAACGATGCCGAAACGCAATTTTTTCTGGTATGCTTTATACTCGGTTTTCGCCGCGTGCACGCTGGTGGCCGCCTCGGCGGGCCAGTGGATGAAACGCGAAACCATGGGAACGGGGCCGCTGCTGTATCTTACCATTGCATTTTTATTTTTGACGCTGATTTTCCTGCTTCTGTTCTATAAAACGGATCAAGAACTTTTCTTTGCCCTGATTGCCCGCAAAAGCGGCGCGTTCCCCGCGTCCGTTCCCAAGTGGCCCCATTATCTCGTGCTTGCGGCGATTGTTTTGTTTTTCGTTTCCTGCTTTCTGGGGCTGATCCCCAAATAAAACCGCCAAAGGAGGATGAAAATGAAAGTGAAACCGCTCTGGGCGCTGTCCTTTCTCATTGCTATTCTTTACAACCTTTTTTTCTTTACGCTGCTAGTCTGCTATTACGGCAAGGTTTCGTCCATTGTTTCCTTTTTCTCCGATTTGGATGTCACGTTGATTTTTCTTGTAATCGGACTCATTGTTTTGTCCCTGCTCTACTTTCTTCTGTTATGTGCCGCAAAGCCTTTTCAGCGGATGAATAAAAAGGAAATCCGAATAGTTATTGTGATTGTCGTCTGCGAGTGCGCCGCTCTGCTCCTGATTTACCCGAAGGCGCCTTCCCTGCCAATCGGTTATCTTTGTCTGGAGGTTTTGTCGCTTCAGATACTTTTTTATTTATACCGCATGAAACTGGCAAATGGAAAGGATATGTTCCAATGAAAATGAAAGTGAAACCACTCTGGGCGCTGTCCTTTCTCATTGCTATTCTTTACAACCTTTTTTTCTTTACGCTGCTAGTCTGTTATTACGGCAAGGTTTCGTCCGTTGTTTCCTTTTTCTCCGATTTGGATGTCACGTTGATTTTTCTTGTAATCGGACTCATTGTTTTGTCCCTGCTCTACTTTCTTCTGGTATGCGCCGCAAAGCCGTTTCAGCGGATGAGCAATAAGGAAATCCGAATAGTTATTGTAATTGTCGTCTGCGAGTGTGCCGCTCTGCTCCTGATTTACCCGAAGACGCCTTCCCTGCCAATTGGTTATCTTTGTCTGGAGGTTTTGTCGCTTCAGATACTTTTTTATTTATACCGCATGAAACAAAGGGATTGGAAGATTAATTCCGCGCCGCTTCTTGCATTTTTTCGTTCCGGATATACAGGAAACGAAACAGCGCTGCCGCCGAAACCGCCGCCACCGCGTGGCTGACGAGCACCGCCCACCAGACCCCGCCGAGGCCGAGGCTTCCCCGCGACAGAACAAACGCGAGCGGCATCCGGATGACAATATAGTAGAAAATCATGAGCGCCATTCCCATGCCCGGCTTTCCCATTCCGTTCATTGTGCCGAGGAAGCAGTTTGTCACCGTATTCAGCACATATCCCACGCCGATGACGCCGAAATACCACGCGACGATTTTCGCTACGTCCGCGCTGCTTAAAAACAGACCGGAAAGCCAACCGGCAAATCCCACGACCGGCACGGTCAGCAAGACCAAAAGCACACAGCCGAACAGCAGGGACTTCTTCGTGTAATCGGCGGCGCGGTCGGCGCGCCCCGCGCCGAAGCACTGCCCGGTGATGGTCGTCAGCGCCATGTTCAGCGCCATGGCGGGATAAAAAAGGATGATTTCCAGTTTTCCGGTCACGCCGTAGGCCGCGACGGCGGTCACGCCGAATCCGCCCACGATGGCGGTCAGCACGCCGGTGCTCAGGGCGGGAATGCTCTGCTGTACGGCGGAGGGCAGGGCTTTGAACAGAATCTGTTTTCCCTCGCTCCATTCAATGGCGGAAATCTGAACGTGAAACAGCTTTTTCCGCGCGAGATATGCAATGAGAATCACCACGGAAAGCGTCTGTGAAAGCAGCGTTGCGGCGGCCGCCCCGGCGAACCCCCATAAATGGATGAACAGCGGGTCAAGGCAGGCATTCAAAATGGTGCAGAATAAAATGGAGACCGCCTGAAGCGTGGTGTTGCCGTAGCTGCGCAGCACGGTGGTGAAATAAAGATAAAAGTAATCGGCGGGCAGCGCGAGCAGATACAGCGCAAGATAGCTTTTTGCCAGAGGGAAGACGGACGCGGGCGTGTTCATCGCGCGCAGAATCCCGTCAGCGAACCCTTCGCACAGGCCGGTTAAGAGAACGCTCATGACTAGAAATCCCATGAACGAAGTGGAGATCAGCGCCGTCACCCGCTTTTCGTCCTTTGCGCCGATTGCCTGCGAGAGCGGAATCGAAAGCCCGTTGGAAGCGCCCATCCCGAGCGCGGTCAGAATCAGAATGATGGGGGTGGAGCTGGTCAGCGCCGCCATCGCGCTTTCCCCCAGCAGGTTGCCGATCCACAGACTGTCCACCAGGTTATACGCCATGTTCAGCACCAGCGCCATGAGCAGCGGCAGCGCCATTTTCATCAGACCGGAGGTCGTCTTTTCCTCCGCGAAATTGATCCTTGATTTCATCAAAATTCTTCCTTTCTGAGTTGCCGGGGGATTCCATTCCCCTGCGGCGGTATCCGAAACGCAGGACCCAATGAGAAACTGGATTCTATCGTTAAAGGCATTGATGCTGAATGAACGCCATTCATCAAAAAGCGAACCATCGTCTTTCCTCCGAAATACAAATAAGGTTTTCTAGGAGAAGAAAATTTATATGAATGAATATCATTCAACAAAATGGCAAAAAAACCTTTCAAAAACGAAAGGATTTTCTATTTCGGCGGAGCTGCATGCACGCCGGCGGGGCGCGGAAATAGATCCGAACGGATCCGTCCGCGTTAAAACAATTCCAGCATCTTGAGCTGAAACTGACGAATGCGGCGGGATTTTTCCTCCGGAGCAAGGTCATGCGACAACAGAATGCCGAGCTGCCCGTAAATGAAAAAACTGGCCGCCGTGCGCGCGTCATCCACATGGATTTCCCCGGCTTCCTGCGCATTTTGCAGCTGTTTCGCCAGTAACGGCGTTAACTTTTCACACAGGCGCAGAGAAAGACGGTCGTGGAACGGGCGGCTTCCCTCGCCGTGAAAAACGCGGTAATAATCGCTCCCCTCGCTTTCGATCTGCGGGTAAGCAGGCGAGCAAAGAATCTTTTCGCGCGGGGTTTTGCTCCCGTCGCACAGAATCGGAAGCATCTTGCTGACCTGCATGTCGGCGTAGTGGTCGATCGCCGCCTCAAACAGGGCTTCTTTCGAGGGAAAATAGCGGTAGCAAAGGCCCTGCGCGATCTTTAGCGATTCCGCGATGTCGCTGATGGAGGTTTTATCGTACCCTTTTTCGCTGAACAGCTTCATTGCGGCGTCCAGAATTTCCTGTTTGCGCTCTTCCGGCTCTTTCGTAATCCGCGTCATTGCGTCATCTCCTTCGGGATAAAACCAGAATAGCACAACGGCGATGTTTTGTCAATGAATAATGTTCATTCAATAAAATTTTAACGGAAGCTATTTTTTCCGCGCGGTGGCGGAGCGGTAGATGAAAAACGCCGCGAGGGCGGGAACCGCGACAACGCAGAGCAGCGGAATCGCCCGCGCGTAGTTTCCGCTGCCGAGCGCGTGCCCGCCGAACGAGCAGAAGAGCAGCGCCGGGACGCGGACCAGCGTGGAAATGGCGAGGAAACGTGAAAACCTCTGCGGCACGAAAGCGGCGGAAAGAATGAACAGCCGCTTCGGCAGGCCGGGAATCAAAAACACGGTCCATGTGGCAAGGCGGCGCGCCGTTTCGTCGCGCAGAATCCACGGGCTTTCCCCGTGCGGGAATAAGAGAAGGAAGAACCGCTCCCCAAACAGCTTGGCAAGGGTAAAAATCAGCGCGGTAGAGCATACGACGGAAACGAGCGTCAGCAAAAAGCCGCCGAACGGCCCGAAAAGATAACCGGCCGCGACCGCCGTCACTTCCAGCGGGAGCGGCAGGAACCCCTGTACCACCTCGAGGCCGAAGACCGTCAGGACGCCGAAAGCACCCTGACGCCGAACGACGGCGCGCAGGCGTGCCGGGTCGGAAAGCATGACCGCCAGCGGACGGCACAGCGCCGCCGTCAAAAGGACAAACAGGGCGAGCGCCGCCGCCAGAACCAGCGCGCCCAGCAGGGTTTCCCTCCGCCGGGCGCGCCGTTCCGGCGCGGCCCCGCCGTTTGCGCGCGACTTCATTCGAATCAGGATGGTTTTCAAGCGAATTCTCTCCCGCTCCCGTTCATTTCCCGTGTTCTATTATTATATGGCGGGCGGAACAGGAAATTCACGGGAATGGGAAATCATTCCTCTGCGATTTCCGATTCGGCTTCGGTCGTACACGCGCCGGGCGCCTGCGGTTCATCCCGGGGCGCCGTGCTTTTTGGAACGATAAACTCACGGGAAGAGCGGCTCGCGACAATCAGCAGCGAGAAAAACATAGAAACGGCAAACGCGGAAGAAATTACGGCACGCAGAGGAAACACTTCACCCAGCGCACCGGCCAGCGCCATCGCGATGGGGGTCAGTCCCTGCACCGTCATCATCATGAACGACATGACCTTTCCGCGCATCTCCTGCGCGGTAGAAGTTTGCACCGCCGCCATGAACAGCACGTTAATCAGCGCGTTTGCAAATCCGCCCAGTGCAACCAGAATAATCATGAGCGGCACGGCGCTTTGATAAATGCCCGCGATGAAGCTCAGGTTGCTGACAAGACATGCCGCAAGGTAGGCAGGGACGATGCTTTTCGGTTTCAGCGTCACAATGGAAAACAGAAGAAAGCCAAGCATTGAGCCGCCCATAAAACTGCCCATGATCATGCCGTAGCCGGAAGCGCCGAGAACCGGAGAATTATTGCAGAACGGCAGAATCAGCGTAATGCCGATATAGGCACAAAAGTTGCACATCGCGGCTGCCAGCAGAACCAGCCGCATGCCGGGAAAGCGCCACATATACCGGAAGCCGTCCTTCATATCCTGAAGAAAGCTGACCTTTTTCACCTGTTTGCTGTCCGGAATGTTGACAAAGCCCATGGAGCCGCCCGAAAACAGGAAGGACAGGCCGTCGAACAGAAACAGCGCGGGCGCGCCCAGCGCCTGATAGAGAAATCCGCCCGCGACGCTGCCGATCAAGTTGGAGCCGGTCGATACGATGGAAAACGCGGAATTGGCGTTCGCGATTTTTTCCTGCGGAACCAGGTCGGGCACGGAGGAAAGAACCCCGGGGCTGAACACCGCGCCGCAAAGGCTCAGGATAATCCCGGCGGCGAACACCATCCAGACCTGGAGCGCGCCGTTCCACGCCGCGCCGGCAATCAGCAGGATGCACACAGAGCGAAGCAGATCCATTGCGATAAACAGCCTTTTTTTATGCGCGCGGTCGATTAAAACGCCCGCGAACGGAGAAATCAGAACGCCCGGCAATGTGGAGGCCGCCATCAGCGTGCCCATCATCGCGGTGGAGCCGGTCACGGCGAGCACCCAGAACCCCAGCGCGATGCTGTAAACCGCGTCGCCCGCCGTCGAAACCAGCTGCCCCTGCCATAAGATTAAAAAGTCTTTATTCCATAATTTTTTACTGTTTTGCATATGCGTTATTTTCACCCTTTCAATTTTTGGGGAATTGCTAATTTGAGTTACAGGCCGCGCGCCGACCGGTCAGCACACGTTTCACAAGTCCTGAAACTTACAGAAATTCCGAAAAATGGCTGAATGTTGGTCTGAAAAAGGGCGCACGAACCGACAGCTTTATCGTTTTGATAAAACCTGATGCTCCCGCGCAAAATTCGCTTTGCGCGCTGGTTTGCTTTCTTCCAGTGTGATTCAGTTTTTTATTCTATGAAACCGGGCCGCCGTGCCGCGGCAGAGTGTCCGCCCCGCCGCGGGCCCCGGCCGGTTTTATTCAGCGGGCCTTGTGCGCGAACATCATGTTTCCCAGTGAGATCAGCAGCGAAATAAAGACGCACACCCACAGCCCGTGGATCGCGATGCCCGGAATCAGCGCGGCCGCCAGAGCGACCACCACCCCGTTGACCACGAGGCTGAACAGCCCGAAGGTCACCAGAGAAAACGGCAGCGCCAAAAGCTGAAGCAGCGGGCGGAGAAAAATATTGAGAACCCACAAAACGGTGGCGCAGGCGATCAGCGCCGGAAGTCCGCCCCACAGGACGAACCGGCCGGGGAAAATCTGCGAAGTCAGGAACAGGGAAACGGCGCAGACCAGCCACTTTACAAAGAGTTTCATTGTTGTTTTGCCCTCCAAATCAATCAGATACCGGTACCGCACAGGGTGAATGCGGTTTGCCGGCGGAAAACCGTCTTTCAGCGAAGCAGGCATTTCACCTGCACCCGGTGCCCCCCGGGGCTTTCCACGTCCACATCGACAAGGTCCGTCGGGCCGGAGCGGGAGAGCTCCCGCGCGGTTTGACGGATGGCGGCGGCGATGGCGGCGGCCGGAATGAAATCCAGCCGGTTTCGAACGCCGGGGAACCACTTTGCCGCCGTCAGCACGTCTTCCGCCATGTCGGCCCACTGGCACAGCAGAAGCGTCGGCACAGGCACGCCGAACGCGAATCTGCGTTTTCCGGGCGGATTCTGGATCCGCACCGAAACCCACAGCACCATTGCAGGCCTATTCCACATAGATCCTTACCTTGGAGTTTCCTTCCCCCTCGCCGTCGCCGGAATCGACATTGATGAAATCTTCATCCGTGCCGCTTTCAATCAGCTCTTCGACTTCCGAAAGGATCGCGGCGACATCGATGCCCTGCTGTTCCAGCTCGAGTCTGGTCTTTTTCGGAATGCTGGAGGATGCAATCGGGCCAAGGGCGCGAATCAGCGAGATGGGGATGCTGACGTTCACTTTCGATTTGCCTTTATTCGCCTCGTCGCTGTCGACCAGAATTCTCAGCTTTTTCGGCTTGCGGCCGCGATTGTCTTTTAAAACGACCGGCTCCGGGGCGGGTTCTTCGGGCTGCTCGCGCTTTTCCAGCGCGTCGAGAAGCTGCTCCGCTTCCTCGGTTGTAATCGCTCCGTCGCGAAGCAGGTTTAAAATGCGGGTTTTTTCATTGCCGTTCATGAGGAATTCCTCCTTGAAAATTGTTTTGATACGGATTATTTACCGGAAAGAAGTCTGGCGGCTTCCTGTGCCGTGATTTTTTTTTGTTCCAAAAGGTCCAGCACCTCCTGCGTATCCGGAAGCGCCGGTGCGGGCGGGTCCTGCGGGAACAGCGCCGCAAGCAGGTCTTCGAGCATGTTTTTCACCGTAGGGTACGAAACAGACAGCGTGCGTTCCACTTCTTTGATATTCCCGCGGCATTTCAAAAATGTGTCGAGAAACAGCTTTTGCTTTTCGTCCAGCGAGCAATATCGGCAGGGAGCGAACGTTCCCGTAATCTCCGACGAGCAGTTCGGGCAGGTCAGGCGCGTGATCTGCAGTTCTGACCCGCAGACGGAACATTTGGTTGGCGCCGAATATGCCATGCGATCATCCTCCGTTCTTCGATCTGATACTATCATAATCACTATTCTTAAAAATGTCAATTATAAAATCAATATTTTTAAGTTTATTTTTAATATTTTTAATTTCATAGCTGCTTTTATTCAAAATCCGTGAAAAATTCATCCGGTTTCTTGCAATTTTGCCCGCTGGATGCCAGAATAGAATTAAATTGCGGGAACGAGGAGCTGTTGGCGGTGAAAGGGGCAAAAATCGCGCGAAAATATCTGGGCGGCGGAGACCTGGCCGCGCTGTTCGAAGCCATTGGAGGAGGAAAACCTGGAGGTCACGGACGAGGAAATCGGCGCCGAGGTTGAAAGGCTGCTGCGCGGCCTGTAAAAAAAAGCCCCCGGAAAAGCTCCGGAGGCTCACGTGTTGATTGGAAACAGGGCTGAAAAAATACAAATTGTATAGAAAAGTATAAATATTACAAAGATTTGTCGAGTTTTTTCCATTCCAGCGAGATTTCCGCGATTTCCCGTCCGTGGCCGGAAAGGTCGTTCGGCGTTTCCAGAATCAGCGGCAGGTCCCGCACGGCGGGATGACGCGCGAAATGGAGCAAAGCCCCGAACCCGATCTGCCCTTTGCCGATCAGCTCATGGCGGTCTTTGCGGCTGCCGAGGGGATTTTTGCTGTCGTTCAGGTGGACGGCTTTCAGCCGCCCGAGACCGATGACGCGGTCGAATTCCGTGAGCACCCCGTCCGGGTCGCCGACAAGATCGTACCCCGCGTCGAACACATGGCAGGTGTCCAGGCAAACGCCCACTTTTTCCGAAAGCTCCACCCGGTCCAGAATAGCGCGCAGCTCTTCAAAGCTGCGGCCGACTTCGCTTCCTTTGCCCGCCATGGTTTCCAGCAGAACCGTGGTGTTCATCTCCGGCGTGAGCGCTTCGTTGAGCGTGTCCGCGATCCTGCGGATTCCCTCCTCCGCGCCCTGCCCGACGTGACTGCCCGGGTGGAAGTTATAGAAATTTCCGGGCAGGCGTTCCAGCCGCTCCAGATCGTCCGCCAGAACCGACCGCCCGAACGCGCGCGTCTTTTCGTCGCCGGAGCAGACGTTCATGGTATAGGGCGCGTGAGCGACAAACGGGCCCATCCTGTTTTCCCGCATCAGAGAAAGAAATTTGCTTTCGTCCTCCGGGTCGAGCGCGCGGGCTTTTCCGCCGCGCGGATTGCGCGTAAAAAACTGAAACGTGTTTGCGCCGATGGAAAGCGCGTCGCGGCCCATCGCGGCGTATCCCTTCGCGGCGGAAAGATGGCAGCCGATTTTCAGCATCCGGTTTCTCCTTGTTTTTCATACAAATATTGGGGCTTTTGGCCCCACTTGGCCTAATCCCGGGGCTGAGTGCCCCGTAACCTTCAGTTGAAGGTTCTAAAGTTGAGAACCAAATTTGTTTCTTTTCGTTTCTAATACTCAAGGCCGCGTAGCGCGAAAGACGATTTGCGTCCCGGATTTTAGACGTTAAAGCGGAACAGCACCACGTCGCCGTCGCTCATCACATAATCCTTGCCCTCGCTGCGGACAAGCCCTTTTTCCTTCGCGGCGGCAAGGGAGCCGCAGGCGATCAGGTCGTCGTAAGCGACGACCTCCGCGCGGATGAATCCGCGTTCGAAATCCGTATGGATTTTACCTGCGGCCTGAGGGGCCTTGGTCCCTTCCCGGATCGTCCACGCGCGGACCTCCGGTTCCCCGGCGGTCAGGAACGAGATAAGCCCCAGCAGCGAGTAACAGGCGCGGATCAGGCGGTCCAGACCGGACTCATCGAGTCCCATGTCGGCAAGGAACAGCACCTTTTCCTCCGGTTCCAAGCCGCTGATCTGCGCCTCTGTTTCGGCGCAGATCGGCAGCACGCCCGCGTGCTCGCTTTCGGCGAATTCTTTTACCACCCCAAAATACGGATTCTTTTCCACGCCCGCCGAAAAATCGCCTTCGCTCATGTTCGCGGCATAGATGATCGGTTTATTCGAAAGCAAGGCGACGGAAGCGAGCAGCTCCGCCTGATCCTCCTCGCATTCGACCGTGCGCGCGGCCTTTCCCTCGTTCAGAACATCCTTGACGTGCTTGAAGAAATCCAGCTCCGCCTGATATTTTTTATCGGCCTTGATCATTTTCTGTGTGCGCTCGATGCGCCGGTCGAGCACCTCAAGGTCGGAGAGAATCAGCTCCGTGTTGATGGTTTCGATGTCGCGCTTCGGGTCGATGCTGCCGTCCACATGCACGATGTCGTCGTCCTGAAAGCAGCGCACCACATGCACGATTGCGTCGCATTCGCGGATGTTGGCGAGGAATTTGTTGCCGAGGCCCTCTCCCTTGGAAGCGCCGCGCACCAGCCCGGCGATATCGACAAACTCAATCGTTGCGGGTGTGTATTTTTTCGGGTGGTACATCTCCGCCAGCTGATCCAGGCGTTTGTCCGGAACGGCGACCACGCCGACGTTCGGCTCAATCGTGCAGAACGGATAGTTCGCGGCCTGTGCGCCCGCGTTGGTAATCGCGTTGAACAGCGTGCTTTTGCCGACGTTCGGCAGTCCTACAATACCCAGTTTCATCGGTGAATCCTCTCTCTTTTCAGTGTGTTTTTTCGGCGGCGCCGTTTTCGCACCGGGATATTCGGGCATCCCGCTTTCGCGGAAAAATATTTTCAACCATATTATAAAACTTTGTGGAAAAAACCGCAAGGAAGAGTCTTCTCGTGCCGCGCGCCCGGCTGCTCAAGCCGCTTTGTGTCCCCGTGCGGCCATGAGGGCAGAATCAAACTTTCTTCTGTTGCTTCATCGAAAGGGAAATGCGCTGCTTCTTCACGTCGACCGACAATACGCGGACATTGACAATATCCCCAACCTTCAGGACTTCCGACGGGTGCCTGATAAACCGGTCGCAGACCTCTGAAACGTGAACCAGCCCGTCCTGATGCACGCCGATGTCGACAAACGCGCCGAAGTCGATCACGTTGCGGACCGTGCCGGTCAGCTCCATGCCCGGCTTCAAATCCTCCAGCTTCATCACGTCGGTGCGAAGAAGCGGCTTCGGCAGCTCGTCGCGCGGGTCGCGGCCCGGCTTTTGCAGCTCGGCGACGATGTCCATCAGCGTCGGCACGCCGACCCCGGCTTCCGCCGCGGCTTTTTCTTTTCCGATTTGCGTCACCTTTTCCGCAAGCCCCGGAAAGCTTCCCCGATTTACTTCTGCGGGGCTGTAATCGCACAGTTTTAACAGCGCCTTCGCCGCGTCATAGGATTCCGGGTGTACGGCGGTGTGGTCCAGAATATTCTCACTTTCGGGAACGCGCAGAAATCCCGCGCACTGCTCGAAGGCCTTCGGGCCGAGCTTCGGTACCTTTAAAAGCTCTTTGCGGGCGCGGAACGCACCGTTTTCCTCACGGTATTTCACGATGTTTTTCGATACCGCCGCAGTGATTCCGGCAATATGCTCCAGAAGCGACGGCGAGGCCGTGTTCAGGTCCGCGCCGACCGAGTTGACGCAGTCCTCCACCACGCCGGAAAGCGCCGAGTCCAGCATCTTTTTCGGCATGTCGTGCTGGTACTGGCCCACGCCGACCGCCTTCGGGTCGATTTTGACCAGCTCCGCCAGCGGGTCCTGCAAACGGCGCGCGATCGAGACCGCGCTGCGCAGGGTTACGTCGAATTCCGGGAATTCCTGCGCGGCCAGCTTGCTCGCCGAATAGACGGACGCGCCCGCCTCGCTGACCACCATGTAGGAAACGCCCGCGTCCAGCTCACGGATGACCTCGGCGGCGAACTGCTCCGTCTCGCGCGACGCGGTGCCGTTTCCAATGGCGATGACCTCCACATGATGCTTCAAAATCATCCGGCGGACGGTTTCTTTGGCCTGCTCCACCTTCGCCTGCGAATGGGTCGGGTAAATGACCCCGGTGTCCAGTACGCGTCCGGTCGCGTCCACCACGGCGACCTTGCAGCCCGTGCGGTACCCCGGGTCAAGGCCCATCGCGATTTTGCCGCGCACCGGCGGCTGCATGAACAGCTGCCGCAGATTGACCGCGAATACCTTAACGGCCGATTCGTCCGCCGCTTCCGTCAGGGAGTTGCGGATTTCCCGCTCGATGGAGGGAAAAATCAGCCGGGTGTAAGCATCCTCGCAGGCGGAGCGCACCGCGCGGGCACAGGCGGTATCGCCGCGGACGCATTCGGAAAACACGATGTTCAGCCCGCGGGCAGGGTCCAGCTCGACGGAAACCTTTAAAAATTCTTCTTTTTCCCCGCGGTCGACGGCAAGCACGCGGTGCCCCGCGATTTTGTTCACCGGCTCGCGGTAATCGTAATACGGAGCGTAAACGCTGTCCTCGTCCGGCTTCGCCGCTTTTGAAACCAGAATCCCGTGCGCGAGGGTCACGACGCGGAGCCTGCGGCGGATCTGAGCGTTGTCGGAGACGTTTTCCGCGATGATGTCGAGCGCGCCGGCGAGCGCGTCCTCCGGCGTATCGACTCCTTTTTCCGGGTCGGCGTACTGCTTTGCAAAAGAAAGCGGTTCGCCGGGGCCCTGCTTTTCAATCAGCTCCGCGAGCGGGGCCAGTCCTTTTTCTTTTGCGACGGACGCCCGCGTCTTTCGTTTGGGGCGGAACGGGCGGTAAATGTCCTCGATTTCCGCCAGCGTCTCCGCCTTTTGCAGCGCCGCCGCTGTCTCCGGCGTCATAAGGCCGGTTTCCCCGATCAGCGCGCCGACTTCCTCCCGGCGTTTTTCCAGCGAGCGCAGATATTCCAGCCGCTCCGCGATTTCCCGCAGCTTCTGGTCGTCCAGCGAGCCGTGCGCCTCCTTGCGGTAGCGCGCGATGAACGGAATCGTGTTTCCTGCGTCGATCAGCTCGACGATGTTTTTCACCTGCCATTCCTGCAGGCCGAACTGTCGTGTCAATTCCAGGGTCGGATTCATGGAATCCCTCCAAAAATCGTAAGATTATCGTTCTTTTGGGACAGTAAATGTGGTAATATATAGAAAATCAATACTCCCGCGCTCAGGGGCGGGGAAAAACGGAGGAGTCGGAATATGACGATTACCCACGCAGCGATTTACACACAGAACCTGAAAAAGCTGGAAGAGTTTTACTGCAGGTGGTTCGGCGGCAAAGCCGGGCCGGAATATGAAAATCCGTCGAAAGGTTTTTCCTCCCGTTTTATCAGCTTTGAGTCCGGCGCAAGGCTGGAGCTGATGCACAGCCGGAACCTGAACGAAACCGTCCGGCGCGAATTCACGGCGGGCTATGCGCACCTTGCGTTTTCCACGGAATCGGAGCGGGAGGTGGATAATCTGACGGCCCGCATGAAGGAGGAGGGCGTGCCCGTGGTGAGCGGGCCCCGCAGGACCGGGGACGGTTACTATGAAAGCTGCGTTCTTGACCCGGACGGCAACCGGGTCGAAATTACCGCCGGATAACTCCGGTTTTCAGGAAAGATAGGGCGCCAGCGGTTTTAGAAGCAGGCACAGGCCGTAGATGACCGGCTGGTGGAACAGGTACAGCACAAGCGCGTGACGCCCGAACCACGAAAGAATCGGCACCTGCGGGCGGTAGGCGATCTCCGGGAAACGGCCGGCCTTTGCCAGCTTGCCCACAAAGGTGCCCGCCGCGAAAACGAAAATCCACGGCAGAACGGGAAAGTAATCGGAGCTTTTGAAGCCGGGGCCGGGAAAGCCGAGCGGCGCGAGCCACGCGAACGTGTAAAGCCCGCCCGGAAGAGGAATGCCGAAGCCCGGTCCGCAGCCCAGAAAACCGCGCGGCACGCCGCGGGTCAGAAAATACAGCGCGAAGCAGGCGATCACGGCAATCCACGAAAAACGGAACCGGTCGGCATACGGCTTCAAAAAGCCGAACAGGATCATGCAGACCGCAAGAAAGTGCAGCACGCCGAACGTGATGACGTCCTCCGGCACGAAAATCCGGGTGACCAGCGTCACGCCGAGCGCGACGGCCAGCAGCTTCGTCCCCCGCCTGAGGTTGGAGTGCGTCAAATACGAGGCGATGCCCGAAATAAACAGGAACATCCCGGCGAAAAAAGGTTCGGCGGGCATAAAAAAATTGAAAAAGTAAACGCCGATATTATTTCCGAACAGATAGCCGAACGTATAAAATCCGTGGTAAAACACCATGCAGAACACGGCGAATCCGCGGAGCTCGTCCATCAGGTGAATTCTTCCGCGTCCGTTCGGCGCGGTGATGCTTTCCGGCATGGAGGCGCCTCCCTTTGGGTAATAACCGGCCGCAAGGAAATCCTCGCGGATTTCCCGGCGGTCAAGGATGAAATCCTTTTTTGGATATGATATAATAAAGTAGAATACCGTGCCCGTTCTTTCCGGGCACAAAAGAAATCATATTATTATATCATGCAACTGGAGGAAATTACAATGCCGGATACTCGATTGACGAAAGAATACGCCGTCACGCAGGAACTGCTTGCCTCCCGCATGGGCAGCGGGGCGCTGCCCGTGCTGGCAACGCCCGCCGTTTCGGCCTTTTTTGAAAACGCGGCGATGGAGCTTGCCGCCGGATTCCTTGCGGACGGCGAAACGACCGTCGGGTCGAAAATCACCGTGGAGCACCTCGCGCCGACCGCGCCGGGCTGCGCCGTAACGGTGACCGCCGAGCTGCTGGAGCATGAAAAAAGGATATTTCGCTTTCGCCTGGAAGCGCGGGACAACGCCGGGGTGATTGCAACCGGCACGCATGAACGCGTCAGCGTGAAAAGCGACCGCTTTCTGCAAAAGGCCGACCAAAGAAAAAGCGCGGTGGCCGAATGAGCTTTCGTCATGACCTCGTCCTGTTTGACCTGGACGGCACCCTGACGGATTCCGCGCCGGGGATCACCGGCGGGCTGAAGGAAGCTTTTCAAAAAATCGGCTGGCCGGTTCCGCCGCGGGAAACCCTGCGCAAATTTATCGGCCCCCCGGTCCGGAACAAGCTCAATGAGACGTATTCGGAAATGAATGAGGAAGCCGTCTCCGAATTCATCCGGTTCTACCGCGATTATTATAACAGCCGGGGCGCGTATGAAAATTCGGTTTACCCCGGCATTATGGATCTTCTGGCGCAGCTGAAGGCGGGCGGCGTCCTGCTTGCGGTCGCAACCTCCAAGCCGGCGACCCCGGCCAAGCGGGTTTTAGATCATTTCGGTCTTGCGCAGCCCATGGATTATATTTCGACCGAAGACGATTCCGAATCCGGCAGGGGAAAAGAACATCTGATTCTGCCGGTTCTGGAGCAGTCCGGCGTGCCGGCGTCCCGCGCGGTCATGGTCGGGGACACCAAGTACGACGCGGGCGGCGCGCGCAGGGCCGGAACCGATTTTGTCGGCGTTCTGTACGGGTTCGGCTCGCAGGAGGAAATGGAGCGCGAGGGCGCGGAAAATTTCGTCGGCTCGGTCGAAGAGCTGCGTGATTTTCTGGTTGACAAATAACACGCGCTGTTGTATGATAATCCCAAAATAGAAAAGGGGTGCTGGGTATTTCCCGGCTGAGAGCAGGCGGATTGATGCCTGAAACCCATAACCTGATCTGGATAATGCCAGCGTAGGAAAACGAAAGTTACGCTCCGCGCAGGCCGCGGGGCGTTTTTTGTTCTCCATTAGCAGAATTCCGGACGAAATGGAGGGGCAATTATGACAAATGAGAACACGAAAACAACGGGACTGAATCCGACGGTGCTCCGGTTGGTGGAAAGCGCGGTCATGCTTGGGCTTGCGACGGTGCTGAGCCTGATCAAGCTTTACCAGATGCCGCTGGGCGGGTCGGTGACGCTTTGCAGCATGCTGCCGATTTTGCTGATCGGCTACAAGTACGGCGTAAAATGGGGCCTGCTCACGGGCTTTACCTACGGGGTGATCCAGCTTTTGCTGGACCTCGCGGCTGTGATGTCGTGGGGGCTGACTCCCGTGGCAATTACGGTATCGTTTCTTTTTGACTATCTTCTGGCGTTTGCGTTCCTGGGCCTTGCCGCCGTTTACGGCAGGAGCTTCCCGAAATTTGTGGCGGGGATGTTCACGGGAGTGCTTCTGCGCTTTGTATGTCACGTCATTTCGGGCGCGACGGCTTACCTTTCGTGGGTGCCGGCGGAATGGAGCGGTCATCCGTGGCTTTATTCCATGGCGTATAATGCTTTTCTTCTGCCGGATATCGCCATCTGCCTGGTCGTCGGCGGCCTTCTTTACAAACCTCTGAAGAGGTTCCTTTAATTCTTAGGCGGATTTGGATTTCAACAAGGAGCGGCGCCCCGGACGGGGCGCCGCTCCTTGTTGAAAAATACTGTTTGGAGGAAGATATGCCGTCGGTTAAGATTTCGCGGGCAGCCAGCCGTTGACCAGGTCCTCGTTGCTGTTCATCCAGGAACGGGCCGCTTCCAGCGGATCGTCCGCGTCCGCGACGGCGCCCATCAGGTCGCCGAGCTGATCGCTTGTCATCTTGAAATTGGTGAGGAACTTCGCAACGTCCGGAGCTTTCTCATCCAGCTTTTTAGAGCCGAGCTTGTGGATGGATTCCGCTTCGCCGTAGGTTCCCTTCGGGTCTTTCAGGAATTTCAAGTCCCATTTGGCGAACATCCAGTGCGGCTGCCAGCCGGTCACAACAATCGGCTCCTCGTTGTCAACGGCCTTTTTCAGCGCCGCCGTCATGGTCGGGCCGCTGCCCGGCATCAGCTTGTAATCAAGGCCGTAATCCTCAAGCGCCTTGTCGGTCGTCGTCATGATTCCCGCGCCGGAATCGATGCCGACAATGGTGCCGTCGAATTTATCTTTGTTGGCGTTCAGCTGGTCGATGCTGTCGATATCGACATAGGACGGAACGACCAGGCCGATTTTCGCGTTGTCAAAGCTGACCCCGTAATCCTTCACTTCGGAACCGTATTTATCCATATAACTTTTATGGGTAACCGGAAGCCAGCAATCCAGGAAAACGTCGGTGCCGCCGCTTGCCAGAGAAGCAAATACCGGCGCGACGTCCGTCTGAACCTGCTTGGTATCGTACCCCATCTTATCTTTTAAAATCGCGCTCATCAGGTTCGTCATGGCGATATCTTCCGACCAGTTGACGTAACCGATTTGAATCTCGGGTTTCGTTCCCCCGTTTTTCGCGCTGCCTGTCTGGCTCGCCGCGGAGCTGCTTTCCCCGTTCTGGGCGCATCCCGCAAGCATACCCAGGCAGATTGCGCCTGCCAGTATTGCCGCTGTAATTGATTTCTTCATTTCAATCCCCTTTCAGAATAGAATGTGTAAATTTATTGAAAAGCCAAAGTGGCATTTTCCGATAAGATTATTTAGCGTTGATCTTATTTCGGTTTGATTTGCCGATTCCCTGCGTGATGCGGTCCAGAATCATCGCGAGAATGACGACGGCGAGGCCGCCCTCGAATCCCTTGCCGACCTCCAGCTGCGTGATGCCCTGCAGCACGGTGATGCCGAGGCCCTCCGCGCCGATCATGGAGGAAATGACCACCATGGAAAGCGAAAGCATGATCGTCTGGTTCAGCCCGGCCAGGATGGTCGGCATTGCGAGCGGAATCTGCACCTTGAACAGCATCTGGTTGCCGGTGCAGCCGAAGGAGCGCGCCGCTTCGATCACGTCGCCCGGAACCTGCCGGATGCCGAGGTTTGTCAGGCGTACGGCGGGCGGCATGGCGAAGATCACGGTCGCGACGGCGCCCGGCACCACGCCGAGGTCAAAGAAATAAACCGCGGGAATCAGGTACACAAAGGCGGGCATGGTCTGCATGAAGTCCAGAATCGGCCGGATGATGCGGTTGGCCGATTCGCTTCGCGACATCCAGATGCCGACCGGGATCCCGATGAGCAGGGCGATCAGCGTGCTGGTTATGACCAGAGCCAGCGTTTCCATCGTCTCCGTCCAAAGGCCGATGGAAACGACGACCAGAAGCCCGACCGCGGTAAAAATCGCGGTGCCGCGGCCGGCGAGACGCCAGGCAAGCAGCGCCAGAATCACGATCATGACATAGAACGGGATAAAGTTGAACAGGTGCTCGAAGGAAGTTACGACCCAGAGCAGGATCATTTTGATCCCGCCGAAAAAACCGGCCCAGTTTTCCGTCATCCAGTCGATGGCCTTTTCCACCACATCCCCGATCGGAAGTCTATACATTTTCATCATCCTCCCCGAGGATACCCGACAGAACGGATACTTTCATAATGATGCCCACCACTTTTTGCTCCTCGTCGACCACGACGATCGGGTATTTGGAATTGATGACGAGGGGAAGAAGTGTTTCAATGGAGGTGTCGGGCGAAACGGTCTCCACATTTGTGTCGATGGCGTCCTTGACGCTCTCCGGCTCGTGGGCGCCTGCTTTCAGCAGGTCCACCGCTTTGTCGATGGAGAGAATCCCTTTCAGGTGCCGGTCCCTGTCGACGACGAAAATGCTGGAAATGGAGGCTTCCCTCATTTTGCGGACGGCAACCCGCACGCCGTCTTTCGCGTAGGCGATGGGGTCCGGCCTCCTCATGATGGTGGAAGCGGTGACAACCTTGACGCGGTTGACGTCCTGTACGAATTCGCGAACGTAATCGTCCGCCGGATTCGTAAGGATGTCCTCCGGCGTGCCGGTCTGCACGATGACGCCGTCCTTCATGATCGCGATCTTGTCGCCGAGCTTCAGCGCCTCGTCCAGGTCGTGCGTGATAAAAATGATGGTCTTGTGCATTTTGGTCTGCAGCGCCAGCAGCTCGTCCTGCATCTCCTTGCGGATCAGCGGGTCAAGCGCGCTGAACGCTTCGTCCATCAGAAGAATATCCGGGTCGTTCGCCAGCGCGCGCGCCAGGCCGACGCGCTGCTGCATGCCGCCGGAAAGCTGGGAGGGCATGCGGTCCTCGTGTCCCTCCAGCCCCACCAGGCGAAGCGCTTCGCGCGCTCTTTCGCGGCGGGTGTTCGGGTTCACGCCCTGAATTTCAAGCCCGAATTCCACGTTGCTTTCCACCGTGCGGTGCGGCAGCAGGGCGAAATTCTGAAAAACCATCGCGATCTTTTTGCGGCGGATTTTCAAAAGGGCTTCCTTATTGCTGGCGGCGATGTTTTCGCCGTCGATCCGCACCTCGCCGGCAGTCGGCCGGATGAGCAGGTTCAGGCAGCGGATCAGCGTGGACTTTCCGCTGCCGGAAAGCCCCATCACGACGAAGATTTCTCCTTCCTCCACCTGAAAATTCGCGTTGTTCACGCCGACTCCGTGTCCCGTGGACTTCAGGATTTCGGCTTTCCCTTTCCCTTTTTCCAGAAGCGGGATGATCTTTTTTGGATTGGAACCGAAAATTTTATATAAATTTTTGACTTCTACTTTCGGCATTCCATCACTCCCTTAATCCTATCAAAATCGAAAATTGATCGGTTCATTTTTAAAAACAGACAACTCTATTATAACTTGTAGGTTGCAGGATGTCAACCTCAGGGAATTGAAATTGTAAATATATGGAAAATGAAATGGATTTTTCTCCG
Organism: Caproicibacter fermentans; assembly: GCF_009746625.1. Lineage (GTDB taxonomy): Bacteria > Bacillota > Clostridia > Oscillospirales > Acutalibacteraceae > Caproicibacter > Caproicibacter fermentans. Next base: position 102,510 of record NZ_VWXL01000052.1, read on the forward strand.
GTCTCATGAATTGCATCCCCCGCGGATTTGCGGTAGAATAATAAAAGCGCGGATGACCGGCCGGCTGTTCGCATATACTGAATAGGCAGTATGGGTTTTATCGGATGGAATGGGATTTTTGGAGGGATTCGGCATGTGGGACCGGTCAATACTAAAATCAAACGCGAAAGTCGCCCTGCGCGGAAGGTACTGGACCGCTTTTCTGGTTACTTTTCTTTTTTTGCTTTTAACCGGAGGCTTTCAGCTTGCGGACCCGGGATTCTGGCGCGGGTTCGGAATTTTTCCGTGGTTTTCCGCCGAAACGCGCGCGAAGGGCAGCTTCATATGGAGCTTCCATTTCGGGTGGCTTGGAATATTGTACGCGATTTTTGTCGTGCAGCCCCTCGTTATCGGAGTTTCCCGCTACTTTGTCCGCAATCATTTCGAGTCCGCCGAGGTGGAAACCGCGTTCAGCGGGTTCCGATGGAATTACATGAACGGCGTGAGCGCCATGTTTCTCACGGAGCTTATTATTTGTCTCTGGACTTTGCTTCTGATCATTCCGGGAATTGTAAAGGGATTGGAGTACAGCATGGTTCCGTTTCTTCTTTCCGACAACCCGTCCCTGCCCGGCGAGCGCGCGCGGCAAATCAGCCGCGAAATGACGGACGGCCAAAAGGGCGCGATCTTTGTTTTTGACCTGTCTTTTCTGGGATGGTTTCTGCTGGGGGCGCTCTGCTTTGGCGTCGGCATGCTGTTTGTTCTGCCGTATTACAGCGCGGCGCAGGCGGAGCTTTATTTATTCCTGCGCGACCGGGCGCTTCGAATGGGGTTTGTCCGGCCGGAAGAGCTCTGTCTGGGCCGCTCCGGTCCGCAGTCCTGATTCCGGCTTTGCCCGCTTTTGTAGAATTCCCTGATTTACCCGGATTCATGCCGGAATTTAAAAAACGAAAAGAAAAATGAGAAAGCGACCCCTGACTTCCTAAATATTCCAGCTCTTCTGCCGATATATATTCTATCAAGAAGCAAAGCAGGGTGTTTTATGGCGGTAGAAGGAATTGCGGCGGCTTCGGCAGTCTCTCAGACGGCGGATTCCGGGCAGAGCACGGAACAGGACCGGATTTCGGAGCTGGTCCGGCTCGAGCAGGATGTCCAGAAGCTCAAAACGGATTACAAAGACAAGGCGAATAAAAACGGGATGTCTCAGACCGAAGTCACCAGTAAAATCAGGAAATATGAAAAGCTGATTGCGAAAATCGAACAGGAGATTCGCCGGATCAAACGGCAGGAATCCTCACGCCCGGCCGGACTGAAAAAGAAAGACGGAAAAGACGGCGCGAAGCGAAGCGACAGCACGGTGCTTTCCATGGCCGCGCTGAAAGCGTCTTACCGCATGCTGATTCCGGTCTCCGGCCTGACGGCGGTACAGGAGGTTTCGGAAGAGAGTAAGGCGGACCTGAGCACGCAGGCCGGCGGGACTCTGGACGAGCTGGTTTAGAAAAAACGCAAAAAAATCCCCCCGCGCGGAGTTTTCGGAAACCGCGCGGGGGGATTTTTTGCTGCCATGGAATTTTTTATCGGGATTTTTCGTACAACTCCTGGATCAGCCGGAGGATGTTTTCGGCGGAACGGGATTTGTCGAAGCCCTTGCAGGAGGAGCGCATTTCGCTCAGCTTTCGGTTGTCCGCAAGCAGAGAGCGGATGGTCTCTCCGCAGTCCTGGCCGTTTTCCAGCTTGACGGCCATGTTATGGGTCAGAAGGAAGTTGGCGTTGTCCTCTTCCTGGCCGGGGATGGCGTCGAAAACGGCCAGCGGAATTCCGCAGGCGAGCGCCTCCGAAACGGTCAGCCCGCCGGGCTTTGTAATCAAAAGGTCCGCGGCGTGCATATAATTTTCAACCTCGTTTGTGAAAAACACCAGTTTGGTCGGCTTGGGGCTGTCCGGAATCAGCTTGGCGATTTCCTCGTAAAGGCGCTCGTTGCGCCCGGTGATGACGATCATCTGAAAGTTCTGCTCCAGCCGCACGATCTGCCGGTAGATTTTCAAAATGTTGGTCACGCCGAAGCTGCCCGCCATAATCAGGATGGTGGGAAGGTACGGGTCCAGCCCGATCTTTTTCAGAAAAGCGGGCCGGTCGCCCGCCGTGAAGAAGACGTTTTCAACCGGAATCCCGAACGGGTAAATTTTTTCTTTCGGGACGCCCATCGCTTCCATTTCAGAGATCATGTCGCCGTTCGCGACCACATAGGCGTCCACATGGTCGGCAACCCACGCGCGGTGCGGGCCGTAATCGGTCATCAGGCAGATCAGCGGGGCCGTGACGGCGCCCGCCCATTTCAGGTGAGAGATCATTTCGGTCGCGAACGGGTGGGTGGAAATAATCACATCCGGTCTTTCCCGCTCCAGAAGCGGCACCAGCTTCAGGCTGAACGCCCCGCTGAACCGGGAGACCAGAGTGGAAAGAAGGCTCTCTTCGTTTGTTTTGCGGTAAAGCTGGCCGAATACCTTCGGCGTTTTTGTCGCAAGAAAATGATATCCGTCGCAGACAGTTTTGTTCAGAACGCTGCTGATGCTTTTCAGCGCGTCGACCACAACCACTTCGCTGCCGGCGGAGTTCTTTGAAATATAGGCCTGTATGGCGCGGGAGGCGCGGATATGCCCGCCGCCGGTTGCCGCGGTTAGAATTAAGAGTTTCACGTAAACACCCCTGAATTTGATCATTTGCGGAGCTTTCGCCGGTTATACCAAAATTATTATATCATATATTTGGAAAAGATACCATGCCCCGGCGGCGCGAAAGCGCAAGCCAAAATGGTAACAGGACTGTGACTTTACGCGGGGCGGAGCAGGGGATATAATGGAGTCGCGGCCGCATGGCCGAACAGGGGGTACGTGCATGATTGCTGAAAACAAGGCCCTGCAGCCTCAGGCCGTGGGAAAACCCGGAAGGAAAACCAAAGCTGCCGTTGCCGGCGCGCTGGTTTTGCTGATTGTCGCGGGCGCGGTGCTGGGACGCAGTCTCTATTTAGGATATCAACATTCCAGGGAGGTATCCGCCGCGATCGACACCGACGCGTTCTATTCCGGAATTGTCGTTCAGGGCGTCGAACTGGGCGGGAAAAGCATGAGCGAGGCGCAAGCGGCCGTGGAAGCGGCCCTGTCCGGCGCGCAGAGCCCGGTGGAGCTGCGGATTGCCGGCGCAGGCAAAACCTGGCGGATTACGAATAAGAATCTGAAGTTTCAATATAATACGAATGATGTTCTGAAAGAGGCCTACGCCTGGGCGCGCAGCGGGGACCGGGAAGAGCGCTACCGGCAGGTGCAAAGCCTGAAGACCTCGCCGAAAACCTATACGGTGACGGGCAAAGTGGAGGAATCGTCCCTCGAGTCCGCGTTGAACGCCGTCGCCGACGAAGTGGATACCGCCGCGCAGAACCCGCGTGTGACCGCTTTCAACACGGAGACAAAGCAGTTTTCGTTTGCAAACGGGAAAAACGGCGTTTCGGTCGACCGGGAAAAACTGCTCGCGGGGGCAAAATCCGTGCTGGAATCCGGCGGGGTGGGAACGGTTTCGCTTTCAACCGGGGAAGTCCCGTTTAAAGGCACGCTTGACGACTTGAAAGCCCACATGAAATTGCTGGGAACTTTCAGCACGGTCAGTAAAAACAACGCGAACGGAACCTATAATATGACGAGAGCGCTCCTTTCCGCAAACGGAGTCTGTGTGGAACCGGGGGCGACGTTCTCCTTTTTCGGCACCGCGGGAGAGTGCGGCCAGGCGCAGGGTTACAAGCAGGCCGGCGCGATCTTAAACGGAAAGCTGGTTCAGGAATACGGCGGCGGCATCTGCCAGGCCTCCACCACCGTTTACGGCGCCGCGGTACGCGCCGGAATGAAAATCACCGAGCGGTACAATCACTCCATCCCGTCCAGCTACTGCCCGATCGGGCAGGACGCGACCGTCAGCTACCCGGGTCTGGATTTTAAATTTACCAATCCGGCCGATTACCCCGTGTACCTGGTCACGTCCGTGAAAAACCGCGTGCTGACGGCGGCCGTCTACGGCTATCATCCGGACGGATACGACTCGGTCGACGTCGTTTCGCAGGTGACCGATACCATTTCCGCCCCGACGCAGGCGCAGTATATTCTGGACCCGTCGCTGAATAAGGGCGTAATCAAGATGACCTCCAAGGCGCGCGCCGGATATAAGGTGAAGGCGCAGAGAATTTTTCGCAGGAACGGGACGTCGGTAAAAACCGAAGACCTGCCGTCCTCTTATTACCGGCCGCAGCCGGCCTATTATGCCTACGGCAAAGGGACCGACCTGACCCGCGAATCCGCGGCGCGGGGCGCTTCCTCGCAGCCGGCGGAATCCTCCAAACCCGCGTCCTCCCCGTCGCCCGCGGCGAAGGTTTCCTCCGCTCCGCCCGCTTCTTCCGCGCCGGCCGCCTCTTCGCCGGTTTCCGAAGATTCCGCCGCGGGCGCGGCGGCGAACGACGATGTTACCGCGCAGGGGGAACCCGCGGCGTGAAACGGCGGAGAGACGCCGCGCCGCGCGAAAAACAACTTGACTTTTATGCCGCAATCTGCAAAAATGGTGATGACGGCAGGCTTGACTTTTTGAAGAGCCGGATGTGCCGTTTTTTAGACTTCACAACAAGCGGAACCGCGCCTGCGGAAAACGCTGTCTTGGAAAGGAAGAACCGATTTGACTGAGACGCATACGCCGGTAATCAGTGTTGTGATACCTGTTTACAATGTTGAAAAATACGTGGGAAAATGCCTTCTGTCTCTGGAGGAGCAGACCTTTGGGGATTTTGAAATTATCGCCGTCAACGACGGCTCCACGGACGGCTCCCTCGAGATTCTGCGCCATTTTGAAGAAAAATATGACAATATTACGATCATTGACCAGAAAAACGAGGGAATGTCCCAGGCAAGAAACGCCGGAATGGCCCTCGCGCGGGGGGAATACCTGACCTTTGTCGACAGCGACGACTATGTCGCGCCGACTTTTCTGGAGGAACTGCATGACGCGTGCGTGAATTACGGCGCGGATATTTCCTGCTGTTATTATTATTACCATTTTATCGACAGTGATTTTCTGTTTGAATATCCCTTTCGCTGCAAGGGCGTCTTTAACCGCACGCAGGCCATGAATAAGCTATTGCGCGACGTGCAGATTCAAAGCCTGGTGTGGAACAAGCTGTACCGCCGCAGCCTGTTTACGGATTACGGCATCACCTTTCCCACCATGTGCTTCGAGGACATGGCCACCGCAAACAAGGTGTTTGCCCACGCGGACCGGGTCGTCGTTCTGGACCGGCCCCTTTATTACTACAATCAGCACTCCATGAGCACGCTCGCGACCATGAACGCGAATAAGATCAACGACTTTATCCGCGCGATCGCAATGGTCCGGATTTCCCTTGAAAAAAACGGACTGTTTGAAAAATATAAAAAAAGTTATCTTGCGCTGACCAGAAAAACCTGCAACTGCTGTTATTTATATGTATTAAAAATGCATGGCGAGAAAAAATGTATGCGTGGGTGTATGACGAACATGCGGCAGATTTCCAAAGCGATGCGGGTCTATTCCGCGGATAAGATCAGTTCCAAGGCACTGTGCGAATTTTCGGAAGTGGTTGCCTCGCCGGAAAAGCTGGAGGAAAACTACTCGGTTCGATAGTCTGCGGCGGGAACGTAAACGAGGTGAGCGACGGGTGCCGTCGGAACGGTTGGTGGAAGAAAATACAAAACGGCGAAAGATCTTTCAGGCGGCGCTGTTTGCGCTGACGCTGGGGATGCTGGTCTATTTCTGCGTTTCCGGAAACAACCTTGCCGTTTTGATTCAAAGTCTGCCGAACATCAGCCTTTTCTGGATGCTCTGCGCCGCTGCGAGCGTTTTCCTGAACTGGATGATGGACAGCCTGATCATTCACACCCTGATTTTTCATACCAGCGGCGGCCGGTACGGATTCGGCAGCGCGTTTCGGGTTACGATGGTGGGGCAGTACTTTAACTCTATCACGCCCTACGCGCTGGCGGGCCAGCCCATGCAGTTTCTCGCGCTGACCGGGCAGGGAATTTCCACCGGGGTCGCCGTTTCGACGCTGGTCAAAAAATTTCTGGCGTACCAGACCTCCCTTACCGTGTATTCCCTGCTGGTCATTCTGGTGAAATACAAGTTTTTTCAGAGCAGGATTCAGGGCTTTATGGCGCTGGCGTTCGTCGGATTTCTGTATCAGGCCGCCCTGGTCGTCGCGCTGGTTCTGTTTTCCTACAGTCCGGGGTTCACCACAAAACTCATCCGCGGCGCCGTGTGGGTCCTGACCCGGGTTCACCTGGTGAAAAAGCCGCGGGAAACGGGAGAAAAGGTGAAGGGCCAGCTGGAGTTTTTTCTGGAAAACAACCGTGCCCTTCAGGGAAAGCGTTCGCTCGGCGTTAAAATATACGGCTTTACGGTCATTCAGCTGACGGCGCTTTTTCTGGTGCCTTTTTTTATTTATAAGGCCTTTCACAACCCCGGCGCTCCCGTCGTCGATATGATTTCGGCGCAGAGCTTCGTCACCATGATTTCCGGCTACACCCCGCTGCCCGGCGCGGCGGGTGCGGCCGAGGGGAGCTTTCTCGTGATTTTCCAGATGTTTTTCGCGCCGGGGATCATTCAGCAGGCGATGCTCTTGTGGCGCCTGCTTGCCTATTATTCCTGCATTGTGGTCGGGGCGTTTTTCGCGGTTCCGGAGCGCAGGCGGGCCGGCATGAAATCCGCGCGCGCGGCGAACGCGGCGGAGCCGCCGGTTCGCGAAGCCGGGCAGGCGGCAAACAGCGGAGGAATCAAACATGAATGACGGTTTTTTAAAAATTGCGGCGGCCACTCCGGAAATCCGGGTGGCCGACTGCCGGTATAATCTTGAGTCGGTCTGGTCTCTGATGCAGGAATGCGAAAAGCGCGGCGTCGCCGCGGCCGCGTTTCCGGAGCTCTGCCTGACGGGCTACACCTGCGGCGACCTGTTCCGCGACCGGACGCTGATTTCCGGCGCGGAATCGGCCCTTGCCGAGCTGCTGGCCCGGTCGCAGAGGCTCAATCTGCTCACGCTGGTCGGACTTCCGGCCGCGGTCGGCGCGGATCTTTACAACTGCGCGGCGGTCTTCTGCCGCGGCGAGCTTCTGGGGCTGGTGCCGAAAACGAACCTGCCGAACTACACCGAATTTTACGAAGCGAGGTATTTTACGCCCGGCCCGGATTATCGGCAGGCAACCCTCTGCGGGCGGGAGGTTCCGCTCGGGCGGGATCTTGTGTTCCGCTGCGGCAGCGTGCCCGGCTTTTCGGTCGGCGCCGAAATCTGCGAGGACCTGTGGGTCCCCTGCCCGCCGTCGGTGCATTTGGCGCAGAGCGGCGCGACGGTGATTTTCAATCTTTCCGCAAGCGATGAAATCATCGGCAAAGCCTCTTACCGCCGCGACCTGGTGCGGATGCAGTCCGGGCACCTGGTCTGCGCTTACTGCTACGCGGACGCGGGCGAGGGCGAATCCTCGACCGATCTGATCTACGCCGGGCACAGCGTCATTGCCGAAAACGGGACGGTGCTTGCGGAATCGGAACAGTTCACGACCGGCCTGACCACGGCGGACGTGGATTTGGAGCGCCTTTCTCAGGAACGCCTGCGCATGACGACCTGGCGCAACGAGGGAGCCGCCCATGAAATCGAATTTTCCATTGAAATGCCGGAATTTAAGCTGGAGCGGAAATTCCCCGCGACGCCGTTTGTTCCGGACGACGTTCGCGACCTTGCGGAACGCTGCGAAATGATCCTGAACCTGCAGGCCGCCGGGCTGAAGACCAGGCTCAGGCACACCGGCTCCAAGTGCGCCGTGATCGGCGTTTCCGGCGGGCTGGACTCCACCCTTGCCCTGCTGGTCGTCGCGCGGGCGTTCGATTTGCTGGGCATGGACCATAAGGGAATTCTGGCCGTGACGATGCCGGGCTTCGGCACCACCGGCCGAACCCGCGGTAACGCGCAGAAGCTGGCGGAGTTTTTAAACGCGCGGTTTCTGGAGGTGCCGATCGGCGACTCGGTTTCAAGGCACTTTCAGGACATCGGGCACGACCCGGAAAACCGGGACGTCACCTATGAAAATGCGCAGGCGCGCGAGCGCACGCAGGTTCTGATGGACCTTGCCAACCAGCACGGGGGGCTGGTGATCGGCACGGGCGATTTGTCGGAGCTGGCGCTCGGCTGGGCAACCTACAACGGGGACATCATGTCGATGTACGGGGTGAACTGTTCGATTCCGAAGACGCTGGTGCGGCACCTGGTGCACCACGCGGCGGTGACCGGCCCGGAGGAGCTTCGCGCTTTGCTGGAGGACGTTCTCGATACTCCCGTCAGCCCGGAGCTGCTTCCGCCGGAGGAAAACGGGGAAATCGCCCAGAAGACGGAGCACATCGTCGGCCCGTACGAGCTGCACGATTTCTTCCTGTACTACATGATGCGCTTCGGTTTCACGCCGGGAAAAATTTACCGCATGGCGCTTTCCGCGTTTGAGGGGCGGTATGACGGAGCAACGGTGAAAAAGTGGCTGGGCGAATTTTACCGCCGCTTTTTCACGAACCAGTTTAAGCGTTCCGCCCTGCCGGACGGGCCGAAGGTCGGCTCTGTTTCGCTGTCTCAGCGCGGCGACTGGCGCATGCCGAGCGACGCCTCCGCGGCGCTTTGGAGCAAGGAAATCGAGAGGCTCTGAGCCTTTCTTTCCGGGGAGACGAAACCGTCTGTGCTTTCCTTTGTTCCGCGGCCGCTTCGGTTTTTAACGCCGAAAATCACTTGACAAACTAAATTCCGCTTGGTATACTTAATTAAGTTTAGTTCCAAAGGCGGAATGACAACTCTTTGGAGCAATGCCTTTTTGGAGGAACAATCAGAGGAATCCGATGAAATATTCGGGTTCCTTTTTCTTTTCCTGCGCGGAATGGAAATGGTTCGCCGGGGGAACGAAAGCGGTGAGGCCGGCGCGGTTTTGCCGGGGAAAGACGGAGCGCCCGGGGCGGCTCCGGACGCAAATCAGCCGGAAAAGGAGTCTGATGAAATGGAAAACGTAAATGCCTGGATTGAAAAAATTGACGGATGGGTCTGGGGGCTGCCGCTGATCGCGATGATCCTGATCCTTGGGATTCTGCTGACGGTGCGGCTGCGCGCCGTTCAGATCCGGGAGATGCCGAACGCGTTCCGCTTCATGCGCAGCAGCGGGGACGGGGCCGCGGGGGAAGTGAGCAGCTTTGCGGCGCTCTGCACAGCCCTTTCCGCGACCGTGGGCACCGGCAATATTGTCGGCGTTGCGACGGCCATCAGCGTCGGGGGGCCGGGCGCGCTGTTCTGGATGATTCTGACCGCGTGCTTCGGCATGGCGACAAAGTATTCGGAGGCGACGCTCGCCGTCAAGTACCGCGATGTGGATGAGGACGGGCATGTTCTGGGCGGGACCTTCTACTACATCGAGCGCGGCATGCGGGAGCGGTTCCACATCAGCTTTCGCTGGCTTGCGAAGCTGTTCGCGTTTTTCGGCGCGGCAGCCGGCCTGCTCGGCATCGGCACCATGACGCAGATCAACGGCATCACCAGTGCGGTGCAGGATTTCGCCGATCCGCAGCAGGCGCACACCATTACGATTTTCGGAATGAAATACACCTGTGCGCTCGTGATTACCGCCGTGGTCGTCACAGCGCTGACCGCTCTGGTCATCGTGGGCGGGATCCGGCGCATCTCCAGCGTGGCGCAGGTCGTGGTGCCGTTTATGTTCGTGGTTTATGTGGCCTGCGGGATTTACCTGCTGATCTATAACGCGGGCCGTCTGCCCGAGGCGTTCGGAGCGATTTTCTCCGGCGCGTTCCGCGGCACGGCGGCGGTCGGCGGCTTTGCGGGCGCGGCGGTTTCGGCTGCGATCCAGAAGGGGATTTCCCGCGGAATCTTCTCCAACGAGGCGGGCCTCGGCAGCGCGCCGATTGCGGCGGCCGCCGGGCAGGTGGACTGGGCCGCTCAGCAGGGCCTGGTTTCCATGCTCGGGACCTTTTTCGACACCATCATTATCTGCAACATCACGGGCCTTTGCATCATCGCTTCGGACGCGTGGAAGGTTCCGGGGCTGGAGGGCGTCCAGATTACCGCAGACGCGTTTCGGAAAGGGTTCTTCTTCGCGCCGCGCGTCGGCGAGTTCATCATCATGGCCTGCCTGGTCCTGTTTGCCTTTACGACCATCCTCGGCTGGAATTACTACGGCTCCCGCTGCGTTGAGTATCTTTGCAACAAAAACATGGGCGCGGTCAAGGTTTACGGCTGGCTGTGGGTCCTCGCCGTTCTGGCCGGCCCGTTCCTGACGGTCAGCGCCGTGTGGAACATCGCGGATATCCTGAACGGCCTGATGGCGTTCCCCAACCTGATCGCCCTGTTTTGCCTGAGCGGCGTGGTCGCGCGCGAAACGGACAAATTCCTCGACCACATGAGAAAGCATCCGGTGAAATGACCGCGGATTGACTCTTCCTTCGGGGCATGTTAAAATGAGAACAGATCGGCGCCGGAGGGAAAGCCCCCGGCGCTTTTGCGTGGGAAAAGGAGAACGGAAATGGAAAAATATACCGCGGCGGTTTTTGACCTGGACGGAACGCTGCTCGATTCGCTGACCGTGTGGAGCCGGGTGGACCGGGACTTTCTGCGGTGCAGGGGCCTTGAGATACCGCCGGATTATACCGAAACGGTATCCGCGATGAGCTTTACCGAGGCGGCGCGCTATACCATCGGCAGGTTCGCCCTGCCGGAAGCGCCGGAGGAGCTCATCCGCGAATGGAACGGCATGGTCGCGCGGGAATACGCGCATCATATCGCGCTGAAGCCCGGCGCGCGGGAATGCCTGCGCTTTCTGGGGGAACGCGGGGTCAGGCTCGGCGTGGCGACCGCGCTGCCGGAAGAGCTGTACGGTCCGGCGCTGAAGCATAATGGAATCCACGCCCTCTTCGGCGCGTTTGCCTCCGTGACGGAAACCGCCCGGGGAAAGGGATTCCCGGACGTTTACCTGCTGTGCGCCGAACGGCTCGGCGTTACGCCCGGTTCCTGCGCGGTTTTTGAGGACGTGCTGCCCGGCCTGATCGGGGCGAAGGCGGCGGGGATGGCCGCGGTCGGCGTGTACGATGAAAATTCCAATCTCTGCGAAAAGGACGCGCTTTCCGTCGGCGACGGATATGTCCGCAGCCTGATGGAGCTGGTGGAAGAAAAATTTTATCGGAAGTTCTTCTGAGTCTATTTACTTTGCCGATAAAATTGATTATAATACGAAATTAATTCCCGCAATCCAACGAAGGATCTGCGGGAAACCCATTTTTACAGGGAAGCCGGTGTCATGGATGGATGAAAAAAGAACGGCGGCACGGACCGGCCCGCGGTCGGCGGAGCGGGTGCGGATCGCCGGGCTGCTGCTGCAGAGGACCGGCCCGCTCGAATTCCGGTCGGTTCTCGACGTCGGGTGCCGGCGCGGAGAGCTTTTGGAGCTGCTTCTTGCGGAACATCCCGGAATCCGCGCCTGCGGGATCGATCTGTCGGAGCGGCGGATCAAAGCGGCGGCGGAGCGGCTTGGCGGACGCGCGCAGGTAACGGTCGGCGACGCGGAAAACCTGCCGTATCCGGACGCGTCGTTCGACCTGCTGATTTGCGGCAACCCGATCCGCCGATGCCAAACCCCCGCGCGGGCGGTCAACCAGTTTTACCGGGTGCTGAGAAAGGACGGAACGCTGATCCTGTTCGGATACGGGAGGACGCCGGCCGGACTGACCCTTGCGCGGGTGGTCGCGCGCTACGGAGGGGAATCCGGCGGAACGTGCTCCGCAAAAGAAATCCGTGCTATTTTGGAGCGTTCGGCGTTCCGGAACGTCGAATGGGAATCCCCGATTAAGAACGTGTACCTCGCGGCGGGTAAAAAGTAACGGCCGAACGGAAAAAACGGCGCGCGGTTGATTCCGCGCGCCGTTGGTCCGGTGCTTATTCCGAGAAAAACATACTCTTAAGATATCCTTTGCCGGTCTCCGTTTTAAAAACCCGTTCCAAAGCCGACCGGGCCGCCTCCCGCGTGCAGCCGTCCTCATACAGGTTGACGAGGAAGTCCGCTTCCACCAGAATCTGATAATCGATTCCGTCGATTCCGTCATAGGTATGGTGATGCCCGATCAGGTAGCAGACCCGGTCCGTAAATTCAGTCGGCAGGTCGAACGGTTTTAGAAGCTCCCGCGCCGCCGGAGGACCTTCCAGTTCCTGATAGCGGCCCGCGGAGGAGCCGTATTTCCGCTCGCTCTCATGGATGCCGATGTCGTGAAGCACCGCCGCGGCCTCCAAAATCTTGCGCTGCGCCGGAGAGAGGCGTTCTTCCCCGCCGATGGCCTTGGAAAACGCATAAACCTTCAGCGCGTGATGGATTCGTCTGGGGTCGCCCGCGTTGTAGCGGATCATTTCCGAAATCAAGCGCGAAACGGAGTATTCCATGAGATGACCTCCCGTTTAATCCAAGCCGGCTTACTTTCTGGCGCCCAGGGTCTTCAGCAGAGTTCTTTCGCTGCTGCCGTCGCAGACCGCGACGATTTCATCGTTCGGAAGAAAGGAAGTCAGGCCGTTCGGGATAATCAGCGTTTCGTTGCGCACGATGGAAATGATCAGCGAGCCGTTCGGCAGGGTCAGGTCGCGCAGCGTGACGCCTTTGAGCGCCGTGTCTTCCGGCAGCTTGAGCGCGCTGATGGACGCCCGCCCTTTGTTCAGCGTGGCCAGCAGGTGCATCTGGGCGCTGTCGACTTCCTGCTCAATCATATTGGTGATGATCTCCGTGCTGCTCACGGCGATATCCGGGCCGAGCTTGCGCAGCGCGTCCAGGTTGCGGGGGTCGTTGTTCCTTGCGATCACCTTTTTGATTTTAAATTCCTTTTTTGCAAGCTGAGAAGCGACAAGGTTGTCCTGGTCGCTTCCGGTTACGGCGATAAAGCAGTCCGCGCTTTTCGCGCCGGCTTCTTCCAGCGCGTCCAGCTCGGTGCCGTCGCCGAAAATTACCTCGGCGTCAAGGTCGTTGGCGAGGCGGGTGCATTTCACCTTGTCCTTTTCAATCAGTTTGACGGTGTATTTCCGTTCCAGCATGTTGCGCGCAATCTGGTTGCCCAGTTTGCCGCCGCCGACAATGATGATCTTCATCAGAAATCCTCCTTCGGTCAGTCGATCACGGACGCAAGGACGACCCGGTCGCCCTCTTCCAGAACCGGATTTTCATTGCCGCCCCGGCACAGAGTCATCTGACCGTCGGAGGCAATGACCCCGAAGATCACTTCGCCGTCGTCTTTGGGGACTTCGGAAAGCCGGATGCCGTCGTGCGCATAATCAACCTCTTTAATGTGGAACGTTGCGGTGGAGGTTCCGAGCGTCACGGTTTTCGATTCCCACGGAAGCGTCAGCGCGGTCGAGATGGCGTCCCCCGCCAGCTTGGTCGGGCAGACCGTTTTCAGGCCGAAGCTCTTGAACACATTTTCGCGCAGGGGGTCCGAAATGCGGGCCACCACGTTGTCGATCCCGAAAAATTCCCGCGCCATCTGTGAAACCGTGATATTCAGGTTGTCGTCCGGCGTAACGACCGCCATGGCGTCGCAGCCTTCCACGCCGGCGTTGCGCAGAGCCTTGATGTCCATCGGCATCCCGACGATGGTGATGCCGCTGAAATCTTTTTTCAGATTGTGAAAAGAGTCCGGGTCGGCGTCCACAACGGTCACGTCGTGCCCCTGTTCGTCCAGAATTCCGGCAAGCCTTGAACCGAGGCGCCCACAGCCGATGACAAGTACGTTCACTGATGCTCTCCCCCTGTATTTATGAATGCTTTATCAAAATCCCCGCCGCAAAAGTATCGCGTGAAACGCTGAGCCGTCCGGGGAAAGGAAAAATCACCGGGAATATGACCGCAGGCGGGTTATAAAAACCCGCCTGCCTTTTTCAATTAGTCCGCCCGGAGGGATTCACCGGCGGAAAGACCGCCGCCGCGCCGCTCTTCGCGAAAGAAGTGCCGCGGGCACTTCTATCCCACGCGGGATCGGGAAAAAACTGTTGGCCCGCCCGGAGGGATTCGAACCCCCGGCCTTCAGAATCGGAATCTGCTGCGATATCCAGCTTCGCCACGGGCGGATAACTACTGTATTATAACACAGTTGCGGCAAAAGTCAAATGCCAAAAAAGAGAAAAGACGCCGCGAATTCAACTTTTCTCATTTTCCCATTCGGAATTCGTATTATAATGGAAGAACGGTTATGAAAACAGAAAGGAAGCGCCGTATGAAGTATTTTGACCTGCACTGCGACACCGCGACGGAGTGCTATGAGAAAAAGCTGGGTCTGTCGGAAAACGGGCTGCACATCGATTTGAAAAGGACAAAGCGGTTTGACCTGTGGGCGCAGGTGTTCGCGGTCTTTATCCGCGACGGGCTGCGGGGAGAAGCCGCCTTTCACTATTTTCAGGCGGTGGTCAAAAACCTGAAGGAAATGCTGGCCGAAGAAAAAGAAAACGGAGCGCCCGTGCTCTGCCGGGACGGGCGGGAGCTGGAACGGGCGCGGTCCGGCGGGCGGAACATGGCGCTGCTTTCCATCGAGGGGGCTGCCGCCCTTGGCGGGGAGCTTTCCAATCTTGCGAAAACGCGGGAGGAGGGCGTGCGGATGATCACGCTCACCTGGAACGGGCCGAACGAGCTGGGGGACGGCTGTATGACCCCGTCTGCGGAGGGGCTTTCCCGGTTCGGAAAAGAGGTCGTGCGGGAAATGGCAGAGCTCGGCATGGCGGTCGACGTTTCCCATCTGTCGGAAAAAGGTTTCTGGGACGTCGCGCGGCTTGTCAAGGGCCCGTTTGTCGCGACACATTCCGACTCAAAGCACGTCACGGACCACCCGCGGAACCTGACGGACGACCAGTTCCGCGAAATCGCGGGGCGCGGCGGCGTGGTCGGGCTGAACCTGTTTTCGAAGTTCACCGGCGGCAGCGGCACGGTCGAGGACCTGCTGCGGCACGCGGAGCATTTCCTGAATCTTGGCGGTGAAAAGACGGTCGCCGTAGGGGCGGACCTGGACGGGTGCCGTCTTGAGGCCGAAGTCCGGGGCATCGGGGACATGGGCCTGCTTTACGACGCGATGCGCGCGAGCTTCGGGGAAAAGCTTGCGGACGACATCTTTTTCAACAACGCGTACCGGTTCTTTACGCAGAACCTCAAATGATTCCGGCAAAGACGTGAAAGGAGAAAAAATGGATTCCCGAACGTTTTATCAGCGCGTTTACCGGATTGTATCGGAAATTCCGGCGGGCAGCGTGATGACCTATGGGCAGATCGCTTTTTACGCGGGGAAGCCGCGCGCGGCGCGTTTTGTCGGGCGTGCGATGCGCCTTGCGCCGCCGGGCCTGCCCTGCCATCGGGTCGTGGGGAAAAACGGCGCGCTCGCGCCAGCGGAGGCGTTCGGAGGGCCGGGGGCCCAGCGGGCCCTGCTGGAACGCGAGGGAATCGCTTTTCTGCCCGGAGGACGCGTCAACATGAAAAAGCACTGGTTGCAGGGGTAGAGCGGGAAAGAAAGGAATTAAAAATGAATCAGGGGAAGCTTTACAGAAAGATTGCAAAACTGGACGGCGCGGAAATTTTCTATTTGGACACGGACGCAAAGAAACCGGCGCCAAAACGCTTTTTAAGCGTTTTTCTCTTTCAGGAATTCTTCAAACGCATCCGCCGCGAGCAGGACGGTGTCAAGACAGCGGGTATCTTCTTTCTTGTACTTTTTCGTCAGCTCGCAGCACTCCGTGTCCCCCAGCTTTTCGGTGAATTTTTCCACCAGGGCGGCGCAGCGCTCTTTAAATTCCGGCGTAGCGTGGGCGCGTTCCTCAATCGTCATTTCGCCGAGGGCGGCGACGCAGGCGCAGAGCGCGCCGCATGCCTTTCCGCAGCCCATTCCGCCGCCGAAACCGCCGATCAGCTTGAACGATTCTTCCGAAAGGTTCAAACGGTATTCGTCGTCGATCGCGTGCAGCGCCGTTTCCGCGCAGTTGTTGTCTTTTAAAAGGTAATAGTCCCTTACCCGGTCTCTCAGCATGGAATCATCCTCTTTCTGTTGAAGAAATGCCCGCCCGAAGATTTTCGGACAGGCATATCCAGTGGAATTCGGTTTTCATTGCGGAAAAGGGTTACTTGCACTGCGCCTGGACGGCGGTGATGGCGACCACGCCGACGATGTCCTCGGCCTTGCAGCCGCGGGACAGGTCGTTGACCGGCTTGGCGATGCCCTGCAGGATCGGGCCGTAGGCTTCCGCTTTCGCGAGGCGCTCCACCAGCTTGTAGCCGATGTTGCCGACGTTCAGGTCCGGGAAGATGAGCACGTTCGCATGGCCCGCGACCTTGCTGCCCGGAGCCTTGGAGGCCGCGACGGCCGGGACCAGGGCGGCGTCCGCCTGCAGCTCGCCGTCCAGCAGAAGATCCGGCGCTTTTTCCTTCGCCAGCTTCGTCGCCTCGACGACCTTGTCGACCAGCGCGTCCTTGCCGCTGCCCTTGGTGGAGAAGGAAAGCATGGCGACCTTCGGCTCCGCGCCGACCAGGGACCGGAAGGTTTTGGCGGAAGCGATGGCGATTTCGGAAAGCTCGTCCGCGCTCGGGTTGATGTTCAGGCCGCTGTCCGCGAAGATGAACGTGCCGTTCTCGCCGTATTCGCAGTTCGGAACGTTGATGAGGAAGAACGCGGAGACCATTTTCGCGTCCGGAGCGGTGCGGATGATCTGCAGCGCCGGGCGGAGCGTGTTCGCGGTGGAGTGGCACGCGCCGGAAACCATGCCGTCCGCGACGCCCTTTTTCACCAGCATGACGCCGAAATAGGTTGCGTCCTTCATGGTTTCGGAGGCTTTTTCCGGGGTCATGCCCTTGGCCTTGCGCATTTCATAAAAGGTGTTGGAGTAATCGTCGTGCAGATCGGTGTTTTCCGGGTCGATGATTTTTATACCGGAAAGGTCGGCTCCGTCCGCCGCCTTCCTGATCTCCTCTTCTTTGCCGAGCAGAATCACGTTCGCGATTTTGCGTTTGACTACTTCGGCGGCAGCCGTGACGACGCGCGGATCGGTACCCTCCGGAAGGACGATCGTCTTTTTGTCGGCGATTGCCTTTTCAATCATCTGATCGATAAAATTCATTGCTTTAGACATCCTCTCTTTGTATCTGAATCGTAATTGGACGTTTGACGTTTTCGCCTGTGCCGGGCAGGATTCTTTGGTTATTATACCTCTTTCCAACCGGAAAAAAAAGAAAAGTTAACATTTTAACAGGAAGAAGAACTGTTCCAGACACCTTTTAATTGTCAAGCAAGCATACATAACACAGATCGTTCAGAAGCTCGTCAAAGAAATGACCGAGATGGATGTGTGATTTATGAAATCTAAAATAGAAGAAATCAAAGAAAAGCTGAAAATTGCGGCGGACAGGAAAGACCTGGTGGAATGGTACACGCGCAGCGAGGATTCCTTTTGCGCCGGCATTGTCGAAGCACTGGATCAGGAAGGAACCATCCTGAAGGAACTGGACGGCCAGGGCCGGTGGTGCGGCTATTGCTTTTTTAGACTGGGGGCGATCCGGAATGTTGAAACGGCTACGGATTACCTGAAAAAATTAAAATGTTATCTCGGCTATTGGGAAGACCTGGGATTATTCCAAAGCGGCGCTTCAAAACGGGAACCGTCGTTTGATTCCGGACGGAACACGCTGATCGACTTACTGACGGGACAATGCCAGGAAAAACATATTATTACCGTGGGGTACTATGAAGAGGAGAATTTGGATACCGGATATGTCTTGGCATTGACGGACCGGCTGCTTTCGCTGAAAACAGTCGATGTTTCCAGCGGCGGCTTTCTGGAAGTCATAAGAAAACCGCTTGAAGACATTTCGATGATCGAATTCGACAGCATTGATAATATCCTGCTGGAATTTGCGAACCGAAAGCTCTTTTCGAATAAATAATTTCCATTGTGCCCCGCGGCCGCCCGCGGGGCTTTTTCGCCTAAAACTTCAGGGAATGGAAATAAAAATTGATTCGGATTTTATATTGATAAAAGATATACAATCAACTATAATGAAAAGCATGTGTAAGGGAAGGTTTTCAGGGGGAAACAAAACCGAAAGGAGCACCGATATGAATTATTCCGCAGAAGTGGAAAAGATGTGTGTGGTAACAAAGGGGCCGAAGCACGGGCCCGCGCCCATCCCGGAAGAGGGAAAATGGGTCAAGGCCTATGAGATTAAAGACCTGTCCGGCCTGACGCACGGCGTGGGCTGGTGCGCGCCGCAGCAGGGCGCCTGCAAGCTGACGCTGAATGTAAAGAACGGCATTGTGCAGGAGGCGCTGGTCGAAACCCTCGGCTGCTCCGGCATGACGCATTCCGCGGCGATGGCCGCGGAAATCCTGCCGGGCAAGACTTTGCTGGAATGCCTGAACACGGACCTTGTTTGCGACGCGATCAACGTCGCGATGCGCGAGCTGTTCAAGCAGCTGGCCTACGGCCGCAGCCAGACGGCGTTTTCCGAGGACGGCCTGCCTGTCGGCGCCGGCCTCGAAGACCTGGGCAAGGGCCTGCGCTCGCAGATCGGCACCATGTACGGCACCGTGCCGAAGGGCGTTCGCTACCTCGAAATGACGGAGGGCTATGTGACGAAGCTCGCGCTGGATGAAAACAGCGAAGTGATCGGCTACCAGTTTGTCCGCCTTGGCAAAATGATGGAAGACATCCGCCACGGAGTCAGCCCGGACGAAGCCTACAAGAAAAATATCGGCCAGTACGGACGCTTCGACGGCGCGGCGAAATATATCGACCCGCGCGAAGAATGAGACCAGTGAGGAGGACAAACGAAATGGCTAACGATGTAAAATTCGAAAATAAAGAAAGAAGAATGGCCAAAATCGAAAAGTGTCTTGCCGAGTATGGCCTGGGAAGTCTTGAGGAAGCGCGCGATCTCTGCCTTTCCAAAGGGGTGGACGTCGAAAAAATCGTCAAGGGCGTTCAGCCGATCGCGTTTGACAACGCGGTCTGGGCCTACACCGTCGGCTGCGCCATCGGTTTGAAGACCGGCGTCGCGAACGCCGCGGAGGCCGCCGAAAAAATCGGCGCGGGCCTGGAATCCTTCACCGTGCCGGGCTCCGTCGCGGAACAGCGTAAGGTCGGCCTCGGCCACGGAAATCTGGGCGCGATGCTTCTGCGCGACGAGACAAAATGCTTCTGCTTCCTCGCGGGCCACGAATCCTTCGCGGCGGCGGAAGGCGCGATCGGAATCGCCCGCTCCGCGAACTCCGCCCGCAAGGAGCCGCTCCGCGTCATTCTGAACGGCCTTGGCAAAGACGCGGCGTACATCATTTCCCGCATCAACGGTTTTACTTATGTCAAAACGGACTTTAATTATTTCGCGGATGAGCTGAAGGTTGTCGAGACCCGCCCGTTCTCGGACGGCGAGCGCGCGAAGGTAAAGTGCTACGGCGCGAACGACGTGCGCGAGGGCGTCGCGATCATGCAGGCGGAGGGCGTGGACGTTTCCATCACCGGCAACTCCACCAACCCGGTCCGCTTCCAGCATCTTGTCGCGGGCACCTACAAGAAATGGGCGATTGAAAACGGCAAGAAATATTTTTCGGTCGCTTCCGGCGGCGGTACCGGCCGCACCCTGCACCCGGACAACATGGGAGCGGGCCCCGCTTCCTACGGCCTGACCGATTCGATGGGCAGAATGCACGGCGACGCCCAGTTCGCCGGCTCCTCCTCCGTGCCGGCGCACGTGGAGATGATGGGCCTGATCGGCATGGGCAACAACCCGATGGTCGGCGCGACGGTCGCCTGCGCGGTCGCCGTCTACAAGGCGCTGGCGGACTGAGAAAAAGCATACGGCCGGTCAATTCGGCTGGTTTGGTCCGGGCCGCTGCCATACGGCCCGGCGGGAGCATGACGGGGCGTCATGCTCCTTTTTCATATCGGAAAGACGAGGGAGTCTCATGGAACAGGCACTGGCATATTTGGAACAGGACCCGGTTCTGCACACGGACATGCTGGAAGGCGTCCGCCGAGGCAGCGCCCGCGTTCTGCAGGCGGAGGAAAACGGCGTGCTGCTGTACGACACGGGCAGCGGCGCGTACCTGCTCAGCGCAAAAAGCGAGGAAGCGGCCCGGCGCCTGCTTTCGGCGGCAGAGCGCGCGGAGCTGGTCGTGGCGCACCGGAAGTACGGGATGGAATACGCCGAAAAAAAATTC
The DNA here is from genome assembly GCF_009746625.1 of Caproicibacter fermentans. Lineage (GTDB taxonomy): Bacteria > Bacillota > Clostridia > Oscillospirales > Acutalibacteraceae > Caproicibacter > Caproicibacter fermentans. The sequence goes on from NZ_VWXL01000052.1 coordinate 122,796, forward strand.
GGCCTGCGTGCCCGGCTGCAGGTCTGCAACGCGGTTTATTTTGGAGAAAGCCCGCTGCCCGCGGACGAAAATCCGGCCCAAATCAGGGTGTTGGACGAAACCTTTCTGCCGTTTGTCAAAGAGCATTACCAAAGCATTGACGACGAAGCCTATCTGCGGGAGCGGCTGCGCTCCGGCGAGACGTTCGGCGCTTTTGTGCGGGGCGAGCCCGCCGGGTTCATCGGAAGGCACGACGACGGCGCGATGGGGATGCTGGAGGTTCTGCCCGCATACCGCCGAAAGGGAATCGCAAGGCAGCTGGAAACGTTCCAGGCCAACCGGCTGCTGCGGGAAGGCCGGGTTCCGTACGCGCAGATCAAAGCCGGAAACGCGGTGTCCGCTGCGCTTCACCGCGGGCTTGGGTTCCGTTTTTCAGAGTATTCCATTTGCTGGCTGATGCGGTAATGGGACAGAATGTTTACAAAAAGGTAATGGGAATAACAGTTTTGTCATTCCCGGATTTTCCTCTTTTACGAACGGGTTCGTTGGAGTATAATAAGAAAAGAAAGCGACCGTCAACGCATTGAGCCAGGAAAGGAACCGTTTCGCGTATGCAGCCTATCTGTGAAAAAGTGGTGCGCCGAAAAAAAAGACGCAGGGGGCTTTTTCTGTGGAGGACTGCCGTTTGTCTGTGCCTTTTATTTCTGCTGGTCGCGGTGGCCAAGGGCACGACCGCGGTGGTGGCGGATCTTTCGGGCTCCCGGCCGGCTTTTTCTTCACAGAGTGATTCTTCCGCGCGGCCGGCTTCTGCGGCACGGCAGACCGCGGCTGCCGAATCTTTCGCACCGGGCGCGTCTTCGCGGGCCCCGGTTTCTTCCCGGGCGCCCGCCGCCGACTCGTCGTCTCCGGAGAACGCGCCTTCTCCGGAGTCCGGGCCGCCCGGCAGGCAGGCGGCGCGGGGCTGGTTTTCCGACGCGCTGTTCATCGGGGACAGCCGGACGGAAGGGCTGAGAAACTACGGCGGTTTATCCGGCGCGACCTATTATGCCCTAAAGGGGCTGATGGTCAACACGGTATACACCCGGCGCGAAATTATGGAGAACGGGTCGAAAAAGACCGTGATGGAGGCTCAGGCGGAGCATCCGTTCGGCAAAATCTATGTGATGCTCGGCGTGAACGAGCTGGGCTGGTCCAGCATGCAGTCGTTTGTGGACGATTATTCCAAAATGGTGAAAGACCTGAAAAAGGACCATCCGAAGGCGGAAATTTATCTTCAGGCGATTTTTCCGGTTTCCGCGCAAAAATCGGCTGAAAGCTCCATTTATAAAAACAGCAAAATCGTCTCCTACAATCAGGCGATTCAAAAAATTGCAAAAGATCAGAAGGTCAGCTATCTGGATACGGCGCGGGCGGTTTCGGAAAACGGCGTTTTGCCGGAGGATGCCTCGACGGACGGGGTTCATCTGAATTCCGAATACTGCGCCAAATGGTGCGATTATCTGAAAGCAAACGAGTGAATACGGGGGAGCGGGAATGAAAAAGGGGATTCTTTGCGCGGCGGCGGTGCTGCTGCTTTTGCTGCCGGGCTGCTCCGGCGGGGGGGCCGCTCAAACGGCGGATGTTCGGAAAATTGCGGACGGTCTGATCAAAACCGTGAAGTTTCAGGACCAGATGTCCGAAATCAATCAGGATACGGCGATTCAAATCTACGGAATCGACTCCGGCGACGTCGTGAAGGCCGCCGTGTACGAAAGCACCGGCGCGACCGCGGAAGAGGTCGCCGCGTTTGAGGCAAAGGACGATCAGGCCGCCGGCCGGGTGAAAGAAAAAGCGGAAGAGCGGATCACTACGCAAAGGGCGGGTTTTCAGGATTACCAGCCCGCCGAAATGGCAAAGCTGCAGGACCCGGTTCTTGTGCAAAAAGGGAACTGCGTGGTGCTGTGCGTTTCAAACGACAACGAAACCGCGAAAAAAACCATAGACGGGTTCCTGTCCTGACAGTCGGGGACCAAAAGCCCGGAAGAGGCGGCCTTGGCCGCTTTTTCCGGGCTTTGTCCGGCCTTTTTTAGGTATTGACAAAAAAGACAAAATGAGGTAGTTTATAGGAGAAGGATGTATTCTTCATACATGATTCGGGATGAACCCGATTCTTTGGCAAATCAGGCGGCCAAGACTGCAAAACGATAGCTGAAGCTATTCGAAAAGATGCTGGAAGGCTCTTGTTTTGGGGGCTTTCTTTTTTATTTGCAAAAACGGAAACCGGCCCCCAAGGTTCGTACCGTAAAGGCTCGAAGCAACAGAGAATGAAAATAGAGTTTTAGTTTCGCCGCGCGGAGTCTTATTTAAATTAGTCGTTTATGGGGATGAAAGCATTGTTCGGAAACCGCAACAATTTAGTGACAACCATGCAGGATCAGGTTTACCAGATCCTGAAAAGCGAGATATGCGACGGAACCTATTCGCCCGGCCAGTGGCTGCAGGAAAAGGAACTGGCGGAGCATCTGCACGTCAGCCGTTCGCCGATTCGCGACGCTCTGCGCAAGCTGTCGAACGACGGCCTGGTGGACACAATTCCCAACAAGGGCACCTTTGTGCGGGTGTTCACCGCGAAGGACATCGACGAAGTATTTGAATTCCGGGTTCTGCTTGAGTCGCAGGCCATCCGCAAATCGCCCCGGTTTCTGACGCCGGAGAGGAAGAAAGCCATTGCCGGGTGTCTCGAAAATCTGAAAAAAACCTATCAAAGCAACGATCTGAAAAATTATATCGAGCAGGATACCGCGCTGCACTCGCTGATTATCAGTCTGGGCGGCAACAGCCTGATCGAATCGACCTATGACAAGATACACTCCATCATTCAGCCCTTTCGCATTTATTCGCTGGTCAGCCGCCAGAGGTTTGACGAATCCATTGTGGAGCATGAAGGAATCGTTAGTAATATTCTTGCCGGAGACGTTGAAAAGGCGGAGGAGATCAACCGAAGTCATTTAGCCCTGGCAAAGGGAAAGGTGATCGAATATATCACCAGCAAGGAATACCTGTCGAAATGTATCCGGACCGATTCGTAAGGAATCTGTAAAATAAATTTAGCCCGCCAAGTATACGGTGTGTTGTATACTTGACGGGCTAAAAATATATTCTGAGAAGATTTCAGAAGATTACGCTCACAAGAATCAGGATTACGGAAGAAACAAGCGGAATCAGCACGGTTGCGGGGGTCCATGTCTTCAGGGAGGTCTTCTCGTCGAATCCGCTGAATCTGGTCACAACCCAGAAGTAGGAGTCGTTCATGTAGGACGGGCACATTGCGGTTGAGCAGAGGGCCAGGCCCGCCAGAACCGGATTGATTCCCAGCGTGGGGAGCATCGGCGCGAGGATGGAAGCGCCCGTGACCATTGCCGCGGTTCCGGAGCCCTGCGGGAAACGGAGCAGCGTGCCCACAAGCAAAGGAACGAGAATCGCGGGAAGACCCGCCGCCACAATGCTTTTTGCCATCAGGGTGCCGACGCCGGTTGCCGAAATAACACCGCCGAGCGCGCCGCCCGCGCCGGTTACGAACACGATCAGGCCGCCGTCCGCCAGTGCGGATTCCATTGTTTTAAGCGCTTCGCCTTTCGGCATTTTTCCGCAAAGCAGGTAAACGCCCATCAGTACCGAGATAAAGAGCGCGCAGACCGGGGAGCCGAACAGGGTGAAAAACGATTTGACCGGGCCCGTAACCTTCATAAAGCCCAGAACCGTGTTGGTCAGAATCAGAAGAATCGGAACCAGCAGGGTCGCGAAGGAAATAAAGGTTCCCGGCATGGCTTCGTCCTTCAGCAGCTCGTTAAAATCGTCGTTGGTAAGGTCCCGGCCCTCTTTTTGTTTCGCTTCGATTTTTTGAAGTGCGGCGCGCTGGTCGGCGGAGAGCTGGCTGAAATCCTCTTCCCCCAGTTCGGGAACAATGTCCGGATTCCTTTTAGCCACCCAGCGGAAATAGAATACGGCCACAAGGAACAGAGGGATTGCCAGCAGGATGCCGTAAAGGATGAATTCCCCGATGTCGATTCCGAACGCGCCGCAGACGGCCAGCGGGCCGGGGGTCGGCGGAACCAGGAAATGCGTGATGTAAAGTCCCATGCCGAGCAAACCGCCCATCAGGATCATGGATTTACGCGTCAGTCTTGAAAATTCCTTCGCAAGCGAGGAAAGAATGACGAAACCGGAATCGCAGAAGACGGGAATGGAAACCAGCAGACCGGTGATGCCCAAAACAACATCCGCCCGTTTGATGCCGATTCTTTTCAGAATGGTCAGCGCCATTCGCTTGACCGCTCCGCTTTTTTCCATGAATTTTCCCATGATGCAGCCAAGGCCGATGACAATGCCGATGCTGCCCAGGGTATTGCCGAACCCCGTGGTGACCGCGCTGATGGTTTTGTCGGTCGGAAGACCGGACAGAAGCCCGATGACGATTGCGGAAAGGATCAACGCGGGAAACGCCTGGATCTTTGTCCTGACGACTAAAAAGATGAGCAGCGCGATGCCGATTAAAAGCGCAATAATACTGATCATAATGACAATCTCCCTTAACAATACAAAATGTGCTTTCCCAAGTGAAAAAGCCGTTTTCCCCATACATCGCAGAAATGAGATTACCAGATGAACCGTCAGTCATTGAAAGGTCTTGCGGCCGAATCGCGAAAAGAGTGCGGACTTAAATGACAGGCCCCAGGGTGTGGATGTCGATGGAATTGAAATACTTGATCGCTTCGTTTTTCGTCATTTCACCGTTTAAGACGCATAAGGCTTTCTGGAACGCCTCCTCGCCGACCTGTTCAATCGTTTTTTCGCCCCTGATGATCAAACCGGCGTTCAGGTCCATGTCGTGGCTCATGCGCTCAAAGGTGTTCGGGTTGCCGCAGATTTTTACGACGGGCATGCTCGGGAAGCCCTGCGGCGCGCCGCGCCCCGTGGAAAACATCATGAACTGCGCGCCCGTGCAGGCCATTCCGGTCAGGATTTCCGGCTCGCGGCCGGGGGTGTCCTTAATCCAAAGGCCCTTCCGGCCGTTCGCCATGTCCGGGTACTCCAGAACGCCCTGAATCGGCCTGGAACCGGATTTTACGATTGCGCCCAGGGATTTTTCCTCGATGGAGGAGAGTCCGCCCGCGATATTTCCGGGGGTGGGCTGCCCTTTCCTCATGTCGCAGCCGAGGGATTTCGCCCTCGTTTCCATCCGGTTGACGATTTCGTAAATTTTGTCGGCCACTTCCCTGTTCACGGCCCTGCGCGCCAGAATATGCTCCGCGCCGATGAATTCGGTTGTCTCGCCGAACACCACCGTTGCGCCCAGGTCCACCATTTTATCGGCGACGTAGCCGACAACGCAGTTGGAGGCCATCCCGCTCGTCGTGTCCGACGCGCCGCATTTGATCGCCATGACGATGTTCGAAAGTTCGGCCGGTTCGCGCTGCAGCCCGGAAATCTGCCTGACCAGCTCCTGCGCGGCGTCGATTCCCGCCTGAATCGCGCGGCTCGCTCCGCCCAGCTCCTGAATGCGGATGATCTGAACCGGCTTGCCCGTTTTGGCGATGGTTTCAAGCATCCGCTCGTGGTCGGTGCCTTCGCACCCAAGACTTACGATCAGCACCGCGCCGACATTCGGGCTGCACCCCAAGCCGATGAGGGTGTCCGTGACGCGCTCGAGGTCCGGCGGCAGCTGGCAGCAGCCCTGGTGGTGGAAAAACCCGACCGTGCCCTGCACCTGGCCGACAATTGCCTGCGCGACGTCGTTGGCGCAGATGACGCTGGGGATGACCGCCACATGGTTCCTTGCGCCGACCTTCCCGTCCGGTCTGACATAACCCATAAAATTCATTTGTTCCGCTCTCCTTTCAGGTCGCCGCGGCCGCGCATGCTGTCCAGGTTGTGCACGTGAACATACTCGCCCTTTTTGATTTCCTTGGTGGCGGCCCCGATTTCTTCGCCGTACTTGAAGATTTCCTCGCCCGGGTGAATGTCTTTCAGCGCGATCTTGTGGCCGAAGGGGATGTCGCCCAGCACTTTGATGATTTCGGAATTCCCCTGTTTGTCGCGCACCTCCACCTCGCTTCCGGAGACAATGCCGTCGGCGAAGATCGTCGCCACATTGTCCCGGTCATTGATTTTTAAGGCCAGCTGCAGGCTCATATTGAAATACCTCCTTCACAAACTTCACAGAATGTCCGGTTATTTAACCGCCAGAACCGAAACGCCGTCCGGGATGACAACCACCTTCGCGTCCTTTCCCTTGATTTCATACGCCATGGCGAGCGCCTCGTCCGGGCTGGAAGCCGGAATCATGTTCGCCCTGCGCACCAGGTCATGGTCCAGATAGGTGGTTACAAGAATGATCTTATGCTTTTTCAGAATACGGGAGTAGATTTGAGCGCACCACTGCTCCGGAATGGTCTCTTTCGGCGGAATGGCGGAAAGGCGCTTTTCGATTTCATCCACGGTGCCGGAGAGAATCAGCTTTTCAAAATGAGTTCCGCCCATGCCGTCGACGCAGGACGCGCACATGATGATGACTCCGTCCTCCCCCGCGCAGGCTTCGGCGGTCGCGACCGCTTTCGGGGCCTGGTAAAGGTTCTGGTCCAGAGGGTAGCCGCCGTTGCTTGTAACGACGATATCTCCGGTGACGACCGGGCACTGGGAAAGGCTCCTGATAAAATCGCAGCCCTTTTCATGCGCCTGCTCCAGGTCGCCCGCGAACGCCGCGATGATTTTTTTATTTCCGTCCAGCGCGACGTTCAGAATAAACCGGACGTTGACCGCGCGGGCCGCACAGACCATGTCTTCGTGGATCGGGTTGCGGGAGAGCACCCCCGCTTTCGCGTAGGGACTGGCGATCGCCTGAAAGCTGTGATTTTCATTGACGGTTTCCTGAGAGCAGATTCCCGGAAGAATGCTTTTGCGTCCGCCGGAGAACCCCGCGAAGAAATGGGGCTCGATGAAGCCCTCCGTCACCAGCAGGTCGCACTCGGTCGCAAGGCGGTTCACATGGAAATCCGCGCCGGAGGGAAGCTTTTGCACGAACACGAAATCCTCGGGCCGGAACGCGTCGTTGACGACGATTTTTTCGTGATCCACGATTTCGTCGCCGAACATCTTTCTCTGCTCATCCTCCGTCGTCGCCCGGTGCAGGCCGGTCGCGATCAGAATCGTAATCTCGGCGGCCGGGTTGCCCGCCCGGATTTCGGAAAGCAGGATCGGCAGCGTGATTTTGCTTGGCACCGCCCGCGTGTGGTCGCTGGTTACGACGACGACTTTCCGCTTTCCCTTCGCCAGTTCGCGCAGGCTTTTGGTGCCGATCGGATGCGCAAGGGCGTCGCGGACAAACTCCTGTTCGCTTTGGTCCGTCCGGACCCCGTGCATTTTGGCGGTGATGACCGCGGCTAGGTTCTGCTCCTCAACATGCAGGTCCAAAGTCGACCTGTAATAAGGGATCGGTATTGTCCTCAAGAAAGGCCCTCCTTTTCTTGTTTTAAGTATAATGTATACATAACACAATTTATATTACACGCTGCTCCGATTTATAAATTACAAATCGGAATTAAAGGGTAATTTTGTTAGAAAGACTTTATGATGAAGCAAATATTTGTTACATTTGCATAATAATCACCTCTGGAAAAGCCGGGCGTCTTCGACAATCTGGACCCCCCGGCACAGCCGGGAATTTTCAAATCATAAAAAATTCCCCTGCCTCAGTCTGAGGCAGGGGAATTGGCAATTCGATAAGAAGCGTATGCCGAAGATCAGGCCTTTCCGGCGCAGCCGAGAACCGCGGTGATTTTATGCTCGACCATTCCTTTGATCGCGTCGCGGGCGGGTTTGAGGTACTGGCGGGGATCAAAATGGTCCGGATGCTCCGCAAAGTATTTGCGGACGCTTGCCGTCATGGCGAGACGGAGGTCGGAGTCGATGTTGATTTTGCAGACCGCCATGGTCGCGGCCTTGCGGAGCATGTCCTCCGGAATGCCGATCGCGTCCGGCATCTTTCCGCCGTACTGGTTGATCATCTGAACGAATTCCGGAATGACGCTAGAAGCGCCGTGCAGCACGATCGGGAATCCGGGCAGGCGCGAAGCGACTTCCTCCAGAATGTCGAAGCGGAGCTGGGGCTTCTGGCCCGGCTTGAATTTATACGCGCCGTGGCTTGTCCCGATGGCGATGGCGAGGGAATCGACGCCGGTGCGTTTGACAAAATCCTGAACCTGATCCGGGTCGGTGAACTGCGCCTTGTCGTCCTCGACCGCCACCGCGTCCTCGATCCCGGCGAGCCTGCCGAGCTCGGCTTCCACGGTCACGTTGTATTGATGGGCGTAATCCACAACCTTGCGCGCTTCTTCCACATTTTCCTCGTACGGCTTGGAGGAGCCGTCGAACATGACGGAGGTAAAGCCACCGTCGATGCAGTCCTTGCAGATTTCGTAGGAAGCGCCGTGATCCAGATGAAGCGCGATCGGAAGATCCGGGTTTTCCACGACCGCCGCCTCGACCAGCTTGACCAGATAGGTGTGGGAGGCATATTTGCGCGCGCCCGCGGAAGCCTGCAGGATCACCGGGGCTTTCAGCTCCGCGCACGCTTCGGTGATGCCCTGCACAATTTCCATGTTGTTGACGTTGAACGCCCCGACGGCATAACCGCCGTTGTAGGCCTTTTGAAACATTTCTTTTGTATTGACCAACGACATCGGCTTTCACTCCTAATGTTTAATTTCTTTTATTATACCTCATTCTCCGGAAAAGATAAATATGGAAAGGCATGGAGATTGTTAAAAATTTAATGATCTTTTTGTTCAGAACAGCTCCGGATGGTTTCGGCTGTAATGGAAAATATACTGCTGCGCAACGCCCGCGTATTCCCCGAAATCCTCCGGCTTTCGCCCGGGGAAGAGCACTTTCATCGCGCGCTTCATCCAGACGTCCATCGGGAATGCCTCCAGCCGGTGAAGTCCGTACAGCAGCGCGCAGTCCGCGACCTTCGGCCCGACCCCGGGCAGCGCCGTCAGCTCCCGCTTCGCTTCCTCCAGCGGAAGGCGGCGCAGGAGATCAAAATCCAGCGCGCCTTCCGCAACCCGGCGGGCCGTGCCGACCAGATACCCCGCCCGGTACCCGCACCCAAGCGCGCGCAGGTCCTGCTCCGAAAGCACGGCGAGCGCTTCCGGCCGGGGAAACGAAGCGCACGCGCCGTTTGATTCCCCATAGGTTTTGCACAGGCGGGAAACCAGGCCTTTAATCCGTTTAATGTTGTTGCACTGGGACAAAAGGAAAGAGCAAAGCGCTTCCCATGGGTCCTGGTTCAAAATCCTCAGGTCCGGCGCGTAGCGCGCGGCCTGCCCCAGAATCGGGTCGAGCGCGCAGAACCGCTCGCGGATCGCTTCGTAGTCGCGGCCCATGTCGAAATAGTCCGCCCAGAACGCGTCCGACAGCACGCCGCTGAGGTTTTCCCCCGTGACTTGAACGCACCGGCTTCCGGCCGCGCCGCTCCAGGAGCCGTCCGGCAGGCGCTCCCAGCGGAAGCACTGCCCGCAGTCCACGGTCTGGCCGAGCGTGTCCAGATTCATGACGCCGTCCCTCCTTTTTTGCTGAAATCAGCGTTTATTATAGCATGGACCGGGCCGCGCTTCAACCGCCACGGGAATACGGACGGTTATCGGCAGAAAGTGGAAAAGCGCCGTCTTAGGTTTACATAATTGAATATGCAGTTTTATGAATTCACATTTTCCACAGTCGGCCCGCCTGACTTATTAACATTTTCCACAGAGTTTTCCACAGCTTGTTCGCGTATTTTATGTCAACTCATGTAAATACGATGGGTATAATCGGCCTTGCACGGGCGTTTTCCCGCTGCATACTTGCGGGGAAACCATGAAACTTGAGGAAATTTCCTGCTGTTTTCTGTAAAATATGGTATAATAACCAGTATCAATACAGGATGTCATCCGGATTTGGAGAGGTGCAAGTTGAAAAACGGCGGAGAAATACAACAGGACAGCGGCGTAATCGCCGGAAGGAACGCCGTCGCGGAGGCGCTGAGAAGCGGCAGGGCGATTGACAAGCTCTGCCTTGCGCGGGGGGAAAGGTCCGGCTCAGTCGCCGCTTTAATCGCCAAGGCGAAGCAGCGCGGCATTCCCGTCAAGGAAATCGACCCCAAAAAGCTGGACTTTATGTGCGCCGGGGCGGTTCACCAGGGCGTGGCCGCCATCGCGGCCGCGAAGGAATACGCGACGGTCGACGATATGTTTCAACTGGCACAGGAACGCGGAGAGCCGCCGTTTTTGATTATTGCCGACGGGCTGGAGGACCCCCACAACCTGGGCGCCGTTCTGCGCGTGGCGGAATGTTCCGGCGCGCACGGGGTGATTCTGCCGTCGCGTCGCAGCGTCGGGCTGACGTGGGCCGTTGGAAAATCCAGCGCCGGCGCCGTGGAATACGTTCCGGTCGCGCGGGTTACCAACCTGGCCAGCACGCTGGAGGACCTGAAAAAACGCGGCGTGTGGATCTATGCCGCCGACATGGACGGCCAGCCGTGGTGCGAAGCGGATTATTCCGGCCCGACGGCGGTGGTCATCGGATCGGAGGGGTTCGGCGTCGGGCGGCTGGTCAAAGAAAAATCGGATTTTGTAATATCCCTGCCGATCAGGGGAAAGATAAACTCGCTTAATGCTTCCGTCGCATGCGGTATCATCTGTTATGAAATCGCCCGGCAGCGGCTTGGAATTAAGACAAAATAATACGGGAGTGCGGATCGAATGGACGACAACGGAAAAACTCCGCAGAAAGATTATTCGGTCGAAGAAATCCTAGCGGAGGCACGCATCATCAAGGACCGCGAAACATCCCCGGCCCCGGGCCCCGCGCGAAGCGAGCCGCCCGACAGGGAGGAAATTCTGCAGGGGGCCCGCCGCGCGCTGAATATGGAAGCGGGAACGGAGAAAGAGCCCGCCGAAGAGGAGCCCGGGGGGGACGAGCCGGAGCCGAAACGGAAAAAGCGCAGGTTTTCCCTGTTCGGGCGCAAAAAAAAGGATGAGGAATTCCGCGAGGAGGACGACCTTTATTACGGCCTTCAGCTCAAGCCGCTGGAGGAGTACCGCAAGGAATATGAAAAAACCGTCCGCTCCGGGGGAGAGCGCGCGAACCGGGACGAAACCGGTTCCAGTTTCCCCTATCTTTTTGACGGAAGCGGGGAGGAAGACGTCCCGGATATGGCGGAGACCTTTGAACGGATCCACAGGGAACGCCACGAGCGGCTGGAAAAAATCATGCGGCAGGCGGGCCTTGACCCCGACGAGATTCTGCCGCAGGAGGAGCCTTCGCGCGGGCCGGAGGTTCCGGCGCCCGGGCCGCAGGAGCCGGAGGTTCCGCAGCCGGAGCGCCCCCGCGACCCGGCGGTGACGCCCGGGCCGCAGCGCCAGCCGGAGGTGCGCCCTCCGGTGACGAATCCCGTGCCGCGGCCGCCCGGAAAACCCGAAATCACAACGGGCGGGCGGCAGGAACCGGACGAGCAGCCGGCGGATCCCGCCGAAAAGGAAGACAACGGCCCTGCGAAAGCGGAGGAAACTCCGCCCGTGCCGGTGAAAGAGCCGGTAAAGCAGCCGCCGCAGGCAAAAGAGGACCGGCGCACCCCGCCGCCGCGCACGGAACCGGACGACGGGCAAAAGCCGCAGTACCGCGCGTGCGCCGTGCCGACCCACGTGATCAAGCCCAGGTCATTCCGGGAGATTCTGACGGCGGAGGCCGCGGCCTATCCGCTGCCCGAACCGCCGGAGCCGATTCCGTTCCCCAAAAAGGAGAGCGGCCCGATTCCGGAGCCGGAGGAAGAGCCGGGTCAAAAGCAGGAGCCAAACCCCGAGCCGGACTTTGCGCCGGACGACCCGGAGCATTTGGGGAACTGGCCCGTGCCCGGCCCGCTGATCGGTGAAAACCCCCTGCCCGAACCGCGGGCCGGGGAGGAAGATCAGCCTCCGGCGCGCGGAACCAAACGCCGGTTCCGCCTGTTCGGCAGCGAGGAGCCGGAGGATTCGTCCGCCGAGCCGTTCGGGGAACAGGAGGAGCTGGACGATTATACGGATGAGGAGGACGCGCCCTCCGTCCGGCGCGACCTCCTGCAAAACGTCACCCGGCTGTCCCTCCGGCTGGCCGTGACGGGCATCGCAACCCTGATTTTGCTTTTGGTCGGCTTTCTGGCCGAGCATCCGGCGGTCCTTCCGCCGGAGCTACATACGGTTCTGGACGGCGGGGCCTACCCGGTCCTCCAGCTTGTGTTTCTGTTCATCGCGGCGGCGTTCAGCTTTCCAACCTTCTGGAACGGCCTCCGGGGGCTGACCTCCTTTCAGGCAAACTCCGATTCGGCGGCGGCCGTCGCGGTTCTGGCCGTGCTGATCCAGACGGTGGTGCTGCTCGTTCTCGGCGTTCCGCAGGGAATCCATTTGTACGCGCCGCTCGCCGCCGCGGCTCTGTTCCTGAACGCCTGCGGCAAATTCAGCATGGCCAGGCGCATCTATTCCAACTTCCGGTACCTTTGCGCGAAAGAGCCGAAATACGCCGTCAGAATTTACGGCGATTACAATACCTCCCTGCGCCTTGCCAAGGACTGCGTGATCGGCGAGCCGCGCATCGCCTACCAGTCGAAGGCGGCGTTTCTCCGCAATTTCCTGCGGATTTCCTATACGCCGGACCCGGCCGACCATGTTTCTCAGGTGCTGGCCCCCGCCGGATTCCTGCTCAGCCTGGCGCTTTGCATCGGGTGCGCGTTCCTGACCGGGAACGCGGTTTCCTCGCTGACCGCCTTCACGGCGTCCTGCTGCATCTGCGTTCCGTTCACAAACATGCTCTGCGTCAACCTGCCGGTTTCCCGGCTGAGCGGCATCGCCCGCCGCGGCGGGTCGATGGTTTCCGGCTGGGCGGCGATCGACCGCTTCAGCGCGACAAACGCCGTGATGCTGGACGCGGAAGACCTCTTCCCGCGCGGAACGGTGATTTTAAACGGCATCCGCACGTTTGCCGGGCAGCGCATCGACGAGGCGATTGTGGACGCCGCCGCGCTGATGGGCACGGTCGGCGGCCCGCTTTCGGACCTGTTCGACCAGATCATCAAAAGCCGCCGGGAAATTCTGCCCAAAATCGGCGAGCCGGTCTATGAGGACGGCAGGGGCGTGACCGGGACCGTCTCCGGTCGGCAGATTCTGATCGGAACCCGCGAGCTGATGCGGGCGCACGGCATCGAGCCGCCGTCCCGCGATTATGAGAAGAAGTATATTCAAAGCGGGAAGCGGCTTGTCTATCTCGCGACCGAAGGGTGCCTGGTCGCCATGTTCATCATCAATTACCGCTCCGACCTGCGGCGCTCGCAGGAGCTGCGCCGGATGGAGCGCAACGGGATCGGCCTGATCGTGCGAACCAGCGACCCGAATATCACGCCGCGTTTTCTGGCGGAGTGCTTCGGGCTGTACGAGCAGGAAATTACCGTTCTGCCGGAACAGCTCGGCCAGATTTACACCGATCTTGTTTCCGCGGAACCGGACCGGGCGGACGCGATGATCGCGACGAAGGGGCGGGCCTTTTCCATGCTCCGCCTGCTGACGGGATGCGTCCGGCAGCGCGGGAACATCTCCATCGCCGTCGCGCTTCAGGCTGCCGCCGTGGGCCTCGGGTTCGCGCTCGTGGCGTTTTTGTCGCTTTACTCCGGGCTTGAGCAGCTCAGTTTGACCGCGCTTTCCATTTACGAGGCGTTCTGGGCTTTTGCTGTTTTCCTCGTCCCCCGCATCCGCCGACCCTGAGCAGCGTACCGCTGCATCAACGACCCGCCGTGGGGAACGGAGCAAGAGTTTACGGCTTAGCCGGGCGGGATAGAGGTTGGGTACTCCCAGAAGGCTAAAGTCGGGAACGCCGCAGGCGCGTCCGGTCCGGATGGACCATCAACGACCCGCCGTGGGGAACGGAGCAAGAGTTTACGGCTTAGCCGGGCGGGATAGAGGGTAGCCACTCCCGGAAGGCTAAAGTCGGGAACGCCGCAGGCGCGTCCGGCCCGGATGGACCATCAACGGCCCGCCGTGGGGAACGGAGCAAGAGTTTACGGCTTAGCCGGGCGGGATAGAGGGTAGCCACTCCCGGAAAGCTAAAGCCGGGAACGCCGCAGGCGCGTCCGGCCCGGATGGACCACCAACGGCCCGCCGCGGGGAACGGAGCAAGAGTTTACGGCTTAGCCGGGCGGGATAGAGGGTAGCCACTCCCGGAAGGCTAAAGTCGGGAACGCCGCGGGCGCGTCCGGTCCGGATGGACCTTTCGAACGGAGGAAAAAAATGAATCTGAAAGAAATCGGCAAAAGTCTGCTTTGCGGTGTTCTGTTTGTTTCCGCTTTTTACTGGACGCTGGTGCTCACGTTTCTGACTCGTGATTTTTTCTTTTCGATTATGTTTGGCTCCGCCCTGCTGACCAACGCCGCGCTGGGGCTTCTGCTGGCGGCGGACAGCAGACGGCATGTCTTTTACAAATGGCTCGTTTCCCTTCCGGCGGCAATCGCGGTTTTTTTCTGTTACCGGCAGTCGAATTTTCTTTACGACTGGATGAACAGAATTCATCCGGGGTACGGGAACCTTTCGGCCGGCGGCGGATTTGCCGCTGCGGTCTGTCTGCTGATCGATTGCCTCTGCTTTTCCGTCGCCGTGGCCGTCGCCCTTGCCCTGACAAGACGAAACGTGAAAAAGGGAAGGGACCGCAGGGACGGCGCAATCTGATCAAAAAGCGGGAGCGGAACGCCCAAACGAGGCGTTCCGCTCCTTTTTTTCTTCGCCGTCGGCGGTCTTTTCCGGCCCCTTCGCGCGTTCGCGTTTCACAGGCCGGGTCGGTCCCGATTCCGGCGCGCCGGCCCGTCGGCTCTGCCGAAGCTTGCCTAAGCTCCGCAAAACCGCGGGACGACGCTTTTATTTTTACTTCCTTTCACCGCGCCCTTTCAGGCACACACCCGCCGCCGGCGGGGACAAACGGTCCCGCAAAGCTTTTCCGGACTTCCCGTGCGAAAATGAATCGCGGTACGCTGCCCCCGCAAGGCAACAAAAAGCACCGGTACGGAATTTTTTCATTCCATACACCGGTGCGCGCGTGCAATCTCAACGGACTTGCGAACTCTTTCCCCCCTCTGTACAAATACAGAAAAAGGAAGTATAATAAGTCCTGCATTGCGCGGTGAAAACCGTTGTGTATGGAGAGTGCTCTCCGTATACAGGGGGCAGGGTGCTTCCGACACCCTGTTCCTGCTTTGCACTTTTTGTTTCTGCCCTGCAATTTTCATTATAAACCTGTTTTTTCCAGATTTCAACAGTATTTTTCGGCTCTTGCAAAGCCCCGGCGCCGGTTCCTTCGTGCGCCCGGGCTTTTTTGAAGCCGTTTTGGGATTTCACTTATCTGAGCTTGACAAACGGCGCGGAATATTATATATTACAAGTGTTATATAACAAACGTAATATAAGGGTGGTTCGAATTGCCGAAGCAAAAGACGTCGAAAGAAGAAATTCTGAGGGCTGCGTTCCGGGTCTTGCGGGAGCAGGGGGCCGGCGAGCTGAACGCGCGAAGAATCGCGGAAGAGGCGGGGTGCTCCGTCCAGCCGATTTACAGCTATTTCGGCGGGATGGAAGAACTGATGACGCAGCTGTTTGAGGGCTGCCGCCGGTATTTATACCGATTCATCGAAGAACGGTCGAACCCGGAGCAGCGGTTCCAATCCGCCGGCAAATGCCATTTGGCCTTTGCAAAGGAGGAAAAGAACCTGTTTCGGTTTTTGTTCCTCTCGCCCTACATGAAGGCAAACACCTTTGAGGAGGTTTACCGCCAATGCGCGGTGAACGGCGTTACGCAGGAAATAAAATCGACGCTCGGCCTTACGGAAGCGGGCGCCCGGCGGCTTTATATGAGCATGATGATTTATACGCACGGGATCGCCTGCATGCTTGCGGCGGAAGCGGCAAATCTTCCGTTTGAGGATATTCATCCGCAGGTGGATTTCGCGTTCTTCTCCTTTTTGAACCAAATCCGGAAAGAAGAGAATTCCGCGGGGCCGTCGTCCGGAGAAAAGCCTCGCGCCTGCGGGAACCGTAAGGAACTCGAGAATCGCGCCGGAAACCGTTCCGGCGAAGAAAGGTTGAACAACAAATGAAACTGATCATTCATGATCTGACGCCGGAGCAGGCGGAAACAATCCTCCCGAAGCAATCCGGAATCCGCGTGATTTCCGACAATGGGAAGATTCGCCACTGTGTCGGCTGCTTCGGCTGCTGGGTCAAAACCCCGGGGCAGTGCGTCATTCACGACGGATACGAAACCGTGAGCGCACTGCTGGCACAGTGCGAGGAGCTGATTCTGATCAGCAGGTGCTTTTACGGCGGATTCAGCCCATTCGTCAAAAATGTAGTAGACAGAAACATTTCGTACAGTCTTCCGGACTTTACCATCCGCAACGGAGAAATGCACCACAAAGGCCGATACGACAACCGTTTTAAACTGTCGGTTTGTTTTTACGGGGAAAATATGACGGAAACAGAGCGGCAGACCGCGCGGGAGATGGTGCAGGCCAACACGGTAAACCTCAACGGTACGGCCGGCGAGGTTCATTTCGCGGAGCGCGCGGAAGATTTTAAGGGGGTGCTGTCATGAAAATCGCATTGATCAATGCAAGCCCGAAATTAAAGGACAGCGCCTCCGGCGTGATTCTGGAAGAATTGAAAGGCCTGCTCGCGGAGCACGCCGTCACGGAGTACGGATTCCACACCCCCGCGCTGCCGGAAAACACGGAGGAGCTGGCGAATCAGGACGCGCTGGTGTTCGCGTTCCCGCTTTATGTGGACGGCATTCCCTCCCATCTTCTGAACTGCATGGCAGGTCTGGAGGAATCCTTCCGCAAAAGCGAGCATCCCCCGACGGTGTACGCCGTTGTCAACTGCGGGTTTTACGAGGGGCTGCAGAACCGGCACGCGCTGCACATGATGCGGAACTGGTGCGAAAAATCGGGTCTTGTCTGGGGGCGCGGAGTCGGCCTCGGCGGCGGTGGAATGCTGCCGGGCATTGCCAATGTTCCTGCGGGAAAAGGACCAAAAAAGAACTTTTCCGCCGCACTGAAGCAGTTGGCCGAAAGCGTCGGTACTTTGTCGGGCGGGGAAGATTTGTTTACCAGCCCGAATTATCCCAGAATTGCCTATAAGACGGCGGCGGAAATCGGCTGGCGGCAGCAGGCTAAGGCAAACGGGTTAGCGACAAAAGATTTGTTTCAAAAGCGGTAGAAATTCTTCGGCGGAGGGCTTTGCCCATTTTTGCAAGCAGACCGGCTTTGCGACGATCGTCGGGGACCCAACGAACGGTGACGGAATCGGAATCGACCCGCTGATTTTTGTCCTGCCGAACTCGGGAATTTGCCTGCGGTTTTCCGCCAGCTTGGGGCTGAACCCGGACGGCGGCAGCAACGAGGAGGTCGGCACAACGCCGGATGTTCCCTGCGAACCGGGGAAAGACGCGCTGCAAACCTGCCTGGATTTGATTGAAAAACGGGACGGATCCGAAGCGTCCCTTTGAATTGAAAAGGAAGTCCGCCGGGCAGCCGGCGGGCTTTTTTTGTCCAACAGTGCCAAAAATTCCGCGTGAGAATTGTGCTGCGCAAAGCAAACAAAATTAACCGGATCCATTGTAATTTTTATAGCAACAAGCTATAATTATCATAAATTCGGTTGAGTAATTGGATGTTTGATCTCATGAATTTTCAACCTCTGAAAGGAGCTGCTATTATGAAACAATATGAGGCGAAGCACATTTTAAACATTGCGCTCGCGGGACACGGCGGCGCGGGAAAAACCAGCATTGCCGAGGCGATGCTGTATCTTTCCGGCGCCACCGACCGCCTGGGGAAGGTCGGTGAGGGAAACACCGTCTGCGATTTCGACCCGGAGGAAATCAAACGGAAAACGTCCGTATTGACTTCGGTGGCTCCGCTCGAATGGAAAAACAACAAGATCAACCTGCTGGACGCGCCCGGCCTGTTCGATTTTGAGGGCGGCCTGTGCGAGGCGGTCCGAGCCGCCGACTGCATGCTGGTGGCGGTCTCCGGGAAAGACGGCGTCGCGGTCGGAACCGAAAAGGCCGCAGCCGCGGCGGACGCGCGCGGGCTTTCCAAAATCTTTTTCGTCAACGGCCTGTGCGATGAAAGCGCGGATTTTTACAAGGTGTTTGAAAACCTGAAATCCTATTTCGGCCCGTCGGTGTGCCCGGTGGTCGTGCCGTATATCCAGAACGGAAAGGCGAATATCTACGTCAACGTGCTGGAATACAAGGCGTACGAATACCATGACGGAAAAGCGGTCGAGGTGAAAATGCCGGATATGGGCACGCGGCTGGAGGGCCTGCGCACCGCGATTTACGAAGCCGTTGCGGAAACGGGCGACGACATGTTCGACAAATATTTTTCCGGCGAGAGCTTTACGCCGGAGGAAGTGATCGTCGGAATCAGCAAGGGCGTGAAAACCGGGGCGGTCTCCCCCGTGTTCTGCGGAGACGCGCTTCTCTTAAACGGAATTGACCAGCTTTTAAACGGCCTTGTGTGGCTCGCGCCCTCCGCGGCGGAAAAAAGCGGCGAAACCGGAACGGACGAGGAGGGCAACCCGGTTGAACTTGCGGTGGACGAAACGGCGCCCTCGGCGGCGGTCGTCTTTAAAACCGTCGCGGACCCGTTTATCGGGAAGTTATCCTACTTAAAAGTCATCGCAGGAAGAATCTCTTCCGACAGCGGGCTGGTCAACTTGACGACGGGCCAGCCGGAACGCGTCGGGAAGACGATTGTTCCGCGCGGCAAAAAGCAGGAGGACGTCCCGTACCTCGCGGCCGGGGACATCGGCGCGGTGCCGAAGCTTTCGGCGAAAACCGGCGACACGCTCTGTTCCCCCGAGCGCCGGGTGAAGCTCGCCCCGGTCGAGTACCCGGCTCCCTCCCTTTCCATGGCGGTTCTGCCCAAGGCCAAGGGGGAAGAGGATAAGGTGGCGCAGGGCATCATACGGCTCACGGAGGAAGACCCCACCCTGCGCTTTTCCACCAACGCGGAAACGCACCAGATGATTGTTTCCGGCATGGGCGAACAGCATCTGGACGTGCTCGCCTCCAAGCTGAAGAAGAAGTTCGGCGTGGCGATTCAGCTGGAAACGCCCCGGGTCGCTTACCGCGAAACCATCCGCAAAAAGGTGCAGGTGCAGGGCAAGTACAAAAAGCAGACCGGCGGCCACGGGCAGTACGGCGACGTCTGGATCGAATTTGAGCCGTGCGAGGCCGAGGGATTGGAATTCGCGGAACGCGTGGTCGGCGGCTCGGTGCCGAAGAGCTTTTTCCCGGCGGTGGAAAAGGGTCTGCGCGAGTGCATCGAGCGGGGGCCGCTCGCCGGGTACCCGGTGGTCGGGCTGCGGGCGACGCTTTACGACGGCTCCTATCATCCGGTGGATTCATCCGAAATGTCGTTCAAAATGGCGGCGGCGCTCGCGTACAAAACCGGGATGCCGAAGGCTTCCCCCGTTCTGCTGGAACCGATCGGCACGCTGCGCTGCACCGTGCCCGACGACAACATGGGCGACCTGATGGGCGAAATCAACAAACGGCGCGGCCGCGTGCTTGGCATGGAGCCGGCCGGAGCGGGGACGCAGACCATCGAGGCCGACGTTCCCCAGTCGGAAATGCACGACTTTACCACCTTCGTCCGTCAGGTGACGCAGGGCCGCGGCTCGTTTACCTTTACCTTCGCGCGGTATGAGGAGGCTCCGCCGCAGGTCGCGCAGAAGGTCATGGAATCCTCCACCTCCGCGGAGACCGCGGACGCCTGATCCCGCTTAATTTTTATTTCAGCGGCAGGGCAATGCCGCCGAAACTGAGAATCTTTTCCGCCCCCCCGGCATATGTATTTGCCTGAGGGGGCGGAATTATGTTTGTAATTTCGGTTAAAACGGGAAAAAGGAAAACAATCGCCGTTCTTGCGGCCGTACTTTTGGTGGTCACCGCTGCCATTGTCGCGGTGAAGCTGAACAACTCCGCGCCGGAAGCCGACAACAGCGGCAAAAAATACAGCCTGGCCGCTTCGACCAACGAAGAGCGCATCGCCTTTTTTAAGCAGTTTGGCTGGGAGGTAAAGCCGCAGTCGGTTTCCGACGGCGAAGTCACGATCCCGCAGACATTTGACGACGTCTACACCAAATACAACAACATTCAGCAGGAGCAGGGGCTCGACCTCACCCCCTATGCGGGCAAAACCTGCAAGCAGTGGGTGTATGAAATCACGAATTTCCCGGAACAGGAGATCATGCGGGGAACTTTGCTCGTCTACGACGGCAAGGTCGTCGGCGGCGACCTCTGCACGCCGGCGCTGGACGGCTTTATGACCGGCTTTGACGGGCAGCTCGACAGCAACGACTACGGCGTCAACGAACCGACTCTCGCGCGGGGGACCGACGACGCGCTGACCATGGCCCCGGCCCGGACGGTTTCATCGGAAGTGGAGGAAGCGCAGTCGAAGGCTTCGTCGGAAATTCCCGCGAACGCGTGGCCGACGGACTGAGCAGGCTGAAACCACGGGGCGCGCCCCCACCCGGACGGACCGGCAAAAAAAATCAGGAGCACAGCGCCCGCCGAACGGGCGCCGTGCTCCCTTTTGCCGGCAAAAACGCTCCGCGCGCGCCGGGTATGGTAGGGTTTGCATTACTTTTTCCACAGTTCTTTTCACAAACATCAGTTTTGCCGGCGGGGAACATGCCGCCGCGTGCCTGCCGAGGAGTTCACCCTTTGCGAGGCGCGACAGCCGTTACCCGCAAGAAAACAAAAAGCGCCGGTACGGAAAAAGGTCATTCCATACACCGGCGCGCGCGCAATCAGGCTGTGGACCATCTTTCTTCCCTCTGTACAAAAACGGAAAAAGGAAGTATAATGGTTTCTGCAATGCGCGGTGAATTCCGTGGTATATGGAGGCTGGTGCTCCGTATGCAGGGGGCAGAGTGCGCTAACACTCTGTCTCTGCATTGCGCTTTTTATTTGCCTTGCAATCTCATTATAATCCTTTATTTTCCAAAATTCAACTAAATATTTTTATCGTATGAAAGCGGCGGCGGTTCGCCGCTTTTATCTTTTAATTTCTTTAATTTTCAACTGCAGCGCGGGCTTTTTTATTTTTGGGGCCAAGTGCCCCTTAACCCTAATGATTTCTATTAATTTACTCTGTCCTCAGGCCGGACAGGGACGCAAAGCGTCTATCGCGCTACGCGGCCTTAATCCTTCTATTTTATTCTTTTTAATTCTTCTTGGGGCCAAGTGCCCCTTAACCCAAATTATTTCTTATTTTCAGTTTGTGCTCAGGCCGCACGGGCCCATACTTTCGGTCCCGTACGAAAGTATGCAAAGTACGGGTCGGGGGGGACTTCAAACTCCCGTAGGGAGGGCTCCAACCGTCCCCCCCGACGCCCCCCGGCACCTGTCAACGGGAAAAGCAATGTTCTTAAAGCATTCTGCTTCTCATTGACGACGGGG
Source organism: Caproicibacter fermentans (assembly GCF_009746625.1). Classification (GTDB taxonomy): domain Bacteria; phylum Bacillota; class Clostridia; order Oscillospirales; family Acutalibacteraceae; genus Caproicibacter; species Caproicibacter fermentans. The sequence continues at coordinate 144,333 of NZ_VWXL01000052.1, forward strand.
GCTCCGGAGAAAAGCCACTGCTTTATTTTAGGGAAACTGCAATTCGTTAGCTTGCCTTGACTCAAGCCGTCGATATTCCAACCTCGCTCAACTTTGGAAAAGCTCACTTTCGATCTCTCAATTTCCTGTGTGCTTTTCTAATAAGCACGCAGAAAACAAATGGGAACCGTCAAGGAAAAGCACTGCGTTACAAGAACATTTCTGTGTTGTATGACGGTAGTCGGGGGTGTAGGGGGGAGGCCATCCGGCCCTTACTCGCCTACGGCGCCCACGGCTGAAGAATCGTGTTTTGCTTTACTTTCTCTCGCCGCTCTTGTTACCGACACTTTGGATGCAGCGTCACGCTGCCCCCCCCTACTCAACCTTTGCCTACTTTCGTTTGAGGACGAAAGTAGGGGCCCGTGCGGTCTGAGGACAAACTAAATAAATTGAAGAAATTATGGTTAAGGGGCACTTTTCCCCAGTTTAGAAAATATTTCTGCTCTGCGGCTGCGAAAGTCGCTTTCTGTCCGGAGAAACCGCCGCCTTGATCTTTTCCGGCGGAACGGATATACTGATTCCGACGGAAGGGGGACAAAAGGCATGGCGATGCAGCGGCTGGATAAAATCCTGGCTTCCCAGAATCTGGGCAGCCGGAAAGAGGTCGGGGCGATCATTCGTTCCGGGCGGACGAATGTAAACGGAGTCGCGGTGAAGCGGCCGGAACAGAAAGCGGACCCGGACTCGGACGTGATCACGGTGGACGGCGAAATCCTTGAGTTTAAAAAATTTATCTATCTGATGATGAATAAGCCGGTCGGCGTTCTGTCGGCTTCGCGCGACCCGCGCGTCCGCACGGTGGTGGACCTGCTGCCGCCCCGGCTCCGGCGGCGCGGGATTTTTCCCGCCGGCAGGCTGGATAAGGACACTCGCGGGATGCTCATCCTGACGGACGACGGCGCTTTCGCGCACCGCATGCTCGCCCCGAAAAGCCATGTGATGAAATGGTATGAGGCGGAGCTGGATTCCCCGGTTTCGCAGGGGGACATCCTTGCGTTCCGCCGGGGCGTGACGCTGGGGAACGGGATGACCTGCCTGCCCGCGGAGCTTTCGGTTTTGCGGGAGGGGGAACATCCGCTGGCGCTGGTCAAGGTGAGGGAAGGAAAATTTCACCAGGTTAAACGGATGTTCCTGGCAAGGGAGAATCTTGTTTTGTCGCTGCGCCGGATACAGATCGGCGGCCTTTCACTGGACCCGAAACTGCCGGAGGGCGCCGTGCGGGAGCTGAGCCCGGAAGAAGTTTCGCTGGCGCTCGGAGAGGAACATGGATAAAATGCACGAAAACCAATCGCGTTTTTGCACGTGACCGCGGGCTAAAATTAACGAAAATCAAATCTTCGGTTTGTGATTTATCGGATTTATATAAAGCGGCAAAAGAAACTTTGGGTAAAAAGAATCTGTTCTTCCATTGGCAGTTCTGTTATGATGATTCCACTGAGAGAAACAGTTTTAGTTTTAAACTGCTTTCTGCTGAGAACGGATGAAACAGGAGGTTTGTGTTTATGGCGAGTGTAACTTTAAAAAATGTTTATAAAGTTTACAGCGGCAATGTTACGGCGGTAACGGACTTTAATCTGGAAATCAAGGATAAGGAATTCATCATTCTGGTCGGGCCTTCCGGCTGCGGCAAGTCCACCACGCTGAGGATGATCGCGGGGCTGGAGGAAATCACCAAGGGCGAGCTCTACATCGGCGACTCGCTTTCAAACGATGTGGCGCCGAAAGACCGCGATATCGCGATGGTGTTCCAGAACTACGCTCTGTACCCGCACATGACGGTTTTCGACAACATGGCGTTTGGCCTGAAGCTGCGCAAAATCCCCAAGGACGAAATTAAGCGCCGCGTGGAAGAAGCCGCGCGGAATCTGGATATTTCTCATCTTCTGGACCGCAAGCCGAAGGCTCTTTCCGGCGGGCAGCGGCAGCGTGTCGCGCTGGGCCGCGCCATCGTCCGCAACCCGAAGGTTTTCCTCCTGGACGAACCGCTTTCCAACCTGGATGCGAAACTGCGCGCCCAGATGAGGACGGAAATCGCAAAGCTGCACAAAAGACTGGGCACGACTTTCATTTACGTCACGCACGACCAGACGGAGGCCATGACCATGGGCGACCGCATCGTCGTGATGAAGGACGGTTTCATCCAGCAGGTGGATACGCCGCAGAACCTGTATGATTTCCCGGTGAATCAGTTTGTCGCGGGATTCATGGGCTCGCCGCAGATGAACTTTTTGGACGGCACCCTGGAAAAGAACGGCTCCAGTTACGAGTTTAAATTCGGCCGGTACAGCATTCCCGTTCCCGCGGACAAAAGCAAGGACGACGCGCTGAAGGATTACGCCGGCAAGGCGGTTGTTCTCGGAATCCGCCCCGAAAACGTACACGACGAGCCGGAGTTCCTGGAAAAGGCGACCGAGGGCATTGTGGAAACGGACGTTGAGGTTACCGAGCTGATGGGCGCGGAAACCTACCTGTACTTAAACTGCGAGGGAGTCAACATCACCGCGCGGGTCGACCCCGCGTCGAAGGCAAAATCCGGCGACCGCATCAAAGTTGCGTTTGAGCTGAACAAGATGCATTTGTTTGACAAGGAAACCGAAAAGACCATTTTAAACTGAGTTGTTCTGCCGGGCTAACACCGCGCGGGCGCAGACGCGCCCGCGCGGCGTTTTTCTTGGATGGAGAAAATTTCATATGCTTTTTTTCCGCATAAAGCAATATTTTGCTGTTTTTTTTCCGATAATATGAAAGATACGGTTGAAATCTTATTCATCTTTATGTAAAATGGATACAGAATGGCTGTTTGTATTAGTTTAAGTTCAGATAGATTGGAAATGAGGGAATGCCATGTCTAACAGGCTGTTTCAGGGTGTAATCCATCAAATGAAGGATGCGATCGACCGCACCATCGGTGTGATCGACGAAACCTCCGTAATTATCGCCTGCAGCGAGCTAGGGCGGATCGGGGAAGTGAACGACAGCATCACGGCGGAAACACTGGCCGCGCCCGGTACCTTTGTGGTCAACGGTTATACCTACCGGTCTTTCGGCAACCGCCCGCGCCCGGAATACGCGGTGTTTGTTTCAGGCAGCGACCCGGAGGCCGGCCGGTACGCTTCGCTTCTGGCCGTTTCGCTCAGCAGCATCAAGCAGTACTACGATGAAAAGTACGACCGAAGCAACTTTATTAAAAACGTTATCCTGGACAATATCCTGCCCGGAGACATTTATTTGAAGGCACGGGAGCTTCGCTTCAATTCAGATGTCAGCCGCGTGTGCATGCTCATCAAAATTACGAACAAATCGGATATTTCTGCTTTTGACGTCATCCAGAACCTGTTCCCGGACAAGAACAAGGATTTCATCATCAACATCAACGAAACCGACATTGCGCTCGTGAAGGAAGTCAAGCCCGGCATCGAAATGAAAGACCTGGATAAGCTGGCGGGGTCGATCGTCGACACGCTCAGCAGCGAGTTTTACACCCACTGCGTCGTCGGCATCGGAACCATCGTTTCGGGCATCAAGGATCTTGCGCGTTCATTTAAGGAAGCACAGGTCGCGCTGGAGGTCGGAAAGGTGTTCGACACCGAGCGGCTGATCGTCAGCTACGACAACCTGGGCATTGCGCGTTTGATTTACCAGCTGCCCACAACGCTGTGCGAGGCGTTTTTGAAGGAGGTCTTCAAGCGCGGCTCCATCGATTCGCTGGACCACGAAACCCTGTTTACCATTCAGCGCTTCTTTGAAAACAACCTGAATGTTTCCGAAACCTCGCGCAAGCTGTTCGTCCACCGCAACACGCTGGTATACCGTCTGGAGAAGATTAAGAAAATCACCGGACTGGATCTGCGGGAATTCGAAGACGCCATTATTTTCAAGGTTGCGTTAATGGTAAAGAAATATCTTTCCTCCAACCCGGTTAAATTTTAACAGAATAAAAAATTACAAAAATATTACAAAGTTTTCTAATAAAGAATTATATTATCAGAGCCCGTTGGTATTATGTAAACGTACCAACGGGCTTTCTTTTTTGCGCCCCAAAAGTGGTAAAAACAGGGAAAATAATGGGAATTTGAAGATATGGAGAGATGGAATTGATTGAATTTCAGGACGTGAGTAAAATCTATTCCAACGGCACGAAAGCGCTGAGCAATGTCAACCTTCACGTTAATGACGGCGAATTTGTATTCATCGTGGGGTCGTCGGGCGCGGGGAAAAGCACCTTTTTAAAGCTGATTACCTGCGAGGAGCGGCCGAGCGAAGGCGAGATCGTCGTGGGGGAGCAGAAGCTGAATGAACTCAAACGGGGAGACGTGCCGTATTTAAGGCGCACAATGGGGATGGTGTTTCAGGATTTCCGCCTGATTCAGAAAATGACGGTTTATGAAAACGTGGCGTTCGCCATGCATGTCGTCGGCGCTTCCAGCCGTGAAATCCGCAGGCGCGTGCCATACATACTGGGCCTTGTCAATCTTCAGAACAAGGCGGACTGCCATCCGCGCGAGCTTTCGGGCGGGGAGCAGCAGCGCGTGGGCCTTGCGAGGGCGCTGATTAATTCTCCGCGCCTGCTGATCGCGGACGAGCCCACCGGAAACATCGACCCGGCGCTCTCTTTTGAAATCGTCGATCTGTTCAGTGAAATCAACAAGCGCGGAACCACCATTCTGATGGTGACGCATGAACATTCCCTCGTCAAGCATTTCGGGCGCAGGGTGATTGAAATACACGGCGGCACCGTTGTTGCGGACAGCTGCAACTGGGAGGTGCGCCATGCTTAACAATATCCGCTATTTGCTGCGGGAAGGCGTCAGGAACATCTGGAGCAACCGCACCATGTCGCTCGCGTCGATCGGCGTGCTGGTTTCCTGCCTGCTTCTGACCGGGGCCGCGACGCTGTTCTCCATGAATATCAGCGCCGCGATGGCCTCGGTGGAAGGCAGCAACTCCGTTAAAATTTATATGGACAAGGATCTGCCCGTTCTGGCTTCCCTCAAGGCGGGCGAAGAGATTAAAAAGCTGGACAACATTAAAAGCTGCCAATTCGTTTCGAAAGACGACGCGATCCAGAAGGTTATGGGAATGCTCGGCGACAAGGACTCCTCTTTGATCAAGGATATGACCGGAAAGGACAACCCTCTGCCGGACGCGTTTCAGGTTTCCTTTAAGGATCTGTCAAAATACAAGGATACGGTGGAACAGATCAAAAAAATCGACGGGGTTTCTTCGATTAACGACTACTCCGACATCGCGGCAAAGCTGACCAGCCTGGACCGGCTGGTGACGACCGTCGGGTTCTGGATTATCCTGCTGCTCAGTCTGGTTTCCCTGTTTATTATCTCAAATACGATCCGCGTGACCATGTTTTCACGCAGACTGGAAATCAGCATCATGAAATCCGTGGGCGCGACCAACTGGTTCGTGCGCGTGCCGTTTGTTGTGGAGGGCGTTATCATCGGCCTGATTTCGGGCGGGGTCGGCAGCCTGATCCTGCGGTTCCTTTACGACAAGCTTACCGGCACGCTGACCTCCATCACGGTTTTTTCACCGATTTCGGTCGGGCCGATCCAGTGGAAGATCACGCTGATGTTTCTGCTGGCCGGTTCTTTGTTCGGGGCGGTCGGCGGAGCGATTTCCATCGGAAAATATTTGAAGAAAGAGGGAGGCGAGATCGTTGAATGGTAACAAAGGAATGAAAATCCTCGCGGCGGTGCTGGCGGCGTTTCTGATGGTCCTTTCCGTGCCGGCGGTAAAGCCGGCGCAGGCTTCCACCCTGAGCCAGCTGCAGAAAAGGCAGAGCGCGCTCAAGCAGAAAAAGGAGCAGGTGGACGCGCAGATTAAAAGCCTGAAAAACGACAAAGCAAAAAAACAGCAGTATAAAGACGCGCTGACTTCGCAAATTAGTACGGTAGAGGAACAAATTGACAATCTGAACGATCAGATCGCAGATCTGAACAGCAATATCAAAGAGAAAGAGGATCAGATCGCGCAGAAGCAGAAGAGTATCGACACGGACCTTGCAAAGCTGAAGGACAGACTCTACGCCATTTATCTGACCGGCGACGCCTCCACCCTGGAAGTGATTCTGAACGCGAAGAGCGTGATGGACCTGGCGGACAAGGCCGAGGTCCTGCAGGCGATTACCCAGCACGACACGGACCTGATCAACCAGCTTAAGGACGAAATGAAGTCCGTTTCGGACCAGAAGTCGGAGATAGAAAAGCAAAGGGCCGCCGTGGCGGAAAGCAAAAAGGAATACGATAAGAAACAGTCCGAACTGACCGGCTATATCAATGAGGCGAACAGCGCCCTTGCCGACATTGCTTCCGATGAATCCGCGGCGCAGGCGCAGAGCAAAGCGCTTGCCAAGCAGGAGGACGAGGCCTCGGCCGCGGTCGACCAATGGTACCGGGAGTACTATGAATCGTTAAAGAAAAACAGCGGCGGGACCTCCGGCAGCGGCGGCTATATCAGCAAGGGCAACTTTACCTGGCCGGTGCCGAGCTGTACGAGTATTTCCAGCCCGTTTGGATCACGCTGGGGCGGCTTCCACAAAGGGATCGATATTTCCCGGTCCGGCATCTACGGCGCGGCGATCGTCGCGGCGGACTCCGGCAAAGTCATCCAGGCGGGTTACGGCCAGTACGGCACCGGCTACGGGGGGTACGGCAACGTGGTCGCCATCGACCACGGCGGCGGGTATTCCACGCTGTACGGCCACATGAGCCGCGTGGCGGTCAGCAAAGGGCAGCAGGTGACGAAGGGGCAGGTCATCGGCTACGTCGGTTCCACCGGCCAGTCCAGCGGACCGCACTGCCATTTTGAGATCCGCGTGAACGGCGTCGCGAAAAACCCGATGAACTGGTTTACAAAGTAATCGATAAGGACTGAAGGCAATGGGCAAAAAATTCCCGCTGGGAGCGGCGATATCGATTTCGGCCGTCACGGCGGCCGTCACGGTTTCGCTCACCTACGTTTACGCCATGAACAGCTTTAATTCCAAAGTGGCCGATATCAACGAACGGCAGGCCATGTACCAGAAGCTGAGCGAAATCGACCAGAAGGCGCGGCAGGACTACATCGGCACGATCGACGACGCCTCCCTGACGGACGGCATCTGCGCCGGGTACGTCGCGGGGTTGGGGGATTCGCACGCCCAGTATCTCTCCGCCCGGAAGTACAAGGAGTATCTGGCGGCAAATTCCTCCAAAAGCATCGGGGTCGGCATTAAAACCGTTCAGGATGAGGACGGAAACATGGAGGTAACGGAGGTGCTGCCGAATTCCCCGGCGGAGAAGGCGGGAATCAAAAAGGGCGACGTCATTGTGACGATGGACGGAAAGGAAATTGTGCGCATTACCTACGGCGACGCGCTGAACAAGCTGGACGGCACGGCGGGAACCAAGGTGGCGCTGGGCGTTTTGCGCCCGAAAGCGCAGCCGGTCTCCTCGTCTTCCTCCGCGGCCGCCGCGTCGGAGCGCATGACGCTGACCGTCACGCGCGCGGAGTATACGGAACAAACCGTCACCCATTCCATGATCAACGGGAACGCCGCGTATCTGAAAATTTCGGAATTTACGCAGGACACGCCCGCGAAGTTCAGCTCGTCGCTCAATAAGCTCCTCGGCGAAGGCGCCTGCGGCCTCGTCGTGGATCTGCGCAACAATCCGGGCGGCAGCGTAGAGGCGGCCGCGAAGGTGCTGGACGTTTTGCTGCCCGCCGGAAACACGGTCAGCAGCCGGGATAAAAGCGGAAAGGTCACGGTGGAGTACGCCTCAAAATCCGGCGAAGTCGATTTGCCGGTCAGCGTTCTGATCAACGGCAGCACTTACGGAGCGGCCGAAATTTTTGCCGCGGATATCAGGGATTTTAAAAAGGGCCTGCTGGTGGGGGAAAAGACGGCCGGCTATGGAACAAAGGACGAGGCGGTTCCGCTTTCCGACGGCTCTGCCATGATTCTTTCCGTCGCGGATTATCTCACCCTTGGCGGGAAGACTTTTAACGGGACCGGAATCGGGGCGGATATGAACAAAAGCCTGACCGCGGAACAGGAAAACAAGCTGATCCGCAGCCGGCTGCCGTTTGCGGAGGACCCGCAGATTCAGGCGGGCGTCACCGCGCTGATTCGCCAGGGAGCCGCCGTGCGGCAGGTGCCGGGGACTTCTTCCTCATCCGGCGCGGCCACGTCGCAAAGTCCGGCAGATTGACGCCGCCGGATTTTCGCCCGCGGATTTATTGACAGAACGGACCCGGCTCACTATAATAGAATTATTCCGGCGGAGCGCCTGAATTTCGCGAAAGAGTAAAAGGTGGTAGTAAAATGGTCAAACAGGTAGTCCTGACAAAGGAAGGCCTTGAAAAGCTGGAGAACGAGCTTGAGGAACTGAAAAGCGTTAAAAGAAAAGAAGTTGCCGAGAAAATCAAGGTTGCCCTTTCGTTTGGCGACCTGTCCGAAAACAGCGAGTACGACGAAGCGAAAAACGAGCAGGCGATCATTGAGGCGCGCATCGCGGATATTGAGGTTTTGCTGAAAAATGTCCGGGTCCTCGATGAAAGCGAACTGAGCAGCGAGAATGTTCATATCGGCTCCAAAGTGGAGCTGCGCGTTGTCAACCCCGAAACCGGAAGCAGCAGGGTGGTCAATTACCGGATGGTAGGCTCCAACGAGGCTGACCCGGTTAACGGCTGCATCTCTGACGAATCCGCGGTCGGGAAAGCAATCCTGGATCACGGAATCGGCGACAAGGTTACGGTGGAAGTGCCCGCCGGCGTAATGGAATATGAGATTTTAGCCATATCCAAATAAAACTGCGGGCAGGGGAGGCTGTTGTGACGGTCGCTCCTGCCTTTTTTCCGCGCCGCCCGCCGATCCCTGCATCGGGGGGCTTTTCGGCGCAAACGGACCGGATGGAAATTATTACTTGATATAGGAGAATGAACATGAGCGACGGTACAACGGGACTGACAGAAAATCCGGAAAACAGAAGCGAAACCGAAATCCGAAGGGACAAGCTGAGCGCGCTGCAGCAGGCGGGCAAGGATCCCTTTTATATCACCACCTGCCCCCACGACCGCTCGGCGCAGGAAATCCGCGACCGTTTCGCGGAGCTGGAAAATCAGGACGTATGCATCGCGGGCCGGATTATGGGCTGGCGCGATATGGGCAAGGCCGGGTTTATGGACCTTGCCGACCGCAGCGGACGGATTCAGGTCTATATGAAAATCGACCAGGTCGGCGAGGAAAGCTATACCGACCTGAAAAATTACTGGGATGTCGGCGACATTATCAGCGTAAAGGGCTATGTGTTTAAAACGCGCCGCGGCGAAATTTCCGTTCACGCGAAAGAAATCCGCCTGCTCTCCAAATCCCTGCTGCCGCTGCCCGAAAAATTTCACGGGCTGAAGGACACGGACCTGAGGTACCGCCAGCGGTACCTCGACCTGATCATGAACCCGGAAGTCAGGGAGACGTTCTTAAAACGCAGCGCCATCATCCGCGCCATCCGCGACGTGCTGGACGGCCTGGGCTATGTGGAAGTCGAAACGCCGGTCCTGAACACCGTTGCGGGCGGCGCGGCGGCCCGCCCGTTTGTTACCCACCACAATACCCTCGATATGGACCTGTACCTGCGCATCGCGACGGAGCTGCACCTGAAGCGCCTGATCGTCGGCGGCATGGAGCGGGTGTATGAAATCGGCCCCTGCTTCCGCAACGAGGGCATGGACGTGAAGCACAGTCCGGAGTACACCAGCCTGGAGCTGTACGAGGCCTATACCGACTACCACGGCATGATGGACCGCACCGAGCTGCTGGTTCAGGAATGCGCCAGGAAGGCCTGCGGCACCGAGCGTGTCACCTGGCAGGGGGAGGAGATCGACCTTTCCGGGCAGTTTACCCGCCTTTCGATGAACGACGCGATTCAGAAATACGCGGGGATTGATTTCCTCTCGTTTAAGGGCGACGACGAAAAGGCGCGCGAGGTTGCGGGTCAGCTTCACCTGGAGCTGGGTTCCGCCGACAGATGGGGCGACATCATGGCGAAGGCCTTCGAGGCGACCGTCGAGGATAAGCTCGTCCAGCCGACGTTCATTTACGACTATCCGGTGGAGGTTTCTCCGCTGACAAAGCGCAAGCGCGGCATGCCGGAGCTGGTGGAACGCTTCGAGCTGTTTATCAACCGCTGCGAATTCGCCAACGCCTATTCGGAACTGAACGACCCGATCGACCAGCGCGGCCGTTTTGTGCATCAGGCGGAATTGCGCGCCTCGGGCGAGGAGGAAACCGATGTGATCGACGAGGATTTCCTCACGGCGATGGAATACGGAATGCCGCCGACCGGCGGCATGGGCATGGGCATCGACCGCCTTGTGATGCTGCTGACGGACAGCGCCTCGATTCGCGATGTGCTTTTGTTCCCCACAATGAAGCCGCGGGAGGATTGATCGGAAATGGCAAGGGAAGGTCTCCTGCTCCAGGAAGACGGGAACGGGCCGGAACAGCCCGCGCCCGCCCCGGAAACGCCGAAGAAGAAGGCGGAAAATTTCTGGTATTATCATAAGTGGCATATACTGGTGCTTCTGCTGGCGGTCGTCGTCGCCTCTTTCCTGATTCGCGACATGATGCGGCCGAAAGCGGATTATGAGATCGGGATGATCACGGCGTACACCTGTCCGCAGGACGCCATCGATCTGCTGCAGAAACAGATTGAAAAATACGGGGAAGATTTAAACGGCGACGGGCGCGTGATCGTTCAGATCAACAACTACACGGTCGAGCCGAACGGCGGCGGGACCCAGGCGCAGATTGCAGGCCAGGTGAAGCTGGAGGCGGACCTTTCCACAGGCGAAAGCATGCTGTTTTTCACCGATGAGGATTCCTTTGCACAGCAGCAGGAAAAAATTCAGATGTTTGCGAAGACGGACGGCAGCACGCCGGAAAAGGGAGAAAACGGTCCAGAGGGGATGCGGGTTCCTGTTTCCGAACTCAAGGCGCTTTCCGGTCTCTCTTATCAGGGCTCGGACGGGGTGAACCCGATGGACGGGCTTGGCCTTTCGCTGAGGATCTATCAGGGCTCCGCGGTCGACGGAAAGCACGACGGCTACTGGGAAGCGTCCTGGCGCCTGTTTCAGAAGCTTGCCTCGGGCTGACGGACGAATTGATGCAAAAGCGCGGCGCAATCGATTGCTGCCGCGTTTTTTGCAGTTTTCGCGAAAAACTTTTAAAATATATTCATCATTTTTTCTGGAAATCTATTATAATCAAAATAGTGTACATCCTAAAGAAAGCACTGATTTCATGAAAAAGCGCGGCCGGGCGGCCGAAGTAAATGACGAGGGAGGACGTAAAAATGGCGGCGGGAAAGATCCTTGTGGTGGACGATGACCAGAACATCTGCGAGCTGCTGCGATTGTATCTGGAAAAAGAGGGATACGACGTGGTTCTGGCGGGCAGCGGAAAAAAGGCTCTGGAAGAATTTGAAAAGGAAAACCCGGACCTGATTCTGCTGGACATCATGCTCCCGGAATTGGACGGCTGGCAGGTCTGCCGGGAAATCCGCAAAAAATCGCAGTGCCCGATCATCATGCTGACCGCGAAAGGGGAAGTATTCGACAAGGTGCTGGGCCTGGAGCTCGGCGCGGACGATTACGTCGTCAAGCCGTTTGAGGCAAAGGAGGTTGTGGCGCGCATCAAGGCCGTGCTGCGCCGGCTGGGCAAAAACGGCGGCGAAAGCGTAAAAGAGGTTAAATTCGACAAGCTGTCCATCAACCTGACCAATTACGAGCTGAAGGTCAACGGCGTTCAGGTCGACACGCCGCCAAAGGAAATGGAACTGATTTATCACTTGGCGAGCAACCCGAACCGGGTTTTCACGCGCGACCAGCTTCTTGACGAGGTTTGGGGATTCGATTATTACGGCGACAGCCGTACGGTTGACGTTCACGTCAAACGCCTGCGCGAAAAGCTGGAGGGAGTTTCCGACCAGTGGGAACTGAAAACCGTTTGGGGCGTCGGCTATAAATTTGAGGTAAAGGAATAACCGGAGAACCGCCTCCGGGGGGATGCAATGCAAAAAACCCTGTTTAAAAAATACCTGCGGATTACCTCCCTGGTCATCATCGTCAGCTTCTTTTTGCTCAGCTTCGTCATGCTGATTGCGATATCAGGCTACTGGCAGTCTGAAAAACAGGACCTTCTGCGCAAAAACGCGCAGAGCGTCGCAAGAATCGCCGCGGACAGCGTCATCACGGTGAACCGGAACGAATACCAGGTGGACGGGATGAGGATGCAGACCTTTATCCTCGCGTTCGCCGACAACATCGACTCGGATATTTTCGTGACCAAGCAGAACGGGCAGATCCTGCTGGCCGCCTACGGCAGCGGCGGGAATGTGGACAGCACCAGGAAGGTCAGCGCGGCGATCATGCAGAAGGCGCTGAACGGCGGGTACACGGCGCAGGGTACCATGGACGGTTTTTACGACCAGCGGTATTATATCGTCGGGGAACCGATTGCGGTTGCGGTGAACGGGACCCCCGTGCAGATCGGGGCGGTGTTCGCCGCGTACAGCGTGAAAACCTTCAACGCGTTCCGGCTTGACATCATGAAAATGATCATTCTGGCCGCGCTCGCCGCGTTTGCGGTTTCGTTCTGCGTGATCTGGCTGTTTTCTTTCCGGCTGGTGCAGCCGCTGCGCAACATGGCGGCGGCGGCGCGGTGTTTCGGCGAAGGGAATTTCTCGGTGCGCGTGCCGGTCACCAGCCAGGATGAAATCGGGCAGCTTTCGGTGGCTTTTAACAACATGGCGGATTCCCTCGCTTCGGTGGAGCATGTGCGGCGCGATTTTATCGCGAATGTCTCGCACGAGCTGAAGACGCCGATGACGACGATCGCCGGATTCATCGACGGAATTCTGGACGGGACCATCCCGGCTGAAAAAGAGGGGCAGTACCTGGGCATTGTTTCGCAGGAGGTCAAAAGGCTGTCGCGCCTAGTGCGCACCATGCTGGACCTTTCCCGCATCGACAGCGGGGAGCTGAAGCTGCGCCCCGCCCGGTTCGACCTGACCGGCACCGTGCTTTCCGCGCTTTTGTCGTTTGAAAAGGCGATTGAGGACAAAAAGATCGAAGTGCGCGGACTGGAAAACGCCGAAAGCCTGTTTGTCGACGGAGACCCCGACATGATTCATCAGGTCGTGTATAATCTGATCGACAACGCCGTAAAATTTACAAATGAAGGCGGCTACCTCGAAATCGGAATCCGGGAGGAACCGGACCGTACCACGGTTTCCGTGGAAAACAGCGGCGACGGGATCTCTCCGGACGAACTGCCGATGGTCTTCGAGCGTTTTTATAAGACCGACAAATCCCGCAGCCAGGACAAAAACGGCATGGGGCTTGGACTCTATATCGTCAAAACGATCATCCGGCTGCACGGCGGGGAAATTACCGCCCGGAGCGTCTGGCATAAGAACTGCCGGTTTGAGTTCTGGCTGCCCAGGCACAAGGAAAAAATCCGCGAGGAACGCCGTCTGGTGGAAACCCGGGGCGAAGAGCCAAAAGCGAACCCAAAAAAGAAATGAAAGGGCTTTTTTATGAACGATAACGGTTTTGACCCAAACAGTGAAAAAGACCCATGGGAATACGGAGACCGCCGGCAGGACGGCGAAGATCAGGAGACACAGGATTCCCGGGAACAGACGGAAAACGGTGAGGCATCCCGGGAGGAACCGGGCGGGGGGACCCAGCCGGCCGCCCCGGAGCAGCCGCAGGAGGAGCGGTCCTCGGAACCGCAGGAGGAAGCCCCGCCGCCCGCCCAGGAGCCCGGACGGCAGCAGGACGCGCCCTATGGACAGTACGGCAGCCCCTACGGTCAGGGAAACGGTTACGGCACCTACGGCGGTTCGCCTTACGGTTCGCCCTATGGCTCGCCGTACGGGCAGCAGGGAGGCAATCCCTACGGGCAGCAGAATTACGGCGGATACGGGGCGCAGCAGAACGGCGGGCAGCAGTATGACAACCCGTACGGCCAGTCCTACTGGAATTATCCCTATAACGGGCAGTACGGACAGCAGCCGGGCCGCCCGCCGGAGCCGCCCAAAAAAATGAGCAAAGGCCTGAAGGCATTCTTCTGGGTTTTGGGCGTTGTGGTTGTGGGACTGATCGTCGGAACCGGGATTTACGGCTACCGCGTGTCGAATCAGCTGCCGGAAGAGAATTCGGCCTCCTCCGCATCGTCCTCCGTTCAGGGCGGGCAGAACAGCGGCGCGGCCTCTTCCTCGGCGCCGGAACAGCTCATCGGGGGCGTGGAAGGCGACGGGACGAACTCCGCTTCCGGCGGAATCACGGTGCAGCCGCATCCGTCGGGGAGCGAACTTTCCGCAACGGAGGTCTACAAGCGGGTAATTCAGAGCGTGGTCGGCGTGCAGACGACGATTCAGCAGAGCGGCACCAGCGAGGGGACCGGCATCGTCGCGTCCTCCGACGGATATATCCTGACCAACGCGCACGTGATCAATTACTCCAAAGACTACCCCGTCAAGGTGGTCCTGCACAACAATAAGGCCTATGAGGCGAAGGTGGTCGGATACGACAAGACTTCCGACCTTGCGGTCCTCAAAATCAATGCGTCCGGTCTTTCTCCGGCGACGTTCGGCACCGTGGACGGCATGCAGGTCGGCGACCGGGTCATCGCGATCGGAAATCCCGGCGGGCTCAGCTTCGCGGGTTCCCTGACCGGCGGATACATCTCCGCCCTCGACCGTTCGATCGAGGAGCACAGCGACAACGGCATGACCTACATTCAGACGGACGCGGCGATCAATCCCGGCAACTCCGGCGGACCGCTGGTGAATCTGTACGGCCAGGTCATCGGCATCAACTCCAACAAAATCGTCGCGACGGGCTACGAAGGCATGGGCTTCGCGATTCCGGTCAGCCGCGCGAAAACCATCATCGACGACCTGGTCGCCCACGGCTATGTGTCCGGCCGCACCCGGCTCGGAATCAAGGCTTCGACGGTTCAGGACATGTACACGCAGATTTACGGCTTCCCGCAGGGCGTTCTGGTACAGTCGGTCGATGACGACAGCTCCCTGAAAGACGCCGGCGTGGTTCAGGGCGACATCATTACCGAGGCGGACGGCACGAAAATCGCGGATCTGGACGGCCTCTACGCCATTCTGAACCGGCATAAGCCCGGCGATGTGATCAAGCTGAAGCTTTTTGCCACTTCTCTTTCGGAAACGGGCGGCGGCGGCAAGGCCGGAACGACCAGAGAAGTCAGCGTGAAGCTGATGGAGGATAAGGGAGAAACACAGTAAAGGAACGGTTCGGCCGGTTCCGCGTGAGGCGGGACCGGCCTTTTTGCATATTTGATTGACAAAAGACGGGGCGGGCCCTATCATGGACTTAAAAGCGAATCCGGATGAATTCGCGCGCGGAAGCCTGCAAAAAAAGGTCCCGCCGCGCCTGCAATTCCCTGGGGGCAAAAGCGTATCAATTCCGCGCCGGCTGCGCATCATAAATCTGTTGATACGCGCGCAGGCGCGTTCGGAAAGGGGAGGCCGGGATGGAACGGAAAAAACGGGCGGTCATCGCGGGCGGCGGATGGGCCGGCTGCGCGGCGGCTGTATCCGCGGTAAAATGCGGGCTGGAGGCCGTGCTGCTGGAACGGACGGATATGCTGCTCGGCACGGGTCTGGTCGGCGGAATCATGCGCAACAACGGGCGTTTCGCGGCGCAGGAGGAATGTTCGGCGCTTGGCGGCGGCGAGCTGTTTCGCATCACCGACGAGTGCGCCCGGCACCGCAACGTCGATTTTCCGGGGCACCGGCACGCGACCCTGTATGATATTGCGCTGACGCCGGCCGCGGTCAGCCGGTATCTTGAGGAACTCGGCATTCGGGTCGAATACCAGTCGCGCGTGGAAAAAGCGGAGGTTTCGGACGGGGCGGTGCGGAGCGTGAAGGACGGCGCGGGCCGCGTTTTTGACGGCGACGTGTTCGTCGACGCGACCGGTTCCGCCGGGCCGCAGGGCAACTGCCGGAGCTACGGCAACGGCTGCGCGATGTGCGTCCTGCGGTGCCCGAGCTTCGGCGGAAGAATCAGCCTCACCGCCCTCGCGGGCGTTTCCGAAATCCAGGGAAAAAACGCTTCCGGAGGAACCGGGGCGATGAGCGGAGCATGCAAGCTGCTGAAGGAATCGCTCGCGCCTTCCCTGGTGGAACGGCTTGAAAGGACCGGCGTGGCGGTGGTTCCGCTGCCGGAGGAGCTTGTGGAGGACCACCTTGCGAAAAAGGCCTGCCAGCAGTACGCGCTGCCGGAGTACCGGAAAAACCTGATTTTGCTCGACACGGGCCATGCCAAGCTGATGACCCCTTACTTCAATCTGCAGAAGCTGCGCCGGGTTCCGGGTTTTGAAAACGCGCGGTACGCCGACCCGTACGCGGGCGGGCGCGGAAATTCCGTCCGCTTTCTGGCGATGGCCCCGCGCGGCGATTCCCTTCTGGTGCGCGGGACGAAAAATCTGTTCTGCGCGGGAGAAAAAGCAGGGCTGCTGGTCGGTCACACGGAGGCGATTGTCACCGGGACGCTCGCGGGGTACAACGCCGCGCGGCTGGCGGGAGGAAACGAGCCGCTGACGCTTCCCCGTCAGCTTGCCTGCGGGGAGGCGATTGCCTTTGTGCGGGAACAGATGAAAACGCCGCGCGGGCTTTCCATGAAATACACGTTCTCGGGGTCTGTGCTGTATGAACGTTTGGAACAGCTGGGCCTTGAATGCGCCGATCCGGAGCGGATCCGTGCCCGGGTGGAACGCCTTGGTCTGACGGGCGCACTGCGCCCGTTGGGAACTTAATATTCGTTTGTTTTGGTGTCATTTTTCCCGGACCAATCTATTATGGTAGTAGATGTGCAAGAAGCAGGAAACTGCGGTGGGAACGCAAAGAGGAAAGACGCTTTAAGGTTCACCTTAAAGCGTCTTTTTTTTTCAGGGACAATATCTAACAGGAATCAAGGGGTTCCGGACGGAGGTTCGGAAGGGAGGGAGCGCCATGGTCGCGGGTACGTTTAAGCAGGAAATTCTGAAGGTTTACAACAATGTTAACAGGCGGATTTTCAATACCGGCGTCAGGCAGCAGAATGTCGAATTCACTGGGAACAAAATTATTATCCTTTCCCTGAACACCCGGATCCCCGCTTTAAAGCTTCTGGACGACAGTTATTCCGGAACGACCGAGTATATGGACCACCTGCTGACGCAGGTGTTTAAAAAACAGATTAAATCAGCGATTGAACAGCAATTTCATCTGAAAGTAATCGCCGTCTTCAAGGACTACGACGCGGCGTCGGAGTATTCCGGCACCATCCTATGCCTTGACCGCGATGTAGAAGCCTGTCTGAATGAACTGCCGGAGCTTTAATCGGAAAGAGCCGGTACCGCAGTCCGCCAAAAATCAGCGGCGGAGCTGTATGTGTAATCAGTTCAAGAAAGGAAGAGTTTTAGAATGAGCGAATCCTGCAAAATCGAGGTGATCGGGGTCAGTAAAATCTTTCGCAGGGACGGCAAAAACGTGGCCGCCCTCGCGGAGACGAATCTCGCTGTCCGGGAAGGGCGCTTTGCAAGCATCATCGGCCCTTCCGGCTGCGGAAAATCGACCCTGTTCAATATTATCGCCGGGCTGATGCCGCCGACGACCGGGGACGTTACCGTCGACGGGCAGAGCATCGTCTGCAGGGCCGGCACGGTCGGCTATATGCTGCAAAAAGACTTACTTCTTCCCTGGCGTACGATTCTGGACAATATTATTCTTGGGCTTGAAATCCGCGGCGAACCGCGCGCAAAGGCCGTGGAACGGGCCCTCCCGTTAATGGAAAAATACGGACTGAAAGGCTTTGACAGCCATTACCCGAACGAACTCTCGGGCGGAATGCGGCAGCGTGCCGCGCTGCTGCGTACCCTGCTTTACGACCGCGATATTATGCTTCTGGATGAACCGTTCGGCGCGCTGGACGCCCAGACCAGGCTTTCCATGCAGAACTGGCTTTTGGAAATCTGGAAGGACTTCGGCAAAACGGTTCTTTTTGTCACGCACGATATCGACGAGGCCGTCTATCTTTCCGACGATGTTTATGTTTTTTCGGCACGGCCGGGGCGTGTCCGCGCGAAAATCGCGGTGCCCATCGAACGGCCGAGAAAACCGGAGGACCTGACGACCGAACGGTTTATGGAGCTGAAACATCATCTGCTGGAACTGCTTTCTGAAGAGCGGGACCCGGCGGAGGAAATTTCTTAGGGACGGGAGTGAGGGCAATGGATGCTTACAATCAGGAAAGCTATTGCGGCGCGGTACGTCCGGCGGAACGGGAATCCCCGAAAAAAGAGGAAGACGACGCGGCGCGCTCCATCGAAACCTATGACGGAGAATTACAGGACAAAAAGCGCAGGCGGCGGGTGCTCGCCGGAAGAATTCTGGTGGGCATCTTTCTGTTTGCCGGCTGGGAGCTTTTTACGCGTATCGGCTGGATGGACCCCTATTATTGGAGCAGTCCGAGCGAAATTCTGAAAACAGCCTGGGTGCAGCTGACCGAAGGCACCCTCCTTCGTGATATTGTTTATACCTCCGGCTCCACGGTTATCGGCTTTGTGACCGGAACCCTGACCGGCGCCCTGCTGGGCCTGTCGTTCTGGTGGTCGAAAACCTACGCGGGAATCAGCGAGCCGTTTCTGATTATTCTGAACGCTCTGCCCAAACTGGCTCTGGGCCCGGTGCTGGTCATTTTGTTTGGCATCGGTTTTTTTTCCAAGGCCGTCCTCGCTTTTCTGATGACGGTGGTGACCAGCGCGATTTCCGCCTACGGCGGAGTGAAAAGCGTGGACCCCGCGCTGGAAACGCTGATGGTATCCCTCGGCGCCAAACGGCGGCAGGTGTTTACGAAAGTCGTCGTGCCGTGGTCGATGCCGTGGATCATCTCCAGCCTGCGAATCAACATCGCGCTGGCGCTGGCCGGTTCCATCGTGGGCGAGTTCATCTCTTCCGAGCAGGGCGTGGGCCGCATGATCATCTATGCGGGCACGATTCTCGATATTAACCTGGTCTGGGTGGGCGTGTTCGTCCTATCCATCCTTTCCATGCTGATGTACTGGGGAGTCATCCTTCTGGAAAAATGGTTGTCCAAACGACTGGCGATCATTTCCTCATAAATATTTTTTACGGAGGGAAAACAATATGAAACAAAAGTGGATGCGTTCCACAGGGAGGAAGATTTTGGCGGCGGCGGTCGGCCTGACGGCCGCGCTGCTGACGGGATGTTCGCCCTCCATGCAGACTCAGGGAGGCAGTACGGAGCTGAAAAAGCTGGTGATTGCGGAGCCCGTGCATTTAAGCGGCTACCTGCCGCTGTACGTCGCGCAGCACGAGGGGTATTTTAAAGACCAGGGGCTGGACGTCAAAGTGATTCAGGCAACCGGCGGAACCCATGTGACGGCGGTCGTCAGCGGGGACGCCTGGGGCGTAATCGGCGGAGTCGATTCCATCGCGCTCGGCAACAAGAACAATTCGGACCCCATCACGGCGGTTTGCAACTGCGTCAACCGCGCGAATGTGTATCTGTTTGCAAAGACGGGGATGGTTCCCAAAAGCGGCAGCGAAGCGGACCTGAAAGAGTTTTTGAAGGGAAAGACCATCGTCGCGGGACGCCACGGCGGAAGCCCGAACCTGCTGACGCGGTACCTGCTCATCAACCTGGGCCTCGACCCCGAAAAGGATGTGCACCTGATTGAAAACGCGGACGCGTCCACCGTGGTCGCCATGCTGCAAAACGGCAACGGGGACGTTGGAAACGGCGCGGAGCCGCAGATCTGCGAGGGAATCTCGAAAGGAATCTGGGGCGAGCCGTTCTATAAATTTACCGATCTCGGCGATTTCTCCTATTCTGTGATCAGCGTGAAGAAATCGACCATCGACAAGGACTCCGAAACCGTTCAAAAGTTTGTAAGCGCGATGAAAAAAGCCCTGAAAGCCGTTCAGGACGACCACGAGATGGCGAAAAAGGTTCTGAAACAGGAGTTCCCAACTTTATCGGAAGATGAAATTAAGGCTTCTCTCGACCGTGCCTATGCGGATCATCTCTGGAGTCCGGATGGGGTCATCAGTGAAAAAGCGGTGACCACAGACATGGATATGCTTTTAAAGACCGGCATTTACAGCGGCTCTTATTCCTTTCAAACGCTGGTGGATATGCAGTTTGTGAACAAATAGAAAAATCGGATCATAAGAAGCGCGGCGCCCCGGAAAATATCTCGGTTTATTCCGGAGCGCCGCGCCGTTTCTTTGCCCGGCGGGCGAATAGTTTTTCCTCCTGCGCCGTAAGATGAAGTATTCGGGGGCGCACGGAGGGAGAGAAGAATATGAATGTTCTGGCGGGGGTCACGATCCTGCTGTCGTTTATCGGGCTGCTGACCGCCGTGCGCGGCGGGGAGCGGGAGTCGCTGTCGGCGGCAATGACGGCCCTTTTGCTGTTTTTGCTGTCGCTGTGCGGCGGCGTGCTGGCGTTTTTGTTCCTTATTTGGTATTAGAAGAATCCGATTTGCCGGAATCGTACGGCGGAACGCTCCGCGTCTTCCTCTTTTGAAGCCGCCTGCGCAGGAAGAGCACCGCCGCGCCGAACACGGCCAGAACGGCGAGGAACGGAAGGGCCGCGGCGACGCCGAGAACCAGGTAGCGAAGCGTTACCCCCAAAGCGCTGAGCGAGGATTGAAAGATGGAGCCGATCTGCCCGCCAAAGTCTTTTGCCGGGGGCGCGGTAAGCTCCGCGACCTCGCGGATCTTAATGGTTACGGTCGACAGGCTGACAAGGGAATCCCACTGCTTGAGCTGCCCGGTCAGCTGTTCGATTTCGTTTTCAACATCCGTCAGGCGCTGCTCGATTTTCAGAATATCGTCCATCTTTTCTGCCGTCTGCATCAGCGAAAGAAGCCGGTCCTGCTCTGTGCGCAGGGATTTCACCCGCGTTTCGGCATCAAAGTAATTTTGTGTCACATCCTGCCCGCTGATGCTTTTGGAGACCACATTGCCGAGGTCCCCGGCGCTTTGCAGAAAGCTTTGCAGCTTGCCGGACGGCACGCGCAGGGTGTACGAGGCGTTCCGCAGCGCGTTGCTGCCGGGGACGTCGCCCTGAACGGAGGAATTCTCTATGTATCCGCCGAAGGATGCGACGAGCGATTGCAGCTTGTCGTTCAGCTCGTCGTAGCGGACGGTTTGGAGCGTAAGCTCCGCGCTTTGTATCACCTTGCGGGAGTCGGAGGCCGGCCTTTCCGCACCGGACGCGGCGGCTTTCTGCGTACCGTCCGTCAGGCCCGCGGCGTCCGCGGAATGTTCCGCCGCGGAGGACGGGGAAACGGCGTTCGTCCGGCCCTGTGGGGCGGAGGCGCCGGAGGAGCATCCCGCGGCGACCAGGCAAAAGACCGCCGTCAAAAAGAATACCGTTAGCCTTTTCATTGGAAATCCCCTTTCCAAATCCATGATTTTCCTTGTGATTCCATTTTACACAAAAACTGGGAATAAAGCAAGCGAATGCGTCTCTTGACTTTTTATGCGAAAGAATTATAATAGAAGTACTTTAAATACAGGAGAACTTTTATGAGAAATCCGACCTGATTTGTTTTTTGCGCATTTGGCTCGTCTGAAAGAGTACGGGCTTTCTTTTGCTGCCAAAAAACGAAACAGGAGGATCTTTTTTTGCGGTCTTTTCAATCTCATATTTATTTTGTAATTGTCCTTTTGCAGGGCATGGTGTTTTACGCGCCCGCCGCGGGGCTGTACCGGGTGGAGCGCGGCCTGAGTGTGTTCGACATCACGCTGATTGAGAGCATATCCCTGATTGTGATGATCGCGCTGGAAATTCCGATGGGGTTTCTCGCGGAGCGGATCGGGTACCGGAAAACCATCTTTTTCTGCAACATTCTGTTCTTTCTCTCCAAGCTGGTTTTCTGGCGGGCGGACGGTTGTGCGCTGTTTCTGGTGGAACGGATGATGCTTTCCGTTGTGTGCGCGGGTCTTTCCGGCTGTGATTCGGCCTACCTTTTCGCCTGCGCGGGAGAAACCGACAGCGCGGCGGCGTTCAGTCGTTACCATGCTCTTACGACGCTGGGAATTGTTGCCGCAGCGCTGGTTTTTACGTTTGGGATCGGCGGGAATCTCGATCTCTCCGCCGAGCTGACCGCGGTGGTTTACGGCGCCGCCGCCCTGCTTTCATTTTTCTTACCGGAGGTTGAAGTTCCCCGCGCGGAGCATGCCCCAATGAGGCAAACGGTACGCTTCCTTCGTTTGCGCGGCGGGGAAACCCTGCGGTTTCTGCCGTATCTGGCCGCGTGCGCGCTGCTGACCCAGACGGCGCAGACCGTTTCGGTGTTTCTGAGCCAGCTGCAGTACCTGCGCTGTGGAATCGCAACCGAAACCATGGGGCTGTGCTATCTTGCGGTGCAGGGGGCGGCGCTCTCTTCTGCGTTTTCCCATCGCCTTTCCGCCCGGTTGGGAGAAACGGCGTTTTCCTCCGCGCTGTTTGTGGCCGCCGCGGTTTCCTGCGCCGTTTTAGCGGTTACGCGCAGCGCGGTGCTTTCGGTTGCCTGCGTCGCGGCCCTGAGCGCGGCTGCCGCGCTGCTGGGGCCTTCCGTGATGACGGTTCAGAATCGCCAGCCCGGCGCAAGCTTTGCCCGCGCCGCCGTTTTAAGCGTTTATTCCATGGGGACGGACGGCTTTTCCGCGGGGGTCAACGCGGCGATTGGAAAGGCGGCGGACGGCGGACTGGGCCGGGCGTTTCTTTGCAGCGCCGCGTTTTGCGCCGCGGGTCTTGGCTTGTACCTTTTCTGGGCGCGGTACGTCGGGACAGGGGACGGCCGGTTCACCGGCGGACCGGATGAGTGTTCGGAGCGGACCTAAAAGAGCCAAAAAACCGCCGCGTCTATTTTTCAGACGCGGCGATCTTTTTTTCATAGAATTCCATTTTTTGATCTAAGTGACTTAGGTGCTCTTCCCAGATCCTTTTTTGCTCCAGAACGAACGCACGGTGATTTTTGAGCAGAGTCAACCGCTCCCGCAGGGTGGAATCGCCCTGGCCGCGCAAAAAAGCATAGCGCCGGATCTGTTGAATCGGCATTCCGGTTTCTTTCAACCTTTTGATAAAAGAAATCCATTGCAGATCGGCATCGGTAAAAATTCGTCTGCCGGAGCTGTTTCGATTCACGGCAATCAGCTTTTCCTTTTCGTAATAACGCAGGGTGTCGATGCTGATTCCGGAAAGCCTTGAAAATTCGCCGATCAAATAAGACATCAAAATTCCTCCCGCTTTTCGCTTGACCTGGAGTAAACTCCAGGTGGTATGTTTCTATCATACTGCAAAAGGAGATGAATAACAAATGGAAACAAAACGTTATGAAAGCGGCGCCGCACGGCTGGCCGAAATCGACGGGGAGGGAGGAAAACGGGTGATCGATTCCCTGCGGGAGATTGCGCCGGACCTGGGAAAATACATCATTGAATTCGCGTTTGGGGATATTTACCGCAGAGAGGGGCTGAGCCTGTGGGAGCGCGAGCTGATCACGATTGTGAGCCTGCTGACGGCGGGCGGCTGCGAGCCTCAGCTGGAGGTGCACATTAACGGGGCGCTGAATGTCGGCATGCCGCCGGAAAAAATTGTGGAGGCGTTTCTCCAATGTGTTCCGTATACCGGATTTCCCCGGGTACTCAACGGGATTGTTACTGCGAAAAAAGTTTTCGACAGTCGTAATCTGTCTGTAAAGCCGCAAAAATCACCGGAAATTTAGCCGGAATTACCGCCGGGACGGGATAACTCGAGGTCAAACTGAATAAATTCCCGGAATGGCTTTTGAAACGCGAAGAAGAGAAAAAGAAGCAGATTGATGAAATAACAGCCGAAGATCAGATCTCTGGGACACAGCCATTCGGCGGCGGCTCCCGCGGCGGCGATGCCGAGCGGGGCGATTCCCTGCCCGCCGACCGCGATGAGCGAAAACACCTTGCCGCGCATCTCCTCCGCGGTGCTTTGCTGTACGGAGGTGAGAATCAGCATGTTGACGACGGAATTCCCAATCCCGGCGACGCACAGCAGGAGGATTCCGGTTCGTACGCCGAAAAACGGGAACAGCGCGTTGAGGGCGGTGTCGGCAAAGGCCGAAGAAAGAAAGAAAACCATCCGCTTCCGGCGCGGAATCCGTATAACGGAGGTAAGCAGCATACCGAACAGATTTCCGGCGCAGACGGCGCCCGCCGCAAGCCCGTATTTTTGGATTCCGTAGCCCGGCGTGTTTAAAAACAGCGGCTGAAGCAGGATGGAGGCTCCGCTGCCGAAAAAGTTCAGGAAGCAGGCCATCAGAATCATCATCCGCAGACCGGAGAAATGAACGGTGTACCGGAGTCCGCTTTTTAACTCCTCAAAAAAGGAGGGCGGCTCCGGCGCATCGTTTTCTGTTTTCGGGGGAAGGGTTAAAAAAAGCGACAGCCCGCCGGAGACCAGAAACGAAATACCGTTGAGGAAAAACAGCGGCCATGCTCCCAGAAAGCCGTAAAGAAATCCGCCGGCCGAATTTCCGGCGGTCTGCGTCAAGCGGCCCGCGAGGCTGATCATGGAATTTGCGCGCATCAAATTCTCTTTTTCCACCACGCGCGGCATCACCGACCGGATGCACGGGGTGAAGAAAGCCCCGCCTACGCTGACAACGGTACCCGTCAGGGAAAACATCCACAGCGGAATTCCCCCGAGAAACGTCCAAAGCGCCGCGGCGGTCATGACGAGGCCGCGGGAAAGATCCGCGAGGACAAGGATCCGTTTTTGATTGCACCGGTCGATCACCACGCCCGCGAACGGGGCCGCGATCAGGCCGGGCACGGCGGTGGCGGCGACGACCGCCGCCATCAGCGCGCTGGAACGGTAGGCCTGCAGCAGGAAAAAGCCAAGCGCGATTTCATACATCACGTCCCCCGCCGCAGAAATCAGCTGGCCCTGCCAGAGAAGCAGGTAATTTTGGTGCTTTTTCAGATTCCGCATGATTTCACCTTCTGTTGCAAAGCTTGAATTATCATACGATTCAAAAATATGTTTGTCAATATGCAAACAAAAATAAACTGTGTTTACAAGTTTGATAAAACGTGATAAGATAAAAGGCAGGAGGGGGATTCAAATGGAACTCACGGAATTGTTTTGGAGCGCGTCGGTCGAGGAGCTTGCCGCCGGATTTGTGTACCGGGACGGCTTTTATATCTGCCTGATCTGCGGGGAACGCTTTGAGGACGGCGCGGTTTATCGCGACGGAGAGTCCTTTTACGAAGCGAGAAAATATATCGGGAAGCACATCGCGGCGGAACACGGCTCCGCGTTCGACTGCCTGATCAATTTGGACAAACGGGATACCGGCCTGAGCGAAATACAAAAGGAGTACCTCCGGAGCGCGTATCAAAAGCGTTCCGACCGGGAGACGGCAAGGGCGATGGGGTGCAGCGAATCGACCGTTCGAAACCATCGGTTCAAGCTGCGCGAAAAAGCGAACCAGGCGAAGGTCTTCCTCGCGATTCACCGGCTGGTGGAGCGCAACGCGGAGGAGGAGGGCGCGGGCCGTCTGCTTCCCGTGCCGAAAAGCGCCGCGATGGTCGATCTGCGGTACGCGGTGACCGAGGCGGAGAGCGAAAGAATCCTCCGCACGTATTTCGACGAAGCCGGTCGCTTGAAGGAATTCCCGGCGAAAGAAAAGAAAAAGCTCGTCGTGCTGCGGCAGCTCGGCGCCCTGTTCGCCCCAAAGCGGGAATACACGGAAAAAGAGGTCAACCGGCTGCTGGAACGCGTCTGCGACGATTACGTGACGATTCGCCGCGAGCTGATCGAATACGGCTTCCTCGACCGCAAAAACGACGGCTCCTGTTACTGGGTGCGGGAATAACAAAACAGGAGCCCCCTGAAACGGAAGCCCCTGTGATGCGGCAAAAGACGGAGGAAATGCTAAAGCTCGACAAAGCCCGTGGAAACGGTCTCCTGAAACGCGCGGTCGTGCTCGACGAAAAGCGTGGTGGGTGAAAACGCGCGGATCAATTCCTCCAGCTGCACGCGGGACAGCAGATCGACGTAATTGAGCGGTTCGTCCCAGAGATACAGGTGAGCCGGTTCGCACAGACTCGCGGCGAGCAGAACCTTCTTTTTCTGCCCTTCGCTGTAGCCCGCGGTGTCCTGTTCGAACAGAGCGCGCGAAAAATCCAGCTTGCGCAGAATGGAAAACAGCAGGGTCCGGTCGATTCCCCGTGATTCGGCAAACTCCGTCAGGGTGCCGCGAAGAAAATCTGTCTCTTGCGGCACATGAGAAACGACGAGCCACGGCGCGGAGCGGAAGTCGCCGGTATAATCAATTTTTTGCCCGGTGAAGAGTTTCAGCAGGCTCGATTTTCCGCTGCCGTTGCGTCCGCGTAGAAACAGCCGGTCGCCCGCGCACAGGCGGAACGAAACCGGGCCGCAGACCTTCCGGCTGCCGTAATACAGGCATAGTTCCCGCGCCTCGGCCAGAAGCCCGTTCGGCGGGGAAAGCGGGTGGATTTTCAGGCTTTCGGCCGTGTCCAGGTTTTGCAGCAGCTCCGACTGTTCCCGCACCGCCTTTTCGCGGCGGGCTTCCGTCGATTTTGCCCGCTTCATCATCTTGGCGGACTTGTGGCCGATGTACCCCCGGTCGGGGCGCAGTCCGGAATTCCGCGTGCCGTGTTTGGTCTGTTCCACGCGGTCCGACCAGCCGGAGGTTCGCTCGGCGGCGTCGGAAAGACGTTTGACCGTCCGCTCCAGCTTTTTGTGTTCGGCCAGCTCAAATTCGTCGCGCAGGCGCTTGTTTTCCAGAAACGACGAACAATTCCCCTGTTCCAGGTCGATGCTTTTGCGGTTGATGGAAAGGATGTGGTCGACGCACCCGTCCAGAAACGCGCGGTCGTGCGAAACCAGAAGGAATCCGCTTTTGGAGCGCAGATAGCGCGCCGTGCGCTCGCGGGCTTCCAGATCAAGGTGGCTGGTCGGTTCGTCGATGAGCAGAAAGCGGTTTTCTTTTAAAAAGAGCGCCGCCAGCAGTATTTTGGTCCGTTCGCCCCGGCTCAGCGTGGAAAACGGGCGCTCCGCGGCGTTTGGCGAAACGTCCAGCAGGGACAGCTCCCGCTCGGCCCGCCAGTCCTCGCAGTCCGGAACAAGACTGTGAAAAAGCTCCAGGGCGGATTTGGATTCGTCCGGCACCTCGAACGGGAAATAGTCGAACCCGACGGACGCGGAAATGGTTCCCCGGTACTCGTATTTCCCCATCAGAAGATTCAGAAGGGTTGTTTTGCCCTTCCCGTTGCGGCCGATCAGACCGAGCTTCCAGTTGGTGTCGAATTCGAACGACGCGTTTTCAAAAACGCAGTCCGGACTGCCGTCATAAGCAAAGGTCAGGTTTGATATTCGGATCAGAGACATAATTTCCTCCTGGTAACGCGCGAAAGCCGCGGGAAATTACACCCCGCGGCTCCAGAATAAACGGAAGAAATCATCCCGCCCCCGCAAACGGCGGACGGAAAAATCCCCGGTCAAAAACGGAGCGGTTCGGACGCGCATTCTCCCCGCAGCCGCACGGTGACAAAGACAGCCCAAACAAAACCGGACTGTCAAACCGATTGGCGTACTCATCATCAGCGGGAAAAATGACGCATCCTCCCAGCTCCCTTCCTAAATTACTGCCTTTAATGATACTAAAAACATCACGGCTTGTCAAGCGGAAGGCCGGGCCGAAATTTACCAAAGCTCGTTTTTGGTTCCGCAATACGGGCATTTGGGGGAATCCAGGTCGTATTTTTTATGACAGTTCGGACAGACGACCTTTTGAATGTCATCCTCTTCGGGCTTTTCGGGGGGCGGGTCAAGGCGCGATTCTAGGGCAGAGACGCGTTCCATCAGATCTCCAAGCTCAACCAGCGCCAGCCCGAGCGTGATCAGCAAAAAAACACACAGCACGCTGAAAAAATTCAAATTGCCCGTCATGAAAAATAGCAAAACGACGGAGGCGGGCAGAGTCAAAAGACCAACTGTTTTCAAAAAAGAAGACATGAATAACCTCCCGGTTCCCCTGGCGCGCCGAGAAACGGCGCGAGAAAAAGATTGGATCCCTTTCTCCATCATACCGCGAGGATCCTGTTTCTTCAAGGGAAATCTTCAGAAGAAAAACAAATCGCCGGGAAAGGGAGGCGTCAGCTTTTGCGAGGCCGGGCGCGCTTGATTTTCGGGCGCGGATAGCCTATGATAAAAAATAAGGCGGCAAAGCGCCGCGGAAACGGAGAACCATGATGGAAAAACAGGAACGAAAAGAGCGGCTCAGCGAATACCGCGAACGCAAAAAAATCGGCGGAATCTGCGCGGTTCGGAATATAAAAAACGGAAAAATGCTGCTGACGGCGGCGCCGGATCTGCGGGGCTTTCAGAACCGATTTGAGTTTTCTAAAACAACCGGGGGCGCGGTGAACCTGAAGCTGCAAAAGGACTGGGACACATTCGGGCCGCAGGCGTTCGAGTTTGAAGTGCTGGAAGAGCTGGAACAGAAGGAAACCCAGACCGCGAAGGAATTTTCGGAGGATTTAAAGGCGCTTTTGGAGCTGAAAACGGAGGGCTTCGACCCGGAAACGCTGTACTGATTAGGAAGCGGGAGGAAATTTACCATGCGGGAGCAGTATGTGAGCAAAGCGGTGCTGCGGCGCGATCAGGTGCCGGATTTTAACCGGTATCCGTTTTCCGTCCCGGCGGTGCATGCATTGACGGAACTGCCGCTGCATCCGAACGTGACGTTTTTAGTCGGGGAAAACGGATCGGGAAAATCAACGCTGACGGAAGCGCTGGCCGTCTGCTGCGGTTTCAACCCCGAGGGCGGCAGCCGGAATTTCAATTTTGAGACCTACCGCTCCCATTCGGAGCTGTGCGACTACCTTTCGCTGTACAGAGGCGTGCGGCACCCGCGCGACGGGTATTTTCTGCGCGCCGAAAGCTTTTACAACGTGGCGACCAGCATTGAAAAAATGGACGAGGGCGGAATGGGTCCGCAGATCAAGTGGAGCTACGGCGGCTCGCTGCATGAAAAATCGCACGGGGAAAGCTTTTTCGCGCTGCTGATGAACCGGCTCGGCGGGCACGGGCTTTACATTTTCGACGAGCCGGAGGCCGCGCTCTCGCCCCGGCGGCAGCTCGCGATGCTCTGCCGCATCGACGAGCTGGTGAAAGAAGAATCCCAGCTGATCATCGCGACGCATTCACCGATTTTGACCGCGTACCCGGACAGCGTCATTTACGAGCTTTCCGCCGACGGAATTCACCGCCGCGCATATGAGGAAACGGACAATTTCCGTGTGACAAAGGAATTTTTAAACCGGTATCCCCGCATGCTGCGGGAGCTTCTGGAATAGAAAGCAACCGATGCGATAAGGAGATAATTTATGGATCAAAGAGAAAATTATACAAAGATTAATTCGGAAACTTGGGACCGCTGGGCGCAGGACGGGAACGAATGGAGCGTCCCGGTTTCCCACGAGGAATTTATCCGTGCCCGAAAGGGAGACTGGAACGTGGTGCTGACGCCGGTGAGGCCGGTCCCGAAGGAGTGGTTCCCGCCGTTTTCGGGGCTGAAAATTCTGGGCCTCGCCAGCGGGGGCGGGCAGCAGATGCCTGTTTTTACGGCACTGGGAGCCGAGTGCACGATTTTCGACAATTCCGCCCGCCAGCTGGAAAGCGAGCGGATGGTCGCGGAGCGCGAGGGATACCGCATCGAAATCGTCCGGGGAGACATGACAAAGCCGTTCCCGTTCCGCGACGAAAGCTTCGACCTGATTTTCCATCCGGTTTCCAACTGCTACATTGAAGAGGTTCAGCCCGTTTGGAACGAGTGCTTCCGCGTCCTGAAGCACGGCGGCGTTCTTCTCGCGGGGATGGCAACGGCCTGAATTTTCTTTTCAACGACTACGACCGCCTGGTGGTGGAAAATCCGCTGCCGTTTAATCCGCTGAAAGATCCGGTTCTTTACGAAGAGCTGATGAAAAACGACGACGGGCTGCAGTTCAGCCATACGATGGAGGAGCAGATCGGCGGCCAGCTGAAAGCCGGGTTCCGCCTGACCGAGCTTTTTGAAGACCGCGACCGGCCGGGAAACGGAAGGCTGCGGGATTTTGCGCCGACCTATCTCGCGACCCGCGCGGTAAAGCCGTAACAAAGAAGGGCTCCTGCAAAATTTATGTTTTGCAGGAGCCCTTTTTGTAATTCAAAACCCCCCGGCTGTGTAGGGTAAGAAGCCCCCGGACGCCCTTGAGGCGCAGTCGGCGTAACAGGGTTTTGCCCGCATAGGAATTACCCCCCGGCTGTGCCGGGGGGTAATTATTGGATGACCGGATTATGATGATTGCGGAATCTTCAGATTGAACGCCTGATCCGAGAATTTTACGGACTGAGCCAGCGTTACCGTATCTTCCCTGCTGAACTGTTCTGCGTTCAGGAATATCGCATAATTTATGCCGCAGTCTTCTTTTGAAAAAAACACATACCACATCGTGGAATTCAGCGCGTTTTTGTCAACAATATTCTTTTCAGAGGCTTCGGACGCAGAATATAAGTCGAAGCTTACCTGAACGATGGCGGCGGGCACCTCGCAGTGCTCCAAAGGCTCCATCTTCGTCAAATACTCGGCATGATTCCATGGCGGCGAGACGTCGATCAGCTGTCCCTTTTCGAATTTACAATCCAGGTTGTCATAGATCTCGGCTCCGCCGTACGAATTCCAGCCGGGCGGCGTGGTGTCGGATGCTTTTTTGGCAGCGCAGCTTCCGGTGGATTTCAGGCAAAACAGATTGCCGCCCAGAAAGCCTAATTCCTTGTTGTAACCTCCGTCGGACAAGGTGTCCGGCAAGCGGTAGGAGATATATTGGTTGATCGAATCGGCCGGATTTGCCGCCGTCTGTTTCGTAGACAAATTTTTTCCGCCCGGGTTTTCAGCCGTTGAAACAGAGGAGTTGGAGGCTCCGCAAGAACAAAAGTTGAATGAAATAAGCAAAAATGAAAAAATCAGAATCATTTTTTTCATGCGCTCAGCTCCTTGCATGCGATCGGACTGACGGACTCAGCGTTTTTTATCCGCCTTGTAGTAAGAGGACGGCATGGTGATTTCCAGCTGTTTGCCGGTTCCGTTGACCACGCAGTCCAGCGGGTCGTCCGCGACATGGACCGGCATGCCGGTTTCCTGCTCCACCAGACGGTCCAGCCCGCGCAGCAGCGCGCCGCCGCCGGTCAGCATAATGCCGTGGTCGATGATGTCCGCCGAAAGCTCCGGCGGAGTCTTTTCCAGCGTGCTCTTGATCGCGTCGACGATCAGGGCCAGCGGGTCGCTCAGCGCTTCGCGGACTTCCCCGGCGCTGATGGTGACGTTTTTCGGCAGGCCGTCGACCAGATTGCGGCCCTTGATCTCTACGGAAGCGCCTTCGTTGTCTTCCGTCGGGAACGCCGAGCCGATCTTGATTTTAATTTCCTCCGAGGTGCGTTCGCCGATCAGGAGGTTGTACTTCTTTTTTACATAGGAAATGATGGATTCGTCAAACTTGTCCCCCGCGCAGCGGACGGAAACAGAGGTGACGATGTCGCCGAGCGAAATCACAGCGACCTCCGCGGTGCCGCCGCCGATGTCGACGACCATGCTGCCGGTCGGTTCGGAGACGGGCAGCCCGGCGCCGATGGCGGCGGCCATCGGCTCTTCGATCAGCTCCACGTTATTGGCGCCGGCCTGACGGGCGGCGTCCTCCACGGCTCGGCGCTCAACCTCCGTAACGCCGGAGGGGATGCAGATGATGATATGCGGCTTGGAGAAAGCGTTCGCCTTTACCGCCTTGCGGATAAAGTGCTTCAGCATCGTCGCGGTAATGTCGAAGTCGGCGATGACGCCGTCCTTCATCGGACGTACGGCGACAATGGAGCCCGGCGTGCGGCCGATCATCTCCTTCGCCTGCTTTCCGACCGCCAGAACGGTGTCCGAACGGACGTCGACCGCGACGACGGACGGCTCGCGCATGACGATTCCTTTTCCCTTCATAAATACCAGGGTATTCGCGGTACCCAGATCAATTCCTATATCCTTTGAAAACATCTGTTTTTCCCCTTTCAAGTCATCCGGGCCGGGAGCGGTGCCGGAAGCTCCGATCTTTCCTTATTATAACCCGAATGCCGGAGATTCTCAATATCTAATTCCAGAATTCCGTGCCCGCGGCGGGCTACTCGTCTTTTTCCTGCAGTCCGGAGAGAATCCGGTGTATTTTTGAAATCGGCAGGCCGACGATATTGTAGTAATCGCCGTTGATCCGCTTGACAAACAGCGCGCCTCGGCCCTGAATCCCGTAGGCCCCGGCCTTGTCGAGAGGCTCCCCCGAATCGACATAGGCGTCGATTTCCTGTTGCGAAAGCGCGTAAAACTCGACCGACGTGCACTCGTGGCCGCAGATGAGCTTTTTGCCGCTGATTACGGTATAGCCGGTGTAAACCTGATGTACGTTGCCGGACAAAAGCTTCAGCATGGCTTTTGCCGCATCCGCGTCCTTCGGCTTGCCGAGGATTCTGCCCTTGAGCACGACGAGGGTGTCGGCGGCAAGAACCACGGCCTCCGGGTGCTGCTTTGCGACGGCCTGCGCTTTGCGCGTGGCAAGCTGCTCCACAATCTGCATAGGCGGCGTTCCGTGCAGAAAGGTCTCGCTGACATTTGCCGGCGCGGCGGTAAATTCATAGCCGGCCATTTTCAGCAGTTCGCTGCGGCGCGGCGATGAAGATGCAAGCAATAACATGGTAACGAAACTCCTATCTCTTTTGATGAATTTTCTTTAGCGGATTCTGTTGTACGCCAGAATTGCGGCAAGCAGCAGAAGCGCCTGCGCGACGTGCAGGTTCACGGTCATGCCGAACGTAAAGCGGAGAACGGACAGGTCCACGTTCACGGGTGAAATTCCGAAGCTGGCCCCGGCGCTTAAAAAGGAGAGAAAGCGCACGCCGGCCGCCGCGTCGGAAGCGGCTTTGCCCAATACGACCGCCAGAACCAGCAGGACGATAAACAGAAGCGTTTTTAGAATACCCTTTTTCATGTAAAAAAACATCCCCGACAATAATTGCCTATTTTCCGGTGGAGCCGAACCCGCCGTCGCCCCGGTCCGTCTCGCCCAGGTCGTCCGTTTCCAGAAGCTCCGCCTGAAAAACCGGCGCCACGACCAGCTGGGCGAACCGTTCCCCGGGGGAAAGAAGATAGGAAGCATCCCCCGAATTGACGATCCCGACGATCAGCTCGCCGCGGTAGTCGCTGTCAATGACGCCGACGGCGTTCGACAGCGTAATGCCGTGCTTCACCCCAAGGCCGCTTCGCCCGAAGATGAGCCCGACGGTATCCGGCCCGGGCAGCGCGACCGCCACGCCGGTCGGAATGCGGTAAAGCCCGCGCGGCTCAATCAGAACCGGTTCGTCGATGCAGGCGTAAAGGTCCAGCCCCGCGGCGCCCTCGCTGCCGCGCGTTGGCAGCACCGCGTTTTCCCTGAGTTTTTTAATTTTTACCGTTTTTTTCATGCATCCTCCCGCCGGGGAGCGAAACCGCGGTAGTACAGCCCCCGCGTAAAGGAGTTCGGCTCCGCGGCGCCTCCGGTTCCGTTTTCCGTGTCGTTGATGATCCGTTCCGTCTCGCCCGCCGATTCCGTCGAAAAGCGAAGCAGGCCGAAATCGATTCGCTCCACGTCGTTCCCGCGCCCGGCGAGGGACAGCGGGACGGAGTTGAGCACCTCGCTGCACGCGCCGTAACACTGCACGGGGAATTTGACGCCCCGTCGGTCGGTCAGCTCCGGCGGCGTTTTGCAGGAAAGGCAGCCCTTTGGCGAATTCGCCGCCGGGCAGTTCCGGCAGAGCATCAGCGGAAGCCTGCCGTACAGGAAAAGCCCGCGCGGCGTGTTGCCGCCGATCTTCGCCGCCTGACGCAGCGTCAGCTCAAACGAAAGCTCCGCGTCGGCGACGCCGAGGGCGCGGTAGGATTCCAGCGCCGGGGTATTGGTTATGTTCAGTGAAAAACCTCCGTGGACGGTAAAGCCGCAGTCCAGCGCGAGCCGGACTGCGTCGAGCGTGCCGGCCCACACGTGGCTGATTCCCGCCGCCTTTGCGTTTTCCAGGCTGCGGCGAACCGCGTTTTCCATGCCGAACATGCCGCGCGGCAGCTCGACCGCCGCGGGAAAGCCGTCCTCGAGCAGTTTTGCAAGGCGGCGCGGCTCCGTGCGATAAGGGACATAGCAAAGCTCCAGCCCTTTGGCGTTTTCCGGAAGTTCCGTGCCGACAAAGCGGGCGCGCAGCCGGAAAGGAGCAGCTCGGTGCGGCTCCTTTCCGGGATCGGCGCAGTCCGCCCATGAAATCGCGGGACGTTCGGCGCGGCGGCTCAAAAGGGCGTCGAGCGCCTCGCGCCGCATCCGGTTCAATTCCGAAACGGGAACGGCCAGGCCTTCGTCAAGCTCCACCCGGGTCTCGCCCGCGAAAAACGGAGTTCCGCCCGTCTTTTGAAGCTGACCGGAACAGCGGTCGGCGTCGAGCGCGCGGTGCGCCGCGCGCTCCGGAACCATCCCGGAAACGGTGGCCTTGCCGCCGTTCAGGTCGGCGGCCGTCAACTGCATCGGCTTATTATATTTTATTTTCAAAGTAAAATCAACGGGAATTTTCATAAATTCTTTGGAATAAAGATTTCGAAGGCCGGAAAGCACTTCTCCGGTCGCCGCGGCGGCGTCTTCCTTCGAACGGACGCCGAACATTTCCCGCCCGCGCTTGCCGTCCGGGTAGCCGGCGGTAAAACCGGAGCGCGAAAAAACCGCGCCGAGGCTTTGCAGCAGCTCGGGCGGGATTTGCTTTCCGTCCGCCGCAAGGCGGCAGGCGGCAGCGGCGGCGGCGACGTACTCCGGCCGCTTGAGCCTGCCCTCGATTTTCGCGCAGACCGCGCCCGCTTCGGAAAGCTCCGAAAGCCGGGGGATCATCGACAGGTCCTTCAGGCTCAGGTCGTGCCCCGTGCCGCCCGGGGCCGCGAACGGCAGGCGGCAGGGCTGGGCGCACATGCCCCGGTTGCCGCTGCGCGAGCCGAGGACGGAGCTGAAATAGCACTGCCCGCTGACCGACATGCACAAAGCGCCGTGAACGAAGGTTTCCAGCTCGATCGGGCATGCGGAATGAATCTCCCGGATTTCAGCGAGAGAAAGCTCCCGCGCCAGAACAACGCGCGTAAAGCCGAGGCCGTACAGCGCCTTTGTGCCGGACGGCGTGTGGACGCCTGTCTGTGTGGAGGCGTGCAGTTTCAGGCCCGGCGCGTGCCGGAACAGAAGGGACGCGAACCCCAGATCCTGCACGAGCAGCGCGTCCACCGGCAGGGAGCAGGCGAATCGCGCGAAATCGAGCGCCGCTGGGAGTTCGTCGTCCAGCAGCAGCGTGTTGACCGCAAGGAATACCTTGACCCCGCGCGCGTGGCAGTACCCGACGGCCTCCCGCAGCTCCGCGTCGGAAAAGTTTTTCGCGCCCGCGCGCGCGGAAAAACGGCCCCCGCCGAGGTAAACGGCATCCGCCCCCGCGCGGACGGCCGCCGTCAGGCTTTCCGGCGAACCGGCCGGAGCCAGAATCTCCATGTTACGGTTCATCGGTTTTCTTTTCAAAAAAGCTCATGAAGCCCTCCGGGTCCGGGCCGTCCTCCTGCGGGGTTACGCGGGAAAAGCTGCCCGTCTGCGGGCGGGGCACGTCCGCACCGGGAGCAATCGGCGGCGCTTTTTCGGCGGGAGCGCCCTCCGGAACCTCTTCGCCCGCCGCGGAAAGGCGGGAGCGCAGGGTCTGGATCTCGCGCTTCAGGCGCTCGATTTCCCTGCGGGATTCCTCCGCCTCCAGACGCGCGTGGGAAGAATCCTCCAGGTAATCGCGAATCTGCGTGCGCAGATTTTCAGCCGCGTCGGCCGCCTTGTGGGCCTCGTCGCAGTAGCTTAACGCGGCGGTGATTGCAGCCATCGTGGCGGAAATACGCTCGTTCCGGTCCATGAACGCATCGATGGCCTTCTGAACCTCGTCGCCGACGGAGCGCATGTAACCCTCGCTGTCCTCAGAACTGATGACGCATTCACAGCCGCAGATGTTCAGTTTGATCCTGTTCTTGCTCAATCCATTCATTCCCTTTCATGAAGCCGCGTTTGATATATAGCCTATTATAATCTATTTCACTATAATATGAAAGTGATTTTCGTCACTTTTTCTTTCCGCTTTTTGCGCGCCGCGCCGGAAAAAACGGAACCCGCCCAAACCGGACGGGCGGGAATGTAAAATTTGTTGAAGTTGCATAAATATCGAGAAAAAATCTCTTCCAATAAATCTTTGAAAACCGAAAGCAAAATTTTGTAGAAAAACCGCGACGCAATAAGCAAAACGGGCAGTTTTGCACCGTGTTTGCCTTTGGGGGCGCTGGCCTTGATAAAAGAATTAAATTGGTGTATCATATACAGAAATACTTCTGCTTTTTAGGAGGAAGAATCCGATGATTTACCGGCAGCCGATCAGAAAGATCCAGGAGTCTGTTAACAGTATGCTGGAGCTGGTGTTCGGGGTCAGCTTGAAAAACGCCACGGATGAGCAGTGCTACAAGGCGGTTGCGCTCTGCGTGCGCGACCGGATGGAAAAGGGGCGCAGCGAATTCATTCAGCTTGCGGAGCAGACGAAGACCAAGCATATTTATTACCTCTGCATGGAATTCCTGCTGGGCCGTTCGCTGAAAAACAGCCTTTTTAATCTGGGACTGGAAGAGGATTACCGCAAGGCGCTTGCCGGGCTCAATCTGAATCTGGACGCGCTGTACGAGCAGGAACCGGACGCGGGGCTGGGCAACGGCGGCCTCGGCAGGCTGGCTGCCTGCTTTCTCGACGCGATGGCGTCGCTGGGGATTCCGGCGACGGGGTATTCGCTGCGCTACGAATACGGCATTTTCCGGCAGAAGCTGGTGGACGGCTGGCAGACGGAGCTGCCGGATTTCTGGCTGCCGGGCGGCAAAATCTGGCTCAGGAGCGAGCCGGAGAAAAGCGTGGAGGTGCGGTTCAACGGCCGCATCGACGACTACTGGAACAACGGGTTCCATGTGGTGAACCATAAGGATTTCACAAAGGTGATGGCGGTGCCGAGCGATTTGTACGTCCCCGGCATCGACGGGCGCGGCGTGAGCCGGCTGCGCCTGTGGGCGGCGACCAGCGAGGACTTCGACATGAGCCTGTTCAACGGCGGGGATTACCTGCGCGCCGTGGAGCAGAAGGCGATGGCGGAGACCATCACAAAGGTGCTGTACCCGGAGGACAACCATCCGGAGGGCAAGAGCCTGCGCCTTTCGCAGCAGTATTTTCTGGTTTCGGCCGCCGTGCAGGACATTATCCGGCACCACCTGTTCCGGAACCGTACGCTCGACAATCTGCCCGACTGCATCGCAATCCATCTGAACGACACGCACCCGGTGCTGGCGATTCCGGAAATGATGCGCGTCATGATGGACGAATGCGGATACGGATGGGATTCCGCATGGGAAATTGTACAGAATGTATTCGCCTACACCAACCATACCGTAATGTCGGAGGCACTCGAATGCTGGGGCATCAACCTGTTCCGGTCGCGCCTGCCGCGCATTTACCAGATCGTGGAGGAGATCAACCGCCGGTTCTGCGCCGGAATGCACAACAAGGGTGTGGACGGGTATCAGGTGGGCCGCATGGCGCCGTGGAACGACGGCTTTGTCAAAATGGCGAACCTTGCGGTGGCCTCCTGCCACAGCGTGAACGGCGTTTCAAAGCTGCATTCCGAAATTTTAAAAGACCGCGTGTTCCACGACTTCTACACCGAAATGCCTGAAAAATTCACCAACGTGACCAACGGGATCGCCCACCGGCGCTGGCTCTGCCAGGCAAACCCCGGCCTTGCGGCGCTTTTAACCGAGCTGACCGGCGACGGCTTTGTGCGCGATGCCGCCGAGCTGGAAAAGCTGATGAAATACAAAAGCGACCCGGCGGTGCTGGAAAAGATGGCGGCGGTCAAGCGGGAAAACAAGATCCGTCTGGCAAAGTACGTCAAGCGGGAAAACGGAGCCGACCTGGACCCCGATTCGATTTTCGACGTGCAGGTCAAGCGCCTGCACGAATACAAGCGGCAGCACTTAAACGCGCTGCAAATTCTGACGGACTATCTCCGCTTATGCGAAAATCCGGAGATGGAGTTCACGCCGCGCACCTATCTGTTCGGCGCAAAGGCGGCCCCCGGTTATTACTTTGCGAAGCAGATCATCCGTTTTATCGTCGATCTGGGCAAAACGATCGACGCCGACGAGCGGGTCAATAAAAAAATGAAGGTCGTTTACCTTGAGGATTACCGGGTCACGCTCGCGGAGCTGTTGATGCCCGCTGCGGACCTCAGCGAGCAGATCTCGCTTGCGGGAACGGAAGCCTCCGGCACCGGCAACATGAAATTCATGATCAACGGCGCGGTGACGCTCGGCACGCTGGACGGCGCGAATGTCGAAATCCGCGACGCGGTCGGGGAAGAAAACATGATTTTGTTCGGCATGGACGCGCAGGAGGCCGAGGAGCGGAAAAAGGCCGGATATCAGCCGCGTGCTTTCGCGGAAAAAAATCCGGAGCTGCAAGCCGCGCTGAACGCGGTGGAAAAGGGCTTCTGCGGCGTCGATTTCCGCGACATTTCCAATTCCCTGCTCTCTTCCGACCCGTACATGGTGCTGGCGGATTTCGACTCCTACGACAAGGCGCGGCACAAGTCGGAGCGGCTGTATCGGGACGCGGATCAATGGAGGAGCATGTGCCTTGTGAACACGGCAAAGGCGGGGATTTTCTCCGCGGACCGCGCGATTCGCGAATACGCCGAAAACATCTGGCACGTAAAGCCTGTTCCGGAGGGGAAACGGCATGTTTAATTCCAGAAATCCGATGCACCGGGACCCTGTGGGCGCGGTGCCCGCGGGAACCCGCGTGCACTTTAAAATCACGCTGCCGCGCGGCCTGGGCTGTTCCGGCGCGCAGCTGGTCATGCGAAACGGAGCCGATGGGCGCGAGGAGCCCTGCGGCCTGTTCTGGTGCGGCATGAACGGCGACGGCGCGGAGTGGTGGGAATGCCATTTTGAAGCCGAAAAGCCGGGCGTTTATTTCTACGATTTTAAACTGGAAACGCCCTGCGGCCACCGGCGCCTGACGCGCGGGCCGATCGGCGAGGCCGTGTTCGACGGCGGTGCCCTGTGGCAGCTCACGGTGTATGAAAAAGAATTCAAAACGCCGGACTGGCTTGCGGGCGGGGTGATCTATCAGATTTTTCCGGATCGCTTTTTTTCCTCCGGGCAGGCGAAAACCGGAGTTCCGGCGGACCGCAGGCTGCACGAAAGCTGGGACGAATCCCCGGACTGGCGGCCCGACGGGCAGGGAAACGTCACAAATTCCGACTACTTCGGCGGCGACCTTGCGGGCATCCGCGAAAAGCTGCCGTATCTGAAATCGCTCGGCGTAACGTGCCTGTACCTGAACCCGGTTTTTGAGGCGCACTCCAACCACCGGTACAATACGGCGGATTACACGAAGATCGACCCGCTGCTGGGCACGGAAAAGGATTTCCGCGCCCTTTGCGCCGAAGCGGCTAGTATGGGAATCCGCGTGCTGCTGGACGGCGTGTTCAATCACACGGGCAGCGACAGCGTCTATTTTAACCGGCAGGGGCGGTACCCGGGAACAGGCGCGTACCAGTCGAAGAAATCGCCGTATTATCCGTGGTACCAATTCAAAAGCTGGCCGGAGCAGTACGCCTGCTGGTGGGGGTTCCCGACCCTGCCGAACGTGAACAAGGAAAATCCGGAGTACCGGGAGTATATCTGCGGGGAAAACGGAATCATCCGCAGATGGCTGCGCGCGGGCGCCGCCGGGTGGCGGCTGGACGTGGCGGACGAACTGCCGGATGAATTTCTGGACGCTCTGCGGCAAGCGGTCAAACGTGAAAATCCGGAAGCGCTGCTGGCGGGCGAAATCTGGGAGGACGCCTCCAACAAGATCGCTTACGGCAAACGGCGGCGGTACCTGCTGGGGGAACAGCTCGACAGCGTGATGAACTATCCGTTCCGCAACGCGGTGCTTGGGTTCCTGACCGGCGGCGACGCAGCGGCGTCTATGGAAACGATTCTGTCCGTTCTGGAAAACTACCCGCCGCAGGTTGTCCGGGTTCTGATGAACAACATCGGCACGCACGACACCGAGCGCGCGCTGACCGCGCTGGCGGGGGAGCCGCGCCGGAACCGGGGGCGGCAGTGGCAGAGCGAAACGCGGCTTTCGCCGGAACAGCGGACGCGCGGGCTTGCGTTGATGCGCTGCGCATCTTTTTTGCAGTACACCCTGCCGGGCGTTCCGTGCCTGTACTACGGCGACGAAGCGGGAACGGAGGGGTACGCGGACCCGTTTAACCGCGCGCCGTTCCCATGGGGGCGTGAGGACGGGGAGCTGACGCGGTGGTACCGGTCGCTGGGAAAGCTCCGCGCCCGGTGCGCCTGCCTGAACGGCGGAAATTTTCTGCCCGTCGCGGCGGACGGAGACGTTTTTTCCTATGTGCGTTCCGGCGGCGGGGACGCCCTGCTCTGCGCGGCGAACCGTTCGACGGAGGAACGCCGCGTGGTGGTTCCGCCCGAATGGAGCGGGGCGGAGGCGGTGTTCGGGACCTTGCCGGACACGCGCGGCACGCTGATTCTGCCGCCGTTCGGGACGGCGGCGCTCCGCCGCGTTCTCGACCGGACGGGGCAAAGATAAAGAAAATAAGGCCGCGCGGACGCTTCTGCGCCCGCGCGGTCGTTTTGTCGGCGGCCCCGCCGTTTCAAAAGGACGGAGAGCCATGCTGCCTGCGGCACCTCTCCTGATAAGAGCGTGCCCAATTCTGCCTGATTCAAAGAACTCCTTTTCACGCGCTTTGCACTTTCCCGCCTCTCAAAACGGAAAAGCCGCCGGTACCGGGCGGCGTGTTGCCGCCCCCGCGGAGAGAATGGCGGCACGAAATTTCCGGGTTCCGTGCCAAAAAAATACGCGGGAGCGGGCGTTTCGCCCGATACAGGGCACAAAAAAGCACCGGTACGGAATTCTCATTCCATACACCGGCGCGCGTGAAAAGCAGGAATTTTTTTCGCCCCTTTTTTCCCGCTCTGTACAAAACAGGGGGAATGAGGTATAATATTACCTGCAAATGCGCGGTTTTACCGCTGTGTATGGAGGGTGGTTCTCCGTATGCAGGGGGCGAGGTGTGTCACCACCTTGTCCCTGCTTTGCACTTTTTTATGTGCCTTACAAGAAACAGTATACCGCTTCTTTCCATAAATTTCAACTTAAATTCTTTTTTTCTTGTTTTTGAACTTGTTTTTTTTATTTTTTTCTTTTTTATCTGGGCGCTTAAAATGCGGCTTTCACAGTTGCGGCGCAGCAATTCTAATTTTTATTTGGGGCAAGGTGCCCCTTAACCCCTATTTTTTCTAATTTTCTCTCTGTCCTCAGGCCGGACGGGCCCCTACTTTCTGATATAGCAGAAAGTAGGCAAAGACTATGTAGGGGGGCTTCAAATTCCCGTAAAAAGAGCTCCAAACGCCCCCCTACACCCCGACTGCCATCATAAAGAACGGGAATGTTCTTGAAACGCAGTGCTTTTCCTTGACGTTCCCAATTCTTTCCCTGCGTTCTTAGTTAGAAGCGTACAGGGAATCGATAGATTGAAAGCAATCTTTTTCAAAGCTGAGTGATATATTTAAGTAAGCTTGAGTCAAGGTAAGCCGTCGATTTCAGCTTCCCTAGAATAACGCAGTGGCTTTCTCTCCGGAGCCCCCGTCGTCAATGAGAAGCAGTGGGCTTTAAGAACATCGCTTTTCCCTTTGACAGGTGCCGGGGGGCGTCGGGGGGGACGGTTGGAGCCCTCCCTACGGGAGTTTGAAGTCCCCCCCGACCCGTACTTTGCATACTTTCGTACGGGACCGAAAGTATGGGCCCGTCCGGCCTGAGGACAAACTAAATAAATTGAAGAAATTATGGTTAAGGGGCACTTTGCCCCAGTTTAAGAAATATTTCTTCTCTGCGGCTGCGTAAGCCGCTTTGCGCCCCCAAGCCTCTGGGGAAAAGAGACCAGGAAAGATTGACTTACCCCGAATCAAAACGCTATAATGATGAAAGCGGAAAAGTTTCCCCGCGCGGGCGCGTACCCAAAGAAAAGGACGGACAAGGGGAGAAAAGAAATGAATCGCTACGACTGGCTGGATGAGACGCTGCTCCGCAATCCCGGGGCGGAAAAGGATTACAAAGAGGAATGGGAGTGGCACCGCTATCTGGTGGACGGAAAGATGTTTGCCGCGACCTGCGAGCCGGGCCAAAAGTACGGAATTTACGGCGGGCACGAGCTTGTAACGCTGAAATGCGAGCCGATGCTTTCGGAGCTGATGAGGAAGGAATACGCGGATATCCTGCCCGGCTTTTACATGAACAAACAGAACTGGATTTCCGTTTTTCTGGACGGGACGGTGCCGGACGACGTCCTGCGGGATCTGTGCGGGCGTTCCTACCGGCTGGTGTTTGAAAAACTGACGAAGAAGGCTCAGCGGGAGATTCTCGAAAAACAGGGATAACCGATGAGTCCGGGCTGAAAAAGACTGTATAAAATGCGCCAGGAACGGGATCGCAACCGCGTCATGGCGCATTTTTCATTTTGATGGGAAAGAAAAGCTCTATCCCCGGTAATAGTCCAGCATCGCCTGCGCGCCGTCGTCGGTCAGGGTGATGCTGCCCGAGTCCAGCCTCGCGGTGTCGAACAGGAATCCGGGCCTTTTCCCGCCTTCTTCGACCGCTTCTTCGAACGTGGCAAACGCCGCCGATTCCCGGACCATCTGATCGTCAAAACCGGGGACCGGACTTTCGTAATCCAGAGCGATCAGCCCGCGGTCCTCAAGCGAGGTGATGATTTCTCCCAGCTTTTTGACGGTTTCCACATCATCCTCCGGCCCGCGGACGACGACCGGCGCGAGCGCGACGGATTCGAGGTCGTCCTCCCGGCTGGAGCCCATGACGAACCGGGATACGGGCGTCGCGCCGCCGCTGGAAAGTTTGCCGAGCAGTTCGGCTTCCTCGTCGGTCAGCGGAAAGGGAAGGTTCCTTTTTTCGACGGATTTTTTTGTAAGATAC
Source organism: Caproicibacter fermentans (assembly GCF_009746625.1). Classification (GTDB taxonomy): domain Bacteria; phylum Bacillota; class Clostridia; order Oscillospirales; family Acutalibacteraceae; genus Caproicibacter; species Caproicibacter fermentans. Next base: position 187,649 of record NZ_VWXL01000052.1, read on the forward strand.
AGTCGGCAGGATTCACACAGCGGGTTCCCGGGGACGGGGCCGGAGCATCCGTTTTGATCACAGCGGTCGCTTTCAGTGTTTTGCATCGTTTGATTTCCTCATTTTCTATTTTGTTGTTTCATAGGGATTGCCCGCCATGCGAAAGCGGTTACCGAAGGTCGCAGCTCGTCCTGCATGTCCGTTCTCCTTTCGGAGCTGCTTTCCTTTATTTTACCCCATTGCCCCGCCGATGTACATAGAAACAGGCGCAAAAGAAGCCGCGCGAACGGTTTTCCTGTTGGCGCGGCCTGTTTTCGGGGGAGATTACTTGGCGCCTGTTTTCAGAGCGTCCCGCAGGGAAGACGCCGGTTCCGCGCTTTCCGGTTTTAAACCGACTTCCCCCGCGCAGAGGGGCATGTCGGCGGAGGAATAACACGAAATGCGGCCCGTCTGCATATTCAAAATCTTGACCGGCTCGCGGTCAACCATCAGGTCGGCCAGCGCCCGGCCCATGGACTGCTCATAAGTTCTTTTTACAGGAATGAGAACCCGCCTGCGCGGCCTGCAGCGTCGGTCTCTGAAATCGTTTTCCGATTTTGAGGAATCCACGCGGTCGATGTTTGTTTTCTTGCTTTCGTGCATACCAGTAACCTCACTCGTTCAGATTTGTCATGTTTCTGATGAAATCAATGCTGAATCTTCTCAAAAGCCTTGAAACGATACTCAGCTTTTCAGGCGGAATATGGATTTCCCGGTTGCTGTCATAGGACATGATGGCGCAGATGTCGCCTTTCTTGTTATGAACGGGGACGCAGATCCAGAACGCGATGTCCTGGGTCTGCTCCCGCTGGTACTCCGTCAGGTTCTCGGAGGACGATTTTTTCAGGTTGGGCTCGTAGACCACGCAGTCCCGCTCCGCGTAGCAGGTTCCAACCGCGCCCTGCGGATGGGGGGACACCTGAAAGACAAGTCCGTCTCTGACCGCTTCGTCCGACAAACCGGGCAGGTTTTTCATGGCGAAGCATTTAGGACGCCGTCGATTTATTTTTATACGTCCTAATCCTATTCTATTCCAAATATTTTTTTTTGGTGTGCAGATTCTTACATTCAAACTGAATTCCAGCCCTGTTTCGCCTAAAATCCCTTTAAACGCCTCCAGAAGATAATTCTTGGACTGGCGGATCAGATAATTCTGCTGTTCGGTTCTGCTTTCAAGCTCAAAGGTTTGCCGGATGCAGGAGGTGCCCAGCGGAAAAAAGGTTAAAACAACCCCGAAAAAAGAAAAACCGTCCTTAGCAAGCGAAGCGGTTTCCTCCGGAATCCCCATTTGCTTGCAGAGCGACAGAAGCAGCCCGGACTGCCCGAGGGACTGGAACAAAATCGGCAGTGCGAACAGAACGAGGAATTTGACGGTCAGTCTGTATCTCGCGTCCATTTCATTTCCCCGGCTTTCCCAACGGATTCCGATTTCCCCGAGCGGCCTCGGTTTTTTTGCCGCGCGGGCCTTCCTATTCTATTTATATTCGGATTCGGAAAGAAGTTATGACGAAAAAACCCGCGCCGAAGAGAATTCTCTCGGCGCGGGTTTTGGGCGGAAGGCCGGTCAGGCGTGCTCCGCGTAAAACTGATGGTATTCACCCAGCATGTATTTGCGCAGGTTCGGCGTATCCAGACCGTAGGGGCAGTGATTTTTGCAGTGATTGCAGTGTGTGCAGTTGTTGATCCGTTCCAGCCGCGCTTTAAACTCGTTCGTCATGTACTGCTTTGACGGCGAACGGGTCGGCAAAAGGGAAATCCGGGCGGCCGTCCCAATCGGGATTCCGGCCGGGCAGGGCTGGCGGCAGCCGCGGCCCCGGCAGAACGTGCCGGCAAGCTCCAGGCGGTTATGCGATTCCGCCGGCTAAAAGTCGGTTTTGCTTTCCAGGTAGCCGGTCAGCTTGTCGATGGCGATGCGCTCCTGCTTCATGGTGTCGCGGTCGCGCACGGTCACGCAGCCGTCCGTTTCACTGTCGAAGTCGATGGTAATGCAGAACGGCGTGCCGATTTCATCCTGGCGGCGGTAGCGTTTGCCGATGGAGCCGGCATCGTCGTAATCCACCGCAAAGCGTTTGGCAAGCACGGAGTAAACCTCCTGCGCGCGGTCGTTCAGCTTTTTGCTCAGGGGCAGCACGGCGGCCTTATAAGGGGCAAGCGCCGGGTGCAGGCGCAGCACGACGCGGGTGTCGCCGCCCTCGAGCGTTTCCTCGTCATAGGCGTCGCAGAGGAACGCGAGCGCGACGCGGTCCGCACCGAGGGAAGGCTCGATCACATAGGGGACGTAGTGCTCCTTGGTTTCCGGGTCGAAGAATTCGAGGCTCTTGCCGGAATGCTCCTGATGGCGGGAAAGATCGTAATTGGTGCGGTCGGCAATGCCCCACAGCTCGCCCCAGCCGAACGGGAACAGGTATTCGATGTCCGTCGTCGCCTTGGAGTAGAACGAAAGCTCCTCCTTGTCGTGGTCGCGCAGACGGAGATTCTCTTTCGTGAGGCCGAGGTCGTGCAGCCATTTTTCGCAGAAATCTTTCCAGAAATGGAACCAGTCGAGGTCGGTATCGGGCTTGCAGAAAAATTCAAGCTCCATCTGCTCGAATTCGCGCAGGCGGAACAGGAAATTGCCGGGCGTAATCTCATTGCGGAAGCTCTTGCCGATCTGTGCGATGCCGAACGGGATTTTTCTTCTGGTGGTGCGCTGCACGTTCGCAAAGTTGACGAAGATGCCCTGCGCTGTTTCGGGGCGAAGATAAATTTCGTTTTTCGTACCCTCCGTCACGCCCTGAAACGTCTTGAACATCAGGTTGAACTGGCGGATGTCCGTGAAATTTTCGCTGCCGCAGTTCGGGCATTTGATGTGGTGCTCGCGGATAAACTCCATCATCTTGTCGTTGCTCCAGCCGTCCGCGCTCTCGCCGGTGAAATCCTCAATCAGCTTGTCGGCGCGGTGGCGCGTCTTGCAGTCGCGGCAGTCCATCAGCGGGTCGGAGAATCCGCCCACGTGGCCCGAGGCGACCCACACCTCCGGATTCATCAGAATCGCGGAGTCAAGCCCGACGTTATAGGGGCTTTCCTGAACGAACTTTTTTCTCCACGCGGCTTTGACGTTGTTTTTGAACTCCACGCCGAGCGGGCCGTAGTCCCACGCGTTGGAAAGCCCGCCGTAAATTTCGGAACCGGCGAACACGAAACCGCGGTTTTTGCACAGGGCGACGATCTTCTCCATGGTTTTTTCTGTTGCTTGCATGCTGCTTTTCCTCCAGATTCGCACGGACGCTGGCTGCGCCCGCCGTTATTTTTTGCGGAATATGACAAGTTTGCTTAAGACGTAATTAATGACGACGACGATCACGTTGTCGACAGTTTTGGACAGAAGCCCGTTCCACGCGAGCATGTCGATGAACAGCCACATGCAGGCGTAGTCCACGCCGAGCGAAAGCAGGCGCGCGGCGAGAAAGCTGAGCAGCTCCCGCCAGAAGACGTTTGCCTGAAAGCTTTTGCTGCGGAACACCCACAGCTTATTGGTGAGAAACGCGAAGGCGACCGCCAGAATCCAGGCGAGCGCGTTTGCGGCCTGCCACTGCCAGCCGAGGGAATTGTAACAGACCTCAAATACGACGATGTTGATGACGGTGGTGAGAACGCCGAAAATCAGGTACAGAATCATTTCCGGGCTGGTGAGAAAACGCCATAATTTTAAAATCCGGTTCATGCTGGCCTCCCTGCGCGAACGAATAGATATAGTTTACCATTCCGGAGGGATTCTTTCAACAAAAATGGAATATTTTCAATTTCCGCGCAAAAAACCGGCCCGGAAATGCCCAGGCCGGTTTTTTCGGAAAAAGAATTGGACTAAATTGACAGAATGAAAATTCAAAAGTATAATATAAAAGAATATGATTTCAAATCGAGAGTAAGGAGAAGAACATATGGAAAAAAAGAATTTGCGGAAAACCGAGGGCCTGCCGTTCACGCTTGGCATTGCGGCGGGGGTTGTTTTACTGCTGGAGACCATTCTTTCTTTTAATCTGAGCCCGATTATAACAGACGTGACCCTGTCTTCCATGGGGCTGAAGTCTTCCGCGGCGTCAAGCGGAATCTCGGGCGCCGGACTCATCGGTACGATTATTTCGTTTCTTATCGTGCCGGGCATATTCCTGTTGCTGCTGATCCTGGGCAAAAACAAGGAAAAACGCGGCAGCGCGTTCGCCATTGTGTGGATTGTCATTGCGGGGCTCTATATTTTATCCGGTCTGTTTTCAATGCTGAAAGGCGGCGAACTGCAGCAGCAGATCACCGCGGCGGTCGACGCGGTGATGCCGGGCGGATACTGGATTGAGAACGCGCTTTCCCTGATTGGCTGCGGACTGATCATCGCTTCTTGCGTCGTGTTTTGGAGACGCCTGCACGAGCCGCCGGTTTTCGACAAACCGGAGTCCGAGCCGCAAAACGGCGAAACTCCTCCGTCGGACTCAAATACATAAGAACTTTTTCCTGCGGTGGAGGAAAGTGAGGAAGGACAACGTGGAACAGGAATACCGCAAAACCAAAGGCGCGCCGTTTGCGCTCGGCATGGCGTCCTGCCTTCTTTTCCTTCTGTCCGCCGCTTGCGTGGTCCCTGTCGCCTCGTACTTTTTGGGGATGCTTTCGGTTTCCCCGGAAAACGCCGCGTCATGGTACCGGGGTTTGGCAGCCGAATGTTTGCTGAACCCCGGCATTTTTATGCTGATTCTGTTTTTGGGCAGGCGGTGGGAAAAGCGGGGAAGAACCGTCGCGGAATTCTGGGCGGCTGCGGGCGGATTCTTTATGCTTTCCGTACTGATCCACGACGGGAGCCTGACGTGGTTCTTTGTGCCGGGCCGGTCCGCTCCGGTGTATGGATCCTATCGGGCGGCCGTGCTTCTGCGCTTTGCGGGCGGCGCGCTGATGACCGCCGCCTGCGCGGTCTACCTTGCCAGACTGAAAAAACACGGATATTGACCCGCGATCCTTTCCGACAGGAGGAAGAGCATGGAATACAGGCAAAGAGAAACCGAGGGGGCTCCCTATGTTCTGGGAATGGCGGCGGGAGTCCTGCTGATCTTCGCAAGCGTGCTCTGCGGCGGTTTTGCCGCGAAGCTTTTCGGGGCGTTCGCGGCGGAAGAACAACGGCTTGTCCTGTTTGGAGTTTTCTGGCTGCTGGCAGTGGAGACGGTGCTGAACCCCGGCGTCTTTATGCTGCTGCTTCTTTCCGGAAAACACCGGGAAGAGAGGGGGAAGCCCTTCGCCGTCCTGTGGGCTGCGGTTGGGGCGTATACGGTGCTTTCGGTCTTTTTTCCAATTTCCGTCTCCGGTGTTTTCAGAATGGAAGGAGGAATTCCATCTCTTTTTTTCGCGGAAGCCGCGATGTCCGCAGCCTTTCGCTTCGCGGGCGGCGCGCTGATGATCGCCTCCTGCGCGCAGATCTACAAGCGGCTGCAAGGGCGTGCCTAGTCCCGTTTGAAAACGAACGGCGGTTTGCCGTCGAGCCAGCCTTGGGTTTGCCAGTACCGGTAGTCAGGGGTAGAATTCCTGAAATTTTTCACCATCCAGCGGCACAGAGCAAAATAAAACCGGACGAACAACGTGGGCGCGCTGTCTTGCTTTGAGACGGCGCGCCAAAATTTTTCGGCGCACCGGTCGATTTCTGCCTCGTATTTTTTCTGTTTTTCCGGGGGCATGGAATCCCAGTCCAGTGCGAAAATGCGGAAGCCCTTTTGATACACTCGGTTGATTCCCCAATATTTTATACAGGTTGCAATCGGCTTCATAGCGGATTTGATCCCGCCGCCCGCCGCGGTCGAAAGAACAAACGCCTTTTTCCGGAAAAACTCCGGCCTGGGCCGATGATTGATAAAAAGAAACGGGTAATGGTCCAGAAAGTTCTTCATGCCGCCGGAGGCCGACATCACATAGACGGGCGTCGTCAGAAGGAGCGCGTCCGCTTTCAGCATGGAGTCGAGAATCGGGCCCGAATATTGCCGGTGCGGGCAGAATTCCTCGCCGCGCGTCACGCAGGCGGCGCAGCCCTTGCAAAACTCCGGAAGGTCCCTCGGAAGAAAGAATTCATCCGCTTCGACTTCCCCGCGCTTTTTGAGGGCCTCAAGAAACAGTTCGGCGGCCCGGAGGGTGTTCCCCCTGCGCGGACTGCCGTGAATCACCGCAATTTTCAACGTACCGCTCCCGTTCTTTCAATCCGATGAACGGATTTTTTCTCAGGATAGCATTCCGGCGATGCCGCCGCAAGAGGAGACACCTTAAAACAGCGACGGGCGGGCGGCTCCTTCAGGTAGGCGCGCAGCTTTGCCCAGATCCGCTGCATTTCAAGGAACTGCGCGTAATGCTTTTCGACGTTTTTCCGGTAGCTGTTCAGCTCGGATGATATTTTCATAAAGCTGTTGTTTTGAAAATAGGCGCAGATTTTGGGTAGCGTGCGGGAAAGCTTTTCCTGCGTTTCGCGCATGATCTGATCGTATTGGTCCCTTTGCGTGATATAAACGAAAAGCGGCTTGTAACGCACCCAGCCCAGACAGGCGGCGTAAAATCTGGAGACAACCGGTTCCGAATCGGCCTCAATGCGCTTCAATTTGTTCGGCAGAACCCCGTCCATCAGGTGCTGATAAGTGGAGAATCCGTCGTGGAACGCGTAGCACGGGACTCGCAGGACTTTCCGGTCGCTCAGACAGGTGCTTAAAAACGTATCCTCGCCCCGGGCCCCGGGCGGATTGTAAAAGGGGAAAACGCGCTCCGGCCTTGTCAGATTGAGACAGAGGTTGGCGCCGGTGATAAATTTGGCGCGGTTGATTTCCGGAACCTCTTCCACGGTGCGGTTCACCAGAACCGACGGATCGGCATAGGTGACGCCGCCGTTGTTCATGACGGCGCGGAGGCTATCCCAGTTCAAAACATCGTTGCTGATCGCTTCGATGAAAACTCGGAAGTCGCTTTCCGTCAGGATTTTGTTGAACCGGATGTACGGAATGGGGGAGATGTATCCGCAGTGGTATCCGTTGGTGATGTCGGCCCGGCGGATGTAATCCAGGTGCGTGGTTAAAACCGCCTGACCGCCCCAGACGGCGCTCTTGTGCGTATTGGTAACGGCGAAGGGATATTCGTCGTCGTCCAGAAAGACGAGGTAATCGATTCCGGATTTGACCGCCTTATAAAGAATGGCGTTTCTCTTTGCGGCATAGCCGCTGCCGAAAAACAGGTCCGCCTCCTTTTGACTGAGGACGTTCTGCTCCACAAGGGCGGCGATTTCCTTACGCAGGGCGCCGCGGCCGATAAAATGGGCCTCGTCGATCAGGTTTAAAAGATCCTTATGGATGCCGGTGAAATGAATCGGCTTCGCGTTCGAATATTTCAGGTCGTACGCCACCAAAAGATTCAGACTGACGTCCTCGTTTTCCGTCAGGCCGTACTCCTTCCAGTTGTAGACATAGGTTTTCAAAACCTTCTGAAAGCTTTTCCGTCCAGTCGCAAATCCGATTCCTACTTTGATTTTTTTGTCGTTTTTCACGGCTTGCATCTCCTTTCCTCCGATGTGTCATTAAAAATCAGCCAATGAATGAAGAGAGGCCGCGGTTTCAGCCGCGCCCGATGGAATGTGGAGCGGGCCTATCTAAAACCGGCGCGCCCGATGCACGGGCGCGCTGGCTGGGAGTGAATTATGTAATCAGGCCTTTTTCTTTCAGAAAGTCTGTTGCAACCGTTTCGATTTCCCAGCCGTCCTGATCCACTTTCTTGTTCAACTCCTGCATGGTGTCTTCGTCGATCTTCCCGCCGAGCTTGTTCAGGACCTCCCTTAGCTCCGGGTATTTCCATCAGCTCCAGCGCGCGGCCGCGGCTTTTCTCCCCGCGGCCACTTTAAAAGCCTTGGCACGGCCTCGATGTTTTCCATGACCGTCACGTTCGGGAACAGCCCGATCTGCTGGATGACGTAGCCGATCTTGCGGCGCAGCTCGACGGGGTTCATGGCGGAAAGATCCTTTCCCAGGGGCGTTTACACCAAGGCGAAGCGGCGCGGCGGGTTGTCTGAGCTTTGGTTCAGGTAATCCATTAAGATTCCGTCCAGATTCATGGCGTCCTTCATTTCAAAGATGCCGGTTTTGTCCTGAATGAACTCCGCGGCGAACAAAGCGCCTTCCGCGAACGCGTTCCGCGAAAAGCTCTGGTGAGAAATTTCGATCATATCATTTTCACCGACCAGCATGACCTTATGGCAGCCCACGATGCCGCCGGCCCGCACGGAGGAAACGGGCACATCGTGCCGTTCCCCGACCGGCAGGGATTCCCGCAGCCGGTCGGCAAGTTTGGAAGCGGTCCCCGACGGAATATCCACCTTGCGCTTGTGGTGCATCTCGATGATCTCGACGTCGTAGCCGGTTAAAATCCGGGAGGCGAGTTCGGTCAGCAGCATCATGGTGCTGACCCCGCGGGTGATGTTCGGCGCGTAAATCAGCCCCGCGCCGAACCGGTCGGCGAGCGCGTACAGCTCCGCCTCCTCCGCCTTGGAAAAACCCGTGGTGCCCATCACGACTCGCACATTCAGCGAAAAAAAGGTTTCCGCGTTTTTCAGAGCGGCAGCCGCATTGGAGAAATCCAAAATCAGATCCGGCCTGGTATTAAAAATACAGGACTCAATCCGGTCGGACGGATAAACGGGAACCCCGGCGGCGCGGCAGCCGATGATCTCGCCCAGGTCCCGGCCGGCCTTCGTGCTGGTCGGGCTGCAAATGCCGGACACAAGATCCACGCGGTCACAGGCTAGCAGATATTTTGCGATCTGGCTTCCGGCACGCCCCAGTCCGGAGATACATACCTTCATCATTCGGATACGCTCCTTTCAAAATGCGACACATTTTTTATAAGTTGCAGGTTGGTGGTGAAAGCGCAATCGGCTGTTTTCATCACTTCAAAGGATAGGAGGACAGACCGCTGCGGCTGATTTACAGGAATTTACAGGCAACTTTTTAAAAAGTAATAAGTTGTTGCTTATTATTATACAGAAAATCTTTGCCGTTGTCAATTTAAATTTTTTCCCTGTGTAACAGAAAAGAAAGATAACGGCTTGTCCGCGGTGAACACTACGTCAAAAAGGGAAAATCCTGAAATGAGGCGAACAGCCGGACAGGCAGATCAACAGAAATACAAACCCAGAACAAAAGACGGCATGCCGACGACTCTTAATACGAGTACAATCGCGACCGTCAGGCTGACGACCGCCGCGATCAGGCAGATCGGGGTCAGAAAGCTGTATTTTCTCAGAAATTCCGTAATGCAGTTTTTATGTTCCATATTCGCGTTCTCTCCCAAAGATCATCATTTATCCGGAATCTTTTCCGCGGAAAAGACCGTATCTCTGTCGCCGTCGTTCGTAAAACCAAGGTCGGAGTCTGAAAATAAGGAGGTGCGACGCGGGCGCAGGCTTTTTAAGTTACCCTCTGCCTATATAACACCGGAGAAGCCGTTTTGTTACACTTTTTATGAAAATTTTTACGCGGCCAAACTTTTTGAGCGGGGGACAGCAGTTGGTGATTGTTCACTGGGAGTGTGATAGGTATAGACGATGTCTTTCGTGTAATCGCAGGATTGTGCTCCAATGTAATACCAAAGCCGCAGCCCGTCCGTACTGACGACAGTGGCGGCATGGGTTGCAACGGTTACGCTGAAAATGGAGTCGTCGTACAGAATGCCCCAATAAAGAAACCCTGCTTTTCCACGGCCCAAAGCGCCACCCAGCATGTCGCCCGTGGAATTGATACTTTCCTCTTTGCTCTTCGAAATGTCACCTATATTCCCAAGCAGTTGATACCCCAGCAGGTCTTTTTGCAAAACAGCGCATCGAATTACTGTTGGATCTTCAAACGAATGATAAAAAACAACCGCTTTATTTCCCTTCATCACTTCAGCAATTTCTGAGTCCGATGAAGAGTTTTCTCTATTAAAGTGCCGCTCCACCCATTGCATCGGCGTGACATCGGCTTGCCGGACCGCCCAGCCCGCCATGCACAGGATTAGAGCTGCCAAAATTATTATAATTATGCAATGCACTTTTCCAATAGATCGAATTTTCATATTGAATCTCCAATATCACAGCGTAATCCTCGCAATGAGGATTACGCTGTTCAAACGTATTTTAATATGGCCTTGATGATATCCTAGTAATAAGACTCCATTGCTTTGATGTACCTGAGAGCGAAAAACCGACTCCACTTGTCGATATGTTAATACTACCTGTTTCTTCTTGATAGGTGTGAATATATTTACAAACAAAACTTGTTGTATTTCCTCCACCAGTTAGTTTGTTTTTAAACATAGTCAAACCGGCACCAATAGATTTTGTATAACTGCGATCACCATAATATTCAGGACCTTCTAAGAATCCCCATACATGGCCTTTATTAGGCTGTGAATCAGCAGAATAGGTATCTCTTTTGTTCCCAGAATCATCAACAGCAGTAATACTTTCTAAATTGTAATCGTAGTTGCCGCCCCAAACAAATCCTAGAAAATCATCGCCGGCAGCTGGCGTGTTTTTGCCAGTCGTTAAATCTGGCCATGTCCACGTTGCAGTACAGCTTGGCTGATATTCAATTGCATAATCAGTGTCCCAATTGCGGTATAGTTCAAAAAAAAGATGAAGTCTTCCTTTTGAATCCGAGTCGCTTGGTTCAATAACATCATTTGTGGATATGTCGTTAAACTTATCTTTCCCAATTTGGTTAACTTCACTTTTAGAAAGCAGTTTACTGCTCGTGCAGATTTTTTTGCCATTAACGGTATCATACTTTTCTTCGACGTAGACAGTAGCGTTTACAGTTCCAACTAGGACCTTTGAGGAATTCGAACCATTCAGAATGTTTTTAGCTGGAGAAAATGACTGTTCAATATAGGCGTTAGGATATTCTTCGGAATATATGTTGACATTGAATTTTTCGGTGTCATTATTGGAACTCTCCGCCGCGAACGCGGGCACGCACACCATCATGGACAGGGCGAAAACCAGAACCAGACGAATGCTTTTAATGTTTTTTACAAATGTATAAAAAGGCTTCAGCGCCAGAAAAGATTTCCGACGCTGAAAACCTCGAAGGAGTAACTGGAAAAACCATATCCCTTTCTATCCGTGTGGTTATTTGTCTTTTGGGCTTGTGTGTTCGATAATTTTGTAAATGATTTCACATCCAAGACGGAGCATAACTGGAATTATGAACAGATAGAGATAGCGTTCGACTTGTTGAAACCGGAGAATCCAAAAAACATTCTCCGCCGGACAAGGGACCATCGATAAGTGGATTCTGTCTAAAATAAAGTTAGCCAAAAATAGCAGCCAGGTAACAAACGACCACCAGAACAGATTTTGAACGAGGGACCGATTGCTGAATGTACCAAAATGAAACCACTTTTTCATAGAGTCACTCCTTATCAAAGATAATTCAACCTCATATTTCTTCTGTGAACGTATGCAAATTTTCCTTTAAGTTAAGTTCATCCATTAATTCCCGCATACCCTCAACCGTATTATAGTTTTTCAACTCTTCTGAACTCATTTCAGTTTCCGAAGCATCCTGATGAATTTGTGCCGAAGAAACTTCCACCGTATATTTGTTGTCTTCCGTATTGAAACGATACCCATAGCAATAATGATCCAAGCCGGGAAGTCCGTTCAAAATGGTATACTCTGCGAAGCGTCCGGTTTGTTTTAACTGCTCATCGGTACAAGGAGCGGGTGTCTTATTAGAATCCGTAATCGTAATTGTAAGCAGGTTTTCCCCTTTTACATATCGAATTGCCGCATATCCCGCATGAGAAAAGGAGATATCTCTTTGAAAGACTTTTCCCGGATTTTCGTTTGGGTCTTCGACGGATTGATAAATCGGGTTAAGAGTATTCATACCAACAATAAAATCATGAAATTGATAGCCTTTAAACGTTTTTGGGATCGTCCACTTCGGATAATATTGATGAATTTCGTCTAAGTCCGTCAGGGGAGCAGCTCCGGTTACTTCGCATAAATCTCCATCTTCTGTAAACAGATACCCCTCGTCGTAGGATAAATTTTTTGTTTTTAAGATTTGCTCTGCCTTGCCGGTCAATTTGGAAACGGGCAGATCTGTTACTCCTAAAGGCTGTGTTTTGGATGCTGAGCCGGTTCCGAGAGAAAAACTGTTTGTATTAGAACACCCTGTTGGAGATGCAGAGAACTTGGTGAATCCCACAAAAGCCGCCAAGAACAAGATCAATAGACCTGCCATAAACGCTAGAAACTTTTTTTTCATCATTGCTACCCCTATCTAGAGGAGCAAGCTTCAAAAAGCTTGCTCCTTACGTTAAAATTCTTACTTAAAAGACGCTTTCACGGATTTTTTCGATTTATTCATAATTCTCATGTCACCTGCGGTAGGAATTGTGATATCTTTCACAATATTTACACCGCTTTTATCTTGAAAAGCAATTAAATACTCATTACCGTCAGTAAAAATAACAGGCTTGCTTGAACCTAATCCAATGACTAAATCTTTGTAATAATAATTAATTAATTGTGATGGAATGTTTGTATCCGAAATGTTGATTTGATAAAATTTGTTTGCATCATAACCAAAACTTTTAATGATGCTATTTCCTAATCGGTTTATATAAGAATTTACTTTGGTGGCTTTCAAGGCATTTGTAAGGGTAGTTGACACATTGCTTAAATGGCCGTTAAGTAAACAATAATCCTGATAAGCATCATTAGGTCCATAATTTACATAACCATAGAATTCATATTCATAGTAGCCTTCTTCAGCGGATACATAATCATGCACATATGCGTCATTTGTAGCAATTGGCCTTGTTCCAATATTTCAGACCCATTTAAAAATCCACGGATCCTAGCAAATGCTTCTGTAGCACTACTTTTTTTAACACCTCCTGTAAAATTAATTCTTCCGCTGGATTTACTAATTCCAACACTGTAAGCAATATTATCATTTCTATTAACAATAGTATCCGCGAACGCGGGTACGCACACCATCATGGACATTGCGAAAACCAGAACCAGGCTGACTGCTTTTTTCCAAGTCTTTAACATTTTACAGTTCCTCCTTTTTATTTTGGCCTATGGACGTACAAAAAGGTTCGCTGCCAGGGGAACAGAGTTCCCCCTCTGAACGGCCCATCGGCGTCATCCTCTTCCTAAAACAAATTTATTTCGGATGCTGCGCAGCATGGAAATCAATGGAATGAAAGCCTGTAAATTTTTTTTTCTACTTACATAACACCTGAGAAGCCGTTTTGTTACACTTTTTTTGAATATTTTTAAAGGCTTTTTAGAAACTTTCAAAAAGAGTGCTTCTGAGGGCGAACGATAAAAAGCATGCCCGGCGGCTCAACCGCCGCCGGCACCCCTCTTCGCGGGTCAAACCCTCTTTACCCTTCTCCATTCGGAGAATCCCGGATGATTTTCCCGTCCTGAATTATAATTTTTCGGTTGCAGCAGCCGGCTACGGTATCGTCATGTGTGACGACTATAACCGTTAACCCCTGACGGTTCAGTTTGCTAAACAACTCCATAATCTGTTTGGAGGTTCCGGTATCCAGCGCCCCGGTGGGCTCGTCCGCCAAAAGAATGGAGGGATTGCCTGCGATTGCACGGGCAATCGCGACCCGCTGCCGCTGGCCGCCGGACAACTGACTGGCCGTTTTATTTTCCTGTTCTGCTAACCCGACGGTTTTCAAAGCATTCCGTGCCTTTTGCTTCATCTCTTTCAGCGGCGTTGTATTAAAAAACATCGGGAGCATTGCGTTAAACAATACCGATTTGTGGTTGATCAGAGAAAAATCCTGTAGAACAAAACCTAATTTTTGATTCCTTAGCTTCGCAAGTTTGCCGTCTTTTAAATTTTTAACATTTACATCATCTAAAAAATATTCACCTTTCTCGAAATCATCCAGACATCCAAGGATATGTAATAATGTGGATTTTCCAGCGCCGGATTTTCCTTGGACGGCGACAAAGCTCCCGTCCGGAATATCCAGATTCACATCCGCAAGCGCTTGAAATTTATTTTCCCCGGTTCCATAAGATTTGAATAAATGGGATACTCGAATCATTGCTGCGCCCTCCTGTAAGTTTCTATGGGAGTAAATCTTCGATAAACCGTATATGGAATCCCGATCGACAAGAACAAAACAAGCAGTTCATAAAGCACGATCAATAAAATACTCTTCTGGTCAACAATCATTGGGTCAACCGAAAGGAATCCGTTCCATACCAGGAAGCCTATATTCTTCATGAGAATGATATTGACGCCTCCGGCTGCAACACTGATCAGGCCAATCCCGGCGGCCATATAACCAAAACATTTCTTGCGGCTGCAGCCGCATAAATAGTAGATACTGTTCTGCCGAAGATTTTTATAAATAAACAAAATGGAGATGCTGATCAGAGAGATGGTAGAAACAAAAAGAAAGAAAAACGGCATCGGCAGTTCTTGCTTCAATGTTCTGGACACAGCCTTTTCCGTATCCGTTTTTATTTTGTCATAGGTAACAAACCTTCCTTGCCGATCTAAATATTGGACACAGTCGTTTCTCTCTTTTTGTGTGGATTCCGGGTTCAAATCAATAAAGAAATTCTCAGATATTTGCGGGGTGCTGTTTTTCTGTAAAAACGCAAGAAGCTTTGGTGTTTCCCTGAGAATGACTACGGATCCCCGGTCAAATAATTCGTCCGCCTGAACCTTTGTACCGCCGAATCCCAGGCTAACGGTATAGGCCGGATCATCCATTTTTCCAATCGCATGAATCTTAACATCGGTATATTGGGAACTTTTATAGGGATGCAGTCTAACAGTGAAAGTATCGCCGATTTTGATGTTGTGATAGAGATAGCCGCATAGAACCGCGTCAATTCCGCCGCCGGAATTAGGGTCGCTGTTGCTGTCGGCATCCAAACTCCTGCCGGAGGTGATCCTCAGGGGAAACGCTTTGAGAAGTTCGTCACGATACAGGGTATAACCGCTTCCGGCTGCATTTTGAAAGGTGAAACTGCCGTTCCACGGGGCTGAAATAATGGAGCGGACCGCATGGAATGATTTGATCTTCCGGTGATAGTCCTCTACTTTTTTGCTGTACTCATCGGGCGGCAACGTAATCGCATCCGGTCCAAATCCGGCAGGCATGAAATAAACAAAGTGATCCAACCCGGAATTGCAAAAAACCTTTTGCGTGTAAGTAAAGTATCGGTATCGGCCAATCGCGAAATTTGCGACCAGCATTGCAGCGCAAAAGAGAATTAGCAATACGACGGAGGAAAGTTTATTGCGGCTGTAAAAATTGCCGATCATTTTCAGAAATTTCATTGCTAATCCTCCAAGACATATTTATTTTTCAGAGTAATCATCGTATTCCTGTAGTAGTTCCAGAGAAAAGGCAGCTGGACCAGGACGGAGACAGCCAGCATGACAAGCAGAATAATCATATAATCCTTCGTTTCATATTGGATTCCGGCGGTTGTATTTACTTTCTCAAACACGGCATTCCGCAACAGCACGTGAATTGCGATGCTAAAAAGCCCGATGAAAAGATTCAAAACAAAATTCTCCAATGCGATGATTTTCATTACGGTATGTTTTGCCGCACCTACCAGTGAGTAAATTATATTTTCGCTGCTGTTTACATCGACCATGAATTTCATTAAAAACATAAAGGATATAAGGGAAATCAAATAAACTATTGATATCATTAGGATTTCTTTCGGCGCCTTTTTTTCTTCGCTTTGAATGACCGAATCTGGCCCGCTGATCTCACTTTGCGGAAAAATCCGCTTAAGCTTTTCCGTAAAGCTTTGATTGTTTTTTTCGCTTAATCTTTGCTGCAAAAGAACCGAAATGCGGTCGGCAGCAAATCCATCGCGATCGAATGCGGACGGCGGTATATAAAAGGCGACCGTATCGATGCTTATTCCAATGATTCTGTATTTTATCCCCTGTATTTTTAGACTTTCGGGCATATTGTTGTCCCGCAGAAATTCCATGGGAATCACGACAACCCTTTCTCCGTCTTTCAGTTCCTGTTCCGTAAATTGAGTTCGTCCCTTTACGCTTTTCATGGTATCCCCGCCGGACAACGGAGTTTTAACATAAAATCCGTTTTTTGTGTTTTTTGTAAAGGTTGCGCCAATATTTACGCATGCCAATTCCTTTTGGGGAACGACGCAGCTTGCTTCCATGCGTTCAACCCCGTAGTTGCGAAAGTAGGATTTGAGTTCGTCTGACTTTACATGTTGCGGTGAAGAGAGATCGATCGTATAAGTTCGATAAGCCTCGTCATTTTTTCCCGAATTCTTTTTTACCGTTACCATATTCCCATAAAAATAAATAAAAGTGATTGCACAAGAAATACCGCCGATGATAAAAAGGCAGAAAATCAGTTTGTTTGACTTGAAATATTGCTTGATTCTTGAAAAGACCAAATAGAATGTCTTCATCTTTCCCTCCGCCATAGGATGTAAAATGAGGCAGTTATGGAGTATAACCTCCATAACTGCTGTTGAATTAATTATTCGTAATAGACGTCATAGAATTCCTTAGAGCCGCTGGGTCCGTACCGAGTACCGGAAAGGTCTAAAGAAGTAGCATAATCCGCAGAAATGGAAACCCAAGATGTATTAACCCATCCAGATGAAGTGGCCTTATTAAAAGTAAAGTTTTTATGCGCCTCTTCACCTGTGGAACTTACTCTCACATATGCAGCCCCACTATCATTTGGATTTAGATAAACATGGACTCCGGCTCTTGCCGGCTGTGGCTTGTACACCGTGTTGCACCAATCATAATAATTGTCAATATCATTATGAAAGTCTGCATTAACATGTATGGTTTTTGCAGAGCCTGAAACTGTAAAAGTTGCAATCAAAGCAACTGCTGCGCAAAGAGCTGATAACTTTTTTAATTTGGTCTTTAACATTTTTGTTCCTCCTTTTTATTTTGGCCTATGGACGTACGAAAGAGTTGCCGGGCAGGGGAATCAGTCTCCCCTCAAAATAGTCCATCGGTGTCATCCTCTTTCTGAAACAAAAATTTATTTCAAAGCGCGCGCTGCATTGAAAACAATGGAATGAAATTAATAAATTTTTACCTTCTACCCTACAAAACACCTGAGAAGCCGTTTTGTTACACTCTTTTTAAAAATTTTTAAAGGCTTTTTAGAAACTTTCAAAAAGAGTGCCTTTGCGGATGAGTAATAAATGGGTGCCGGCGGCGGTTGAGCCGCCGGCAAAGTGTATGTGAAAGGGAGTTCCTTGTAATCAGCTTTGGACCGGGAGTCAGCCGCAGTCGGCTTTTGTGGAAGTATTGATATATTCCGTGTTTCCGTTGCGCGTGACGGCGGCGTTAAGCATTAATTCGTATGTGTATCCGCTGGAAACGTAGTATTCCTTGTAAAAATCCAGCTCGTCGCCGTAGGAGGTCGCGCTCCAATGCTTGACTGTTGTGGAAGTATTGCCTTCCACCCGCATCAGGTAAACGTCCGCTTTAATCTTGCTGGTTCCGTCTTTTCCGCGAATTATTACGGTCGATTCTGACTTGTCGCCGGAAAAACTCAGGTTCAGATGGATACTGTCCGTGTTCACCAGCATTACATGCACGCCGGAGTTTGCGCTTCCCGCGGAGGAGGTCGCCGCAAACGCCGGAAGACCGGAACTGAACAGCAGCATGCAAACGGACAGGGCCAGAGAAACTACTTGCTTTTTCATTTTTACATCCCTCTTTCTGAGGCCGAATGAACGGCCTAAAAATTATTTCTATATACAGAACACCTGAATTTCCAGAATGTTACAGATTTTTAGAAATTTTTTTAAAAATATTTTTTCACTCGCCCTTATTTAACTTTGATGCTTTCGGCCATCTTAATCAGCTCTTTCGAATCGATCTTTGACATGAGCAGAAAACTGGAATGATCATTTTTCCATAGAAGAAAAGAGGAATCGTCCTTTGTGTTGGCCCGGAAAAGGGATGCTTGGTTCCCATTAATATCAATTTGGGAATAGGTGCTGTGTTCGGAATCAATCACTTCCTGTCCTCCCGCGGATAAGCTCGCCTGTTGAAAGTCAATCGTCTGTCCCTCTTTATTTTTATAAACTGTATAGAAAATGTCCCCGAGCTCAGATTTTTTGCTGACCGTAAACCCAGCCGGAACATAGGAAGGAAAATATTGCTTACTGGCCTGATCTTCCTCCATACCGGAGGAGCCGGAATTTCGTTCACCCTGCTGGTAAGAAATTTTCGCGCTGCCGCTCCGCCATTCGATGATCGCGTTGAAAATGGCGTTGCGCGACGCTTCCACGCTGAGCAGGCTGCCGAGCGATACGGGAATCATGATCGCGAGAAGGACGGCGACCCGTTTCGTAACCGCCCTGACGCGCCGGAGAATCGACTTTACGCGGGCTTCGCGGATCATGCTTTCGATTCTGCGCTTTGTCCCTAAAGAAAGCTCGCAGTCCGCGAGCGCGGCTTCGCTCGGAAGGCTTTGAACCTCCTTTTCAAAATTTTCGTTGACCGCCTCTTTCAGCATTGCCTCAAAAAGCTCGCGGTTTAATTTTACGTTATTCACCATGAAATCCCCTTTCGTTCATTGCTTTTGCAAGAGCCGCTTTCGCGCGGTGAAGACGCACCCGGGCGTTCCCCGGTGAAATGTCCAAAAGCTGCGCGATTTCTTCGTGAGAATAGTCGTACACATATTTTAATTCCAGCACGATGCGAAACTTTTCATCCAGCCGGTTCAGCTCCGCCTGCAACGCCCGGTACGTTTCTTCCGTCAGCAGATGGTCACAGGGCAAATCGAAGGAATCAGCCTGGAAATTCTCTTCATCCAGAGACACCTGCGAATGGTGTGATTCTTCCCGCAGCATGTTGTAACAAATATGTTTCACTAATATAACCACCAAACCCTTGGTTTTGTTACAGTCTTCAAACGAAAATTTTTGAAATTTTTCAATTATTTTTACAAAAGTCTGAGAAACCGCGTCTTCGGCCTTGCTTTGGTCCTTTAAAATCCCTTTTGCTATGTACAGCATCAGTTTGTAATTTTGCCGGTACAGCTGGTCCATGGTTTGGCGCTCTTCTTCGTTTTCAATTGCCATGATGCAAGGCAGCAATAGAATCCCTCCCTTATTTCTGTTTTCTATTGTATCATTTCGGCCGGAGAAACTGCAAATTTAGAAAAAAATCCCGTGCTTCCCAAAAAAAGAAGCACGGGACGGAGACATGAAATCGCTGATTTATAAAATTCCGTTGACAAAGGCATTAAAACGCTCGATGACGTTTTCGTCGCCGACGATGAGGACACGGTCGGACGCGCAGAATTCGTAGTACGGGCCGGGGGAAAGGATGATGTCCTTTTGCTGAACCACGCCGATGATGGTCGCCCCGGTATTGTGCCAGATTTCCAGTTCCCCGATGCTTTTGCCGATGATCGGCGATTTGCCCGGAAGAGGAATCTCCACGGGCGTGATCAGGTCGGACCGCTTGTAGCGGTACATGTCGATAATCTGTTTGGTCAGCGAAAGGATTTCTTCATCCATGCCGCTGCGCTTTTCCATCAGCTGGGCGAGCTTCAGGCGAAGGTCGGCAACCCGCTCGTCGTCTTTAAAGCTCTTGATAAATTGGATCGCGTTTTCTTTGGAAAGAATGACGATCCCGCTGCCTAACATGATTTTGAGCACGTTTTTATCGGAAAGAATGGACATGGACCGACGTATGGTTTCCGGGGAAACGTTATATTCCGTGGCCAGGGTGGAGCGCCCCTTCAGGCGGGAGCCCTCCGGAATTTCTCCCGACGCAATTCTCGCGGCCAAATCCATTGCGATTTTCAAATACCTTGGCATGGTATAGCTTTCCCAACCCGCCATGTTTATCAGTCCTCCGTATGGGTAACGCGGTTTACCCGCTCTGGGCCGAACAATTCAGCCAAAACCGATTATAGCATGTTTCGGTTCCGCGGGCAATCCATTTTTGCACGCTTTGTGAAAAATGGCCCGGCCGCCCGTGCTTTTTTGCTGCAACAGGCGGCCGGAGGCCGAATTTGATTCAGCTTTACTGGGAAACGGTCGGCAGGCTGCCCAGATTGTTGTCCTCCGAGCCGTCCGGAAGGGAACGAAGGTATTCCGTCCCTTTTTTCACGGCGACCGCCACGCCCCGGATTTTGTTCTCTCTTGCCAGATGAACGCCCTCATCCCGGGTGACTTTTCTGCCGTCCGAGAGCTGGTACCCGGTTATTTTGCCGGAGGCTTTGACAAGCCCCGTGATGGAAAGCGCGTCCGCTTCCGGCTCCGGTGTAAATTCGTTGATGGCCTTTGGCAAAGGCCCGTTGTTTTCTCCCTGTGTTTCCTGTCCCATTTACATAACTCCTTTCCGCTTTTAGTTTCTGCGGACAAAGCCGTTTTATTCCCCGCGCCGGCCGATGGGGCGCGGCGGGCTGCCGCACAGTTTTTATCACGGCGCGTATTATAAAACAGAAGCAAAAGGAGGTTTTTTCTTTATGATGGATATGGACAATATGAACATGAAAATGGATCAAATGGACCGCTGCGGCCATTTAAGCATAGGGATGGAAGCGCCGGATTTTACCGCGAACACAACCTTCGGGCCGATCCGCTTTTCGGATTATCGGGGGAAATGGGTGGTGTTCTTTTCTCATCCCGGCGACTTCACGCCGGAAGATATAAGCTAGAAGAGATATTCGATTTTGATTGTCCCGTTTTTGTCGATCCATACGGTCTTTATCATGCGCTGAATCGCGTCGCGCTTTTGTGGCAATTCCAGCTTGTCAAATTCGGACAGCTGGTTTTTCAGCCAGTCGAGAGTTGCCTGGCTGATAACCGGGCGCGGCTTCTGGACTCTGGTCTTTTGGTTCAGATCGTCCAGCTGAGTTTGCAGGGCGGTAATCTTCTTTGTCAGCAGCCCGTCGACGACGGAGTTTCCCTTCCCGATGTTATCGACCAGGTTGTTGATTTGCAGTCGGATCTGTTGGGCCTGCGCGGAAGAGACGCGGTAATGATCTTCCGGTTCCGAAGGAGTTTGTTTGATGTCTACCTTGGATAAATGACGGATACACAGATCCAGAATTCCGCTTTCGAGTTCTTCGGCGGGAATAAACTTATTGTTTTCACAGACGCCGCGGGATTCCCTCCCCCGGCAATGGAAATAAGCGTAATGACGGTCCCCCCGCTGGGTAAATTTGATTCCGAAGCTGTGCCCGCATTCCTGACACTGTACAAGGCCGGTCAAAAAGGTCCTCTGGGACCGCTTTCCGGGGCTTGCGTGGTGACTGGCCAGAATTTGCTGAGCTGCAATGTACTCCTCCGATGATAAAATGGGAGGATGAATCCCCACAACGGCGGTTTGTTCTTCCGGATCCGTTTCCTGATTCCGATTTTTGTTCTTAAAAAACAGACACATCCCGTGTTCCCCATCAAAGTCTTCTAATCCGTTCGCCAGATTGTAGCCGCAGGCGGACAGATAATCATACAGCCGTTCGTCGGCGCGGCAGGGGCTGATATTTTCCAATACGCGGCGCAGGGCGTGGTTTGTCCACAGGTTCCCTTTTGCGGTTTTGATACCCTCACGGTTTAGCTCATGACAAATGCTGACCATGCTGCTGTGAGACGTAAACATACGGAAGATCCGCTGAAGGACCGGAGCCTGTTCGTTCGGGGTCAGGACGGAAACTTTTTTGCCGTCAAGGGGGATCCGTTTCCGGTCGTAACCAAACGGCGTATTCCCGCCCATGAAAAGGCCGAAGGCGGAGCGGTAGCGGTAGTTGTCTGAAATTCGTGTGGAGATTGTTTCACGTTCCAGCTGCGCGAATACCATGACAATATAAATCATGGCCCGGCCCATTGGAGTCGAAGTATCGAACTGCTCGGTCGCGGACATATATTTGACGCCGTATTTTTCAAACAGGCTGAGCAAATTTGCGAAGTCGATAATGTTACGGCTGATACGATCCAGGCGGTAGGATACAACGGCAGTGATTTTTCCTTCCTTGATGTCCTGGATCATGCGCTCGAATTCCGGCCGTTTTGTGTTCTTGCCGGAGTATCCCACGTCGGAATAGGTCTGGGCGTCTTCCTGTGCCAGCCGGCGGCACTGTTCGATTTGCGCGTCAATGGATACGCTGTCGGGCCGTTCAATGGACTGGCGGGCGTATATGGCGATCATAGTGTTCCTCCATATGAGATCACCCTCTCAGACGACGCTGAAAGGGTGGCTTTTCGTTTGTTTTAGATTTTCCATTTATGCCCGCAGTCTTGGCAAACTGCATATGTTATATTTTTTGATTTTCTGCCGCGCAGCAGCATAAACAACGCAATCCAGCCAATCACGGGAATACATAAAAGAATGATGTACAGTAGCACTGTAAGGCAACCTCTTTTTTGTGTTTCTGCAACAACCTGAGTATTGACGTTTTCACTTCCGCATTTTTGGCATTTCATTTGAACCTACCCCCATATTCCCATCATTTCATTAAAGATAACGCTGCAATACTTGAACTATTTCGTTTGAGTGGTCCGCAATCTGATAGATGGTCTCAAGTTCTATTTTTACTTCCTTTTTATTTTCATCCGGAAGAATTAAATATTTATGGGAACCTCGAAATACAAAACGGCAAATCCATTTTGTGGTTTTTCCTTGATACAACACGCCAAAATAATTGATGGTGTCTTTATAGGAAATATCTGAAAGTGAAACGGTATCTTTCAGAATCATTTTGACGATCACGAAGGCTTCCAGTTCTTCCTCGGTTGTTACAATTTTGCTTTCAGGAACAGCTGGTTCTGATTCCGGTTCTTCCTCCGGTTCTTCCACATGGGCATCGGATGGAGAGTCCGTATTTACTCCAAGAGCTGACTTGATTTTATCGCTCATCAATTCATTGATATAACCATTTAATGCCTTCTTCAAGACGGGACGGAATTTTTCCATGATCGCCTGCGTTTTTACTCCAGAATAGACCGGAGTTAGAAATAAGCGCAGAAAATCATCCGATGGATTTTGAAGCTCGGTAGCAAAGACCTTTTGAAATTCGTGAGAATATTTTAATTCAGAGGCCGTATCGAAAATATCAGAGACGTTGAAAGTGGATTTGTGAAATTTTTTCAGCTCTGCGACCTGGCCGTCTTTAATGTCGAGGATATTAATTTCCAAAAAAGGAACCTCGTCCATTTTATTCGGTTCTTCTAAGTCGGTATAGAACCGGTAGATCATGCCGTTTGTCAAAATAGCAAACTTTGCTTTTGTCGTACCAAAATAACGGAAAAGCTGAGAATCATGCTTCTCCAGCGGTTCACCAATCCATTTACATTCGATAAGAATGACAGGTTCACCCTCCGAGAGAATTGCATAATCGACTTTTTCACCCTTTTTAATGCCAACGTCTGCCGTAAATTCGGGGACGAATTCCGCCGGATTAAACACGTCATAGCCTAAAAGCGAGAAAAAGGGCATGATAATGGATGTCTTGGTCGCTTCTTCCGTTTGGACGGAGTCTTTCATGCTTTCAACGCGTTTTGAGAATTGCTTGATCTGATCGATAAAATCCATATTTACACCCCTCGAATCACACGGATTGACAGAATATGACAAACCCGTGTATAATATTCTCAAGAGGCATTAGACAGACGCTTCTTATGGCAGTGCCGTCCGCTGTTCGCACCAGCGGGCGGCTTTTTTTATAAAAACCAGTTGACTTTTCCGGAGATAGAGTTAAAATAAGAATATCGCTACTGAACACTTGTTCGACTTGTTACGGAATGCGGATGGATGCGAGGGTGAATGAATGGATGCGGAGTATGAGCCGGAATTTACCGCTCTGTTAAACCGTGCAAACAGCGAATCCTTAAACCTGGAAAAAGCATTTATTGTTTCCCTTGATGCTCGACCAGATAGCGAAGGTAGTCAAGCGCCTGCTTCTTCTTGTCCGTCGGTAGCTTTTTGAAAAGCTCTATGTTATCTTCCAACAGCCTGTCACGATCTGTGACGGGCTCTTTTTTTTGCTTGCTGCTCGAGTCGTTGCCCAGAAGAAAATCTATTGTAACATCAAAATAATTTGCGAATTTTATAAGAGTTTCATTGTCAGGCTGACGCTTACCGGTCTCATATTGACTGATCGTACTTTCTGCTAACCCGAAGAAATTGCCTAACTGCTTCATGGTTAGGCCTTTTTCTCGTCTGAGTTCACGTAACCTGTTCATTTTTATCACTCCACGGACATTATAAACTTTACATTTAGTAAAGTACATACAACTTCACAAAAAGAGTAGAATTAGCTTGACAAATCGAGAAGTAGCGGCTATTATAATATTGTACTTCACAAATTGAATAGAAAAGAGGTGCGAGAGTGAGGACTTATCTTAAGAAACTGCGTTGTGACAGAAAATTTACACAACAGGATATAGCCGATGAACTTGGCGTTTCGTTAAGTTACTATAACTCAATCGAAAATGGAAATCGCCAGAAGAATATGGAACTGCTCATGGCAAAGCGCCTTTCGGACGTTCTCCATGTGCCGGTTGAATTTATTATCACGGAAGAAGAAAAACTCGCGCAGAAAAGCGCGTGAGGAGGGAGCATATATGACCGAAAAGCTCGATATGGAAAAGCTGCAGAAGCTGGTTTATTACGTCAACAACGCGAAAATGTCCGGCCCACAGCGGGAGCAGATCAACCGCGCGGTGATCGTCGGAATTCTCCACGGGGAGATTGACACGGACATGATATTCCGCATCGAGGATGTTCAGGAGACAAGCGTCAGCCGCTTCTTGGATTCGGATTTCTTGGCGGAGCGATGTTTGGCAAACGACTGGATTCAGGCGACGGAGCTGTATGAGCTCTATAACCGGTGGTGCGACGCGAACGGGATCAAGCCGGAATCCCTGACAACCTTCGGCCGGAACCTGAAAGACATGGACGTTTCCTTTAAGAAGAAAGCGGACGGGAATTACTATCGGCTGGATTCGGAACCGGATCAGGCCTCCGCTTTATCCTAATTATCCCACGGAAAGGAGGATAATTCCATGCAGTCGGAATACCGAAATATCTATCAAATTGCCCGCGAAAGTGCCGGAATCACGCAGGAAAAGGCCGCGGAGCTGGTCGATGTGTCCGTTGAAAGCCTTCGGGCCTATGAATCCGGCAGGAGGTACCCGCCGAACGACGCGGTAATAAGGATGATTGAGGTTTACGGAACCCAGTATCTCGCCTATCAGCACTTGCGAAACAGCGCGGAAATCGGTCGCCAGATTTTACCGGAAATCGAACTGAAAGACCTCCCCGCGGCGTTTCTGAACGTGCTCAATGAGGTTAACGCGTTCCTCAAGGAACGGGACCGCATGATTGACATTACCTGCGACGGAATTATATCGGAAGCGGAACGGCCGGAGTGGGACCGCATCATGCAGGAGATGGACCGGCTTTCCGCGTCGATTATGGCGCTGAAATATGCCCGTACGAAGCCGGACGAAAAAACCGGAAAGTAGTACAAACACAGGCGCATAGATTATAGTGAGGAGATGATGCCATTGGCGGGAAAGCGAAAAGTCGGCAAGCTGCGCTTTGAGGAAATCGTTCCGGAGCTGGATCCGGAGGAGCGGGCGCGGCGGATTGAGACGTTTATCAATGTGCTGGCAACAGCGAATAAGGTGCCGGGGTACCAAGGCTGCCGGTATTACCCCGACAAGGGGTACGGTGAAGTTTTCATTTCGCCCTGAGTTCAAAATGACAGGACGTTAAAACCGAAAAAGGGGGACAGGCCAATGACAGCAAGATGCCGCGTCTGCGGTTCGTACTGGATAATCAGCGTCAATCAAAAAATCCCGAAGATAGGCTATGTCTGCCCTCATTGTGAAATTCGGGGCGGGTCAACGCCTAAAAAGAAAGGAAGGAAACAGAATGAACCGAACGGAACAGACGGTCCGGATTTTAAGAAACACCATTCAGCACATCGAGTATGCCGAGACCATTGAACGCGCGGAATCCCTGGCGAATATGATTCGGGGCTTTATGATTGGAAGCCGCCTGATTTGTGTCATCAGCGCGGGGCAGCTTCGCAAAATCAGTTCGGAGCTTGAATCAACCATTTCAGACGTGAAAAAGCGCATAAAAGAAACCGCCGGCGGCGCTGCAAACACCGAGGGCGGTCTTGGAAAAATGGGAATTAAGATCAATGCCAGTATAACCGTTTTAGCTTCCGGTGTCAATTATGCCGGGAGGCGCCCATGATGCGGCAGCCGCCCTGCTATGGGTGTTCAGACCGCGCCCTGGGGTGTCATTCGGATTGCCCTCGTTGGGTTGAGTGGAAGGAACAGGAACACCGTGTTCAGGAAGCTGTTCGGAAGGCAAAGGGGACGGAACAGGCTTTTCAGGAAATCAGCTGTAAGCGGAGCCGAAAAATCCTCAAACAGGCCGTACATAATCGCACCCGCGGCCGGCGCGCGTACTGATTGGAGGGAAACAAATGTATTCACTGACGGTGATGATGGGCCGCCTGGTCGCGGACCCGGAGCTCAGGCACACGCCGAACGGCGTCGCGGTGTCGACGTTCCGGATCGCGGTCGACCGGCCGTATAAGGTCGAAGGAAAGGAAAAGGCCGATTTCTTTGATGTGATCGCATGGAGAAACCGCGGCGAGTTCGTCACGAAATATTTCAAGAAGGGCAAGCCGATCCTTGTCCAGGGCCATTTTGAAAACAGAACCTATACGGATAAAGACGGAATCAAGCGCTGGGTGTCGGAGCTGATTGCGGACGATGTTCGGTTCGCGGGCGACAGCGCCGGAAAAGGCGGGACAAAATCTCTTCCGGATCCGCCTCCGGAGCGTTCCGGCGATTGCTCCGGGAGTGCGATTGATTCGATTCCGGAAGGGGAAAGCGCTCCGATGCCGACCGACGACGATCTGCCGTTTTAAATATGCTTGAGCTAAATCATTTTTACAACATGGACTGCATGGATGGCATGAAGCGGTTTCCGGAAAAATATTTTGAACTTGCGATTGTGGATCCCCCTTACTTCGATGGTCCGAACAAGCGCGGCTATTACGGCAAGAAGATCAACACCCTCAATATCCGGCGTGTAGATTACCCGAAAATTCAATCATGGGATTTACCTACAGAAAAATATTTCGAAGAACTCGTTCGGGTTTCAAAAAATCAAATCGTATGGGGATGCAATTACTTTCATCATCAGTTCGGCCCTGGTCGGATTGTTTGGGACAAGTGCAATGGCGAATCCAGCTTTTCCGATTGTGAAATTGCATATTGCAGTCTGCATGACAGCGTAAGACTTTTTCGGTATATGTGGAATGGCATGATGCAGGGAAAATCCATATCGGAGGGATGGATTCAGCAGGGAAACAAACAGAAAAATGAAGTGCGGATTCACCCTTGCCAAAAGCCGATTGCTCTCTACGATTGGATCCTTACAACCTACGCGAAACCGGGGTGGAAGATACTTGATACCCACGTCGGAAGCGCTTCAAGTCTGATTTCTTGTTTCAATAACGGCTTTGACTACGTTGGATTTGAAATTGACCCTGTAATTTATCAGCTCGCCAGTGACCGCGTCGAGACAATGATGGCACAGCAATCGTTTTTCAGGAGGAATGCATTTTGAAGAATAACGATTATTTGAAAGGTAACCGTCAAAATCGGTGGGAAATACACTATTGCAAGCATATCGACGTGCTGATTGTCCGGAACGGGTTCGGTGAAACGGTTGGCGTTTATGACGCGAAGCAGCTGGCGGAAAAATGGTTCGCGGCGGGCTCTGATATGTTTTTTGCCCTTTATGGGTTTAACTGGATTCCCCCTGTCTGGATGCAGGACCGCGTCCGGGGCGGCAGGAAAGGGCGTGGCCGTTATGGATCGTAATGAGCTGATACTTCAGCTGCGGTGCTACGGAAATATGGATGATGTGTCCGGCTGGACCGATGAGCAGATGAAGAAAATGCTTGATGGATACCAGAAAAAAAGACAGGCTGTTCTGTATAGTAAGGTTTGCCCTTATTTTACTGGCGTCCGAAAATATGATGATTTTCGTCAGTGGATTATTGGCTGCAGCAGAAGAAAAGGCTGCGACGTAACGCCTCTTGAGACGAGAAAATGGGCTTGTGAGTGCGCGCAGCGTTGCTTTTTCTTCAAAACAGAAACCAGGGATTATTGGAATACTCCCTTGGGATGCCGGTTTTATTCGGAGGCCCAGAAAGAGAGGAAAGCGTTGAAACAGACCTATATTTGCAAATGCGGAAAGACGTTTGAAAAAGATACGACCGCCGATACGACGGGGTACCGTCTGGGCGGTGATTTTGGAGCAAAACATGAGTGTTTCGGCTGCCCGTTTGTGGTTTCGCTTCATGGAGTACCATATGAAAAAATTATCGGCTATGAATGTCGCGCGAGCCGGAAAATTAATTACCGCACAACCGCCGATCTGCCGCGGACCCGTGACAGCTTTCACGTCGGCCGAATTCATACGCTTGACCTCGATTTTGCCCGTGAAATCTGGAACTATTCCCGCAATCTTCCCGGATTGGATGATTCCGCGAAAGAAATGGACAAGCGCGGGGTCTGTTACGGGTCGGACGGCCGGTATTGTTTGTCACTGTATTTCAGTAAGACGAAAGCGGGCGTCGCCTCGCTTGCGGCTATTTCGGACCGCTTTTTTGAGGGAAAACCGGAGCGCCCGGATGTGACGGAGGAGCAGGAAAAACAGCGTGTGCTGGAAATGATCCGGAAAGCAAAGAAATCGGCAAAGAAACCCGGTGCGGCGCTGACTCCGTCCGGTGATTCCGCTGCCGCGCCCCGTCCGATCGAACGGATTACGATGGAAATCAATTTCTATAAGGCTCAAACGGCACAGAATATTATCGAGATCGGGAAGCGTCTGATCGAAGCAAAACAGCAGCTTCCGCATGGAGAATGGCTTCCGTGGCTGCGGGATCAGATCCAGTTTTCGGAGGTATCGGCTCAACGGTTTATGCGGATCGCGCAGGAATTCTCAAATACGTCAACGGTGACGGATTTGCCCTATACAAAATTACTTGCCTTGCTCCAGGTCCCGGAGGACGACAGGGACGATTTTATCCAGACGACGCACCTGGTAAAGGGTGAGGAAAAGACCGTTTCAGAAATGTCGAAGCGTGAGCTGGAACAGGCAATCAAAGAGCGCGACGAGGCGCGGAATGCGGCGGCTCAGGCCAGAGAACGGGAATCGAAAGCCGATAGAGAAGCGGCTGCCGCCCGGGAGAAAAGCCGTCAGGAATACAAAAATTACATGGATGCTTTAGTAAAACTGGAAAAGACGAACGAGAGTTTGCAGATTGCCCGAAGCCAGAAACAGCTCGACCTTCAGAAAATCACGGAATTGGAGGACACGGTTAAGGAACTGGAATCCCGGCCGATTGAAGTTGCCGTTCAGGAACCCGGCGAAGATATAAAAAAAGTCCTTCGTGCTGAGGGCGCTGCGGACGCCAGCCTGAGATATGAAAAAGAACTTGCGGCAGCTCAGCGCAAGCTGGAAGAAGCAAAGGCTCAGGCCCGGCAACAGGCTGGATTGGAGCGGGACGATACGATGATTTCCGCGGGTCGTTTTCTTGATCTGCTCGATTCCGGATACGAAAACTTTTTGATGATCCTGAATTTATCTTCCGCAGACGTGATTGAGCAGGTTGTCAGAAAATGTGTCTCGAAGATGCGGGAAAAAATTGACGAGCTGGAAAACAAGGCGGCGCTGATCCGCAACGGAGCCCTGATGGACCAGGAGTTTTCACTGCCGCCGGCGGATGGACGGGAGGGGTAATTCATGATTTTTGGGTTGGGGAAGATCTTTGCAGCGAATGCTTTAAGAAGACATTCAAGAAAAAATACGGAGGGATAAATAGAGATGCAAACAATTATTGATGGAAAACTTTATGACACGGATACGGCGACATTGGTCGCCAGCAGCTGGCGAGAGGAAATCTTTCGTACCAGGAGAGGAAACTGGTTCAAGAGAGTCAGAGCCTTGTGCAGCGAGAATTTTGTGTTGGAAAAAATGAACGATGCAGAGGCAAAAAGGGCTGTCGGCATACTTTCGCCGAAGAGCTATGAAACATATTTCGGGAGGCCGGAAGAGGCCTGACCGGAAGGGAGGGCATAAAAATGGAGCTACGGGACCGCGCCCGGAAGATGGTAATCGTAACCGAGGCTGAATGCCGCGACGGAGTCGGGAAAGACGTTGGCAGAACAATTTTCGAGCTTGCGCTGACGGTGACCGCCGGCGATGGAAAAGGGGATGAAATCGTAAAAAGGTACATTTTTGAGGGGGTATTGCCCGATTATCTCCGGCGCGATCTGCTGAGGCTTGGGTATCTTATTGATTCGATCGAGGATTTGCAACGGATCGCCGGGGAACTGATCGGGACGGTGCTCAGGGTGTCGCTGGTAAAAGACGGCGACGCCTTGCGCGTCTATCTGGACGATTATTTCGGCCGGGACGATCCGAAAAAATATAAAGCAGTAATCAGGTGATGCAATGCAATACGACAATATACCGCAGGAACTGATCCGCCGAAAACAGTGGGTCTGTCATCGTTATCCGGACAAAAGTCCCCTTTGCCCTCGGCCCAATTTCAGGGGGGAGCTTTTCCACGCGAAGGCCGACGACAGCTCGACCTGGGGGACCTTTGACGAGGCGATTCAGGCGGTGCGCGACTACGGAGCGTCCGGAATCGGGTTTGAGCTGGGAGACGGAATCGCCGGCGTCGATATCGATCACTGCATTGACGACGGGGAGCCGTCCGATTTCGCAAAGGAATTGATCGACGGCCTGCAGAGCTACGCCGAGGTTTCGCCGAGCGGGACGGGAATTCATATTCTCTGCAAGGGAAAGCTCCCCAATCGGGACGGCCGCAAAGACCCGATGCTGGGCCTTGAAATGTACGATTCGGTTCGTTATTTCACCGTTACAGGCAATGTTTTTTGCGACGAGGACGGCTTTGCTTATCCGCTTCGGGAATGCACTGAAACGCTTGATAAAATCCATAAAAAGTATTTAACGCGTGAAAACGCGAGGCAGACGCGGTTCGGGGAATCCGCTGACGAGGATCCGCAGCCTGTGACTGTTTCTCCGAAGAGAAAGGAACTGCCTGGAAACGGTTCGACCGGGGAACAGGCGAGGGACCTTTCCGATGAGCAAATTCTCGATATTGCGTTTCGCTCCAAAAACGGGGAGGAAATGCAGCGCTTGTATCGCGGGGATTGGTCAACAAACAAATATCCGTCGCAGAGCGAGGCGGATTTTGCTTTCGCGAGCTATCTGGCCTTTTGGTTTGACTGCAATCCGGAGCGAATGGACCGTGTTTTCCGCGCGTCCGGGATGTACCGTGACAAATGGGATCGTTCCGTCGGAGGAGGCCGGACCTACGGGCAATATACGCTTTCGCGCGCGGTCAAGGGTAAGGACCGCACGTTTGTCCCGATTGACCGCCAATATCAGCGGAAAGAGATTCCGCTGCCGGAGCCGCCTCCGGAACCGCCGAAAGGGGGAGTTTCCCCTCCGTCGGATCCCGCGGAAGATCATCCTCCGGCCGGGCCTGAAATC
The DNA here is from genome assembly GCF_009746625.1 of Caproicibacter fermentans. Lineage (GTDB taxonomy): Bacteria > Bacillota > Clostridia > Oscillospirales > Acutalibacteraceae > Caproicibacter > Caproicibacter fermentans. The sequence continues at coordinate 219,295 of NZ_VWXL01000052.1, forward strand.
CAGAAGGATCCTCGCCTTTACACCTACGACGACACGGGAAACGCTTATCGCTTTCGTGACGCGTACAGCAGCGAAATCAAGTACGACCACATCAACAAAATCTGGATGATCTGGAGCGGCCAGCGATGGTGCGAGGACCAGACCGGCGAAATTAAGCGCCGCGCGGACGAGCTTCTGGAGCGGATGCGAAAGGAAGCAGACCCGGGCGGGGATAATGCCGTGAACGAAACGCTGATGAAGCATATCAGGAGAACAAGGTCCAGCAAGGCGAAAAAAGCAATGATCGAGGAAACGCAGCACCTTCCGGGAATCCCGATTCTTCCGAACGAGCTGGATCGGTACAAGGACGCGCTGAACGTAAAAAACGGCATTGTTGATCTGAAAACCGGGAAGCTGCGCCCGCACGACCGCCGGCTGAAGCTGTCGCTTCTGGCGGACGTGGAGTACATAGAGGGTGCTGCCTGTCCGTTATGGCTTAAATTCCTGGAAGAGATCACCAAAGGCGACAAAGAGCTTCAGCTCTACATCCAGCGCATGGTCGGGTATTTTCTGACCGGATCGACGGCGGAGCAGTGCCTTTTCTTTCTGTACGGCACGGGCTCCAACGGAAAAAGCACGTTTGTCAATATAGTCAGCTCTCTGTTCGGGGATTACACGAAAAACGCGCAGGCCGATACTATCATGCGCGTCGACCGCGGCAATTCCTCCGCGGCCCGGTCCGATATCGCCCGCCTGAAGAGCGTCCGCCTTGTAACGACGTCGGAGCCGTCGGGCGGCTGCGTGTTGGACGAGGCCCTGGTTAAGACGATGACCGGCGAGGATGTCATCACGGCCCGGAGGCTTTACCGGGAGGAATTCCAGTTCCGGCCGGAGTTTAAAATCGTGATGGCGACCAATGTCAAGCCGATCATCAAACACAGTGATCACGGGATCTGGCGACGGGTCCGGATGCTTCCGTTTGAGGCACAGATTGCCGACGACAAAAAGGATATTCATCTCGCGGAGAAGCTGCTGGCGGAAAAGCCAGGCATTTTTCAGTGGGCGCTTCGCGGGGCCGTGGACTGGTACCGGGAGGGAATGCCAGACTGTGTGCTGGTTGACGCCGCAAACGAGGAATATCGGCGTGAAATGGATAAGATGAAACAGTTTGTCGAGGACTGCATCGTGCAGGAAAAAGGCTGTTCGATTCCGTCCGGGCGGCTTTACGGGGTTTATAGGGCCTGGTGTTCGGAACGCGGAGAACGTTATCCCGCGTCTCAAAGCAAGTTTTCTCTGGACCTTCAGGACAACTATCATTTTTTCAAGAGAAAAACCTCAAGATTCAACGAATTTGTCGATGTGACTCTGTCAGACGCCGGGACGCAGCTCGCGACGATGGCCCCCGCTACCCCCCAGTAATGGAGGGGCGTGGAACCTTGGAGGGACTTCCGGAAACTTTCCCTAGGCAAACTATAGAACAGTTTTATACGAAGTGTTCCACCTTTCCATAAGTATCCACATAATCAGAATTCATCTTCCTTTTTTAGCTTATCCGCTCTTCCATGAAGCTCCATTTCTATCCATGAGGAGGTTTTTTACAATAATGAACAATGATGAAAAGAAAAAGAAATTGAGAGAGTATTTGTTGTCTGCCGACCGGCTCAAGAAAAAATGCGATGATGCTATCCGCTGGGAAAGCCTGAGTGCCGGGCCGTCCGGAATGATTCTCAATCGCGGCGGAAAGGGGCGGCCTGATACGATCAAGGAAACCGCGATGCAGGCCAGACAGGAATGCGAGGATTTGGCGGTCGAAACCAGAAGACTGCGGCAAGAGCTGAACGACGCGCTCGCCCTGATGGAGGATAACCAGCTGAGGTCCATCATCGAGGGGCTGTATATCGACGGGATGAGCACCCGGCAGCTTCGGGAGAAAAAAAGCTATTCGGAACGGCATATGCGCCGCCTGACGAGCATGGCAATCCGGGAGCTGGACCGATGCAGCACATTCTTTTCCTAAAAGATGGCCGGAAATGTCCGGGAATGTCCGCAAATGTCCGGTTGAAATCAACACCGTTCTTGACGTATAATCATGCTCAGAGAGGTATGCTCGCATGGGCATATCTCTTTTTTCGTATTCAAATTAAAATCAGGCTGAAATTAAAGCCCGATTCCTGAATTCAAATGGACTCTGCCAGTTATCAACATCTAGTGGTTGAAAGTGTTGATAACAGCGTATTTACCACAGAATATTCCGCTTTTACATCAGGAACGCCTAGGAGGGGAGAACATTACGGGTCCTTCTGGCCCCATACCCCCGTTGCGGGTCTTGCGAGGCCCGGGGAATACCCGTTTTAAAAACGGCGGAATTACTTTGAATTTTTGAAAAGCCGAAATCCCTTGCCGCACAGGTAAAACTTGTGCAGAACGACGGGAAAGCCGCAATCGAGCCAAACGCGGCAAAAGCAGAAGCGGTTCGGCGTTTTGACGAAAAAGCGGGGTGTGCTGCTGGTGTGAATTTTGGTGTTCCGGGAATGGAAGCAAGCTGAAAAATCATCAATGGGGAAGGGGGCGCGGAGTTTGGCTGACGAGGAAAAGGTTGAACAAAAAGGAGACCTGTATTTCGAGGGCGGAACGATTATCGCGAGTACAAAGTATGCGGCGGCATATTTCGGGGTAACCCCTGCGACGCTGAGCAACTGGGTTAAGGCCGGATGCCCGAGAGCGAGACACGGATATTACGATATCAAGGCCGTAACGGAATGGAACGCGCAGAAAGAGGGAGAGCGCCTGGCGGAAGTCGCCAGAACGGACCCCGCAAAGATGTCACCGAGCCAGATGAAAACCCACTATGACGCGCTGCTGAAACAGGCCCAGCTGGAAGCGACGCAAATGAAGAACCAGATCGCCGGCGGAGAATATCTGCCGAAAACGGAAATTGTGAGTTCGCTCAGCAGGCTTTTCTCGCTGCTTCGGGCTTCCGTGATAGGCCTGGGTCATGAACTGGGAATGACGGTTGCCTCTTACATTGACGCGGATGAAGCGAGAAAAATCGACAAGCTGATCACCGACCGGGTCGAGGACGCGCTGTCGCAGATGTCGGTCGACGGAGTCTATCAACCGGGAGCTGATTTGCCGTGAAGCCGTGGGTTGTGCCGGATTGGATCCGGACCGCGCTTTTAACGCTGCGGCCTCCCGGGAAAAAGACGGTCAGCGAATGGGCCGACGAATACCGGGTGCTGTCGCTGGCGGAATCCAGTAAACCGGGACCCTGGCGGACGGATTACATGCCTTATCTGCGGGAAATTATGGACGCTTTTTCCGATCCGGAGGTCGAGGAAATCGGAGTGGTGAAAGCGACGCAGGAGGGCGGAACCGAGGCGATCCTGAACATGATGGGGTCCGCGATCTGTCAGGACCCGGGACCAATGCTGGTTGTGTACCCCCAGAAAGAACTGGCCGAGCGGATCAGCGAGCACCGGATCCGGCCGATGATCATGAACTGCAAAGAGCTGAAAAAACGGTTCGACGAAAGCAGCAAACGGCTGGATCTGAATTTTTCCGGCGGCGTCAATATCGGGATCGTCGGAGCGAATTCACCGAGCGACCTCGCCTCTTTTCCGATCCGGTATGTTTTTCTGGATGAAGAGGATAAGTATCCGGTTCAGGCCGGGAAGGAAGCGAGTCCGGCAAAGCTCGCGATGGAGCGGCAGAAAACGTACCCTGCGAACAAGAAAACGGTCAGGGTTTCGACGCCGGTTTTTGAATCCGGACCGACCTGGAAGAACTGGCTGAAGGCCGACACGCAGATGGAGTGCTTTGTGAAATGCCCGAACTGCGGCGCGAGCTGGACGTTTCAATTCCGTCAGCTGCGCTGGCCGGAAGGGAGCAGCCCGGACCAGGCAAGAAAAGAAGCGTTTTACGTCTGCGAGGAATGCGGCTGTTTAATTTCGGACGCCGAGAAAAACGAGATGGTCCGGCACTGCGAATGGAAACCGGTCAAAACCAACGGAAGCCGCCGCAGGATCGCCTTTCGGCTCAATGCTTTTTATTCTCCGCTTCTGCGGTTCGGTGACATCGCCGCGGAATTCCTGGATGACAAGGATCAGCCGGAGCTGCTGCAGAATTTTATCAATTCCTGGCTCGGGGAGCCGTTCAAAGAGGTCGAGCGCGAACTGGACGCGGACCGGCTGCTGGCGGAGCGGCAGAGCAATTTCGAAAAGCTGGTAGTCCCGCCGGGAACGGTAATGCTGACCGGCGGCGTCGACGTTCAGAGAAAATGCTTTTACTGGGTTGTCCGGGCGTGGCGCGCGAACATGACGAGCTACAACATCGCGCACGGACAGGCATTTACCTGGAATGAAATCGAGGAGGTCATGAACGCCGAATACAGGGACAAGCGAAACAGTCGCTTTCAGGTAAACCTGTGCGCGGTGGATTCCGGAGACCAGACCGACGACGTTTATGATTTCTGCGCCGTCAATCGTGAGTGGGCGGTTCCGGTCAAGGGCTCCAGCAACCGTATGATCACGAAATACCGGCCTTCGGTGATCGACCGGGACGGGATTTCCAAAGGGATGACGCTGCTGATGGTCGACACGGATTATTACAAGGACATGATCTTTTCCCGCATTTTGCGGGATGAAGAAGAGGGCGGATGGTTTGTTTTTCATGGCTGCGACCCGGAGTACGCCGAAATGATCACTGCGGAGCAGAAGGTAATTTCACGGGTGCGCGGACACCTGGTCAGTCACTGGGAGCAAAAATCGACCGGGGCCGCGAACCATTATCTTGACTGCGAAGTCTATGCCGCCTGCGCCGCGGATGTGTTCGGGATCCGGACGCTTCGGGCGAACCAGGCGAGGAGGGAACAGAGCGAAGCAGTACCGCCGGAACGGCAGCCGAATCTGATGCCGGAACCCTCCGGCATTGAGGAAAAAAGAACATACGGCGGGAAATCTTTCCGGAGGAGGCGATGGAGATGACGATTGCGGAGCTGGAAACGCGAAGAGACGGGATCCTGCAGGCAATTAAAAAAATTGAGAACGGGGCGCAGGAATACCGGATCGGGACAAGAACCGTACAGAGGGCGGACCTTGCGACGCTGTACGCGGAGTACCGGATGGTCAGCAAAGAAATTGACCTGATTGCGCGGCCCGGAACGACGGTTGCGTTCTTAAGGCGGAGGAGGTGATAAGTTGAGCCGGAAAATGAGCCTGATTAACCGGATGTTGCTGCCGATCGCGCCGAAAACCGCGTGTCGGCGGGAAGCGTGGGCTCAGTATGGAAGGAGCTTTTACTCCGCCGCGGATACGGGGCCGCGTGCCGGCGGCTGGACGCGGAGTAACCCGACCGGAGAGCAGGCGAACCAGGGGAACCGGGATCTGATCCGCGGACGGTCCCGGGACCAGGAGCGGAACAGCGATATTCTAAACGCCGAGATTCTGGCACTGGAGCGCAATGTGGTCGGTTCCGGGTTTGTCCTTCAGGCGAAGGTCCGAAACGCGGCCGATGGGGACGATGAAACGCTGAATTCACAGATTGAGGAGGCCTGGCGCGAGTGGTGCCGTCCGCAAAACTGCGAAGTTACCGGGCGCTTCAGTTTTTCGGACCTTGCGTCAATGGTGATTCGGCGACGGTATACGGACGGCGGAATCCTGATTCTGAAAGTGCTTCTCGCCGGGCGGTACCAGCTGCAGCTGCTGGAAGTCGATGATCTGGATTCGAGCGTGCAGATGTTTGACAACCACAGGGTGGTCGGCGGGATCGAGATCGACGAGTACCGCAGGCCGGTCGCTTATTTCATCAAGGTTTATGATGAGTGGGGCGTTTCGGTCAAGTCACAGCGGATCCCGGCGGACCGGGTTGTATATCTGCCATACCTGACCAGGCCGAGCCAGGTGCGCGAGATGACGCCTTTCGCCCCGGCGCTCGGACGTATCGACGATACGAACGAGCTAATTGACGCATCGATCGAAAAAGAACGGGTTTTGTCCCACCTTTCGGCGGTGGTGGAAAAGGATACCGGGATACTGACCGGGGTCGCGGGGCTGGGACGCGGCTATTACGACGCGCCGGTGGAGGCGGTTCCTGGGGCCGGCCCCGGACAGCCGCCGCCCAAAGCCGAAATATTGGAGCAGGGCACGATTACATACTTAAAACCCGGCGAAAAAATTTCCACGATCGCGCCGGCGGGAACCAGCTCCACGGTGGACCCGATCATCAAGACGACCCAGCGCATGGCAGGCAGCTCGATCGGTCTGAGCTACGAGGCGGTTTCGCGCGACATGAGCCGGTCGACCTATTCTTCCGCCCGGCAGGGGTTTCTGGAGGACAAAAGGACCTATATGCCGCAGCAGCAGTACCTGGTGGATCACCTTCTGGACGTGATTTACCCCGAGTGGCTGGACTGGGCGGTGCTGACCGGGCGGATTCCGATTCCGGACTATTTCCGGGAACCGGCTCCGTACCGGCGTCATGTGTGGATTGCCTCCGGGTGGGACTGGATCGACCCGGCCAAGGAAACGGGTGCGAACCTGACCGCGCTGCAGACCAATCAAAAAACGCTGCAGGAGATCTGTGCGGAAAAGGGCAAGGACTGGCGCGAGGTTTTGGCGCAGCGAAAGCGGGAAACGGACATGCTCCGGAAGCTGGGGCTGGACAGCGGACTCAATTCCGCGGCGGTGCCGGAGGCTCCGCCCGATCAACCGGACGATGAAAATAACGACGAGGAGGATCTCAATGATGAGGAATAACGGTCCGTTTTTAACCCGGGCGGCAGAAAACGGAAGTTCCGGAATTTTGGTTCGGCAGCAGACGCTGGAATGCCGGGCGGTGGACGGAGCGGAGAATCAGTATGAAATCTCTTTTTCGAGCGAGGAGCCTTATGTGAGGTGGGGAGTACCGGAAATTCTGGCGCACACGCCGGATGCGGTAGACTTGAGCTGTTTTAACGACGGCGGTACGGGGGTCCTGCTGTTTAACCACGGAACGGATCCGTCCTATGGCAAGGTGCCAATCGGCAAGGTGGTAAAGGCATGGCTGGACGAACCGGCACACAAATGCCGGGCGGTGATCGAAATGGACGCCGACGACCCGCAAGCCGCGCGGCTGCAGTCAAAGCTGGACAAGGGAATGCTCAGCGGCGTTTCCGTCGGTTATACCGTGGGAGCGTGGATGGAACTGCAGCCGGGACAGAAAAGTGCGGACGGGCGTTTTACCGGCCCGGCGAATATTGCGGTTCAGTGGAAAGCCTGGGAAATCAGTTTAGCGCCGATCCCCGCCGATCCAACGGTTGGGCTCGGAAGAAATATGACAATTTCAGAGGAGGTAAAAAACATGGATGAAAACACTTTGACCGGGACGGGAAGCGGCGCTTCGCAAAGCGGAGCAGCTGTCCCGGCAGCGGGACAGACCGAAGAAAGAGCACAGAGCACGGCAAAGCCGGCGGCTCCCGCGGCAGCGCCGGATCCGGTGGCGGCGGAACGGCAGAGGTCCGCTGAAATCACAACGCTGTGCCGCAGTTTCGACATGGACGACGCGGCGGCGGGGTACATCACGGCGGGAACTTCGATCGACCTGGTGCGTTCTCAAATTCTGAATCAGCTGCAGCAGCGCAATGCTCCGGTCGCTGCGGGCGCGGAAGGCGGCAACGTGAGCGTGACCCGTGACGAGGCGGATAAGTTTCGCTCCGCGGCCGCGGACGGGCTGCTGATGCGCTGCGGTGTGGCGGTTGAAGCTCCGGCGGACGGCGCGAATGAATTCCGGGGAATGAGCTTGCAGGCGATTGCGGCGGAGTGCCTTACAAGAGAAGGAGAATCCAGAGCGAACCGCATGAGCCGGGACGATCTGTTCCGCCGGTCGATGACGCCGGACAGCGCGTTCGTCGCGATCGCGGACGACGTTGCGAACCGGACGGTCCTTGCGGCGCAGCAGTTGGCCCCGACCACATTCCAGCTCTGGACCAGCACGGCAAGCCAGCCGGATTTCCGCCCGACGCACATCTATGAGATCAGCGACGGCGGGGCTTTGGAGGAAATCCCGCAGAACGGCGAATTTAAAGAAGCGAAGCTCTCCGATCAGGAGGTTGCGACCCGCCGTTTGATCACGGTCGGCAAGATGGTCAACTTTACCCGTCAGCTTTTCATCAACGATGATATCGGGCAGATCACCCGGACGCTGACCGCGTACACGCTGGCTTTCGCGCGCGGGATTAACCAGAGCGTTTATGAAATCCTGAAATCCAATCCCGCGACGCAGGACGGGAACCAGCTGTTCAGCGCGCCGCACAAAAACCTGGGAACCGGGGCAGCCCCGGGAACGGCGTCGTTTTCGGAGGCCCGCCGCCTGATGCGCCAGCAGACCGACATGGACGGAAAAACGAAGCTCAACATCGCGCCCGCTTTTGTTCTGACCGGTTCCTCGACCGAAACCAGCATTGAGGCGCTGCTCGCGTCGCTTGCCGACCCGTCCCAGAACAACGCGAACGTCGCGAACGTGTTCCGCAACAAGCTGCAGATGATCACAGACGCGGAGCTGGATGTGGACAGCGGCGCGCAGCCGTATTTCTTCGCGGCGAACCCGGCGCTGACGCCGACGATCGAAATCAGCTACTTAAACGGCAACGAAACCCCGGTCGTCGAATCCGAAGTGAGCTTCGACCATCTCGGGATCCGGTACCGGATTTACGGGGACCGCGGGATCACGTTGCTCGGGTACCGCGGACTGGTCAAAAATCCCGGCGTCGAAGCCTGACGCCGGAGAAACGGAGGAATTAACAATGGCTAATTATGTGCAGCCCGGGAAGATCATCAACTACAAAAACGACACGGGGGCGAATATCGCCTACGGGGATGTGGTGGTTCTTTCTTCCCGGATCGGCGTCGCGGAATGCGGGATTGCAAACGGGGAAATCGGCTCGGTCGGTCTGGAGGGCGTCTATGAATTCCCGGCGGAAACAACCGCAGCTTTCGCGGTCGGGCAGAAAATCTATTGGGACGACGCCAACAAACGCCTGACGGCGACGGAGGGAACGATTTTCGCCGGAATCGCGGTCGAAGCGAAAGCCTCGGCAGATGATTTCGCGCTTGTTAAGATGTAACGGAGGAGTATGATGATCAAATTATTGGTGCCGGCGATGATCGGGGGCCGGATGATCCCGGCCGGCAGGGTTACGGCAGCGCCGGAGGCTCTGGAAAAAAAGCTGATTGCAGCCGGAAACGCGCGGCGGGAGCCGGCAATGGAGAATTTGGAGTTTGAACAAGCGGTGAAAGAAGCTGAAGCGGAACTCGAAAAAAAAGAGATAGCAAAATCGGCTGAAACATCCCAAGCCGGGACGGCGGCCGAAACGGAGACTTCCGGTGAAACTGCCGCCGCTCCTGACCTGAATCTCGGCCGTTCCGGAGTGCAGGCAAAATGAGCCTGAAGGACCAGATTGCCGGTGACCTTGACCTGTTTTTTGACCTTGACGAGATGGCGGAGCCCCACACACTGACCATAGGCGGGACGGAGCGCGAAATTTCCGCGATCGTCGACGGGGACGGAGGCCAGCGGAACAGCCTGAAAGCGCCCGGAGGAGCATACGACGGCGACCTGCTGTTCTACGCAAAAACCGCAGACCTTTCCGGCGCTGTGCAAAACGCGCTGATTCAGTGGGACGGGGTCCCGTACCGCGTCGGCCCGGTCGTCGAGGAAGACGGGATATCTCAGGTGACTCTGACCGCAGGACAGGGGGGATTTTGATGGGCAATTCCGAAATCTACGCGAATACCGGACAGCTTGACAAAGTCGCGAAGCTGCTGGAGGGGTTCCCCTCCGAAGGCGGAAAAATCATGAACCGGGTGCTGCTCCGCGCGGCGGACACGGTGCGGGTCGAAACCGGACGTCAGATTCCAAAGGTCTACGGAGCGCCTCAGAAAGAAATTCGCGATGCGCTGAACGGCAAAAAACGCAAGGTTAAGACCGTAATGGGCGCGTCCGGCACCGGAAGTGTTTCTGTGGAGGTTGTGGGGCGGCCCTTGACGATCACAAGATTTCGGCATACGCCGACGGTTCCCCGGAAAGCGGCGAAGGGCAAAAAACGCCGGGCCTATACCGCGAAAGCGATGATTTTCAAAAACAACGGAATGCTCAGCGTCGGTCCGGTGATGCGGCAGGGAAAGCTGAAACCGGTTTTTCTGATGCCGGTGAAAAAAAACAATGACGGCGGCGGTCGCTATCTGTTTGCTTTCCGAAGCGGAGAGAAAAAGAACGGGCGGGAAAAACTTCATGTAATTCGCACCCTGTCCGTTCCGCAGATGGTCACCAATGAAAACGTCGGGCCGGAAATTGTGAATCGGGTGAACCAGACTGTTTTTAAGCGCCTGACCCATGAGCTTGACCGGGAATTCGGGAATTTGGGGACGAATCTGATGGAGGAGAAATGATGCTGAAAATGAACGCTTCGCCTCAGACCGCTTCTTCGCTGAAGCTGATTCAAAAGTGGTTGAGCGACCATATCGCAGCGGACGGCATGCAACTGAAACAGTCGCAGAAAGACAATAAAATCGGCAATTATGTTTTAGCCGCTCCTGCTGTACATATCGGGCTGGTTCCGCCGAATGGCGTTGTCGACCCGGCGGCGGGGCTGCGGGTTCCGTGCCTTGTGATCGGTGCTGCGGAGTCGGACAGCGACGCGGAGGAAACCCGCATTACCCTGCAGATCACGGCGATTGTTTATGATCCCGGAACGCAGGACGGGCCTGCTTCCCTGGTTCCGAACTTTGACGGGTATCTGACGCTGATCAATCTTCTTGACCGCGTTCGTGAATGGGTTATGAAGGAGGATGGAGCCGCCGGGTGTTTTTCGCTGGAGGGCGGGGTGAAGCTGACTCCCTACGAAGAACAGCCGTGGCCTTACTGGTACGGATTCCTGACGTTTACGGTTTCCGGCGAACCGTATCCCGTGACAAAATACGCCGATGTACTGAGATAAGGAAGTGAATGAAAATGAGTGATTACAGGCACGGGGCCTACGCCGACCAGCAGGCAAGCCGGGACTATACGTCCCCTTCCGCCGCCGGAACCGTCCCGGTTTATATCGGGCGGGCTCCGGTCCACCAGCTGGCGGACTATTCCGGAACGCAGAATGTCCCAATCCGGATTACCTCCTGGCTGGATGCGATGTGCAAAATCGGGTACAGCGAAAACTGGAACAATTACGATCTGTGCGAAGCGGTGTACGCGCATTTCCGGAATTCTGTAAACAGCGTCGGACCGATCATTGTCATTAACGCAATGAACCCCGACAATCACAAAAATGAAGAGCAAAAGACCGCAACGGTCAGCTTTACGCGCAAGACCGCGGTGATCAGAAATCCGGACGTGATCCTGAAAACCATTACAATCGCAAATAAAGTTTTTGGGACTGATTACAGCGCGGAATATTCCGACGACGGATTGAGCGTGATTTTAACGGATCTGACCGGCAGCATGGAAAGCGCGGAGGTTTCCTATTACGAGGCTGACCCGTCGGCGGTTACGGAGACGGACGTCGTCGCGGCGATTAACGCGGGGGTTCCCCTGGTCTACTATCATCTTTCGATCGTCCCGACGATTCTCTGTTCGCCCGGCTGGAGTACCCGCGCGAACGTCCTTGCGGCGCTAACAGGAATGCTGGACCGGATTAACGGCCACTGGTACGCGTGGCTGAACGCGGACCTTGACGCCTCGCCGGGGCAGACCTCGGAGTCGGTTTCCGCTAAAATTTCCGCCGCGATTGCAGCGAAAAAAGCGCTGGAATCCATTACCGGCGCGGGAGCGATTCTGTGGCCGATGGCTCAAAAGTCCGGACGGCTGTTTCACGCGAGCACGCTGAACACGGTGACGATGCAGTGGGTCGATTCCCAGAACGGGAATATTCCCGATGAAACCCCGAGCAACAAGCAGATTGACATTGACGGGATGTGTTTCAGCGACGGTACCGCCGTTCAATTTGACCAGACCGCGGCGAACCTGCTCAACGCCGCGGGAATTGATACAATGACCTACTGGGAGGGCGAATGGCGCATGTGGGGGCCGCACACGATGAAATATGTGTACGGAACCGAAATGGATGCGAGGGATGTTTTTGACGTCAATGTGAGAATGATGCGCTATATTGAAAACAATTTTCAGCGGCAGTACGGAGCCGATGTCGACAAGCCGATGACCAGAGGGCGGAAAGACGCGATTTTAAACGATTTTCAGGCGTGGATGGACGGATTGATTCAGGACGGCGCTCTGCTGACCGGAACGATTTTGTTTGAGGAGAGCGAAAACCCGCAGAGCGATCTTGTAGAGGGCAATTTTGTATTTTCAACGGAATTCACGAATCCGATTCCGGGGAAGAGCCTGACGAATCAGGTTCGCTGGAGCGCGAGCGGCCTGAGTTCCCTGTTTGGAGGTGTTGCTGATGCGTAAGCTCATAATCGGCGCGACCGGTGGGATAAAAGTTTTTGCCAACGGGTCGGAGCTGTCTAACGTGACCAGTATTTCGTTTCCGGAAATCGAGCTTTCGAGCGAGGAAATCTCCGGCGCGGGAATTCTGGGCAGTATCGCAATGCCGACGCCGGGACAGTTCGGGGCAATGACGACGACGGTTTCCCTTCGCGCGGCGGGAAAGGACAAAAAATACCTGCTGGCTTCTGTGGTGAATCTGGAAATCCGGCTGGGCGCGAATTTCAGGGCGAGCGATGGAACCCTGTATGTCGCCGGAACGCGGATTTACGTTCGGGGCAACCCGATCAAGGTTGCGAACGGCAGTGGCGAAATCGGCAAAACAAGGGACGAAAGCGTCGATTATTCGACGACCCGGTACCGCGAGGTCGTGGACGGGGAGGAAACGCTGCTGATTGACCAGATCGCCGGAATTTACCGTGTCGGGGGCGAAAATATGCTTGCCGGGCTGAATTCCGCGCTGGGCTGATAGGAGGAAAAATGAAAAAGACGGATGGACCCGAAGAAATGAACGAAATTGCCGGAATGGGCGACCTTGGCGATGAACGGACGGTGATCCCGATGGGAGAGCTCGGCGCGGAGGCGCAGCCGCCGGAAGAATTGCAGGATTCCGAACACGGCCTTGTCCTGAAGCACCCGATCAAAATCGGCGGAGAGGTTGTCAGAGCTTTGGAATTCGATCTGGACGGCCTGACGGCGGCGGACCTGCACTACGCCTCAAAATACCTTAAAAATCTGGGGATTCCTGTCAGTGTGCCGGCGCTGGATTACGAGTACCAGCTGACGCTGTTCGTCCGGGCCGTGAAGAAAAAGATGGGAAACGTGGAATATTCTGACTTAATGCGGCTTTCCGCTTCCGATGCGTCGAGGGCGACCGGGCTGGTGAGGGATTTTTTGCTCGACAAGGACCCCGGGCTCAGGGACCTGGGATCCGAAGAATCGTCGCGCAGCTGACGGTTGTCACCGCAAACAGCGTGAAGTCGCTGAACCGAATGCCGATCGGCGAATTGATGCAGTTGTTTGACGATGTGTGCGATTTGCTGGAACAGATGAAAGCTCTGGAGAAAGAAGGTGAGGAACCGTGAAGGGAAAAGAGCTGAAAGCGCTGATTACGCTTGCGGGAAAGGTCGACCCGTCGTTACAGGCCGCCATGCTGAAGGCCAGCAAGCAGAGCAGGAAAACATCCGGAGTTATCGGCAAGGCAATGAGCGCGATGAACAAGGGGATTCTTACCGGAGCGGGAAAAATCAGCCCGGCGTTTCAGGCTCAGCTGGGGAAGGTCGAATTAAAAGCGGCGAAGGTGTTCAGCACCGTACAAAAGGGAGCCGGCGCGGTCGGTAAAGGCTTTCAAGCGGCCGGGAAGGTTGCGAAAGGCCTTGCAATCGGCGTCGGCGCGGCAGGCGCGGTCTCTCTCGCGGCGATTGCGCCGCTTGCGAAAACCGGACTCGATTACGCGAGCAGCCTGACGGAGGTTCAGAACGTCGTGGACACGACCTTCGGACAGAGCGCGTCCGCGATCGACAGTTTTGCCGGAACGGCGCTGAAATCCTTCGGAATCTCAACACTGCAGGCAAAACAGTTCAGCTCCACCCTTGGAACGATGTACAAAAGCATGGGCGTCGGCGCCGATCAGACGCTGACGATGTCCAAAAACATGACGGCGCTCGCCGGGGATATGGCGTCGTTTTACAACCTTGACCCCAGCGAAGCGTTTGAAAAGATTCGGGCGGGGGTATCCGGAGAAACGGAGCCTCTGAAAGAGCTCGGAATCAACATGAGCGTCGCCAATTTACAAGCTTACGCAATGTCGAAAGGGATGAAGACCAATTACAGTGATATGTCGCAGGCGCAGCAGGCAACCCTGCGGTATAACTATCTGATGCAGGCGACCGCGGACGCGCAGGGCGATTTTTCAAAGACCAGCGGCAGCTACGCGAACCAGCAGCGGCTGTTTCAGGAAAACCTTCAGCAGGTGTCCGGAACGGTTATGTCAAAAGTGATTCCGGCGCTGAGCTCCGGAATGCAGCAGCTCAACGGATTCCTGGGGAGCCTGGACACGAACGCGCTGGGCGGCTTTGTCGGGCAGATTGCGAACATGGCGGTTGCGTTTCTGCCGATGGTAATGCAGATTCTTCCGTTGTTCGGAAGCCTGCTGGGGATGATCCTGCCGCCGCTGATCAGCATCGGCCAGCAAATCATGCCTGTAATCGTCAGTGTGGTGCAGACGCTGCTGACGGCCTTGCAGCCGCTGATTCCCCCGATCATGCAGTTTGTTCAGGCCCTGCTGCCGCCGATTCAGCAAATGCTGAGCGCGTTAAGCCCTGTGATTATTGCGATTGCGACGGTTTTGGGAGCAGTGCTGGGACCGGCGCTTAGCTTAGTAGCGGGTATTATCCAAAAGATTGCGGATATTATTTCCGCCGTCGCGAAACCGATCGGTGACTTCTTTGGGAAAATCGGGTCGTTTCTGGGAATCAGCGGGCAGGCACAGCAGCAGATCGCGAGCGTCGGGTCGGCGGCCTCGACAGCGACGGTGCCGGCTTACGCGAACGGAGGCCTGGCGAGCAGTCCGTCCATCTTTGGCGAGGCGGGCCTTGAAATGGCGATTCCGATCCGGCCGGGCAGCGGTCGCAGCCTCAACCTTTTGGCACAGACGGCGAGGCTGCTCGGGCTTGGGAAAGACGCCCCGGAAAACCCGGCGGCGGCTCAAAAGCAGCAGAAGCGCTTTTTCGGAAGCAGGACGACCGTGGTTCATTTTAAGTATGCGCCGGTCTTTCACGGGAGCAACCGTCCGGAGGAACAGATTCTTCGCAATGACGCGCAGAACGTCCGCCGGGTTCTGGACGATTACTTTGGGGAAAGGAGGCGGCTTGCATGGGAGGAGTAACGGACGGCTTCGATTATGTCACGCAGGAGGGCGACACGTTCGACATGCTGGCGCTTGACGCGTACAACGACGAGTTTCGCGCGGAGGAAATTATCCGCGCGAACCCGCGGTATGCCGGAGTTGTGATTTTTGACGCGGGGGTAGCGCTGAGGATTCCGTATCTGGAAACCGCCGCGCCGGAAACTCTGCCGCCTTGGAAGAGGTGAACACATGACGCAGATTTTTTATGAGGGAACGGAGATTTCGGCCGACGTGGAGCTCTCCGATCTGAAAGTAACGGACAGCTGCGGAGATCAGGCCGACGGAATTGATGCCGTTTTCGCCAACAGTGAAAACCAATGGAGCGGGTGGAAGCCCCGAAAAGGGGACACGCTGAACATTATCCATGACGGATACCGGTCCGGGAGTATGTGGATCGACCGGATTCGGCAGGAAACGGGAACGATTCAGATCGGCGCGGTCAGCATTCCCACGGGAGGAAAAACAAAGCAAACCAGGGCGTGGGAAAAGGTATCTTTGATCACAATCGCGGCGCAGCTTGCGAAGGAATATGGAATGACCGTGAAGTTTTTAAGCGTTCCGAATGAGGTTTATTCCCGGGTCGATCAGATGGGGCGCGGCGATTTCGGATTTTTGCGGGAGCGTGCGGCGCTGGAGGGCTGCAGCCTGAAAATTCAGGATAGCGAGCTGTATCTGTTTTCCGACGTGTGGCTGGAAGGTCAGCCCTCAGTGAAAACAATCGACGCGGCTGATTTTCTGGAGTCTCCGCGGTTCAGCGACTCCGCGGGGGAAACCTACGGCAGCTGTTCCGTTTCCTGGGGCAAGACCGGCGCGGTTTATACTGACTCCGGCGGAATCGGTCCGGAACTGAGCGTTACGGATTACCCTGTTTCAAGTGCCGGAGAAGCCTTGCGGTTCGCAAAAAATTTGCTGAGAAACGCAAATAAAAAGGGCGTGACCGGCGAGATTTCGATCCCGCTTGACACGACCGTTTCGGCGGGAAACGTGATCGAAATCTCCGGGACGGGACTGAACGACGGGAAATATCTGATTGATGCCGCGCAGCACAGTTTTGCGGAGGAAATCAGCCGGTTTTCCTTGCATCAGTGCTTTACGAGGTTTTAGAATGGAACTTTTAGCGAGCGTATCGAGTATAGACGGTGAAAAATACCGGGTCAGCACGGGAGGCGGCGTGTCCGCGCCGATTCCTCGGCTCAGCAGTGCGGTCCGGCTGGAGGTAGAAAACGGGGTTCTGGAAAAAACGTTGCCGCAGGTTGGGGACACCGTCCTTTGCTGGTTTCCGGGGAACGCGCTGACGGACGGAATGATCATCGGAATTGAGGAGGAATGACCTGTGATTCTTGGTTCTTTCGGCGGAAAATCTTTTGAGGTTTCTTCTTCGAAGTTGAATACCCCGAACGATCTGCAAATATCCGGCGACCTGAACACGTCGACGGAAGACGCAAGCGGGAAGAAACCGGCGACCACAATTAAAGGCCCCGGGCTGATAAAAATCAGCGCGGAGATCATCCTCCTTGCTTCCGCGGGAGTTGACGTCCGGGCGGAAATCGACGGATGGATGGCAATCAAGGACGCGGCGGTTTCCTATCCGTTTTTACTCTGCGGAAAAGCCGTCAGCCTGAATCAATTCCTGCTGACAAGCTGTTCCGCGTCGGATTACGCGGTTGTCCCGATCAACAACACGCCAACGATGGTAAAGGCAACGCTGAAGCTGGAATGGGAGGAATATCTTTCGCCCGGGGCGCAGAAAAGCGATGCGGCGTCGGCGGTAAAGACGAAGAGCTCGGCTCCGGGACTGACTGAGGCGAAAACGCCGGCTGCGTACAAGACCCCGGCCGCCGCGCAAAAGGCGGAGGTAAAAAGAAATAACGTACAAATGGCAAGGATGATGCAATCATGACGAGAGTCGGGTCAGGCGGCCCGCTGATTGACTGGACGCTGAAAGGGCAGGACCGGATTGCCCAGAATGTCCGGAATCTGATACATACCTATTGTTATGAGATTGCGTATCACCGGACCATGGGGCTCCCCGGCAGCCTGATTGACAGACCGTCGAACGTCCAGATGGAGGAGGCCCGCGTGAAAGTGCGGCAGATGATTGCAACCTATGAACCGCGCGCAAAGGTGAAAGACGTTTCCTGCCGGCTCGACGCAGCCGGCGCGGCGGTGGTGGAGGTGATTTTGGGTGATTGATTTTGTGGCGTTTGACGCGCAGAAGGAACTGCAATCGGCTGTGGAACGGTATGAGGCGGTCACGGGTGAAACGCTGTACCCTGGGGACGAGCACTATATGTTTTTGTCGCAACTCATGACGCCTCTGGCCGCGATCGCGGGTCAAATCAACGAAACCGCAAACCAGAACCTGTTAAAGTTCAGCGCCGGTACCGTTTTAGATGAATACGGGAAGGAAAACGACACGGAAAGGCTTGCCGCACACGCAGCAAGTGTAACGATGAAATTTTCTCTTTCTTCCGCTCTGGCGTTTGACGTGACGGTCCCCGCGGGGACAAGAGTTACGCCGGACGGGCTGCTGATCTTTACCCTTGATTCCGACGCCGTCATCCCTGCGGGGGAAACTTCGGCGCAGGGGACGGCGACGGCGGAAGAGGCCGGGACGAAGTACAACGGGTTTCTCCCCGGGCAGATTAACAGTCTGATTGACCCGGTGGAATATGTGGGCTCCGCCGAAAACGTGACGCCCAGCGCCGGGGGCTCGGAGAAAGAAGACGACGACAGTTACCGGGAACGGATCCGTCTCAGCCGGGAGGCAATCTCCACGGCGGGATCGAAAGACGCTTATGAATACTGGGCCAAAACTGCTTCCGCGGATCTTGTTGACGTCAAAGCGGTAAAAACATCGGCGGGAGTGGTGACCGTTTACCTGCTGATGCGGGATGCCGCGGAGCCTTCTCAAAAAATCAAGGATGCGGTATTCGAAGCGTGTTCCTCTCAAAAACGCCGTCCGCTGACCGATCAGGTGCTGGTCGCGGGCGCGGAGGCGGTCTCTTACCAGATCGCCCTGACCTATTATATCAGCAAATCCCGCTCTACGGAGGAATCCGGGATCAAGACCGGCGTTGACCATGCCGTTGCAAGTTTTATTTTCGCGCAGAAACAACAGCTCGGCGGCAATCTGAACCCCGACGACCTGCGGAATGCGCTGTATGCGGCCGGCGCGTACCGGGTTGACCTGACAGCGCCGGCGTTTACGGCATTAAGCGATTCGCAGGTAGCGGTTGCCGAGGAATCTCCGTCCGTGACCTATGGAGGGCTGCTGTAATGATGGATTTGAGCAATCTGGACCTCTTGACGCTGCAAAGCCAATATATGCGGCAGGACGGGACGACAAAAGCCCTTTGCGCCGCGCTGACGCCGGTTCTGCGATCTTTAGCGGGGACAATTGAATCCGTGCTGCTGTATTCCAGAATCGACGAGCTTTCCGGCCCGATCCTCGACGTCATCGCCTGGGGGTATCATGTGGACGCCTACGACGCGCTTGCAAGCGATGAGGAAAAACGCCGGATGATCCGGAATTCCAGTATGATTCACAAATTCAAGGGAACGGCTTACGCGGTGCAGAAAATTGTGGAGGGTGTCTTCGGGGAGGCCGGAATTGTTCGGGAGTGGTTTGAATACGACGGAGAACCGTATCATTTTAAAGTTGAAATCTATTGCAACACGCGCGGAGTTGGCGGAGCGGACCAGCTTCGGGCAGCTGAGCTGATCAACGCCGGGAAAAACCTTCGTTCCGAGCTGGACGGGCTGAGCCTGATTTTGTCGCAGGGGATGACGGAATGTATTGCGGCGGCCGCGAGCTTCGGAGCATTGGTTGAAGTATATCCGATAGGAACGCCGGACACGGTTGACCTGCGAATTTCGTCCACAGCAGCGCAGTCCGCAACCGTCGAAGTTTACAATCTGGAGGAGGGATAAAATGCAATATTACACGATGACAACCGACGCGGGGGATTCCGCGGTTGCAAAGGCGATTCAAAGCGGGTCGATGGTCACGTTTACGAAAATGTCCGTCGGCGACGGAAACGGCACGTATTATGAGCCCGCAAAAACCCAGACCACTTTACGGAACGAAGTCTGGAGCGGGACTCCGACGGTTTTGATGGACAAAAATAATCCAAAACGCGTGACCGCGACGATCTCGATTCCCGCCGACGCCGGGCCTTTCGTGGTTCGGGAGGCGGGGCTGTTTAGTGCGGATGGGGTGCTGCTAGTCGTCGCTAAAGTTCCCCTGATGGAAAAAGTTTCCCCTGAGTCGGGTGCCAGCGACGACCTGACCATGAGAATCTATGTAGAGGTTTCCGACGCGAGCGTCGTTACCGTGGTTGTTGACCCGTCGCAGATCGACGCGACAAAGAAAGATGTGGACGACGCGAAAGCGGAGGTTCAAACGGAGGTTGACGAACACAAGGCCGACACCGTCGCCCACATGACGCAGGAGCAGAAGGACCAGCTTGCGGCGGCAGTACCGAACAGCCGGAAAATCAACGGTCACGCGCTGACGGGGGACGTGACTGTGACGAAATCAGACCTCGGCCTTGGCAACGTGGACAATACGGCAGACGCGAATAAATTCGTCAACTATGCTAACAGCGCCGGGAGCGCCCCGGCAAACGGCGGAACATCATCCGACACGCAGACCGTTTCCTCCGCGTTGACGATGGTATCAGGTGGTACAGAACCATCCGGTACGTTGTCACCCGGCAAACTGTGGGCGGGGTATTGATATGCCGTATTTATTTAGTCCGGACGGCGGAGTGAACCGTAAAATCAAAAAGCTTTATGCGCCTGACGGCGGGATAAGCCGGAAAGTGAAATCACTGTGGGCACCAGATCAGGGGATAAATCGAAAAATTTTCCAAGGCTTTCATGCAACTGGAACCATTACGTCGACACATGCGTCCCCTGCGCATTCATCAGGTTCATGGGGCACAGACGGCTCATTATCGATGGAAATCCATAACTGGGGTGATTATCAATCCAGCGCAAGTGTGACGGCGGATCTAATTTTTGATGATCCGATTCCTCTTGGTGGTGATAATGATACCATACTTACCATTATAAATGTAGATTGGAGTATGAATGGATTTGTTACAGGTTCTATTCGTTATGTTCAAGGTTATGATGATATTGGCCATGGAATATTTTATGTTTCGGAAGATGTGGGATCATATCTTGACACAGGTAGTACACAGTCTTTTAGTAATTATCAACAACGAACAAATATGAAAAAACTGCGTTTTTATTTGTATGGCAGGATGGACGAGGACGCAGACCTGTCTTGTAGTATCCCAGCGGGGGGAATCATTGTTGGAGATATCGATCAATATACAGTAGATAATGTTGCAATTTAAAGGAGGTTTATATATGCAAATAAAATTTAAGGACGGCACGGTTTTTACGCCGTTAACCGCCAACGAAAAATCCGTTTACGCGCAGGGGACACAGCGAAAAGCCATTGAAATTCAGGTAGACAAAGCACAATTCGACGTGCTGAACGCCGCAACCTCAGACAGCAGCAAAACCGCTGAGATCACGATTTCGGACGAATCCGGAAGTTATGTCCACAACAACTACTGTATCCGCGCTGAAATGGCACTGAAGCCGGTTATGGTGACACCGTCAACGGACACGGCGGCGGAAGCGGACGAGGAACGCGCCTGCGTTACATTGGCACAGTTAACCTATTTGGAAGTGCAGCAGGCGGCACAGCAGGCACAGATTGACGCGATGACGTTATCTACACTGGGGGTGGCATAATGTACGCGACACTGAAACGGCTTTACGACTCCGGTCGGTTGCCGAAAGAGAATTTGAAAAAAGCGATCCCGCTCGGCTGGATCACCGCCGACGACTACAAAACGATTACCGGCGAAGAGTACGAGGCGTGATTGCTCCGAACAGGACAAACTTGCAACAGAATGACCGGTATGTGAGGAGGTACATAGGATGCAGTTAAAAGGAATCGATATCTCCCATTGGCAGGGAAACCCGGATTTTCAGCGTGTGAAAGCGGCCGGAATCCGCTATGTTATCATCAAGGCGACGGAGGGCGTCGATTATGTCGACCCGTGTTTCCACGCGAACAGTAAGGCGGCGCTGGCGGCGGGGCTTCCGATCGGAGCGTATCACTTTCTGCGCGCCGGCGATGTAAATGCTCAGGCAAGGGATTTTCTGGCGGCGATCAAGCCGTATCACCTGACATGGCCGGCGGCGGTCGATGTGGAATCGGACGAGCTGGTCTCCATGGGCAAAGACCACCTGACCGATATGGTCCTCGATTTCTGCGCTCAGGTGAAAGCCGCAGGGTACCAGCCAATGGTTTACAGTAACCGCAACTGGTACTATTTCGCGAAATACCTCGATGCGGACCGGATCCGCGCGGCGGGGATCCCGATCTGGCTGGCATGGTACAGTAAAGCGACGCCGGAAAACACCGACCGATCTTTGCTCGGCGACGTCTGGCAGTACGCGAGCGATGGAACTGTCGACGGAATCACCGGCAAAGTGGACATGAATGTCTCCTATCAGGATTTCGGCGCGCCAAAAACTACGGTTCAGATCGACACGACGATGGACCTTTCGCGCGAACACGGGCAGTATTACACGGTGAAAACCATCTGCTCGCAGCAGGTGACAGTTACGGCGGGTACCGGTGGAGTTGTAACCGTTGTCCCGTTCCCGAAAACCGGAGACGTGCAGCTGTTTGCGCTGGTCTCCGTCGGGCAGCCGGGAACGGAAACGGGAATCTACACGGCCGCGCCGGGGGAACGGCCGGTGAAAAGGTTTGTGTTTCGCGTGAAGTAAAAGGAGGAGTGGACGGTGACGATTCAAAACTGGATTTCCCTAATCAGCGGATCCGTTGCCCTCCTCGCACTGATGGTCACCCTGATTCGGGGAATGCAGTCCGAAGCAAGGGAGGACGGTAAAACCGCCGAAGTCCTGCGCCAGGTCAATGACAAGCTGGAGAGCATCGAGCGGCAGGAGACGTCCAACAGCGCGCGGATCGAAAGCCTTATTGAGCGAGTCGTCGCCGTGGAACAGTCCGCGAAACAGGCACATAAAAGAATCGACGAGCTGCGGGAAGAACTGCAGCACAAATAAAAAGCCGGGCAGCGCCCGGCGGAAAGAAGGATACTTATGGATTGGAAAAAGAAACTGACTTCAAGGAAATTCTGGGTCGCGCTGGCCGGACTGGTCGTGGGGGTGATTGCCCTGCTGGGCATCAAGACCGATACGTCGCAGATCACCGGCGTCATTATGGCGCTCGGCTCCGTTGTGGCTTATATTGTCGGTGAGGGGCTTGTTGACGCCGCGGCGACAGGAACAAAAAGTTAAAAACAAGATCGCTTTTAAGAGCTAATGGAAGATTTCCAGAAGCTCTTTTTTTATACTAGAAAAGTAATCAAAAATATTGATATTGTCGAAATATGATGATATTATAATAACGAATAATATTTGTATATGAGTGGAGTGAAAGTTATGAAATTGGGGAGCAAAGCACGGATTGAGTGCATTAAACGTATTGATTTTGGAGAAATAGACGGAGATGGAGATCCGCATCTTGAAAAATATTTCTTGGATGACAATTATTGGGACAAGATAATTAACAATAAAGCATTTTTTGTTATAGGCAAAAAGGGTACAGGTAAATCTTCGATATATAGAATGATAGAAAAACAGGCTATAGAACAAGGACACATTATCAAAAATGCTGATTTTGGTGAATTCCCATTCCATAGATTATTAGAACTGGATGATGAAAGCTTCTCGACCCCAAACCAATATCAAAGTATCTGGAAAAATCTTATACTGAATATGATGGCTCAAAAAATAGCTGAGCTTGACATTGTTGGAAATTGCTATTTTGATGAAATTAAAGAATATGTCAATACTTGTATCGGAAGAAATATTGTTGATTTACATAAAGAAATAATAAGACATACTGTTAAACAAAATGGCCTAATTAATTTCCACGGTTTTTCGTTTGGTGGAGAAAATGAAAGATCGATTACTTTAGGCAATGGTTCTAATAATATTACTCAAATTAACTCTACTCTATTTGATCTAATTATTAATTTCTTAATGACAGGATCTTACGATAAAAAATTAATTATTCAATTTGATAGGTTGGATGATAATTATAACCAATATCAAAAATTAGAGCAGTATTATAATTCTATAATAAGTTTATTCAAGGTAGTGTATCGAATCAATCAAGAATTTAGGGCTCGTGACATTGAAAATGCCAAAATCGTTATATATTTGAGATCTGATATATATAGGGAGTTATCGAAAAGGGATGCTGAAAGCGCTAGGTGGGACGACTTTAAAGTTTTTATTAATTGGGCAATCATTAATAGAAGCGACTGGGAAAATCCCAAATTGCTTCAAATGATTAATAAAAGAATACATGCGTCGCTTGATTCGTTTGGGATTCATCAATCTTTTAATGAGATTTTTGACCTCAATGGTATTCATTTAACTGATGATCGAACTAATGAAGAAGTCTATGATTTGTTTAAATATATTATTAACCGCACACTGCATAGACCTAGGGATTTAGTGAAATTTTGTAAATGCATCCAACTTGAAGTGAAAAATACGGATCTGTTTACCTTTAATACAATAAAAAACGCAGAAAAGACTTATTCAGATTGGTTTCTTAACCAAGAAATTGCTAATGAAATAAACCCTGTTTTAAAAAATACAGAATCATTGCATGAAATGATGAAACTTGTAGGAAGTAAACCTTTTTCTCTTACTGACTTTCATACTAGATATAAAGCAGTTGCACAAATCTTGTTACCCGCCGAAGACTTAGCGTTTTATTTGTATAGTGTGGGAATTATTGAAAATATTGAAGATTTTAATGGGCAAACAAGATTTAGATCTTCTTATCGAAATCAAGGAAAATTAGATAGAAACATGAAAATGATTATTCATCCTGCTGTTTGGAAAGGGCTTAACGTATAAATTTTAAAAAACACTCTTTCGCCTCTTATCAGGTGGCGGAAAATTATTTAGCTTTTATTTCCCGGCGACTTCACGCCGGTTTGCACAACGGAATTTGTCGCCTTCGCACAGGCTTTTCCGAAGTTCCAGCAGCGAAACGTTCAGCTGCTGGGCCTGAGCATCGACAGCAATCCCTCCCACCTGGCATGGGTGCGCTCCATTGCCCGGACGACGGGAATCTCGATTCCGTTCCCGGTGGTGGCCGACCGGACGGGCGAGGTTGCCTGCCTGTACGGAATGGTCGCCCCGGACGTGAGCAAGCAGGAAACGGTTCGGAATGTCTTTCTTATCGATCCGAATCAAATTATCCGCGCGATTCTGATTTATCCGCTGACGAACGGGCGCAGCATTCCGGAAATTCTGCGTCTGGTGGACGCGCTGCAGACGACCGACGCCGACAAGGTTGTCACGCCGGCAAACTGGCAGCCTGGTCAGCCTGCGCTGGTCCCGCCGCCGCAGACGTACAGCGCTTTGCTGGAACGGGAAAAAGACCCGGAGGAACTGGGATTGACCTGCAAGGACTGGTTCTGGTGCTACAAGCAGCTGCCGAACGGAAAAGAAAACGCGGGGAACAAGTAAGAAAGGCCCGAAAAAACGTCTGACGGCGCTTTTTCGGGCCTTTTCTCGTGCAATTCGATTTGGAGGAATCTGCGGTCTACCGCTTGCTGCCGAGGAAAAAGAGCGCCATGGTTCCGGGTCCGGAATGCGTCCCGATGACGGGGCCGACGTTTCCGATGACAAAATTTTTGACACCCATGCGTCGTTTGATTTCCCCGGCGAGGTATTCCGCGTCCTCCCGGCAGTCGCCGTGGCTGATGAAAACCGTCTGGGACGCGGGATCGTCGGCGGACTGTTCCATATGGTCCGCCAGCGCGTCCAAAGAAGCGCGGCGCCCGCGAACCTTGCCCATCGGAATCAGATGGCCCTCGTCGTCAACGTGCAGAACCGGTTTGATATTCAGCATGGTGCCGAACAGCGCCGTCGCGCCGGAGATGCGTCCCCCGCGTTTTAAATGGTTCAGGTCGTCCACGGTGAACCAGTGGCAGAGACGGAGCTTGTTTTCTTCCACCCAGCCGCGGACTTCTTCGATGCTTTTGCCCGCGCGCTTCATCTGTACGGCGAGGTAGATTAAAAGCCCCTGGCCGAGCGAAGCGGCGAGGGTATCCACGGCAAAGACCTTTCGTCCCGGATATTTCTCCGCGAGTTCTTCGCAGGCGATTTTCGCGGAACTGTAGGTTGCGGAAAGGCCGGAGGAAAACGCGATGTCCAGAATATCCACGCCCTGCTGCAGCAGCGGCTCCATGGCGCTTTTATAAGCGTCCACGTTCACGGCGGAGGTGGTGCAGGGCTCGCCGGCACGGATACGGCGGTAAAACTCGCCGATCGGCATCTCGCGTTCGTCCAGATAATTGTGGTACTCCTTTCCGTTCAAATGAAAGGAAAGGGGCAGAACCACCAACTCAAGCTCCTTTGCCAGCTCACTCGGCAAATCGCAGGAAGAGTCCGTCACAATCACATAATCCGCCATCGTTTTCTCCCTCTGATGAAACTGATTTATACGTTCCTGCTTTTTATTTTACCACCGCTTTCCAAATTATGCAATCGCGGCGCCGCCGAACTTTGGAAATCATAAGGTGTCAAACAATAGAATATGTCGTGTGAAAGAACGGATCATACGCTTAGACGACGACTTCCCGCCTTGAAACGGCGCGGACAGACAGAAAAAGAATGCCTGCGACGGCAAGCAGAAAAGCAGGCGCGGGAATATGAAACCACAGAACCGTGCCGACATCGTTCCATGTTTCCGCGTTGTTGAGCTGCGCGGCAAAAAAATAGGCAAAAAAGGACAGGACGATGAAAAGAATTTTCGCCTGGGTAAAATCAAACAGGCTTTCGACCAGAATCAGCACGCAGCAAAGGATGACGGCCGCCTCGAAGGATGCCGCGACGGAGCGGAGCAGACCGGGTTCCACCTCACCGAATCGAATCCGCACGGCGAGATGCGCCGACGCGGCGCCGGCGGCGGACCCCAGCAGCCCCAGCAGAAATTTGGGCAGGATCAGCGAAAGGCGGGAGACCGGAAGAGAAAACAGGTAAGAGTCCCAGCGCGACTTTTGGTCCGCCTCAAACGAGCTCATCAGAAGAAACAGGGGAAGAATGACGACCGTCCAGAGCGTCAGGCCCTCCAGACCTTCCCGCAGTCCCGCGACGGCGTAAAAGACCGAGAAAACAGAAAGCAAAAGAAGAAGGAACAGGCATCTGTTGCAAAGCAGTTTCAATTCTCTGAAAAACAGGCCGGCGACCGCGCCGGCCTGCCTGGAAAGGGCCCGTCGGCCCGCATTCCCCACGGCCTTAATCCTCCTTGTTCCTGAAAATCCGGCAGGAGACCTGGAAAGAAATTAGAACGACCGCGACCGCCGCCAGCGGGAGAAAACGAATCAAAAGCAGAACGGCCGACGCGGACGGCAGGGGCAGGTTTGCCTTTTGAAGCAGAATCATGCCGAGAGTCGGCAGCAGCACGACGATCATCAGTACCATCCGCGCTTTTTGCGTGCCGTATTTATACATAAGCGGAAATAAAATGGCGCAGAACAGCAGCGCCACGCTCCAGGAAACCCAGAGCGCCGTGAGATTGTCGGGCGAAACGCCGCGCAGAATGACCAGCTCGGCCAGGAACGAAATCAGGGTCAGGCAGGTGGAGACCACGATCCCCAGCGAATAACGGGCAAGAACGACGCCGCTTTTCGAAACGGGAAGGCTTCGCTCATAGACGCTCCATTTCGCGGCCTCATCGTAGGCAAACGCGTTGACGGAAAGAAGCACCGTCAGCATCACGGTTACGGCGGAAAAGATTCCGGCGGCCGTATCGCCGCCCGCCGCCGCGAAAAGAACGAAATAAAACGCCAGAAGAAGCAGCAGAACTTTTGCCGTGCGCCTGAGATACATCAAATCCTTCAGAATAAGGCCCGTCATGAATTTTCCCCCTTTGCATACAGCAGCATGATTTCGTCGAGCGGCGCGGCGTCTATGACCAGCTCCGGATATTTCCGCTTGGCGGCGGCGCGGTCGGCTACCAGCGCCTCGCATTCAAACGAACCGCGCCGGACGCGCAGAAAATCGGAGGAATCCAGTTTGTCAAGCTGAGAAGCGCCGCATTTCAAAAGCCCCAGATGTTCTTCCAGCTCGTCTTTCGCCCGGCTGAACACGACTTGCCCCTCGTGGAGAAAAGTTACGTAATCGGCGACGCGCTCCAGATCGGACGTGATGTGCGAGGAGAAAAGAATCCCGCAGTGTTCGTCCTGAATAAAGTCGAGCAGCAGGTCGAGGATATCGCTGCGCATGACGGGGTCCAGACCGCTGGTCGCCTCGTCCAGAATCAGCAGGCGAGGCCTGTGCGCGAGCGCGGCGGCGATGCCGAGCTTCATCCGCATGCCCCTGGAATATTCCTTGATCTTTTTTTCGGGCGGAAGGGAAAAATCCCTGAGATACCGCCGGTATAAATCGCGGTCCCAGGCTTTGAACACCCTTTTTAAAATCAGGTCGACGTCTTTGGCACGGAATTCGCCCGAAAAACAGCTTTCGTCGAACACGACGCCGATCTGCTCTTTGACGGAGACCTCGTCTTTGATGTTGTCCTTCTCGAAAATGCGGATGCTGCCGCCGTCGCGCCGGATTTCGTTTAAGATCAGACGGATGGTGGTGCTCTTTCCCGCGCCGTTTTCGCCGATCAGCCCCATGATGCTGCCCTCCGGCACGGTAAAGCCGACGTCCCGCAGCGTAAAAGAGGGGTAGTTTTTGCAGACGCCCTCAAGCTCCAGCAATGTTTCCATAAATAAACTCCTTTAATCGTTTCCGCCGTACAGGCGGTCCAAAACTCCGTGCAGCTCCCCGGGGGAAATCCCGCTCTGGCGGGCAAGTTCCACCGCCCGGCCCAGCAGCTCCTCCACCCGGCGGGACTGCTCCGCCCTGACCAGCTTCATGTCCTTTTGAGCGACGAAGCAGCCTTTGCCCGCCACGGTTTCGAGAAATCCCTCCGCTTCCAGGTCGGAATAGGCCCGGCGCGTCGTGATGACGCTGATGTGAAGCTGGCGCGCGAGCAGCCGCATGGAGGGAAGAAGATCCCCCGCGCGAAGCGCTCCCGAAAGAATCTGGCTTTTGATCTGTGCGGTAATCTGTTCGTAGATCGGCCGTGGATCGGAATTACTGATAACAATATCCAGTTCATATCACCGCGCCTTCAAAACTGTATATATCATATATACACAGTATCATCAACCAACAGAATTGTCAAGATTATTTTTTTATTTTGCCCTTTTCAGAGAAAAATCTGCGGTTGTTCCGCGGTGAGTTGAAAGGGGGCCTGAGATTGACTCGGAACGGGAAGAAAAGCCGGAGCCTGAAAAACGGTTATGAAAAGCTCGCGTTCGGCAGCGTAAACGATGCGGTGCGCCTGCTGTTCGGGGATGAGCCGGAGCCCGCGGAGCTGGAAAAAATGGATTTCGGCAATATCGCGGAAATCCGAAGGCTGAAGGACGGCGCGCTGGAAATCAAGTTTTACGACCGCCTTCGCGCGCTGGACTGCCTGCGCAGCCTGAACGAGCAGGGCGCCGGCGATTCGCCGCTTTACCGCGCGCTGCAGCAGTGCGCGAAGGAGGCGTGGGAGGAAAAAGGGAATGGAGCTTAGCGCCTTTTCCCGGCGGCAGAGGCAGGCGCTGAGCTGGTGGTGCCCGGGGTCTCCGCACGCGGCGCGGGACGCGGTTGTCTGCGACGGCGCGGTGAGAAGCGGAAAAACCCTGTGCCTTGGGCTTTCGTTTGTCATGTGGGCGCTCGCCCGGTTTGACAAAAGGTCGTTCGCGCTGTGCGGCAAGACGATTCGTTCGCTGCGGAGAAATCTGGTGACGACCCTGCTTCCGGCGCTGACCGAATCCGGATTTTCGTGCGTTTACCGCGCCGGGGAGAACCGGATCGAGATTTCTTACGGCAAAAGCCGGAACTGCTTTTACCTGTTCGGCGGGAAGGACGAGGGCTCCGCGGCGCTGATTCAGGGCATGACGCTCGCGGGCGTGTTTTTCGACGAAGTCGCGCTGATGCCGCGTTCCTTTGTGGAGCAGGCGCTGGCGCGCTGCTCGGTGGAGGGCTCCAAATTCTGGTTTTCCTGCAATCCGGAGGGCCCCGGCCACTGGTTTTACCGGGAGTGGATTGAGCGGGCGAAGCAGAAAAACGCGCTGCGTCTGCATTTTACAATGGAGGACAACCCGTCGCTTTCCCCACAAATTCTGGCGCGGTACCGCTCGCTTTACTCCGGCGCTTTCTACGAACGGTTCGTGCTGGGGAAATGGGTCGCGGCTCAGGGTCTGGTATACCCGTTTATGACGGGGGAGCTGTTCTGCGACGTGCCGGAGGGCGGATTTTCGCGTTATGCCGTTTCGTGCGATTACGGAACGGTCAATCCCTGCTCGATGGGGCTGTGGGGTCTGCGCGACGGAATCTGGTACCGCATCCGGGAGTCCTATTACGATTCCCGGAAAACCGGAGAGCAGCGGACGGACGAGGAGCATTACGCCGCGTTGGAGCGCCTTTGCGGAGAGCGGAGCATCGACCGCGTTGTGGTCGACCCCTCCGCCGCGAGTTTTCTGGAGGTGATCCGCCGGCACGGCAGATACCGCGCCAGGAAAGCGGACAACGCCGTCCTGGACGGAATCCGGAAGACCGGGGCCGCGCTCAAGCAGGGAAAGGTGAAGGTCTGCCGCTGCTGCGGGGACGCGGTCCGGGAATTCGGGCTGTACCGATGGGACGAAAAAAAGAGGGGCGACGTTCCGCTCAAGGAAAACGACCACGCGATGGACGAGATCCGCTATTTTGTCACATCATTGCCCGGCGCGGACGGCGGCTGCTTCGCCGTCGCGGCGCCGAGGGGAGAGGGGGGAAAACATGCTTTTTAAACGGAAACAGCCGGGCGCCGCGGTGCGGGCGGTCCAGACGGCGGAGCGGAGCTCGAATTTTTCGGAGCTGGACTCCTATGTGCCGCTGTGCGCCGGGGAGCGCCGCCTTTACGACGCGATGCGGGAAGCCGTGCCGCTGATCGACGCGGCAATCTGCAAGATTCTGCGTTTGGTCGGCGGCTTTACGGTTTCCTGCCCGAACCGGGATTCGGAACGGGAGCTGAACCGCTTTTTGCAGACCGTACAGGTGGGAGCGGACCGGCGGGGAATCGATAGCTTTTTGTCTTCGTACCTGGATCAGCTGCTCACCTACGGCAACGCAGTCGGGGAAATGGTGGTTCAGGGGGGGCGGCTTCGCGCGCTTTACAACGCTTCGCTGGACGATGTGGAGCTGCGCGCGAAGTCGCCGCTCTCCGTTGAGGTATGCCGGAGGGAAAACGGCGGCAGCGTGCCGGTGCGGTACCCGGAGCTGGTGTTCTGCTCCGCGCTGAATCCGCCGCCGGGCAGCGCGCAGGGCGTTTCGATCCTGCGCGGGCTGCCGTTTGTCAGCCGCATTCTGGTTCAGATTTTTCACACCGTCGGGGTGAACTGGCAGCGCCTCGGCGCGGTGCGCTTCGCGGTGACCTATCAGCCGGATCCCGACGCGGCGGACCGCGCGTTTTCAAGGGAACGCGCGGAGCAGATCGCCTCGGAGTGGGGCCGCGCAATGCGCGGGGACAGCGTGAGCGATTTTATCGCGGTCGGCAACGTGAGCATCAGGGCGATCGGTTCGGACGTTCGGATTCCCGACAGTGAGGTTCCGGTCCGGCAGATTCTGGAGCAGATCGTCGCAAAGCTAGGCATCCCGCCGTTCCTGCTCGGCCTGACGTGGACTTCGACCGAAAGAATGTCCAGCCAGCAGGCGGATATTCTGACCAGCGAGCTGGAAGCGTACCGCAGAATGCTGAATCCCGTCATCCTGAAAATCTGCGGAATGTGGCTGCGGCTGAACGGGGAAGCGCAGAACGTTTCCGTCGACTGGGACGACATCACGCTTCAGGACGCCACCGAGCTTGCCGCCGCGCGGTATCAGAACGCCAGGGCGGAGCAGATCGAGCAGACCGTCCGGTCGGGACGGCCCGAACCATCCGGTTCTTCCGCGGCTGCGCCGGACACGACTTAAGGGAATTGAAAATGAGAGAAGCAGGCTCGTCCCTTGGAGCTTCTTTTGAACAGGCAAATGAGCGGGACGGCATTTTGACGGGCGACGCGGCGCTTTGCAAATCAAGTGACGATCAGGATGAATCAGGGACAGATGAAACAGGAATAAAGGAGGAATTGCTATTCTGACAAAATCGTATGCGCAGGACGGCGCGGCGAACGCGCCGGAAATCGGCTCGATTCCGGATGCGGAGGCGCTTAAAAAGATCAACCGCTTTACGCGGAGGGCCTTTTCGGCGGAGGAGCTTTATGTGTTCCCGGTCGTGCTGTGCGACAACGAAATTGACCGGGACGGCGAACGGTTCACGGTCCCGGCGCTCGAAAAGCTCGCGGAGCTGTTCGTCGGTAAAACGGGAATCTTCAACCACAGCGGCAGGGCGCAGGACCAGGCGGCGCGGATTTTCGACTGCCGCGTCGAAAGAGACCCGGAGCGCGTCACGACGGCGGGCGAGCCCTACACGCGGCTGAAAGCGAGCGCGTACCTGCCGCGCACGGAAAAAAACGACGGCCTGATGGCGGAACTGGAAAGCGGCATTAAAAAGGAGGTCAGCGTCGGGTGCGCCGTGCGGAGCGTGACCTGCAGCGTCTGCGGCACTGACCTGAAAAACGGAGCCTGCGGCCACGAGCGCGGGCAATCCTATGGGGGCGCCGTCTGCTGCGCGGTGCTGGACGAACCGACAGACGCCTACGAATGGTCGTTTGTCGCCGTGCCCGCCCAGCGGGAGGCGGGCGTCGTGAAAAGCTACTCCGGAGCGGAGCGGACGGAAAACATTCTGAAGACCCTGCGTTCCGGTGAAACCGTAACGCTCACACAACGGGAAGCCGCGCGGCTTTCAGAGAAAATTTCGGCGCTGGAGCGGGAAGCCGCCTGCGGGCGCGCCTACCGCGCGGAGCTGACGAAGGAATTCGTGCGGTGCGCGGCGCTTTCAAAGCCGGGCATTCCGGCGGAGGCGCTGCGCAGGGCGTCGGACGGAATGAACCTGGACGACCTGAAATGCTTTGCGGCGGCATTCCGCAGGGACGCGGAGCGCCTGGTGCCGCTCACGCCGCAGCTTTCCGGCGCGGGCAGAGAGACTTTGGCGGACGATTCGGCTTTTAAAATATAAAGGAGGAGTATTCCTATGAACGTATCGTTAAACGGATTCCGGGAATCCATGGTAACTTTTGAAGCGGAACAGGGCGTTGCGGCGGGCGCGCCGGTCAAGCTGACGGCAAACGGGACCGTCGGGCCCTGCGCGGACGGCGAGGTGTTCTGCGGCGTGGCGGAAAACGAGCGCTGCGGCTTCGCGGCGGTCCGGCTCGGCGGCTATGTGCGCCTGCCCTATGACGGGACGGCGCCGGCGGTCGGGTACCAGACCCTGTGCGCGGCGGCAAACGGGAAAATCAAAACGGCGGAAACAGGCGGCAGAAGCCTGCTGGTCACCGATGTGGACGAGGCCGCGAACCTTTGCGGCGTGATTCTTTAAAGGAGGACGCATCCATGAAATACGAATCCATCCGTTTGGAAAAGGGCATGTACGGCGTGCCCGGAAAATCCTTTACCCAGGTGCTGGAGGGACTGGATCCCTCCGACGGATACGCGGGAACCCCGATGGAGGGGCTGGACGCGTACCAGCGCCAGCTCAAGCGTTTTGACATCCGGGTCGGCGGCCCCTCTTCCGATAAAATTGAAAAGTTCTTTCAGACCGGCGATTCCGCCGCGCTGTTCCCGGAGTATGTCTCCCGCGCGGTAAGGCAGGGCATGGAGCAGGCGAATCTGCTGCCCGACCTTGTGGCGGCGACGACACAGATCGAGTCTTTGGATTACCGCACGATTACATCCGACCCCAGCGAGGACGACCGGTCGTTAAAGCCGGTGGCGGAAGGGGCGCAGCTGCCGCAGACCGGCGTAACCGTCAAGGACAAGCTGGTGAAGCTGAACAAGCGCGGCAGGATGCTGGTGGCAAGCTATGAGGCGCTGCGGTTCCAGAGGCTGGACCTGTTCACCGTGACGCTCCGGCAGATCGGGTCGGCCATCGCGCGCAGCCAGCTGAGCGACGCGATCGCGGTTCTGCTCAGCGGCGACGGCGGGGACGAGCCCGCCGAAACGGTGGCCGCCGCGGGATCGACTCCGGTTTACGGGGACCTCATCAACCTGTGGAGCGGGCTTTCCCCTTACACGCTGAACACGATGCTTGCGTCGACGGCGGCGATGAAGGACCTGCTTTCTGTTGCGGAATTCAAGGACGCGACCGCCGGCCTGAACTTTCAGGGAACCGGAAAGCTCATCAGCCCGCTGGGCGCGAAGCTGCTGCACGCGCCGCAGATGGAAGCTGGAAAAATCATCGGGCTGGACAAAACCTGCGCGCTTGAGATGGTGCAGGCGGGCGGCGTGACCACCGATTCCGACCGGCTGATCGACCGCCAGCTGGAGCGCACGGCAGTCAGCGTGACGGCGGGCTTTGCGCGCCTGTTCGACGGCGCGGTCAGGGTCCTGACCTACGGGGCGTAACCGGTGATTGAAATCAGGACCGATGACGTGCTTGCGCGGTTCGCGGCGCTTTCCGGGCAGGAGGACGCTGAAACATACCGGACGCTCTGCGGCGACGCGGCCGGGGAAATCGGAAGGGCGCAGCGCGATTCCTGCGGAGAGGACGGCCGGTCGGCGCTGACCGCCGCGGCGGCGGCGCTGGCGTTTTATCGGTACACGCTGGCCCGCGCGGGAGTCGGAGCGGGGTCGTTTGCCGCCGGGGACGTTAAAATCACGGAGCGGGCCGGGAATCCGTCGTCCGCAAAGGCGCTGTGGAACGGGGCGGCGGCCGCCGCCGCTCCTTTCCTTACGGACGGGGGATGCTTTCTGTTCGGGAGAATCCGCCCGTGACCCGCCGCGCGGCCGTGGAGGCCATGCTTCTAAAATACGGGTCCCCGGCGACGCTGAACGGAACGCAGGTCCGGGCGGTGATCCGCCCTCTGGAAATTCAGTCCGGGGCGGACCGCGGCCTGACCGGCGGGGATTCCGGCCTCTCTTACCGGTTCACCGGGCCCGCGGGATGCGGCCTTTCCGAAGGGGACGCGCTGGAAGCGGACGGAGCAAGTTACAGCGTCCGCCGGACCGGCACGGCAATGCTTGGGACCGAGGCTTTATATGACTGGGCCGTCTTGCGGGAACTTCCCGGCGCGGCGGATTCGGAAATCGTGCTGCTTGCGGCCGACGGAACCGTTCTGGCCCGCGCGAAGGGCTACGAAACGCGCACCCTTCGCGACGGGTGCGAAGTCCGCTCCTGGGGGGAAGGGACTCCGGTACAAATCGCCGAGGGGGAAACCCGTTATGAACTGAGCCTGTTCGGCGTTACGGCGGAAGCCGGGGAAATTTGTTCCGGCCTGGGGGAATTTTCGGTCGAAATCCGGGGAAAAACACGAAAAACGGCGTACTCCGGGTGCCGGGTGCAAAACGAAACGAAAACGGGAGGGAAGTCGCTGGAGCCGCGGCGTTCCCTGCTGGTGCTGGCGGCGGGAAAAACGGAGGAGGAGTCGGCATGACGGAAGACACGGCGGAAGAAATTTCGAGGGCGATCGAGCGCGACTGCCGCAGGTACCCGCGAAATCTGAACCTTGAGGGGGAATCGGATGCGTCTGAAACCGATGAGCTATAAAGACTATATCTGGCAGCGCAATCCGGAAACCGTGACGGTTTCGCGAGAAAAAAAGGTGGGCAGCTACCCGGTTCCATACGTCGGGAACGCCTTGCAGGACCTCGGCGGCGCGAGCCGCACGGTGCGGGGCGCCGGCGCGTTTTCCGGCTCCGGGTGCGCGGAGGAATTCGGAAAGCTCGCCGCCGTTTTTTCCGAAGAGGGAGCGAACCAGCTGATTCTGCCGGACATGGCGCCGTTTTCGGCGGTGTTTTCCTCTTTGACCCGGAAGGGCGATCCCCGTCCGGATTACATCGGGTACGAATTCGAATTTCTGGAGGACGGCTCCGCACCGGAGGACGAATCGGTCGTCAGCGACCCGCAGGTGTATGTCTGCAAGGCGGGCGACACGCTGTTTTCCGTGGCGGCGGCGTACGGGGTCGGCGTGGACGTTCTGCGGGACGCGAACCCCCACATCCAGTGGCCGGACGACCCCGGAGTTGGAACGGAGGTGACGGTGCCGTGATCTGTTTCGGAACCGGGCCGGAGGGCGAGTTCAGGCTGCCGGCGCCGGTGAGGATCCGGCTGGACCGCGACGCGGACGCCCCGGCGGACGGGTTCGAGGGAGTGTTCCCGATGCCGAAAAGCTGCGGGCCGCTGACCGGCCTCACGATTCAAAACGGGGACGGTTCGGCGCTTTTTGACGGAATCGTGGACGAGCAGGAGCAGGGACTGAGCGGAGGAACGCTCACCCTTTCCGCCCGCAGCCGCGCGGCGCTGCTGCTGGACAACGAAGCAATGCCGCAGAATTATGTCAACCCGTCGCTCGGGACCGTTTTCGACCGGCATGTGCGCCCATACGGATTTGCGCGGTACCTGGGAGAAGATAAAGTTTTCTCCGGAACCTTGTCCGTTTCCAAGGGAATGAGCGAATGGGCCGCCGCCGCGTCCTTTTGCACCCGCTTTT
The DNA here is from genome assembly GCF_009746625.1 of Caproicibacter fermentans. Lineage (GTDB taxonomy): Bacteria > Bacillota > Clostridia > Oscillospirales > Acutalibacteraceae > Caproicibacter > Caproicibacter fermentans. The sequence goes on from NZ_VWXL01000052.1 coordinate 255,400, forward strand.
TAAAGACCGAACCGCGCGTCGTGAACGGCGTGTTCGACGCGTCGGGCGCGGCGCCCGGGCGGGAAATCGTATTCGGGAAGGGCGGCGTTCGCTTTACCTCCGGGCTGCTGAGGAACCGGAACTGCGAGCTGTATTCCGAAGTTTACGCGCTGGACCCGGACGGCGGAGCCTATTTTTTGGCGGCGGCCGACAGCGGGGCGGAAACGCTCGGAGTCAGGCGCAGGCGTTTCCTGAGCGGCGGGGCGGACGCTTCCGCGGTGCTCAAAAAGGCGGAGCAAAGCGCGTTCGAGGCGGTGCTGGACTGCCCGGGAAACATCGCGGCCCCGCCGCTGTCTCCGGCGCGGATCGCCGGAACTGAAACCGGAGGCTCCCTCTGCGTTCGGTCCGCGCGCTATGTGCTCGAAGCACAGGGGGAACATACCGTTATCACGCTGAGGAGGAAATAAATCGTGTGGATTTCTCAGAAAATCATCGCGTCCCAGGCGGAAAGGCCCGCCGCGGAGCTTGCGAAAACGACCGGCGGCGCCGCGGCGCAGGGCGCGGGCGAATACCGGAACCTGCCGTTCGCGGGGCCGTGGGGAATCGCCTATCAGCCGCCGAACGCGGCGCAGGCCGTGATTGTCTCGACCAGCGCGGGGGACGCCTGCGTCGGGACGCTGGCCGCCGACCGGGGGCTCAAACCGGGGGAGCTGCTGCTGTATTCCTCCGGCGGGGCGGAACTTTACCTGAAAAACAACGGAGACATCGTCATCAACGGGAAGGTCTTTTCAAGGGAGGCGGCAAATGGATCTTGAACTATCCGGCGGGGATTTTCTCACCGGCGAAAACGGAAGGCCGGAATCGGTTTCCGGCAAGGAGGAGCTGTTTCAGCGGGCAACGATCCGGCTGACCGTGCCGCTCGGCTCTTTTTCCTGTGACCCGTCGCTCGGCAGCCGCCTGCACACGCTGAAATCGGGAACGCCGTTCCCGGACGAAAAGGCCTTTTCCATGGCGCAGGAGGCGCTGCGGGGAATGCCGCAGCTGACGGTGACCGGCGCGGCGGTCTCACAGGCCGACCCGCCGACCGTAACGGTCACGCTGGATTACGGCGGCGAAAGCCGTGAAGTGGAGGTGAAGCTCTGACGGAAAGCTATGAAGACATTCTGGCCAGAATGAAAAAGAAATTTACCGACCTCGCCGGGTATTCGCCGGACGACGCTTCGGATCTCGGAATTCGCATGAAACTGCTGGCGGGGGAAATTTATTCGGTGGAAACGGCGGCCGACTGGCTCAGGCGGCAGACCTTCGCGCAGACCGCGAGCGGACGGGAGCTGGATTACCGGGCGCAGGAGCGGGGAATCGTGCGGAAGGAGCCCGTCGCCGCCCACGGCACGCTGACTTTTTCCCGTGATTCGACCATCTGGTTCGACCTGCCGATTGACTCCGGAATCGTCTGTTCCACCGCGGGCGCCAATCCCGTGCGGTATGTCACGACACAGGCCGCCGTGCTGAAAGCGGGAACGCTCAGCGTGGACGTTCCCGCTGCGGCGCAGGAAAGCGGCTGCGCGGGCAACACGGAGGCCGGAACGGTCTCCGTTCTGGTCACGCCGCCCACCGCCATTCAGGCCGTAACAAACGCCGCCGCTTTTTCAGGCGGCGAGGACAGGGAAACGGACGACGCGCTGCGCTCCCGGCTGCTGCAAAGCAGCGCCGCCGCCGGGAACGGAGGAAACGCGGCGTATTACCGGGATTACGCGCTCGCCTGCGACGGGGTCGACTCGGCCAGCGTGATTCCAAGGGCGAACGGAGCCGGTACGGTGGCGCTGTATCTGGGCGGCAGGGGATGCGCCCCCTCCGACGGCGTGGTCAGCCGGGTATCGGAAGGACTCAACGCGGAACGGGAAATCTGCACCAAGGTGACCGTCGCCCCGGCGCAGACCGTTGCTTACAACGTGACGGCAAAAGTGACCGCGAAGACGGGACTTGCTTCCGCCGATGTGATTGCAGCCTGCAAAACGGCGGTTCAAAATTATTTTTACGGCCTCGGCGTTTCGGAGCAGGTGGTCCCCGCAGCACTCGTCGCCGCGCTGTTCGGCACCGGGATGATCGGCGACTGTTCCCTCAGCACGGCGTCGTCGCCGGTTGCAGCCAACCAGCTTGCCGTGTGCGGCGCCGTGACCGTTACCGTGGCTTAGGAGGGATGAGCGTGGATACCCTGGAATCGATGAAAAATCAGCTGAGCTCGACCGGCCTGTACCGGCTGGACGGCACGACGACGGTGGATTATGAGCTGGCCGCCTATGCCGAAGGGCTCAACGCGCTGCGAAACGGGCTTTCCGCCCTGCAGGCCGAAAGCTATGTTGCGACGGCGTCCGACTACGGGCTCCTGGAAAAGGAGCGGGCCTGCGGGCTGCCGTCCTCCGGCGGGGTTTCCGACCGGCGGGCGGCTTTGCTGAAGCTGGGCGCGGTGAGGCCGGGCGCCTGCACCAAAGAGGGGCTGGAATCGGCTCTTTCCGCATTTGGGCTTTCGGTCAGCCTGGAGGAGGACGCGGCAAATTCGAAAATTATCGCGCATTTTCTTTCGCAGCCTCCCTGCGGGCAAACGGAAGCCCAAAGGATACTGGAAATATTTTGCCCCGCTCATTTGACGGCGGAATCGGATTTCACAGGCGTTTCGTGATACAATAACCGTGTCATAGGGGAATGCGCCCGTTTCGACAGAATATGATTGCATTTTCCCGGAATCTGATGTATTTTGATAGAACAACGGAGAGAAAACAGGGGAAACGGACGCGGAAAACCGCAGAAAAGGAGCGGGAAATCGAAAATGCACGAAAATAAAGAGAAGCTGGAACGCGCCCTGCTGGTGGAAGTGGACACGGGGGGTTACGACGCGCAGGCGTCTTTGGCCGAGCTGTACGAGCTGACCCGCAGCGCGGGCGCGCAGCCGTTCGGCGCGATGACGCAGAAACGGCCTTCGCAGGACGCCGCGACCTGCGTGGGAAGCGGAATGATGCGGCAGATTACCGAGTTTGTTCAAAAATACGAATTGAACCTTTTGATCTTTGACTGTGAGCTGACCCCGACCCAGATTCGGAACATCGAACGGGAAAGCGGGGTTCGCGCCGTCGACAGAACAATGCTGATTCTGGATATTTTCGCCTCAAGAGCGCAGAGCAGGGAGGGCAAGCTGCAGGTGGAGCTTGCCCAGCTGAAATATCTGCTGCCCCGCCTGGGCGGGCGCGGAAGCGAGCTTTCCCGGCTCGGCGGCGGAATCGGCACGCGGGGGCCGGGCGAAAGCAAGCTGGAAACCGACCGGCGGCACATCCGGCGCCGGATCGATTCGCTCACCGCACAGATTCACGACGTGGAGATGCACCGCAGGCAGATCAGCCGGCGTAGAAAAAAAGACGGCTTTGTCACCGTGGCAATGGTCGGCTACACGAACGCGGGAAAATCGACTTTGATGAACGCGCTGACCGGCGCGGGCGTGCCGGCGGAGGACATGCTGTTCTGCACGCTGGACCCGACGGCCCGCGCGCTGCGGCTGCCGGGCGGCGAGACGGTGCTGCTGATCGATACCGTCGGGCTGGTGCGCAGGCTGCCCCATCACCTGGTGCGGGCGTTCCGCTCCACGCTGGAGCAGGCCGCGGAGGCGGACATCATTCTGAACGTGTGCGACGCTTCCAGCCCGGAGGCACCGGCGCATCTGGACGTGGCGAAAAGCCTCCTTTCTGAGCTCGGCTGCGGGGACAGGCCCGTGATTCCCGTCCTGAACAAATGTGATCTGATCCCGGATCTCGGCGAGATCCCGATGATCGGCCACGCCGTGCGGATCAGCGCCAAAACCGGGGAGGGGCTGAATCAGCTTTTGCAGACGATTGAAGACAATCTGGAGGCGCCGTCCATGCGGGTCCGGCTGCTTCTTCCGTTTACGGAATCCGGCCTTGAGGCGGAGATTCGCAAAAATGGAAGCGTGGAGAGCGAGGAATACACCGAAAACGGCTTTATGCTGACGGCGAATATTCCCCCGGACCTTTCCGGGGCGCTGAGCAAATATATTATTGAATAAGAGGAAATCTCCGTCAGGGCGCCGATAAAACCGCAATGCAATTTTACCTGCGGCGTCGGCTGCACCCGTAAAGTCCGGTCACGTACAGACAGAGCAGAGAGTCCCTTATTGGCAGGTTTGCCGTCTTGTCCCGTACGATTTTTAACGGCTTGTTTGTTTTTAAACAGGCTGGCTCCGCGAAGGATTCGCGGAGTTTTTTTATGCTTCCAAAATATGTCATACTACACCAAACGTCGGATGAAATGAATCTGATTTCGTTCCATGTGCCTAAAGTATAATCCGCAGAGTAAAATAAACGGCCCGACGCGGTGATTTTTTCCGGTTTTGAGCCCGCTGGGCGGGAAGTTTGGGAGAGGGTCTCGGTCAATTTTTTTAAGTACCGGCCGATAAATTAAAATAATACGTATTTGCTGCTGTCCCGACAAAAATTACAATTTTCAAAGGAGTTGGTCGCGGAAATGAAACTGAAATTGAACCATAACCGGGGCAAAAAACCGAAGCCGAGGCAAAATCCGGGGCATAGAATCGGAATTGATTTGGTCGGCCGCAGCCTGACGGCCAAACTGCTTCTATGGATCGGAATCCCCGTCCTCTGCTTTTTCTGCGTTGCCGCCGCGCTCGTACTGAACAATGTGCGGCAGTCCGTTTCACAGATCATCGGAACTCAGCTCAAGGCGCAGTCTGAATCGGTTTCAGGCCAGATCAGCGAATATTTCACCGGTTACCTGAAATCCGCGGAAAGCCTTGCGGCGAACACGCAGGTTCAGAAGCTGTTCCGGGATGCGGGAAAAGGCTCCTCCGTCATGCAGAGCGGCGAGTACATGTCCGTCTTGCAGACGCTGCAAAACGTTCAGAAGATGGACCCGGATAACGTTCTGGCGGTGTGGGCGGCCGATGTGGACACGAGCCAGCTGATACAGTCCACCGGGCAGGTGATGACCTCCGGTTTTACGATTACGGAGCGGCCCTGGTACAAGGAAATGGTCGGGAAAAACGGAGAAGTGCTGACGGAACCTTATCAGGACGCGGCGACGAACCGGCAGATCGTCAGCGTCGTATGCCCGGTCTATGGGGAAGACGGAAGCGCCATCATCGGCGCCGTAGGGGTAGACGTCACCCTTGACACGCTCGGGAAGATCGTGGACGGCTACAAGCTGGGAACGAACGGCTTTTTGATCCTTACCTCCAAAGACGGAATGATCGTCAGCTCGCCGGACAAAAGCTGGAACGATAAGAGCATGTCTGAGGCGGGTCTTGCGGGCAATCTGGTTTCCGCAATTTCAAACAGGACCGCGAAAATCATCACGTACCGGGCCCTTGGACACACGAATTACGGGTACGTTTCGGCGGTGGGAAAAACCGGATGGGCGGTGACGACCGGGCTGCCGGAAGACGAGTACAGCAGCTCGGTCTCCTCCGTGCAGGGAACGATGGCGCTTGTCTACGGAATTTCACTGATTCTGCTGTGCATTCTGCTGGTTCTCATCTCGCTTTCGATCGTCAGGCCGCTGAAAAAGCTGAGGGGTTCCGCGCAGAAAATCGCGGACGGCGACCTCGAAGTGGCCGTGGACGTCCGCTCGTCCGACGAAATCGGACAGGTCGGCGCCGCTGTTTCCAATATTGTGGGAAGGCTCAAGGAGTATATCCGGTATATCGATGAAATTTCCTCCGTGCTGGACCGGATCGCCGAGGGGAATCTCGTCTATGACCTGAAATGCGATTACGAGGGCGAATTTGCCAGAATCAAGACTTCGCTGCTCCATATCCGCGCCACGCTGTCGGATACCTTCGCGGGCATCACGCACGCCGCCGACGAGGTCGCGGCGGGCTCGGCGCAGATGGCGAGCGGCTCTCAGGCGCTTTCGCAGGGCGCCACGGAGCAGGCGGCTTCCGTGGAAGAGCTTTCCGCTTCCGTGATGGAAATTTCACGGAATGTCGAGAGCAACGCCGAACACGCCAAAGAGGCGAACGGACTTTCCACCGACGCCGCGGAGCAGATGCGGTCCGGAAACGAACGGATGGCGCGGCTTTCCGGGGCGATGGAGGAGATCCGCGAATCCTCCGGCCGGATCAGCCAAATTCTGAAAACGATTGACGATATCGCGTTCCAGACGAATATCCTCGCTCTGAACGCCGCGGTGGAGGCGGCGCGCGCGGGCGAGGCCGGAAAGGGTTTCTCCGTGGTCGCGGACGAGGTCCGCAATCTGGCGGCGAAAAGTTCGCAGGCCGCGAAGGATACCGCGGTGCTGATCGAAGCTTCCCTGCAAAGCGTGGAAAACGGAACCTCCGTCGCGGAGGAAACGAAGGAATCGTTCTCCAGAGCGGCGGACAGCGTCCACCGCACGTCGCAGCTGATGGAGGGAATCGCGAAAACCACGGCCGGGCAGGCCGGTTCCATCCTCCAGATCCGCCAGGGGCTGGACCAGATTTCCGCAACGGTGCAGACGACTTCCGCCACCGCGGAAGAGGCGGCGGCTTCCAGCGAGGAGCTGAGCGGCCAGGCGCAGCAGCTCAAAGCGCTGGTGGACAAATTCGAAATCGAGTAAAATCGGCGGCGCGCAGAAAAGCCGGCTTTCGGAATTTTTCCGGGAGCCGGCTTCGCGCGTTTCGGGCGGCGTTATGACGTTATGATTCAAGCGGCACGCGGACTCCGAACAGTTCGATCGATTCGATCTGTTCCGCGTCGACCAGGGTTCCGAAGCTGCCGGAAAACTCAAAATCCCCGCCGGGCCCCCCGCTTCCGCCGATTTTATTTTTGTCCTCCGTCACGACGGAACCGTCTTTCAGAAAGAGCTTGATTTCCGTGTTTGGAGAGAGCGCTTTTCTTCCGCCCTCCGCGCAGGTTCCCGAAAAAGAGATCGACAGGTCGGAAACCGTGATGCTCTGAAACGTGATAGGCAGCCCGTCCGGAGTCGTATAGCTTTTAGCCGGATGGAAGGTCCGCGATGTGTCGGCAAACGAGAGCGTGAACGGAATGTCCCATTCGCCGGGAAAACGGACCAGCGTTTCCGATTTGAAATTCCGGGCAATCCGGTAATGGTCCAGATCGTCCGCCGTGCAGTCGCCGGCCAGGCGGTTGTCGTCCATCCCGGGGTCCAGCGCGAGAACGATCCTTCCGTTGTTCACGGCAAGTTTTCGGGCGGTATCCTCTTTCACCGCCTTTTTGTATGCTTTTTCACTGTCGAAGCCCACGTGCTCCACGCCGTTCCCGGTGATGATCTCGTCAAAGAAATCGACCGGGTTTCCCGTTTCCGTGTTCTGGAAGCAAAGCTGTTTCAGCGCGGACGCCTCCGAGTCGCTGCCGGGCGTGATGCTGAGATAGAGCAGGTCCTGCTGACAGCCGTATTCCCCGGTTTTGTGGAACCCGATGTTGTCAACGTAGGAGCCGGGGTATTGGTCGGAAAACCGGACGCGCTGCTTTCCCGCCGGAATGGTCCAGCTGGGAGCGGTCAATGATTTGTCCGCATAAACGTCGAACAGCCCCGTTTTCAGAAAGTTTTCCGGCCGCTCCGGTTTCATCTTCCGGTACAGCTCCCCAAGGTTTTGACAGAGGAACCCGGCGTCCTCGCAGGAATCCACCTCGTCGGTGAAATCCTTGAGCGACAGCGTCACCGGTTTGCCGTTCTGCCCTGAAAAATCCCCCTGTGCAATCGCTTCAAACTGCGCGGTATCCTCGACGGAGGCGTCGTCCGTGCGAAAAGCGTGGCATTCGACGCTTTTTGAGCCCACGGCGAGAGTCGCCTCCGCAAAGCCGCTGCGCGGGAGCTGCGACCTGCGGTACGCGGTGGATACCTGAAGCGGCGCGGAATCCGTGCTCTTTACCGTGAAGTCGATATATATTCTCCGGTTGTCGCACGCCGTCCGGTTTACGGTGACCGAAAGCCCGCTTCCCTGCGCGGATTTTTGAACCGTTTTGCCCACGGCGGCGTTCACCGGCGCGGGGACGGAAGAATCGAGCGTCTTCTGGTAAATCGGCCCCGAAAACGGCGCGAACTGCCCAATGCCGTAGCCGACTACGGTGACGGAACCGAGCGCAAGCAGGGCGCAGACCGGAATCAGAATGCCCCAGCGGGTTTTTCCGCGGCGCGGCGTTTTCCGCATCGCCTTTCTTGTGCGGTCGAACAGGTCATTTGGAATGGGCCGGAGATCGGCTTCCCTTTTGTATTCGCTCCGAAAACTCCTCATATTCTTCTCCTTTCTCAAGATCGCGCTTCAAAAGCTCCCGGGCCCGGCTCAGCCGTTTCGCCGCTGCCGAATAGCTGATTTTTAACGCGCGGGCGATCCCATCAATCGACAGATCCTCGTAATAAAACAAATGAATCACGGTGCGGGATTGGACCGGCAGCCGCATGACGCAGCGATAAACGTCGGAGGATTCGTCCTTCTCCCGGTCCGGAAGCTCTCCGTCCGGAGGAAAAGGCTCCTCCCGGCGCCGGAGGATCTTTTTCCACAGGCTGCGGGTGCAGTTGACGGTTGCGTGAAGCAGCCACGCTTTCAGATGTTCCTCGTCCCGGCAGCGCGGCGCGAAGCGGACCAGGCGCAGGAAGACCTCCTGAAAGACGTCCTCGGCATCGGCAGGGTTTCTTGTTCTGGCAAGCGCGAGCCGGTACACCATGGTTCCATACTGCTCCAGCGCCGCTTCCGGTTCCATTGTAAACCCCATCCCCTCGACCTCCTTTCACCCGTAACACCGCCCGAACCTTGTAATCTTGACAAAAAAGTTAGGCCGACGGTTTTTTTCCCGGCGGCCCGCGTTATCTTCCCCTGTGCTTTTCTTTTCGCTTTTGCTGCCGCAGCTCGAACTTCCGCTGCTCTTCGGCCTCTTTTATTGCCCTGGTTTTTTCTTTTCGTTTCTGTTTGCCCTGTTCCTGCAAAAGCTTGAAAGCCTGCTGTGCCTTTGTGCCGGCGCCGGAATCCGCGACCTGCCGCTGAATCTGCCGCTGCATCCGTTTGGGATTGACTTTCGTTTTTTCCTGCCTGCCGGCTGTAACGCGGGGACTGAAGCGCAGGCGGTTCCAGTTTTGCAAAAAGAAATCGTACACGTCGCTGTCCTTCGGCTCGGCGCCGAACACGACCCGGGCAGCCTGCAGTTTTCCGTCCGCGGTGCGTTCGTAAACCGCAGCCCAGAACGGGTCGTCGAAAAAAACGGTCAGTTTGATGGATCCATCCATAGGAATCCTCCTAATTTCTGTGGGAGCAGGGAACGGACAACCTAGGAGGAGGGTTACTGACGGCGGTCCGCCGCGCCCGGACTACCAACCGGGGCTGTGTTTTTATCCCTGCCCATAACGATGATTTTCTATTTAATCCGCCGCAAGCGAATTTAAATACTCGAGGACGGAATCGGACGTCTGAAAAGAAAAGGTTAAGAACTGTTCCGGAAGCTTCAGGCTTTTTACAGCGTTCGAAGAAATCTTCACCTGAATGGCGCTGCTGTCCGCGAAAGTGGTCAGACGGTAAATCTCTTCGGGGTCGCCGCCGCTTACGGCGGAGTTTTTATAGACGACAAAAACAGAATTCGGACTGGAATCCGCCCCCGGGGAGTTTGAGCTGCTTTCCGTTTCCGTGGCGGCCTTGGCGAGATCGGACGCCGTCTTTTTCACAAATTCGGCCAAAACTGTCCGGTCGTCGATCGTCCGGATCAGGTGGCTGTCGTCGGCGGCGAGCACCTCAATTTTCGCGATTTTCTGGTTCTCAAACTGAGAATGAAGCAGATCGGCGGAGCTTTCCAGATCGCCGGCGGAAATTCCGGTGGCGTCTGAAACGGCCGAGCAGCCGCCGAACAGGAGCAGGGCCGCCGTGCAGAACAGGATAATTGCTTTTTTACAACGCGTTTTAATCACCTCGCTTTTTGATTTTATGATCTTGGGGTACAGTGCCCCCCAATACACAAAAGGGGGCACCCGGCCCAAATAAAAATTTGAAGCACAGCGCTGCGGCCGCGAAAGGAACGCCTTGCCCCAAGGCAGCGCACAGCGCGAAAGACTTTGTCTTCTTGAAAGAGATTGGAAACAGAGGTATAATATACCGGAAAAAGTGCGGTGTTGAACTGCAAGACTATGATACACTCTCACATCATTTTTGTACAGGAAAAGCCTGCTTCCATGCGGGCGGCCGGGAGCAGGGAGGAATCCCTGCGGACAGCGTGATGCAGAACTTCCACGGGCGGCCCGCCAAAAGGGGCGGCACGGCTTTGGGCCGGGCGGATGAGCGTGGATGCGGCGATGCGCTGCCCCTGTTAATCTGGAACGGAGGCGTTTGCCATCAAGAGGGAAAATCGCGCGGGACTTCCGCTTATTTTGGCGGCTTTTCTGATCTTTTTGTCGGCGGGCTGTGACAAAACATCCATTCCGACGCGGTTTTCGCCGCCGCGGGCGTCTTCCGCCGCGTCCGGCTCCGCGCCGGGCGCTTCCTCTTCGGCTTCTTCGGCGTCTTCCGCCGCGTCCTCGTTTGAAGCCCTCGACAAGGTCATTCCGAACGACGACTCCGGAATTCCGGACAGGGCGTTTTACAAGGCGGTTTTGGAAACAAAACAGCAGGACGGCAAGACGCCTGTGGACGAAAACGGGGACGGGAAGCTGCAGACGGGCGAGGCGCGCGCCGTGCCCTATACCGCGCACTGGGAACGGAAGGGAATCCGGTCCGTTCAGGGGGTGGAATACCTGAGCGCCGTTGAAATCCATCTGGAGCACAACAAGGTAAGCGACCTTTCTCCGCTTGTGAAACGCGCGCGCACCGCAGCCAAATCGGATTTAATCAGCGTGTATCTGAACGGCAACCGGGTGACCGGCCTGTATTCCCTGACCGCGCCAATGCTGCTTTTAAACTCGGCGGGCCTGCTGTTCGACCATCTGGACCTGTCGGACAATGAAATTACGGATTTGTCGCCGCTCGGATTACTGAAAATAACCGGAATCAAATATCTGAATCTAAGCCATAATGAAATCACAGGGATCGACGCGCTGAGCGGCGCGATGTTCGAGGTTCTGGACCTTTCGTACAATCGGATTGAAAAAGTCGGCGCGCTTCATACCGACGTGATCTATCTCGATTTGTCGCACAACCGGATCGCACGCGTCCAAAGTCTTTCGGGGAAATTCCTCACGCAGCTCTATCTGTCTGACAACGCCCTGACGGATTTAGACTTTCTTCGGGATATCCCGGGCGAGGGAACCAGCGGAAAAGGGCTTCTTTGTCTGGACGCTTCCGATAACCGCCTTGCTTCGCTTCCGGATTTTAAAGGCTGGGGCTGGACGAATCTGTCCCCGGAAAAACAGGACGGCGCCTATCAGGTGGATTTTCGCGGCAACCGCCTGGCGGAGAAAGAATTGAAATCAAAGCTGCCGGAAGCGTTCCTTACGGCGAAAGGGGCGGAAGAGGACGGCGCGAAATGGCTCAAAGAGCAGGTCGGAAGTCAGAAAACCGCGTGAAAAAGACCTGCCGATCGGAATCGAAAAGCTCCGGACAGAGACAGTGCTGCCCGGAGCTTTTTGTTAAGAGTCGGCTCTGCGGAAAGAAAAAAGATGCAGGAACAGCAAAAACAGCAAAAGCAAAATTCCGATTAAGACCAGGGTCAGAAGCAATCCGTAGTCAACATGGGAGAACGCCGGCTTCGGCGTGAGTTTTTCCGACGGGTAAAGCGAGAACGTCAGATCGCCGTCCGGCAAAGACCCGAGCTTCGCCGAGTAGGACCCATTCTGTGAACGGGTCATCGGGATGCTGCTTTTTACCAGGTACGGCGCTTTCTGCGGCGGAATGACCCGGATGCTCAGGTCTTGAAACCCGGCCCAGCTTTTCGCCGGGCTGAGCAGGTAGCCGTAGGAATATACCGGCGAGGCGGTTTTCTCCGAATTCATCGCGCCGCTCATCGGGTACCGGACGGAAACCCGCCGCGTGCCGTTCGCGGGGAACGGCACTTCATAGGTTAAAACCAGAATGCGCTGTTGATCGAGAAAGCCATACAGCTCTCCGTCGCCGAACGCGACCAGGGAGTTCCCGGCGGCCCGCAGCGCCGCGCTTGTCAGCGCGGAAAGAAAATCCTCCGTCGGGTACGCCTGATAGACCTCGGTCTGTTTCAGCTTTTCCCGCAGGAAAGAGCCGGCGTCCTGTTTTTCTTCCGTAACGTTCACGTCGTCGTCGGCTTTCTGCCGGCACTCCCCGTCTTGATAAGCCGCAACCTCCGGCTTCGACACATCGCCGAATACCAGCACGGACATCTCGCCGCTCTTCGCGTCCGACCAGCCGGTCAGGTGAATTCCGGAGCCGGTTTGGGAAAAGCCGCTGACTCCGGTGGTCAGCAGCGCGGCGTTCTCTCCCAGTGCCTGAAGGTCGGCCTTCAAATGGAAATTCCCCGCGCAGCGGAAGCGGTACAGAGTCCCCTGCCCGCTCAGCGCTTCCGGCGCGGCGGGAGGTGCGGACACGGAGCGGAGAATCTCCTGAAAGGAGGGAAGGTTCGTCTTTTGAAGCTCCCCTTCCTCCGTGAAGTAGTAGTCGGAGACTCCTCCCCTCGGCTTTTCCCCGCCGACTGAAATCCGGAACGGCAGGTCTTTGCCGTCCGCCTGAATCTGGATTTTCCCCAGTCGCGGCAGGTCGGAAAGGCTTGCGATCAGCGGGAACGCCATCTGCACGTTCCGCGCTTCCGCAGTCGGATTTTTCATTCGGTACTGTGCGGTGACCGTTGCCAGGGGGCTGAAACCGGAGTGTTCCTGCCCGGCAAAGTCGAAGGAAAGGTCCTCCTCCGTCACCGTAATCGGGCAGTCCGAGAGCGGCGTGACCGAAAAAGACGGGGAGGTCTCCCAATGGGAGGGCCCGGAGTTGGCGGAAACCGCCGCCGGGGACAGAACGATCAGCGAGGCGCACAGAACTGCCGCGCAGAGACGTTTCAAAAAAATCCCTCCTAGTCAGATCGGCGGCGTCAGGCCTTTTTCAGCACCTTTTCGATTTCACCGATGAAGACGCTGTGAAAATCGTTTTCCTTGTAGTTCTTTTCCCGAACCGCGGGGTCGATAAAGCAGTCCGGCTTTAGCTCCTGCCTGTAAAGCTTGCGGCAGATGAGGACGAGCTTCGCTTCTTCAAAGTAGGGAGCGTTTTCCGTAAAGACGGGAGTCAGGCCCGCCGCCTTGATCTTGTCGCCGTCCCTGCCGGAGTGGCTGCCGCAGTAGTTGAGCGCGGCGCGGCGGGATTCGTCGAGCACACAGAGCGAATAATGGGATTCGCGGTTCAAAAACTCCAGCGTGTAGCGGGTCGGGCGCACGTATATGGTTGAAACGTTTTTATTCCATAAAATGCCGAGGCCCCCCCAACTGGCGGTCATGGTGTTGCACTGTTCCGCGCTGCCCGCGGTAATCAGCATCCATTCCTTGTCGATCATGGTGAACGGGTTGAACTGAAGTTCCGAAATCGGAATTTCCTGAAACATAATGATTCCTCCTTTTCAGATGCCCGGCTCGGCCGGGCGGCGTTTTTTCGGTGAGCGGATTTTTGATTCGCTGCTGTTATTTTATCCCATTTTTTTAGGAATCGCAACCGAAGTTCCAAGAATCGGGGAATGTAAAAATTATCCTGAATATTACATGTATTTTTATTCAATCCGACAAAATGAATAAATATGCAAAATTGGCTTGATTTCCTGTATAAACGGCGTATAATGAAACTCAGAAAGAAAACGGAACAACGGAACTCGAGAAAAGGTGGCTGTGCGCAATGGAACATAAAATCAAAAAGGTAGTGCTGGCGTATTCGGGCGGTCTGGATACTTCGATTATTATTCCGTGGCTGAAGGAAAACTTTGACGGCTGCGAGGTTATCGCCGTGGCGGCGGACGTCGGGCAGGGCGCGGAGCTTTCCGGCCTGGAGGAAAAAGCCAAGAAAACCGGCGCCTCCAAGCTGTATATCGCGGACCTGAAAAAACAGCTGGTCGAGGATTACATCTGGCCGACGCTGAAAGCCGACGCGGAATATGAGGAAAAGTATCTGCTGGGCACGTCGTTCGCGAGGCCGCTGATCGCAAAGCGGCTGGTGGAGATTGCCAGGGCCGAGGGCGCGGACGCCATCGCGCACGGCTGCACCGGCAAGGGCAACGACCAGGTCCGGTTTGAGCTGGCCATCAAGGCGTTTGCCCCGGAGATGAAAATCATCGCTCCGTGGAGAATCTGGGACATCAAGTCCCGCGACGAGGAAATCGACTACGCGGAAGCGCACGACATTCCGCTGAACATTACAAGGGAAACCAACTATTCGAAGGATAAAAACCTGTGGCATCTCTCGCACGAGGGCCTCGATCTGGAGGATCCGGCAAACGAACCGCAGTACGACAAGATTCTGGAGCTCGGCGTTTCGCCGGAAAAGGCTCCCGACAAGCCCGCCTATGTGACCGTCGCGTTTGAAAAGGGCGTTCCGGTCAAGGTGGACGGCGAAAAGCTTTGCGGCGTGGACTTGATCGCGAAGCTGAACAAGGTCGGCGGCGAGAACGGCATCGGCATCATCGACCTGCTGGAAAACCGGCTGGTCGGCATGAAGTCCCGCGGGGTGTACGAAACCCCGGGCGGCACGATCCTGTACCACGCGCACCGCAAGCTGGAAGAGCTTTGCCTCGACAAGGACACGTTCCACTTTAAACAGATTGTCGGTCAGAAATTCTCCGAGCTGGTTTACGACGGCAAATGGTTCACCCCGCTGCGCGAGGCGCTCTCCGCTTTTGTGGATTCCACTCAGGAAACCGTAACCGGAGACGTCAAGCTGAAGCTTTACAAGGGCAACATCATCGACGCGGGCGCCGTTTCGCCGTATTCGCTCTACAATGAAGAAATTGCGACGTTCAGCGAAGACCACGTCTACAATCAGGCGGACGCGGAAGGCTTTATCAACCTGTTCGGCCTGCCCATCGCGGTTCAGGCGATGAAGAAGCAGAAGGACCAAAAATAAAAAAAGAAGCAAAAAGGACGATATTCCGAAAGGGGAACGGCCCCGTAACACGGCGCGCGGCGCGCGCGGCGGGGCCGAACCCTTCCTTTTATTTCTGATTTGTGTGAGGGGGAAGCTTTTTTGAAGCTTTGGGCGGGCCGGTTCCACAAGGAACTGGACAGCAAGGTCAATGATTTCAACTCCTCGATTTCTTTTGACAGCCGGATGGCGGAGGAGGATCTTGAGGGCAGCATCGCGCACGCGGCCATGCTGGGCGAGTGCGGCGTGATTGCGCAGGACGAGGCGGAAAAAATCCGCGGGGGCCTAACCGGAATCCTCGCGGATTTCAAGAGCGGGACGCTTTCCATCGACCCGCAGGCCGAGGATATCCACACCTTTGTGGAGGGCGAGCTTACCGCCCGCCTGGGCGACGCGGGCAAGCGCCTGCACACCGCGCGCAGCCGGAACGATCAGGTTGCCGTCGATTTGCGTCTCCACCTGAAAAAGCAGTGCGCGGGGCTGAAAAACCAGCTGAACGGGCTGATTCGGGTGCTGTGCAAAAAAGCGCTGGAGCACAGCGGCGACGTGATGCCGGGCTACACCCATATGCAGCGAGCGCAGCCCATTACGTTCGGGCATCACCTGATGGCTTACGCCGAGATGTTCCTGCGCGACGCGTCCCGCCTGAAGGACGCGGTGAAACGGATGGATTTCTGCCCGCTCGGTTCCTGCGCGCTGGCGGGGACGACCTATCCCATCGACCGGGAGCGCACCGCTTCCCTGCTCGGCTTCTCCGGCCCGACGCAGAACAGTCTGGACGGCGTTTCCGACCGGGATTTCTGCCTGGAGCTTGCTTCCTGCATCTCGATTGCAATGGTGCATCTCTCCCGTTTTTCGGAGGAAATCGTCCTCTGGTGCTCCTGGGAATTCAAATTCATCGAGCTGGACGACGCGTTTTCGACCGGGTCGAGCATCATGCCGCAGAAAAAGAACCCGGATATCGCGGAGCTGGTGCGCGGCAAGAGCGGCCGGGCCATCGGCGACATGACGACGCTGTTTGCAATGATGAAGGGCCTTCCCCTTGCCTATAATAAAGATCTGCAGGAGGACAAGGAAGCGATTTTCGACGCGGTCGATACTTTGAAGCTGTGCCTGACGGCGTTTACCCCGATGATTGACACGATGAAGGTTCTGCCGAAAAACATGCGCGCCGCCGCGGCGAAGGGATTCATCAACGCGACGGACTGCGCGGATTATCTGGTCGGAAAGGGGATGCCGTTTCGCACCGCGTACAAAATTACGGGCGAGCTGGTCGCGGAATGTATTGAGCGGGGCCTGACGCTCGAAACGCTTCCGCTTGAGGAGTATAAAAAGCGGAGCGAACTGTTTGATAAATCCGTTTACGACGCGATTTCGCTGGAGCGCTGCGTTAACGGCCGGAAGGTTCTCGGCGGCCCGGCGCCGAAGAACGTGGAGTTTCAGGCAAACCGGATTTTAAAGCTGCTGGAGGGAACAGAGGATGATTAAGGCCGGAATCGTCGGAGCGACCGGATACGCGGGCGCGGAGCTGGCAAGGCTGCTTTCGCAGCATCCGCAGGCGGAACTGGCGGCGGCGAGCTCCGTCAGCTTTACCGGGCAGCGCCTCAGCGAAATTTACCCGGCGTACTACCAGCTCTGCGATATCGTCTGCGGCACGCAGGAAGAGGCCGTTGAAAAAAGCGACGTCGTGTTCGCCGCCCTGCCGCACGGCCTTTCACAGGAGCTGGCCGCGGAGTGCTTTGAACAGGGAAAAGCGTTTATCGACCTCGGCGCGGACTTCCGCCTGAAAAACGAGGAAGACTATCAAAAGTGGTACAACGGCACGTTCGCCCACCCGGAGCTGCACGGGCAGGCGGCCTACGGCCTGCCGGAGCTGTTCCGCGACGAAATCAGGGGAAAAAAAATCGTTGCGAACCCGGGCTGCTTTACCACGGCGGTGCCGCTTGCGCTGGCGCCGGCGCTGGCCGGCGGATTCATCGAGTACAAAGGGATCGTCGCGGACTGCAAGACCGGCGTGACCGGCGCGGGGCGCGGCCTGACGCAGAACACGCATTTTGCGGAGCTGAACGAAAGCTGTTCGGCTTACAAGGTGGCGAGCCACCGGCACAATCCGGAAATGGAGCAGTCCCTGCGGCGGATCTCCGGCAAAGACGTGACCGTCACGTTTGTGCCGCATCTGCTGCCGGTGAACCGGGGAATCCTCGCGACCTGCTACGCGCGGCTGAAAGACGGCGCGACGCCGGACGAGGTGCGCGCGGCGTATGAGAAGAAGTATGCGGGCGAGTATTTTATCCGGCTTCTGCCCGAGGGCAAAGCCGCGGACATCAGGAACGTCCGCCTGTCGAATTTCTGCGACATTTCTCTTCATTTTGACCCGCACGACTCCATGCTGATCGCGATCTCCGCGATCGACAACATGGTCAAGGGCGCGGCGGGGCAGGCGGTGCAGAATATGAATCTTCTGTTCGGGCTTGACGAAAAGACCGGCCTGACGGCGATTTCTCCCGCGTTCTGAGTGCCTTTTACGGACGCAAAGCGTCTTTCGCGCTGCGTGCAGCGCGGCACGATCCCCCGGCACCTGTCAAGGGGAAAAGCGATGTTCTAAAGCCCACTGCTTCTCATTGGCGACGGGGGCTCCGGAATGAAAGCCACTGCTTTATGAGAAGGCAACTGTAAGTCATTAGCTTGCCTTGACTCAAGCCGTCGATATTCCAATCTCATTCATCTTAGAAAACTTGCTATTACGCCTGTGGATTCTCTATGCGCTGCAACAGTTAACTTTAGCAACTGACAATTCTCTGTATGCTTTCTAACTAAGCACGCAGGGAAAGAATGGGACCGTCAATGAAAAGCACAACACTTGAGAATTGGAGCGGGTCCCTTGACAGGTGCCGGGGGTGTAGGGGGGACGGTTAGGTACCTTCCTCGACGGGAAGTTGAAGTCCCCTAACTATTACTTTCTCATAGCCCCCAGTTGAGGGTTCCTAAGTTGAGAACAGAGATTTATTTCTTTCTGTTTCTAAGGCTCAAGGCCGCGTAGCGCGATAGACGCTTTGCGTCCCTGTCCGGCCTGAGGACAGAGTAAAATAAAAGAAATAATTAGGGTTAAGGGGCACTTGGCCCCAAGAAGAAATCAAAAATGCCGCTCTGCGGCGCGGAAAGCCCCATTCCGACCCCGTGCGGCCTGAGGACAGAGAGAAAATTAGAAAAAATTAGGGTTAAGGGGCACCTTGCCCCAGAAGAACAACAGCTGTGTGCGTTATTCTGATTGGAAAATCACTCTTGTTTTGTGGCAGAATCGAAAAAAACAGAGAAAGGGTGTTGACCATGTGGTTTTGGCAGAGAACCGAACTCTGGCTGGGGTATTCCATGGAGGAATTCAACCGGCTGCGCCGAATCCTGGATCAGAATGGGATCGAGTATGATTACAGAATCAGGGACCGCATCAAAATGGACCCGTTCGGCTCGGAGCGGAGGATCAACTCGATGGCGCGCATGGGCGAAAACCCCGCCTATCGGAAGAGGTACTATCTCTATGTGAACAAAGAGAATCAGGAGTACGCCCGGCATCTTATCAGCGATTCACCAAAGGAACAGTGATTGAAAAAAAGTTCCTGAATTTAATTCCTGAAACGGCGGAGAAAACATCCTCCCGCGCGGGCAGGATCAACACGGGAGGCTGAAAAAATGGCAATTCAGTTTGTGGAGGGCGGCGCGACCGCCGCGCGGGGGTTCACCGCGTGGGGAATGCACTGCGGCATTCGGAGAAACACGTCGAAACCGGACCTTGCGATGATCTGTTCGGCGGTGCCGTGCAGCGCCGCGGCGGTTTACACGCAGAATCTGGTCAAAGGCGCGCCGATTCTGGTGACGAAAGAACATTTAAAGGACGGTACCGCCCGCGCGGTGATCGTCAACAGCGGCAACGCGAACACCTGCAACGCGGACGGGGTGGAAAAGGCGGAGCGCATGTGCCGTGCGGCGGCAAAGGCGCTCGGAATCAGGGAGGACGACGTGATCGTGGCTTCCACCGGGGTCATCGGCGTGCCGCTGCCGATCGAACCGATTGAAAACAGCGTTTCGCAGCTTGCCTCCCTGCTGTCGAAGGACGGCTCGCTCGAAGCGGCGAAAGCAATCATGACGACCGACACCGTCGTCAAAAACCTCGCGGTGAAATGCACACTCGGCGGGAAAACCGTGAGGATCGGCGGCATTGCGAAGGGCTCCGGCATGATTCACCCGAATATGGGAACCATGCTCTGCTTTGTGACGACGGACGCGGCGGTCTCCGCCCCGGTGCTGGATACGGCGCTGCGCGCGGCCGTGGACAAAAGCTTCAACATGGTCAGCGTCGACGGGGATACCTCCACCAACGACACCTGCGCCGTGATGGCCTCCGGTTTAGCGGGAAATCCGGAACTCACAAAAGCGGAAGGCGAGGATTACGAAATCTTTGCCGGGGCGCTTCTGGAGCTGTGCACCGCGCTTGCGCGGATGCTTGCAAAGGACGGGGAAGGAGCCTCCCGCCTGCTTATCTGTACGGTGACCGGAGCGAAGGACGAGGAAAACGCAAAGAAAGCCGCAAAGGGAGTCATCTGTTCCAGTCTTGTGAAAGCCGCGATGTTCGGCGCGGACGCGAACTGGGGCCGCGTCCTCTGCGCCGTCGGATACTGCGGGGCCGAAACGGACGTTGGCAGAGTCGACGTTTCTTTCGCTTCAAAAGCCGGCGGGCTTTCGGTTTGCGAAAACGGCGCGGGGATTCCGTTCAGCGAGGAACTGGCAAAAAAAGTCCTTTCGGAGGACGAGGTTACCATCCTCGTAAAACTCCGCGACGGGGACGCGCGGGCGACGGCGTTCGGCTGCGACCTTACTTACGACTATGTAAAAATCAACGGCGACTACCGCACCTGACCGGCCGGACCATCCGGTCGGGACGCGCCTGCGGCGTTCAAGGCTTTCAAAATCTTCAAGCGCCCGTCGAGTTTCGTCCTCATGGACGGTCCAAAGAGGAGCCTGATTACTGTTTTGCCGAACGGAACGAAAAATACTCTGCCTGTGAAATTGAGGGGCAGAAGGGAGCGGCAACCCGCCGCGGGACAGGAGACAACGCATATGCAGATCTCAAACACGGACCGGGCTCAGGTGCTGGTGCAGGCCCTGCCGTACATCCAGACTCACGCCGGCAGAACCATTGTGGTGAAATACGGCGGCAGCGCGATGGTCGATGAAAAGCTGAAAGACGCCGTCATGAGCGACATCGTGCTGATGCAGCTGATCGGCATCCGCGTGGTCGTGGTGCACGGCGGCGGAAAGGAAATCGACGCGATGCTCGGGAAAATCGGCAAGGAGAGCCGCTTTGTGGGCGGGCTGCGCTACACCGATCGTGAAACCATTGATATCGTCCAGATGGTGCTGGCCGGCAAGGTCAACAAGGACCTGGTGCAGCTGCTGGAACGGCACGGCGGGCGCGCCGTCGGGCTTTGCGGGCTGGACGACGGGCTGATGACCGCGAAAAAACTGGACGGGGGCGAAGACCTCGGCTATGTTGGGGAGATTACCAAAATCAACCCGGCGGTGATCCATCACGCGACGGAAAACGGGTATATCCCGGTCATTTCGACCGTCGCGGGCGGCGGGAACGGAGAGGTTTACAACATCAACGCGGATATCGCGGCGGCCCGGATCGCGGCGGAGCTGCGGGCGGAAAAGCTGATTCTGATGACCGACGTTCGCGGCCTTCTCTGCGATAAAAACGACGAGACCACGCTGATTCCCGTCGTCAATGTCAGCGACGTGCCGAAGCTGCGGAATCAGGGGATTATCAGCGGCGGAATGATTCCCAAAATCGATTGCTGCGTGGACGCCGTGCGACGAGGAGTCGAGCGCGCCCATATCATCGACGGTCGAATTCCCCATTCGATCCTGATTGAACTGTTTTCCGATGAGGGGATCGGAACCATGATGTACTAGGACGGAGGGATTCCACAATGACCTTTGAAGCGGTAAAACAGCAGGAACAGCAGAATATCATGCCCGTTTATTCCCGTTTTCAAGTCGCGCTTGTTTCCGGGAAAGGCGCGACCGCAACCGATGTGAACGGAAAACAATATATTGATTTTGCCAGCGGAATCGGAGTGAATTCGCTCGGCTTCTGCGACCCGGAATGGTCGGCCGCCGTGGCGAAGCAGGCGGGGACTTTGCAGCATATCTCCAATTTATATTACAGCCCGGTTCAGACGGCGGCGGCGGAGAACCTCTGCAGGCTCAGCGGAATGTCAAAGGTGTTTTTCGCAAATTCCGGCGCGGAGGCGAACGAGTGCGCGGTCAAGCTTGCGCGCAAGTACGGAACGGACCGGCTGGGTGCGGGCCGCACGGAAATCGTAACGCTGAAAAACTCCTTTCACGGCAGGACGGTCACAACGCTCGCCGCGACCGGGCAGAACGAGTTCCACGAGTACTTTGCCCCGCTGACAACCGGCTTTTCCTACGCGGAGCCGAACCTGCGAAGCGTGAAAAACGCCGTGACGGAAAAGACCTGCGCCGTCATGCTCGAACTGATTCAGGGCGAGGGCGGCGTGGTGCCGATGGACAAAGCGTTCGTCAAAGAGCTGCGCGCGTTCTGCACACAGCGGAAAATCCTGATGATGGTCGACGAGGTGCAGACCGGCGTCGGCCGTACGGGAACCTTTTACAGCTACCAGAATTACGGCGTTGTGCCGGACGTCGTGACAAGCGCGAAGGGGCTTGCCTCCGGCCTTCCGCTCGGCGCGTGCCTGTGCGCCGAACCGTTCGCGGATGTTTTGGGCCCCGGCACGCACGGCTCGACTTTCGGCGGCAACCCGATTGCCTGCGCGGGCGCGCTGGTGGTGATGAAGCGCCTGGCCGAACCTGAATTTTTAAAAGACGTTCGGGAAAAAGGGAATTATTTTGCCGAAAAGCTCGCGGAAATGCACGGGGTATCCTCCGTGCGCGGCATGGGCTTGATGCTCGGCGCGAAGCCGGCCCGCGGCAGCGTCGGCGAAATCGCGGTGAAATGCGTGGAACACGGGCTTTTGATTCTGACCGCGAAGGACGTCCTCCGCCTGCTGCCGCCCCTTGTCGTCTCCAAGGATGAAGCGGACAAAGGACTCGCGATTCTTCGGGAAGTACTGGACACATTGGAACCGTAATTTACGGCAGGAGGGAACCGACATGAACCATTTATTAAAGATGATGGACCTGACCGCGGGAGACATCGCGGAGATCCTCAACCTGGCGGACCAACTGAAATACGAGCAGAAGCACGGCATCGCGCACCCGCATCTTGCGGGAAAGACGCTCGGCATGATTTTTGAAAAGGCCAGCACCCGCACGCGCGTCTCGTTTGAAGTCGGCATGTATCAGCTCGGCGGCCTGCCGATCTTCCTTTCTTCCGACGACCTGCAGATCGGCCGCGGCGAACCGGTTCAGGACACCGCCCGCGTGCTGTCCCGGTATCTGAACGGAATCATGATCCGCACGTTCAAGCAGTCGGAGGTCGAGGCGCTCGCAGCGAACGGAACCGTTCCGGTCATCAACGGCCTGACGGATTATGCCCATCCGTGCCAGGTTCTGGCGGACCTGATGACCATCCGCGAGTACAAGGGCGCGCTGGAAGGGCTCAAGCTCTGCTTCATCGGCGACGGAAACAACATGATGAACTCGCTGATCGTCGGCGCTCTGAAAATGAAAATGGAAGTCGCCGTCGCCTGTCCGTCCGGGTATAAGCCCGCGCAGGACGTACTGGATTTTGCCGTGACGCACCCGGCGTTCAGCATGACGGCGGACCCGGCGGAAGCCGCCCGCGGCGCCGATGTGGTCATCACGGACGTGTGGGCCTCCATGGGCAAGGAGGACGAAGCGGAGCAGCGCCGCAGAGATTTTGCGGGATACCAGATTAACGGCACGGTGATGAAAGCGGCAAAACCGGATGCGATCGTGCAGCACTGCCTGCCCGCCCACCGTGGGGAGGAAATCACGGAGGAAGTGTTCGAAAGCCACTCGAAAGAAATTTTCGACGAGGCGGAAAACCGCCTGCACGCGCAGAAGGCGGTTCTGGTCAAACTTCTTGGGTAATTCGCGGAAACAGAAAGTCGGCACGCAGTTTGGGGTGACCCTGAACTGCGTGCCGTTTTAGAAACGCTGTGTGTTGGGGGGGCGGCGCAAGGGGGCTTGAGCCTCGGATTTCCGGAACGAGACGACCTGCGCGCGCCCCAGCCTGACCGTTACGGGACGGATGATGCGGAGGAATCGTTCTGCCAAAAGAAACCAAGAGTTACCGTTGACCCATCGGAGTTGTGTGCTTCAAAATTGCCGAATGGGGCCTCGCTTTTCGGCGCCCGGTCACCCGTGATTGTGACCAGTGCTTCCCCCTGATGCTGACAGACGATGGCCACGCGGTCAATGTCGCTTTCCCGCGAATTGGAGATCAATTCCTCCTGCACGGATGCAACGGCTATCCCGTAGTTTGCGATATCCCAGATTTGCGGCATAGAATCGGATGAAGACATGGACGGCACTTCTTCTCCCGGTGAAACATTTTTGAAGTCTACTGTGAGTTTAAGCGACGATCCCGTTTTTGTGCATGACACAATCTTGGCGTTCGCCGTGCCGATTCGACGTTCGAGACGATCGGACAGCGACAGTCCCGCATTCCGCTCCAGAAAGACGCCAAGCACGATTCCGGCCACCAGCGCAACAACCCCTGTCAAAACAACCGAGTATAATAGCCGGTGTTTTTTCAGAGCACTGACGACGGCAGATAAAACATTCACTGCGATCCCCCATTCTCATTTTATTCCTTATATTTCATTCACACAGAGTCAATAGCCCCTGTGTGGGTCAGCAATTTCTTCCGGAGAGCGTCTCGAATGATATATCCTAAAATAGGAACGTGAAATAGAATCCGGTCGAACAGAATATTTTATAGGATCCCTGAAAAGAAACAGGCGCAGGGGTGAGAAAGAGGCAACTCTCTCACCCCTCATTACTCTATAGAGTGAAATTTTTTCAGCCCAGTTGGGGTTGACTGGATTCTGCGTTATGGTAGGAGGAATCCGGTAATTTCCCTGAGGGATCTGCGTCTGTTCCAAATGGAATTGACCCGCTTTTTTCAAATGCCATTCTTCGATGATGGCGAGATGTAGGAATTACCGCTGCTTTTATTATAAATTATAATTATTATTTGTCAAAATTATTTTCAAATATTTCCTAGGGCTACAATTATTGGACATATAAAGAAAAAAAGAGACGGGAATGAGTGCATCGGTTAGAATTAGTTACCACACACTAATTCAGCCGAAAGGCAGTGCCCATTCCCGAAATTTCTCATTGTCTAACCGAAATTAACCACCGGCTTGGCCGGCGGAAACGACGACGGCTTTAGCTAAGGAGGAAACCGTCAGCGGGCCAGGACTCCGTTGTCGGAGGATTCCAGAATCAGAATATCCTCCTCGTAGCCCGTTTTGGCGTTGATATAGACCAGAACGCGGTCGCCGTTGTTGCCCGTGCACTGAAATTCCCAGCAAAGCAGTTCGTTCAGGCCGGGGGTCGGAATCAGCGCGAGCCGGCTCAGCTTGACCGTCAGGCTCGAGCTGACCTTTTTCTGCGCGTCCGCGGAAGAAAGCGAAGCGTTCAGCGTCCGGCTCTTATGGTTCATCAGATACCCGGCGGACTGAAAGCGGACGATTTCTCCGTTGTCCAGCGCGACGCCCACCTTGATCAGGTCCGGGTAGCACAGAATGCCGTCCTGCAGATAGGCGTAGTTGATCATGCAGATGCCGTCGTTCATGACGTAATAAGTCTCTTTCATGTTCTGGATTCCCCTGCCGTCCAGAAAGGCGCGGGCTTTTTCGGAGGCCGCCTTGTAGTCGAGCTTTTTCCCGCCGACCGAGCGCGTGTTCGCCATTTCGGAGATATAACCGCCCGCCTTGGTTACGGAGATGCGGATCGCTCCGTCTTTCGCAGTAAAGTTATAGGTCGGCATATTTCCTTCCGTATCCTGCGTATGGGTCAGCTCCGACTGCTTCAGACCGATAAAAGCCGCGGCGAGATTCTGCGCGTTGCCCTGCGGGATGGTTTTCTTTCCCTCGGTCAGCTTTGGCTTCATCTGGCCGATATGGTCGGAAAACGGGCCGTCGTAAATCATGGACGGGAAATTCGAAAAATCCTGTTCCGTGTTTTTCAGGGAATCGTTGAAGTCCGTGGAACTGAAATCCGGGTCAACGTCCTGAAGATCTTTCTGGAGCTTTTTCGCGTAGGACTCCAGATTCTGCATGGACTTGTATTCGGTATCGCTGATGGCATCCCCTTGCGATATTTTCCTGGAGAGGCTCATGGAAAAATCGCCGACCTGGGTGATAAATTTACTCACGTTGTCAACGGAATTTTCCGTCAGCGGAAGCACGGAAATCGCCGCTTTCGCCATGCTGGATTCCCTCATCAGCTTTGCCGCGAGGCCGTTCTGCTCCGTGGCCGTGTTCGCATACACCGCTTTGTTCAAGGTAATCTGAATATTGTCGACACAGTCGCGCAGATCGCTCAGCGAACGCGTATATCCGTACTGCAGATCCCTTTTGTAACGCTCCGCCTGGGTATATCCGTAAACCGTGGCTCCGCCCAGGGAAAGAATGATCGTCAGGACAATGGCCAGCGTAGCAATCCGTCTTTTTTTCATATTTTCACCCCTGAATCATATTTTCAGACCGAAAGCCCTCAAATATACGTATTTTATAACCGGACGGTAAAACTTTCGGGCCCGGAACGTGCTTTCGTCAAATCCGATAATTTCGGTCGGACTCATTTCAAAATCCTTGTAATTGTTTCTGAATATGAAAATTTTTGTTTTTAGCACTGTACTTTCCAAGAGTGCTGGATTATAATAGCATTGTTAATTATGATAAAAATCACAGGGATTAAGGTAGCGTTTTATACAGGATGACCGTGCTCTTCGGAAGGATATGGATGAATTCGCGGAAAAATCACGTTTTCGGCGGATTTCGGCGGTTTCACCGCACAAAGGAAGCGAAAAAGCGGAATCATGAGCCAAAGCCGCGGCATTTCGGTTGAACCGCTTCCGGCGGCGTTGAAAGCGCAGGGGGGCAAACGGGGTATTTGGACAATCTTAATTCAATAATCCAGCGGCGCGGAACAGGCGCCTGAAACCGTGCCGCGCTTTAGGCACGCAGATGTTTTGCGTCGGAAGCTCCGTCGATTTTCATTGGAACAAGGCCCGGAAAAAATCATTGGGAAGTGATTCTGATGCCGAATTCAGAAGAAAGTCAGTCGCCGGCCGGCCGGTCCGGATCCTCTTTTTGGACAGGCTTTGACCGCGAAGAACAGCGCCGGATGGAAGAATGGCTGAACATTGCGATCGAAAAAAACATGTTCGAAATATACTATCAGCCTCTGTACAGCATCTGCGACGGAAATTTTACGGAGGCGGAGGCGCTTTTAAGGCTGAAGGGGCCGGACGGAGTCTATATTCCCCCCGACCGGTTTATCCCGGTTGCCGAGGAAACCGGGCAGATCATAGAAATCGGCTGCATGGTTCTGGAGCGCGTGTGCGAATACATCCGGTACCTGCTGGCGTGCAGGATCAATATCGACACCGTTTCCGTCAATCTGTCCGTCGTGCAGCTGATGGGGGAGGACGCGGTGCCGCGCCTGAAAAAGATCATCCGCGGAAGCGGCATTTCGCCCAACCGGATTCTGTTTGAAATCACGGAAAGCATCCTCATCAGCAACTACACGCTGATTGCCGAGAAGATCCGCGAGCTGAACCGCTCCGGCATCCAGTTTGCGCTGGACGATTTCGGCACCGGGTATTCCAATATTACAAACGTGATCGACCTGCCGTTCGACGTGGTCAAGATCGACAAGAGCCTGATCTGGGATTCGATGAAAAACCGTCGCTGCAATATCATGATTCGCGAACTGACCCGCACGTTCCGCAACATCAATCTCATCGTGACCGCGGAGGGCGTGGAGACCGAGGAGCACGACCGGTTTGCCCGCCAGTGCGGCTGCGACAAGATTCAGGGCTTCCGCTATGCGAAGCCGATGCCGGTCAGCCGCGCCGCGGATTATTTCGGCCGATGCGCCGTGTCTTACTGAAAATCAATGAAAAACGGGCCGTTCCTGTCACAGGGGACGGCTTTCTTTATGATTTGCGCCCGGGGCGGGGCGCTTCGGCAGCCCGATTCCCGAGGGCGGAACACGGCGGGAAAAAACCGGCGGGTTTTCCCCGCCGTCGCCCGTTTTCCCTTGATATTTCCAACATCGGCAAGTATAATAAGGACAATTACAAGACCCAATACACGGAAGAAGAGGAATCGTAAAAATGGATATTCAAAAATTTTATCAGATGATAAAGGGGAAGAGCGTCTCGTTCTGCGGCATCGGGGGCAGCAACCTTCCGCTGGCGGTTTCGTTCGCGAAAAAGGGCGCCGCCGTCACGGCGCGCGACAAGCGGCCGGAGGAAAAGCTGGGGGAATCCGCCGAACAGCTGAAAAGCGCGGGGGTGAAACTGCGGTGCGGCGAGGACTACCTCAAGAATCTTGACGAGGAAATTATTTTCCGCACGCCCGCGATGCGCTATACTCTTCCGGAGCTGGACGCGGCCCGCGCGCGGGGAGCGGTCGTTACCTCCGAAATGGAGATGTTTTTTGAAACCTGTCCGTGCAGGATTTTCGCCGTAACCGGCAGCGACGGCAAGACCACCACGACGACCGTGATTTCAAAAATTCTGGAAAGCGCCGGAAAAAAAGTTCACCTCGGCGGAAATATCGGCGAACCGCTGCTGCCCCGCGTGGAGCAGGTCGGCCCGGAGGACGCCGCGGTCGCGGAGCTTTCCAGCTTCCAGCTGATTTCGATGCGGCGCAGCCCGGATGTGGCGGTCGTAACGAACGTGACGCCGAACCATCTCGACGTGCACAAGGATATGCAGGAGTATATCGACGCCAAAAGGAACATCATTCTGCATCAGAATGCGTTCGGGCGCGCGGTTTTGAACGCGGACAATGAGGTGACCGCCTCTTTCGCGCGGGATGTGCGCGGGCAGTGCCTGCTGTTCAGCCGCAGGCATCCGGTGGAGCACGGCGCTTATATGGACAAAAACGGGCAGATTTATTTTGTCAACGGCCCGGACAAAACGCGTGTCATGCACGCTTCCGATATCCGCATTCCGGGAAAACATAACATTGAAAATTACCTGGCCGCGATCTGCGCCGTCTGGGGATACGCGAAAATTGACGAGATCGTCGGGGTCGCGAAAAGCTTTGCCGGCGTCGAACACCGCAACGAGCTGGTGCGGGAATTCGAGGGAGTGCAGTACTTTAACGATTCCATCGGCACGACGCCGAGCCGCACGATCAGCGGGGCGCTTTCGCTGTTCGACAAGCGCATTCTGCTCATCGCCGGAGGCTACGACAAGAATATTCCGTTCGACCCGCTGGGGCCCGTCATCGCGGACAAGGTCAAAACGCTGGTGCTCATCGGCCAGACGGCGGACAAGATCGAACAGTCGGTTGTCTCTTCGCCGAACTACAAACCGGAAAATCTGAAGATTTTCCACGCGCAGTCGCTGGAGGAAGCGGTGGACCTCTGCCGCAGGGAAGCCGTGAGCGGTGACGTCGTCTCCCTTTCCCCGGCCTGCGCCAGCTTCGGCATGTTCCCGAATTATGAAACGCGCGGCGAACGCTTCCGCGAAATTGTCAACGCGCTGAAATAGAAATGAAAAACCAGGAGGGAATTTTTTTGGAGGAATTGGAACAGCTTATCTTCCGCCTTTGTTCCGCCCCGGGCACCCCGGGCGGGGAGTCGCCCGCGGCCGAGGCCGCGGCGGCGGAGCTCTCCGGTCTGGCTAAGGTGCAAACGGACCGGATGGGAAATCTGACGGCGGAGTTTGGCAATCCGGATGCGCGGGAGCATGTCCTTCTCGACGCGCATCTGGATCAAATCGGACTGATCGTTACCGGAATCGACGAAAACGGTTTTTTGAAGATCGGACGCTGCGGCGGGACCGACGCGCGCGTGCTGCCCGGCGGGGCGGTCACGGTTTACGGCGCGGAAACGCTCTGCGGCGTCGTCTGCTGCACGCCCCCGCATTTACAGGAGGGCGGAGAGGACAAGGTCGAGCCGGTTGATAAAATGGCTGTGGACGTCGGTCTTTCGCACGACGAGGCGGAAAAGCTGGTGCGTCCCGGCGACCGCGTCCTGTTTCGCACGAATCCGAAGCGCCTGCTGGGGACGCGCGTCTCCGCGGCGGGGCTGGACAACCGCGCCGGCGTTGCGGTCTTCTGCCGCTGCGCGCAGATTTTGAAACAGGAAAAGCTGAACTGCAAAGTAACGGTTCTGTTCAGCGCGCAGGAGGAGACCGGAGGGGCGGGCGCGAAAACGGGGGCGTTCGCGGCGCGGCCGACGCAGGCCATCGCGGTCGACGTCAGCTTTGCCAAACAGCCGGGGGTTCCGGACGTGAACCTCGGTTCGCTCGGCGGCGGTCCGATGATCGGAATCGCGCCGGTGCTCAGCAGAAGCATGACGGACAGGCTGATCGGGCTTGCGGAAGAGAAAAAGATGCCGTGGACGCGTGAAATCATGGGCGGCGGAACCGGCACCAACTCCGACGAAATCGCGACGACGGGGTCCGGCGTGCCGACCGCGCTCATTTCGGTGCCGCTGCGGTACATGCACACCCCGGCGGAGGTCATCGACCTTAAAGACATTGAAAACACGGCGCAGCTGATCGCCGCGTATCTGCGGGAGGTGGGCTGATGGGCCGGTTTGAACTGCTTCGCGAGCTTTGCGGGGCGCACGGGATTTCCGGGCGCGAGGACGCGGTGAGGAAAATCATTTTACGGGAAATCGAACCCGTTGCCGATTCGGTGGAGCTGACGCCGCTCGGGAACATCATCGCGGTGAAAAAAGGATTAAAACGGCCGAAAACCAGCCTGATGCTCGACGCGCATATGGATGAGGTCGGGCTGATCGTCACGGATATCACGGACGGCGGACTGCTGAAATTTGCGTCCGTCGGCGGAATCGACCGCCGCGTCCTGCCGGGCAAGACCGTCTGGATTGAGGAAAAAATCCCGGGAGTGGTCGGCGCGAAGCCGATTCATCTTCTGGAAGAGGACGAAAAAGGGAAAAGCGTCCCGATGAAGGATTTGTATCTCGACATCGGCGCGGGCAGCCGCGCCGAAGCGCAACAATGCGTCCGCCCCGGCGACGCGGTTGTGTTTGACTCGGTGTTCGACCTGTCGCACGGCATGGTGAAAAGCAAGGCGCTGGACGACCGCGCCGGCTGCGCGCTGCTGATCGAGCTGATGAAGGACGGCCTCCCGTACGACACGACGTTTGTGTTTTCCGTTCAGGAGGAAGTGGGCCTGAACGGTGCGAAAACAGCCGCGTTCGCGGTGAACCCGCAGGCGGCCATTGCCGTGGAATGCACCACGGCGGCCGATGTGGCGGGAGTTGACCGCGAGAAAGACGTATGCCGCGTGGGCGAAGGCCCGGTGCTTTCGTTTATGGACCGGCGGACCGTGTACGACCGGGATTATTACAATCTGGCTTTTGAAGCGGCGAAAAGCGCGAAAATCAAGTGCCAGCCCAAGCGCGCCGTTGCCGGGGGCAACAACGCGGGCGCGATTTTTTCCTCGCGTTCCGGCGTCCGCACGGCCGCGGTCTCGCTGCCGTGCCGGTACCTGCATTCCCCGGTCGGGGTCATCTCTCAGGACGACTATGCCGAGGCGAAAAAGCTGCTTGCCGTTCTGGCTGAAAGGATCGCTGAAACAGACTCAGTATGATAAAACTCATAGAATCTAAAAATGACATCATCGCTTCGGAGGACAACCCGTTCGGCGTCAGAATCCGCTCGATGGCTCAGGTTTACGGCGCGGGGGAACCGTTCGCCCGGTTCTGGGTTCAGGACGGCGGCTCTTCGCTGGCAAAGCTGGACGACGCGGTTGTTTTGGAAAGCCGTGAAGCCGACTGGGAGGAGCTGGCCGGGTTTCTGCGCATGCTGGATGCAAAAACCGTCTCCTGCCCGGAAGAAGCCGCCGGGCATCTGGGGCTGCCCGTCTCCGGCCGCGGCGAAATCATGCGTCTGAGCGGTGCGGCGGAAAGTCCGTTCCACGCGGACGTGGAACAAAACCCCGGCCTGCGCGAAATCTACGCTCTGCTGTGCGAGGCGAAAAGCGAGACGTTTGTTCCTCCGGAATTCGAATCGTTTTACATGGATATGTCCTACCGGACGCGGCATGGGGCGGCGGTATCCGTCGGAATCCATACCGAAGGAAGGCTGGCGGCGTGCGCCCTGTGTTCCTCCATGACGGAGCGTGCCGCGGTCTTATCCGCCGTGGCCGTGCTGCCGGATGATCGCCGCAAAGGACTGGGACGCTGTGCGGTCGCCGCGCTGACGGCGCTGCTGAACCGCGAGGCGGTCTATCTCCTGCGGGCGGACGGCGAGAATGAAGAGTTTTACCGTTCCATGGGCTTTGTACCGGACGGCAGATGGGCTCAAATCCGGTTTTAGGAGGACAAAATGAAAGAGAAACGCTTTGAAGCGGTCTATTCTCAGGGAACGCTGGACGTTGTGAAAATACTTGTCGATACGGAAACCGGCGTGCAGTATCTGGCGATGCAGTCGGGTTACGCCGGCGGCCTGACGCCGCTTCCGGACCGCGAGGGGAAGCCGGTTCTGTCGTCCGCGGGCGGAGAGGGCGTTCGCTGACGGCCGAAAATACATAAGAATCCGTTTGAACAGGAATAGGAGTCGATCGTTTGTATCCTTTTTTTAAAATTGATCAGAAAATTCTGGACGCGGCGGAGCGCGCGGAAGACATGGTTCGCCCGCAGATGGAAGCCGTTGAAAAAAACACAGAGTATAATCAGCAGAGGATGCTGGCGGCGTTTATCAAAAACGGCGTGAGCGAAAGCCATTTTGCGGCTTCCACCGGATACGGCTACGGCGACCGGGGCCGCGACGCGCTTGACCGCGTGTTTGCGGACGCGATGGGGGCGGAGGACGCGCTGGTGCGGCACAACTTTGTCAGCGGAACCCATGCCCTGACGGTCGCTTTGTTCGGGGTTCTGCGCCCCGGCGACACCATGCTGAGCGTGACGGGAATTCCGTACGACACGCTCCGATCCGTGATTGGCCTGACGGGTAACGGAATTGGGTCGCTTAAAGAGTTCGGGATCCGCTATGAGCAGGTTGATATGACTCCTTCGGGAAAGCCGGACTACGATGAAATCGAGCGCCGGGTACAGCCGGGGCTGCGGATGGTCTATCTGCAGCGCTCGCGCGGGTACAGCCTGCGGCCGTCGCTTTTTGTGGAAGAGATCGAGAAAATCGCAAGGATGGTCAAGCGGAAGGCGCCGGACTGCATCGTGATGGTCGACAACTGCTACGGCGAATTTGTGCAGCGGACGGAGCCGGTTTCGCGCGGGGCGGACCTGATGGCGGGTTCGCTCATCAAGAATCCGGGCGGCGGCGTCGCGCCGACCGGCGGATACATCGCCGGGAAAAAGGGGCTTGTGGAAATGTGTGCCTATCGCCTGACGACGCCGGGCACGGGGCGTGAAATCGGCGCGACGCTGGGCAACAACCGCGAGTTGTTTATGGGTGCGTTTCACGCGCCGCACGTGACAGGGGAAGCGCTCAAGACGGCGGTATTCACCGCGGCGCTGTTCCGTCAGTTGGGGTACAAAGTTTCTCCGAATTATGATGAACCGCGCGCGGATATTATCCAGACGCTGCTGCTTGAAAACGAAACGGCGCTGGTGGCGTTTTGCCGGGGAGTGCAGAAAGGCGCGCCGGTCGACTCGTTTGTTGTGCCGGAGCCGTGGGATATGCCCGGTTACGACTGCAAGGTAATTATGGCCGCCGGCGCGTTTACGCTGGGGGCTTCGATCGAGCTTTCCGCCGACGCTCCGCTGCGCGAGCCCTATGCGGCGTGGATGCAGGGCGGTTTGAATTACCACAGCGGGCGCCTGGGGGCGATGCTGGCAGCCCAGTCGATGCTGGAGCAGGGCGTTTTAAAGGAATAGAGATTGCCAAAACGCCGAATCTCTGCTATAATACGATAGCCCGGTAAATGTGCCGGGCAGTATGCGGGTGTGGTGGAATTGGCAGACACGCAAGATTTAGGTTCTTGTGTCGCAAGATGTGCAGGTTCAAGTCCTGTCACCCGCACCATTTAAATCCGAAAGAGCTATTTTTTGCTCTTTATTCCCCAAATTATATAATATTTTTACGGTACCATCATCGTACACGTAAACGGCGGAAACAAATGAGTAAAGCAAAAATTTGTTTCCACTTTCGCTTTTTCTTGCCTTGGTAGCTATTTTACTGAGCCAAACGGATATTGCTTCTTTCGTGTATGTAGGCGATTGCATTGTTTCGGCCTCGAGCAGCTGACTGTTCAGCAGATCGGATTCGGCTTCCAATGCTTCCAGCTTTTCTTTCGTGGTAGAGGTGAAAATTCCAGCTTCTATGGCTTTAATAATATTGTCCTTGGCTGTCTGATTTTGCCCTATCTTTTCTTTGAGCCCGGTAATGAGCCGGGCGCTTTTTTGCCTTTCATCGTCCTGCTGCAATATCAAATCGACAAGCGATTCCCGAAATTCTTCTGACAGTATGTAATCAATAGTATAGTTAATAACGGCGGCTTCGATCGTTTCTTTTTTAACGTTCGACTTACTGCATGTCCTTAAACGCTTTTTGGTACTGCACTCATAATAGGAGTACTTTTCATGGCTTCCACTGCTCTGCCCTACCATTGCACCGCCGCATTCGCCGCAAAATATCTTTCCTGATAAAAGGTACTCTATCTTTGCTTTATAGCGGGCTTGAGTATGCTTATTTTTTTGCATTTTTTGTTGTACCGTATTCCACTCGTCCATTGAAACAATCGCGGGGATCCCATCGGGGATCCGAATCACCTTATCTTTTGGTTTGGAAGCGTGACTATTCCGCTTCCCATTTTCAGACGGTATTTTATTGTATGTAAAAATCCCAATGAAACGTTCATTCCTTAATAACTCGTGAATAGAATTTTTGCCGAAGCTTCTGCCTGATGCGGTCTTTCTCCCCTGCCGGTTCATCTCGTCTATTATTTCAGAAAAAGAGGATCCGGTAGCATACATATGAAATATCTGGCGGATCGTTTCAGCATTGTATTCGTCGATAGAATAGGTCTTGTCCGGATTTACCTTGTAGCCCAGTAGGGGGCGCCCTCCGGTATGCTTACATTGAAGTGCCACACCAATACGCCCCCTCGTCGTCTTTTCCATTAGATCGTAAATATAATACTCTGCCATTCCTTCGAGAACAGATTCCAGGATAATCCCTTCCGGACCGTCCGGTATATGCTCCATGGCGGAAACTACTTTTACGCCATTCTTTTTCAATTTTACTTTATTGAGCGCGCTCTCATTTCGATTCCGCGCGAACCGGTCAAGCTTCCACACAATTACCGTTTCAAATAATTCTTTTGCACTGTCCGAAAGCATCTGCTGGAACTGATCGCGATTGTCTGTCTTTCCCGACACACAATCGTCGCGGTAGATATGGATTATCCGATAATTATTATCCGCAGCGAATTTATTGCAATCTCTGATCTGGTCGTCTATGCTTGTCTCTTTT
Organism: Caproicibacter fermentans; assembly: GCF_009746625.1. GTDB lineage: Bacteria > Bacillota > Clostridia > Oscillospirales > Acutalibacteraceae > Caproicibacter > Caproicibacter fermentans. The sequence goes on from NZ_VWXL01000052.1 coordinate 290,055, forward strand.
TGCGCGTCGCTCGAATACCGCGCATAAATAACAGCGTTTTTCATGAGCCCTCCTTGATTTAAGAGGGCTGAACAGTTATACTTAATATGTAAATCGTTCATGCTGTCAGCCCTGCTGATGGTGAGCCGCTCTTCCGGGTACCGACCGGATGGAGCGGCTATTTTTATTTGTGCATAATATCCAACCTGTATTCTACAAGATGCTCAGGCAGATTAAGACAGGCAGCTATCTCAGGAATCGAAAATTGAGCGTATTCTTCAATATCACTGTCAGAATATAAGAGGTCAATCGCAAAATAGTTCGCTTCTTTCTCGTATTTCCCAACTGGGAATAACGTATTAGCTCTGAGAAACGGGGTATTTGAATTCGGATGAAGAATACAATGGCCTAATTCATGCGCGCAGGTAAAACGCTGATCTTCTGAAGAAAAATCGCTATTAATGTGGATTATCTTTTGCTGATAAACCTTACTGTAATATCCTTTAATGCCGCCAAGAGGTAACTTTATGATATGTATGCTTTTACAGGCCGCTAATTCATAGGGATTTCTAGTATCATACTTTCTGCAAAGGGATTCCACAATCTGGTCGACGCGCATTCAATCACCCGGTTTTGTTCTATATTTTTTTGGTGTGTATTTTTGTTTGGCTATTCTTTTTCCCATTTCTAAATCTTTTCTTAGACTGGCAATTAGCAGTTCCTTCGTGACATCGTCTAAAGGTTCACCGTCGAACATCAACTCTCCTTGAGCACTTTCCAAATCACTTAGCGTTTGATCCAGCCGTCTAGAAATATCACGCTCGTCCTTCTCAGTAAGGGCGGGCGTTTTTTTTATGCCTGTTTTCCCGAGAAGATAATCAAGGGATACATCAAAATAATCGGCTATAATCTGAAGCTTTTCAGTCTTTGGGACACTGCGACCTCTTTTCCAATCACTCAAGGTAGTTTGTGAGATACCGGTATCTTTAGAAACTTTATAGGCTGTAATCCCGGCTTCTTTTAACAGACGTTCAAAAATCTCATACATTTTTAGGCACCTTTCACAAACCGGAAAATACTTCGCATTTGCTATTGACTTATAAAGAAAAGCGAAGTATAGTATGAGCATACAAAACAAACGCGAAGTAAAATAACGCATTTGGTATGCACTTCGGTTTTGCTATTTACTTTTGTTTCGCGACATAATAGTATCACAAAACCGAAGTAAACGCAAGTATTTTTTAATAGGAAGGAGGAATTTTATGCCCGAATACTACACCTGTGAGGAAATTGCAGCAAGGTATAAGGTCAAAACTCTCACCGTTTGGGACTGGATTCGAAAAAAGAAGCTACCGGCAATCAAAATCGGGCGTGATTATCGAATTCGACAGGAAGACATCGACGCATTTGAAAAAAGTCGGAAAACAGCATAAAGGCGGGTGAAATTCCAATGCAGGAGCATGTGAACGTAAAGGACGTTTCACCGGAAAAAATGCGCGAGTTTGCCCGGCTCATGTTTGAAGCGTTCAAAGAAGACATGGAGAAAGAGCGGATGGAGAAAACCGCATAGAAAGGAGCGAAAAGCGGGAATGAACAAGCAAGAAAAGACTTTGTTTACGATAAGCATGATTTTTTCATGTGCCGCCCTCGCTATTTCAGTATGGCGACTAATAATGCAATGACGGAAATGATTGTAGGCAGCCAAAAACGGAAACTCTCGGTTCTCTTTTGCCCTTCCTTATAAGATTCAAAATACTCAATTATTTTACCGGAATCAGATTCTTCCGCAAGCTGTCTTAAGATTTTTACATCTTTTTGTGTCATTTTTATGCTCGACATTTCAGTACCTCCCTTCTGCCACGATTTTACACCGGTGGGCAGGAACTTTCAAGAAAGGAAGCAACCTATGAACGATTTACAGATTTTCAACCACGACATCATTCCCGTGTACGTGACTGACGAGGGAAAGAAAGTCGTGGTCGGCAGAGAGCTTCACGAAAGGCTCAAAATCAAAACCGAGTATAAGGATTGGTTTCCCCGCATGTGCGAGTACGGATTTTCTGAGGGAGAGGACTATAGCTCATTTTTGAGCGATAGGTCTGACGGACTTCCGGGAAAGCCGAAAACCAACCACATTATGTCTCTCGACATGGCGAAGCACATTGCGATGATCCAGCGCACACCGGAGGGTAAAGCGATCCGGGATAAGCTCATTGAACTGGATACCAATATCGAAAATCTTTCCCCGGAGCTTCGGCTTCTTATTAAATTGGAGGTCGGCCAGAAGCAACAACAGCAAGCCCTGAAGGATACCAACGACCGGCTAGACCATATTGGCGACGTAATCGCCCTGGATACGCGCTCATGGCGTGAAGACGCCCGGAAGCTGATTGTCCGAATCGCTCAGAAGCAGGGCGGCAACGAATACCTCCGCGACGTACAGGCCGAAATTTACAAACTGGTCGATCAGCGCGGCGGCGTCAGCCTTGAAACCCGACTGACGAACAAACGAAACCGTATGGCCGGCGAGGGAGCGTGCAAGTCCAAGAGGGACAGGCTCAACAAAGTCGACATTATCGCCGACGACAAGAAGCTGATTGAAATTTACGTCGCTATCGTCAAGGAAATGGCGATTAAGTATGGGGTAGAGCAGAAATCCGCCTGATTCTCGGAGCCGGGCGTTGTGAAAAGAAGATTACATAATTATCCGCCGTTGGGCGGGAAGGAGGAAAAGCATGGTAACCGGTCATAAACGAGGCCACCTGATCCGGTTTATTGGGGGCCGATGGGTCTACGCCGACAGCGGCCGCTCCATTACAGAAGAACGCCCGTGCACCCGCTGCGGCAGGATGCCAACGCCGGAAGGATACGACGCCTGTCTCGGATATATTCCGGGAGCAACTTCTGCGTGCTGTGGACACGGGATCGAAAAGCCGTATGTCATAAAGGGGCCGGACAGCCATAAAGACCATCCGGCGGGAGATTAGCCTACCTTGCGGAACGTAGTGTTATTACACTTTGGGCACGGTGGAAGCGTGTCTGTGTTATCGTCCAAACGGACGATTTCGCCACATTTCGTGCATTGATAGGAGCCTTTTCCCGGCTTTTCACCTGTTGAGTATGTCATAATATCACTTCCCTTCCGACAATATTCTACGCCGGAAAGGGAAAATTTACAAGAATAGGAGGTACAAACTTATGCCGGATAAAAAACTGCTTGTCAGCAAATCCAGTGTGGATCTTCTCCGCGAAGCGCTCGCGGATGCCCGCGCCGACTGCGCGTCGGAGTACATTAACGGGTATGGCGACGGGATCGAGTACGCGCTGAAAATGCTTGGTCTAAAAAAGGAGGCAAAAAGCTGATGGGTAATCTGAATCCCGCCGCCGCGTCCCATCCCTGCATGTCATGCAAGCATGGTGGAATGTGGAAGGAAGCAGCGAACCCAGCCGGAAACTATTGCATGCACCCGGAAATCACAGCGCAAAAAGGGCTGGCGCTAGGGCGTTATCACAGCCTGAGAAGAATCCCGGCATGGTGCCCGGGTATGGAGGCGAAAAGCTGATGGAAGAACTGAAATCACAGGAGTCGGAAGCACTGGACATCATTGAATCCCTGATTGACGTAGCGGATATGAAATGCACAGGCCCTCTGTATGCCGACGACCCGCCGCGAAGCGGTATGTGCCGTATCCCGGAAGAGGACGCCGCAAAGCTCCGCCAGTATATAGCAGACCGCCGCGCCGCCCCGGAAAACAAGGCGCTGACGGTGGAACAGCTAAAGCATATGGGCGGGGAACCGGTGTGGGTAGAGAGTAAGGACGAAATTTGCACAAGCAGATACGGTATTGTGGCTGTGACTTTAGGCAACCTAGTAAATGTTACTTCACCCTCTTGCTTTTTCGAGTGGCGCCAGCAAGGGAAAACGTGGCTCGCCTACTCTCGCAAGCCGGAAGGGAGCGAAACGTGACTGACAATTCAGGCAAGATCATCCTCGATCTCTGCGGTGGCACAGGCGCTTGGTCGAAACCTTACCGGGACGCTGGGTACGATGTCAGGCTGGTGACACTACCAGACAACGATGTTCTTACATATGATCCGCCGGCTGACGTTTACGGAATCCTTGCAGCACCGCCGTGCACGGAATTCAGCGTTGCAAAGAATGGCAGCCGGAGAAAACGTGATCTCGCACTCGGTATGGAAACAGTACGGGCTTGTCAAGAAATTATCTGGAAGTGCCAAACACAGGGCAAGTTAACCTTTTGGGCTATGGAGAACCCGCGAGGGCTTTTGCGCCGCTTCATGGGAAAACCGGCAATGACATTTGACCCGTGGCAATATGGCGACGGATGGACAAAGAAAACGGATTTATGGGGATATTTCAATCCGCCGAAGCCCACTGTCACCGTGCAGCCGGAGGGCTTGACAAGACGATATGCCAACGACAAGAGTAACGCATTTTGCTGGACAACCTGCAACGACAGGGTGCCGGATTGGTACACCGGGCCGAAGTTGGACAGAGCTGGACGCAGGGCCATTACCCCGCCTGGATTCGCAAAGGCGTTTTACCGGGCAAACAAATGAAAGGATCTGATACATAATGCTTGGAATCCGTATTAACAGCCACATCGCTGACGTTTATTTTTGGCTGTGCCGCATGGACAACGACATCCCGAGTTATGAAGGGCTGAAAGAATTCGCGAGGGCGTGTCATCATGGATAGTTATTGCCGCGGCTGCGCTTTCCGTCAGCGGATTACCACCGTCAGAGACACAAACTGCGGATATGCCGTCATTACCGGAAAACTTCGAGGCTGTCCGGCCGGCGCCGGGTGCCCGCAAAGCTATGGTCGAGTACGGCGTAGCCACGCACGACCGGATCGTCCGGATACAAAAAAGCCGCCTGTGACGGCAATCACAGAGCGGCACGAACAAAAAACAACTGATACCGCTATTGTATAGCGAGAAATGGAGAATGTCAAATGAATCAGGAAAAAGATATCGATAAAATTGTCCTGCATTACACTGACGGAAGCACGAAAGAAGTCCGCAAGGGATTTATTGCAGGTATTACAGAAAATGAACTCGAGGAAACCAGCGAAGCAACTTTTTATATGGCTCATATCAGTGGAAAGGATTTAGCTACGGTTGTTTATGCTGTCATGCAGCTTGGAATAAAGCTTAATTTGTTCGGAGACTTGGAGGAATCAGAATGACCGACAAAGAAATCATTGCCCGCCAAGCAGCCGAAATCATTGAGCTGCGCGACAAGCTGGCCGAATCGGAGGAAGTCCGTAACCACTGGTTCCGCGAGGCTCAGAGGTCAATCCGGATACGCCGGATGGATCCCGTCGAAGAACATAATCTTTTCGTTGATTTATTAAGGCAGGGGGTAAAATTTTGAAGCTCTTATCTCTTTCAATAAAAAGTTTCCGAAGTATTGCCGCGGAATCCATCGACGCCCAAGGACATAATGTCAATATTTTTGGTCAAAACGGAGCCGGGAAAACAACCACAGAGGATGCCTTTTTATGGCTGCTGTTTGGCAAGGATTCCGCAGACCGCAAGGACTATGATCTGATTCCGCACAAGCCCGGTGAAACAGTGCCGGATACCGGCTGCGGCCGCGAACCGGTTGTCGAAGCAAAACTCGAATATTTCGGCAAGACCGTCACACTGAAAAAATCCTACATAGAAGAATGGCCGAAGCGCGGTGAGATGAAAGGTCAGTATGCCGGCAGCAAAGTTCATTATTTCGTCAATGATCTGGAAGTCAAGGCTGGGGAATACAATTCCGTCGTCAATGAACTGGTTGATCCTGATTTGTTCAAGCTGATCACCAACCCGCACTATTTTACTGAGACATTGAGCTGGCAGGAACGCCGCGCGACGCTTGTGAAGATCGCCGGAGAGTTGAATGTTGATCCGGGAAAAGAACTGCTTACGATGATGTGCGGTCGCGAGTTCGATAATTTTTTTGCCCTGGCAAAGCAGAACGCTAAAGCCACGCAGAAAGAGCTTGACGGTATGCCCTACGCAATCAGCGAAGCGCAGAGGCTAATTCCTGCTGAACTGCCGGTAATGCCCGATGTGGCCGTGCTCGAAAAGCAGCGCGCAGAGCTGGAAAATCAGATTCAGACGTTAAAAAACGACGATTCCGCGAACGCGGTCCGGCGGGAAATTGCTGAACTGGAAACGCAGATTGCAGAAGGCAGGCAGAAATATAACGCCGGTATCGAAGCTGAAAACAAAAAGATCCAGGACGGCATTAATTTGCTGAATTTTCAGCGCCGGGAAAAATCAGACCGATTGTCTGATGTGGAATATCAGATTAAATCTTTAGAGAAGAAAGTTTCTGATCTCTCCGATCGCAAGACTGAAAAGTTAGTTGAATACCACCGAATTAATGACAGCGTTTGGAAGGGCGATGAAACTTGCCCCACCTGCGGGCAGCCTTTACCTGCCGATCAGATTGAATCGGCCCGGACGGCGTTCAACACCAACCGCAGCAAAAAATTAGAAGTGGTTCTTGCCGAAGGTAAGGAAATGGCCGAAGAAATCAGTACCGGCAATGAAACGTTGGAAAAACTTCGTAAGGAATTCGCCACGCTGGATTCAGAAGTTACCGTCCTGACGGAGCGTATCGGAAAAGGCACCGGCATGCTAAAGCCTTGCGTCTATGAAACCCAGATCGAATATAAGCAACTTAGCGGGCGTCTGGTTGACCTGAAAAATCAGCTTGAAAAAGGGACGGACACCGGAAAAAACAGCAAACTGGACGCGCTGGCGGCTGAACTGGACGGTGTAAAGCAGCAGATTCAGGATTCCGAACGTATTGAAATTCTGATTAAGCAAATAGAGAACCAGAAAAAGCATGTCATAGAGCTGCAGGATAAGCAAAAACAAATTTCTTCCGACCTAGGCACCTGGGAAAAGGCCGTCGCTCTCTGTGAAGACCACGTCAAGAAGCAGGCCCGTGCGCTGGAAACCGCGGTCAATGGCAAATTCAAGATTGCCCGGTTCCGCATGTTCGCACCGCAGAAAAATGGCGAGGAAGCCGAATGTTGCGACGTGGTTTATCCGAACGGCTCGACAAATCTTTCCACAGGTGAGCGGCTGCAGACCGGCATCGATATTATTAACACGCTGTCGAAGTATTACGGCGTGGATGCTCCAATTTGGATTGACAACGCGGAAGGCGTAACGCTGCCGATTGAAACGGATGCACAAATTATTCGGCTGGCTGTGTCGCCGGACGATGAAAAGCTGAGAGTGGAGGTGCAGGAATGAAAAATTATTCGGTTTCGCTTGTCCAGATAGAAGACATGAAACACTGCGTTGGATTCGATCATCGGATGGTAAAGCGTGGAAAGTACAACGTCTGGCGCAACTATTTTACGACTGCCGATGATGATTCTGACTGGGACAATCTTGTTAAACAGAGGCTTGCCACAAAAGAAGATTTTCCCCATGGCTGCGGTGACAATCCAAAAGCTTATCAGGTTTCAAAAGACGGCCTTGATTTTCTCGGCAGAGTGTTAAGCATCAACATGATAGGAGATGGGACGGAATGAGCGCAAAAGACGATTTCATTAAAATCTACACGGAAAATATTCACCGCGACGGCGCCGACAAATTGCTGGAATGGCTGAAAAGCTCCGATTTCTTCACGGCTCCGGCAAGTGCGAAATACCACGGTAACCATGAGAGCGGACTTGTGGAACACTCTGTGAACGTTTATAACCGGTTGGCCTGCGAAAATCCCGAATGCCGCGCCATTTGTGGCCTGCTCCATGACATCTGCAAGGTCAATTTCTATACCGTTTCCTCACGCAACGTCAAAAACGAGGAAACCGGCCAGTGGGAAAAGCAGCCCTACTATTCGGTTGACGATAAGGTCCCTTACGGCCATGGTGAAAAGTCCGTTTACATCATCAGTGGATTTATGCGTCTGACCCGTGAAGAAGCATTTGCAATCCGGTTTCACATGGGCAACTATTCCGACCGCAATGTTCCACAGGCTTTCAGTCTGTTTCCTCTCGCGCTGATGCTGCACATTGCGGATCTGGAAGCCACATTTTTAGATGAAAAGGAAGATGAATAATATGTCTGAAAAACTCTCTAAAGTAGAAAACGCTACTATGGCAGTATCTACCAATGTCCGCGGATTTCTCGCCCATGGGTCTCTTCAGCTTCCGGCGAATTACTCCGTTGAAAACGCGCTGAAATCCGCGGCCCTTACGCTCCCCAGCGTGAAGAATTTCCAGAACTGCACACAGGACAGCATTAAATCTTCGCTGCTCTCCATGTGCGTTCAAGGTTTGAATCCTGACAAAAAGCAATGCTATTTTATCGCTTATGGGGAAACACTTGCCCTGCAGCGTTCGTACCTCGGTGACATTGCGGTTGCGAAACAGGTTGACCCGAGCATTGAAGAAATTTATTCCGCCGCCGTCTATGAGGGTGATAAGTTCGATTACGAAATCAAGCGGGGCAAGATTGTGGAGGTCCACCATTCGCAGAAATTGGAAAACAAGAAGAATCCCATTACCGCGGCTTACGCTACCGTCGTGCACCGCGACGGCTCGGAGATTTCTACCGTAATGACCATTGACCAAATCAAACAGGCGTGGAAGCAGTCTACTTCCCACCCGTTCGATGATAAAGGAAATCTGAAGCCTGACAGCGTTCATGCGAAATTTCCGGAAGAAATGGCAAAAAAGACAGTTGTCCACAAGGCTTGCAAGCCAATCATCGGATCTTCCAGCGACGCATCTTTGTTCGGCCGGTATGCCCGCCAGTGCGCGGACTCCGCGGATGCCGCAGAAGTTGACGAGGAAGTTTCCGAAAATGCGAACCGCGAATTTGTAGATACCTCAGCGAATGAAGTACCGGAAAATGTTGATCCGGAAACTGGGGAAGTAATCGAACCGACACCGCAGAAAGAAGCTGAACCGTTTTGAATATCAAAATAATCGGTTCCGGCAGCTCCGGAAACTGTTATCGGATTGACGACGGGCAGACCGCGCTTTTAATTGAATGCGGCCTGCCAGTCAAAAAAATAAAATCCGGGTGTGACTATGATCTTTCCGCAATATCCGGTTGCATCGTCACCCACGAGCATAAAGACCACTCGCTCGCGGTAAATGACCTAATGAAAGCCGGAGTCGACGTTTACATGACCAATGGAACGGCACAGGCATGTAATGCGGAAACGTACCGACTAAAGCTGTGGAACCGGGATGGCATAGACCGCATTAAAAAACCGTTTTATCATTTCGAGCGCATAGGAACACTCACCGTTAAACCTTATATGTCCCACCACGACGCCGCCGAGCCGGTTTTCTATCTGATCGAGAGTACGGCGACGCGGGAGAGGTTGCTTTTTGTAACAGATTCCTATTACATCGACTATAGTTTCGGTAGTCTGACCCACATCATGGTTGAAGCAAATTTTTGCGCTGATTCTCTGGCTGATTCTGAAAACGATCCGCGTCGGAGTCGGCTGCGCCGGTCCCATATGAGTATCGAAAACTGTATCGGCCTGTTAAAAGCAAACGACCTATCGCATGTCCGTGAAATCTGGCTGATTCATCTGTCCAGTAACAACGGCGACGCGGAGGATTTCAAACACCGAGTACAGAAAGCGACGGGGCGCCCGACTTATGTCGCATGAACTCAGGCCGTATCAGTGCGACTTAATCGACGCGACCCGGCAGGCGTACAGAGAGGGGTTCCGAGCCCCTTGTATCGTCCTTCCGTGCGGTGGGGGAAAATCGGTTATCGTCGCGGAAATGGCACGACAGACGACCGCCAAGGACAACAGAGTGCTATTCCTTGTCCATCGGCAGGAACTTTGCCAGCAAATCCGCGATACGTTCCACTGGTGGGGCGTCAACATGGACCTGTGTCGGATCGGGATGGTCCAGACGATCTGCCGGCGCGTCAGCAAAATCCATCCTCCGGCACTTATTATCACAGACGAAAATCATCATTCACTGGCCCGCTCCTATCAAAAAATCTATGAAGCATTTCCGGACGCGCGGCGCGTTGGAGTTACCGCAACGCCGGTCAGGCTTAACGGCGGCGGTCTGGGAGATGTCAACGACAAGCTGGTAATCGGTGTCAGCACAAAATGGTTGATTGAAAATGGTTATCTGGCGCCTTACGAATATTACGCGCCGACTGTCGCGGATCTGACCGGGCTCCATGTTCAGCGCGGCGAATATGTCACTGAAGAAGTAGTAAAAAAGCTCAACCAGTCCGCTATTTACGGTGATGTAATCAATTATTATCGACAGCTTTCCGACGGCAAACAGGCAATCTGCTATTGTGCATCCATTGAACACAGTCAGAATATGGCGGAACAATTCAACGCGGCCGGGATCACGGCGGCACACATCGACGGGGAAACGCCGAAAGCAGATCGAGAGAGGATAATTGCATCCTTCAGGGATGGAACTATAAGTATACTTTGCAATGTTGATCTCATAAGTGAAGGTTTCGACGTTCCGGACTGCAACACTGCAATCCTGTTGCGGCCTACAAAATCTCTGACGCTGTATATTCAGCAGTCCATGCGCTGCATGCGGTATAAGCCGGGAAAACGAGCTGTCATTATCGACCATGTGGGAAATTACGCCAGGTTCGGGCTGCCGGATATGGATCGGCAATGGGACTTGACTCCGAAAAAGCCGGGCAAAAAAAGAGAGATTTCAGAGTTTAAAATCCGGCAATGTCCTAAATGCTTTTATACCCATGAATACGCGCCCGAGTGCCCTCACTGCGGATTTGTTTATCCGGTCAAGGCCAGAACACTTGACGAGATTAAAACGGCTCATTTAGAGCAGATAAAGGGCATTGTGCTGGACTATACAACGCCAGAGGAATGCGGCACCATGGAAGAATTACAGGCATATGCGAAGAAGCAGGGATATAAACCAGGGTGGGCCTGGTACCAGGCGAAGAGGAGGGGGATCGTTTGACAGAGAGCGACATTCAGAATCAGATCCGCGTGGCGTTATCTCCACATGGTATTGTCTTCCGGACAAACTCCGGTGACTTTTGGCAAGGCGAACAAGTCTATTCTAAGGAATTCAAGCAGCCGGTTTTAATTCATTTGCGCCGTATCTGTGGCCTGCCGAAAGGTTTTTCCGATCTTCTCTTTTGCGGATTCGACGGTCAAGCAGGGTTTATTGAAGTCAAAAAGCCAGGCGGTCACATACGCAAAGAACAGACCGATTTTTTAAATCTGATGCGGTCCTACGGATACATGTCGGGTATCGCACGAAGCCCTGAAGATGCGCTTTTAATTGTGCAACATAAATTCATATAACAGGAGGCTACATTATGGCATACAGTGTAAATTACAGCGAAGCAGCAGAAGGCTCTGATCTGATTCCCGAAGGAGAATATGAGTGCATTATCAAATACGCCGGGGAAGATGCAACAAAAGGCGGAACCGTCTATATGGGCATTACTCTGGTTGTAAGGAACGACGTGGATCAGCCGTGTAAAAATAAATATATCTGGCATCGTATCTGGCAGAAAAAAGAACCGTCACCCGCCGATCTTGCCTGCAGCGGATATTCCAGCAAACAAATCAATGCCGTTTCCAAATCAGCAAAGCTGCCAAACGGAAAATCTTATGAGTCTCTTTCTGACTGGGCTGACGAATTGAAAAACAAGTGCGTTCTGGTAACTGTGGAACATGAAGAATACAAAGGACAAACAAATGCCAGGGTAAAGTGGGTTAATGAATCGCAGTGCCCGGATTGCAGGCATAAGTGGAAGGGCGCCGAGGATGTTACGCCGGAGCAAACACCTGTGCAGCAAAGCGAAGGAACCTATGAAACTGTAAAATCTGACGACGATCTGCCATTTTAATTTCAGGAGCTGATTTTTTTGTTCGAATACATACCGCAGGAAATTCGTTCCGTCAACAATTGGTGCTGCTGGCAAGCAGTGCCGGATCCCGGAAAGCCGGGCAAAATAAAAAAAGTACCCATCAACGCAAAAACCGGCGGGCAGGCGCAGTCTAATAATTCGGATACCTGGTGCGGCTTTGACGATGCCGTGGCGGCCTCTGTAAATTTTTCAGGAATAGGTTTTATGTTTTCGGGATCCGGGTATTTCGGCGTTGATATCGACGGTGTAGAGGGCGCGATTGAAGATTATCGACACGGTGAAACAGATAATATCATAGGTGAATTCATTTACGGGTTACAGTCCTATGCGGAGTATTCGCAAAGTGGCCGCGGCATTCATATTATTTGCCGCGGTAAACTCCCGCCTGCTGGTCGACGTCGTAAAAATGTAGAAATGTATGAATCCGGCCGGTTTTTCATTATGACCGGAAACTGTGCTTCCGAATTTGCTGAGATTGCCGACTGCACGGAACGGATCAAACCGCTCCATGAAAAATATATCGGCGGCGGGACGGAGCCATCGACAGGAATAGAGACTCCGGCACCGTTAAACCTTTCCGAATCAGAAATTATTCGTCTTATCGAAGATTCCAAACAGGGCGATACCTTCCGGGCATTGTACGCCGGAAAATGGGATAGTTTTTATACCTCACAGTCAGAAGCCGATCTCGGATTTTGCAACATGCTTGCCTTCTGGTGCCGCTGCGACGAGCAGCTCATGGACAAAATTTTCCGTTCCTCCGGCCTAATGCGAGACAAATGGGACCGAAAGCAATCCGGTACTACATATGGAAAAATCACTCTGCAAAAGGCCGTCAAGGACTGCACTAAAGTGTATGAACCAAAGTCGGAATATCATATCGTCATCGGGCAGCCTGCCGCGAAACCAGAAAAAAAGAAGCTCTATTCTTTCGATGATACCGGCAACGCGGAACGCCTTGTGGATACTTTTGGCGACCGTATCCGGTACAGTTATGTCAACAAATCATGGCTTTACTATGACGGTCGCAAGTGGTGTTTCGATGTTACAGGCGCAATTCACCGCATGGCCGACGAGATCGTGGAGCAGATGCGAAACGACATGGACTATTACGTCCAAAATGCGCCAGAAAACTGGGGCGACACCGAAACTGTAGAGAAAAATTATATGAAACATTTAAAGCAATCAAGATCGAACCGCTCTAAAAGCTCGATGATTACTGAAGCTCAGCATCATGTTCCGATTACGCCGGATCAGCTTGACACTCACAAATCTCTGCTATGCACTCCAAACGGGATTATTAATTTAAAAACAGGAGAATTGCAGGCACATGACCGCGAAAAATTCATCACTAAAATAACGAACTGCGAATATACGGATAAAATCGATCATCCGCTGTGGGATTCGTTTCTTGACAGCACGTTCGGCGGGGATCAGGAGTTAATCCGGTATATTCAAAAAGCTGTCGGCTATTCTCTGACCGGATCGACTCAGGAGCAATGCGCGTTCTTTTGCTACGGAACCGGACGAAATGGGAAGTCAACTTTTCTCGAAACGATCAGCGACGCGATCGGGGATTATGCAACAAATATCCAGCCTGAAACAATTATGGTCAAACCTGGAGCAACCGGTCCGACGAGCGATATTGCGCGGCTGAAAGGCGCACGGTTTGTCAACTCTGCAGAGCCGAATGAGGGGGTACGCTTGAATGAGGGCCTTGTGAAGCAGCTTACCGGAGGCGATAAGGTAACCGCGTCCAGAAAATACGAAAACGAGTTTGAGTTTTATCCGGAGTTTAAGCTCTGGATGTCCACAAATCACAAGCCGGTGATCCGCGGAACCGACGTCGGAATCTGGCGCCGTATCTGCCTGATTCCGTTCACTGTCTGTATTCCGGAGGACCGTGTCGACAAAAATTTAAAATATAAGCTGCATCAGGAGCTCCCCGGTATCCTGAAATGGGCCGTCGATGGCTGTTTGCTGTGGCAGAGAGAGGGCTTGGAGCAGCCGCAGGCAGTAAAACAGGCAACGGCTGAATACCGGTCTGAAATGGACGTTATCAGTGCATTCATGGATGCGTGCTGCGAAATTAATGACGGATGGGAAAAAGTGCGTGCAAAAGATGTTTTTCAAGCCTATGCAAAGTGGGCCAGAGAGAACAACGAATACGAAATGAAATCGACGAAGTTTGGAATTGAAATGGCAAAACGGTTTTCAAAGGGGCATGACCGTGACGGCGTGTTTTATCGCGGATTTTCTGTTAATGAAGAATACTTGCCTTATCAAGTGAAATTTGGGGGCAATGTGACAAGTCTGTGATAAGAAATACGGGCTTTCCTAGAACCTTATATATATACTTCTTTAATTCCTATATAAAGGTATAGGAAAAACCCAACAGGTAGTCACATACCCATCACGCAACCGTCGAATTTACACGCGATAAAAACGCGGTTCCTGCCGAAGCAAGAACCGCGATGTGAAAAAGAAGAGCGCATAAGGCATATTCGAAAAAAATGATCTAAAATCCGGGGTGGAACAGAAAAAAGGAGGAAAAAGTGATGGACAAGATTATCATGTGGGCGTTGATTTTAGGCGCCATATACGGATTCATATTGTTGGTATTTAATACTATTGCGGATGGAATCAAATTTATCGATTACATCAAGAGCAGGAGGCATAAAGATGGACGCTAAATATCTTGCAGAGATCAAGGCACGGGAGCAGGCGGCAACGCCGGGGCCGTGGGTATCAATATTTGACCTCAAAGACTTTACCGTTTACGACATGAGCGGAGAAAAAGGCGTAATTATTGCAAAGTTGAGAAATTCAAAGTACAAATATAAACAGCCTGATGCCGACTTTATCGCCCACGCACGCACCGATATGCCGGAACTGATTGCCGAAGTGGAACGGCTGACGGACCAGCACAAATGCGACGTGCATAATCTCTCGGCTATGAAGACGACGCTCGATCAACAGGCAAAAAACTGTGAAAAGCTGATTAAAAGTTACAAAGAGTCAAATTTAGAGCAAGCAACTGAAAATTACGAGTTGGAGAAAGAAAACGCTGCGCTGAAGGCCGCAAAAGACGAAATTAACCGGTACAATATCGATTGTACAAAGCAGTGTGACAAGTTGCTCGTTGAGAGCGCCACGCTGAAAAAGGCGTTGGAACTAGTGGAAAAAGATAAAGCGTTTCCGGGTGGCACTGCTGACGGAACATTATGCAAAAAAATCATGCAAGAAGAAATTACAAAATACATCAATCAGGCCCAGCAGACGCACGAAACGCAGGAGGCGGAGAAATGATTTATGAGTGCATAAAATCATTCGAACTTGATAAATACGACGATAACGGGTTTTCCACTGACGAAATTATGGAGATTGAAAAAGGCTCCTTGTGGGAACTCAATGACGATGGCGGAAACATTATCGGAGCCGAACACCATCTTGACAATCTTGGCGGAAGCTCATGGGTTGAGATTGATAGCGACTATCTCCGAAAATATTTTAAGGAGGCCAACCATGCCGGCTGAAATGACGCCGCTCGAAGCGGCGGAAATCATGGAAGAATCCGCTCGGCAAGCAAAGTGTATGATTGACGCACCGACGACCTTTTTCAGCGCCGCATCGCAATCGGCCGGAGTGGAACGCGTGAAAAAATGCGAGATGGCTTATTCGCTTGCCGCCTCCTACCTTCGCGCCGTCGCTGCAGGAGAGCTTAGGCCGGTGATACATGGGAGGTGGATCTACAAGGATTGCAACGGCGTACAGACCGAAAATCATGGTCTTGTAGCTTATGCCGAGTGCAGTAACTGCGGGCACGAAATCTGCAACATAGATCAAGAGGCCGCACATTGCCCTTCCTGCGGCGCGCTGATGGGTGGAAAGGGTGATTCCACATGACTTTTCCCGACCGTCTTAAATCTCTCCGAGTGGAACGAGGCTTATCGCAGGGACAGCTTGCCAAGGAAGTCGGAGTCAGTAAAAATCTGATTTGCGGCTATGAATCCGGCCGGCACGACCCGACTTCATTCAATCTATGCTGTCTGGCCGACGCGCTGCATGTCTCAATGGATTATCTTTACGGAAGGACCGATAGGAGGGATGTTGATTGACGCGAGAACAGCTTGAGAACTATCACGACATCATTGTCCGCTTGAAAGACCTGAAAACGACAATCGTCACAGACTCGGTAAAAGGTTCGTTGGACGAGTATCCATACATAAACCACTCAGTTACGCTACACGGGGTCCGTAGAGACGAGAAAGCACGGCAAGAGGTGAAATTACTCGAACAGGAAAAAAATGCCATAGACGGCTTTATAGACGGCATTACGGACGTGAGAGCAAAAACGCTGCTGGATATGCATTACCGGAAGGGATGGAGCTGGTGCAAAGTAGCGCATGAAACAGGGTATAGCATGGAGGCGAATAAAAAATATTTGAAAAGATTTTGGAAGTGTCCCCCTTTGTCCCCTAATGTCCCTGTATAATTAAAAATGAAGAGTTGTAAGAGCATTTACAAGGAAACATTTATCCATATCTCTCCTTCTTAAAACTCGCCTCCCGGTGGCGGGATCAGTAGCCGGGACTCCTCCTTGAATAGCGCCGTCCGGATTGCTACGGGCGGCGCAGATATGTCAGCGGGCGCGGCAATAGCTGGGGCCTTCCGGGTCGGAACAGGGCACTGACACCAGCTACGTAACATGATGGTCCTAACTCACGCCCGGGGAGCCGGGCAAATCAAATATTCCAAGGCTGTCCGTGCGTGTGCGGGCGGCCTTTTGTATTCATATTTGTTTTGGGCATGCTTATTACGAGGTGAGTTTATGCTGAAAAGAACGTTTTCATATTCCTTTGAAATGATACGAATTTACTTGTTCCACTTCTGGCACTGGTTCAACAATCGACATCTTCCTACGTATCGGCCAGCTAACGATTTCACCCGATGCCGTCGATGTGGACGGGACATTCATGATTTCACTGTACCGGATGAAGTCTGGAATAGAGTCGCAAAATCCACAGACTGTTTCTGTTATGATTGTTTTTGTGACCTATATGAACGCAGAACAGGGCAGAGCTGGAGGATGACATAAAAAGAGACCGGCCTCTACTGCTATAGAAGCCGGTCCTTAAAGTGTTAGCCGTTACCTGATTGGAAGCAATGGTCGCACTTCTCGTATCCTTTTGGCGGAGTATCATGCAGATTTTCGTTAGTATACTTTACGTTGCATGTACTGGGTACAGGATACTTGTGGACTTTGTCATTCTTGACAAAATATTTCATATTATCGCCTCCTTTGACAGTATTATAGCACAGTCATATACCGAATAAAATATATTTTTAAAGAATTTATAAATTTTAGCCGGACGCCCATTGTGGCGTCCATTTTTATACCAAAAGTGAGGTGACCGGCAGTGTGCAGTCCAGAGTGTGTTTGGAACAATTATAGGAGAACCGGAGCCTGGGTCTGTACGCTGCCGAGGTGCCTACGCCGGGAGGCGCCGCGTAGTGGAGAAGTGGTCCGCCCAGCAAAAGGACATAGTTCGCACCGAAGTGCAGGGCAAAGTAATCATCCTTCTATCAGGGGGAACGCTCCGACAGCTTAGACGGCTTATCACCTCTGGCAACGTCCATGAATTCTATGTGTCCTCCGAGTGGAGGCACCTGCGGGCGGAAGTCCTGAGAGAACAGAAGAATGAATGTCAGGAGCACCGAAAGCGCGGGGCCTACGCCAAAGCGAACCATGTGCATCATGTAAATCATCTTCGGAATCATCCTGAATTGGCATTGAGTAAGTGGTATCTGGATAAGCACGGAGTGCCGCAACGCAACCTAATCGCCGTATGCAAAGGTTGTCACGAAACAGTATGTCACCCGGAAAGGCTTAGGCATAGCAAGCCGGAGCCGTGGCCGGAAGATTGGAGTTGAGAGTATGAGATACACATGCATCAAAAAGAAATATCCGCAGTTCTCTAAGGACTGCAAAGGATGCTCGGAATACAATCCTTGTGTAAAGGGTGGCAAGTATTGCTTTGTTGGTGCTATGGAAAATGAGCGCATGATGCCTGATTCCGTTGCCCCACTTATGCAAGATGCTGCCGCACCGGTCATGGTAAAGCATGATTACCACGACGTAAAGATTGCGGATGACACGACTGTTACCATTGATCTCGAAGAGTTGAAAGAAAATATGAGAAAACAGATTTATGGTAGCGCGTTTGATATTTTTCGGAGCGCAACCTGACACCCCCCCGGTCAAAATAAAACGCGTTTTAATTTCGGGGGTTGTTACTCGTTTGGGTTCAAGACATTTTATATTTCCATCGCGCACATATGGGAGGTGATTGGTGTGCCAAAAAAAACGAAACAAAAAATATTGCGGGACGAAATTCAGCAGGATCTCCTCGACCAGCTTGAGCGCAATGGAACGGTAGGCGCCTATTACACTGACATGATTACCGATTACATGAAGCTGTGGGACACAAAAAACCGCCTGATAGCCGATATCGAAGCGCGCGGCGTCACCGTGGAGAGCGTTACTCAGGCCGGGATCAATATCAAGCGCAATGATTCCGTCGGGGATCTCCTGAAAACTAATGCGCAGATGTTGAAGCTGCTGGACAGCCTCGGGATCCGTCCCGCGCAGACGGACGGTGGCGGGGATGTTGAAATGTAAGTACATCGACGATTACATGTCGGCGGTCCGCAACGGGAAAGTAAAGGCGCCCAAAGAAATCCGTCAGGCGATGGATTACATTGAGCGAAAGCTTTCCCCGCCGGCCGATGTGTTTATCGACACCGCGAAGATTGACAAAGCCGTTGAACTGATCGAACGATATTTTGAAATAAAGCTCCTGCCGTGGGAGCTTTTTGTTTTGTCCCTTGTCCATTGCTATTACCGCCAGACCGATACCGTAGTGTTCAATGAGTTCTTCATCATGATGGGGCGTGGAAACGGCAAGAACGGGTTTATTTCTGGATTAGCATGGTATCTCACGACAAAGTATCACGGCGTAAACGGGTACAACGTCGATATTATCGCAAACAGCGAAGATCAAGCGAAAACATCGTTTGAAGATATTTACTCCATGCTGGAAAGCACCTGGACAAAATCCAAACGATTTTTTTATAAGTCCAAAGTTGAGATTACAAATTTACAGACAAAATCCTATATCAAATACAACACGTCGAATGCCCGCACAAAAGACGGTAAGCGCTCGGCGTGTTTGATTTTTGATGAAGAGCATGAGTACGAAAATTCCAAAAGCATCGGCGTGTTTCAGTCCGGGTTTGGCAAACGGAAACACAGCCGGATATTCAAAATCACAACAAACGGCTATGTCCGCGACGGTGTACTTGATGACGATCTCCGCTTGGCGCACGATGTTTTGAGTGGCGACATAACCGAGCTTGGGCTTTGCCCCCTGATTTACAAGATGGATTCGGATGAGGAAGTCAGCCATCCGGAGCTGTGGGAAAAGGCAAATCCTTCTCTTCCATACTTCCCCGAGCTGAAAAAAGAAATGGATTCCGAGTACATCAAAATGAAGTACGACCGGCAGACATTTCTTGATTTTTACACAAAGCGCATGAACCTCCCTCGCAGCGGAGAAGAAACGCCGATCACGGCAGAGGAAAACATCGCCGCGACGAATCAGCCAATTCCAGACCTGACCGGGCGTTCCTGCACGGCGGGGCTTGACTATGCGGCGATCAATGACTTTGCCAGTGCGAACCTCCATTTTAAGGAAGGTGAAAAACGGTATGACATCAATCACTCGTGGCTCTGCCTACAGTCCGCCGATCTGAACCGGCTGAAAATACCGTGGAAAGATTGGGCGGCTCGCGGCTGGCTTACGCTGGTGGATGAAAAGGAAATCAATCCGGACATCCTTGCCGAGTGGATCGCGAAACAAGCGCAGAAGTACAATATCAAAAAACTGGCGCTCGATAACAACAAATATGCCGTTGTGGCTCGGGCGCTCCGCGATGTTGGGTTTGACGCAAAGACCTATAAAAATCTGGTTTGCGTTCGACCGAATGACATTATGCGGACAATCCCGGTTATTGACAGCGTGTTTATCAATCAGAATTTTGCATGGGGGGATTACCCGCCGCTCCGCTGGGCCGCTCGGAATACAAAGCGGGAAGAGCGCGGGCGGGCCGAAGGAACCAGCACGGGAAATTTTTACTATGCGAAGATTGAGGCAAAGTCCAGAAAGACAGACCCGTGGATGGCATTGGTCCACTCAATGACGGTTGAAAGCGAACTGGATGAAGTTACAAGCTCCTATGATGACATGCCTGTAATTACCCTGTAAAGAAGGTGAGAAATTGGGATTAATATCTTGGCTGCAAGAAAAGCTCGGCGGTCAGGCGGTACCGGTCAGCGGTGAGGGCCTTGCAGAGGACATCGACGAATATTATCAAGCCTATGCGGATGTGTATTACCGGGAGCTTGCCTTCTGGTCCACGGTCAACACCGTTGCAAACGCCGTCAGCAAGTGCGAATTCAAGACTTACTCCGGCGGAGTTGAAAAGAAAGGCGCAGAGTATTATCTCTGGAACGTGGAGCCGAACAAGAATCAGAATTCAAGCGGATTTATCCATAAATGGATTGCGCAACTCTATCGGCACAACGAATGCCTGATTATTGAGCAGAACGGGCAACTGCTTGTGGCGGACAGTTTCATCCGAACGCCGTATGCGCTCTACGACGATCTTTTTGCCCAGGTAACCGTCGGGGATTTCACTTTCGGCAAGACCTTTTCACAGTCTGATGTGCTGTATTGGCAGCTTTCCGAAAAAGATATGCGGAAGGTCACGGCGGCGCTATATGCGAGCTATTCAAAATTGCTTGCATACAGTATGAAAGCCTATCAGAAGTCGCGCGGGACGAAGGGAATTTTCAATTATGAGACATTGCCGGTCGCGGGGTCGGAGCAAAGAAAAGCCTTTGATGATCTGCTGACAAATAAATTCAAAACGTTTATGAGCGCTGGCGATGCTATTCTTCCCCTCGGCACAGGGCAGTCCTATACCGACATCGGAAGCAAAACCTATTCCTCCGAAAGTACCCGTGATATTCGGGCAATGGTGGATGATATTTCAGACTTCACGGCGAAAGCGTTTGGTGTTCCCCCGGCTCTGCTCCACGGCGACGTGCAGGGCGTGAATGAGGTTACGGACCAGCTTCTGACGTTTTGCATTGATCCTCTGACTTGTATGTTGGAGGAAGAGATTAATCGAAAGCGCTATGGCAAGTCTGAATTTTTGAAGCGAAACTACTTGCAGATTGACACAAAATCGATTAAGCACATCGACCTTTTGAGCGTGTCAACCTCCATTGACAAATTGATTTCTTCCGGTGCATACAGCATCAACGACATCCGGAAACTGTGTAACGATGAGCCGATTGATGCTGATTGGGCGAACCGACACATGATTACAAAAAATTATACCGTTGCCGATCTGATGGCAACTATGGAGGGAAACGATGAAACAGCTGAGAAAGAATGATTCCGAGAGAGGGGGTGATTAGTTGAAAAAGTATTATTCGATGGAAACCAGCGGGCGCACGGCTGATCTCTATATTTTCGGGGACATCGCGGATGCTGTTGATACCGGTATCGACGAAGCATGGGGGCTTGATCTCGGAGAGACGTCCAGCCTGTCCATCGTGAAGGACATTCAAGCGCTCGACGTCGATACGATTAATGTCCATATCAACAGCATGGGCGGTTACACCAACGAGGGCATAGCGATCTTTAACACCCTCAAAAACAGCAAGGCAAAGGTCAACACAATCGTGGACGGATTCGCCTGCTCCGCCGCGTCCGTTATATTTATGGCGGGGGATAACCGGATCATGAACAGCGCATCAATCCTTATGATCCATAATGCATGGATGGAAGGCATAGCCGGGAACGGCGCGCAGGTTCGCGGGATTGCCGATGAGCTCGACAAGATTTCACAGGCCGCCGGGAATGCCTATATGGAGCGGGTAAACATCGCCCGCGAGGAATTGGACACCCTGCTTGACGGTGAAAACCATGAGGGCACATGGATCTTGCCGGAGGACGCATTGAAGATGGGTTTTGCGACAGAGATTTCCAGCGCCGCCGAAAGCAGCGCTGCAAGCCAAAGCGCCATGCGGGTGATGGTTCATAAATTTACGGCAAAGCCGAAAGCCGCTATGCAATCTCCGGCTGACGTTGAAAAACTGGCGTCCGCCGTTGTGGAAAAGCTCATGGCAAAAATCCCGGAACCCCCGAAAGAAAACAATCCCATGAAATTTTTGAGCGCCCTTACGGGCGGAAAGGACTGATAACATGAAAAATCTTGATACTCTCAACGAAAAGAAGGCCGAAATCCTCCAGCGTATGAGTGAGGCGGTAAAGTCCAACGACACCGAGGCGTTTGCACAGGCGTGGTCTGATCTTGCCAACAACATCCAGGACGAGGTGATGAAGGATGCGCAGGAACTGATCCGGCAGAACGATACGACCGTCCTCGCACAGCGCGGCGTACGGCAGCTCACCAGCGAGGAAACCAAATACTGGCAGGGCGCCATCGACGCGATTCGCAGCGACATGACCGGCGGACACGCGAAATCTGCCGTTACCCTGATTGATGAAACGCTTCCGAAAACCACGATCAATGCGGTTTTCGATGATCTGACCGCCAATCACCCGCTTCTGGACGCAATCAATTTCCAGAACACCAGCGCCTTGACGGAAATTCTGATTTCCACGACTTCCGGCGTGGCCGGGTGGAGCGAGCTGACCGCGACGATCACGGATGAACTGTCCGGCGCGTTTGCGGTGATCAATCTCGACAAGAAAAAGCTGTCTGCATTTATCCCGGTCGCCAACGCGATGCTTGATCTCGGCCCGACATGGCTTGACCAGTATGTCCGTACCCTGCTTTCCGAAGCGCTCGCGGTCGCCTTGGAAGCCGGTATTGTGGACGGCGACGGCAGCGGAAAGCCCCTCGGAATGACCCGCGCACTGACCGGCGCTACTGATGGCGTTTACCCGCGCAAGGCTGCAACCGCGATCACTGCACTGGATCCCGCAACCTACGGGACTATCCTTAACACGCTTTCGCAGGGGCCGAACAACAAGCGCCGCGCAATTGCCTCTGTCCTGCTGATCGTGAATCCTGCGGACTACTTTACGAAGGTATTCCCCGCCACTACTCCCCGCACCACGGACGGTGGTTTCAATTCCGGCGTGTTCCCGTTTCCGACCACGGTCATTCAGTCGGCGGCGGTACCGGAAGGCCATGCGGTGATGGGCCTTGGGCCTAAGTATTTCATGGGCCTCGGAACAGGTAAGGCCGGGAAGCTTGAATATTCCGACGAGTACAAGTTCCTCGAGGATCAGCGCGTTTACCGTATCAAGCTGTACGGGAATGGCAGGGCGCTGGATGAAAACGCTTTTGTTTACCTCGACATTTCCGGTCTGGTGCCCTATGTCCAGCAGGTTAAGGTGACGAACGCATCTGACTTCCCAGGTGGAACCGAGGGAGGGGTATAATCGATGGTTGTAAAAGCATTGAAATCCTATCTTGATAAAGTAGCGAAAGCGGTTGTACCTGCCGGGGCGCTGCTCGATATGGACGAGGGCCGGGCGAAGGAGCTTAATTCCGCGCCCGGTGCTCCGTATGTGGAGGCTTTCTCCGGCGAAGCGAAGTCCACCGCCGCAAAGAAAAGGTGAGCTGAATGGCACTCCCTGATGGGCTGCTCGACGCGGTCAAAAACAATCTGGATATAACGTGGGATGACCCGGGCGGCGACACAAAGCTGTCCGGGATTATTATGCGCGGAATTAAGTACCTCGACACCTCTGCAGGGATGGCGCTGGATTACACCGCCGAGGATAAACCGCGCGAATTGCTGATGGAATATTGCCGATACGCCCGCAGCAACGCTCTCGATGAATTCCAGACTAATTATCTGCACGAACTTCTGACGCTACAAATTCAAGCGGAGGTGGGGGCCTATGATCCGGAAGAAAGCACAGACGTACAATGACGGCACCTTGAAAATATATTCCGTCGGAAATGTCTCCGCTCCCGGCGACATGCCGAAAGACGGCCTGACGCTGAAAGAAACACTCCGCTATCACGAACGCACGGTTGGGAACCAGCGTTATTACGTGGCGATGCAGGCCGGGGCAAAAGTTGACGCCGTGCTCCGCTGCCCTCTCCGCCGGGATGTCTCGGCGCAGGACGTAGCGATTCCGAACGACGGCAAACAGTACCGGATTACGCGGGTGCAGTATCCGGAAGACGCGGAACCGCCGTCGATGGACCTCACGCTGGAAAGGGTGACGCAGAATTATGAACTCGCTTGATACGCTGAAAGCCGCCCTTCTCTCCGTCGCCGATAACGTCGGGCATTATAAAGCCCACAAAAAAACGGATCAGTACATCGTGTGGGCTGAGGACGGAGGCGGGGGCGGTTATGCCGACAATCGGCACACAACCGATACGCTGACCGGCACGGTCGATTATTTCACAAAATCCGAGTATGACCCGAACGTGAAAGCAATCGGCGCCGCGCTGGATGCTGCGGGGATAGCGCACCGGCTGAATTCGGTGCAGTATGAAGACGATACGGGGTACATCCATTATGAGTGGGTCTGGACGGTGATTTGCTGATGGCGCGTTATGCATTTAAGGCCGGGGACGAGTGGGCGGTGAAGCTGTCCAGACTTGCCGCAGGGCAGGACAAAGTCGCCGGGAAAGCAATCTATGCCGGCGCAAAGATCGTGGCGGATAAAATCAAAAGTAATATTGAGTCGCTACCGGAAGAGAAATTCCGGTATCTGCGCGACGGAGATCAATTTGACGGAGTTACAAAAGAGCAGAAGCAGGACCTCGCGGAAAGCTTCGGCGTTGCCCGCGTCGATACCGACAGAAACGGCGACTACAACACAAAGCTCGGCTTTGACGGATACGGCAAGCACCCGACGGAGAAATATCCGCAGGGGCTTCCGAATCAGCTTCTTGCCCGTGCGGTTGAGAGCGGTTCCTCCGTCCGCCGGAAGCAACCGTTTGTACGCACGGCGGTAAGGTCAACAAAAAAGACCGCGCAGGCAGAGATGGCCCGCGTGATCGATGAAGAAACAGAAAAAATCATGAAATGAGGTGTACTGCATGGAGAAAAAATACGGCGAGTTTGTCGGTGTGGATGAAGTCCATGCCGCAATCGTAAAGGAGGACAGCGAAGCTGCATATCGGGCGGAGACACCGGAGTATTTAGCACCGGCCGCCGAAGTTTCGTCTGAGGTCAGTACAAACAATAAGACAACGTACTACGACAATGTTCCCGGTTTTAATTACAACACCGAGGGCGTGACTACTATTACGTTAACACTGTCCGGTGTGCCTGCCAAAATGGCCGCAAAATATCTCGGCAAGCATTATGACGAGTCCACGGGGCGAGTCCTCGATACCGGATTACTCAACCCGCCGGATACCGCGCTGTCTTTCCGGTTTAATAAGGGTGCGGATGATTATCGCTACTACCAATATCTCAAAGGCAATTTCACAGGCGGAACGGAAGATGCCGAAAGTAAATCTGATGATGTATCCGAGCATACTTACGAGATGACTTATACAGCTATTGTCACCACGCATAAATGGCCGATAGATAACAAGAAAAAGGGCATCAAGCGCATTTTCGGTGATACTGACGACGCCGCGTTTACTGCTGATGATAGCTGGTTTGAACAGGTCCAAACGCCGGATACAGCGCCTAAACCCGCTGAATTGCAAATGACAGATAGCATCCCGGCCGATAACGCGACCGGCGTTGCAGCTGACAGCGATATCACGCTGACGATGAATAACCCGATTTCGAGCATCACGGCGACGCTGCTGGATGCGAACCTTGCGTCGGTGAATATTACGGCGTCACTGGATCCGACGAAGAAAATTATTACCATTCATCCGGCTGCAGTTCTTACAGCGGCTACGGCCTATTCGCTGGTGGCCGGGGAGATCAAAGACGTATATGGGCATAGTATCAAAAACACGGTCATTACTTTCACAACAGCATAACAATAGGCCCCTTCGGGGGCCAAATACGATTCAAAGCGCGCGTGAACGCGGAGAATAATTAAACGGAGGTATTACATATGAAAACTCTTACGCTGAAGCTTGGGGAAAAGATTTATACAACAGGTCGTATTACGGCATGGCAGTCCCGCGAAGCAATGGCCGTCGAAAAGGATACTCTTGCTGTCGCAAGGAAAGGCAAAGAGCTGGATAAAAATGATCTTTCCAGCGTTGAACAGATGCTGCAGCAGTTTGAAGATGCGAGTATCCGTAAGGCAAACCTGATCTGTGACGTGTACGGCAATAAGTTTACGGTTGACGAGTTGGAAAAGAGTCTATCCAATGAAGAAATTGAACGCTGCCTGGTCGACATTGTAAACGGCATTTCCGGGGTTGTCGAAAAAAACTGAAAAGGGGCGCGCAAAGCGCCCCGATGGAGGAAGACCCGGAAATGGTTATCATCGGCCTGTATCGGAAGCTGGCTGAAAACTATTTCTGGAACCCGAAGGACCTTGACGAAGCAAACCTTGAAACCCTGTTTGACTTTATTGGTTGGGAAGACCCGAACGTGAGAATCATTCACGGAAAAACATACCGCAGAGCACAAGGCGTGCCAAAGTGGCTTTAAAGATATTGCGAGACAGGTCGTTTAGGTATCCGTTCCTTTAAAGCCCGGAGAAATTTATCCCATCGTGCTGATCGCCCTACAATTTCAAGAACAATGGCTTTTACTTCGTCGTCAATCCCATGAGGATGATAATTAATGACCAAATAGTTACTGACGATTGCTTTTTTCTTATCACCAATACCAGATGCTCCACCAACAAGAGCGCCTAATGGCCCTAGAACTAATCCACCGATTACAGCACGGCCTGCAACGTTTTTACTTTCTGCAATTATTTTTGCAGATGATGTAAAATCAGCGGCTGTAATTTGGCAGTAAGGCAAATAAGCGGGCTCCACAGCCTTTTGATGTGGCACAAAAGCAATTTGCCTTTCACTGTCATTCAAGACAGCGTCCATAAAGAATACTGCTTTATTGCCTTGTGAAAATAAATCTATGCCTGAATAGTAAATAAAGGTACATATTGGATTTCCGCTTTTGTCTTTTTTTACAGGAAATAATTCCACGGTTACCCCTCCTTTTAAAGGAATCATATCACAGGAGAATTAAAGAATCAACAGCAACCGGAGGACGACTGCTGTTTTTTATTGTAAGGAAGTGAAATATATGGCCTATGATATCGGTCCTCGTATTGGTATCGAGGGAGAAGCTGAATTTCGCAAACAAATTCAGAATTTAATTTCGCAGCAAAAAACTCTCGCATCTGAAATGCAGGCGGTTACTTCTGCTTTTGACAAAAACGACAGCAGTGAAGAAAAAGCCGCTGCACGGGCGAAAGTGCTTACTCAGCAGATTGAAGTGCAAAAGCAAAAGCTCGACTCTCTTAAGCAAGGGCTTGCCGCCGCAACGGAAAAATATGGAGAAAATGATAAGGTCACTCTCGGCTGGAAGCAGTCCGTAAATAAAGCCACGACAGAACTAAATAACATGCAGCGTGAACTGTCAGAAAGCACGTCGGAATCCGCAAAGCTCAAAGCCGAACAAGAAAAGCTTGCAAAGCAGGTGTCGGACACTAGCGACAAACTGCAAAAATCATCCGATGCAATGGGAAGTGTGAATAAGGTCGCGCTTGCGGGGGCCGCCGCTATTGGCGGGATCGCCGTTGTTGCTGGAAAAACGGGAGCTGACTTTGAAGCACAAATGAGCCGTGTCAAAGCTATCTCCGGAGCAACCGGGCAAGAGTTTGACGATTTGAATAAACAAGCTGTGCAGCTCGGCGCAGACACGGCATATTCAGCGACAGAAGCGGCGCAAGGCATGGAGAACCTTGCAAGCGCAGGTTTTAGTACGTCTGAAATAATGGAAGCTATGCCTGGTATGCTTGACCTTGCCGCTTCGTCCGGGGAAGACCTTGCTGCCTCTTCTGATATCGCCGCTTCTACCCTGCGCGGATTTGGCCTTGCGGCATCGGACGCCGGGCATGTCGCGGACGTGCTGGCAAAGAACGCGGCGCAGACCAACGCCGCCGTCGCGGATACCGGCGACGCCATGAAATACATTGCGCCTGTTGCGCAAAACGCTGGGTGGTCCTTGGAATCTGTCACAGCGGCAATAGGCGAAATGGCCGATGCCGGGATCAAGGGTGAGCAGGCTGGTACTACCTTGCGCGGCGCGCTGACTAACCTCATGAACCCGTCAAAAGAACAGGCGGCGGCCATGAAGGAGATCGGATTCAGCGCATATGATGCAAATGGTAAAATGAAGTCCCTTTCCGAAATCATCAAAGAGCTCGGGGAAAAAACGAGTGGATTAACGAACGAGCAGAAAGATAATACCATAGCGACCATCATGGGTACCAATTCCCTGTCCGGAATGCAGGTACTGTTAAAAGATGGAAGTAAAAATCTTGACACGCTAACGTCATCTTTAAAAAATTCTGACGGCGCTGCCGATGAAATGGCGAAAACCATGCAGGGTAACCTTAAAGGTGCGGTAGAGCAGTTAGGCGGTGCGGCGGAATCGGCGGGGATTGCGTTTTATGAAAAGTTTGCTGGAAGTGCTACCGACGCTGTTTCCGGGCTTGCGGATAAGGTCGCGGAGCTGGCAAAGAATCTCGCAAGCGGAGCGTTGGATCAAAAGCTGAGTGCTATTGCAACGGCGGCCGCGGCAATGGCAGCGGCTGTAGCCGCGATGAATATCGTGCTGATAGTGAAAGACATAGCTAACTTTGTAAATGCGGCAAAGGGCGGAAAGGTCGCGATGGATGCATATACCGCCGCCACGAAAGCGGGCACAATCGCGCAAGCGGCCTTTAATGCTGTGCAAGACGCAAGTTTAATCGGTATTATCGTTACGGCTATAGCAGCTCTTGCTGCTGGTATAATCGTTCTCTGGAACACGAATGAGGGTTTCCGAGATGCAGTTATTTTGATATGGAACAAAATTCAGGATATTTTGCAACCCATTATTGATTCTCTTGGCAATTTTTTTACAACAACATTGCCGAATGCCATAGATACCGTAAAATATGGTTTTAGCTCATTTGGGGACGAATTGACGGAATTAAAAGATGGGGTTATCAGTGGCATAATGACGGCGTTTGACTCATTTAAAACAACGATTGAAAATAACAGTACTGCTATCAAAACCGCCGCTGCAATTCTCGGAACAGTTTTCGGACCAGCCCTGATAAAATCTGGCGCTCAAGCTTTGATAGCGGGCGGGCAGATTGCCGCGAACTTTACGGCAAATATTATTCAAACGGGTACCGAAGCCGTCATAAACGGTGCAAAGGTTACGGCAAGCTTTATTGGCTCTATGATTCAAGGCGGAGCTGAGGCAGTTACAAATGGTGCGAAAATTGCAACGAGTTTTATAGCATCGATGGCCGAAGCCGGCGCATCGGCAGTTGTAAACGGTGCAAAAGTGATTGGCAGCTTTGTGGCATCTATGGTTCAAACAGCGACGCAGGCTGTGCTTACTGGTGCCGCAATTACGGGAAGCCTAATTTCCGCTGTCGTTTCATATGCGGCGCAGGGGTGGACAGCAGTAACAAGCATCGCGGCACAAACCGCTGCGTTGGTGGCCCAAAAATTAGCTATGGGAGCGGCAGTTATCGCAACAAACGCCGTGGCTGCGGCTCAGTGGCTTTTAAATGCCGCCATGAATGCAAACCCGATTGGAATATTGATTCTTGCAATTGGAGCGCTTGTAGCTGCGTTCGTAACCTTGTGGAATAAGAGCGCCGCTTTTCGGGATTTTTGGAATGACATGTGGCAAAACATTCAGGAAGGATTTAAAGGCTTTATCAACGGTATTATTGCCGGACTAAACGGTCTGATCGACGGCCTGAACGCAGTGATCGGAGCGCTCAATAAAATTCATGTCGATATTCCTGACTGGGTGCCGAAGTTCGGCGGTGAATCTTTTGGAGTCAGTATTCCGAAGGCGTCGCATATCCCGTATCTTGAGCAAGGCGGCGTCCTCAAAAAAGGACAGACCGGATACCTTGAGGGCAACGGCGCGGAAGCCGTGGTCCCTCTGGAAAAAAACACGGAGTGGATTTCAAAGGTTGCGGCGGAAATGGTGTCTGTACTGCAAAGCTCAATCGACCAATTAACAAAATCCAGTCAGTTAAGCGCATCATTAGCGGCAAGCGGCGCATACTCCGTTCCAGCGCTATCCGAGAATGCCGGGAACATTAATTATACGGCGATCTATAACAGTCCGGCAGCTCCGACCCCTGCCGACGTCAACCGGATCAATCGGCAGAACGCGCAGAGGATCGCGCTGATCGCACGGAGGAACAGATGAAAATTATATGCGAAAACGCCAGAGGAGAGCAGATACCCTTCGGGTGGTTCCCGCCGCTATGGATCAACAGCATAACGGGGCTTGGCGCAGATTACGATGTGACTACGAGTAAAAATTCCGGGCAGGATGGGGAGAATTATACCGGAGCCACGGCATCAAAGCGGAATATCGTCCTTACTCTGGACGTGAGGAAAGCGGATTACGTCAAACAGCGGGACCGCCTGTACTCTTTTTTTCAACCGCGCAGCGAAGGCACGTTGTATTTCTACGATGATCCGATTGTCCGTAAAATCGCGTACTATGTGGAAAGTATTGAGCCGTCCGGCGAAGATATTTTAAAAAGCATAGTTATCTCTTTTATTTGTCCCGACCCGAAATTTTATGCCTTGTCCGACAATCTCACCGAGCTCGCTACATGGGAGGGCCTGATTGAGTGGCCGCTGGAGATCATCGCGCCGTTTGAGGTCACCCGCAAAGTTAACAGCTTAATCGGCAACGTCGTCAATCCCTCCGCCGTCCCGATGGGCTTGACCGTTACGTTCCGCGCGTCCGGCACCGTCGTAAATCCATCGCTGTACGACGTCAACCGACAGCTGCTGATGCAGGTCAACACGACGATGCACGCCGGGGACCAGATCGTCATTACCACCGGCGACGGCAACAAGCGGGTAAAGCTGATTTTCGGCGGCGTAACCACCAACATCAACAACCTGATGGCCTATCCCCCGCACTGGCTGCAAGCCCAGCAGGGCGACAACCTGTATCGGTACAACGCGGATGAGGGCATTGACAATCTGTCCGTAAGCATCGTGTCAACAGAGGCTTTCTGGGGGGCGTGATATGGATCTTTACATTTTAGACCCGGACATAAATCTGCAAGGCGTGATCGACGGGTACAGCTCCCTGCGCTGGCGCCGGCGGTTTTTTGAGCCGGGCGAGGTAGAGTTGCACTGTAAGGCATCGCCTGAAAACCTCACTCTGCTCCGACCGGAAAACATTATCCACAGGCTTGACCGCAAAGAGGCCGCCATCATCGAGGGCGTGAGCGTGGAGGGCGAAGAAATCACCGCAACCGGACGGATGGGGTCGTCAATGCTGGACCGGCGCGTAATCACGCCGACAATCAATTTCAGCGGCACCGCCGAGGCGGCCATGCGGAAAATCGTCACCGAAAACCGCCCTCCGTCGAATCTGGCGCTTGGGTCCGCCGCGGGCCTGGCGCCGACCGCAACGTTCCAGGCGACCGGGAAAAACGTCCTGACAACCTGCACGGCGCTGGCCCGCTCCGCTCCGCTGGGGTTCCGCTGCCGGTTGGACGTGCCGGGGAAACGCTGGGTTTTTGAGGTTTACGACGGCACGGACCGCAGCGTGACGCAGCACGACCGGCCGTATGTGCTGTTTTCGGATGAGTTCCGAAACATCGTGAACCCGAAATATGAAATCAATACCACAGGCGCGGCGAACTATGCGTATGTGGCCGGGCAGGATTCCGGCGAAAACCGGGTAATCGTCACGGTCGACCAGACGGGCGGCGCACCTCTCCTCGAGCTCTGGGTGGACGCCCGCGACTTGCAACAGGCTGAGGGGCAGAGCCTCGACGACTACAAGGCGCAGCTTACCCAGCGCGGCGTCGAAAAACTGGCCGAAACCGCGCGCGTGGAGAATTTCAGCGCCGACGCGGTCGACACGGCGAATTTTGCCTACCTGACCGACTGGGAACTCGGGGACATCGTATCGTTTGAAAAATGGGGAATCCGCCTTGACCAGCGGATTACAGAGGTCGAGGAGGTCGACGAGGGCGGCGTGATGACAATCACCCCGGTATGCGGAAATCCGCTGCCGGAAGCATTGGATTTAGGGAGTGATACTTAATGGCAGAAAATAGTGGATTTTTTGCATCGGTCGGCGGCGACCGGAAGTACGACATGAGTTTTTTGGCGCGCTGGATTGCGTCGATTATCTCAAACGGCGTCTACGACGGAGAGCTGGCCGTGACGGCGGGGGACGGTATGGCCGTCACGCTCCCCGCCGGCCGCGCATGGATTAACGGCTATCACTATCGCAACGACGGCCCGTTGACTTTGACTGTGGACAATGCCGACGGCGTGCTACACCGCAAAGACACGGTTGTCCTACGCTGGGACGTCAACGCGCGGAGCATCACGGCGCAGGTCTTGACGGGGACATTTTCAAGCAGCCCGATTGCGCCGCAGATTACGCGCAGCGCGGAGCAGTACGACCTTAAACTTGCTGAGATAAGCATCCCCGCTGGCGCCACGGCAATCA
>NZ_VWXL01000053.1 GCF_009746625.1 Caproicibacter fermentans
CAGGAAGGCTAAAAACACATTTGTTTTGCCTTCAAAAAGAGTAGATTCCAGAAAAACAGAAAATGATTGATTTTTCAGCTTCGCTTTACGGCGGAGCTTAGCATTGCTATTCCTATTTCGACGATTTATCTCGCAAAGTTTTCAACAAAAGCTTCGTATTTAGATCACTTTTCAACATAAATGGGGGTGTTGCAAAATTTTCATTTTGCAACACCCCCATTTTGTTTGTTTCAGTATGGTTCTTTGGCCCCAAATGGCGGAAGCGGTCGTTACCACTCCGATTACGCTTCTTGCAGGAGGTCTTTTCTACGAGTGAATGTATGCCATCTGTGTTAACGGACCGAATCGTGGAACAGAATCAGAGCAAAGGCTTCTTAAACTGAAAAGTAGACTGAACAAATTGACCTCACATCATGCTGGTGTTATTCTAAAAAGTCATAATCAAATTTAATGCCGGTAATTGAAGGTGAAATTTATAATATTTTGCAGCCTGAGCACGCGGAGTAAACTGTCGTTTGGCACTCATAATATGGGAAGGCAGACATACCATCGCGCCTGGAGGAGGATTTCGGCAATGAGAAACATCGCCGCTTTTTTTGATATTGACGGGACAATCTCCCGTGAAGGTTTAATCAGTGAGATGTTCAAAAAAATGATCAAATACGAGCTGATCAACAGCAGCAAATGGTATATTGAGGTGGAACCGGCCTTTACAAGATGGGACAAGCGTGTCGGCGATTACGACGACTACCTGCAGAAAATGGTAGATATTTATACCGAGACCGTCAAGAACACGGATTCTTTCCATGTTGCCTACATCGCTAAAAAGGTGATTGAGCAAAAGGGGGAACGTGTGTATACCTACACGCGCGAAAGAATTAGGTGGCATAAGGCGCAGGGGCATTTGGTGATCGCTATTTCCGGTTCTCCCATCGAATTGGTGCGCGAGATGTCTGCTAAATACGGCATGGATGACTACAAAGGGACTATCTACCAAGTGGACGGCAACGGAATCTACAACGGAAAAATAACCCCTATGTGGGATGCCGAAAGCAAACGAAAGGCGGTTCTTGAAATCGCCGAAAAATATCGCATCGACCTTTCGGCCAGCTATGCTTACGGAGATACGAACGGTGATTTCGCCATGCTGAAGCTCGTCGGCAATCCATTCGTGATCAATCCAACCAGGGAATTGCTTACAAATATCCGGAAGGATAAACCGCTCAGCGATAAGATCAGCATTATCGTTGAGCGCAAGGACGTAACATACCGGATGAACGTGGACCGACTCGATCTGCTCCAGTAAAATCGGTTAACGGTTTTTTGCAAGGAAAGTCAGGCCATGGTAGCCGACGAAATGAGACGGTCAGAAAGTATTTTGAAATTGTGGAAGAAATCGGACCGGAGCCGCTTCGATTTGCCCCAAAAACATGAAAGTTTATACCGCGTTTTGGTTTACTTTATTTGACGGACGCCGCCCGCTAAAGGTATAATGAAATTAATACAGACCATCATGATGCTAAAAGAGGATAATAATGTGCTGCTATTAACTGCGGAAAAGATTCGTAAGAGTTACAATGAAAAAACGCTGCTGAAAGAGGCTTCCTTTGGGATTAACAGCGGGGATAAGATCGGTTTGATTGGAATCAACGGCGCGGGAAAATCCACTTTGCTGAAGATCATTGCGGGATTGGAACCCCCCGACGCCGGAACCGTCACAAGATCCGGAGGGGTTCGTGTGGGTTATCTGCCGCAGAATCCGTTGTTCGAAGACGGCGTCACCGTCCTCGGGCAGGTCGTTCGGGGAATCTCGGAGCAGCAGAGGGAATCGAAAGAATACGAGTGCAAGGCGATCCTCACAAAGCTGGGAATCCATGAATTTGACGCGCCTTTAAGCCGGCTTTCCGGCGGACAGAAGAAACGTGTTTCACTTGCGAGCGCTCTGGTAACACCGGTGGAAGTGCTGATCCTGGATGAACCCACCAATCACTTGGACAACGATATGGTGGACTGGCTGGAAAACTATCTTGCCGGTTATAACGGCGCTCTGCTTATGGTAACGCATGACCGCTATTTTCTGGACCGCGTCACAAATAAAATCATGGAATTACACAACGGGAATTTGTATTCCTATCAGGCAAACTACACGAAGTATCTCGAACTCAAAGCGGAACGGGAAAGCATGGTTGCCGCAAGCGAGCGGAAACGCCAGAGTCTGCTCAAAAAGGAGCTCGCGTGGATCAGCCGGGGAGCCCGCGCACGGGGAACCAAGCAGAAATTCCGGGTGGAACGCTTTGAAAAGATGAGCTCGGAGTCGGTTGACCTGGAACAGGAAAACCTGCAAATGAATTCCATGAGTTCAAGGCTTGGGAAAAAAATCATTGAGATTTGCGGCGTTTCCAAGCGTTACGGTGACAGGCAGTTAATCAGTGATTTTTCCTACAACCTGCTGCGCCGGGACCGCATTGGCGTCGTCGGCCCGAATGGCTGCGGAAAATCCACGCTGTTGAAAATTATCCTCGGTGCCGTCCCCGCGGATAATGGCGAAGTCCATATCGGGGAGACGGTGCGGATCGGTTATTTTTCGCAGGAATGCGAAGAAATGGATCCGGCGCTGCGCGTGATGGATTATATCAAAGATATTTCGTCGGAAATTGAAACGCCGGAGGGAACCCTGACGGCATCCCAGATGCTTGAAAAATTTCTGTTTTCATCCGACTTGCAGTATACAGCCATCCGAAAACTTTCCGGCGGAGAACGGCGCAGACTGTATCTGCTGGGAATCTTGATGCAGGCGCCGAATGTTCTGCTTTTCGACGAGCCTACCAATGATCTGGATATTCAGACGCTTACGATTCTTGAGGATTACCTGCAAAATTTCTCAGGCGCGGTCATTGCGGTATCACATGACCGTTATTTTCTTGATAAGATTGCGGAGCATGTGTTTTCCTTTGAGCAGAATGGAGAAATTCTCGATACCATCGGAGGTTATTCAGACTATTTCATACGAAAAGAACAAAGACAGCAGAACGAACCGAAGGCTGCCGTCAGCAGACCAAAATCAAGTCCGCGAGTGAAACCCGGTAAATTGAAATTCTCGTTCAAAGAGCAGCGCGAATATGAAGGGATTGACGCCGCCGTCGCGGACCTCGAAAATCAGATTTCTCAAATTAACAGTGAAATAGAGCAGGCATCCAGCAACTACCTTCTCCTGACGGAGCTGACGACGAAAAAAGAAGCGCTGGAAGCGGAGCTGGATGAGAAAACGGAGCGATGGGTCTATTTAAATGAGCTGGCGGACCGAATCGCGGAGCAGAATCAGGATTAAATCCGACGTACGGCGCAAAGGCTTTTTGAAGCAGATGCCGGAATCGGGGGCTTTTGCGTACTTCGTCCCTTCCTATCATTGCGATAGAACCGGGGGACACAGAAATGTGTGAGGAAAATTTATGAGTACATATGATTTGATTGGCTTCGATATGGACGGGACAATATTAAACAGCGAAAAGACCATATCCGGCCGCACGCTGGATGCGGTAAACCGCGCGGCCTCTTCGGGCAAGAAGGTGATCCTGTCGACGGGCCGATGCATCAGTGAGCTGAAAGAGTTTGAAGATCTTCTTCAAAATGTCCGCTACTATGTCTGCGAAAGCGGTGCGCTAATCTATGATACCGCCTTAAAAAGCGTTCTTCACTCGGAAACTTTTCCTAGGGATACAGTGGAAAGAGTGCTTGAGATTGCGGCGGCGGAAGACGTCATGGTGTATATGATGAGCGCCGGAGCTCCCTTTGCAAACCGAAGAGAGGTTTCCAATACAAGCCACTTCCATATGGGCCTCTATCAGGATATGATGAATCGCACGGCGAATCAAAAAGACGACCTTGCTGCCTATTACCGGTCTACTCAGATTCCTGTGGAGAAATTAAATCTGTTCTCGGCCTCCGCCGAGA
The DNA here is from genome assembly GCF_009746625.1 of Caproicibacter fermentans. Lineage (GTDB taxonomy): Bacteria > Bacillota > Clostridia > Oscillospirales > Acutalibacteraceae > Caproicibacter > Caproicibacter fermentans. Next base: position 3,952 of record NZ_VWXL01000053.1, read on the forward strand.
TTCGCGAACGGATTTACGCGCGTATTCGGGAGCTTCCCGTTTCCATCGCTTACTCGGAAGAAACTTCGCTGGAGCTGTCGCCGCTTCATGTCAGTAAAGCAAGCGGGCTGGTTTGGCTGTGCCGTTATCTTCGGATCCCGCTGGAGCGAACCGTCGTCGTCGGTGACGCGGACAACGACGCGGAGGTACTGCGCATCGCGGGCTTATCCGTTGCCATGGGCAATGCGCTGCCGCGGATCAAAAAAATATGCGATGTGGTGGTCGCGGACAACGACCACGACGGCTGCGCCGAAGCCGTCGACCGTTATCTGCTTTCAGCAAACTCATAGGGAGCGAAGTATCAGACGGTTCCCGGGTCGGCAAACATTCTGACTTTCTGTCCTTATCCGAACAGAATCGTGAAATGAGGCGGAATCCGGGCATTCGGAGGATATAGGTGGAAGATGAACATTCTCGCTTATTCAGAGCTTAATAGTTTCGCATTCGCATTTCTTTTTGTGATATTTTTAAATGTCCGCAACAAAGGTCAAAAATATCTTTATGACCAAAGGGTATTTTTAACGATGCTGGCATTGAATGCGGTTCTGCTTGTCCTGGACACGATGCAATGGATTCTAATCGGAAAGCCGGGCGCAGTCATGAGGATCCTTTCGCTGCTGACAGCGACGGTCTACTGCGCGATGACTCCGTTTCCCTGCTTCTTTTGGAGCATCTATGCGGACTATCAGATTTACAAGGACGAAGACCGCATTAAAAAACGGTTCGTTCCGATGGTAATTCCTTTAATCCTCAATCTGCTTCTTACTTTTTTGAGCGTTTTCTACGGATTTTTGTTTGTCATCGATCAAAATAACATCTACCACCGGGGCGGTCTTTTTTACTTCATGGCCGGCGTCTGCTATTTCTACCTTGTGTATTCCGTCATTTCCATCGTTCGCAACAGAGAGTCCCTTGAAAAAAAGGTTTACATTTCGCTGCTTTTATTTGCGCTGCCGCCCTTTCTCGGCGGAATCATCCAAGCCTTGTTTTATGGGGTTTCCATTGTGTGGGCCTGTACGGCGCTTTCCATTATGATTATCTTTCTCAATATTCAAAACAGCCAACTGTACACGGATCCTTTAACCGGGCTTTACAATCGCAGGCAGTTGGAAAACTATATGCGGGGCTGGATTAAAAACGGCAGGGAGGGCGCCGCGCTCGGAGTCATTATGACGGATTTGGATTCGTTTAAGAGGATCAATGATTCCTGGGGCCATGATGCCGGGGATCAGGCTCTTGTGGAAGCCGGAAACATTTTGAAAGACAGCTTCAGAAGGGAAGACCTGATCTGCCGCTTTGGAGGAGATGAGTTTGTCATCGTTTTAAAAATCAAAGAGGGCGGCGATTTAACCGACGCGGTAAAACGGTTGAAAACGAACACGAGAACATTCAATGAACGGACGGAATTTCCGTATTCAATCAATTTCAGCGTGGGGTTCGACGTTTATGACCGGGAATCCGGAATGTCGGTTCAGCAGTTTATGAAACAGATCGATCTTTTCATGTACGAAGATAAGAGCCGCAAGAAATCTGCTGAAAAAACCGGTGCCGGCCTCCATAAGATTTGATTGGTACATACGGAAATACCGGAAACGGAGGAAATGATGAAAAATCTTTATCGCGTTTATCAAATCGACTCATTCACGCAGGAAAAGCTGTCCGGAAACCCCGCCGGGGTGGTTACTAACGCGGACGGATTATCAGACCGGCAGATGCAGAAAATAGCGCGCGAGCTAAATAATTCCGAAACGGCTTTCATTTTTCAATCGGAAGACGACGCTTACGATGTCGAGGTCCGTTTTTTTACCCCCATGAAAGAAGTTCCGATTTGCGGCCATGCCACCATCGCCGCACATTATGCAAGAGCGGTCGAAAACCATTTCGGCTCGACGCGGGTATTACAAAAAACCGGCGCCGGAATTTTACCGGTTGACATCATAAGGGAAAATGACGACTACAAAATTGTCATGACGCAGGGGAGAATAGAGGTACATGATGAGCTACCGGGTAAGGCAAAACAGGCACTGACCGACGCGTTGGGGATTCGTTTAAGTGATATTCTTGACAACTGCCCGATTGCAATCGCATCGACGGGGCATTCCAAAGTAATGGTCGGCATTCGGGATATCAACCTGCTGCATCGTTTGCAGCCCGATATGGCCAGGCTTGTAAAACTGAGTAACGAGATCGGCTGCAATGGGTATTATGTTTTTACCATGAATCGGAGCGAAACGCCGATGATACACGGAAGAATGTTTGCGCCTGCGATTGGAATTGATGAGGACCCTGTAACGGGGAACGCAAACGGGCCCCTCGGCGCTTATTTGGTTCACTATGGGTTAGCAGATCATAACGGAGCTCTGCTTGCTTTTTACGCGGTACAAGGCGAGGCGATCGGCCGGCCGGGCACAATGGAAGTTCAGGTAAAAATCGAGAATGGCAAACCCGCGGAAGTTAAAATAATCGGTCATGCCGTGATTGCGCTTTCTGCAGAACTGATGCTTTAGCGCTCTCGCCAGAGCAGGCCGTGCGGGCAACGAGACGGATGAGCTTCCCGCGATGTTATGGCATACTCGGAAAATCGCGGAGAAATCATATGACAGCGAAAGCACTGATTGGCCGCCGCGATGAATTCTGAATCAAATTCAGTTGCAGCGTTGACTTTTTGACGGGTTCGAGCTATAATAGCTTCAATTAAAAAATATCAAAAGCTGAGAAGAAGAGCAGTACCCGTTTTTGGATGCGCAGAGAGAAGATGGCCGGTGCAAATCTTCGGGAAAAAAACAGGGAAGTCGTTTCCGAGCTGTTGAACCGAACGAATCCATTCGCTAAGTTTTACCGGAGCTCCGACCGTTAGCGCGGAAAGCAGTGCTTTGCTCTGCTGATGAGTGCAGAGAGTATCTTCTCTGAATTAGGTGGTACCACGGATTTCAGATTCGCCCTAAGCTTTTTGGCTTAGGGCTTTTCGTTTACGCGGATGGCCGCTAAATTGGCAGTATTTACAGTACTTTTAATAAAATACAGAAAGGTCGTTTAAGATGGAAAAGAAAAATCTCGACTGGGCGAATCTTGATTTCAGCTATAAAAAGACAGACAAGAGATTCGTTTCAAATTTTCGTAACGGGGCATGGGACGAGGGAAAACTGACCGAAGACGATACCGTGACAATCAGCGAATGCGCAGGCGTTCTGCAGTACTCCCAGTCTTGTTTCGAAGGCCTGAAGGCGTACACGACGGAGGACGGGCGAATTGTGGCGTTTCGTCCAGACATGAATGCGAAACGAATGGAAAACAGCGCGAAAAGACTGGAAATGCCGACGTTTCCGCCGGAAAGGTTCATTGACGCGGTCGTTCGGACCGTAAAGGCGAACGCGGGCTATGTTCCGCCGTTCGGCTCCGGTGCGACGCTTTATGTACGCCCGTATATGTTCGCAAGCGGCCCGGTGATCGGCGTTGCCCCGTCCGACGAATATCAGTTCCGCATTTTCTCAACGCCGGTCGGGCCGTATTTCAAAGGCGGCGCGCGCCCGCTGACCCTTTGCGTCAGCGACTTTGACCGGGCGGCGCCGAACGGCACCGGGCATATCAAGGCGGGACTGAATTATGCCATGAGCCTTCACGCGATTGTTACGGCGCATAAAAACGGATTCAACGAAAATATGTACCTTGATGCGGCGACTCATACCAAGGTTGAGGAAACCGGCGGCGCAAATATTATCTTTGTCACAAAGGACAATAAAATTGTAACGCCAAAGTCCGGCAGCATCCTCCCGTCGATTACCAGACTTTCCCTTTTGGAAATTGCCAGGGATTATCTTGGCCTTGAAGTGGAAGAAAGAGAAGTTTACTTTGAGGAAGTCAAGGACTTTGCCGAATGCGGCCTTTGCGGCACGGCGGCCGTCATCTCGCCGGTCGGCAAAATTGTGGACCACGGGAAGGAAATCTGCATGCCGAGCGGAATGCAGAATATGGGGCCGATTACAAAGAAGCTGTACGACACGTTAACTGGAATTCAGATGGGCCGGGTCGAAGGACCGAAGGGTTGGATCAAAGTAATCGAATGAACCCCGTTCTGCGAATCAAGGCGCACTGGAGCCGAAGGTTATTGAAAAGTCCGGCGAAAGCCGGGCAAAAGGGAGACAATGCGGGTCGAACTTGCGCGGACGCGGGTCGGCGATCCGCGTTCGGGACTTCCGCCTGTCATCACGGTGGGCAAAACAAAGGGGTGCCGGTCTGAAAAAACAGATCGGCATCCCTTTTTGTTTTACTTCCCGCCCCGTTCAGTCTTTTGGGGCATAAAAAAACGTGGTGTTATCCACGATTTTGCACCATGTCTGGTGCTCCAGAACATGAATGATGTCGTTTCGCTTGACGCCCTTTCCGATCGCTTTTGAAAGATCGGAGATATGAATGAGTTTATTTGCGTTTTGCTGGAAAACGACGAGCAGCCGGTCCGCCAGATCTTCCGTGTTGGAGGAAGAGGCCTTTGTTTTGGTCTTAGCGCCAACCAGACATTCCGGATGTTTTCTAAAATAAAGAACGCAGATGGCCTTGATCCGGCTGAGCAGCATGGGAGAAAGGTGAATTAATTCCGGCAGCTCTTCAAACCTGCAGCCCATCAGGTCACGCATTCGTTTAAAACCGTGAAGATCGCAATAGCTTAAAAACGCGGTGTAGCTGTCGCCACAATAGATTTGCTTAATTTCGTCCATTCAATCTGTCCTTTCGATTCCGTATGACACAAATAATAATTCTACTCGGATTCCCGGGTCTATTCAAGACTTGACATTTCTTAAAAAATTGCTTGTGAGGACTTTATTCGGGAAGATCGTCATAAAATTGTCATGGAATCGAGGAGAGCCCGGCTTCCGGAAATCCCCGAGAAGCAGCTTCCCATGAAACGGTGCGCTGGGGTCGGCGATATTTTCCGACCGGATTTTAGAAGGCCGGCAATATCCTGTGTGATTTTGAATTTAAAATCATTTTAAGACCGTCAAAACTCAGATTCAGAACCAATTCCTCGGGAAATCCAACCTCGTTGATGAGCGCAAACGCCTCCTCAAAACGTCCCACGTCATACCAGATGTGAGCGTCGCTCCCAATGACGACGGACGCTCGATTTCTTTTACAGGCTTCCAAAAGTTTTTTGGCGTTTGCTCTTGCACCGACTCTGGTCGAGCCGGGGATCAGGGAGGAATTGTTGAGTTCCAGAGCGGTTCCGCGTTTTTTAGCGGCGGAAACAAGCGCCCCGTAATCCAATGGGTAGCGGCTGTCGTCGGGATGGCCGATGATTTTTACAGATGGATTTTCCATTGCTCGGATCAGGGCGTTCGTGTTCTGCCGGATGCTTCCGCTCTGAATACAGGGGGAGTGAAGGCTTGCGATCACATAATCGAGTTTTTGGAGCAGGGAGTCGTCTACGTCGATTGTGCCTTCAAAATCACAGATGTTTGCTTCGATCCCGCAGAAAACCCGGACGCCCTCGAAGGATTCCCGAACAACTTTATAATTGCTGAAAAGGGCGGGATTTGCACGCGGCATTTTTTCCGCGTGGTCGCTGGTTCCGACCGCCAAAAGCCCTTTCTGCCGTGCCGATTCGATGTTTTCCCTGAGGGTGCTGAACGCGTGGCCGCTTGCAAGCGTGTGCGTATGCAGATCAAAAAGCGCTTTCAATCTGTTTCCTCCTTTTTGATCAGGACGACCGTGTCGTTCAGATCGTAGTCTTCCCGCACGGGGGCGTAGACCGTGACCGGTCTGCCCGAACAGTCGACAGAATAGTGAATCTCACGCCCGCAGTACTGCCGGTTTGTGATTTTTCCCTCTATTCCGTCTCCCTGCTTAACAATTCGGAATTGATCCGGACGAACGGGAAACAGGTTCTGCTCTTTTAACTCCGAACAGGTCGTGCGGTCGTGAAAACACGCGTTGGAGCTTTCTTCATAAAACCGATCGTGGTCCCAGATTCCGCGCAGCAGGTTGTATTTTCCCACAAAGGCGGCGGTAAAGGCCGTGCGGGGATGAAGGTAAATTTCTTCCGGGGTGCCGATCTGTTCCACTCTGCCGTTTTTCATAATCATCATGCGGTCCGCCATCGCGAGCGCCTCGTTCTGGTCGTGCGTAACGTACAGGATGGTTGCCCCGGTCATTCGGTGGATATCCTGGATTTCTTTTCTCATGCTGATCTTCAGCTCCGCGTCCAGCGCGCTGAGCGGTTCGTCCATCAAAAGAATTTTCGGCCTTGTGATAATGGCCCTGGCAAGGGCGACGCGCTGCTTCTGCCCGCCGGACAGTTCGTCGGGGTAACGGTCCGACAGAGTTGACAGCCCAACGCTTTCGAGCGCCTGATCGATCAGCCTGTTCTTTTCCGCCGCGTCCATCCGGGCGTATTTTTTCCGGAGCAGGGGAAACTCCGCGTGCTGGCGAACCGTCATATTCGGCCAGAGGGCGAAGGACTGGAATACCATTCCAAGATTTCGCCGTTCGACCGGGAGACATTGCTCAGGGGAGGAGTAAAGTGTGTCGTTTAAAAGAATGGAGCCTGAGGATGGCGTTTCAAAGCCGCCCGCCAACCTGAGCAGCGTGGTTTTTCCGCAGCCGGAGGGCCCAAGAATACAGAGAAATTCCCCGTCGCCGATTTCTATGGATACGTCGGACAGAGCAATGTTTTTTCCATATAGTTTTGACAAATGTGTGATTCTCAGGCTCATAAAATGCTTTCCTCCATCCTTTTTAAGGCGTCTTTATGGCTGGAACGGGTTCCTTCGGCATCGTGCTCCGGCGATCGTTCTTTCTTTCCGCCGGATTCCCGGCATCCATACTGAATCAGGCCGTAGCCGAAAAGAATCAGAATGACGATCAGAACGGAGAACGCATACGCAATGTTGTAATCGCCGGACTGCTGAAAGTTGAAAACGGTCAGCCCGATGGTTTTGGTTCCGGCGGAGGCCAAAATGGAGGACAGCGTCATTTCCGTCAGGGAGGAGACAAAAATCAAAAGGGAGCTGGATAAGGTTTGCCTGAACAGCAAAGGAGTCAGAATTTTTTTCCACATTCTGATTTTTCCGCCGCCGGCTACATGGGCCGCCTCTTCCAGGGACGGGTGAATGCAAAGCATGGCCGCGGTGCTGCCTTTGATCTGAAGAATCAGATAACGTGTAAGGTAGGCCGCGATCAGAATCCAAATGCTGCCGTAGACGCCCGGAATCTTCGACCAGTGGAAGATCATTGCGAGGGCAAGCACAATGCCGGGAATCGCATAGGTCAGCGACGCGCAGAATTCCAGCAGGCGAACCGCGGCGCCTTTGCCGCGCAATTTTTGGTAGGCGGCCGCCGTACCGATGAGAATACACACCGCGCAGGTGGTTAGCGAGAGGAACAAGCTGTTGCAGACCGCATTCAGCACGCCGCTGTTGGTAAACAGGAACCGGTAGTTTTGAAAGGAAAGGTTCGCGGGTGAAAAGCGCTGGCCGTAAATTTTTTGAAAGGACGCGGCTGTCATATTCAGCAGAGGAACCAGATCAAGCAGCAAAAAAACCGTGATGCCGATCCACTCGACGCGTCTGCGCGCAGTTTGATTCAGAAAGATGCGCGCGGAAAAATCAGGACGGATGCTGTCCGTCTGCCTGGATTTTCCGGCAAAGGCGGTCATGGTAAGAGATCCGGCAACCGCCACGACGGAAAGCAGCACGGACAACGCGGAAGCGAGGGAAAACGAATCGGGGCCGAAACCGATCGCCTTTTCATAGATATAGGTGCTGAGTACCGGGATGGAAGCGGGAATTCCCAGAAAAGCGGGCACTGAAAAATTATCCATGCACGAAAGGAACGCCAGTACGCTTCCGCCGAGGATTGCCGGCGCGGCCTGAACCAGATCGATTCGAAACAGGGTTTCCCACCGGCCGCAGCCGGCTGCCCTGGCAGCCCACTCCAGCTCTCTGGGAATTTTCCGAAGCGTGTTGACGGTCGTCAGGTAAACGAGCGGAATGTTGCAGATGCCGAGAACAAAAATGATTCCGCCAAGCGAATACAGATTGACCGGTCCAAGATGCAGCAGGCGCAGAACGCGATTGAGTTCGCCGCTGCCCGTTAAAACGCTGGTCCAGGAAATGGTGATGACGTAGGATGGAATGATGAAAGGGGCGAGCACGAGCAATTCGAGCAGCTTTTTCCTTTTCAGATTCCAATAGGCGTTCAGAAAAGCAAACAAAACGCCCAGAGCGGTCGACAAAAGCGTTGAGACCAGCGCGATTACAACCGTGTTTCCGATTGCGCGAATGGTTCGTGAATCTTCAAACAGCGCGGCATAGTTCCCAAAGCCATATCCGCCGCCCTGCGACAGGCTCATCAGGACCAGTCGGAATAAGGGAACAAGGAACAGAAAAACGACGGCGGCACAGCCGAGCGCCTGATAGAGCAGGTTCCTTTTTTTCATTTCTGATAATCTCCAAAAAGGGCCGCGGTTTTCCGCAGCCCGGCTTTTTATCATCCCGGTTCGTTAACCGAACATTTTGCTGAATTTTTCTTTATCGCTGTCTCGTGTCTGAACAAGTTTTGAAAGATCATACGTCAGATTTTTGATTTGATCGACGGATTGAAACCCGTCGGGAGCCTTTACTCCGGATTTAATGGGCGTATAGCCGATTTGCGAGGTTGCCGCCTGGCCGCCGTCGGACAGAAGAAAATCCACAAAGGCCTTGGCCTGGCGCTCGTTCGGAGTACCTTTGACAATTCCAATCGGTTCGGTGACGCTTAAAGAGCCCTCGCTGGGGTAGATGAAATCGACCGGCGCGCCCTTTGCCTTGTCGCGAAGCGCAAGATAATCCACTACAATGCCGCAGGATTTCTGACCGGCGAGCACCGCTTTTTCCACGGCACCGTTACCCTGCTGAACGGATACGCCGTTTGTTTTCAAAGACTGATAATAATCCCAGCCGATTCCGTCCGTCCTTGTCAGAACCCCGAGATTGTATGCCGCCGCGCCGGAATACAGCGGGCTCGGCATCACCAGATTGTCCTTGTAATCGGCGGACTTTAGGTCCTTGTACCCCGCCGGCGGTTTTTTCACCAGGTCGGTGTTAATCACGATTCCCGTGGAAATAATTTTGGTTCCGGTGTATGTATGGTCCGCGTCATAGTAATCGCTGCTGATTCCTTTCAGCTCCGGGGAAGCGTAGCTCATCAGCAGGTCGGCCGATTTCAGGGATTCAAAGGTTGCCGCGTCCGCCACCAGAAGCAGATCGGCTTTTACCGCCCCGGCCTTTTTTTTCGCGAGAATTTTACTGACGACTTCTTCCGTTCCGCTGCGGAAGACGTTGACTTTGATCTCGGGCTGCTTTTTGTTGAAAGCCTGAATCAGCGCCTGAATATCCTGCTCCGGCTGCGAGGTGTAGATGGTTACGCTCCCTTTTAAAGTATCCTTCTGCGACGATGCTGCCGAACTGCTTGATGACGGCGCCGTGTTCGTTTGGGAGGAAGCCGAGCCGTTCCCGGCACAGCCTGAAAAATTTGCCGCCATGCAAAGAGCGAGAATGCCGGCTGCCAGCTTGGTTTTTGTTTTCATTGCAGATTCTCCTTCAGCTTTTTAATATATTTCATATTTTCGCGAAGCATGGTGTATTGGCCGGAAGCGTCAAAGCCCTCAATGACCATGGGACAGCCGCTGTGTTCCAATGCCGGCCACAATCTTCTAAAAGAAAAATCGCCGTCCGAAAGAAGCGTGTGGTACGTCGCGCCCCGGCGGTTGCTGATGTGGATTTTCGAGACCTTGGGGAGGTCCCGAAGATGATTGAACAGCTCTTTTTCATTGTCGCAGTGAGCAACATCGACCGTATAGGAAAATTCGCGGTAGAGGCCGCGGGTGATTTCCCGGACGTCGTCCGGAGTTGTCATGATCTCCTTTGGGATTTTTTCCATCATCTCAAGAGAAACCGAGACGCCAGACCGACTCGCGTACCGGAAGATTTCTTCCAATCCCCGATAGGCTAGCTCCTGATAAAGCGGACGGTTTCCGCAAAGGGATTCCCGGGGAGGGTGCACCGTCAATTCCCGGGCGTGCAATTTTGCCGCCAGATCAATGGAATTCCTGATTTCGTCCAGCGAGGCTCTGCGGATTCGCCGGTTCACCGATGCAAAATTCAAATCCCAGGTTTTGCTGTGTACAAAAATTGGAAGCGGACAGCGATCCAGCAGGCTGAGACATTCCGCTTCCCTGTATCCTCTGCTGTCGAACTGCTGCGCCCAAAGCTCGATGCCTTCCGCCTGGAATTCACGCGCCGCTCGGAACAGCTCCGGCAGCGCAGCGCTCCACATGAGCGTTGAAGAAAAAAAGATTTGATTCACGGCTGTTTCCCCCTAAATGACAAGCTCATCATAAAGCCGGCGCGTTAAGTCAATGTTATCGGATGGTTATGATTTGTTTAATGTTTTTCATATAAATTTAAATGAAATTTAATTTTCATTTTTGATCAAGGACAGTATAATGGAACAAAGGAGGAATAGGGATGGATTTGTCCGATGTGAATCAAGCTGATTTTACCAAAGCAGACCATATCATCCTGAATTATCTGATGAGTCACGAAAACACGCTGTATTTTGAAACGGCGAGCGAGATATCCGCCAAAATCGGCGTCAGCCCGGCGACCATCGGCAGGTTCTGGCCGAAGATTGGCTATGCGAGTTTGAAGGAGTTAAAACGAAAGCTGGTTTCCCAAAACAGCACGACTCCGGTTTCCAAAGTAAAAAAGACGCTGTCCGCGCTGCCGGACTCCGACCGGACGACGTCCGAACTGATTCTTAAAAACATAGAGGCGCTGGAAAAAACGCTGCGGCTGATTTCCCCGGAAGCAATGGACACGGCGGCCCGACTGATTACCCAAACGCCGAAAATCTATATTTTTGCTCCGGATGCTTCCTATGGGGTTGCCCTTGTCATGAGGTACCGGCTGCGGCGGTTCGGCATGGAACCGATCTTTCTGGAGGGCGGTTCTTCCCTGTATGAATCCCTGAACAATGTTCGAAAGGAGGATCTGGTAATTCTTTTCTGTTTCAGCCGTGTTCTTGCGGAAACGACTGTTTTGATGCAGCACAGGCAAAACGTAGGATACTCCTGTGTCGTGTTCAGCGACCTGTTGTCGGACGGACTTCAAAACACGGAGGCTTTTCTCTATTGCTACCGGGGAGAACCGACGGAGTACCACTCCATGGTAAGCGCGATGGCCGTAGTGGACAGCCTGATTATTAAAATAGCCATGAAATCACATGATTTCATGGCTAGGATCGACCAGCTGAACGGCCTTCGGGGGAAATATCAAAAATTGATCCGCCGATAGGTGGAACAATCCCCGCCTGCGTGATATAATCTGGGGTAAAAGAAGAGCGGCTCTCAACAAAAGCCCGTGCCGGAAGGCGGAATGCACTTGACGGGATTCAGATTTTATATTTCATGACAGAAAGGAATAACGCGATGATCAGTCCAACCTACGGGAAATGCAGCGACGAGCAAATGATCAATATCATAGCAAATTACATCCGGACGAACAGCAAAACATCCGAGGGATTTAACCTGACTGTAGGAACGGACAGCCAGAATTTTTCCGATACCAAGATAGTGGTTGTAGTCGCCGTTCAGAATATCGGTCATGGCGGAATCTTTTTCTACGATGTTTTCAGAATCAACAAGATCGACAACATCAGGCAAAAGCTTCTTTACGAAACCAATATGAGCCTGATGTATGCGGACAGGGTGCTGTCGAGATTTGAAGACCTTTGTCAAAAAATGAATTTGGATTCGAGTAAAATTAATATTTGTATTCACGTTGACGCAGGTTCCAATGGAAAGACCGGTAAATTGATTCCGGAGCTTGTCGCATGGGTCAGGGCCTGCGGCTATGAATGCAAGGTCAAGCCGGACTCTTTTGCGGCAAGCAGTATAGCGGACAGATTCAGCAAATAGATCATATCACATTCCTTGTTTCCCCGGATCTCGTTGGCTTTATCGGTCCTTTCCGATGGGATCCGGCAGTGCGCCCGGAAGCCGGCATAGCGCAGATTACAGCCGGTCAGAAGCGCCGCGGCCAGAGTTTTCGAATTTCGGAAGAGGCCGCTTTCCCGCTGCGCCCGCTGGAAGCAAATAGGATCGCCGCGCAGAAAACGAACAGAAATTTTCTAATTCCACATTTCATAAGAACCGTTCCTTTGCTTTTTCAGTAGAACTTCGCTGGCTTTTCGCTCAACCTCCCTGGCCTCGCCGCGGTTGGGCCGAATGGAAAAAGCAGGTTCGCAGACGCGGACAAACTGCGACATGTTGCAGTTTCCAGCCCGTTCGCCGATGCCGAAAATGGTTGTGTCAATATAAAGAGCCCCCGCTTTTGCGGCGGCAAGGGAGTTTGCAACGGACATGCCCAAATCGTTGTGAGCGTGGATCTCAACCTCCATGCCGGTATACTGAATCAATTCCTGAATAGCCTGAAACGCACGGGAGGGGCTCAGTACCCCGACCGTATCGGCGAAGCGGACGCGCTTGATTCCTTTTTGCCGCAGCTCGTTTGACAGCGTAATCAGGAAGGTCGGGTCCGCCCGGGACGCATCCTCAAAGCCGACCGTCACCTCGGCGCCCCCGGAAAGGGCGAGCTCGACGCAGGACAGCATTGTTTTAAGAAGCCAGCTTTTATTACGCCGCAGCTTGGAATAGATTTGAACATAGGAAACGGGTACGCCGATATGGATGATATCCGGTCCGCACGAGGATGCGGCTTTGATTTCATCGGCATTCATGCGGCTCCACACGGAAATTCTGGAATTGCGCTTTCTATGGACGATTTCCCGTATGGTATCCTGCTCATAGGACCCCATCGCGGGGATTCCCGCTTCAATCTGGTCGATTCCGGCGTCGTCCAGCATGGCAGCGATTCTGACTTTCTGCTCCGTTGTCATGGCGAAGCCGGGGCTTTGCTCACCGTCGCGCAGGGTGGTGTCAACCAGCTTCTTTTTTGGTTTCACCGCATTCACCCCCTTCCCGGGTATTCGTTTTTATCAGTTCAAGAAATTCACCGTCCGTCAGGCTTCTCCGCTTGGCGACGCTGACCCGGCGAACCAACTGCACAATTTGAGAAATCTCATCGGAATAAGCCGCGAGTCCCATTTCCCGCATTTTCAGCGCGACGGAGGCTTTTCCTGAATGCTTGCCGATGACAAGCCTTCGCTGCGCACCGACCAGCTCCGGTTTGTAGGGCTCGTAAATTCTTGGGTTTTTCGCGACTCCGTCCGCATGAATCCCGGCTTCCACATAAAAAATTTCTTCGCCGATTACCGGCTTGTGCCTTGGAACCGGAATTCCGGTGATTTCTTCCAACAGCCGGCTTGCGCGCGGCATCGCGGAATAATCCTGAGTCGGCTTATACCGGGCGAGCAGGCGAAGGGCAAGAAAAACTTCCTCCGTCGGGGCGAATCCGCCGATGCCGTTAAAACCGGTGACCACGTTCCGCTCCCCGAACAGAATCCATTCCACCGCGGCGGCCGTCGCACAGGCATAGCCGTTTTCCGGGCAGAACTCGATTTTTCCGGAGAGGTTTTTTACAATCTGCCGGTACGCCATGTCTGCGTTGTGGCACATTAAATCGTCCAGACCGGTTACGCGCACATAGGGCAGAACACGGCACTGCCGGAGAAAAGGGATTTCACTGATTCCGTTAATATGTACCTCGCGGATCACATCCGGTCTGACGGCGCCGCCGTTTATCCGGCACACGTAGAATCCGATTTCCGGAATTCTGGGAACCTCCGACAGATCGTCTAATTTGAGAATGTATTTTCCGCCGCGCGGCAGTGCTCCGATTTTTCGGTATGCGTTTTCTGAGAGTTCGATATAATCCGTTCCCAGTTCCAATAGAAGCTCACAAAGCTCGCCGAGCTGACCTGGCGACGCCTGATAGCAATCCAGACAACTCAAAGTTTTGTCCGTTACTCGAATCATTCCCAAATCCCTCCTGTTCCAAAACGGGGAAACGTCCCCGTCAGATCATCAGCGACTGAACGGGTTCATCCCCCTCGATGTGCTGTTCCATAATGGTCTCGACGTCTTCTGGGGTTACGTTGCCGTACCACACGCCCTCCGGATACACCACGACGACCGGGCCTTTCTCACAAAGCCCGAAGCAGCCTGTGTTTGTCACCGTCACTTCGCCCTCCAGTGCGCGCTCCTCAATTTCCTCCTGAAACCGCCGGGCGACGGCGGCGGAGTCTTTTGTGCAGCAGAATCCCCTCTGCGTTCCGTTGATCCGGCTGCTTGTGCAGACGAAAATATGATGCTTCGGCCGATTCATGTTTCAATCCCTCCTGTCATCTGCTTTGCCCCGTTTTTGACCGCGTGTTCCATCTTGTCGTAAGTCGTGAACAGCCTGATGCCGTGCCCGCTCAACTTCTGCTCCGGTATGGCGTCAGCCTCGCATGTGGGCTCCGGTTTGCCGTCCCGCGCCGCAACGGCAAACCGGAGCGGAGCTTCTGACTTTTGCTGAGGTTTTTCCCGGAATTCAATGGAACGGTCGTTGTCGAGCGTCCCGATTGCGTCGGCGCGGCAGTGACGGCAATGAAGCATTTGGGGCAGAATTTTTCCGCATTCCCGCCGGAGGTCCGCCAGCTTTCGGTTTGGGACGGGAGAAAGATGCTCAAACGCGCTGCCTTTGACCGGAACAAGCTGCATGATGTTGGTCAGCTTGGCGCCAAGCTGTTTTACCGTTCTCACGACTTCTGCAATTTCATTTTCGTTGATGCCGCTGAGCAGAACGATGTTTATCTTGCAGACGACTCCGAGCGAGCAGAGAAGCTTCAGCCCGGAAAGCTGGTTCGCGAGAAGGATGGAAGCCCCTTCCTCGCCGTAATACCGTTTTCCCATAAAATCGATATGGGAGTAAATCTTTGCCCCGGTCTCAGGACTTACGGTGTTCAGGGTGACGGTCACATGCGTTACGCCGAGCCGGACCAGCTCCTGCGCGTAAAGCGGAAGCATCAGGCCGTTTGTCGACAGGCAGAAGGTGACGTCCGGGTCATACGCGCGGATCAGGCGAAGCGTTTCCGAGGTTTCGGGAAAGTTCGCGAGCGCGTCTCCCGGCCCTGCGATGCCGGCCACGGTCAGGTTCGGAATTTTTTCCTTGACGCGCTTGTATTTTTCCAGTGCTTCCTCCGGGGTCAGAATGCCCGATGTGACGCCGGGCCGGCTTTCGTTGGGGCAGTCGAATTTTCTCACGCAGTAGCCGCACTGAATATTGCATTCCGGCGCGACGGGAAGGTGCATTCTGGCATATTTCCCCTCGGCGCAGGTAAAGCATGGGTGTTTTGCCGTTCGAAGAGCAAGGCTTTCGGCGGTTTCATCGGGGGGCGAAGTCTCTTTCGCACCCCGATAATATTTTTCATACTGTTCGCCGCGAAAACGTGAGTTCCGTTTGGACAGCAGCGTGTTTGTCATGCGGTCCAGCAGCTGAAGCGACCCTTCGTACCCCAGCATCCGCAGGCGCTGCCCGCCGACGTGGTCGTGAACCGGGAAACTGTGGCGCACCAGGTCAAGCCCCAGGTTGGCGGCGGCCCGACGCGCGTCGGAGCTGCCGATGATCAGATTGGCGCCGTTTTCCCTCGCGGCGTGTTCAATTTCATCAAAATCCGCGTCGTTTAAGACGGAGAACCGTTTCACAAGCTGAACGGAGGCGGCTTTTTCGATTTGCGGATGTATGCTTTCTTCCCAGCCCTTGCAGTCCGAGCCCGTTGCCGCAACGACCGGCACCGCGCCGTTTTCACAGCAGAGGCCGACGACCGACCGGACGAAATCCGGTTCCCCGCAGATTACGGGGCGGGCGAGCGCGTTGTATTTATGGGAGTCGATCATCGCGTCGAGGTATCGTTCGCGCTCTTTCCTCAGTCCTTCCGAAACCGTTCCGCCCAGCTTTTTCAGTTCACGGATGAGCGCATCCGTGGCGGCAAGCCCGCAGGGCAGGGGAAGGCGGAGAAACGGGACTCCGTATTTTTCATTCAGGACCCGAGCCGGAGACGTGTCCTTGTTCTGAAACGCCGAGAGCTCCAGAGTCATCCGCGCGCCGCCCATTAGCCCAATTTCCGAAATCGGCGTGCCGCCCATCGGAAGGCGGCTGTAGGAATCACCGTGGCCGCCGTCAAGATTTTCAGAAAGGTCGGGAAGAAGAATCGCCTCGACGCCCATCCCTTCCAAAAGCGATTTCAGCCAGCGCGTATCCGCCGGAGAGATCATTCCCGTGATGACGTTCACTTTCCCGTTCGGACGAGTGTCCATCTCGACTTGGGAGACAACGGCCCGCAGAGTTCTGAAAAAACCCTCGTACTGAGTCCCGGAGTAACCGGCGGACGGGACCGTGATCAGCGCTGCGTCAAGCTCAGGGTGTTTCTGCCGAAAGGTTTCAACAATGGCGGGTACATCTTCGCCGATTGTCTCCGCAAGACAGGAGGTCGCAACGCCGATGACCTCCGGGTGGTAAAGCTGAATCAGATTTTCAAGCCCGCGAATCAGATTGTCCGCTCCGCCGAACACGGTCCCCTGCTCGGTCAGCGAAGAAGAGGCGATATCCACCGGCTCATTGTAATGCGTCGCCATGTGGCGGCGGATATAAGTACTGCATCCCTGCGACCCGTGCAGGATGGTCATGCAGCCGCGAATGCCGAAAAAAGCGGTGAGGGAGCCCATCGGCATGCACATTTTGCAGGGGTTTACGTTGAGCTGAACCAGATTTGCCCCCATAAGCGTAACTCCTTTCTGTTTTCCATGATTATATCGTCCGGGAGGAAACTGCCTGCCACACGGGACTGTTCACGGACAGATTGATTTCCTGTGCAAAGTTTACAACGCCCTCGTACCCCGCGAGCGCGTGCTTGCGCTCATGGTTATGGTCGCAGAATGCGATTCCCAGCTTGTAGGCGAGCGGCCGTTCTTTTACGCCGCCGACCAGAAGGTCCGCGTGCGTTTTGCGGATGAAGGCTTCCAGCTCCGCCGGGTTTGTGTCGTCCAGAATCACCGTGCCCGGATTTACCAGACTCTGAATGGTTTCATAATCCTCCGGCTTGCCGGTCTGCGTTCCGACAACCACGGTTTCAACGCCCATCTCGCGGAACTGACGAATCAGCGAAATCGCTTTGAATCCGCCGCCCACATAGATGGCGGCGCGTTTTCCGCGCAGCTTTTCACAGTACGGCGCGATGGCGGCTCTGACTTTTGCGCTCTGCTCTTTGGTGAACGCCTCCGCGCGTGCTGTGGTTTCTTTATCTCCCAGCGCCTTCGCGGCCTGAAGCAGGGAATTCGTGGTGTCCTCTATTCCGAAAAAGCTGACTTTCAAAAAAGGGATTTCCATCTTTTCCTCCATCCTTTGCGCAAGGTACAGGGAGGACCCGGCACACTGTACAAGGTTCAGTCTGGCGGAAGGCGCGCGGATCAGCGTTTCGTAATTTGCGTCCCCCGTCATGGTGGAAATGACCGGAACGCCTATTTCCCTGAAATAATTTTGAATGATCCAGATTTCGCCCGCCAGATTAAAATCCCCAAGGATATTGATTCCGTTTTGCTTCGGCTGGTTTTCATGCGGCGCAAGCAGCTGCAAGATGGCGTTGCATGCCAGTTTGTAACCCTGCGACTTGGTCCCGGAAAACCCCGGCGCCTTTACGGGGATGACGCGGTTGTGATAGGTTTTTTCCGCCTGACGGCAGACCGCTTCCACGTCGTCACCGATGACGCCGACAATGCAGGTCGCATAGACAAAAATGAGCTTGGGCGCGTATTTTTCCATGATTTCATCGATGGCGGCCTTTAACTTTTCGGCGCCGCCGAACACGATATCCTTTTCCCGAAGGTCGGTGGAAAAGCTGTTGCGGAACAGGGTCGAACCGCTGGTCAGACTGCCGCGGATATCCCAGGTGTAGCTCGCACAGCCGATCGGTCCATGAACAATATGGAATGCGTCCGTGATTGGGTTAAGCACTACGCGGGCGCCGCAGTATACGCAGGCACGCTGGCTCACCGCGCCGGCTACGCTTGCCCGGTCGCATGTGATCGGCGCCCGGCTGCCCTTTCTGTTTTTCAGCAGGATGGAGCTTTTGCGCTCCTCCAGAATTCCGGTTGTCTGCAATCGATCGCCTCCAAAAATACAGAAATACCGCAAAGGTACTCGCACCTTTGCGGTATTCACAGAAAATAGTAGGATGATTCCTACATAACCATTTCAAAATCTTCATCCGCGCAGTCGCGGTCCCTGCGGTCCATCATTGCGTTTGCGATTTTTTCTACCAGACGCATCACGCCGCGGTATCCCACCAGAGGCTGATAGATATGTCCGTAGCGGTCCAGAATCGGGAACCCGGCGCGCACGATTGGAATATCCTCCGCGCGGGCGATGTATTTTCCGTGCGAACCGCCGATCAGAAGATCCACCGGGTCGTTCTTGATCCACTGGTGCAGCTCGAAAAGGTCGGCCGCGGCTTTTGCCGTGCAGCCCTCCGTCCCGAATTGGGTGAACAGGGCGTTTGCCTTTGTGACGAACGCTTCGCCGGGTGTTCCGGTAATGACATACTTGGGGATCATCCCCATTTCAAGCGTCAGACTTGTCAGCCCCAGCACGGTATCCGGATCGCCGTAAATTGCGGCGGATTTCCCGTAATAATACGGGTGGGCATCCATCATCAGGTCGATTGCCTGCCCGCGTTCCTCCTCCAGCGCGTATGGAACCTCCCCGCGAATATGCCGGGAAAGCGCCATGACGAAGGAGTCGGTCGCTCCGATGCCCATCGGGTAGGGGAGCAGCGTGTGCGGAACCTTGCATTTTCGCTCCAGGTCGGCGGCGGGCTGGGCGCTTGTCAGCTCACCCAGAGCGAAAACTCTGTCGCAGTCCCCGAGAGCGGCGATCTCCTCGATTTTTGTTCCGCCCCGCGGATACATTTCATAGGAGCCGGTCATCGGGGAATCCATAACGCCGCTGGTGTCGGGGAACAGAATGCAGTCCGCCCGCATCAGACCGGCGATTCGCTTCAGCTCGCGCATATCCCCGGGGTTCACAAAACCCGGAAAGATTGCTGCTTTTCCGTTTGATTTTCCCGTTGAATGCGCCAGATAGCTGATAAACCCGCTCATCATGTTGGAAAACCCGGTGACATGGGAGCCGACGTAGCTCGGAGTGTTGGCATGGACAATGAATTTTCCTTCGGGAATCTCCATCTCCTGAAGATAGGATTTGACGTCGTCGCCGATGGTTTCACTCAGACAGGTGGTATGTACGGCGATAATGTCCGGATCGTAGATGTCGAAGATGTTTTTGACGGCGGTCTTCAGATTGCTGTTGCCGCCGAACACGCAGGCGCCCTCTGTAAACGAGCTGCTGGAGGCGATGGCCGGCTCCTTGAAGTGGCGGGAGAGATAGGTCCGGTGATAGGAGCAGCATCCCTGGGAACCGTGGCTGTGCGGCATACAGCCGTGAACGCCGAGCGCGCAGTACATGGCGCCGACCGGCTGACAGACTTTGCACGGATTGATCCGGAGTGCGGTCCGTTCGTTCATTTCTTTCGGCGTCATGTTAAGCATTTTTCTTTCCCTGCCTCTCTTCCTCCGGATGCGTCAGCCTTCCGGTAAGGGTCGGTTCCGTTTTCCAGGGGGGTGTCACGTAGCCCCACACGGGGACGTTCAGGCCCATAGAGATATCCCTGGCGAAATTTACGGCTCCGCGGAATCCCGCATAAGGCCCGCTGTAATCGTAGGAATGCATCTGGCGGGAAACGACGCCCGCCTTTTGCAGGATATATTTGTCCTTGATACCTGAAAAGAAGAAATCCGGTTTGAACAGACGCAGCAGCTCCAGAGTTTCGAAATGGTTGAAATCGTCGATTACCATATTGCCGTCGTTCATCTCATGAATCATTCCGCCGTAATCCGCGAGCGGAATTTCCTGCTTCAGATCTTCGAACCGCTCTTTGGAAACAATCATCCGGTAATGCTTTTCGTCCGGCTGCATGTGGAGCTGTTCAATGTTTTTGCTGTCCGCGTCCTCTTTGATGTTGGGCAGGATACCTCGCCCTTCATAATCGTCGCGGTGCGCGAACTCATATCCGGCAATCACCGTGTGAACGCCGAAATCGGCCAGCAGGTTCTGGTAATGATGCGACCGCGAACCGCCGACAAAAATTCCGGCCGTTTTTCCTTTCAGCTTTTCGCGGTAATAATCGATGTCGTCCTGGATCTCGGAAAGCTCGTCGGCAATCACCGCCTCGGTACGGGCCGTCAGGTCCGGATCTCCGAAGTACTTTGCCATGTCCCGCAGGGATTTGCATACGGCCCCAAGACCGATGAAATTGATCTTGATCCAGTCGATATTGTATTTATCCTTCATCATTTCCGCGATGTAATTGATCGACCGGTGGCATTGAACCAGATTCAAACTGGCGGTGTGGGCATTTTTCATCGTTTCATAGCTGCCGTTGCCGGTGAACGTCGCGACGATGTCGTAACCGATCCGCTTGAGAATGCGGGCGATCTCCCATTCGTCCCCGCCGATATTGTATTCGCCCAGAATATTGACGGAAAACCGCTTGGCGGGGGGTGCGTCGCCCGACCCAACGATATATTTCATCAGGCCGTTGTTTGCGATGTGATGCCCGGCGGACTGGCTGACGCCTTTATACCCTTCGCAGCTGAACGCTAGGCATTTAATGGAAAATTCCTGCTGCGCCCAATCCGCCACAGCCTGAATATCGTCGCCGATCAGGCCGACCGGACAGGTGGAGCAGATCATGACGCATTTCGGGTGAAAGATGCCGACGGCTTCGCGGATCGCCTGCTTCAGCTTTTTTTCCCCGCCGAACACGATATCCGGTTCCTGCAGGTCGGTTGACAGACAGTACTCCAGAAAATTTCTTCCGTCAACGGGCGTAGCCTTGTTGCGGCGGGTTCCCCAGCTGTAAAAACCGCATCCGATGGGGCCGTGCGTGATGATGGCCACGTCCTTGAGCGGGCCGAGCACCACGCCCTTGCACCCTGCGTAACAGCATCCGCGGTTTGTCATGATTCCCGGGACCGAGCGGGAATTTGCCGCGATGCTCTGATTGCTGGGGGCGTTTTCCACCTGTACGACATGTTCTTTTCTGTTTTTATAGACTCTGGCCCCGTACTGATCCAAAATCCGAGTTCGTTCTTCCAACGATACCAGTCCTTTCCCGGCCGGCTTTTTCCACCGCGCCCCGTTAAATCAGGCGGTCCGCGGAAAATTCCGCCGTACGCACCTTGTATGTTTCCGCCACCGGAAGCACGAAAATTTTTCCGTCCCCGGGATTTCCCGTCTGATTCGCGCGGATGATTGTATCGACCGCCTTTTTCACCTCGCCGTCGTCGACCACAAGCGTAAAAAGACGTTTCGGAATCAGCCGCGCGCTTTCCGTCAGCGCTTCGCCGTAGGGGGTTGCGGGAATCTGCATTTCACTTTCGACCATCAGTTTCAGCGTGCTCAGGTCAAGACTCCGCTTTCCCCGGCCAAGACATTTCCGGCAGAAAAAGGAAGGAAAACCCGCTTTCGAAAGCGCCTCTTTTGTGGGGCCGATCATGTTGAGCCGGATCAGCGCCATAATCTCTTTCATTCCGACCACCCTCCTTACAGACCGGCCTTTCCGGTGCTGATGGTAAAAGCCTCTTCCACGGGAGAAATAAAGATTCTTCCGTCGCCGAACGTTCCTTTCGTCCCGGTGCGCGCGTTTCGCAGAATGACCTTGACCACATCGTCTTTGTCTTCGTCACGGACGACGGCCAGAAGCATCTCCTTCGGAATTTCGTCATAATGCACGTCTTCCACCGTAATCCCTCTTTGTTTGCCCCTGCCGTAGACATCCATTTTTGTGACGGCCGGAAATCCCGCGGCCATCAATTCGGACAGTACGGTCCCCATTTTCTCCGGTCGGATGATTGCCCTGACTAAAACCATTTCAAAATCCTCCTCTCCGGCTTTTGGCCAGTCTTATGCGATATCCATCATTCCGTGGTCCATTAATATCTGTTCCAGGCGTTCCTGCTTGAGCGGTTTCGGAATGACGAACATATCGTTGCCGTCGATTTTTCTGGCAAGTTCCCGGTAAACGGCAGCCTGGTCGGATTCCGGCGCGTATTCGATCACCGTCTTTTTGTTGATTTCCGCCCGCTGCACCATATTGTCGCGCGGCACGAAATGGATCATCTGCGTGCCAAGCTCTTTGGCAAATGCCTCCACCAGCTCCGCTTCTCCGTCCACTTTGCGGCTGTTGCAGATGATCCCCCCGAGCCGCACGCCGCCGGTGGAGGCATATTTTTGAATCCCTTTCGAAATATTGTTCGCGGCGTAAAGCGCCATCATTTCTCCGCTGGCCACAATATAGATTTCCCGCGCCTTTCCTTCGCGGATCGGCATGGCAAACCCGCCGCACACAACGTCGCCCAGAACGTCGTAAAACACATAGTCGAGATCGGCGGTATAGGCCCCCAGCCGTTCCAGCAGGTTTATTGAGGTGATGATTCCTCTTCCCGCGCACCCGACGCCCGGCTCCGGTCCGCCGGATTCGACACACTTGATTCCGCCGTATCCGGTTTTCATCACATAGCCCAGGTCGATGTCCTCGCCCTCCTCCCGGAGCGTGTCAAGGACGGTTTGCTGAGCCAGCCCCCCGAGAATCAGCCGGGTCGAATCTGCCTTTGGGTCGCAGCCGACGATCATGATGTGTTTTCCCATTTCCGCCAAGCCCGCGTTCAGGTTCTGCGTTGTTGTGGATTTCCCGATTCCGCCTTTTCCGTAAATGGCAACTTGCCGCATTGTGACAGCCTCCTAACTCTTATGTTCGCGTCCGAACTCCGGCCGGCAAAGTGTTCCGGGGCTAAAATTCGGAGTTGATGATTCTGTGACTTGTTGCATAAAAGTATATCGATTTATTCTTTTTTCAGCAATACATCAAATCATAGAGAATGCCTGACAATTTTTCTAGAATTTGGATAATAGTTCTAAACATCGTAATATTTTGCGATATTCCTTGACTATTGGAAGTGAAGGTCCTATTGTTATATTGATTGATATGAATAATCATTTCGAATTATCCAAAGTTATTTGATCTAAAAAGAAATCATGCTGAATAATTTAATAATAAAAACTGCAATTTAAGGAGGCAAATTAGATGGGTTCAATTTCGGTTGATTTGAATGGTACGGGAGAAACCGCGGCAAAGTCTCTATCCTGTCTCCGGGATAAGATTACCGATCTAACGAAAAAGCTGCATGCTGAAATTCTGGTGGAAAAAACGGGGAACAGGCTGTTTTACCGGATCTTTGGCCGGAAAGGATTTCTGATCCTCAAGGCGGGCCGGTTTTCCCCCGGACTGCTGGAACGTATTGCGCTTGAAGCGGAACAGGCGGGACGGGTTACGGTGGAACCGGCAACCTGTGGAGAAGGAGGGACCGAGTATGGAAATCGATACCCGTTACGGTCGTCTGGCCGGCTGCTTTGATGAAGAGTTTTACAGCGGCGGAACATTGAAAAGCTGCAGCTTTGAGTGCGAAAACCACGTGGAAACCGGCTGCGGAACCCTGATTCCGCGCTTTGGCCCGGAAAACGCGAGAAGAAAATACGGAAAGGCGGTCGGGTTTTACCCGGACGGAGCGATCAAGCGGGTCGTTTTGGAGAAGCAGGCCGGAGTCATTTCCCCGATCGGAGAATTTCCGGCCGAGCTGGTCACATTTTATGAGAACGGTTCCGTCTGCCGCGTTTTTCCGCTGAACGGGAAGATTTCAGGATTCTGGTCGGAGGCGGATGAGGAAAAACTAGCGGTACCTCTTCACTTTTCTTTTGATTTCGGGGAATTTTCTGCAAAGATGATCAGTATTCATTTTTATCCGGGAGGCAGTATTCAGAGCATTACGCTGTTTCCCTGTGAAAGGATCACCTTGCAGACGCCTTTAGGAAAGGTGAAAATACGCGGCGGATTTTCTCTGTATGAAGACGGCAGGCTGCAGTCGATGGAGCCGGCGGAACCAACGCCCGTTACCACACCGATCGGTGTCCTGCACGCTTTCGACAGTAATCCGGTTGTTGTGACCGCCGACCGCAATTCCCTCTGTCTGGAACCCGGCGGAAGCGTTGCACGGCTTTCGACGGTAACGGATGAGATCATCGTTCAACTGCCGGATGCACGGCTCGAAAGAGTGCTGCCTTTGAAAAAGACAAATCCGCTTGATGACGAGACAACCGTGACCCTGCCGGTTCAGGTCGAGTTTCAGGACGGGGGTGTTCGGCTGACCTGCGAAAAGGTGCATCGCTATTCTCTTGCGGAATGTGCTTTCACAATCCTGCATGTTCCGTACGTCGCGGGATTTTCGCCATGCTCCGGCTGCAGCGGATGCGGGGGTTAGCTCCTAGCTTCCATGTGCTGACCGGGCTGGCAGATGAACTCGATTCTGTCCAGATCCGTATGCCGGAAAATAAACGGAATTTCAGATACGCGGCGGGAAGATTGCTTGTTGAAAACTTGCCGTATCCTTTTCGGTGTGATACAATAAAGGAAAAAGATGGGAAGTGAATCCAAACATGCCTTGCATCCAGACAAAAGTAAACGTGGGCATTTCACCTGAAAAAGAAGAGACCTTGAAAAAAGAACTGGGAAATGCGATTGCGCTGATTCCCGGAAAATCGGATAGCTGGCTGATGCTGACCTTTGAAGACAACTGCCGCATTGCGTTCCAGGGGAACAGTCAGGAACCAGCCGCTTTCGTCGAAGTAAAGATTTTCGGCAAGGCGCCGGATTCGGCTTATGAGGCTCTGACGGCTGAAATTACAAAAATTCTGGGCAGGGAACTCGGCGTCGGCGCCAAACGCATCTATGTAAAATACGAGGAAGTTCAGCACTGGGGCTGGAACGGCGGTAATTTTTAAATTGTCCCTTAGAAAGGAGAATCGGTTATGGATGTCGGTAGCATCGCAGACGCCAGTATGGCAATGAGCATGGCGAATACCCAACAGGCAGTCGGGACCACCGTACTGAGGAAAACCCTTGACATGGAACAGACGGAGGGAATTTCACTGATTCAGAGCATGCAGGAAAGTGCCCCTTCAAACCACATCCTGGATATGCTGGTCTGAACACAGAGCAGCCGTAAAGGGAATACGCATGCAAAACCGCCGCCCGGGATTTTATCCGGGCGGCGGTTTGCCGCACATGGGGTCTGATGTTATAGTTTCAATGGCTGCTTTCATCGCAAAATTTCAGTAAAACCTTCATCATTTTCCCGGTGTTCCTGTCAAAATCAGAAAACGCGTCGGCAGCTCTGGTAAAGTCGTAAACGTTCGTTATGACCCGTTCGACATTCAATTTTCCGTCGCCGACCGCTCGAATCAGGTGCCGGAAATCATCGTTTCGCGCGTTTCGTGACCCGAAAATATTCAGTTCTTTTTTCTGAATCACGGTAAAATTGAATTCCAGATTCTTTTTGCCGACCCCAATCTGTACGACCCTTCCGCCATAAGCGGCGGCGTCGATGCAGTTTTGAAAGGTAGAGGGCTGTCCCACCGCTTCCACAGTGACGTCGAACCCGTTATGGTTTGTAATGGAGCGAACCTGCTCCTGAAAATGTTCGCTGCTGTCGTTCAGCAAGGTTCCCGCAAAATCGAAATTGGTGCGGACAAACTCAAGTTTAGCCGGATCAATATCACTTAAATACACTTCCGCGCCCATCAGTTGAGCGGACACGGCCGTTAAAACCCCGATTGTCCCGGCGCCGACGACAAGAACTTTATCACCGGATTTCACATCCGCTCTTTTGACACCATGATACCCAATGCTGAACGGTTCGATCAAAGCCAGCTGCCGAGGGGGGATTCCCTCGCCGTCGAACAGCCGGTCGGCAGGCATGGTGAAATATTCCCGGAAGGAACCGTCTCTCTGCACGCCCATCGTTTCGTTGGTTTCACAGCAGTTTACCAATCCTCTTTGGCAGGAATAGCAATGGCCGCAGTGAAAGTAGGGATTCGCCGTTACCACCATTCCCCGCTTCAGCCCCCTTTCGTTTGGGCCGATCTCCACGATTTCCGCAGAGAACTCATGCCCGGGGATGCGGGGATAGGAGGCATAGGCCATGATGCCGCGGTATGTACTTAAATCGCTTCCGCAAATCCCGCCGTAGAGCATCTTTAAGAGAACTTCTCCCTCTTCCGGGCGAAAAGAGGGGAAAGATCCTTCGCCGACTAAAATTT
This sequence comes from Caproicibacter fermentans, assembly GCF_009746625.1. Classification (GTDB taxonomy): domain Bacteria; phylum Bacillota; class Clostridia; order Oscillospirales; family Acutalibacteraceae; genus Caproicibacter; species Caproicibacter fermentans. The sequence continues at coordinate 30,231 of NZ_VWXL01000053.1, forward strand.
CATACGGCTGCCGTATGGACAAATACTTCAAATACTTTCCTTCCTTTTCGTATCCGAATCGATGAATCTATTGGTATCATAGGTTATATTTTACGAATTGTCAAGGAAACGCTTTGTGACAGATGCACAAATGAGATTCATGACCGGCCATACGTAAATGCACTTTGATCGGCTTAAAAGCCTACTCAAAGCGCATTGTTTCTATACAGGACGATTGCTTTTGCATTTTGCTGCTGAAAAATCCATCCTTTATACGCCGGTTACAGGAAGGTGCCCGCTTCAGAGCGCGGGCCGCGCGGCGGAATACCTTGCCCCGAGAAATTCATCTGACTGCCGCATAAGAAGAGCATTTAATGACGGCCGGCGTCTTTTTTTAAAACAGGACCGGGATTTGCAAGCAGCTCAACGCGGGAGCTGATCAGCGCCACCAGAGGGACCGTCAGAATGATTCCAATACATCCGGCAATGCTTTGAAGCAGTTCCACCCCGATCAAATCGGTGCTGATCAGCTGTGAAAACGGAATGCCGTAAGACCCGATCAGCACCAGCATATTCAGGGAGGAGCCGGTGAATGCGAGAATCAGCGTGTTCGCCATGGTCCCCATCGCATCGCGGCCGATGCTCAGCCCGGAGCGAAACAGCTTCCTTGCCTCCATTTTTGGACTTGCCGCGTGAAGCTCGCTGACCGCCGAGGCAATGGAAATTGCAATATCCATCACGGCGCCCAGCGAGGATACGATGATTCCGGCGACTAAAAGCCCGTCAATCTGAATATTGGATTTCCCGGTTTGCAGCAGGAGCGACTCCGCTTCCTGCATATTGAAACCGTTCATGCCGGCAGCCGCCCCGGCGGCTGCCGAAAACAGGCCGGAAAACGTGACGCCGGCCACCGTGCCCAGCATGGCGGAAACCGCCTTTCCATTCCACCCGGCAAGCAGAAGAAAGCAGACCGGAGAAGTCAGCAAAGCAATCACAACTGCGGCCAGCACGGGGGAAACGGCATTTAAAATCATGGGAATCAGAAGAAAGAAGACGCAGCTCATGGTAAAGAGAAGCCCAAACATGGACCGGATTCCCCTTTTTCCTCCGGCGACGCAGAGCAGCAGGAGGAAAAAAGACGTGATTCCCAGAAGTACGGCGGAGCGGTCGTAGTTGTATACGGAAGCCGCATAGCTGCCGCTTTTCTGGGTATCGATTCGAACAACGATGCGGGAGCCCTGGTGTGCGTAAACATTGTGAAGCGCGCTCAGATAATTGGGCGTTTCCATCACTTCTCCCTTGTGCGGCCCCTGAAGAATCTGAATTTTCAGTTGTTGCTCGCCGACCCGCCGGCCTCCGGAGGCGGGGTCGGTCGAAGTGTTGTCTTCTGAAATTTCCAGCACTTTGGCGGAGACGAAATCCGAATCGCCGCCCTGTCCGGACAGTGTCAGGAGACGGAATCCGCCGAATGCGGCGATCAGCCCCGCCGCAGCGATGAGGAACACCAGAATGACGGCAGCGCGCAGGCATAACGCTTTCTTTGGCTCCCGGATGATAAGGATAGACCGGATGTTCTTTTTCATATTTTCTCTCACTCTTCCGTGCGGAAAAATGGAAACCGCCCGGCTGTGCCCCAGCGGACGGCTTCCTATCGCTTTTTTGACCGGACCGTTTTTTAAATTCCTGATCAACCCTTCACGAAAAGGTAGCACAGCGTGACAGGCTTTTTTCCGTTCAGCGTACTGTACAGGGCGGTGACTTCACCGGGTTTGCCGATGGCCTTCACCGTGACATAACAGACGCCGTTTTTCCGTCTGACCGACGCGGTGAACACGGAGGCGTCGCCCACATTCAAGGCGGGCACCGTGCCGTTCGAAGCGGTTACGGCGAACGTATAGCTTTCGCCCTGCTTCAGGCCCACCGGATAGGTCGTGTCGGTCTGAACCGGATAAGAATGTGCGGCCGCGCCGGGCATCAGAATATATTCGGAGCAGTGAACGATCCGGATCGTGACAGTACCGCTCGCGTCCACCGTGTATTTCCCGTCCGGCAGCGGTTCCAGTATATTCGCCTGAGGATTGAAGTAATACAGGTAGACGGTGGAATTCGGCCGGATTCCCTGCTGGCCCCCGACGTAGAGATGAACATTGGCCGGGGCGGGAAGAAGGCCGTTTTCACCGAATTTCAAAACGACGCCGATCCCGCCGGGTGCGTTGTCGGATATGATCTTTGCCTCTGCCGAACCGGATTCCGCAGGCCCAAGGCTTACGGCAAGGTCAAGGTCCGCAGCGGGAGAAACCGGCGAAGCGCTCAGAGCAGATCCTGTGAAATCCCAGCAATACAGTTCCTTTCCGCCGGCGTCCTCCACAGACAGGACGATGTTTTTCAGGGTGGATTTCGCTTTGCTCAAAACCTCCTTGGGAAGGCAGAGAGACAGCCCGGCGTTTTTACCCGTCACGATTTCGGAAGGAATGCGGATACGGATCCCGACCGTCTTTACGGCGCTGCTGTCGAACTGGGAAACGAGATCTGCCGAAGCCGGCTCAATTCTGATAAGCGCCGGATGCTGCGGCGTTGCGCCGGAGATTTCCGATGTTATGGAAGACGGTACGGTGATGGTGATATCCGCGCGGTTTCCGCTGACGACGGGGGCGGAATCCGGTCTGCCGGTAACCGTCGCGACGGTTTTTCCGCCAACCGTGGAAGTGGCGACCGTCGAATTTGTCGCGGAGGAAATGACGGTACCCTTTTTCGGGGAGGAATCGTCGTCGGAACGGCGATGATGCCCGGAGTCCCCGCCGTCCGTGCCGCCGGCCGGCGTGATTTCATTACGGTCGCGAACTCGCAGGCAGACGCCGTCCGGGTCCATATAAACCAGGCCAACCGCGCTGACGGCGGCGTTTTCTTTGACCAGACCGCTGAGGTCGATATCCGGCGAGATGTAACCGTTGATCAGAATACGGATTTTGCCGGAGCCGGAATTCAGTGTGAAGCTTTGAATCACTCCGCCGAGTTTTTTAAGATCGGAGACTGTCCCGGTCACTTTGACCAGACTGCCTCCGCGTGAGGTGTAATCGGAGGCGTCCGCCACACTGAGGGAAACGGGAGAGACGGGTTTTTCCGCCGTGTCGATCACTTCATAACCTTCGACGCCGCTGCCGATTTTTAATTCCTTGTCGCCCTGATACGAATCGACATGGCCGACGACGCGCAGTTTCTGGCCCACTTTGATTCCGCTGCCGTTCGCGATGGGGTAAATATCGATTCCGCCGGTCGAATCCTGAAGATAGACGGTGTCCGTAAAGGCGTTCGGCGCTTCGCTGCCGGCCGTTACGATCCCCTCCACCGCATAGACGGCTCCGGTTTCGCCGGTGGCCCTTACGCTCGCGATGGAAGTGGTTGGAATGTCGGTCTTAACGGAATCCAGAATGTTCCCGAAGATGGTTTTATTTGCATAATCAAGGTCCTCGTAATTGTCCTTATCCGCTTTTACTTCAAAATCGGAGAGGAATACGGTGCCGGCAATCAAGACTTTGCCGTTCCCGACCGGTTCTTCCGCCAGCGCGCAGACGTTTCCCTTCTTCTTAACCGCGTTGCTTTCGTCATAGACGGCTGTGGGAGAGGAAACGGGGATTCCGGATTCGCAGACGCTGTCCGATGCCCGCGAATTGATGGAATAGGTCGTGTCAAATCCATCAACCAGCCGTGTGGCGCCCTTGCCTGCGTTCACCGTGCAGCCGCTGTAAAAGCTGTATTTCTGGTCGGGAGAAACATCTTTCATGTAGGGGGAATCCGTGTTGTAATTTTGGAAATAAAGGCGATACGGCTGACCGCCGTTTTGATCCTGGTCGACCACTTCGTCGTTGGAAATGGTGCTTGTCGCGCCGATGCCTTTCAGCAGGGAATTCACCTGTGCGGCGGAAGTATACGGATCGTTTGGACTGTCGGAATAATCGGACAGGCCGCAGATCACGGCGGTTCCGCCGTTTTGTACATACTCTTTCACCATCCGGATGAAATCGTCGCTGAAGGTTTGCGGCTGGTAGGCGTCGCCGGCCTTGCTGGTACCGCTGTTTTTGGCCGGGGCGGAGATGACCAGCAACTGCGTGCCTTTCAGCGTTTCCGGGGTAATCCGGTCGGCGACAACTTTAATCTGGGTTCCGTCGTCCGCCGCAATTTTTGTAACATTTCCCATGCTCTGGCTGTAATAGCCGGTGACATAGTCGTTAAAGTGAGTGCCGTCAATGATGACTTTTGTCACGGCGCCCGGGTCAGCCACCTGCATCAGCAAAGCGTTCGTGTAGGTTTTGGAGGTTCCGCCAAGCGTTCCCTTTAATGTGACGTGAATGGTTGTGCTTCCCGCCGATTTTGGCGTATAGCGGAACGAATCGTTCTTTGTCCCAAGGGAATCGAGGGTTGCCCCGCCGTTTAAGCCGCTGCCGCTCACGGCTCGAATCACCTCGTCGCCAATCTTGTACTCCAGCGAATCAATCGTCAGGGGGGAGGTCTCGTTGTTGAAGAGGGATGCCGTAATGTTGACCGGTTCGCCCTTGATCGGCAGGTCGGTGTCCGCCGAAACGGAGGCGATGCCGGCCTTATCGACTTCTCCGGTCCAGACGGGGGCGGTGACGGCGATGTCTTTATCCGCTTCGGTTACGCGCAGATAGTAGTAGGAGTAGTTGTTCGGAATGGAAAAATCAACCGAGGCTTTGCTGGAGCTTATCTCTTTTTCCGCCGCGACACGGCCGCCGTTGACGATGACTTCGACCGTGCCGATGCTCTTGTCGGTCGGGTCGGAAAGGTCCGCGTGTAAGGACAGGCTTTCGCCTTTTTTCACCGAAATTTCGCTGCCCATGACTGCGCTGTCGACGGTGTAATAAATGCTCAGGTCATTGTCCTCCGTCGCGTACACACGGCGGTTGCGCAGCGCGTCGTACAGGTTTTCTTCCGTAAGGCTCTGGGCCAGGATGACGCTGCGGGCCGTATTGGAGTCGCCCCAGTTGCCCTTGTGGTTATCCTGATTGTTGGTCGGAGCCACGTGCCAGCCCTTATCCAACGCGCGGGTGTAGTATTCATAGGAGGGGAAATACCCGACTCCGCGGATCGGCCCCTCGCCGTTGCCGACTTCGATCAAATTGATCAGCTTGTCGAACGTTGGACTGTAGTCGGCAAAATCATAAAAATCACCGAACGTGGTCCCCGGATGGTTAAATTGAGAGATCGAATCCGGTACGGTTGTCAGGGTTTTATAGTACGCGTCCAGGCCGGCAGGGTTGGACGCCGACTGCTTTTTGTTGCAGTAGGTTGGGTTCTGCCGGTCTTCAAAGCCCGGCGTGTCAAAGGTGTTGATGTGGCCGGAACCGTCGCTCCAAGTCATTTCATACCCGTAAATGCCGAGAAAAGTGGAGCCGGGGTCGTCGGCGCTATCCGGGTTTGGAATTTTTTCATCCGTAATCGCCTTCGCGGCGGCATGACCTTCTTTCCAGTTTTCGCTGCCGGAGCCGTCCAGAATCGTGTTTTTGTGCGCCTGGGCTTCGGATGCGGTTTCAAAATAGTTCGAATGATCTGTGACAGCCTCAAAATCCAGGTTTTTAGCTTTAGAAGCATGGTCATAGGCCTGTGTGATACTGCCCACACCGTCCGAAAGCGTCGTATGGGAATGCAGCTGTCCAAAGTAGATGTGATAAGTTCCTGTAAATTTTTCCCGGTAAGTAAAGACGGACTTTTCGCTGTTCTTGAGACCGTCCTTTGCCGCGTACGCCGTCAGGGTGGCCGGCAAAGCTGTCAGCGTAATCGGCGTGTTCGCGTCGTAAAGCAAATAGTTGTCGTCCGCTGCGGCCGGATCCAGCGTATAATAGATTTTCGCGTCTGCGGTCGCGCAGGAAAGCTTGACCGTATCGCCGACCTTGGCGTTTACACTGCTGCCGGGATCCGCGGTTACGGGAGCGGCCTGCGGAGTTTCCGGCGTGGAGTCTTTAACATTGGTGATGCCGTCCGCGCCGAGCAGCTGCAGGGTGTAAGCGCCGCGATAACCTTGGAGGATTCCTGTGAAATCCGCAGTCTGTCCTTTGGAAACCTTGGCCGCAACGGCGGAATAGTCGTCGCCGCGCCTGCTGTCCATTTCTGCGGAAAGTGTTTTTTCGTTCTGAGTTAGTGTGAAATTAGCGTTTTTATAACTGTCTTCCGACAGATCGGAGACAACGGCCCCGGAAATTTTCACCAGCAACCCGCCGGTGGATTCGCCGATGGCTGAAATGGAGACGTCCTTCGGCGCAGGTACTTCCCCGGGCGTCTTCGTGATTTTGACGCCGGTGACTTTCAGCTCGAGATTGTTATTATAAACAGCCGTGTCGCCGGTGGCCTCAACGGTGTCGCCGGGCTGAATCCCTGCGTCCTTTAGAACACTGTCGCCGAACAGCTCAATGCCGCCGGTCGCGTCCTGTATGTACAGCCCCAACGACGAATTGGCATAAGGATGTGTCGCAATGCCGGTCAGGGTAACGGTGTGACCTTCTCCGGCCTTTCTGGCGTCGCCGATCGTGTTGACGACCGCGTTGTCCACTTTGTACGTCCGCGTCTGCGGATGATCTTTGCCTCCGTCCAGCCAGGCGCGGATCGTTGTGGTGTCGTGAATTTGAATCGGATCCCGGTACTTTGTTCCGTCGCCCGGCTCATTGTTTCCGGGATTGAGTTCGTAATAAATCGCGGTGTCGGTCGTTGCGGTAAGCTTCACCGTGGTTCCCCCCGGCACGTAGCCGCTGGAGTCCGGCGCGCTGCTCGGCGTGAACACAACGGTTTCCGTACTGCCGCCGCCTCCTGTTTGGCCGGTGACGATAATGTCGTTGATATAGCAGGTTCCACCGCTTGAAGTCGTGCCGTTATCCGCGGGAGTGAACCGGACCGCGATGGTGCCGTCGGGCAAACTCAATGCGGTGTCCCCGCTGCCGAAAGTAACGGCTTTTACGCCGCCCGAAGTGGCGCTGATGGTGAAATCGCCGTTCGCCACATCGGAAAAGGAATCGCCGTCTTTGGAACTTTGAACTTTCCAATTTGCGGTAACGGTTTTGGACCGCCGAAAGCCGGCCGAGACTGCTATGCGGGTGGAGTCCTTCGTTTCGTCCGGCAGACTGACCTGCCAGTATTTTGTACCGGGCTCACCGTCAAATCCGCTTGCCGCAAGGAAATATTGTGTGCTGGTGCCCCAACTCCCGGCGGCGTTTGTCGATAAAAAACCGGAATCCTTGAAAGCGCCGTCCGTCGCATAAATTTTTGCTTCCGACGGTGCCTCGGAGGGGTTGCTGGAAATATTCCACGATGCCAGAGTCTCTGTTTCCGCTTTTGCCAAAATGCCCGGTGAAACCGATACTGCGCTGAGCACCAGTGCCATGGATAAAAACAGTGACACCGGCTTGCTCCATAATTTTTGCATTCGCTTCCCGTCCTCTCTACCAATAAGAAAATAAGTTTTCGTATTTATTCTATAGAATGAATATTAAAAGGACAGGCAAAAAATGTAAGATCGGTGTAAAACAGCACAGTGATTTCTTCTTTAACGGTTCGTTGCAATCTTTAAAAAGAGCAGCGTCGCGGGAAATCCCTGGCCTGATCTTACAGGATTTTTGGGATTGGCGGGGGAGTGGAAATTCCCGGTAGTATTGCCGAGGCAATATGGTCTGCGGAATCAGAAACACGGCGGGAATCGATTCCCGCCGCGTTAATTGAGCTATGAGTATTATAGTTGGATAAAAGTCTGGTGCATCCATTCGACGCACAGAGAACTCCATGATGCAACGTGAGGATCTGCGAAGCGGCCCTTTTCGGGTTCTTCGACCTCGGGCGTCGCCAGCGAAAGGCCATGCACCCCTTTTGGAAACAGATGAAGTTCGCAGGGAATGTGATGTTCCACAAGGGCGTTAAAAAACAGCATTGAATTCTGAACGGGGACATCTCCGTCCTGAACCGTATGCCAAAGAAAAGTCGGCGGGACGTTGTCAGACACCTGCTTTTCCAATGAGAAAAGGGACTGCTTTTCCTTAGCTTGGAAAAGGCGCTCAAAGCTTTCACGATGAGCGAAGGGGCCGGAAGAAATGACGGGGTATCCCAGAATCAAAGCATTTGGCCTGTGACGCTCCCATAGAGAAGCGTCCGGAAAAATATCTTTATTGTTCCAGAATACCCCAAGGCTGGCCGCCAGATGACCGCCTGCCGAGAAGCCGCAGACCGCGATCCGATGGGGGTCAACATACGGCTCGCCGGAAGATTCTCTGACCTCCTTTACGGCCCAGGACAAGTCCCGCAGCGGCCGCAAGCCAAGGGGAGGATTTTCCACTGTGTATCTGAGTACGAATGCGTGAAACCCGTTTTGACGAAACATTTCGGCAACCGGCCAGCTTTCTCTGGGAGAGAGCCAGGAATACCCGCCGCCGGGGCAGATGACGACGGCGGGCAGAATCCGTTCAGAAGAGGCAGGATAACAGTCCAGTCGGGCGGAGCTGTCGGGACAGCATAAAGTCTGTACCAATGTAATTCCCCATCCTTCAAAAATCAGCTTATTTTTTCAGCAGATGAAATGCAAATCCGGCAATCTCATTTTTTAGATAGATGAGCTTTAATTCTCCGTTTTCTTCGTTGTAGGCTGCCGTGCCGTTGTCAAATTCGATTCCCTTGCCTTCCAGATATTTTTTTGCTGCCGGAACGTCGGTGGTTCCAATCGCGATATGCCCGAGGGTTCCGGCGCCCTTCTTTTTCATAATCTCAATTTTGGAACTGGAAAAAACAGAAATCGGCGTGTCTGTTTCCGAAAAGCCAAACAGGCTGAGTAATAAGTCGGCCGTTTGCTGTGCCTCTGCCGTGTCCTTACAGTTGAGCCCGACATGCATTACCTCAAAACCCAATTCTTTCATGATCATGTTCCTTCTTTCAGCGTAAAGTAAAATGGCGCAGCGGCTCTCATTGAGGACAACCGGTTTGACATGCGCCAAAATTCACCTATATCTTAATGCAAGTCACAACAAAATTCAAATGGCGCGCAACAGAATTTTACAGGATCAAACATCGTAATGAAAATATGCCTTTGCATTCTCATAGCAGATTCCTTTTATAATGGATTCCAGCATGTTTTTGTCATCGGGATATTCTCCGTTTTCCACCCAGGAACCGATCAGGTTGCACAGGATTCTCCTGAAATATTCATGGCGGGTATAGGAGAGAAAGCTGCGGGAATCCGTCACCATGCCCACAAAATTGCCCAGAAGGGAAAGATTTGCAAGACTGGTCAGCTGGCTTTCCATGCCGGCTTTGGAATCGTTGAACCACCACGCGCAGCCATGCTGGATTTTTCCGCGTACACCGGGACCCTGGAAACTGCCGATCACGCTGCCGAGCATCGCATTGTCATTTGGGTTCAGCGAATAAAGAATCATTTTCGGGAGGCCGCAGCGGGCGTCCAAAGCATCCAGAAGCGCGACCAGACCATCCGCACAGGCGGCGGTGCCGATGCAGTCCATGCCGGTGTCGGGGCCCAGTACGTGATACAGACCGGTTCGGTTGTTGCGCAGCGCATTGTAATGAATCTGCATCGCCCAGTCGTGTTTTGCATATTGTTCCCCCAAAAACAGGAGCAGCTCTGTTTTGTAGGCTTCAATTTCTTCCGTCGAGAGGGACTCCCCGTTCAGGGCTTTCCTGAAAACCGTGTCCGCTTTGGCGGCTCCCTCCGCCCGGCAGAAAAGATACTCCAGAGCGTGGTCGGAAGCGCGGCAGCCCATGGAATCAAAGAAATCAATGCGCGCGGCGAGTACGGAGAACAGGTCGTCTATGGAATGAATCGGAGTATCGGCGGCTTTGGATAGCTTTTGTATGTAAGCGGCAAATTCCGGTTTTTCCACCCGCAGCGCCTGGTCGGGACGCATGGAAGGTACGACGAGAAAATCACATGTGGGGTCGCCGCGCAGCTTTTTGTGCCAGCACAGGTTGTCTGCGGGGTCGTCTGTTGTTGCGATCACTTTCACGTTTGACTGGTGAATGATGCCCCGTACCGAAAGGGAATCTTCGCGCAGCTTCTTATTGCACAGATTCCAGATATCTTCCGCAGACTCCGCTGTCAGAAACTGATTGCAGCCGAAGTAACGCTTTAACTCCAAGTGGGTCCAGTGAATCATAGGGTTGCCGATGGCGCGCGGCAGCGCTTCGGCAAAACGTTGAAATTTTACGCGGTCGGAGCTTTGAGAGCCGGTGATTTCGGCTTCATCCACGCCGTTTGAGCGGATGATTCTCCACTTATAATGATCTCCGCCAAGCCAGACCTGCGAAATATTTTCGAAATTGCGGTTTTCCGCAATTTCTTTCGGGCTGATATGGCAGTGAAAGTCGATGATCGGCATTTTTTCGGCAAACTCATGAAACAGGGCTTTTGCCGTATCGTTAGTCAGCAAAAAATCCTCATCCATAAACGGTTTCATCTTGACATCCTTTCTGAAAACAGATTGCAATAGACGAATACGAAAGATTCCCACGGATATGCGAAAAGGCGCGCCGAGGCACCCGCGCGGGACTCACAGCAGGCCCGGAATCCAAAGCGAAATGGCAGGGATAAAGGTAACCAGCATCAGTGCGATCAGCATGGCGGCATACATTGGAAGCATTGCCACGGTTACTTTTTCAACGGAGATTTTACCGATGCTGCATCCAACGAACAGTGCGCCGCCGACCGGAGGCGTGCACAGGCCGATCGCGAGGTTCAGAATCAGCATGACGCCGAACTGGACCGGATTCATACCGTACTGTTCCACAACCGGAAGAAGAATCGGCGTGACGATCAGAATCAGAGGCGCCATATCCATAAAGCAGCCGAGTACCAGCAGCATCAGATTAATCAGCAGAAACACAATCACACGGTTGGTGGTGACGGAAAGCAGAAAATTGGAAATCAGCATCGGAACCTGCAAATAAGCAAGCAGCCAGCCGAATGCTCCGGCAGAAGCTATCAGGCTGAACACAACGGCAAGGGTTCTTATGGTGTTCATCAAAAGTCTGGGGATTTCCCGCACCTTCAATTCGCGATAAAAAAATACGGAAATAATGAATGCGTAAATGCACGCAAACGCCGCCGACTCCGTGGCTGTAAAAATGCCGGAAACTACGCCGCCCATGATGATGATAATGGTGCCGAGCGCCAGAATGGCGTCGCGCGTGATTTTCAGGGCGTCGCGCAGTTTAACTCTTTCCCCCTTTGGGTACTGCCGTTTTACGGAAATGATCCCGCAGACGATCATCAGGCACACCCCGAGAAGAATTCCCGGAATAACCCCGCCCATGAACAGCGCGCCGATGGAAACGCCGCCCGCCGCAAGGGAATAGATAATCATGTTGTGGCTCGGCGGAATCAAAACGCCCTGGCAGGCGCTCGTCACCGTTACGGCGACGGAGAAATCCTCGTCATAGCCTGCGTCCGTCATCATCGGAATTTCAATGCAGCCAAGGGAAGAAACATCGGCGACGGCGGAACCGGATATTCCGCCGAAGAACATACTGGCCAGAACATTCACATGCGCGAGTCCGCCGCGCAGACGGCCGACGATCACGTTGGCGAATTTTAAAAGCCGGTCGGAGATTCCGCCCGCCCCCATAAGTTCGCCGGCAAAAATGAAGAACGGAATCGCCATGAGGGAAAAACTGTCGATGGATTTACTCATTTGCTGGACCAGCGTCATAACCGGGATCTGCAGATACAGCATGGTGATTGCGGTGGAACTGGCCAGCGCGATGGCGACCGGCATTTTGCAGATGATAAAGATGACGAAACTGATCAGAAGGAGAGCAATGGCAAAGTTGAGGTTCATGTGTTTTCCTCCTTTTGAAAGCCTTCTTCCAGTTCCCTGTGCCGGAACCGTTCCAAATGGAACAGATCGATCAGTGCGTAGTAACAGATGAAAACCCCGGAAACCGGAATCATAATGTACAGGGTGCCGCCGGGCCAGCCGGTCGCCGGAAGAATGGAACCCATCGAAGCCTGCGTCATCCTGACGCCGTAAACAATCAGCGTAACGCCAAACAGGACGGTGACAAGGCTGTTAATAACATTCAGAATCTTTTGAATGGGAACGGGAAATTTTTTAAAGAACATTTCAATGGCGATGTGCAGCTTCTTTTCTACACCGATTGCCATAGAAATAAATGCCATCCATACCATAAGAAGCAGGGCAACCTCGTCGGACCAGGAAATACTGAAACCCAGAAATTTGCGGCAGATGACCTGCGCGCTGACGATCAGAACGATGACCAGCATTACAATTTTGGAATACTCCTCCAAAATCCGGTAAATAAAATCGAACAGAAAGGAAATACCATACATCAGCCGGTCGAGCGGATTTTTCTTGGTGTTCATAGAGTTCTCCTTATTTAAGGGTCATGAGCCGCGGAAAAAGCGGCTCATGACTGAGGATCGAAAGTTATTTTGTGTTCTGGATTTGCTTGATCAGATCCAAGTTGTCCTTGGCATATTTTTCATACAGCGGCTGTACGGCATCCTGGAATTTCTTGAGTTCATCCGCGGAAAGCTCCGTTACCTTGACGCCTTTGGATTTTACTTCATCCAGGGCGCTCTTTTCGGAATCAGCCCACAGCTGACGCTCTACCTTGGAAGCTTCTTCGGCACATTCCTGAATAATTTTCTGGTCGCTGGGTGACAGAGAATCCCAGGTCTTCTGCGAACACAGCATCATTTCCGGCAGACGGCTGTGACCATCCAGAAGCAGATTGGGGGCAACTTCGTAATGCTTGGTGGATTCATAGGACGGAAGGTTGTTTTCCGCGCCGTCGATGACGCCGTTCTGAAGGCCGGAGTAAACCTCGCCGTAATCCATCGGGGTTGGGCTGGCGCCGAGTGCCTTGACCATATCCATCATCAGGCTGGATTCCTGCACGCGAATTTTCATGTTCTTAAGACCCGAAAGGTCTGTTACCGGTTTTTTGGTGTAGAAGTTTCTGGAACCGGCGTCGTACCAGCACAGGCCGACCATCTTGGAGCTTGAGATTCCATCGAGGAATTTTTTGCCGATATCGCCGTTCAGCACATTCCACATCTGGTCACTGCTGGAGAACAGGTACGGAAGGGATAAAGTGTTCAGCTTCTGGTCAAATCCGGACAGAACACCAAGACTTGCGCGGGTGAAATCGAGTCCGCCGTACTGCACCTGCTGCACGCCTGATTTTTCATCGCCGAGCTGAGCATTGTAGTAAACCTGAATCTTGATTCTGCCGTTCGATTTTTCCTGAACCAGATCCACAAACTTTGCGTCCGCCTGGGAAGCCGGGTGTGTCGTCGCCTGAATTTCGGAGAAACGGAACGTGTATGATTTCCCGCTGGAATCGGCGGAAGCCGCCGCGGAATTCCCGGCTGAAGTCGGGGCTGCCGAACTTGATGCCTGACCGGAAGAACAACCCGCAAGAATACTTGTGCATGCCAATGTGCCTGCAAGCAGGATGGAAATTGCCTTGTTCATCATAAACTCCTCCAATTAACAAATTTCATATCTTGTATTTAATAATTCCCACATGGACTGCTTTTCTGATTTTCCTCCCTTCCGGGATAAGACTGTTAACCTGACTGAAAAAACGGGATTACAGGGTGACTCCGTTTTTCCAGACGGCAATCTCGGCAAAGTCATATTTTTCGCTGCATGTTTGCTGCCCGGAGGCAGTTTGCAAAACAAGCCGGGTCAGATCGCCGCACAGATCATCCGCTTTTTTGCCGGCCGCGATCGGACCCGCGTCAAAATCAATCCATCGCGGCTTTCTTTCCGAAAGCTGCGTATTGGTTGAAATTTTGATAGTCGGAACAACCGTTCCGAACGGCGTCCCTCTTCCTGTTGAAAACAGAACCATTTGACAGCCCGCTGCGGCTAGGGCGGAGGCGGAAACCAGATCGTTTCCGGGCGCACAAAGCAGATTCAGCCCTTTCTGTGTGATTCGTCCCGCATAGGGAAGGACGTCCTCCACTTCGGCCGACCCGCCTTTTTGAATGCAGCCAAGCGATTTTTCCTCCAGAGTCGTAATTCCTCCGGCTTTATTGCCGGGAGACGGATTCTCATAAACCGGCTGCCCGGCGTCGGTAAAGTATTTTTTGAAATTGCGGATTAAACCGACGGCTTTTTGAAAGACGCCGCTGTCCCGCGCGCGGTTCATCAATATTGTTTCCGCGCCGAACATTTCCGGTACTTCCGTTAAAATCACCGTGCCGCCCTGTGAAACAAGAAAATCAGTAAACCGGCCGATCAGCGGATTTGCAGTGATGCCGGAAAGTCCGTCGGACCCCCCGCATTTCATGCCGACCCGCAGTTCCGTCAAAGGAATCGGTTCCCTGCGGTCGCCGGCCATTCGGTCGTTCAGCTCCGCCAATAAATCGGCGCCGCGTTCAATTTCGTCATCCGTTTCCTGAGCTACAAGAAAACGGACGCGGCTTTCGTCAAAAGAGCCGAGCTCCTGCCGGAAGCTTTCGGGCGTGTTGCTCTCACAGCCAAGGCTGAGAACCAGAACCCCGCCCGCATTCGGGTGCCGCGTAAAGTCCGCCAGAAGGCGTCTTGTAGCGGATAAATCATCTCCCAGCTGGGAGCAGCCGTAATTGTGTTTCAGAATTCGGATTGCTTCGGCATGCGCCGGACTGTGCTTTTCTCTGAATCGGCGAACAATCAGTTCAGCCGTTCCGTTGACGCATCCGACGGTGGGTACAATCCACAGTTCATTGCGGATTCCCGCGGAGCCGTCTGCGCGGCGAAAGCCGTCAAACGTCAAATTGCGGTTTGGAACGTCCGCCGGCAGGGGCGTTTTCCGGTAACGGTACTCGTCTGCGGCAGCGTTAAGGCCCGTCGCCATGTTGTGGGAATGAACCCAGGCTCCGCGTGGAATATTCTGTTTCGCACGGCCGATCGGGAAACCGTACTTGATGATTTCGGAATTCGCCGAAAGATCGGAAAGCGCGAATTTATGTCCCCGGGCGATAGTTTCCACTAGCGTTATGATTTTGCCGCCGAGTTCGACCGGTTCGCCTTTTTTCAGGTCGCACAAAGCCACGGCGACATTGTCTTTGTCGTTAATCTTGATTGCTTTATTCATACTCAGGATCCCTGCACGATCTGTTCAACCGCCTTTTTCATGCCGGATTTTTCAATTTCGGACAGATCCTTCGCGACCGCGTTTGTCAATCCGGGCACCAGGTTTAAGTCCTGCTTCCAGACGGATTCGAACGACAAAACACCGCGGACCAGATTCAGCAAAGATTTCTCCGTTCCGTCGTAAGCCGCCCATTGCTTTTTCATCAGTTCAAGCACCGCGTCTTCGTCGCTCAGGGCAATGGACTCTTCGCCGCGTTTGCCGCGGTAAAATTCCAATAGAGCGGCGAGCGAAAACACCAGATGCTTCGGCAGTTCTTTTGTCCTCGAGAGGTATTCCAGCAAAGAGGGCAGGACGCGGGTTTCGTATTTCGAGAAAGAATTCAGAGCGATGCTCATTAAGTAGTGCTTGACAAACGGATTGCGGAAGCGATCAAAAACTGCTTTCGCAAAGTCTTCCAGTTCCTGCTTTGGCAGGTCGAGCGTCGGGATGATTTCCCGCTCGACGGCCTGCGTAAGAAACTTGCCGGCCAGCGCGTCGTCGACCGCTTCGCCGACCGTGTCCAAATGAAGCAGGTAGGCGACCGGAACCAAGACCGTGTGCGCGCCGTTCAGGATGCGGACTTTCCGGGTGCGGTATGGCGTCATATCCGCTACAACCTTCACATTCAGCCCGGCCTTTTCAAACGGAATTTCGTTCGAAATCCATTTGGGGCCTTCGATGACCCAAAGGTGGAACAGCTCTCCTACGTCGACCGCCTTGTCTATGTATCCAAGCTCCTTTGTCACTTCATCAATGGTGTCTCTCGGGTATCCCGGCACAATCCGGTCCACGAGGCTGCAGCAAAAGGTGTTCGACTGATTCAGCCATTCAATAAAGCCATGTTCCAGCTTCCACTGCTCCGCGTACTGCAAAACACATTTTTTCAGTTTTTCTCCGTTGCGGTCGATCAGCTCGCAGGGGATCACGATCAGCCCCTTATCTTTCGCTCCGCCGAAAACCTGATATCTGCGGTACAGGAACTGCGTCAGCTTCGCGGGGTAAGAGGTTGGAGGAGCATCGTCCGGGCCGCAGGCCGGGTCGAAAGCGATTCCTGCCTCCGTTGTGTTTGAAACCACCAGACGCAGGGTTTCGCATCCGACCAGGGAAAGATAATCCTGATAATTTTCATAGGGATTGATTGCTTTGTTTACGCAGCCGATCACGCTGTGGGTGCGGACCGGTTTTCCGTTTTCCATCCCCTGCAGAAAAAGCGTGTACAGGCGGTCCTGCTCGTTGAGAAGAGCTGCGTTTCCCTGTGGCAGAGGCTGAATGATGGCGACGCCGGCGTTAAAATCCGCCTTTTGATTTATCTGTTCTATCTGCCAGTCGACAAATGCGCGCAGAAAATTTCCTTCGCCGTACTGCAATACTTTAATGGGGTTTTCTTTGCTGCCGGAATATGTATTCTTCGAAAGTCTTTCCAATCGTAAATCCTCCCTGTTATACGTAAATGTATACCTTGTTGTATACATCAAATAATAAACCGCATTCATTAAATTGTCAATAATGTTTTTAAATTTCACAATATTTTGTTGAAAGAGACCTTTTGCGTTCTTTAAATGGAAAAATAATGCTTGAAATTTTTTCTCGAGCATGATATAATACCAACAAAAATACGCATGTGAAATACAACATGTATTCCAGAGGATATTAATGTGAGTGCAAACAGTTTAAAAGAAAAAGCCTATCATATGATTAAGGAGAAGATTGTATCCTGCGAATATCTTCCCAACACCTTCCTAAACGAAAATATTCTTCAGAAAGAAATCGGAGTCAGCAGGACGCCGATTCGGGACGCGATCGGTCGGCTGGAGCAGGAAAATCTGGTGAGGATTCTGCCCAAAAAAGGAATCGTTGTGTCCGATTTATCCATTAATGAAATCAGCTCTATTTATGAAGTCAGGTTGCTGATCGAGCCGTTTGCGATTGAGAGGTACGCGGATAAAATTGATAAAGCAACGCTTCTGAACTATAAAAATTATTACTCTCAGAATAATTCGTTTGGAAATATTGACGAGGCTTATCAGATTGATGATGAGATTCATCATATTTTTATATCCGCCACGCAAAACAAGTACTTAATCCAGACGTATGAAAACATACAGGTCCAAAATTGCCGAATCCGCATTCTGTCCGGAAAAAAGATAGAGGAAAGAATGGAGAGGTCGAATCAGGAGCATATCAGGATACTGGACGCGGTTATGTCCGATCAGTTCGAGCAGGCGGCCCGCTATATGGCGGAGCATCTTCAGAACGCAAAGAAAGCCGCGTTTTCTCTGATCCTTTCCAATGGCGGCTGGGATTATCCATCCGTGAATGCGGCGGGAAGTTCTTTCCTGCCGCAGAATTCGTTTGCGGCCGTGTCAAGGCACCTGATTGCCCCGGGGAAAAAAGAGGACTGACGAAAGCCCGCTCTCACCTGCTGATAGTGAGATTAGGAGCGCTAAGACAAAATAAAGAAACAGGCAGACCACTTGTTCTACGAGGGTCATGCCTGTTTTCTTGTTGTGCCAGTATGCGCCGGCGAAAATTCCACGAATAAAACTGAAAAGCGCTTGACAAAGTATCTGCCGTGTGCCACACTGCGGTTAGAGAGATAGTTACAAAGGAGAATCGTAATGAGCAAATCTAAGGTTGCGTTGGTCCGCTGCGGGGACTATGATTTCGGCCATGTGAAAGAAGCGGTTCAAAAGGGGATCGATTTGCTTGGGGGGCCTGACGGATTTGTGTCGGCAGGTGAGAAAATCCTGCTGAAACCCAACTGGCTTTCCGCGGATCCTCCCGAAAAATGTGTTACTACGCACCCGTCTGTTTTCAAAGCGGCTGCCGAAATATTTCAAAAGGCGGGGGCGGAGCTCACTTATGGAGATTCACCGGCCTTTCAGAATCCGGAGCGCGCGGCGAAACGGAGCGGAATCGAGGCTGTTGCCGCGGAGCTTGGCATTGCCCCGGCAGATTTTTTATCCGGACGCGAAGTGTTTTTTTCCGAGGGACGTCAGAATAAAAAGTTTACGATCGCGAACGGGGTGCTCGACAGCGACGGCGTCGTCAGCCTGCCCAAAATGAAGACCCATGCCTTTCAACGCGTAACCGGGGCGGTCAAAAATCAGTTCGGATGCATTCCCGGAACAAGGAAAGGGGAATTTCATGTCCGGATTCCGGACGCCGCGGCATTTGCCAGAATGCTGATCGATTTGAATTCCTATATCCGTCCAAGGCTTTTTATCATGGACGGCATACTGGCGATGGAAGGCAATGGCCCGCGGGGAGGAACCCCCCGGAAAATGAATGTGCTTCTGCTGTCGGCGGACCCCGTTGCGCTGGATGCTACGGTTTGCAGATTGATGAATCTGGATCCGGAACTGGTTTTAACGAATCAGGCCGGCATGGAAATGGGATTGGGCACATGCCGGCAAGAGGAAATCGAATTGCTCGGGGACCCGGTCGACAGCTTTGTTGCGAATGATTTCCGGGTCAATCGGAAGCCGATGAAAGCCGGACGGTCGGGCGGCGGCATGGCGGTCATCAAAAACGCTCTCGTGCCCAGGCCGTATATCATAGCGGACAAATGTGTTAAATGCGGCGTCTGCGTTAAAATGTGCCCCGTAACGCCGAAAGCGGTCGACTGGCACGACGGCAATAAAAGTAATCCGCCGTCGTACCGTTATGACCGCTGCATCCGCTGCTACTGCTGCCAGGAGCTTTGCCCGCAAAGCGCGATTCGCGTCAAGGTGCCGTTTATTCGCCGGGTATTTGGAAAAGACGGCGGTCACGAGAAGCTGTCGTCCTGAACCGGGCGAGCCGCCTGAACACGCGAGGGATTTATTCGGCTTTTGTTACCGGAAACAGAATTCCGGTTTCATATTCATCCGGGTCGGAAACGGAATGCTCGTCTTTCAGATACCGTTCGATGGCCGGACCGCTGATTTGATATTCGGGATGCCCGGCCATCCAATCGCAGATGGCGTCGTAAGCGTATTTTACGGTCTCGTAAGGACCGACATGCGTGGTTGCGACGCAAAGCTGTGCGGGGATTTCCTGAACGTCCGGCCCGTCTCCGGAAACCTGAACCTGTGCTTCCGCGTCCATGCTGTCATAGGAAAATTCTCTTCCGTGATACAGCAGCTGGGTTGCGCCGGCGCGTTTCAGACCCCGGCGGTCGGCTTCCCGCAGCAATTCCTGAAACAGGTCGTGAACCTCCGCGATACTGATTGTTTTGCGAAGCCCGAATACTCTTTGAGCGGGCGTATCCATCACAATGACGTGGTATTTTTCCTGAACCATACGGTTACCCTCCATATTGATGATATCGTCTTCCATTCGTCGGAGAGTTTTTCGAAGCTTATGCAATTCGTCGTATGCCTGCAGCCGCTTTGCATGGATTTTTTTTGCCAGCGCTTCCCGGGAAAGCACCAGCAATTCCGAAATTTCAGAAAGCGAGAATCCGTAGTCCTTCAGAGTTTCAATCTGAAGAAGAACGGGCAGCTGCGCGGCGTCGTAATACCGATAACCGTTCTGCTCGTTGACGTGCGCGGGACGCAGCAGGCCAATGGCGTCATAATGCCGCAGCATCCGTGCCGAAATATGGCTCAGCTTTGAAAACTCTCCGATTGTAAACATGCTTGCCTCCTGGGAATCGATTCCTGAACTATCTTACACCTTGTCATTGTGTTAAGGTCAATCCCTTTTTTTGTTTTATTTTTATAGGGGTATAATAATCAACGGGCTGCAGGCGAAAACCTGTAACCCGTTGATTTGATGGAAATGAATTTATTTCGGGTCGGGGGACGGCTGTTCCTTCGGCCGGCGCATTCTTTTGTTTACGTTTTCACGGAGAAGTGTGTACAGTACGGAACAGACCGGAATGTTGATGAGCATTCCCAGAATGCCGAACGCGTTGCCGCCGATCGTGACGGCGACCAGTACCCACAGCGCCGGAAGGCCTACTCTGGAGCCGACCACACGGGGGTATATCAGGTTGCCCTCCAACTGCTGCAGGACCACGAAATAGATGATGAACCAGAGCGCCTGAATCGGATTGACAATCAGAATCAGAAGAGCGCCGAAGACGGTGCTGAAAAACGCGCCCAAAATCGGGATCAGCGCCATAAAGGCGACAAAGACCGAAATCAGCAGTGCGTAGGGGAAATGGAACAGATTCATTCCGACAAAACAAAGCGAGCCGAGAATGCAGGCTTCGGTGCAGGTGCCCGCGATAAAGTTGGAAAAAGCGCGGTTCGTCAAATGAAGGACATGATATACGGAGTCCGCATGTTTTTGGGGCAGGTAAGCGTACATGACCCGTTTGACCTGATGATAAAGGCGTTCCTTCTGAGCCAGGACGTTGACGGAAATGACGAAGGTCAGAACGAAAGAGATGGCGCCGTGAAAAATCATCCCCATCATTGAAACGCTGGAGCCGACCAGGCTGCTGGCGAATTTCTGTCCGTATCCCGCAATCATCTGGCTGAGATTGGTCCAGTCGATATTCAGGTTTTTAAAATACCCGGCGATTTCCGGGTGGTCGCGGTCGATTTTCGCGAGGCTGTTTTGCAGTTCGTTAAAAAAGGGCTGTATGTTGTTGGTCAAATTCGTGATGGTGCGGACCAATTCCGGGATCACGATCAGCATAATCAGCGCGATCAAACCGAATACAATGACAAGGGACAGAAAAATGCCGGCGGCCCGCCTCGTTTTCGGCCAGACTTTTTTGTACCGCCGGTTCAGCGGAGAAAAGAGACGTGTCTCAATCGGAACGAGAAGAACGTTGATCACGAAGGCGACGGCGAAGCCCGCAAGAACCGGGCCGATGATGTTGGAAACGGAATTGATCAGCCAGGGCAGCAGGTATAAATTTTTCAGGACCATGAAAAATACGATGCCAAAGGCGATCAAAAGCGCCAGATTCTTCATGTTGCTTTTGTTGAGTTCCATTTTGGACGTCCTTTCCGACAGGTTTTCCTTTTTATATTTGACTCTCTTGAGGATTGTATACAGATGCAAACCGCGCGCGGCGGGGGCGGGATAGAAATTTTCAGCTTTATTATACGTGGAATTGCCAGATATTACAAGCCGCCGGATGCTGCGGATCAAAAGAAAGGTGCTGTGCAAAATGAATTTGCGATAGCAAACTGTACAAACCAATAACCCTGAAAGCAAAAAAATGCGCTTTGAGACGGCTTTAAAAGCCCAGTCAAAGCGCATTTTTTGTACGTTTTTTTACGACGAGGCTAAACAGCCCCCGTGTGTTTCGAGCAGATTTAAAAGAAAGAGCCGACCAACAGCCCCATGACCGCGCCGTACAGAGTGGAACCGTAGGGATTCGACGTAATGGGGCATCTGCCCGTAGGGCATCCCACCTTTTTATAATAAAGAAAGCCCAGAACACCGCCGGCCAGTATGCCTGCAATTTGAAACATCCGTTCATCTCCTCCTTCACGGATTCTGTCAAATCGAATTTTCGTTCTCCAATACAGCCTTTATTCCAGCTTTAAAGCACGCATGGGGCAGGATTTTACACATTTCCCGCACCGGATGCATTTGTCGGAATTGACGGTGGGCGCATGATAGCCCTCCTGATGCAGCGCCCCGACCGGACAAACCCTGACGGAAGGGCAGGGGTGATTTTGCGGGCAGCGGCTGATTTTTACAATCAGCGTCTTGTCTTTTGCGCTGTTTTCTCCGGACTTTCCAAGGCCGAAAATCATGGTGAAACTCCCTTTTCATAAATAGTATGTTTTTATTATACTCCCTTGCAAATCAGGTTCCGTGATCAGATCACACAGGAAATGCGGCGGCCGGGCGCCCCGTTTCCGGAGCGCCCGGCCGAAAAATCCGTTATTCGTTCGTTATTTTCTCGACCTTGCCGCTCATGATTTCCCATAAGTGTCTACGAATCTTTTCATAAGGCCAGTTCCACCACCCGAGCTTTTGCAGCATGGCGATGGTCTTTAAGACGTATCTCTTTCTGATTTCCCTTGCCGGGACGCCGCCGACGATGGCATAGGGCGGCACGTCTTTTGTGACGACGGCCCTTGTACCGATGATCGCGCCGTTGCCGATCGTCACGCCCTGCATGATGACGGCTTCATAGCCGATCCAAACGTCGTTGCCGATGACAATGTCCCCTTTGTTATCCCAGGCCTCGGTGACGTTTTTCCAGTCCAGCCCCCATTCGTCCGCGAGGATCGGAAACGGATAGGTGGAAAGCGACTGTAACGTGTGGTTTGCGCTTGTAAAGATAAATTTGGCGCCGCACGCGATGGAACAGAATTTCCCGATTATCAGCTTTTCCCGGTTGACGGGATAATGATAAAGGACATTGTTTTTTTCAAAACGGGTCGGGTCGTTTACGAAATCGTTGTAGAACGTATAATCTCCGACCGCGATATTGGGGTCTTTCACAACGTTCTTTAAAAATACGGTTTCATGGTCGCCACGGGGATAAATGCTTTTTTCCGGAATAGTCATTTTCATGCTCCTTACTTCATTTTGTAAAACTGCAAACTATTCCGGCAGTTACAATGCACCTTTTCATCGAACCACCACCTGTTAATGAATTCAGTATATCCAACTTTCGCACGCAAGTAAAGGCTCAACGGCGAATGATTTTCTGCGAAATCAAAGGCAAATATGAAAAATACTATTGAACTGACCGACGCTTCTGGTTAAAATAAGAAAAGACGCTCAGGCTGTTTTCATTTATGCCGGACCGGCCGAAAAGGCCTGCCGCCAGGAAGGCGGCAGAAAGGAAACGATATGAATATCTTAGTCATCGACGGCCAGGGGGGCAGCCTTGGAAAACAGTTGATCGCTCAGCTTCGCAAAGCTCTGCCGGAGCAGCCGGTTACCGCGGTCGGCACAAACAGCATTGCCACGGCGGCAATGCTGAAAGCCGGGGCCGACGCCGGTGCCACAGGCGAAAATCCGGTTCTTTTCGGCAGCGCCTGGGCCGATCTTATCCTGGGACCGATCGGAATCCTGATCGCGGATTCCCTTTTTGGGGAAATCACGCCTGCCATGTCGGCGGCGGTGGGAAAAAGCCATGCCAAAAAAATTCTGATTCCCATCAGCAAATGCAACTGCATGGTCGCCGGAATCCCGGAGTTGCCCCTGTCCCGTTATATTGAATCCGCCGTCTCGACGACGGTCAATTTTGTTCAGGCTGAACATACAAAAGATTAAAGTATCATGAAGATATTTTTCTTTCCCAAGGGAAGGCCAACTTATATTGGGAGGAAAAATTATGGAATCCAATCAAAAAGCACTTGCATCTCATGCCGAAGGTTTGTCTTCGGTGCAAAATCTGATTTTTTCCGCGCTGTTTCTGGCACTTGGCCTGTTGCTGCCCTTTCTCACGGGGCAGGTCCCTCAGATTGGTTCAATGCTGCTGCCTATGCATATCCCGGTCCTTCTCTGCGGATTCTTATGCGGCTGGCCTTACGGCTTGCTGGTCGGGCTGATCACGCCTTTGTTCCGTTCCGTTCTGTTCGGTATGCCCCCGATTTACCCGACCGCGGCGGCGATGGCGCTGGAGCTTGCCTCATACGGCTTTTTCAGCGGATTTTTTTACAGAAAGTTCCCGAAGACGATTTCGTCAATTTACGCCGCTCTGATTTTGTCCATGATTTTGGGCCGCGTCATTTGGGGCGGAGCCAGTATTTTTCTGTATCAGGCGGCTGGAAAAGGGTTCACTTGGGTGATGTTTCTCGGCGGGGCGTTTCTGAACGCAATCCCCGGAATCGTTCTTCAAATTATTGTGATTCCGGCGCTGGTCGCCGTTCTCCGGAAAACGGCTGCACACCGCTAACCCAAAATCACTGCCCCTTTTCCGCGGCCGTGTACCCGCATGGAAAGTCTCCGAAGAAAGCGGGGACTTTCTTTTTGTTTTATATGAACGGATTTTCCAATGATCCGAGTAAAATATTTTCTGTTCTGTTTCTTTACTTTGCTTTCTGTTCATGCCATAATTGATATAATAATTGTTTTGACAAGTGAATCTGGAGGCCGTATGAAAAGAATTCTGATGCTGACTACGGGCGGGACGATCGCCTCCGAACCGACCGAGGAAGGCTTGGTTCCCGCGATGGACGGCCGCCTGCTTGCGGCATACCTGAACGGGCTTGCCGCGGAAAACCAGCTTCAAATAGAAAACCTGTACCAGCTGGACAGCTCCAATATCCAGCCGGAGGAGTGGCAGGGGATGGCGCGTGCCGTTGCTTCCCGGTTTCAGCAGTACGACGGCATTGTCATGACCCACGGAACGGATACCATGGCCTATACCGCTTCGGTGCTGTCCTTTATGCTTCGGAACATTCCGGTTCCGGTTGTGCTGACCGGTTCTCAGCTCCCGATCCGGCACCCGCTGACCGACGGCGTTGAAAATCTGCGCTGTGCTTTTGCCATGGCGACCAGCGGAAGGGCGGGCGTTTTTGTCGCGTTCGACCGAAAAATCATTCTGGGAACCAGGGCGGTCAAGGTGCGCACGACGGGATTCGACGCCTTTGAAAGCGTCAACTGCCCCTACGCGGCGATGGTGGATTCCACAGGGCTGAATCTGAACGAGGCCGTCCTGCAAAAGCCTTCGGGTGATTTTCAGCTGGAAGACCGCCTCTGCGACGGCGTCATTTTAATCAAGCTGACGCCGGGCTTAAATCCGGAAATCTTCGATATGCTGCTGCAAATGCAGTACAAGGGGATCGTGATTGAAGCGTTCGGCGCGGGCGGCCTGAATTTTGTCCGCCGCGACTTGATTTCCAAACTGCACAAGGTGGTACAGTCCGGCATTCCGGTCGTGGTTTGCAGCCAGTGCCTTTACGAACGGAGCGATTTTACCATTTATCAGGCGGGGCAGAAGGCCCTGGAGTCAGGGGTGCTGCAGGCCTATGACATGACGACCGAGGCTGCGGTCACAAAGCTGATGTGGGCGCTGGGGCAGACAAACCGTCCGGGGGAAATCCGACGGATTTTTGAAACCTGTTACGCCGGAGAAGTCAGCCTTACATAAACCGGCAAAAGACATATTCCGTGTACGGCGTTGCCTCTCCGCTTTCTTTAGAGAAACGGAGTAAATCATCTCCGGAAGATCAGTTTAAAGGAGCATCATTAAGATGAACGGTGTTGTTGATGTGGGCGGCGGTTTGCGAGGGATCTATGGGGCCGGTGTTTTTGACTGCTGCCTGGAGCAAGGAATTCAGTTCGATTACTGTATCGGCGTCTCCGCCGGCAGCGCGAACATCGCATCCTACCTGGGAAAACAGAAGGGCAGAAATTACCGGTTCTATACGGAATACTCCTTCCGCAGGCAATATATGAGCTTAAAGAATCTGGTCCATACGGGTTCCTACATCAATATGGATTACGTTTACGGCGATCTTTCCAATCAGGACGGAGAAGACCCTCTGAATTTCAAAGAGATCGAACGGTTCGCCGGCGAGATGAAGACCGTTGCGCTGAAAGCTGAGACGGGAGAAACCATTTATTTTGATAAAACGGACATGAAGCAGGATCACTACGATATTCTCAAAGCGTCGTCCTGTATCCCGGGCGTTTGCGAGCCGTATTTGGTCAACGGCATCCCCTGCTTTGACGGAGGGCTGGCAGATCCCGTCCCGGTTCAAAAAGCGTTTGACGACGGATGCGACAGAGTGGTGGTGATTCTGACCAAGCCTTTGAATTTTATCCGCGCGCAGAAGGATGATGCCCGCATGGTCAGGCTTTTAAGACGAAAATATCCGGTTGCGGCGGACTGCCTTTCCCACCGGTATCGGAAGTACAATGACGGTGTTGCGCTGGCAAAGAAATATGCCGGGCGGGGCAGTGCGCTGATTCTTGCCCCGGACGACTGCTGCGGGATGAAGACACTGACGAAAAACAAGGAATGTATGGAGCAGATGTATCGGAAGGGGTACGCCGACGCACGAAAGATCGAAGGCTTTCTGAAACGGAAATTCGTGAGTTTCTTTTAACCCTTGGCCGCTGCGGCGAGTGTTTTCGAAAGGATCGAAAGTCCTTCCGCATCGATTTCGCCGGTGACGCAGATCGAGCGTTTCAGCTCGCGGCACGCCAGCTCTGCGTAACCGTATCGATAGCACAGCTTGCCGAGTCGAATCAGAACGCCGCGATCGTCGATCTGATTCAGAAGCTGTACGGCTTTTGTAAATTCGTTTAGCAGGCCGCCCCGCAGCAGGATTTCCAGCAGACCGAAAATGGAGTCCGCACAGAGATGCGGTTCCTTCCGGTTTTTGCTCAGGATCGGGCAGGGTTCCCCTTTGAGCAGCGCCCGAAACGCGGTCGCGGCAGCGGCGTCGGCGGCAGAGAGCCCGAAGGATAGCTCATCTGTCTCCACAGGCGCCGCGGAGGGGTCCACCAGGCTGCAAAGGGCGCGGAAGAATGCGGCGCGGCTGTCCGCGCGTACATCGGGAGTCCGCGACAGGCACCGGTACGCGCGCCGGTACTGCCCCAGAAAAAACCGGCAGACTCCTTCATCATAACGGGCGGCGGTGCAGCATGCCGGCGCCCGTTTTTGCGCCCTGACGGCAAACTGCAGGGCCTCAAGGTACATCCGCCGGTCGTAAAACAGATCGGACAGCATCAAAAAAGAACAGAAGTCTTTATCCGACAGCCGCAAAAGGCTCGACTTAACCTGAACAGGGGTGCAGCCCTTAGCGAACAGCAGATATGCCATGCGGGCAAACGCTTCCCGGTCGCGGGGATTCAGGCGAATGGCTTTACGGCAGTAACGAAGAGCGAGCTCCGGTTCCCCAAGCTGTTCATATAACACGGACAGCCGGTGATACGGCTTAAAGGAGGAGACGCCGTAGACGCTGTTCATGTCGGAAGGCGGCGGGCCCATGCGGATGCACTTGCGGCAGGATCGAACGGCTTTCAGCAGCTTGCCCTGACGGTGCAGCATGCACGCCCTTAGGTATTCAAAATCGGTCAGCCGCGGATACAGCCGGAGCCCCTCCAGAATATACCGCGCCTGATCTTCGTCTCTGCCAAGCTGTTCGCAGCACAGAATCATCCGTGTGAGAAGCATGGTGCCGTATCCGTAAGCGGGGTCCAGAGTCCGGTAACTCTCACGATAACAATCCATGGCGTCCTCTGCTTTTCCAAGGGCGAGGTATTCATTGCCAAGATTGAAAAGCATGAAGCCGTTGCCGGGACTGTCTTCCAGCTCCTTTTGAATCAGGGCGATATTGCGCCCGTGCTTCTCTTTTTTTTCAATCTGAGAGGATAAATATCCGTAATGGTAGAACCGAATGCCCGAAGCAGTCATGCGCGGCGGGCCTTCGGGACCCGAGAGCTGCTCATGAACGCGCCCTACATAGCGGTACCCTTTGCCGTTTCGGATCAGCCGGACGTTCATGGTGACCAGAAGGTTGCAGCAGTCCGCCCGGTCCCCCGAATAGCAGAGCGTTTTACCGCAGAAGACTTCAGAAGCGCCGTCCTCTTCCCGTGCGAGAGCAATCAGTGCGCTACGGTCTTCCGGCTCCAGCTCCTCATCCGCGTCCATGACGAGAATCCAGCTTCCGGCCGCCTTTGAGAGGGCGTAGTTTCTGGCGTCTGAAAAACTGTCGTTCCACCGGTAAGAGAAAAAGGAGGCCCCGAAATCCCGCGCGATTGAAACGGTGCGGTCTGTGGAGCCCGTATCCACCAAAATTATTTCACTGACAAGGTCTTTCACGCTGTTCAGACACCTTGTAAGGTTTTCTTCCTCGTTTTTTACAATCATACAAAGACTGATTGACATTCCGAGCCTCCGTTCCTTTGTGTCACGAATGGAACCGTTTCTTCTTTACTGGTATAGTAAGTAGTTCGGGGGCGGAACGTGACAGGAAGTTGGTTTGCGTGAGGGCGCCGGGAAAACATAAAAAAGGAGCACCATGAAGTGCCCCTTAAATACCGCTTTTCTTTTTCTGTTATGCGGTTCGATTCAGCTTTTGGGAAAGGCGGCTGTACGATGGATTCAGCATTTGAGAGATGGATTCAAACGAAACCGGGAATTCCTGAATTCCCGCCGCATAGGGGAAATATTCGTACTGCTGGAAGTAGAAGGTGATCCCGTCGCCGGAAAGGTAAAAATCAGGATTGTCGCCGAGCGTTTGAAAAGGAGTATTTTCAAACAATATTTTTTCTTTCACGCGCGAGTCGATTTCGTTCCGTACTTTTGCGTCGAAAAATTTCTGATACCCGCTGTCTTTCTTCATGAAATCGAAAAGGGCGAGCTGTTTGCCCGTATTCAGATCGAAGGCGTACGAGGTCTGTATGGTCGAACCGTGCGCGCCGCCCGCATACTGGTAATTGCTCAGAACGACGCTGAAAAGGCCGTTCTGGCTGTACTTGATATCGTAGTCGAAATAGACCGAGCATTGCATCGTGCCGCCGTATTCGTTGCCGGAGGCTTTTTGAATCGCCGCAATGTTTTCAAGCTCCTTTGAGTTTTTGCGTCCCTGGTCCACGGCGGAATCCGCGGCCTGCTTGAAGATTCCGTTCATGGTCTCAAGCGCCTGCGCGTTCCACGGACCGGACAGCACCGGGTACTGAATAGTTGCCGTCAGCAGGCCTTCGGAGAGATCGTTTCGCTTCGTTTCAATGTTCAGGACATTTTGGATGATTCCGCGCACCATGACGGTTTTCTGCGTTTCGTTGGTTTGCACGTCGAGCCCCAGCAGATGGGACAGCAGGTCGGCGCGCATATAAAGCCTGCCGTTTAACCGCATACAGCCGCCGCCCAGCGTATCCTCGGGGGACAGATAGGAGACATTGAGCGTATGCCCGTCTTTCACGATTTGATTTCCGGCCGGGTCAATCTTTATGGTGTCGGAACCGTTTGTCAGGCGGATGTCGCTGCCGGCATCGGCCGGAGTGACCGTGTAGCTCAAATACCGGCAGACCGGTTCCAACTCCAGATATAGAACTCCGTCATTGTAATAGGCTCCCGACTGCGTTATGGTCTGCCCCGCTTTTAAATTCATTGCACCGTTTGACGCCGCGAAGCAGTTGATTGGAATCAAAATCAGAAGAACAGCCGTAAAAACCGCAAGAGTTTTTCTCATCATGCAGGTTCCCCCTTAGTCAAATATTCTTATAGTATTATTTTACCAGTCAGGGTTAAACTCTGCAAGGAAATGTGCAAAATAGTACGCTGAGGGTGTGATTTTTTCGAGAAACAGGCTAGGCTCTTCTTACACGGGGCATCGCGTGGATCGCGCCGCCCAGCGCGTCCTCCGCCGCTTCGGTTACAGCCTCCGAGAAGGTGGGGTGCGGGCGAATCACGCCGGCCAGCTCGCGCGCCGTCGCGCGCCGGTCAATCGCCTGCACCAGGCCCGCAATCAGGTCGGTCGCGCGTTCGCACACCAGCTGCGCGCCGATCAGCGCGCCGGACTGCTTTTCAAACACCAGCTTGACAAAGCCGCGCTCATTGCGCTCGATGACCGATTTCCCAAGGGAAGCGGTCAGAGCCTTGCCGACGGTGACCTCAATGCCTTCCTGTTTCGCCTCGTCCGCGCAAAGGCCGGCGCAGGCGATTTCCGGGCTTGTGTAGACGCAGGAGGGGATTGCGCGGGGGCGAGCCGGTTCCGTTCCCTGCGCCATGTACTCCACCGCCTCGATTCCTTGGGCGGAAGCGGCGTGGGCAAGCTGGATTCCCCCGGTCACGTCCCCTACGGCAAAGACGCCGGGCAGGCTTGTTTCGTGGTGCCCGTCGGTCAAGATAAATCCTTTTTCCGTTTTTATTCCGAGTCCTTCGGTGAAAAGATCATTGGTCGCGGGTTTGCGGCCGACTGCAATCAGGACAAGGTCCGCTTCCGCACGGTTTTCCGTCTCCTTTTCCGTGAACCGGCAGACAAGCGGAGAATCCCCGGCAATTTGCTCCACCTTTGCGGAAGAGTGAACCCGCACGCCGCGCTTTTTGAGAATCATGGAAAGGCTTTGAGAAATTTCACGGTCCATGGTCGGCAGAATCCGGGGCATGGCCTCCACGATTGTCACTTCACAGCCCAGATCGGAAAAAGCGGTGGCAAACTCCGCGCCGATGACGCCGCCCCCAATGATGACCAGACGGCGGGGGAGGGCATCGAGCTCCAGAAGACCGTCGCTTGTTACAACGCCGGGCAGTTCTGCCCCGGGAATCGGGGGAACGGACGGTGCGCAGCCGGTTGCCAGAAGAATCCTGTCGGCCCTTAGTTCCTGCGTGCCGGAGGACCCCGTTACGGTAATCCGTTCGGCGCTTTCCAGAAAACCTCTGCCCTCAAAACAGCCGACCCCGTTTGCTTTCAGCAGCTTTTCAATTCCGGCGCGCAGCTCCGCAACCACCTGGTTTTTTCGGCGCAGGATGGCGCCGAAATCAAAGGAAAGGCCGTCTGCCGCAAGGCCGATTTCACCGAACTCTTTTGCTTCACGGTACAGCCCGGAAGAGTGAAGAATCGCTTTTGTAGGAATACAGCCGCGGTTCAGGCAGGTTCCGCCCATGTTGCGGGCTTCGATCAGCGCGACGGAAAAACCGAGCCGGGCGGCACGGATGGCGGCTTCGTAACCGGCGGGGCCGCCCCCGATCACCGCCAAATCATATTTTTTCTCCATACGGATGCTCCTTTTTAAGAGTAAGCCCGCAGGTTTTTTTTGCCTGCGGGCTGTTTTAAAACTGCTGTTGGGTAAGTAAGCGCTCAATATCTGCTTCGTATTGGCTGCGCTCCTCGGATTCACCGGAAAATTCCGTGCGAAGCCGTTTGACCGCTTCTTCGGAAGAAAACGGGCAGCCGGTCAGGCACGGCGGGATCCGGCGGATGAATTCCTCATCCATTGCGTCGGAGTCAACCTGCACTCCGGCAATGACGCCGCCCTGAACCCGCAGTCCGATTCCTACGCCGCCCCAGGAAAAACGACTGGAAAACTCGCAGGAGAACGGCATCTGAACGCCATAGATCCAATCCGGATCCGAAAATTCTAGCCGCAGTTCTTCTACGCGCCGCTCGTCAATCGAGTCCGGAGAGATGATTTTCGGCTCTGTTCCGTAAACCTGGCCAAACGCCTTTGAAAGCTCCCGTTTCATATCATTTACGGTTAGTCCGGGACAAAACTCATTCAGGTTCGCGATGCGCGACCGAACGGAATCAACTCCCTTGGAGCGGATTTTTTCTGCGGAAACACTCAGGTATCTTCCCGCTTTCTCCTTATCCACATCGATCAGGATCGTGCCGTGGTGATAGGCGCTTTCCCCGCTGAAATAAAATGCGTTGCCGGAAAACTTGCGCCCGTCGACCGTGATGTCGTTGCGGCCGGATTTTTCGGCCTGAATCCCGCAGGCGGAAACGGCCCGCAGAATCACATCGAGCTGGCGGGAAACGTCATAGTCTTCTTTACGAACCAGGAACGTAAAATTCAGATTGCCCAGGTCGTGGAAGACCGCTCCTCCGCCGGAAAGGCGGCGGACAAGGTGCCCGCCGTCGGCTTCCAGTTCTTTCACGCGGCATTCCTTCCAGCAATTCTGGTTCCGGCCGATGACTACGGTGTTCTGGTTCTGCCATAGATAAAGAATACAGGTACCCTCGGGAACAGTGTCCATCAGGTATTCTTCCAAAGCCAGATTCCGGTACGGAATCAGATGGTCGGTTGTGCAGAGTAACGCGTTATGAATCATATTCGTATTTCACCACAGGATGCCTTGCGGCTTCCACCTCGTCCGGGCGTCCGATCACGCGTCTTTCCGGGGCACGGTGCATAGCTTCCGGGTTGGCAAGCGCCTTTTCGTACAGCTCGAGCAGAGCTTCGGCGGCCCGGTCCAGCGTCTCTTTTGACTCGGTTTCGGTCGGCTCAATCATCAGGGCCTCGTGCACAATCAGCGGGAAATACATGGTCGGCGGGTGCATTTCAAGGTCCTGCATGGATTTCGCGACGTCCATCGCGGTCACGCCGCAGGAATCCTTTAAGTCCTGCAGGGAAAGAACAAATTCGTGCATACAGGGAACGTCGTAGGCCACCTGATACCGCTTTTTCAGCAGCGCCATCAGGTAGTTTGCGTTCAAAACGGCGTTTTCCGCAACCTGAGGGACGCCTTCTTTCCCAAGCGTCAGCAGATAGGTCAAAGCGCGCACGATGACAAGAAAATTGCCGTAGAAGGATTTGACACTGCCGATGCTCTGCGGGCGGTTGTCGTCGAGATAAAATTTCCCGTCGTGCTCCGCGACGCGGGGCACGGGCAAAAACGGGGCAAGAGAAGATTTGCATCCGACCGCCGCGCCGCCGGGGCCGCCGCCGCCGTGAGGAGTGGAAAATGTTTTGTGCAGGTTCAGGTGAATCACGTCGAAGCCCATGTCTCCGGGTCTCGCGACGCCGACCACCGCGTTCAGGTTTGCGCCGTCATAGAAGCACAATCCGCCCGCTTCGTGGACAATTTGCGTAATCTGCAGAATGTTTTTATCGAACAGGCCGAGCGTGTTCGGGTTGGTCAGCATCAGCCCTGCGGTATCGTCGCCGACGGCTTTTTTCAGCGCTTCCAGGTCGACGCAGCCGTCAGGGCCGGACGGGATGTTCACAATGGTGTAGCCCGCCATGGCCGCGCTTGCCGGGTTGGTGCCGTGCGCGGAATCCGGCACGATGATTTTGGTGCGCTTCTGGTCGCCGCGGGAATGATGCCAGGCCTTGATCAGCAGCAGGCCCGTGTATTCGCCGTGGGCGCCCGCCGCAGGCTGAAAGACCATTTCATCCATCCCGGTGATTTCGCAGAGAAATTTTTCCGCCAGATGCAGTACTTTCAGGCATCCCTGAGCCGTGTGAGCGGGCTGAAGAGGATGAATTTCCGTGAATCCGGGCAATGCCGCCATTTCCTCGTTGATTTTTGGGTTATATTTCATAGTGCAGGAACCGAGGGGATAAAAACCGTCGTTGACGCCGAACGAACGCTTCGCGAGCGCGCTGTAATGGCGGCTCAGGTCGTTTTCCGACAGCTGCGGAAGACGAAGAGGAGCCTTGCGCGCGAATTGCTGCGGCAGGGCGGTTTCCGGCACGTCGCATGCCGGAAGAATCGTGCATCCGCGGCCCGCGCGGCTTTCTTCAAAAATCAAATTCATTCTTGTTCCGCCTCCTCCAGCAGTTCGGCAAGCCGGTCGATTTCCTCTTTGAAGTTGCATTCCGTTACGCACCAGAGCAGTCCGCCGTCCGGCAGGGGAAGACCGCCCAGAATGCCGTGCCGTTCCAGTAATTCGAGTGTCTTTTGCACGTTCGGGCAGGCGGTGACGAACTCATGGAAAAATTCTGTTTGGTTCTTCAGCTCAAAGCCTTTGACCGCGCCGATTTTCTTAGCGGCGTAATGCGCTTTGGAATAGCACTGCTCCGCCGCCGCTCTGAGTCCGTCCGGACCCATTGTACTCAGGTAGACGGACGCGGTCAGCGCGCAGAGCGCTTCGTTGGAGCAGATGTTGCTCAGCGCCTTTTCCCGGCGGATGTGCTGCTCGCGCGCCTGAAGCGTCAATACAAACGCGCGGTTGCCGGCGTCGTCGGAGGTCTGGCCGACGATTCTGCCGGGCAGGCGGCGCATCATCGCCTTTTTGCAGGCCATAAAGCCGAGATACGGGCCGCCGAAGCCGAGCGGCATACCGAACGGCTGACCTTCGCCGACCGCGACATCCGCTCCGCATTCGGCGGGTGTTTTCAGAACAGCGAGGGAGATCGGGTTGCATCCCATAATGAATTTCGCCCCGGCCGCGTGAGCAATTTCACCCAATGCCGCTGCGTCTTCAATCGTTCCGAAATAGTTCGGCTGCTGCAAAAAGAAGCATGCCGCGGTTTTGTCCTGTTCCAGCAGGTCTTTCAGGGCGGAAGCGTCCGTCGCGCCGTCCTTCTCGGGAACCAGGCAAACCTGAGTGTCCGCGCCGAACGCGTAAGTCCGAATGGTCCGAATGGTATCCGGATGAGAGGCCGCGGAAACATAGACCGTCGTGCGCCCGCGGTCGCGGCACATCGCGGCGGCTTCCGCGGCGGCGTTTGCGCCGTCGTAAACGGAGGCGTTCGAAACTTCCATGCCGGTCAGTTCACAGATCATGGTCTGGTACTCGAAAATCGACTGTAAAATCCCCTGGCTGATCTCCGCCTGATAAGGGGTATAGGCGGTCAGAAAGGTCTCGTTCGCGGTAATGCGGGTGACGGCGGCGGGAATGTAATGCCGGTACGCGCCGGCCCCGCGGAATACGGTGGGAAACACCTTGTTTTCCGAAGCGATCGCGGTCATTTTCCGCCGCACTTCCAGTTCGGAGAGACCCTGCGGCAGGTCGAGCAGGCGGCTCAGGCGGACCGATTCCGGAATCTGCGAGAACAGGCCGTTAAAGGAATCGAATCCGGCGGCGGAAAGCATCTCTTTCTGCTCTTCCGGGGTGGAAGGAATGTAAGAACCCATACCGTTAGTCTCCTTCTTTTCCGGACAGGAATGTGAGGTATTCGCCGGCGGAAAGGAGTTCCTCCGTTTTGGAGATGTCGCCGACCCGTACCATCCAGGACTCATAGGGGGCTTTGTTCAGCTGTTCGGGCGCGTCGAGCAGTTCTTCGTTGACTGCCTGAACCGTTCCCGTGACCGGGCAGTAAACGTCGGAAACGGCTTTAACGGATTCCACGTCCGCGAACGCCGCTCCGGCTTCCACGGAATCGCCCTCCTGCGGCAGGTTGACGAAAACAATGTCTCCGAGTTCTTTCTGTGCAAAGTCGGTCAAGCCGATTTTAGCGCTGCCGTCCGGCAGATAACTGACCCATTCATGAGATTTTGTGTACTTGAGTTCTTCTGGCAGATTCATATCAGTTCCTCCTTAAAATTCGACCGGTGATTTTTAAACGGGTTTCGGTAGGGAGAAAATATTATTTTGCTCGTTTATAAAAAGGCAATGCGGTGATCTGCGCCGCCACACGGCGGCCGCGAATGTCCAGCTCCACGTCGGTTCCGATTTCAGTATTCCCGGAGTCGATCAATGCCATCGCAATAGCCGATTTCAGAAACGGGCAGAAGGTACCGGAAGTGTTTTTTCCCACCGCTTTTCCGTTGATGAGCACGGGTTCGCCGCCGCGGGCGATTCCTCGCCCGGTAACCGCTAAACCGACCCTGACGCGGGATGGCTGAATTTTACCGGCTAACGCGTTTTTGCCGATAAAATCGTGGGAATCCATCTTGACGCCGAACGAAAGTCCGGCTTCGAACGGATTAATCGTTTCATCCATTTCATGGCCGTAAAGCGGCATGGCGGCCTCCAGACGGAGCGTGTCGCGGGCGCCGAGCCCGCAGGGAATCAGCCCGTATTCCCTGCCCGCTTCCAGGAGCAGATCCCACAGACGCTCCGCGTCCTGCGGGGCGCAGTAAAGCTCATAGCCCAATTCGCCGGTGTACCCCGTGCGGGAGACCAGGCAGGAAATTCCGCCGACGGCGCCTTTTTCCACAAAAGTGTAGTATTTCTGGGGGATGGAGGATTCGCCAGCCAGCTTTTTCAGGATCTCCGGCGCTTTCGGGCCCTGCAGGGCGATCTGCGCGACATGATCGGAGATGTCCTCAAACCGAACGTCGCCTTTCAGGTGGGCTTTGATCCACTCCGCGTCCTTTTTGCGGTTCGCTGCGTTGACGACCAGCAGATATTTGCTTTCGCTCATGCGGCACACGACCAGATCGTCCACCACGCCGCCGTCGTCATAGCACATCAGGGTGTAGCGGACGCGGCCGTCGTACATGCCGGTAAAATCGTTGGTCAGGATATGGTGGAGGTTTGCGAGGGCGTCCTTGCCCTCAAGAATGATTTCTCCCATATGGGAGATGTCGAACAGCCCCGCGGCGGTTCGCACCGCCATGTGCTCGGCGATGACGCCGGAGGGATACTGAACGGGCAGCAGGTACCCCGCGAACGGTACAATTTTGCCGCCTGCGGCGACATGCCGGTTGTAAAGAGGGGTTTTGCTTTCCATAATATTGTTCTCTTCTTTCCACAGTGGTATCAAACAAAAAAGGACGGAGGCATACGGCAGGACTTCCTGCCGTATGCCTCCGTTGATCAACCTGAAAGATTCTTCCCGACCGGGAATTGCCTCTTCGGTGTCCGATGGACTTTCCGGAGTTTCGTCGGATCCCGGTTTTTTTGCCTGAGAGTTTTTGCGTTCCCCTTCGGCGCCGTCTGTGACAGACGGTCTCTCCCGGAATCTTCATCCGATATTTACTTTTATGAGTTTTCTTTGCCGCTCTGCAATTTCGCCGCTTCTTCTTCAGCGGAGCGCAGTGCTTTTGTGCGGTCTTGCACAGACCGTTGATTCCCCGCGCAATCGAAAGCATTTCCCGTGTCGCCGCAGGAGGGCTTAGATGCAGGAAATTAGCTGTCCTGATTCAGATAGTATGAATTATAAAAGAAGATGAAAAAGCCGTCAAGGCTTTTGATTCGATTCTAAAAAAAACAAAAAATTTTAAGAAAATATTCAGGTTATGCTTTAAAATATCAAGAAACAATCTGGGCGAGCGGGGCGATTTCAATTCCTTCCGCCGTCAGCGCGGAACGGATTTTCCGAACAAATTCCAGCGCATGGGCGTTATCTCCGTGAACGCAGACAGAGTCGGCCCGAATCGAAATATCTTTTCCCGTCGCGGCCGTGACTTTACCCTCTTTTGCCATGCGGACAACACGGCGGATCGCCTCGTTTTCGTCCGTGATCATGGAGTTCGGCTTCGTTCTGGCCACCAGGGAACCATCCTCTTCATAGGCCCGGTCCGCGAAAACCTCGCTCGCAGCGCGAATGCCGGTGTCCTTCGCGGCGCGGATCATTTCGCTGCCGGAAAGGGCCAGCAGAATCAGGCTGCCGTCGAACTCGGCGATGCCCTCGCAGATGGCTTTTGCAAGATCATAATCCTTGCCCGCCATGTTGTACAGGGCGCCGTGCGCTTTTACGTGGACCAGCTTTACGCCGCACGCCCGGCAGAATGCGGAAAGCGCGCCGATCTGGTACTGAACGTAAGCCTTCGCTTCCGCCGGAGAGACCTTCATGTTTCTGCGGCCGAATCCCATCAGGTCCGGAAATCCCGGATGCGCCCCCACGCAGACTCCGCTTTTTCCCGCAAGCTCAACGGTTTTTCGCATCACGACGGGGTCGGATGCGTGAAAGCCGCAGGCGATATTGGCGGAGGAAACAAACGGGATGACTTCCTCGTCCATGCCAAGCTGATAGGCGCCGAAGCTTTCCCCCAAATCGCAGTTTAAATCAATGCGGTTCATCGGTAATTTCCCCTTTCCTCAGTATTTGAGCTGTACGTTTTTTACATCCGTAAGAAACATATGCCCCGGCGAGTGCGTAATGGCGATTTTCGGCTTCACATTCATGATCACCGACTGCGGGGTTACGCCGCAGGGCCAGAAAACCGGAACTTCTCCGTCGCGGATGGTGACGCTGTCGCCGAAGTCCGGGTGATTGATGTCCTTGATGCCGATTGCTTCCGGCGAACCAATGTGAACCGGAGCGCCGTGCACCCGGGGCATTCCTCCGGTAATCAGCGCGGCGCGCACCACCTCGTCATGGGGGAGGGGGCGCATGGAGACAACCATTTTGCCGCTGAAAATACCGGCGGGTACGCAGTCGATGTTCGTACGGAACATCGGAACATTGCGGTTTTCTTCGATATGGCGCACCGTGATGCCCGCTTCCAGCAGCTCCGCCTCAAAGGAAAAGCTGCAGCCGATCAGGAAGCTGACAAAATCGTCCCGCCAGAGACGGGAGGCGTCGGTGCGTTCTTCCACCATCACGCCGTTTTTATAGACGCGGTATTTCGGAATGTCGGTGGCCAGATCGGCGCCCTGTGCAATGGCATGCAGCTCTCTGCTGCCCGCGTCCGAAACCTCAAGCAAAGGACAGGACTTTGGATTTCTCTGACAGAACAAAAGAAAATCGTATGCAAGCTCTTTTGGAAGCACGGCCAGATTTGCCTGCGCGTATCCGGCGCACATGCCGGCGGTCGGGCCGGTAATTTCGCCCTTGCGGATCAGCCCGCGAACCTCCGACGGCGCCATCGTTGTCAGATCCATTCGTTCAACCTCCGTTTCAACAGCCGGGACGGACGCGCTGAGCGTTCTTCGGCCCGGCGGGTCTTTTTTCGTTTATTCGTTCAAATACCGATTCAGCTTACTGAGCTTTTTTGTCTCTTTCCGCAGCAGCTTTTGGGCTTCCCCGACGGAAATGCGCTGAAACCGTACGGAATCGCCCGGGCGGCACTGCGCGAGCAGGGAAAGATCAACCGACGCCACTGTGCCGATTTTGGTGTATCCGCCCGTCGTCTGGCGGTCTGCCAGCATGATGATCGGCTTGCCGCTCGAGGGAATCTGAACGGCTCCTGCGGGGATTCCGTCGGATATGATGTCCGCTTTGTCCCTGCATTCGACGACGGGACCGTCCAGCGCGCAGCCCATACGGTCAAACCGGGGCGTCACCTGATAGGTTTCCTCAAAGAAAGTACGGACTCCTTCCTCGGTGAAAGCGTCTTCCTGCGGGCCCAAAATCACCCGCAGGATCGTTTCGCCGCCGAAAGACGGGGCCTCCAGCGTGCGGAGCGGAAAAAAGGGCAGTTCCTTTTTCGGCGAAGAAAATGCGATGGCATCACCCGCCTGCAGCTTGCGTCCCCCGTAGCCTCCGAATCCGCATTTCAGGTTGGTTGATTTGCTGCCCATGACAACCGGCAGTTTGAGGCCGCCGGCGAACGCAAGGTAAGCGCGGCAGCCGCTTTTGGCGGGGCCGAAGGAAAGAACATCCCCATCCTTTACCGGAATGGCGGCGTACCGCGGCATCGGCGCTCCGTTGAGTACAGGCGACAGGTCCCCTCCGGTCACCGCGACAAAATTATCCGCGGTAAAACGAAGCTCCGGTCCCATCATGGTGATTTCCAGCACGGCTTCACCGGCGGAATTTGCCACCAGAAGATTTGCGAGAATCATGGCTTTGCGGTCCAGCGCGCCGGAGGGAGAAATGCCAAGCTTTTGGTAACCGGTGCGCCCAAAATCCTGCACGGTGGTCAGAAGCCCGGGTTTTATCATTTCAATCCCCATCGGAGGAGCCCCCTTCCCGGACGACGCACTGATATTCGCCCTTTTCCGAAAGGGAGTGAATCCGCAGGTATTCTTCGCGCGGCACCGGGACAAAACGGATCCGATCCCCGGCCCGGTACAAAATCGGGTCCTCCCGGTTCGGGTCATAGGGCTTTACCGGCGTGCTGCCGATCAGCCGCCACCCGCCGGGGGATGCGATGGGGTAGATGCCGGTCTGTTCGCCGCCGATGGCAACGGAACCCGCCGGGATTTTCACGCGCGGCGTTTTCAGGCGGGGCGTCGCAATCCGGGGATCCATTCCCCCAAGATAGGCAAAGCCGGGCAGAAAGCCCAGCATGTAAATCAGATAATTTTTTGAAGAATGAATCCGGACGACGTCGTCCTCCGCCATACCCGCGTGGGCCGCAACATCCGGCAGGTCCTCGCCGAATTCTCCCCCGTAGCAGACGGGGATTTCGACAATCCGGCCCGCGCCGGAAGCGGCGGAGCCAAGGTGGTTCGCAAGGCGGGAGACCTTGCGCTTTAACGAAGAATAGCGGATCACGCAAGGGTCGTAACAGATTAAAAGAGAACGGTAAGTCGGTATCGTTTCCGTGATACCCTTGAGGCCGGACTGCCGAAGAGCGCGGCCCAGCGCGAGGACTTTACCGTTGATTTCCTCACTGATTTCATTGCCGAATTCAACCGTGAGGGCACTGTCCCCCGCCATCAGGATTCTGGGCTCCTGCATTTACAGTAACCTCCTCACTGAAAAAATCCCAACTCAAGCACCTTTCGAAACCAGGTTTTCCCCGGCTCATATCCTGCGTAATCCAGAGCGTAGGTGACGCATTCGCGCATCAGCTCCAGAATCAGCACGTTCATTTTCAGGCCGAAGCCGTCCACCGCGGGGGTCAGGGAACCGTCCATATTGACCATTCCGCAGCGGGAAGCGGTTTTGATCGTTTCCCCGAGAAGCTCTCCGTCATGAAGAATCTCCGGATTCTTCATCAGAAACGCGAGCGCGGCAATCATTCCGTCGCAGCCCCAGTTGGAAACCGTCGCGGTCAGGACGGTTCCGGCCCTGGTCGCGGCGGCCAGCCCGCCCCCGCATCCGCAGGAACAGGAGCCCGGCGCGGCGTAGGGAATATAACGGTTCAAATGGTCGCCTAGCGTGCCGAGTCCAAGCTCGTTGCCGAGATC
Organism: Caproicibacter fermentans; assembly: GCF_009746625.1. Lineage (GTDB taxonomy): Bacteria > Bacillota > Clostridia > Oscillospirales > Acutalibacteraceae > Caproicibacter > Caproicibacter fermentans. Next base: position 70,583 of record NZ_VWXL01000053.1, read on the forward strand.
CCCGATGGAAATGGTTGCAACACCTTTTTGCTGCAGCTTTTCAAACAGAATATCTGCTTTCGCTTCCAACGGGGTGACGTCTTTTCCCACGGCGTTATGATAGAAGCCCTTTGCGTTCGCTCCGGGAGCTTCAATGCTGACAACAGCGGAAGGGAGCCCCTGTGCGATGATTTCATCCGCGCGGCCTGCCGCCTTTTCCGCTTCCTTCGGGAAAGTCAGGAACGCCATGGAAAAGGGAAAGCGCTTTGCTTCCTCGACGGATTCGTAAAGATGAAGGCCGGTCAGCGGGGCGATCGCCTTCACGGCCGGAACGTTTTCTTCCGGGCAGACAAGGACGGGAACCGCGCGGAACGCTTTTTCAAGCGCTCTTGCCAGCAGCATGGCACCGATAATTCCGTCCGTTTCGGCGCAGAGGGAAGGGGTCAGAACAAAACCGGTCAGAATAAGGACTTCGTCACCTTCCCGGACCGTTTCCATCAGCTTTTTTGCCGCGTGCATGGTTAACGGTTCACCGGCGAGCTTTCGCGACCCGTCGTACAGAATCCGGCAGACCCCGTATCCGCGGGGGTCCAGATTCATCAGGTCGTCAAGATTCTGGCCGACGTTCCATTCGGTTAATGTTTCCTGATTCATTTCAGTCACGACGATCCTTTCGCTCTTATTTTGCGTAATCCGCGAATTTCACTTTCGTATAATCCTCAAATTGCTTTACAGCGGCGTCCTGCAGCTTTTTGAGCAGCTCGGGGGCGCGCCCGCCGACCCTTTTGCCGTCGATTTCCACAGCGGCGTTGCACAGGGTGCCGGAGCTATGTACGATGACTTCGTCGGCGTCCATCAGCTCGGCGACGGTAAAGGGCTTTTCACTGACCTGCATTCCGACCTGCGCGGCAAGCGCGACCAGATGTTTTCTGGCGGTGCCGGGAAGAATCAGGTTGTTGAGCGGAGCCGTGCAAAAAACGCCGCTTTTGATGATGGAGACGTTGCTGTGCGCGCACTCCGTGACGATTTCGCCGCGATGGAACACCGCCTCCTGGCAGCCGGCTTCTTTCGCCGCCTGAGCGGCCATAACGCTTGGAATCAGGTTCAGCGTTTTAATATCGCAGTGCAAAAACCGCGTGTCTTCCACGGTAATCAGCTTGAGGGTCCTGTCGATCGCCGTCAGCGGATTCGGACGGATGGTGACAAAAAGGTTTGCCGGGCCGTCGGGAAAAACATGGTTGCGCATTCCGGTGCCGCGTGTGGTCTGCCAGTAAACCATCAGGCTTTCGGAGTTATCCACCTGATTGACCAGATCCTGCAGTGTTTTTGCAAGCTCTTCTTTCGACATCGCGAACGGAATTTTCAGCTTGGAAAAGCTGCGAAAAAACCGGTCGATATGGTCCTCGAGCGCAAAGATGACATGGTTTACCGCGTAAGTGGCGTCATACACGCCGTCGCCGAAATAGACGACACGGTCGTTCATGGGGATGGTCATTTCCTCAATCGGGCCGGTTTTTCCATTATAATACCCAATGTTTTTCATGCAGGTACCTCCACAAACTGTTTATTGTCGGCTGCGAATCCGGATGATAGCGCGCTAAAGAGGACCGGTTCTGAATAAAAAAGAAGCCACTTAACCTAAACAGCGAGTTAAATGACTTCTGTATCATTTACTTTACGGTTCTTTGCCCTGCCCTCATTGGCGTACGGCTTCCGTAATATTTTTTTGTAAAACGGGCCTACATCCGCATTTTACCGGCTGTAATCTTTCCCTATTTTATTCTACGATGCCGCTTTTGTCAACCTTTTTTTCGGGAACGGGGCTAACGGGACTTTACTCGGTGTTAATTCAATATTATAATAATATCAGAGGAAGCAAATAAACGGTTATTCGCTGGAACGAAAGTAAGGACAGGATGTGTGGGAAAATGGGGAAACAGGAGTTTGGCAGGATCCGATTGAAGTCCTCGGGACATGACGTGAAGCCGGGGCGCAGAACGGCGTACTTTAATTACCAGCTCATCTCCAGCCGAAAATACATCAATCAGGTTTGCCTCGCTGTCGGCGTATTCAATGAAGCGCTTTTAATTCCGGATTTGATTTTTGTAAAAAGCCCGCTGAGCAAGCTGCTCATTGCGTTGTTCCGCACCCTGTTCACAGGCCTTCTCGTCCTTTTTTCCCTGTATTGCTCCAGAGCCAGGGGATACAGGTCCTTTTACCGCTGCACAACGGGGATGGAGCTTCTCGCGGTCGCGATCTTTCTATTCGTTTTGGTTCAGTACGACCCGCCGAATTTTATGGTTCAGGCGGCGGGGCTGTACATCCTTCTGCTGGCCTTTTTTCTGGTTCCGAACCGGTACCGGAATATGCTTGCCGTGTCGACCGTTGGGATGGCCGGCTTTCTCTATTTTTCCTGGAGAAAGCTCGGCGGCCTGAGTATAGACGAGCTGATGGCGGCGGTCATCTATTTTGCCGCCACCGTTTTGATCTGTTCCATTTTCGCGTTGGGAAGGGACCGGCAGCAATACGGCGAATTTCTTTCCAAAGCTCAGCTGATGAAGCTCAGCTATACCGACCAGCTGACAAAGGCCTCCAGCAGAAACCGGCTTTTTTCGGAATTTGCCAGGTGGCAGAAAATCTGCCTCGGGCGATGCAGGCCCCTTTCGCTCTCTTTGTTTGACATAGACCGGTTCAAATCCGTCAACGACCAGTTCGGGCATTCGATTGCGGACAGGGTTCTTGCCGAGCTGGCCGATGTGATCCGCGCTCATTTGAGAAGCCCCGATCTTCTGGTCCGGTGGGGAGGGGATGAATTTGTGATCCTGTTTCCGGAAACCGACCGGAATAATGCCGCGGGAATCCTGAACCGGATCCGCTTCGCCATTGAAAAGAACCGGTTCGCCGGTAAAATACATATTACCTGCAGCTTCGGTTTAGCGGAAATGGAGGAAGGCTCCACGCTGGATTCCATGGTCCAAAAGGCGGACGATCTCATGTATTCGGCGAAAAAGCAGGGAGGAAACCGGGTGGAAGTCCGTGAGGAAAAAGCTCAGTGATTCTGGGAAATCCGGTACAGGTTTTTAAAATCGGGCCGTCCCGCCGAGTCCATCAGATAGGCGGTTTCATCCGCGTCCTCAATCCTGTTTTGGTTCAGGGACCTGATGATGGTGTCCGCGTCGTAGATTCCGACTCCATGGCCGTAATATAGTTTCCCGTTTAAGTCGATGACATTTTCACCCTGCCATTCCGGGGTCAGTGGGTCCACGTCCGGATTGGCGAAGTAACGTCGGTCGCCCGGAAGATAGAACGGGTACTTTTTCATCAGGCCGACATCTCGGAGAAGCCGGTCGAGATGATGCCAGTTCATCAGTTCTATTTTTGGAAAGACCTGATTGAACCGGTCCGCACCCAGTACGGCAAGAAGGGCGCGGTAATAGACGATGACCATGGCGGTCGCGCATTCCGTCGCGTATTTTCGGCCATGATCAAAAATGTCCGAAATCGCCTCACTCGGCTTCGCGCCGCTTTTCAGACGAAAACCGCCTTCCGCCGTGCGGTCCCAGAAATCAGGATTGCATCTGGACTTGCGGAAGATCGCGAAATCCATGCCGCTTTTGTCCAGTTCCTTTGCGGCGGCAACGGTCTGAGCGCGCAGGCGGAGTTCGAATACCAGCTGTTCACTGGAATCGTAATCAAGCTTTTCTTCGGCGGACGCAAGCTGAGAAAGAATGGAGCGCTCCGTATTTTCATGGGTCAGATTCGAGAGTTCTTCGGACGTGATCTGCTTTCCGGCGATAAAAATCATACCAGCCGCCTCCCCGTTCCGTTTTTCGCAAGTCGAAGCTGCTCTTCTACCGGAAGGTGTATCCACCGGTTCCAGGACTCCGGATTGCTGGCATGGAGGGCTTTGGAATAATCGGAAAGGACGGTCTGCTCGCTTTCCTCCGCCTGTGCGAAACAGCTGAGGGATTCTTTTTCCTGACTGGTCAGCGGATCGACCGGAGTGCGCTTGCGCGGGGAAATCTGTTTGCACAGATATTTTGCCTCCCGGTCAAGGCCACAGATTTCCGGCTGATTGGAGCTTTGCAGGCTTTCTCCCGTAAAATACAGATAAGGGCTGTTGTCCTGCAGCCACTTCATGAATTTTCGGTACTGGGTTTCCCATCGGCGGGAATCCGCGCCGATGTCCGGAAGATGCAGGAGCAGGTGGGCAAGTTCCCGGTCCCTTGCGTTCGCGGAACGCAGGTACGGCGCGAGATACCGCAGCGCATTCGGGTCGTGCGACTGGAAAAAGGCCCAGATCAGGTCGTGCAGATATCCCTTTTTGCGGTTGCGCCGGAAAATAAGGGCCGCCAGTCCGGGCAGTATGGACGTCTCGCGGTATCTTCTCGTCAGCACGGAGGCCGAAAGATCAAGAATCTCGTCGTAATCGTCGCTCAGCCCGTCGTTTTCCGCTCCCGTTTGGAAGATCCATAAAAAAGCGGCGTGAACGTTTTCGTCCGTATAAGAAATTCCGCCGCCGGGCAGTGCCTTTTTTTCTTCCAGAACTTTATCACAAATCTGCAGCGCAGCCCTGTTTTTTTCGCTGAGTCCGTCCTTCAGTCCGGATTCTTCAATCTGCGGTTTCAGCGAGAACAGGGTTGCAAAGCGCAGCCCCTCGTCATTCAGCAGGCGCGGCGCGGCTTCCTTTTGCTTTCCGATGATTTCCTGAAAACGCCTTTTGCAGGCGTTGACGCCGCGGTTTCGCCGGATATACTCCAAGGTGCCGACGGGCGCGCGGGAATCGGAATACATATAATCTCCTTCTTTCACCGTTCGAATTCTGTTTCTAATCCATTTTATCGGAAATCGGGAGTTTTGTTTCCGCATTCTTGATGCGATCGAACGAAAAAACCGCCGCCCTGGGAGCCCCAGAGCGGCGGTCTGCCGCATTTTTTTATTCCTTGCCCGCGCCGATAAAATCGACGCCGCCCTGATAGGGGTGGAACACAATTCCGGTCACGCCCTTCGCCATGGCGTAATAACGTTTGCCGTAGTACAGCGGATAGAACACGGCCTGACGGCTCAAATATTCTTCCGCCGCAGCGTAGTCGTCGGCGGCCTTTACCCCGTCTCCGGTTTCCCCCTTGGAGAGCAGGGCGTCGTACGCGGTGTTGCTGTATTTCGTAAAGTTCCCGTCGGCTCCGCTGCGGAACAGGGACAAAACCGAAAGAGGCCCGTCGCTGTCGGGAGTGATTGGAGCAAGCGCGATTTGATAGTCCCCGGACTTCACCTTGGCAAGAAGATCGCTTTTGTCCATTGCTTCCATATTAAAATAATTGTGAAACTGTGAGTTCCAGGATATAATCATTTCGTTAAGCATCAGCTTAACGTTTTCATCATCATCCGGGCACAGAACGCTGACGGATTCCATTTTGTCTTCCTTGGAAAATCCGAGTTCCCCTAGCCCGTTCGCAAGAGTCTGCGCGGCCCCAGCATCCTGGGAAAGCAGGAACGGGTCGCCTGCCAGTTTCCGGTAGTTCTGCCCCAAAAATGCGGTGCCGGGCAGAAGAATGGAATCCGCGGCAGACGTGTCCTGCGGCAGATGCGACAGGACTTTTTTCCGGTCAAGCGCCTGAACAAAGGCTTTGCGGACATTCACGTTTTTCATTAGATTGGAAGAGGTGTTAAAACAAAGCCCCCAGGTCGTGTCCTCAAACGATACGATGGAGCAGCCGCCGGCCGAAGCTTTTCCGGCCTGAGCGGCGGAGACCGAAACGGCGTCTACGACCCCGTTTTTTAACGCGGCCACAGGATCGCTCAGGTCAAGGTCGTCCCCCTCAATCTGAAGATCAACGTTGGACGGCAGGGGAACCGTGCCGCCGGTATAGGTTGCGGAGCGCCTCAGATTCAGATATTGGTCGTGTGCCCAGCCGTATTTTCCGTCGATACGGAACGGGCCGTTTCCCAGAACATAGGAGGCTTCAAGTCCGTAGCGGCCGGAGGTCGATTCGAAAAAATCCCGGCTGCAGGGCATAAAAACGGCATTCGCCGTCAGCTTGGGGAAATCCGGATAGGAATATTCCAGACTGACTTTCAGCGTGTGGCTGTCCACGGCCGAGACCCCCAGCTTTTCCGGCGGCAGCTTTCCGGAGCTGATCTGCCGGGCGTTTTTCAGGCAGAACATCTGCGAGCCGACCGGCGAACCCGTTTGCGGGGATACGGCCCGTTGGAAAGCGTAAACGAAGTCGTTCGCGGTAACGGGCTTTTTATTACCCCATTTTGCGTCGCCGCGCAGGTAAAAGGTAAACTCCGTGCTGTCCGTGTTGGCCTGCCACCGTTCGGCCACTCCGGGTTTGGCGGTTCCGTCCGCGCCGAGTCTTGCCAGTCCCTCAAAAAGTGCCCCGATCGCAATAATGGACGAGGAGTCCGAGGCAATCTGCGGATCCAGCGTTTTCGGGTCGCTTTTCAGGCCATATAAAATTGTTTTGTCCGCGTTTGACGGCCTGCTGTTTTTGCAGCCCGTCATGGAAAGCAAAAGAACGGCGAGCGCAAGGAAAACGGAGACCATTTTCCTGTTTTGCAATGGATACCCCTCCCGGCGGTAATAATATCGATATTTTAACATCTTTTTCAACCTATTTCAATTCTAACCGTTTTCCCGTGCCGGTACTCGTCAAATTCCAAGAAAAATCCTTCTTCTCAAATGCAATTTTTATGGTATAATTTCATCAAACTTGCGCGCGGGGTGAAAGAATTGAGAATCGTTATTGAAGAGCCCAAAGAAGGCGAAGAGGAGCAGATTTTGATACGCTGCCGGGAAATGTCGCCGGAAATCCTGCGGGCAATCTCCATTTTTAAATCTCAGGATGCCATGGTTGCCTATGAGGGAAATGAGATTTACCGTATTAAGCCCTCGGATATCTATTATATTGAAGTTGTTGACAATAAAACATTCGTATATGAAAAAAAGAAAGTTTATGAGTCAAAACAAAAGCTTTACGAGCTGGAGGAGGCCCTGTCGGCCGGCAACTTTCTGCGTGCCTCCAAATCGGTTCTTCTCAATTTAATGAAAATCCGGTCGCTCAGTCCCGCTTTCAGCGGACGGTTTGAAGCGCTCTTGGATAACGGAGAAAAAGTGGTGATATCCCGGCAGTACATAGGCGATTTGAAAAAGAGACTCGGTATATAGGAGGAATCAGCGGTGCGTCTTGATGAATTGCTCAAAGCAATGTTCAGGTCCTTTTTTGTAATTACAACGGGGGTTGTCGCTTCCATGTATCTTTACTGTGCCCTGCTCAACCCCGGGGCGGTGTTTACCGTGAAAGACATCGGCAGAATCTTGCTGATGGCCGTTGTCGGCGACCTGCCTCTCTTTCTGTTCTGGTCGCGCAGGGAACTGAGCAAACGCCGGTATTTCATCAGAAGAATCGTCCACATGGCAGTCCTTGCCCTCATACTGCTGTATTTTGCGTCGCTCTGGGACTGGATCAGTCTGGATAAAGCAGGAGAGGTTGCTGTGTTCCTATTGTGTGTTCTGGCCGTTTACGTCATCGTCCTGTTTGCCGCAGTACTCAGGGACAAAAAGCTGTCGGACCGTCTGAACCGAAAGCTGAAGGAACGGTACCATACCCGCTAAATTTTAAAGGCACGGGAGAAGTTCGCGCGGCTTACCATGCTTTTTTTACAGTTTGCGTCCATATAAGCGCAGCATACCGTTTTTTGATTGCACAATTCCCGTCCCTTTGATACAGTAGTTGCAGAAAGGGGTTATCGCATTGAACAAGATGATTGAGGTCAACGGGCTGAAGAAAAATTTCGGGAATATTGAGGCTGTAAAAGGAATCAGCTTTTATGTGGAGAGGGGAAAGCTTTTTTCTTTTCTCGGCCCCAACGGCGCCGGAAAGTCGACGACGATACAAATCCTCTGCACGCTTCTCAGCTACGACGGCGGAACGGTGACGATCGACGGGATGGATTTAAGCCGGAACAGCCGGAACAGCCGGAATATCCGTCGGGAAATCGGCGTGGTGTTTCAGGAAAATATGCTCGATTCGCTTCTGACCGTTCGGGAAAACCTCACAATTCGCGCGGGGCTTTACACAAAGGAAAAAGCGGCGATTCAACGGGCTGTTTCCGACGCGGCCCGGGTTACGGAACTAAATGAGGTTATGGACCGCCCGTACGAGAAGCTTTCGGGTGGGCAAAAGCGCAGAGCCGATATCGCCCGTGCTTTGCTCCATACGCCGAAAATTCTGTTTCTCGACGAGCCCACGGCCGGGCTCGATCCGCAGTCCAGAAGGAATATCTGGGAAACCGTTCGAAAGCTGCAGACGGAAACCGGGCTGACCGTCTTTTTGACGACGCATTACATGGAAGAAGCTGCTGAATCCGACTATGTCATTGTGATCGACCATGGAGAAGCAGCCGCAAAAGGGACGCCGGCGGAGCTTAAGACGCGATTTGCCAGTGATACGCTTCAAATCAGCACACAAAATGAAAAAGAACTTCGTGGCGTGCTGGAAGAAGTGAAAGCGGACTTTGCCGTTTCCGGCGGAAAAGTAATCGTAAAACTTCCGGATACCGTAAGCGCGATTCCGGTGCTAAAACGCTGCGAACCGTTTATTGAAAGCTTTGAGGTTCTGCAGGGAACGATGGACGAGGCGTTCATCGGCATCACCGGAAAGGAGTTAAGAGAATGAGCGTTTTAATCAGACGGAATGTAAAGCTCTATTTTCGAGACAAAAGCGCGGTGTTCTTTTCCCTTCTGGCGGTCATCATCATCATCGGCCTGTATGCGCTTTTTCTGGGCGGTGTGTGGCTCCCGAGCCAGCTTACAGGGATTCCTTCGGTGGATTATCTGATGAACAGCTGGCTGATGGCGGGACTTCTCTCCGTGGTATCCGTGACGACGACCATGGGAGCCTTCGGAATTATGATCGAAGACAAAACGCGCAGAATCGACCGGGATTTTTTTGCTTCTCCGGTGAAACGGAGCGGAATCGCGGCGGGATATATCGGAAGCTCTTTTTTGATCGGCGTGATCATGTCTCTGATTACCGCCGTTTTAGCGGAATTTTATATCACCTCGAAAGGCGGGGAGTGGCTTTCCGCGGAAAGTCTGCTTACGGTTTTCGGCCTGATTCTGCTCGCGACTCTGACGAATACCTCCCTGGTATGCTTTTTGGTGTCTTTCTTTAACAGTCAAAACGCGTTTGGAACGGCAAGCAGCATCATAGGGACTCTGATCGGATTTTTGACAGGCATTTATCTTCCCATAGGGGAACTTCCCGCCTCGGTGCAGACGGTGATCAAGCTGTTTCCACCCTCTCATGCGGCGCTTTTGTTTCGTCAGGTGATGATGGAGGCCCCGATGAAAACGGCCTTTGCGGGGGCTCCGTCTGATACGGTGCGGCAATTCAAGGAATATATGGGCATAGAGTTTTCCGTGGGGGGACAGGAACTTGCGCCATGGGTCAGCGTTGTGGTCCTGCTGGCTTCCGCAGTCGTTTTTTACGGATTGTCGGTTCTTAATCTCTCCAGAAAAAAGAAAGATTAAGAGCCGTTTTCAGAGAAAAAAACGAACCGGACGGTTCCGTTTCTTGTCTGCCCTGAACGGAAAACGGCTGCCTAAATTAGAAATGATAAGAATGGGCCAGATCGAACAGTTTTGTCCGCTCAAGAATTTTCAGCAGCACGACGGAAATAGCAGAACCAATTAAAGAGCTGACCATAAAGGGCAGAACATAAGTGAAAAGGGCCGCCGGAGCCGACAGAAGATAAGCGGCGACGGGGTATGCGGCCAGCGCCCCCAGGATTCCCGTTCCCGGTCAATACGATTTTTCTCAAGTCTTTCATTAAAATCCCCTTCCAATCTTTCAATCATGGTAAAAAAGAAAGCGGGACATGCCGAAAAGGCATATCCCGCTTTCTTCGTAACGGAAATAAAGTCCCTTCGTTGGCATTATCCAAATCAGGTTAACGGGTCGAAGTTCACGCTAACTTCCTCTCAGCCTGTATCACAAGCTCCCTGCTTTTGATTCAATTTTCATAGATTGTACTCTTGACGGATGAAGATGTCAACCGGCTTTCACTTGAAAAGGAATGCGGAGCCGTTTTAAAAGGCTCCGCGTATTTCTGCTTATGGTCAATTCGGTTTGAGAAGGCTCAGTCCGTCAAATTGCGTCGTCTCCGCTTTCACCGGTTCTAATGCGAACCGCCTCTTCCACAGGGAATACGAATATCTTTCCGTCTCCGATTTCTCCCGTTTTAACGGCCTCACAGATTTTAGAAATCAGTTCGGTTACGATCTCGTCGTGCACAACCGTTTCCACCTTGACCTTCGGGAGAAGGTTCAGATTATAAACGGTTCCGTGGTAAACTTCTTTCATGCCCTTTTGGTTTCCGCATCCGGAGGTCATCGTGACCGTCATGCCATAAATGCAAAGGTTGTTGAGAACGGCCTTTACCTCTTCCAGCTTTTCCGGGCGGATAATCATTTCGATCTTTTTCGTAACCTCATCCCCTTGTCAGATTTTTTGTATGAAGGAAATCTTATCTGCTTTCATTATATCGTTAAGTTCTTCCGAGTCAATACAAGAGGAGATAAAACGAGGAAAATAAACCCTGCGGTATTTGAAGGGATCGAATCCCGGATGTTTTACCATACAGGAAAAAGAAAAGAGGATCATCCGTGAAAGGATCATCCTCTTGTTCGTAACTGTCTTATTTATTGAATGATGCTTTTTCCTGTCATTTCGGGCGGCTGCGGGAGCCCCAAAATTTTCAGCATCGTCGGGGCGATGTCCGCCAGCCTGCCGCCGGAGCGCAGCTTGCACGGATAACCGACAACGCAGAACGGAACCGGGTTTGTCGAATGCGCGGTGAAGGGCGAGCCGTCGGGCTCCTCCATCTGCTCGGCGTTTCCGTGGTCCGCCGTAATCAGAGCAACGCCGTTCATTTCCCGAATTGCTTCAATCACACGGCCGACGCAGGAATCCACGGCTTCCACGGCGGCTTTCGCCGCGTCGAAAATCCCGGTGTGGCCCACCATATCGCAGTTCGCGAAATTTAAAATAATCACGTCGTATTTGCCGCTGCGAATCCGTTCGACCAGAGCGTCCGTCACCTCGTACGCGCTCATCTCCGGTTTCAGATCGTAAGTCGCGACTTTAGGAGAATTAATTAACACACGGTCTTCCCCGGGAGTAACGGTTTCCACGCCGCCGTTGAAGAAAAACGTCACATGGGCGTACTTTTCCGTTTCAGCGATGCGCAGCTGCGTTTTTCCGTTTTGGCTGATGACCTCCGCCAGCGTGTTTTTCAGCTGCTGGGGGCGGAAGGCGACTTCGACATTCGGGATCGTGGCGTCGTACTGCGTCATGCAGACAAAATGAAGGGGGAAGAAACCGTTCGCCCGTTCAAACCCGTCGAAATCGGGATCGACAAAGGTACGGGTAACCTGACGGGCGCGGTCCGGACGGAAATTGAAGAAAACGACCGAATCGCCGGATGAGATGCAGCCTTCTTTCTCACAGACAACCGGAATGACGAATTCGTCCGTCACGTCGTTTTTGTAAGATGCTTCCACCGCGGCGGCGGGATCACGGTTCTGTACGCCTTCGCCGAGAACCATAGCGTCATAGGCTTTTTCGACGCGTTCCCATCTGCGGTCGCGGTCCATCGCGTAATAACGGCCCGTCACGGTAGCAATTTTGCCGATGCCGATTTCCCGCATTTTGTTCTGGCAGTCCAGAATAAAATCTTTTCCGGAGGTGGGGGGTACGTCGCGGCCGTCCAAAAACGCGTGAACATACACCTTTTTGCAGCCGCGTTGCTTTGCAAGCTTCAAAAGGGCGTAAAGATGGCTGTTATGGCTGTGGACGCCGCCGTCGGACAGCAGGCCCATCAGATGCAGCGCGTGGCCGGAGGAAGCGGCGGTGTCCACTGCGCCGAGCAGGGCGGGATTTTCAAAAAAGTCGCCGTCCTGGATCGATTTGGTAATCCGGGTCAATTCCTGGTAAACGATGCGGCCGGCGCCGATATTCGTATGCCCGACCTCGGAATTTCCCATCTGCCCGTCGGGAAGGCCGACGTCCATGCCGGAAGCGCCGATCTGTGTCAGCGGATTTTCTGCGAAGAGACGGTCGAGGTTCGGGGTGGAGGCCGCCTTGATGGCATTGCCGTATTCCGGCCCGATGCCGAATCCGTCCAAGATCATAAGAATCAGAGGCTTTTTCATTCCTGTACTCCTTTTATGGCTTTACTTTCCGGCCGCTTTGATAATCTGGGCGAAATCGTCCGGCTTTAAGGAAGCGCCGCCGATCAGGCCGCCGTCAACATCCGGCTGCGCGAGAAGCTCAGCGGCGTTCTTCGCGTTCATGGAACCGCCGTACTGGATGGTCAGGGCGTCCGCCGCCGACGAACCGTACAGCGAAGCCACCGTAGCGCGGATGGTCGCGCAGACTTCGTTCGCCTGTTCGGCGGTAGCCGTTTTGCCCGTGCCGATTGCCCAGATCGGCTCGTACGCGATGATGATCCGTTTCAGCTCTTCTGCTGAAACGCCGCCCAAAGCGATCTTTGTCTGCATGGCGACCAGTTCGGAGGTAATCCCCTGTTCGCGCTGTTCCAGTGATTCGCCGACGCAGAGGATTGCGGAAAGTCCGCCGTCAAGAGCCGCGCGGATCCGCCGGTTGACGGTAAGGTCCGTCTCGCCGAAATAAGTGCGGCGCTCGCTGTGGCCGATAATGACGTACTGTACGCCCATGGAAGCGAGCATCGGAGCGGACACCTCGCCCGTGAATGCGCCGGAAGGAGCCCAGTGGCAGTTTTGAGCGCCTACGCCGACGGAGGAGCCCTTCGCGGCTTCCAAAACAGGGAACAGGTCCACATACGGCACGCAGACGACGACTTCGCATCCCGCGTCCTTAGCCAAAGGCAGAATGGCGCCGACCAGCTTTTTTGCTTCTTCCGGGGTTTTATTCATTTTCCAGTTCCCCGCGATGACTGCTTTTCTGAGCTTTTTATTCATGACTGTAGCCTCCTGTATCATCATAAACGCGAATGAAAAGGAAGGGGCGGTTTGCCGCCCCTTCCGCCTTATTTATCGTTCAGGCAGGCGATTCCGGGCAGTTCCTTGCCTTCCAGGAATTCAAGAGACGCGCCTCCGCCTGTTGAAATATGGGTCATTTTTTCCGCAAAGCCAAGCTTTTCAACCGCGGCCGCGGAATCGCCCCCGCCGATGATCGAAACGGCGCCGCTGTCGGCAACCGCCTTTGCGACGGCGACGGTGCCTCCCTCGAAATGCTCCCATTCGCTTACGCCCATCGGGCCGTTCCAGACGACGGTTCCGGCTCCGCAAATGGCGTCCGCGAACAGCTTGCGGGTTTTCTCGCCGATATCAAGGCCCATCCAGCCGTCCGGGATTGTATCGGAATTGACGGTCTTGTACTGAGCGTCCTTTTCGTATTCGTCGGCGACCACATTGTCCACAGGCAGCAGGAAACGCACGTTCTTTTCCTTCGCCTTAGCCATCAGGTCGGAAGCAAGGCCGACTTTGTCCTCTTCGCACAGAGAGGAGCCGATGGAATAACCGAGCGCTTTCATAAAGGTGTAGGCCATGCCGCCGCCGACAATCAGCGTATCCACTTTATCCAGCAGATTGGTGATGACGCCGATCTTATCCGATACCTTCGCGCCCCCGAGGATCGCGACAAACGGGCGTTTCGGGTTCGCGAGCGCGCCGCCCATAATGGTGATTTCCTTTTGAATCAGGTATCCGCACGCGGCGGGCAGATAATCCGCGACTCCCGCGGTGGAGGCGTGCGCGCGGTGCGCGGTTCCGAACGCGTCGTTGACATAAATGTCCGCGAGGGAAGCCAGCTCCTTTGCAAAGGCGGGGTCGTTCTTTTCTTCTTCCTTGTGGAAGCGGACGTTTTCAAGAAGTTCCACTTCGCCGTCCTTCAGGCCGGCGGCAATGCTCTTCGCGCTTTCCCCGATGACGTCCTTTGCCATCTTAACCTCGGCGCCCAGCTTTTTAGACAGATAGTCGGCGACCGGCGCGAGGGAAAATTTCGGGTTGAACTCGCCCTTCGGGCGGCCCAGATGAGAGCAGAGAATCACTTTCGCTCCGTGGTCCCTCAGATAGCGGATTGTCTTCATGGCTTCGTCGATCCGCTTCGGGTCGGAGATGTTTCCCTCCGGGTCAAACGGAACATTAAAGTCGCAGCGGACTAGAACCCGCTTGCCCTTTACGTCAATATCCTCTACGGTTTTTTTGTTTAAAGCGTTCATCAAATACCTCTCCTTCATAAACAGGCAGAATTTTGGGAGATCTTTTCGATATTGTTACCTTTCTAACAAACTTTTTTTATTATACAACCAACGAATGGCATTTTCAAGCATTTCCGGCGTTGCACTGGCACGAATTTTGGAAGAAAAGGGGATTCATTACCAGTGATATTGCCGAAGCTGCCCGCTGCGCAGCATGCCGGGAAAATTCCATTGGCGCAGAACCTCGAACACGCCGACCGCGACGGAATTCGAAAGGTTCAGACTGCGGGCGTCGGGGTTGTTTCTCATCGGAATCCGGACGCAGGAGTCCGGATTCTCGTAGAGCAGCTTTTCCGGCAGCCCGGCGGTTTCTTTCCCGAAGACCAGGTAGCAGCCGTCCGGATAGGCCGGCTCCGAATAAACGTGCTGCGCTTTGGTGGAAAAATAGAAAAAATTACCGGTATTGCGGCTGAAAAATTCGGAAAGACTTTCGTAACAGGTAATATCCAGAAGGTGCCAGTAATCCAGCCCGGCGCGCTTCAGCTTTTTGTCGTCGATCTGAAACCCCATCGGCCCGACTAGGTGCAGCCGCGCGCCCGTCGCGGCGCAGGTTCGCGCGACGTTTCCGGTGTTCTGCGGGATTTCCGGTTCCACCATGACAATATTCAGTTCCGGCATAGTATTCTCCTTTTTATGAAAAAAATGTGTGATTTTCAGGACAGCTTTTCCAGCGTTTCACTTCAATATTTCGAAAGAAAAGAGGCAGAATAATGAAAGGGTGTAATCTCATTTATTTTACTCATACTTTTTTCTGTGTTTGGAGGTTTTATAAAATGTATAAGCAAACCATGGGCTTTGTCCGCGGGATCGGCACCGGCCTTGTCGCCGGAATGGCTCTTGCGACGGTTGGGAATCAGATGATGAAAAACAACCGCGGCTTCCGTAAACGCGCGAACAAAACGCTGCATACGGTCGGGGAACTGATGGACAGCATGCAGTATCTGTTTAAGTAGGATTATGAATCAAGACCCGAGGGGGACGGACTTATTATAGCCCGTCCTCCTTCCTTTGCGCAACCCTTTTGCGTGCGGGGCTTCGCCGGCGAGTCCATCATTAATAGAAATAGTATATTGAGAGGCGCGAAGAATTGGAAAAATTGTTTCATAATTGTTCCACCGTGAGAATTTGGTGGAATCCTTGAAAATTCCTTGGAAATAAGGTAGGATAGAACAAGAAAAGAAAAAGGGAAGAGTTTCCTAGGGAAAGGGGTCCTGAACCCATGGCGGAAAATCCTTTGCAGACTGTCTTCCATACGGTATCCTATCGCCCGTTTGACGGCGGCGGGGAAAGGGATTCTCTTTTGGCCGCCGCGCGGGAAAAGGCGTTTTCCGGCAGCCCGGCGAAAGGCTCGGCGCGCGGGGTGGAAGCCGGGCGGATTATCCGCACGCGCTATAAGATCGGCGGGGGGGAATTCCGCTGGCGCAAGATTTCCGGCAAAACCGTGGTGCAGGAGGCGTTCCGCCGCCCGGACGGGTTTTGCCTTGTCAGCCGGAACCTTTCCGGAGAAATCGTATCCGAATCGGTGTACGGGCCTAAGCTTGAGTGGCTGCGCACCGCGTATTTCGCCGGGACCCCCGGCAGGCCGGAAGCCGTTCTGCGCCCGGGCGGGAACGGCATTGAACTCCTTTTATTCGATGCGACCTCCGGCAGGTACCGCCGGGAGGAGCTGCTTCCCTGCCCGGTGGCTCCCGGAACGGCGGCGCAGAGCTATGTCAACAGCGCCGCGGGCGGCGAGCCCAAGGTGCTGGCTCGCACCAACGAGGGCCTTTTCTGCTACTGCGGGAGGGCGGAACGGGAAAAGCGCCTTGCCCTTTTCCGGCGGCTGGAGGAAAACGGCGGCGTTCCCGACCCCGACTGGACGGAGACGGACGGCGACGCGAAGCTGGAATTTTCCTACATACGAAACGACGGTACCGTTCCCGAACGGGCGGAAGAAAAAGGCCCGGCTGATTTTGCACGGGCGGCAGTGCCCGCGTTTGCCGCCCTCGCGGCTGCCCCGCACGCCCCGGAGGACCTGGATTCTTCGGATTACGCGGTCGACCGGGAGGTTTTTTCGGTTGAACCGCCCATTCCCCGGCCGGTTCCGAATCCCATGCCCGCGCCGGAGCCCGCCCCCCTGCCGAATCCAGCCGCTCCGCCGCGGCCCGCGCCGACCAAATACGGAGTGGCCGCCAAGGGACTTGGCGGAAAAGTGGTTCATACCAGAAATCTGGAGAAGAAATCCGCGCGGATCGAACCCCTCTTCGGCGAGGGCCTGATTCCCGCGAAACGCATCGTCATCAGCGAAGCGGAGAGCTACCTGTATTTCGGCGAGCTGATCGGCGGGCTGCGGCAGGGGCAGGGCCGCACGCAGATGGAAAACGGGCACACCGCGTACGAGGGCGGGTACCTCGACGACAAGCGCGACGGCTTCGGCGTGTACTATTATAAATCCGGAAAGCTGTGCTATGCCGGGAACTGGAAGCGGAATCTGCGCGACGGCATGGGGGTCGCGTTCGGTTCCTCGGACGGCTCCGTGTTCATCGGCCGGTGGAAGGACGGCGTCCCCGGGCGCGGTTCCGCGTTCGACATGGAGGGCAACCTGCTCTACACCGGGGAATGGAAGGACGGCAAGCGCCACGGGCAGGGCACCGAATACCGGGGCGGGCGGGTCGTGCGTTCCGGCGAGTGGCGCGACGGCGAATTTTACTCCGGATGGAGCCGCACACAGGCTCAATCCGACGGAACGGAGGGCGCGGGTGCGCTGGATTGACCTGCACGACGTCGGCTGGGGCGAATGTATCGTTCTGGGCGGCGACCGCGGCGGAATCCTGATGGTCGACTGCGGCAGCAGTAATCTGAAGCTGGGGGAAAACGGGCCGGGATTTTACGAGTATGTCGCGGATTCGATCATTCCCCGGTACCGCGAAGCGGAAAGCCGCTCGTTTTTTCTGACCCATTGCCACCGCGACCATCTGTGCGGCCTGTGGAGGATTCTGGAAGCCGCGCCCGGCTATTTCGGCGCGCTGTACCTGCCGGTTCCTCCGGGCGGGGAGGAGGGCCGGCCCGTTCTGCTGGAATTCGCCCTGTACGCCGCGGCGTTTTTAAGCCGCCTGACCGGCTACGCGCGGGTGAATGTCTCCGTCCTCACGCTGTTTACGCGCGCCGCGAGGCTCGCGGGGGCCGGCGCCGTGTTCCCCGTGCGGGAGGGCGACGGGTTCTTTCTGGACGGGGCGGAGTACGAGGTGATCTGGCCGCCGGAAACCGGATTTGTGTATCCGCCGGAGCTGACCGAAGCCGTGGACGCGCTGGACGCGATGCTTTCCGCGCCGCTTCTTCCGCCGTGCGCGCGGGAGTTTCTGGCGCTGCGGGAGCGCTTCTGCGCCTCCTACCGTCATATGTGCTCCGCTTCGCCGGTGCGGGGGGAGGACGCGGAGGAAACGCGGGCGCTGTACAATCGGATCGAAGCCCTGATCCCCGAGCTGCTCCTGCTGCCCTGCGCCGGGGACGCGGCGGCGCTTCTGGCTGCCGGTGAAACGCAGGACGCGTACTCCGGGGCTCTGAACGCCGCCTGCGCGGTGTTTCAGAACGTGCGGCGGGGCGGCCCCGGCCCGGACGACATTCTGATGACGGGGGACGCGCCGCCGGAAAGCATCCTCGCGGCTTCCGCGCGGATGTACGACGGGTATTCCGTGCTGAAAGCGCCGCACCACGGCACGGCGGGGTATTTCTTCCCGCTGGAAATCGCGGCGGACCACATCCTCATCAGCAACGGGCCGTACCGGGGCGGCGGCGAAATCGCTTCCGGCTATGCTGAACTGCCCGCCGTCCGCCACTGCTCCGGGAACGCGGCCTGTTCTTATTATAAGGAATACGGTTCCTGCTGCAACCGCCTGGCCCTGTGCGGCGCGCCGCCCGGCGGGGCGATCCTGCCCGTCCGCTGCCCCGCCGCGGCCCGCCCCGGCGCCCGGCCCCCTTGCCGTGTCCGCGTGGTGTCCCGCGAAAAGAATCTTTCCTGTCTTTGCGACGCCGGTCGGCGGGCACAAAAAAATTTTTAGGGTATGGGAAAAATTTTCACGGAATTTTTCCAAAGAAACCGGCATAAAATTCCTAAGCGGGGACATCCCGCGGGCGGCTGTCTCAGCCGGTAAAAAAATCTCATCGCCGCGCTTCCAATTTCTTCCGGAGAAAATGAAGAATTTGGCTTAAAATCTGTAAAAATCATAGCGAAAGTGCAAATTTTATTAAAAAATATATCCACAATGTACTTGACATTAAGTACCAAATATCTTATAATCCAATTAAACATATGAGCGGTGCTTGTGGTCGCCGCGCTCAGGCGCGCTGTGGGGCGCGGGGAAAGCGGGTATCGTTTTCAGTCAAGGGCCTTGCGGTCCGCGGCTAAGATGTATGTTAAAATTCTCATAGCACACGCAAATGCACAACGAACTATTTTAAGGAGGACAAAAAAGGATGAAAAAATTCAGAGGAAAAGCTCTGGCAGCACTGCTTTCATTAGCACTGATTGCCTCAAGCCTTCCGGTAACCCTCGCATCCGCTTCCACAAGAAGCATGAGCGGAATCGTCAATAACCAGAAAGAAGATGACATCTATCTGGTGAACGGCGGTAAGAGCAGAGAAGTCGATTTGACGAACTTTCTTGTTGACAGCGACACGCTCGTGACAAACACCAGGGAAGAAGTGGATAATCCGAAGATTGCCGCGATTTCTCATGTTTCCGGCGACAGCCTCGTTTCGCTCAGCTTGGAGGGCGATGATGACGACACCGCCAAATTAAAGCTGAAAAGTTCCACGAAGGATGGCACGGAAGTAATTTCCATTTTGTACAAAGGCGATTATTCAGACAGCGACACCGACACGGACTATACCGTTAAGGCAAGAAAAAATTTAACGGTTCATGTCTTTGACAAAGACGCGCCGGTATTCGGCAAGGTGTCTTCGGGCGATGGCATTAAAGCCGGTAAAGCTCCCGATGATCTGGATACATTTGCGAAAACCAGAAACACAAAAGCACAAGTCGGCATTTTTGCCGCTGAACCTGAAAGCGATACCAGCGCGTTGGCGGTTTATAAGTCGGTTCAGCTGACCGCGATAACTTCTGGAAAACTTGATGCTGATGACTTAGGTGCGGTCAAGGATAAGGACGGCACGTATGTTCCGACATACTCGATCGAAATTACCAGCGGCGACAGCGATGTTCATCTTGAGTCGAACCTTAATAAGGATGACAAATCAACAAAGCTTGTGAAAACAACAACCAGCGAAGGTGTCACGGTCACGATCGGCAAGACTCTTAATGATGCCAAAACATCTTATACAAGAGATGCGAGCACGACCAATGTGACATTCACCCTGAAAAAGGTTGGCGAAGACGGCTCTGTTTCCTCCGCTTCCGGTGATAAGTACACACTGAAAACCAAAGTGGAAGATAAGGTCGATGTTAAAACTGCATACGAGAATATCCATGATGGTGAATCTGAAGGCATGCCGACCAGCTTCACGATCGAAAAAGACGGAAAGACAAGAATCAAGGACCTGAAGGAAGACACCGATTCAGACAGCAAGAATCTGGATGTAACGAATTCGATCGTTGTTTTCCCGGATACTACTACTAAAGTTACAGTCGACGAAAAGACAAACCTGAAGGGCATTGAAGGAACCGTAGGCACAAAAGACTCGGGCGGTTTGGTTATCGGCGATGCGCGCGTAGGGTATGTTGATGTTGACTGCGGCAACGTAGAACTTTCCGACGGTAAAGTCGGCGATATCACCACGTCTGGCGCGACCGGCAAAGTTACAATCAACAGCGGTTCCGCTGGAAAAATTAAAACTACAGACTGCACCAATGGGGCACCTAGTGATGTAAAAATTGCCGGCGGCACGGTTGGCGATGTAAGCACGAACGGCACGATTGATGTTGATTCCAATGATGAGGACACCAAGGTAGTCACGGGAACATTGGAGGCTCCGGTTATCGATGTTTACTCTGACGAGTCTGCTGTGACAATCGGTGGATTGAAAGCGAAAGATGATGGTACTCTTACCGTTAAGGGCGACAGTGCCACGATCAAGTCGATTGATTTGGATTCTTATGAGAGCACCCTTGCTCTTGGCGACGATGACGATGCGTTCACAGGTTCGGTTCCCGCTCCTAAGAATGCAACAAAGGGTACGATTGAGACTGCCAATGAAGACACAAAGGCTACTATTTCCGGTGATGTCGATGTTGATACGATTAACCTTGACAGCGACACAACCACAGTTTTTCCGAATAAGATTA
The DNA here is from genome assembly GCF_009746625.1 of Caproicibacter fermentans. GTDB lineage: Bacteria > Bacillota > Clostridia > Oscillospirales > Acutalibacteraceae > Caproicibacter > Caproicibacter fermentans. Next base: position 91,152 of record NZ_VWXL01000053.1, read on the forward strand.
CAGTACAGACAGTGGAAGGCGACGGCAGCATGGTCGTTAAGGCTGGCGATATGTATGTTTCCGGCAGCGTTTCCGGCACAAAGCTAAAGCTTTCCGATTCTACTCTTGCGGCAGGCACGACCGTTTTCAAGGCCGCTGCCGATGAAGTAGACACCGATGATTTTGATTGCTACGGCTTTACGCTTACTAAATCCGAAGGCAATTCCGTTGATACCTTTAAGATCGATACGCTGAGCTTTGCCGGACTTCAGATCAACAAATCTTCTTCCAGCATTGCGAAAGGTCAGTCCGAAACCTTTACGGCTTCCGCTTATCCGGGCGGCACTTCCCTTCCGGCGGGTTACACCATCGGCTGGGAGCTTGACGGCGGCAGCAGCGACGTGTTCACGATGACTTCTTCCGGCAACACGGCTACGGTTACGGTCAATTCGATTGATCCGGACTTTGCTTCTGAAAACCACACCGGTTTGACCGCAAAGCTTTACGATGCCGACGGTTATGAAGTCGACAGCGAAGATTACGGCGATGCAGTCTGCAACATTACCGCTACGGAAGTTCCGGCAATTCAGTCCGACACGACGAAAGACTTTACACTGGCTCCTGGCGCTTCCTATCAGTTCAAGATCACAGCTCCGACAGCTCCGGTCATGACTGCTGGTTCCGCTGGTGTCATCAGCTCCATTACAAACGTTGGCAAATCCGGCAACGATTATTTCATTAAGATCACTGCTGCCGCAAACGCTAACGGCAAAGCAACCGGCATCTATGTAAACGGCACGAAGCTTCTGGTTGTCACTGTTTCCGGTGCCCAGACCTTCAAGAGCGACACAACGTCTGCTCTTACCGTGAAAAAGGGTGCTTCTTACCAGTATGGCATTACCACGAACAACGGCGCGGCCCCGACCTTTACGCTTGGTTCTTCCAATGTGTTCCACTATGAACTGGCTGGACACAACGGCAGCACATACTTCTTCAAAATAACTGCTGTCGGCGCTGTGGGCGCACAGACCGGCGTATATGTTAACGGCACTAAGGTGAACGTTGCTAAGGTTGGTTAAGCAAAACCCCCTAAACAAAACAATTACTGACTCAACAAATTAGTAAGTTGTATTTGCGTGGCGGCGGTTTGGGTGAAAGCTCAGGCCGCCGCTTTGTGCGAATCATATGGGAAGAGACGTTGAAAAGGAGCCGCCGGGCCCGTACAGCGCAGATTTGAAGCGGGCACAGCAAGGCGGCTGATAAGGGAGAACGCGAAGAAACATCTTCGCGTTCTCTTGCTTTTTTTAATCAATGCTCTTAAAATAGAAAGGGATAAAAAATCGGGAGAAAGGACTCGAAATACATATGTTATTCAGCAGTCTGTTTTTTATTTTTATCTTTCTTCCGGTTTCGCTCGCGGCGTATTATCTTCTGCCGCGCAAATGGAGAAACCTGTGCCTGTTCGTGTTCAGCCTGGTCTTCTATGCCTGGGGCGAGCCGGTTTATGTCTTCCTGATGCTGTTTACCGCCGTGTTCGATTACGCGGTGGGAACGCTTCTGGAGCGGTTTGCGGGCCGTCCGGGCCCGCGCAGGGCGGTGCTTGCGTTCGGAATTTGCGTCAACCTAGGCATGCTGGCTTATTTCAAATATGCCGCGCTTTTTGTTTCTACCGTGAATTCCGCGTTTTCTCTCTCGATTCCGGTTCCGGCCGCCGCGCTGCCGATCGGAATTTCGTTCTATACCTTTGAATCCCTTTCCTATGCGATCGATATTTACCGCGGCGAAGCGCCCGCGCAGAAAAGCCTGATCGATTTTGGAACCTACGTGTCCTTTTTTCCGCACCTGATTTCCGGGCCGATCATCCAGTATAAAGAGATGCAGGCGCAGCTTCGCGGCAGGACGGAGTCCATGGAGCATGTGACGGAGGGGGCGCTGCGGTTTCTGCACGGCCTGTTTAAAAAGGTGCTGCTTGCGAACAATCTTGCGCTGATTGCGGACAAGGTTCAGTATTTCGGGCATCCCTCCGCTTTAAGCGCATGGCTGGGCGCGCTTGCTTTTACCTTTCAGATCTACTTTGATTTTTCGGGCTATACCGACATGGCCATCGGCCTTGGCAGGATGTTCGGCTTTATCCTGCCGGAAAATTTCAATCTGCCGTACAGCTCTCGCAGCGCCTCCGACTTCTGGCGCCGCTGGCACATGACGCTGGGCCGCTGGTTCCGCGACTACCTTTATATTCCGCTTGGCGGCAACCGGTGCTCCACCGTAAAGCTTGTCCGGAATCTTGCCGTCGTGTGGGTTCTGACGGGCTTTTGGCACGGTTCCAGCTGGAATTTTGCGGTCTGGGGCGCGTATTGGGGCTTTTTAATCATATGTGAGAAATTGTTCCTGCAAAAATGGCTGGACCGCATTCCCGTGTTTTTTCAATGGTTGTACGCATTTTTGGCGGCGGTTGTGGGATGGGTGTTCTTTTCGTACACGGATCTTCGCGCCGCGTGCGGCGTGGTCGCGGCGATGTTCGGCTTTTCCGGTGGGACGGATTCCCTCGGCGTGTACGCGCTGATCACCGGCGCGCCGATCCTTCTGCTTGCGGCGCTGTTCTGCACGCCGTATCCCGCCAGGCTGCTGGGGTGGCTTGACCGGAAGGGAAGAACCGGGCTTGCGCTGCGAAGCGCGGGTATGACGGTGCTGTTCCTGCTCTCGATTGCCGCTCTTGTCGATAATTCCTACAATCCGTTTTTATATTTCCGTTTTTGACGGGGGACGCTGATGAACAGATTGAGAAAAGTGCAACTGAAAAGGTTCGTCTGCCGGCCGGCGGCACTCGCGGCTGCGTTCTTGCTTGCCGCCGCGATCTTAGTCGGTGTATTTTGGCTGGCGGCTGCGCCGAAACAGACGTTTTCGGAAAATGAAAACAGAGCTCTGGAACCGACGCCGGTTCCGACTCTGGACACCGTTTTGGACGGGCGCTTTATGAAATCGGCTGAAAATTACGTCGGCGACCATTTCCCGCTGCGCAATACCTTTGTCACGCTGAATACGGCGGAGCAGCTGATGCTCGGCAAGCGCGACCTTGCGGCGGATTACGGTTCGATCCCCGCGGAGGGCGGCGTATACTTCGGAAAAAACGATCATATTTACGAGGTTCTTCTGCCGGATAGAACCGGAATCTTTCAGAAAAACGCGGAAGCACTCGCGCAATTCGCGGAAAAATCCGGTTTGCGGCTCACGATCCTTCCGGTGCCCTCCGGCTCTCAGGAGCAGTCTGAGAACCTTCCGTACTCAGCGCCGAACCATGACCAGCATCAGGAACTGGAGGAGCTGGAACAGACCGTGGGAGGAAAAGCAAAGGTAGTCGACCTGTTTTCCAGCTTGAGTTTGAAAACGGGTCGGGATTACTATTTTAAAACCGATCATCACTGGAATACCGAGGGGGCCTACGTCGGCTATCGGGCGCTTGCCGCCGCGATGGGCTTTGACAGCCTGCCCAAAAGCGCGTTTATTTTTCAGGCTGTGCCGCAGCCATTTTATGGGACGCTCTATTCCAAGGCGGTCAACACATGGCAGAAGCCGGATACGCTGGTTCTCCCGTATACAAAGGAAAAATCCGCCGTTACACAGGTGACCGGCAAAAAAACGCATCTCGGGATTTACTGGGATCAGTATTTGAACAGTAAGGACAAATACTCTGTTTACCTTGGCGGAAATCCTTCGGTAACAGTGGTTAAGAATCCAGAGGCAAAGGGCGGCAAGCTGCTTTTGATCAAGGACTCATTTGCAAATTCGATGATTCCTTACCTGTCGCAGAATTTCTCAGAAATCCACATGATCGATTTACGCTATTACAATCTGGATATTTATAAATATATACAACAAAACGGAATCGATCAGGCCGCAGCAATTTACAGTATTAAGCAGCTTTGCGATGTCTCCATCGCGAATAAGCTCAGCAGGTAGAGAAAGGGACAGGGCGGTTTTATCCGCCCTGTTTTGTTAGGCCGCAAGCGTGGTCGTCGGATAGTACCAGGATAGAATCTGCCGGTAATCGGCGCCCTGCTTCGCCATATACTGGGCTCCTGTCTGGCTCATCCCGACGTCGTGGCCGTAGCCAAGCACCGAAAAGGTAAACTGCCCGTTGGAATAACTGACGGTGAAATTCGCGGAGCGGAGGCCGAAAGCCGCGCGCGCGTTGTTCCCGGTTACGCTTTTTCCTCCCAGCAGGATCGTTTTTACGGAACCCGCTGCGGTGCGTTCGGCGGTACCCGCCCAGCCGGATGGATCGCCGGATAGATCCGCATCCGGAGCGGCGGATAAAATGCAGGCTTTCATTTTTTCTAAGGACAGGGTGACGGTGGTCTGGTATCCGCCGGCGAATCTGTCTCCCGGGCTTGCGACAGAGATGAGGTAGGGACGTTCGCCGCCCCAAACGTCAGCGGAAGATTCCGTGTTCCCGGATGAGATTGCATAATAGGTTGCCTCGATCAATTCCCCGCCGCTTTTCAAAACCAGACCGAACACCGGGTCGATGGCGGTTTTCAGGGCCTGAGCGTATTCGTCGTAATGGGTGCCCCAGCGTTTTTTTCGAAGTTCGTCCGTCAGATAAATCTGGCCGTTCTGCAGATCGGCGGAGAAATCGGCGCCGTTCAGCGACGAATCGGGTGTCTTTTTTTGATTTTCGCGCAGTCGGCAGTAATAAGTGTAACAGGCTACTGCCTGTGCCTTCAACGCCTCCTGTTCCGCGCTGGGGGACATTTCCGCCGCAACGGCTCCGGTCATGAATTCCCGATCGCCTACGGTCAGGATTTGTTTCGTCGCGGTGTCAAGAATATGAAACGAGCTGCCGGTTTCCTGGGGGTGGCTGGACGCCGGACTTTCGCTTTTACTGGAACCGGCCTTGCCTGCCGCCGGGTTGCCGAAAGCTACAAAGGGGATCAGAAACATGGCCAGAAAAAGGAAAAATCCCAGAAGAAATTCTCCTCTGCGGTGATGCATTTTGCGTTCCTCCTTAGTGTCCATACATTTTATGAATCGCTATAATGCAATTATATACATTTATAATTTTACATAGGAATAATAAGCTCAAATAATGAAATTAATAACAAATTTTATTGCAAATACCGCAGCAATGTATACAGCAAATCACTTGACTTTACTTGTGCGGTGGGATAAAATACATTTATTAATTAAATAAATTTCCATTGGGCCGCACGATCTTCCATTTGAGCTGCGGCTTTATTTTTACTTTAATTACAGAAAGAAAGGTGCTATGATGACGGAAATCAATCTGGAAAATCACAGTCCGGAACTGGAAGCCCTTTGCAATGAGTTTCGTGCGAATAACCGAATTTCCCCGGAGAATTTTGAACTTTATCAGGTGAAGCGAGGACTGCGCAATCCGGATGGAACGGGCGTCATGGCGGGTCTTACGCTGATCTGTAATGTACACGGATATCTGATTGCCGACGGTGAGCTGATCCCGGACGTTGGAAAACTGACTTACCGGGGAATTGACCTGAATGATATCGTAAACGGATGCACGGCTGAAAACCGGTTTGGATTTGAAGAGGTCGCATGGCTGCTCCTTTTTGGAAAACAGCCGACCAAGAGCCAGCTGGACAATTTCCGGGAGGTGCTGAGCAGCTGCCGGGAACTGCCGGAGTATTTTGCGGAGGACATGATCATCAAGGCGCCTTCCAAAAATGTCATGAACAAGCTCGCGCGGTCTGTTCTGGCGCTCTATTCCTATGACGGCGATCCCGATAACCTTTCGCTGGAAAACAACATGCGTCAGGCGATTCAGCTGATTGCCCGCCTGCCAACCATCATGACCTATGCTTATCAGGTAAAACGGCGGCATTTTGATAAGAAAAGCATGTACTTTCATCCTTTGGACCCGAATCAGTCTACGGCGGAATCGATTTTAAACGCGATCCGTCCGGACCGGTCGTTTACGGATGAGGAAGCGAAGCTGCTTGACATCTGCATGTTGATTCACGCGGAGCACGGGGGCGGGAATAATTCCACCTTTACGGCTCGGGTGCTTTCGTCCACGGGTACCGATATTTATTCTGCGATCAGTGCGGCGATCGGTTCACTGAAAGGCCCTCGGCACGGCGGCGCGAATCACCGGGTCATGACAATGATGAACGGGCTGATGGAAGGCGTTAAGGATTGGAAGGACGAGGAGGAAGTTTCCGACTATCTCGAAAGAATCCTGCGTAAAAAAGTCCCCGACCATTCCGGCCTGATCTACGGAATCGGGCACGCGGTTTACACTTTGTCCGACCCGCGCGCGGTCATTTTGAAAAAACAGGCTTGTAAGCTGGCCGAAAAGCGCGGGATGAAGGACCAGTTCGACCTGTTCGAGCGCGTGGAACAGCTCGCGCCGGAGGTTTTTGCCAAAGTAACAGGAAAGCCCAAGGTCATGTGCGCGAACGTCGACTTTTATTCCGGCCTTGTGTATGAAATGCTTGGAATCCCAAGCGATCTGTACACGCCGATGTTTGCCGTTTCCAGAATTGCCGGCTGGTGTGCCCATCGAATTGAGGAAATGGAAACCTGCGGCCGGATTATGCGTCCGGCGTACCGTTCGCTTTCGAAAAGCATTCCGTATGTTCCGATCGATCAAAGAAATTAAAATTATGGAGGAAACCACTATGAAACGGGCTTGGATTGCTTTTTTGGGTACCCTGGTTCTGGTTCTCCCAATCAGAATTTTTTCGATGCTCCGATATCTGAATCCTCAGACCGGGTTTTATTCGGACGGGGGAAAGTCGGTCGCAGCGGCGTCCATACTGCTGGTTGCCGGAGCTTTTCTAACAGCGTATTTTTCCAGCCGGGACGGGAGGGCTGAAATCAGCGCCGCACCGCTCAGGAATGTTGTCGCCGCTGTTTTGGGCGCGGTCGCCGGAATCTTTGTTCTCGTTCAGTCGGTCGTCGGATTAACCGCCGGCTTTTTTGGGGAAGGGCAGATTTTTTACCAGATTTTTTGCGGAGCCGGAATTCTGACCGGAGCCGTTTTAATGCTGACGGCTTACGACCTTGCGACCGGCCTGCGCAAAATTGGAAGCCATCCGCTTCTGGCGCTGATTCCTTCGGTTTGGGGATGTTTGTACCTTGTGGTTCTGTTTATTGCCTATTCTGCCGTGGTGAATCTGGCGGAGGATGTCTACCATACATTTACGGTTGTTTTTCTGCTTTTATTCCTGTTTACGCAGGCAAAACTGTTCACAGGAATAGAAAGTACAAAAAGTGGAAAAATGATTTACATGGTTGGTCTGCCGGCGGCGTTAATAGCACTGGCGACAGGAATTCCGAGCAGCATCCAGTTTTTCGCCGCGGGCATCACCGCGGGCGTTGTTTCCATCGGCATGCACATGGCGAATATTGCGCTGGCATTCTATATCGTCGCTTTTTTATCTGCTTTGCAGGCGGTTCCCGCCGCAGCGGAAACAGTTCCGGCCGGAGCAGTTGACCGCGAAGACCCATCTCAGCCGACGGCCCTGCCCGACACGGACGACCAGGGAAACAAACCGATGCTGAACGCGGAAGGATCCATTTCCGAATATGCAGGTTTTTTACGCAAGGCCTGCGGGAGCGGTATAAAATTTGTTACGGCGGGTCCGAGTCCGTTTTACTCCAGAAATGACCCCACAACGGAAGAAAGCTAGTTAAAATATTATCAAAAGGCTTGTAAAAGTTTTCCCAATGTACTAAAATAGGTGTTGAAAGAAAGAAGTCTGATTGAATTAGGAGGTAGCAATCTATGTCCATCAAGATTGGCATCAACGGTTTTGGCCGTATCGGACGCCTTGTGTTCCGCGCGGCGGTCGCTCAGCCCGAAACTTTTGAGGTCGTAGGAATTAACGATCCTTTTATCGATCCCGATTACATGGTTTACATGGTAAAATATGATACCATGCACGGTCATTTTCAGGGGGAGGTCAAAGCCGAAGATGGAAAGCTGGTTGTAAACGGCAAAGCCATCTCTGTTTTTGAGGAAAAGGACCCCGCTCAGATTCCGTGGGGAAAAGTCGGGGCTGAATATGTCGTCGAATCCACAGGCGTATTCCCCAGCACCGAAAAGGCTTCCGCTCACCTGACCGGCGGAGCAAAGAAAGTCGTTATTTCCGCTCCCGCGAAAGACGACACGCCCACATTTGTCTGCGGCGTAAACCTTGACATGTACAAGAAGGATATGAAGGTTGTCTCCAATGCGTCCTGCACAACGAACTGCCTGGCTCCGATTGTCAAAGTTGTCAATGACAAGTTCGGCATTGTAGAGGGCCTTATGACAACCGTACACTCCACCACGGCAACCCAGAAAACAGTGGACGGTCCTTCCAAGAAAGACTGGCGCGGCGGCCGTGCCGCGGCCGGCAACATCATCCCCTCCACAACCGGCGCCGCAAAGGCCTGCGCTCTTGTAATTCCTTCCGTAAAGGGCAAGCTGACCGGCATGTCCATGCGTGTTCCGACGCTGGATGTTTCCGTAGTCGATCTGACCGTGAACCTTGCAAAGCCCACGACTTATGAAGCAATCTGCGACGCGATGAAGGAAGCTTCCGAAGGCGGGATGAAGGGCATTCTCGGTTATACGGAAGATATGGTTGTATCCTCCGATTTCCTCGGTGATCCCCGTACCTCCATTTTTGACGCGAAGGCCGGTATCATGCTGAACGATCATTTTGTTAAGCTGGTATCCTGGTACGACAACGAGTGGGGCTACAGCAACAAGGTCCTCGAACTGATTAAGCACATGTTCAAGGTTGACCACGAATAAAGAACGGATTGCCGTTTTGATTTTCAGGCGCCTCTTATCGGATTACGGTAAGAGGCGCTTTTTATGTTTTAATTCATCCTGCTGCATTCATGCCTCCTGCGCGGGCAAAAGGAGCACGCCATTTTCCGTCCGAAAGCGCCGAGAGGAACAGAAATCGACAGATCCCCTGTGCTATGATGAAAGACAAAGATTTTATTATAAAACAGATCCTTCAACTTTTGTAACAAAACAAACAAAAACCATCTAACTTAACAAGAAAAACACTTGAAAATAACTAAAATTATCTTGATATTTTCCCAAATTGTGCTATGATAAAATTAAATAAGAAAAGGGGGTCAGGCTAAATGCAAAAGAAAGAGATGCAAAACGGCATGGACCCGTCGCTGACCGGATTCTTAGCAGGGACGAATGCCAGGGCGTTTGATTATCTGGGTATACATAAGTCGGTGAGAAACGGGCGGGAAGGCATGATATGCCGCGTTTGGGCACCGAATGCCTCGGAAATCTCCATTGTCGGCGATTTTAACCGCTGGCAGGCCGGACTTGACTGCCTGGAACGGGTCGGCGGCGGAGTATGGGAATGCTTCCTGTCCGGGGTATGGAACCGATTTGACTCCTACAAATTCTGTATTGTCGCACCGGATGGGAAAAAATTATATAAAAGCGATCCCTATGCCTACCACTTTGAGTCAGGAGAGGGAAAAGCGTCCAAGTATTACGATCTGGAAGGTTTTCCCTGGAAGGATGCCGCATGGATGCGACACAAGACGGCAAAACCGCATTACGGGCAGCCTGTCAATATTTATGAAATTCACCCTGGCTCCTGGAAGAGGCACGCGGACGGCAGCGTTCTGACTTATGAGGAATTGGCGGACGAGCTGCTGCCCTACCTGAAGGATATGGGCTACACGCATGTGGAACTGATGCCGGTGACCGAATACCCTTTCGAAGGCTCCTGGGGGTATCAGGTTACGGGGTATTTCGCGCCGACCAGTCGTTACGGGGAACCGAAACAGTTCATGAGCTTTGTGGAAAAATGCCATGAGGCGGGAATCGGGGTGATTCTCGACTGGGTTCCCGCTCATTTCCCAAAAGACGCGTTCGGTCTCGCACGGTTTGACGGAACGCCCTGTTATGAATATGCGGACCCCCGGAAAGGGGAACACAAGGACTGGGGAACGCTCGTGTTCGATTACGGCCGCAGCGAAGTGGTCAGCTTTCTGATTTCCAGCGCGGTGTTTTGGTTGGAAAAATATCATGTGGACGGGATTCGGGTGGATGCGGTCGCCTCTATGCTTTACCTGGATTACAGCCGGAAAGAGGGAGAATGGGTCCCGAATATCAACGGCGGAAGGGAAAACCTGGAGGCGGTGGCATTCCTGCAAAAGCTCAACGAGGCTGTGTTTTCCCTTTTCCCGGACGTGATGATGATTGCGGAGGAATCCACCGCATGGCCGATGGTTTCGCGCCCTACTTATTCCGGCGGGCTCGGCTTTAACTACAAATGGAACATGGGATGGATGAACGACATGCTCCATTACCTGAAGCTGGATCCCGTATACCGACCGTTTAACCATGACAATCTCACCTTTTCCTTCTTTTACGCGTTTTCCGAAAACTTTATTCTGCCGATTTCCCACGACGAGGTCGTGCATGGAAAAAGCTCCCTCATCAATAAAATGCCCGGTGACTACGAGCAGAAATTTGCCGGGGTCCGCGCGTTCCTGTGTTACATGATGGCCCATCCGGGCAAAAAACTGATTTTCATGGGAACGGAGTTCAGCCAGTTTATTGAGTGGAATTATCAGAAGGAACTGGACTGGATGCTGCTGGAGTATGAGCAGCACCGCAAACAGCAGAGCTTTTTCCGCGATCTGAATCATTTTTACCTGAATACGCCCGCGCTGTGGGAAATAGATTTTACATGGGAAGGCTTTTCCTGGATTTCCAACGACGATTATACACAGAGTGTGATCGCGTTTCGCAGGATAGACAGGTCCGGCAAAGAAGTGATCGCGGTCTGTAATTTCCAGCCGGTTCGGCGGGACAATTACTCCATTGGGGTGCCGTATGACGGCATTTATGAAGAAGTCTTTTCCTCAGACGCGGTTCGGTACGGCGGCAGCGGCATCAGCAACGGTTCCTCCATTCAAAGCGTTAAAACACCGTTGCACGGCTGCGAACAGTCCGTTTGTCTTACTTTGCCGCCGCTTTCTGTTTTTTATCTCAAATGCAAACGCCGCAGGACAAAATCTTCGGGGGGGCCGGCCCGTCCGCGTCAAGGCGGCGAACGCCGGAAAGCGCGCGGACAAAGATCCGGTCAAAAGGAGGAGAAATAGTATGTTTCCGAAGCAACAGGTCGTGGCCATGCTGCTGGCGGGCGGTCAGGGCAGCAGGCTTGGGGTGCTGACAAAAAATCTTGCAAAACCCGCCGTGCCTTATGGAGGGAAATACCGCATTATCGATTTCCCACTGTCAAACTGTGTGAATTCCGGAATTGAAACCGTGGGCGTTCTCACCCAGTATCAGCCGATGATATTAAATGAATATATCGGAAACGGGCAGCCCTGGGATCTGGACAGCATGAACGCCGGGGTTCACGTGCTGCCGCCGTTTCAGCGCAGCCGCAGGTCCGACTGGTACAAGGGTACTGCCAACGCAATTTATCAGAACATTCCGTTTATCGAGCGGTACAATCCCGACTATGTCGTGGTCCTCTCCGGCGACCACATCTACAAAATGGACTATTCCCGCATGATTGCGTTCCACAAGGAAAAGGAAGCGGATTGTACGATTGCGACAATCGAGGTCCCAATGGAGGAAGCTTCCCGATTCGGAATCCTCAATACCAACCCGGACGGCTCCGTCTACGAATTTGACGAAAAGCCGAAGGCGCCCAAAAGCAACCAAGCTTCCATGGGAATTTACGTATTCAGCTGGAATAAGCTGAGAAGCTATCTGGAGGAGGACGAGGCGGCGCCGAAGTCCTCGAATGATTTCGGCAAGGATGTTCTGCCTGCCATGTTGAACGCGGGCGAGCGTATCTTTGCCTATCGCTTCGAAGGATACTGGAAGGACGTCGGTACGATTGACAGCCTGTGGGAATCCAACATGGATCTTCTGGACCCGAATATTCCAATGGACCTGAATGAAGAAAGCTGGAAGATTTTCACGCGCAATCCGGTCATGCCGCCGCATTATGTCGCCAAGGGCGCCCGGGTGCAGAACTCGCTTGTCGCGGAGGGCTGCACCGTTTACGGCGAAATCGATTTTGCCGTGCTTTTTTCCGGAGTCTACATCGCGCCCGGCGCGGTGGTGCGCGACTCGATCATTATGCCGAACACGCGGATAGAGGAAGGGGCCGTTGTGCAGTACGCGATCGTCGCGGAAGAATGCGTCATCGGCGGCGGTGCGAAGATCGGCGCGCGTCCGGAGGATATTGTCAACAAGGAGGAATGGGGAGTCGCGGTTGTGGGAAACGGCTGCGCCATCCCGCCCGGCTCCGTCGTTGCGCCAAAGTCCATGATTGATTCTGAATCTTTCGCACAGGAGGCGGTGAAAAATGCGAGGAAATAATGTGCTGGGACTGATCTTTTCCAACACGCACGAAGAAAAGCTCCGCGATTTGACGGAAATCCGGACCATGGGCTCAGTGCCGTTCGGCGGCAGGTATCGTCTCATCGATTTTCCGCTTTCCAATATGGTCAATTCCGGGATCAGTAAAGTCGGCGTCGTCACAAAAAGCAATTATCAGTCCCTGATGGATCATCTCGGTTCCGGCAAGGCCTGGGACCTCTCCAGAAAAAGGGAGGGGCTGTACATTCTGCCGCCGTTCGGCGACACCCGTCTTGTGAATAACAGGGTCGAATCGCTAGCTTCCATTAAGAGATTTCTGACCAATTCCAAGGAGGACCTGGTGCTGATCACGGACAGCGATGTTGTCTGCAACATCGATTACTCCGATGTGGTTTCCAGCCATATCGGAAAAAATTCGGATGTCACGCTGGTCTGCCGCTTCGGGCCGCTGCCCCGGAAACTGGTCGAACCGCTGGTGCTGACAACCGACCCGGACGGCCGCGTGATCGATCTGCTGATCGACCCGAGAACCGATGGAGAATGCTGTTATGGAATCGGAATGATTTTGCTCAGGCGAGAGCTCCTGATTCGCCTGGTGGACGACTGCGTCAGCCGCAACCTTTACAGCTTTAAGCGGGATCTGCTCCAGCGGAATCTGTCCTCTCTGCGGATGTATTCCTATGAGTTCAGCGGCTATGCCCGCATCATCAGTTCCCCCGTTTCCTATTTTGCTGCAAATATGGAGCTGATGCAGCCGAATGTCAGAGCGCAGCTGTTTAATCCGAACCGGCCGGTCTACACGAAAGTGCGTGACGACATGCCCGCGCGGTACGGCCTTGGCTCGGAGGTTTCGAATTCCCTGGTCGCCGACGGCTGTGTGATTGACGGGGAGGTGCGCAACAGTGTCCTGTTCCGCGGCGTGCGGGTCGGCAAGGGTGCCGTTGTGGAAAACTGCGTCGTTTTACAGGACGGACAAATCCGGCCCGGGTGCAAAATGAAGTACGTCATCACGGATAAAGACGTCCTGATCCAAAGCGACCGCTCTCTGCTGGGGTTTGAATCCTACCCGATTTTTATCAGCAAGGGCAGCGTTGTTTGAATAAACGATTTCACGCAAGGGGGTATTAGAAATGAAGGTACTGTACTGTACAAGCGAAGCACTGCCATTTGCTTCGACGGGCGGATTGGCGGAGGTTGCCGGTTCATTGCCGCAGGCGCTCAGGCTTCGCCTGATCGGCTGCCGTGTGGTGATGCCGCTCTACGAGGACATTCCGCAGGAGCTGCGCGACGGGATGAAATTTTTGACCAGCCTCTCCGTGCCGGTCGCATGGCGCAGGCAATACTGCGGTGTTTTTGAAACTCATGTCGGCGGCGTGATTTACTACCTGATCGACAACCAGTATTATTTTAAACGTCACGGCCTGTACGGCCATTTCGATGATGCGGAGCGCTTCGCCTTTTTTTCCCGCGCCGTGCTTGAAATGCTGCCCTACATCGACTTTAAGCCGGACGTCATTCACGCAAACGACTGGCAGACCGCGCTGGTGCCGGTTTATTACAGCACATTTTATGCGGATACCGACTGGTTCCGCGGAATGAAAACGGTTCTGACGATCCATAATATTCAATATCAGGGCAAATACGGGGAAGAACTTCTCGAAGATGTTCTCGGGCTGCCGAAGAGCTCCCTTCCGCTGCTGCAGTTCGGTGAGTGCATCAATTTTCTGAAGGGCGCGATCGAATGCGCAAACCGCGTCACAACGGTCAGCCCAACCTATGCTTCGGAAATCCTGGATCCGTGGTATTCCCATGGGCTGGACAGCATTCTTCTGGAACGGAACTGGAAGCTGAGCGGAATCCTGAACGGAATTGACACCGGGGTTTATAATCCGGAGACGGACCCGGAGATTTATTCCAATTATTCCGCGGATGATTTGTCCGGGAAAGCGGCGAACAAGACTCAACTGCAAAAGAGGTTAGGCCTTTCAGAATCCGAGCGGACGCCGCTCATCGGCATGGTGACGCGCATGGTTTCCCACAAGGGACTGGATCTGGTGCGCGATTCGTTGGATCAGCTGCTGAACTCGACGGACTGCCAATTTGTCATTCTCGGCTCCGGCGACTGGGAATACGAAACCTTTTTCCGGCAGCTTCAGGAACGGTTTCCCGGGCGCGTGTGCGCGTGCTTCGGGTTTGTGCCGGAGCTTTCTCACAAAATCTACGCGGCGTCCGACATTTTCCTGATGCCGTCCAAGAGCGAGCCTTGCGGACTTTCTCAAATGATCGCGTTACGTTACGGTTCGATTCCCGTCGTGAGGGAAACCGGCGGCCTGAAGGATTCCGTTACCGACAGCGGCGACGGGGAAGGCAACGGTTTTACCTTCCAGACCTATGACGCCGGCGATATGCTTCACGCGCTTGGCCGGGCGCTTCAGGGTTACCAAAATCCGGAGGGCTGGGAAATCCTGATGCGGCGCGCTATGGAATGCGATTACAGTTGGGGCCGTTCCGCGAACGAGTATATTCGTCTGTACCGGGGCCTTCTGAAAAATGGTTAATGCACTCGGCGGGGAGGGAAAGCGATGAAAAAGCGGCGTGCCAAAGGCCTGCGCATCGCGGGGAAGACCATACTTTTTCTATTGCTCTTTCTCTGTGTGGGCGCCGCGGCTTTCGGCTTTTACAGGATTGCCGACAAAGCTTTAGACCGCATGTTTCCCCCCGCCGGCGGAATCAAGGTGTCTCAGCCGTCCTCTCTCCCTTCCTCCTCGGCGGCGCTTTCTTCCCTATCCGCGGCCTCGGGAACGCAATACAAGCCGGTGAAAGGGCTTTTCTCGGCCTACAGCGAGGCGGCGCAGCGGCGCCTGACAAAAATGACAACCAGGGAAAAGGTGGGCCAGGTTTTCCTGATTACCTGTCCCGCGGCGGGACAGGTTAAGGTGATCGATGATTATCAGCCGTGCGGATACTGCCTGACGGCACGGGATTTTGAGGACAAAACGGCCGATCAGGTTCGCAAAACAC
Source organism: Caproicibacter fermentans (assembly GCF_009746625.1). Classification (GTDB taxonomy): domain Bacteria; phylum Bacillota; class Clostridia; order Oscillospirales; family Acutalibacteraceae; genus Caproicibacter; species Caproicibacter fermentans. The sequence goes on from NZ_VWXL01000053.1 coordinate 106,510, forward strand.
TTGCTTCCTATCAGAATTCCAGTAAGATCAAAATGATTCTCTGCTGCGATGAAGAGGGCGGCACGGTGGTGCGCATCAGCAAGTTTCCCGCCCTTTCAGAGCAGAAATTCCGTTCCCCCCAGCAGATTTTTCATCAAAGCGGACTGGACGGAGTTAAACAGGACACGGAGAAGAAGTCCCGGCTGATGGAATCACTTGGCCTGAATCTGAACCTGGCGCCGGTCTGCGACGTTTCCGTCAATCCGTCTGATTTTATCTATGCGCGCTCTTTTGGGCAGAACGCCGGGCAGACCGCGGAATTTGTCACGGTTTCTGTGAAAGCCTACCGCGGCCAGGGGCTTGCCTGTACGCTCAAGCATTTTCCGGGGTACGGAAACAATGCGGACACTCATACCGGCGTTGCGACGGACAAGCGCAGTTATCAGACCTTTCAGCAGTATGATTTTCTTCCGTTTCAGGCGGGAATTCAGGCGGGCGCGCCCTGTGTGATGGTCTGCCACAATATCGTCGAGTGCATGGATTCCAGAAATCCCGCGTCGCTGTCTCCGCAGGTGCACAGGATTCTAAGGGAAACGCTCGGCTTTTCCGGGGTCGTCATGACGGACAACCTCTCCATGAAGGGAGTAACGAACTTTCTGGACGGCAAAGATGCGGCTGTAAAGGCGTTTCAGGCGGGAAACGATCTTTTACTGACACCGGATATCAAAGACAGCTTCAACGCTCTGTACGCCGCCGTGGAGGACGGCACGATCAGCGCGGACAGGCTTAACGATTCCGTGCTGCGCATCCTTGCGTGGAAATACAGCATGGGAATGCTTTCGTAAAGGTCTGAAAAAGCCGGAGCGCTGCGCGCTCCGGCTTCATTTTGCCCAATTTTGGCCTTTGCCGTTTTCAAACGATAAAGGCCGTGCTATAATTTTATTTGATTTGTTTTTTTGCTCCCATCCGCAATTCCGAATTCTGAATCAGGTTGAAGAGCGAAGAGGCAAACAGGGGATATTCCGAGGACAGCTTTTCGGGGGAAAGGGAAGGCAGCGCGTTTTTATCCACACCCTCCATCTCATCGACCTTATCGCCGGAAATCAGGCATTCCGCGTTGGACAGCGAGATCTGCTGCGCCGCTGCGGACCGGCCTGCGCCAAGCTTTAAGGGCACCGAGAAAAGCCCCTGCGGATTTTTAAGGTTCGCGGAATACAGCATCCGGAACACCTTGTAAACGGAAAGATTCAGATAGGCGGAAATTTCCATGGTCAAAGCTTTGTTTCCGCATTTCTGCAAAATTCCGAAAATAATATTCAGGGAATTTGCGATCAGTTTTTTATTCAGTACCGGCAGCAGGCTCCCGCGCAGGGTGTTTTCTTTGCCCACCGCATCCGGCTCGGGGATATCCTCCACAGAAATCGTTGCTCCGCTGCGGTGCGGCGTCCTGCCCAGCAGGTAGTCGCAGGATACGCTGTAGTAGTCCGCGACCCGGACTACAAAGTCAAGTCCGCATTCACGGATTCCCTTTTCGTAATGGGAAAGCAGCGCCTGAGAAACGCCGAGGTCCCCGGCGGCTCTTTTCTGGCTGTATCCTCGTTCCTTGCGCAGTAAAGTAATAATCCGGGCAAAATTGTTGTTCATTTGACTATCCCCTGTCGAATCCTGTATAATAAACGCAATGTAAAGTATACAATAGATATAACAATTTGTAAAGCCGCTAGATATCGTGCCGGGACTTCCGATATTTTCCGTATCTTGAGCAAAACGGCAGGGGCGGCGCTGAAGGAGAGCATTATGAAATCCTATACCGTTCATCTGATCCGCCATGGAACGACAGAAGGAAACGAGCAGGGCAGATATATCGGTTCAACGGACCTGCCTGTTTCCGAACACGGGGCGGAGCATCTTCGCGCTTTGCGGGAAAAACACCCATACCCTCAGGCTCAGGCGTATCTCTGCAGCCCGCTGCGCCGCTGCACCGACACAATGAAGATCTTATATCCGGATGCCAAACCGATTCTGATCCCCGATCTGCGGGAATGTGATTTTGGGGACTGGGAGGGAAAAACGGCGGAAGAAATCGCGCGGGAAGACGGCCGTTTCCGCCGGTGGATCGCCGGAAACGGGGAACCGGTCACGCCGCCGAACGGAGAGGACGGCGCGGCGTTTTCCCGGCGGGTCTGCGCGGCGTTTGAAAAGATTGTGGAAGGTCTGATGCGTTCCGGCATGACTTCCGCGGTACTTGTGGCGCACGGCGGGGTGCTGATGAGCATTCTTGCAGCATACGGGCTTCCGCGCGCCGAGTTTTACGACTGGATCACCGAGCCGGGCTGCGGATATTCCATGAGGATCATTCCAGGTTTGTGGATGCGGTCCAGAGTGGGAGAGGTCTATGCGGAGATTCCGCCCAGGCCGCAGAAGGACGGGGACGACAATGATAGAATTCTGGTTGACCTTGCGCGGGAAGCGGCCGACCGCGCGTTTGGGAAGCGGGACGAAGCGGACAGGGCCGGCAACCAGGAGAAAAAAGAAAAATGAACGGGGATGTGCTGACGGTATCGGTTGTTACGATGAACGCCGCGTGGGAGGAGAAAAGGCAAAATACCGAACTTGCGCAGACGCTTCCGTTTTGTAAATAACCGTCTTTTTGGAAAAGGCCCTCGCGGCAGCCGGAAGGCGCCGCGAGGGCCGATGCTTTCAATAGCGGTCAGTACCCGAACGTTCCGGCGAGGGACTCGTCGTTTTCCACCCAATCCTGCACGTCCGTCACGGTGAAGTCGGAGGCTGTGTTTCTCGCCACGACACGGGTGATGCCCGCGTTAATGATCATCCGCTTGCACAGCGAACACGGAGCGGGGTGGGCAACGTAGTCGCCGGAGTCTGCCTCCCGGCCGACCAGGTAAAGCGTGGCGCCGATCATGTCCCCGCGCGAAGCGCTGATGATCGCGTTCATTTCCGCGTGGACGGAACGACACAGCTCATAACGTTCTCCGCGCGGAACTTTTAAGGATTCCCGTACGCAGATTCCGGTATCGATGCAGTTTTTTCGGCCGCGCGGCGCGCCGGTGTAGCCGGTGGACACAATTTCGTCGTTTTTGACGATGATCGCGCCGAAATTGCGCCTCAGGCAGGTCCCCCGTTCCAGAACGGTCTCCGCAATGTCGAGATAATAATTTGCCTTGTCGGTGCGCTTCATAAAAAGTCCTCCCAGTAAATCGCAGAAATGCTTGAAATGGAAATTCGGATCAGGGTATGCTATAATAAAGGCAGAAGAGAGATCGGAGGATCAGCAACATGGAGTTGACGGACCTTTCAACCATACAGGCGGTGCTGAAACGGCACGGCTTCCGCTTTTCAAAGTCTCTGGGCCAGAATTTTCTGATCGACCCGGCCGTCTGCCCGCGCATGGCGCGGGAGTGCGGAGCGGATGAAACCACAGGGGTGCTGGAAGTCGGCCCCGGTTTCGGGGTATTAACCCGCGAGCTTTCCGCGCGGGCCGGCCGGGTGGTCGCGGTGGAGCTGGATAAAGGCCTGCTGCCGGTCCTTGGGGAAACGCTGGGCTCCTGCCGGAATGTGGAGATTGTTCAGGGGGACGTGCTGAAACTGGACCTCGCGGAGCTGTTGAAGGAAAAATTCGGCACAATGAAAATTTCGGTTTGCGCCAATCTGCCGTATTATATCACGTCGCCCGTGCTGATGCGGTTTCTGGAGGAACGGCTGCCCGTGTCCTCGCTGACGGTCATGGTGCAGAAGGAAGCGGCGCGGCGGCTGTGTGCTCCGCCGGGCAGCCGGGACTGCGGAGCCGTGAGCGCGGCGGTCAGCTACTATGCGAAACCGCAGATTCTGTTCGAAGTGCCCAGAACTTCGTTCTATCCGCGGCCGAATGTGGATTCCGCCGTGATCCGGCTGGACGTGCTCGACGGACCGGCGGTTCGGGTACTCAGTGAAAAAGGCTTTTTTGCCCTTGTCCGCGCGGCGTTCGGCAAACGGAGAAAAACGATTTTAAACTCCGTGTCTTCCGGGCTGGGACTTGAAAAGGAGCAGGTGCTCCGGGTGCTTCAGGATGTCGGAATTCCCCCCGCAACGCGGGCGGAGCGGCTGACCCTTCCGCAGCTGGCTGATTTTGCAAACGGACTGGAGGAACTGAAATGAGCAATGAAAGACTCGCAATGCTTTTTTTCGACATCGGGCTTGTCCTCGCGATGATCTCCATGGTGATCGGGCCGTTCGGAATTACAAACTGGGCGCTGACGACCGGCGTGGTCGCCTGCTTTTTCGGGATTGCGTCCCTGTGCCTCGGTTTCCTGAGCTGGGACGAGTGGATGGAGCCGGAGCGGCCCTATTCCGGCCCGGACTCAGCCGAGCCTGGGGAAACGGCGGAGCATTGATGCGGAGGCACGATGCTCAGTAGATGATCGCGCCGTATTTCGCGGCCAGCGGCTCCAATATTTCGCGTTCAATCTGACAATCGGAGTCAACGATCAGCCTGCCCTGAAAATACCGCAGCGCTGCGTCCAGAACCGTCGGAGTATCTGCATGAACCGCAATCGGCAGCCGGGTCATGCCGCCGACGGTGCCGAGCAGAACCGCGTCGTCCATGCCGGTTATTTCTACCAGCGCGGCGGTGACCTGTTCGTCGTCCAGATCAATCAGGTCGTCTTCAAGCGAACTGGTGCAGCGGATCGGTTCGCTTAGAATAATATCGTCGCCCAGGAAAAAGGCTTCCTGTTCAATGGCGGCGGCGTCGCAGTCCGGCTCTTCCGGCAGCATGGGGGGGCTGGAATCTTTTAGGATTTCCGCAAGGGCTTTCAGGTGTTCCGGCTCGGCCCCGGTCCCCGTTCCCAAGAATCCGACGCCCGCGTCTAAAAACGAAACGGCCGCCTCGGCCAGCTGCCGGGGAGACAGACCCGCGGCTTCAAGCCGGACGGCAAACGGCACCGCCGCGTGCTGCCGTGCGCGCCCAAACTGTTCGGCAAGGTCCGGCTCTGCGGTGCAGCAGAGTCCGACCGCGTCCGCCCCCATGGACTGAAGGGTGATCAGCCCAGGCAGAAGGCTTCCGCCGGTCATGGTATTCCCGTCGGAATCAACGGACATCAGCGCGATCACCGGAAGGCCGGTGGTTCGGGCGGCAAGCAGGGCGGCGCGAAGATCCGAAAGAGCGTGAAATCCTTCCAAAAGAAGGAAATCGGCTCCGCCTTCGTCCAGGGCCCTGATCTGTTCCCGGTATCCGTCAAAAATATCGTCAAAGTCGGATTCGCCGTGCGGCGGCACAAACAGACCGCTGGGGCCGATTGCTCCGCCCACGGGGATTCCGGGCCGGGCGGCGCTGCGGGCGAGGTCAAGCAGCTGCCGGTTCAGTCCGGAGATGTCGCAGTCGGGCAGGCAGAACCGGTTCGCCGCCAGCGTGGGCGCGCGCAGAACCTGAGCCCCGGCGGCAAGAAATCCGCGCAGCAGATCCCTTGCCGCGTCCGGGTGCTCCGTAAGCCAGAGTTCTGGTTCGGCGCCGGCCGGCATTCCGGCGGCGTGAAAATCGGGAATCGGGTCCAGAAGAAGAGGAAGCCGATCAAGTAATTCCATTTTTCTTTCTTTACACCTGCATTTCTGAACGGCTCACATGCTTTCGGGAGCCGTGATTTTAAACATGGAAAGCACATTGCGAAGGACCGTCATGGTTGCGCGGCACAAGAAAAGCCGCGCCGCGGTTAAAGGCTCCTCTTCGCCCTTGACTCTGCGCATGTTGTAAAATTTATGGAACAATGTCGCAAGCTCGATGACATACCGCGTGATCCGCGCCGGATCGTAATTCTGCGCCGCGGCGACGATTTCGGAAGTAAACGAAGCAATATGGCGGATCAGCTCGATTTCTTCGGGCGAATTCAGCAGAGCCAGCTCCTCGTCCGTGCAGTCGCGCGGAAAGATTCCTTCCGCCGCCAGATTTTTCAGGATGCTGCAGATTCTCGCGTGCGCGTACTGGACGTAATAAACCGGGTTCTGGGAATCCTGCTGTACGGCGAGGTCCAGATCGAATTCCATCTGGGAGGTGGCTTCGCGCAGGTTGAAGTAGAAACGCGCCGCGTCCACGGGAACCTCGTCCAGAAGATCGGCAAGCCCGATTGCCTTGCCGGTGCGCTTGCTCATACGGACGACTTCGCCGCCGCGCACCAGCCGGACCAGTTGGATCAGAACGACGTCCAGTTTGCCGCCGTCCAGCCCGACGGCGTCCATCGCGCCTTTCATCCGCGCGACGTGGCCGTGGTGGTCCGCGCCCCATACGTCGATGCAGCGGTCAAAGCCCCGTTTTGAGAATTTGTTGCGGTGATAGGCGATGTCCGCCGCAAAATAAGTCGGGTTTCCGTTCTGGCGGATCAGGACCTCGTCCTTTTCTGCGCCGAGCGCCGTCGCGCGGTACCACAGCGCGCCGTCCTTTTCATAGGTCATGCCGCGGTTTTTCAGAAGATCGATTGTCTCCTGCAGCTCACCGTCTTCGTGAATCGTGCTTTCGCGGAACCAGACGTCGTAACGAATGCGGTATTTTTCCAGGTCTGTTTTCATCTTGCCGATATTTTTCGGAAGGGCGAAATCGACCAGTGCCCGGCGGCGTTCAGCGGAATCCGCCTTGACAAAGCGGTCGCCGTTTTCGCCGGCGAACTCTTTTGCGCGCTCGCGGATATCGTCCCCCTGGTAGCCGTCTTCCGGAAACTCCACGGTTTCTTCCCCCAGATAAATCTGAAGATAGCGCGCTTCCAGCGAAGCCCCGAATTTTTCAATCTGGTTTCCGGCGTCGTTTACATAGAACTCCCGGGTGACGTCGTATCCGGCGGCGTCCAGAACGGAGGCGAGGCAGTCGCCCAGCGCTCCGCCGCGGGCGTTGCCCATGTGCATCGGTCCGGTGGGGTTGGCGGAAACAAATTCCACCATGATTCTTTCCTTTTGACCGAAATCGCTGCGGCCGTAGCCGTCGCCGAGGGCGATTACGTCTTTTAAAACATCGGAGTAAAATTGACTTTTAAAAAAGAAATTCAGAAAGCCGGGTCCGGCAATTTCCGAACGGTCGAAATAGGTGCCGGAAAGGTCGATATGGTCCGCGATGGCCTGAGCAATTTTACGCGGGGGGAAGCGAAAGCTTTTCGCGCCGACCATGGCGGCGTTGGTTGCCCAGTCCCCATGCGTGCGGTCCGCGGGGATTTCAACGGTAAATTCGGGCAGGGGAGCTTTGGGCAGGGTCCCGCTCTCCATCGCCTTCTGCATGGCCTCGCGGATGGCGCCCCTCAGTTGTTCAGTTGCCTGCAGCGCTAATTTCGACATCCTTGTTGTTTGCCTCCTTGATGGTGATGAAAATCTCGTTCTGGCTGGAGAGGCTGGAGTTGATGTCCAGCGTGTAGCTGACTTCCAGTTTTCCGCCCAGATCATTGAGTTCGGACTGAACCCGGCTGGTAAAAACGCCGATCATCATGTTGCCGAACTCGGTGTCGTACTGGCAAAGGTGGCGCTTGCCGCGTTCCAGAATCAGGCGGGTGCTGTCTTCACCGCCGCGCATCAGCGTCACCTTGTTTCCTCCGTCTACTTTCAGGATGGACGTTCTCGTTGTGTTTTTATCCTCGGATGTGTATTCCTTATACACGATATAACGGCTGTCGCCTCGTCGGACATAGGAACCGAACGTGGTCAGTTCCACTTCTCCGGTCTCGTCGTCGACTCTCTGGCGTCCTTTGATCGATATCAAATAGTTTTCCTGCATTCTATACTCCTATAGATAAGTAATTGGTGATTCCGTTCCCGCCCGTTTCGTTCCATGAGGAACGGTTTAGGCTTTTTCCAGAGCCAGTTCGATCAGCCGGTCGAGAAGTCCGCCGTAGGAGAGACCGGAGGCCTCCCAAAGCTTCGGATACATGCTGATTGGGGTGAAGCCGGGGATCGTGTTCAATTCGTTGAGCAGAATCTCCGTCTTGCCCCGCACAAAGAAATCCACTCGGGCAAACCCGCGGCAGCCCAGAGTACGGTAGGCTCTGACGGCGATTGCGCGCAGTTCCTGAGTCACTTCGTCGGAAAGGCGCGCCGGGATATACAGCCTCGATTTTCCGGATTTGTATTTGTCGTCATAATCATAGAAAGCGGCGGAAGCGGCAATCTCGCCGATCAGCGCGGCGGCCTCCGGCTCTTCGTTGCCCAGTACCGCGCATTCCACTTCCTGCCCGGATACGGCTTCCTCCACCAGAATTTTTTCACCTTCCGTCGCAGCCAGTCTGACTGCGGCGTCCAGTTCCTCTTCGCTGTTTACGCGGCTGACTCCGACGGAGGACCCGGAACCCGCGGGTTTTACAAAAACCGGGTAACCGAGCCTCGCGCCGATTTTAATGCGAACTTTATCAGGGTTCTTTAAATATCTGGAATAATAGAACCATAGGTACTGTGCCTGTTTGATGCCGACGCCGGCTAAAAGCGTGTGGGTGACCGCCTTATCCATGCACACGGCGGAGCTGAGGGTTCCGCAGCCGACAAACGGAAGTCCGGAAAGCTGCAGAAGGCCCTGGACGGTTCCGTCCTCTCCGTTTCTGCCGTGCAGAACGGGGAACACACAGTCGACTTTCAGAATTTCGGTTCGGTCCGGCCCGCACACGGCGAAACCGGCAGCTCCCCGGTCCGGGGTCAGGTAAGCGGGACGCTTTTGTTCGCTTTGTTCCCATTTTCCGTCGGGAATGGAATCCAGCGGTCCCTCATAAAGATACCACCGCCCGTCCTTGGTAATTCCGATACGGTAGATTTCGTATTTCTCCTTGGAAAGATTGCTGATCACAGAATACGCGGAAACGCGGGAAACCTCGTGTTCAGAAGAACAGCCGCCAAACAGGACGGCAATTTTTTTACGGTTCATTCCTTCATCCTCCATTGCAGCACCTGCTTTGCAATTCCGCAAACAGTCCTGCAGAGCAGCATTTTTAAAAAAGCAGGCTTTGTGCAAACAGAATTCTACAAATATATATGATAGCACAACGCCGCCGCGCACGCAATCGCTTATTTCCGGAAATACGGACCTTATAAATTGTATGGTGACAAAAAAATGTTTATGTAGTATAATCAAGTATAATTACTGTCTGTAAGCAAAAAATTGAACGGAAATGGAACGGAAAGTTTAGATAAAAAGTTAGGTTAAAGTTGAGATTCGGGAGTGAACGAACCATATGGATCAAAAAGTATTTGAAATGGTGACGGGCAGTGTTGAAACGGCCCTGAACGGCCAGGGGTTCCGCAGAACGGAAGGCGAAGTAAAAAAGGAAGAAGGGCGCGAGGTCCTGTTCCTCGGGGAAGGAGCCGCCTACAGCGTTCTGTATCAGGAGAACGGCAAGCGCTTTACGCTGCGTACCTGCGACATGGACGGCGAGGAGCCGAACGGCCAGTGGAAAACCCTTTCCATGTGGCTTTACGACCCGGATACTGACACGCCGGCTCAGGCACAGAGTATTGTGGAGGATTTTACGGAAACCCTCACCGGCCCAAAGCAGACGGCGGCGGTTAAAGCGAGAAAAAAACGCAAAAAGGACGACGACAATAACGTCGATCCGCTGTTCTTTTTCAATCGGTTTCTCGGGCTGTTTCCCGAACTGAAGGATGAGCTGAATGAAGAAAAAGCCGTTTACGGCGACGTCCGGTCGGTTACGTTTGCAAGGGAACGGCTTCTTCCGAAGATCAACGCCCTGGTGAACAACCCGGCGGAAAAAGACCGCATTGCGCGCTGCTGCCAGCTCTTGAACGACCTCTATATCGCGGGCGATATGGACGTGAGGTCCATCATCACGATTGTCGTCCTCAATGGGATCGAAGGGGAAAGGGCCGTTGAGGGCGTTCGTGCCCAGATGAACGAGGATCTGCTGAAAAGCTACAAATCCGCCCTGAAGATGAAGGGCAAAAAAGTAAAGCCGGAAAAGAAAAAGAAGCCGAAAAAATTCACGGCGGATTCCTTGCTCAACCGCTGACGATTCCTATGACTCCGAAACAAGGAAAGCACAGCCGTAAAGAAGGTTAACGTTTTGCGGCTGCGCGCCTTTTTCAGAATCGGTCCAAAATGGGAAAATGTGTAAAAAATATAAAATGATTACTAAAAAAAACTTGACAGAAAAAAACGATTGTGCTATGATGTCTATACCTCGATAAAGGGGTTATTTTTTTGTGCCCGTTTATTTTGAGGGAGGCCGAAGCTTCTTTCAGGGGCTTAAAAATTTTTTCCGTACAGCGGGAGGTGCCGTCATGAGAACCAAGGTAACATTAGCCTGCACAGAATGCAAACAGCGCAACTATGACACGATGAAGAACAAAAAGAATGATCCGGACAGGCTTGAGATGACCAAGTACTGCAGGTTCTGCAGGAAACATACGCTTCACAGAGAAACGAAGTAATCCGGACGGAGGGACAAAAGAAATTATGGCCGATAAAAGTGGAAAGAAAGAAAACTTCTTTACCAAAGCTGGCAAAAGTATTTCTAAATTCTTTCGCGAAACCAAAAGCGAAGCCAAGAAAATGGTCTGGCCCACCCCGCGGTCGGTATTCAAAAACACCGGCGTCGTTCTGGCGACCATTATCGTAATCGGATTGTTTGTTTTCGGACTGGACACGCTGCTGGTCAACCTGCTCGGGCTGATTATGAACGTCGCAAAATAATCTGAAGAAGCGGAGGGTTTTCTTTGCCAGAGGAAGCAAGATGGTATGTGGTCCACACCTATTCCGGCTATGAAAACAAGGTAGCCTCCAATCTTGAAAAAACGGTGGAAAACCGCCAGCTTCACGACCTGATCCAGCAGATTCTGGTTCCGACCGAAACCGTCACCGAAATCAAAGATGACAAAAAACGCGATGTGGAGCGGAAGATCTTCCCCGGCTATGTCCTTGTAAAAATGATTTTAACCGACGAGTCCTGGTATGTGGTGCGGAATATCCGCGGCTGCACCGGATTCGTAGGCCCATCCTCAAAACCGATTCCCTTAACGGATGAGGAAGTGGCAAGGCTTGGCGTTGAGAAAAGAGAGATTGAGGTTTCCTACGATGTCGGCGATTCGGTCCAGATTATCGACGGCCCGCTGGAAGGGTTTGTCGGTGTTGTGGAAGAAGTCGACAAGGAAAAGAACCGGGTTCACGTTACGGTGTCCATGTTTGGGCGCGAAACGCCGGTTGAGCTTGAGCTGAACCAGGCTCAGGCGATGGAATGATTTTATTTTTCGGTAATACGGCGGATTCCCCGCCTGTTATGAGGGGCATCACCCCTGTGGGAGGAACGGCGCAGCCGTTCCGCCATCAACCACGAATTTTGGAGGTGCAGTAAAATGGCTCAGAAGGTTACGGGCTTTATTAAGCTCCAGATACCTGCCGGCAAAGCTACGCCGGCGCCGCCGGTAGGACCTGCGCTTGGTCAGCACGGCGTTAACATTATGGCGTTTACAAAAGAATTCAACGAGCGCACAAAAGGCGAAGCGGGAATGATCATCCCGGTTGTCATCACGGTATACGCCGACCGCTCGTTTACGTTTATCACCAAGACGCCGCCCGCCGCGGTCCTGATCAAAAAGGCATGCGGAATCGAAACGGCTTCCGGTCAGCCGAACAAAACCAAGGTGGCTAAAATTACCCGTGAGCAGATCCGTAAGATCGCCGAGACCAAGATGCCCGATCTGAACGCGTCTTCCATTGAATCGGCCATGAGCATGGTCGCCGGAACCGCGCGCAGCATGGGTGTTGAAGTCGCGGACTGATCAAAGGCCCAGGTGGGAGGAAGTATGAATCCGATTTTACCACTTCACAGGGAGGATAACCAATGAAACACGGAAAAAAATACAACAACAGCGCAAAGCTGATTGACCGTTCCAGCCTTTATGACGCGAATGAGGCCCTTGATCTTTGCGTAAAGACCGGCACGGCAAAATTTGACGAGAGCGTCGAAATTCACGTAAAGCTCGGCGTTGACAGCCGCCATGCGGACCAGCAGGTGCGCGGCGCCATCGTTCTTCCGAACGGAACCGGCAAAACCGTGCGCGTGCTCGCACTCTGCAAAGGCGATGCGGCGAAAGAAGCCGAAGCGGCCGGAGCTGAGTACGTCGGAGCCGAGGAAATGGTTCAGAAGATTCAGAGCGAGAACTGGATGGATTTTGACGTCCTGATCACCACGCCCGACATGATGGGCCAGGTCGGGCGCTTGGGTAAAATTCTCGGTCCCCGCGGACTGATGCCGAACCCGAAGGCCGGAACCGTTACCCGCGAGATTGGAAAGGCAATTACCGAAGCGAAAGCCGGTAAGATCGAGTACCGGCTCGACAAGTCCAATATTATTCACTGCGTTATCGGCAAGGTTTCTTTCGGCAGCGAGAAGCTCCGCGAGAATTTCGACGCCCTGCTCGGCGCGATTGTCAAGGCGAAGCCGGCGGCCGCAAAGGGCCAGTATATTAAGTCCTGCGTTGTCGCGTCCACGATGGGCCCCGGCGTGAAAATTAACCCGAACAAATTCGGCGTTTGATTTTTATTGACATTCACTGTTTTCTCTGTTATAATAATTGAAAACAATAGTTTTTTCTTTATTCAAAGACAGCAGGCGCTGTATGCTTAATGGATTTTCCGGCCTGCCGAGAATAAGGTTCGATATGCATTTGTGTGTTGAAGGCCTTTTCTGCGGCAGCGGGAAAGGCCTTTTACGTTGCGTGTTGATCTGAAACAACGGAGGTGAATCTATTTGCCAAGTGAAAAGATTTTGGAAGGGAAAAAGCAGGCTGTCTCCCAGCTTTCCGAAAGCCTGAAAGCAGCCCATACGGGCGTTATCGTAAACTATAAAGGGATCACGGTGGAAGCCGACACCAAGCTTCGCAGGGAACTGCGTGAAGCAGGCTGCCAGTACAAGGTCGTCAAGAATACTCTTCTGCGTCTGGCGCTGCAGGAATCCGGCATTTCCGGTCTTGACGGTGTTCTGGAAGGGACAACCGCGATTGCCGTCCATTCGGAAGATTATGTCGCGCCGGCCAAGATCCTTGCGGGCTACGCCGATAAGAGCGACACTTTTAAAATCAAGGCCGGTTTTATTGACGGGAAGGTCGCGACCGCGGACGAAATCAAAACTCTCGCGTCCCTGCCCTCGAAAGAGGAACTGGTCGCTCAGGCTCTTCGCGGCTTGAACGCGCCGATTACCGGTTTGGTCACCGTTCTCAACGGTACGATCAAGGGACTGGTGGTTGCTCTGAACGCAATCGCCGAAAAACAACAGGCATCCGCTTAAAAAAATATATTAATTTGGAGGTTTCTATCTTATGTCTGATAAAGTTGCAAAGCTGATTGAAGATGTAAAATCCCTTACGGTTCTTGAGCTCTCCGAGCTCGTCAAAGCTCTTGAAGAAGAATTCGGCGTATCCGCCGCCGCTCCGGTTGCTGTTGCCGCCGCTCCGGCTGCCGCCGCTGCCGCCGCAGAAGAGAAGACCGAATTTGATGTTATCCTGAAGTCCGCCGGTGCGCAGAAGATTCAGGTTATCAAGGCTGTTCGTGAGATTACGGGCCTTGGCCTGAAGGAAGCGAAAGAACTCGTTGACGGCGCTCCGAAAGCTGTCAAGGAAGGCGTTTCCAAAGACGACGCGGAAGCAATGAAGGAAAAACTTACAGGCGCAGGCGCAGAAGTAGAAGTAAAGTAAGTTTCGTTCATCTGTTGTTCTCCTGTACCATAAAACGGGAAAAAAGAACCGCCCCGGCAATCCTGTGGATTGTTTGGGGCGGCCTTTTTCTGTTTGGTCTTGCAAAATAATAAAAGTTTTCGTACAATGTTTTTAATCCTATTTTAATGATCCTCAAATTGTCCTTAAAGTCGTTCCTGTTACTCTAGAGATACAGAAACGAAGGAGGAACAAATCAAATGGTTACTTTGGAGCAGGTTGAAAAATTGAAGGAACGGGCGAATGTAAGCTATGATGAGGCGAAGGCGGCGCTGGAAGCTACCGGCGGCGATCTTTTGGAAGCGCTGATTTATCTGGAGAAGCAGGGCAAAGTGAAAACTCCCCGGGGAAATGGGTTTTACAGCAGCGCGGAAGAGATTCCGCGCGACAGCGAAAAACAGGCGCGGGGTGAATTCCGTGGAGCGGACAGGGGAGAGAGCTTTTCCGGGCTGCTGAAACGGATCGGCAGGTTTTGCCTCAAATTGATCCAAAAGGGAAACAGCAACACGTTTGAGGTTTTGAAGGGAAACGAGTGCAAGGCTTCCATTCCGGTAACGGTTCTTGTGCTGCTGCTTGTTTTCGCATTCTGGGTTTCGCTTCCGCTGATGATAGTCGGTTTGTTCTTCGGTCTGCGCTATCGCTTTCAGGGGCCGGACCTTGGCAAGGATTCCGTCAATCACGCCATGGACAGTGTGGCGAACGCGACGGACGATTTGAAAAAATCGATCTGCGAGGATAAAAAAAATTGAGTGCCGGGTGGTGAATCGGTTGGGCAGGAAAATTCTGATTGTGGAAGACGAGCAGAAGATCGCGCGGTTTATCGAAATGGAGCTGAATTACGAGGGCTATGCGACTGAAAAGGCGGCGGACGGACGCACCGGGCTGGAGCTTGCCGAGACAGGCGGCTTTGACTTGATCCTGCTGGATCTGATGCTTCCCGGAATGAGCGGTATGGAGGTCCTGCGAAGGATCCGCCGCTCCTCCGATGTTCCGGTGATCGTGCTGACCGCAAGGGACAGCACAATGGATAAAGTTTCCGGACTCGACGGCGGCGCGGATGATTACATTACAAAGCCGTTCGCAACAGAAGAGCTCCTTGCCAGAATTCGCAGCGCCCTGCGAAAAAGCTCACCGGCGGAAAGCGAACAGCTTTCCGCTTTCGGCGTTGTACTGGATCCTGCGCGCCGGAAAGTAACCGTGAACGGAAATTCCGTTCCGCTGACCAAGCGCGAATTCGATCTGCTCTGTTACCTGATGAAAAACAAAGGCGTGGTTTTGTCGCGGGAAGTCCTGCTGGAAAATGTCTGGGGCTATGAGTATGAAGGGGAGACCAACGCCGTGGACGTTTTTGTCCGTTTTTTACGTTCCAAAATCGACGACGTATACGGAATCAGGCTGATTTCCACGGTACGCGGCGTCGGTTATGTGATAAAAGATGAAGAATGATACGCCGAAAACCGGAAAAGAGCCTCCCGAGGACCGCGCCAGACGGTCGATCGTATTTCGGCTGAACACGGTTTTTTTCTTCGAAATGATCGGAATTTTTCTGGCGCTCGATCTGCTGTTTACCGCTTCTCTGTTCCTTGTTTCGGCCGGTCAGGCGGAGCGTGCCGCCGTCCTCGCGGTTTCCGCCTTTGAACGCAAAGAATCGGACGTTTTCCAGGGCGGCGGAGTGACGGTGAGGGAAAGCGGGACAAAGCCGGACGGCACGGCGATACCGGCTTTTCTCGGCAGGCTGTTTTATGACCCGTCGCTGTCGGGGGAGCGCTATTTGACCTACCCGGAAAGCAGCGGCGCTTCCCTGCTTCACCGGCTTGACGGAATGGCTTACGCGCTTGCTCTTCGGAAAAACGGGCGGGACTGCGTCGTCACGGTCGATTTAAGCGGCGAGGTTCATCAGGGGAAAACGGTTTTAATCCTTCTCCTGGCCGCCGAGCTGCTGCTGCTTTTTTTCGGTCTGCGGTCGCGCGCGGGAAGAATCCGAAAAACGCTGCGTCCGATTGCCGAGCTTGCCGAAACGGCCCGCAGACTGAACCAGTCCCGGCCGTTTACGCCTGAGGAGATCGAGACGCTCGCCGGGAAAATCAACGGGATCAACGCGTCGCGCCTGGACACCCGCATTGCGGTAAACAGCACGCAGGATGAACTCAAAAACCTTGCGGGTGCCATCAACTCGATGCTGGACAGGATCAACGAATCCTACCGCGCTCAGGTGCGCTTTGTCTCGGACGCCTCCCATGAGCTTCGTACTCCGATCGCCGTGATTCAGGGGTACGTCAGCCTGCTGGACCGCTGGGGAAAGAACGACGAAAAAGCCCTTCAGGAGTCCATAGAGGCAATCAAAAGCGAAACGGACAATATGAAGCAGCTGGTGGAGCAGCTGCTCTTTCTGGCCCGTGGAGACAACAATACGATGCTTTTGCAGAAAGAGCGGTTTGACGTTTCCGTCCTTGCAAAACGGGTATTTCGCGAAACGAAGATGATTGACAAAGGGCACGATTACCTGCTTCAGGCGGAGCCTGCGCCGATCGAAGCGGACGAGGCGCTGATTAAGCAGGCAATGCGGATTTTAGTGGACAATGCGGTGAAATATACGCCTGCCGGGGGCGCAATCCGAATTTCCGTCGCGAGCCGGGACCGGGAGGTCCGCCTGACGGTTCAGGACGATGGAATCGGCATTGAGCCGGACGCGGTTCCAAGGGTTTTCGATCGCTTTTTCCGCACCGACGAATCCAGAGCCCGTGCCACCGGCGGCGCGGGGCTTGGGCTTTCTATCGCAAAGTGGATCGTCGAGCGTCACGGCGGACACATGGAGGTCCTGAGCCGTGAAAAAATCGGAACGCGAATTTCCCTTGTTCTGCCTGTAGCACAAGCGGAAAAAGAACCGGACACAGAGACGCCTGAATAGGCGTTTCGGCGTCCGGTTCTTTTGGGTACCGACGCGGCTGATTACATTTTTCTGTATTTCTTCACTTTGCGCATGTTTTTCTTTTTTCGGTTATAAATCAGTGTCAGGATAATATAAATGACCACAAGGAGAATAATCAGGGCGGCGATTATCAGGAACCAGATGGAGGTGAAAATCGACTTCACCACGTCGGTCATGTGCAGCAGCTCGCTTCGCTCGACCGATTCGGACGCGACCAGGTTGATGGTGGCAAGCGTCTGGTCGGCGTATTTGAGCGTTGCCTTGCCGATAACATCTCCCTTTTTCACCGGCGCGTCCACATGGTCCGGGATGGTTTTATTGATGATAATGCTGCTCGAAGAGACGTCCTTCGGCAGGATAGCGGAAAAGCTTTTTTCCGCTGAAAGCAGCAGGCTGTCCTTTTGCCAGGCGTAGTTCAGCTTGACTTCCCCCAGGGACTGGTCGGTTCCGACGATTTTTTTCAGTTCCAGCTTTGTCAGCGCCCAACGGTAGAGGGCCGCGCTGTCGAGCATTTCGCCGCGCGCCGTGACCGCTTTGCCGTTGGCGTCGACGGAAGGCGCCCCCAGCGCTACGCAGAGATAGGTGTAGCCATAGGCGGAAGCGGTCGAAATCAGGCAGTAGCCCGCCTCGTCCGTATGTCCGGTTTTGATGCCTTTTGCGTAGGTGTAGAAATATTTCCCGCCGAGGGCGTTCTTGTCGATGAGAAGGTTTGTCGTGGAAAGCGTCGGCATCTGCTTCCCCGCGTCCGGCCCGCCGACAGGCTTGTAGGTATAGCGTGTCTGGGAGCAGATCTGCATAAAGTAGGGCAGGCTCATCGCGCAGCGGGTAATTTTCACCAGATCGTTCGCGGTTGTGTAGTGCTGGTCGTTATGCAGCCCGTGCGGGTTTGCAAAACGCGTACCCTTACAGCCCAGAGCCTTCGCCTTTTCATTCATCAGCTCGACGAATTTATCAACGCTCCCGTTTCCGACATAATCGGCCAGGACCAGAGCCGCGTCGTTTCCGGAGGGAACCATCATGCAGTTGAGCAGCTGATAAACCGTCAGCACATTGCCCACTCTGATGTTCGACATCGAGCTGCCTGTTCCCAGCAGCCGGTCGACCACTTCTTTGGATACCGTTACCCGAGTTCCCTGCAAATCTTTCACATGTTCGCTGACGATGATGTAGGTCATAATTTTAGTCAGGGAAGCCGGCTCCCTGCGGGTGTCCGCATTTTTCTGGTAAACGGTGGTTCCCGTGTCAAGATTCACCAGGGCGATCGCCGCGCAGGAGGTGTCGAAGTCGACGGGAAAACTCGCGGCTTGAGCGGGAACGGCGGTGAACAGAACGCAGCAGACGAGCAGAACGGAAAACAGGGACGCTAGCTTTTTTTTCATGGAAATTTTGCCTCCGATGTGATATGATAATAAAGCCGGTTAGGCGCGTATTTATTTTAGTTGATCTTATCTTTAGTATAACAGCCAATTCCGAAAAGATAAAGAACTAAGCCACATAAAAAACGATTCTTTGCGTTCCCTTTGGGAATAAAATAATGGAGGAGACCGGTATGATCTATTTAACCGCCGATACGCACGGGGAAATGAGCCGTTTCGATTCCCCGCAGATGCGCAGATTAAGGGCGGGTGATACGCTGATCGTCTGCGGGGACTTCGGCTTTCTTTGGGACGGGGGAGCCGCGGAGGAGAAGGCCCTGAAAAAGCTTGGCAAAAAGAAATACCGCATCCTGTTTTTGGACGGAGCGCATGAAAATTTCGACCTGCTGGAAAGCTACCCGATTTCCGAGTGGAACGGAGGAAAAGTCCGGCAGATCAGCGGAAATCTGTACCACCTTCTCCGAGGCCAGGTCTATGAAATCGAGGGGAAAAAGGTTTTTGCGTTCGGCGGCGGCGAGAGCACCGAGAAGCAGTTCCGCATGGAAGCGGGCAGATGGTGGGCGAGGGAAATGCCGACCATGGAGGAGATGCGCGAGGGCGCGGAAAACCTGAAGGCCGCCGGAAAAAGGGTGGATTATATTGTGACGCATACTCCGCCGCCCAGAATGGGCGCCGCTCCCGCAGAACCCGGAGCGGGCGGGAAAAACCAGCTCGAAGCGTTTTTTGAGCAGATTACAAAGCAGGTCGGCTACGAAAAGTGGTTTTTCGGCTCCTTACATATCGACCGAAAGGTCACCTACAAAAATTATGCGGTATTTCAGCAGATCCTTCCTGCTTGGGAAGCTCCGTTAAAACGTCACTTCAGAAAATAATGCAATGCTCCGGTTCTGCGGTCCGCAGAACCGGAGCATTTAATAGTGTGCCCGGCATGGGCAGACTCAAGCGGGTGAAAGACCCGAACGCGCCCGGTGGCGGGAAGCGCACAGCTGAACGGCAAGGGATATGAGTGGAAGAAAGTACGAATCCGGCGGTTCGTAACGGGATGGGTGAATTACTTCAAACTGGCGGATATGAAAACCCTGCTCACAGCCATCGATGAATGGCTGCGAGTGAGGCCCCGGACGTACATCTGGAAATGCTGGAAAACGATAAAGAACAAATACCGCAACCTGCGAAAACTCGGGGTAACCCAAAGAAACGCAGGAATCATGGCAAACACGAGAAAAGGCTATCGGCGTGCCGCCGACAGCCCCATCGTGAAGCTTGCTATATCAAAGGAACGCCTTAAGAAAGCAGGCTACACGTTCTTCCTTGACTGCTATGCTTCTGTAAAGGTGTAAACCTGGGAACCGCCGTGTACCGAACGGTACGCACGGTGGTGTGAGAGCCCGGGGGCTATTCGCCCCCTCCTACTCGATTAAGCTTACATCGCGATTTCCGTAACGCAGGAATTACTTTGACTGCTGAAAGGATTCCGCGAACGAAATCAAATCCTGCTCGGAGATATTTTTTTGCGTAGCAATGAAAACACTTGCCTTTCCGGCTTCCCACTCAATGGAACCACCGTCGACCAGAGCTGCGTCATGTCCGTTAATTTTCAGCTGTTTCACGTTCGTGCCGGCGGTTGCCGTGCCGTTTTCAGGGGTGTTGGATCTTTCCTGTACAAAAATTTGCTTTTTTCCGTTTTTATAATACAGATCGATATAGTCGCCGCTGATTTTTCCGTTCTCATCTGAATAAAGTTTCGCACAATCAAACGAGTAGCCGGAGGGCATTGCCGCGGGCAGAAGAGGCTGAAAAGAAAGCTGAGCGGTGGCTTTACTTAAGTCTTTTTCGGTGACGCGATTGTCCGATTGGTCACCGTTTGAAATAGTGCCGAGCTTTTTGCCGCTTTTATCATAGATATCAACGCTTTTGCCCTCCGGCATGCTGGTGATCAGGTTCCCGTTTTTGTCATAGATTTCCGGATTCGAAGGTTCCGCGTTCGGGTCCTCCTGGTAAACGATATTGTGCCCCAGATTGATGGTCTGAAGAATTCCGCTGACCGCGGTTTTCGCGAAAGCCGTCTGGGAAAATCCGATCAGGCAGACAAGACACGCCGCCGCAGCCGTCCAACGGGTTCTCGACCTTGAAGCGGAGAATCCCGCCGCGCGGCGAAACCCGTTCTTCATTTTATTTTTCTCAAAACGGTTCAGCTTCGGGTTTTCATATCCTTCTGTTCCCTCCTGCACATCATTAAGCAGGTCGTAAATGTTTTTCATGGTTTTACCTCCCTAACTTGTCTCAGTTTTTTTCTTCCGCGGGACAAACGGTTATATAAGGCGGATACCTTGATGTTCCGCTCCCGCGCGAGCTGGTCGGCCGGTTTTTCGCAGACATAGCAGTCCCAGAACAGCCTGCGGTCCTCTTCCGGCAGTTCCCGGAGCAAATCCAGGACCGCTTCGCGTACCTCACTGCAGGATTCCGACTGCGGTGCGGCGGAGCAATCCAGTTCCTCGTAATTCAGAGGAAGCTCGTTCCGGTATTTTATGCTTCTGCGCAGGCAGTCGATGGCCTTGTACCGGCACACCGCCGCCAGCCAGCCGGAGAAACTGCTTTTTGTGCTGTCAAAATGGCTGATCTCGTTCCAGACCGCGAGTAGAATGTCGTTTTCGCACTCTTCCCACTGGTTCGGCAGAGCAGACAGGCGTTTTCGCACAATGGACCGTATCATGCCGCCGTAGGAATCGATCACGTAATCCAGTGCCCGTTCGTCCCGCGCTTTCAGTCGGTCCACAAAGTTTTCACGGTTAATCCTTTTTGCATCAAACATGTTATCTCCTTTTCTGCCGTTCCCTGCAAAATTGGCGCGCTCATCTTTACAATTCGCACGCGCCCGTGCAAATCTATCAAAAAAGGCCGCGTTTTTTCGAACGCAGCCTAAAAATATCAATCCGTCCAGTTTTCAAAGAGCTGCCTTACTTCTGCCCGCAGTCCCCGGTGCTCCGGCAGGGAGAGCTCCGGATCCGAATCGAATATTTCTTTCGCGACCGACTGAGCTTCCTGCAAAGGGCCCATATCCGCCATCATATCCGCGATTCTCAAATCGGGAAGTCCGTGCTGCCGGTTTCCGAAAAAGTCTCCGGGTCCGCGGAGTTTCAGGTCCTCCTCCGCGATGTGGAACCCGTCGGAGGTGGAGCACATAATTTTCAGCCGTGCGAGAGCCTCGTCATTCTGTGCCGCGGAAATCAGGATGCAGGCTGACGCGTGGGTCCCGCGCCCGATGCGCCCCCGCAGCTGATGCAGTTGGGAAAGGCCGTAGCGTTCCGCGTTCTCGACCAGCATGACCGTGGCGTTCGGCACGTCGACCCCGACCTCCACGACCGTGGTGGAAACCAAAACGTCGGTTTCCCCCCGGGAAAACCGATCCATCACCGCTTCTTTTTCCTTTGGCTTCATTTTTCCGTGCAGCATGGCGATTCTGCAGTCCGGCAGCCATTTGTTCTTCAGAAGCTCCGTATAAGCCGTCACGCTTGCCATATCGCTGCCGCCCTCCTCAATCGTGGGGCAGATGATGTAGGACTGCCTGCCTTTTTGAATCTGCTTTTTAACAAAGCTGAAAACGCGAGTGCGGTAATCCGGCGTTACGGCGTAGGTCTCCGTTTTCTGCCTGCCCGGCGGCAGCTCGTCCAGTACGGAAAGATCCAGATCGCCGTAAATCATCAGGGCGAGCGTTCGGGGAATCGGCGTCGCGCTCATAATCAGCATATGGGGGCGGCCGCCTTTCGCGGCGAGCGCCGCCCGCTGGGTGACTCCGAACCGGTGCTGTTCGTCTGTAACCACAAGACCCAGCCGAAGGAATTTTACCTCGGCCGAAATCAGCGCGTGCGTGCCGATCAGCAGGTCGATTTCACCGCAGGCAAGCGCGGCGCGCAGCTTCTTCTTTTCGGCGGCGGGGAGAGAGCCGGTCAGAAGGCCGACCCGGATTCCCGCGGGGGACAGCAGTGCCGAAAGCGTTCGCGCGTGCTGCCGCGCGAGAATTTCCGTCGGGGCCATCAGGGCCGCCTGCATGCCGTTTCGAATCGCGGAGTGGCACAGGGCGGCGGCCACGGCCGTCTTGCCGGAACCGACGTCCCCCTGAATCAGGCGGTTCATCGGGAAACCGCCGAGCAGGTCCGCCATTGCTTCGCGAACGGCCCTTTTCTGGGCTTCCGTGGGCGAGAAAGGCAGCAGACTGTAAAATTCCGCTGTGAAGTCTTTCTGAAGCTGAAACCGGCTTCTGGAGCGGGAACGGCCCCCGATTTTCAAAAGACCGAGCTGCAAAACCAAAAGCTCTTCGAAAATCAACCGTCTTCTTGCCAGCGCAAGCGACTCCATGTCGCCCGGAAAATGAATGTTTTTCAGAGCGAAATCCAGGCGGGGAAGGGAATGCTCTTTTCGCAGCATCGGCGGAATCGGGTCGCGGATCGGGTCCGGCAGCAAACGGAGCGCTTCGCGGACCGCGTTTCCGATCATCCGGCTGGAAAGGCCGTTTGTCCGGCGGTAGACGGGCAGAACCTGGGGGCAGGATTCAGCTGGATAAAACTCCGGCGAAGCCATCTCCCGTTTGAGGAAATTAGCGGTAACTTTGCCGTAAAAAAGATAGGTTTCGTTTTCCCGCAGCAGGTTCATGACGAAACGGTTGTTGAAAAAGGTTAGTTCCAGAGTGCTTTCCCCGTCATCCGCACGGGCCTTGTAGAGCGTCATTCCCCCGCGGATTCGAGTCTCGCGGGGCGCCTGAATCACGGTTGCCCGGATGGCGCAGGGCGTTCCCAGCGGAGCGGTACGGATGGGTGAGGGGTGGCTCAGGTCCTCATAGGCTCGGGGGTACAGACGCAGCAAAGCGCCGACCGACGGCGCGCCGAGCTTTCGAAAAAGCTCCGCGCGCCGTTTGCCGACGCCTTTCAGTGTTTGTATTTCCTGTCCGTATAAGCTGGCCATTTTACCACCTGCAAAACGTTTTTTGCCGAATCAGGCGGGCATGGCTGTCATTCAACCGAAACAATAAAGTAGTAGACCGGCTGTCCGCCGTTGACAAGGGTGATTTCAATATCGCCGCTGACTTTGGCCTTGATGCGGTTATACGCGTCGTTCGCCATTTCCTCCGTCACGTCCGCGCCGTAAATCAGCGTGATAAACGAGGTTCCGCGTCCCACCATGGAGCGTGTCAGCTTGGAACAGGCGTGAACCACGTCCTTGCTTTTTTCAATCAGGCTTAATTTGCCGTTCACCAACCCCAGCGTGTCCCCTTCGCGGATTCTTTTTCCCCCGAATTCGGAGTCGCGGGCCGCGAACGTCACGGTGCCGGTCTCAACGCCGGACGCGGCTTCCATCATGCCGACGGTGTTGACTTCGACGCTTCCGTCCGGATTATAGGCCAGCAGTGCGGAAAGGCCCTGCGGAATCGTCCGGGTCGGCAGTACAATCACCTTCCGGTCCTGAATCAGAGGAATGGTCTGCTCAGCAGCCAGAATGATGTTTTTGTTATTTGGCAGAATGATGACGGTCTTCGCCGGAGTCGCAAGAACTGCGGCCATCAGTTCCTCGGTGCTTGGATTCATGGTCTGCCCGCCGCTGACCACCTGAGTGCAGCCAAGGTCGGAAAAAAGCGTTTGCAGCCCTTCGCCCGCGGCGACCGCCACAAAACCGACTTCTTCCACCGGCTCCGCCGGTTCCGGAGCCGCTGACCTTGCTTTGGCGGCTTCGTTTTCCTCGGCGTTTTTCCGGTGCTGCTCTTTCATATTATCAATCTTTACCGTCAGCAGCTGCCCGTAGGCAAGGCCCGCTTCCAGCGCGTTGCCGGGATCCTCCGTGTGTACGTGAACCTTGATGATTTCATCATCGTCCACAACAAGGACGCAGTCGCCCATGCTCTCAAGGTAGGTGCGAAGGTCCTGGGGGTCTTTCGCGCATTCGGAGTTCCTTCCGATAATGAACTCAGTGCAGTAGGTGAAATGAATCACTTCGTCGAATTCGGCGGCCGCATTGCGGAAAAAGTCGCTGTCCAACGTCCTGTCCCTGCCGGGCTGATCGCCTTCCGCCTCCGGCGTTTCGTTTGAAATCACGGTGTGGTCGCGGAACACGCTCAGCATACCGTCAAAAATATGGCACAAGCCTTTGCCCCCGGCGTCGACAACGCCGGCGCGTTTCAGAACGGGAAGGAGCTCCGGAGTTTTGGCAAGCGCTTCCTGTGCTCCTCTGCAAATGGCTTCCCATACCGCTACGGGGTCATCGCCGTCAAGCGCGGCGGCCTTTCCCGCTTCGCATGCGATCCGTGAAACGGTCAGAATCGTGCCTTCGGTCGGCTTCATGACCGCTTTATACGCGGCCTCCACGCCAATGCCGAGAGCCGCGGCAAGGTCGGAGCCGCCGACTTCCTCCATCCCCTCCACGCCTTTCGCGAATCCGCGGAACAGCAGGGAAAGAATGACGCCCGAATTTCCTCTCGCGCCGCGCAGAAGGGCGCCGGAGGCGATCTTTGCGACTTCCCCGACGGAACTCGGCGTTGTTTTAGCCAGCTCCGCGGCGGCGGAGCCCATCGTCATGGACATATTGGTTCCCGTATCTCCATCCGGGACAGGGAAAATGTTAAGTTCATCGACCGATGTTTTATAGCGGATTATATTATTTGCACCGGATATGATAGCGTTTTTTAAATCAATCCCGTTTATCACTTTGGCAGCACTCCCTCAATTCTAACAGCGGTTAAAAGCCGGTTCGATCCGGTTTCATATCGTCTATTATACCATACACTTCCATTGGATTCAATCTTAATAATTTGCCGGAATGAAAGCGAAAAATAAAGATATCCCCACGTAAAGTGAGGATATCGGCATGTATTACCGGGGTTCTACGATGAGCTTGATTGCGGTGCGTTCCTCGCCGTCGATTGTGACGCTTGCAAAAGCCGGGGTGCATACTGCGTCAATTCCCGATGGTGCCAGATAACCGCGCGCGATAGCTATGGCTTTGATAGCCTGATTGGTGGCGCCGGCGCCGACGGCCTGGATTTCCACCGCGCCGGATTCCCGGATGACCCCCGCAACCGCGCCGGCAACGGAATTAGGCGCCGATTTTGACGACACTTTTAAGATTTCCATAAGCTATCCTCCAACTTTTTTTAATAGTAACATCATAAATCGAAAAAAAAGTTTTTGCAAGATATTTTATAAAAAATAATTATAAAATCTAAATTTAGACAGCAATATAGCCAAACTTTATCATAAGATTTGTAGCCTTTCGATGGAAATCGTCTTTCCTGTCTTTTCATCGATGGAAAAAACAGCGCCGTCAATCCGGCAGTCGCCGTCCGCCAGATCAAAACGAACCGGCATTTTCGTCCTCATTTTCTGAATAATAAGTTCCGGTTTGACCCCCAGCACGGATTGAATCGGACCGGTCATTCCCAGATCCGAAAGATACCCCGTGCCGCCGGGGAGAATGGTTTCATCTGCGGTTTGCACATGGGTATGCGTGCCGAAAACCGCCGTAACGCGGCCGTCTAGGTAATAGGCAAGAGAACGTTTTTCTCCGGTCGCCTCGGCATGAAAATCAACCAGTGTGATTTTCGGCACGCCCGCCGAGAGAATCCGGTCGGCCGCGTCGAAGGGGGATTCCATGCTTTCCATGTAAACAACGCCGATCAGATTCAGAACGCCTACCTGAATCCGCCCGAGATCGATGACTTCAAAACCCTTTCCGGGCGCGGACGAGGGGAAATTCGCGGGGCGGAGCAGGGCCGGGCAGGAATCGTAAAGATCGTAGCTCTCCCTGCGGCGGAAGCTGTGGTTGCCTGATGTAATGACATCCACGCCGCTGTCGAACAGATGATGAACGGACGCGGGGGTCAGTCCGTTGCCGTCGGCGGAGTTTTCCCCGTTCGCGATGACCAGATCGATCCCTTTCATCTTTTTGACGGCCGGCAGATGACTGCGCAGAAAATTGCAGCCGATGCTGCCGACCACGTCTCCGATTGCCAATATATTCACTTGATTACCCCCAAAGATGGATAAAAAAGAGGGAACAGCACTCTGTTCCCCTTTCGTTCCAAATGTTTGAACAGGAGAGACGTTCCTCCTGTGCCAGAGTCTGCACCGCAGCTTCAGCTGACGGATGAAATTTCATTTTGCGTATTCAATCGCTCTGCTCTCACGGATTATGGTAACCTTTATCTGGCCCGGATATTCCAAATCACTTTCGATTTTTTTACAGATATCCCGTGCCAGAAGCACCATTTTGTCATCGCCGACGGATTCCGGTTTTACCATGATTCTGATTTCGCGGCCCGCCTGAATGGCGTAACTCCGGTCGACCCCGTCAAACGAGGAGGCAACGGCCTCCAGTTTTTCCAGGCGCTTAATGTAGTTCTCCAGGTTTTCACGCCTTGCCCCCGGGCGGGCCGCGCTGATTGCGTCGGCGGCCTGAACCAGACAGGCGACGATCGTTTTGGCTTCAACATCTCCGTGATGGGCCTGTATCGCGTGTACCACCGCGTCGCTTTCCTTATATTTGCGAGCCATATCGACGCCGATGTCGACATGGGAACCTTCGATTTCATGATCCAGCGCTTTGCCGATATCATGCAGCAGACCGGCTCTGCGCGCAACGGTTGGGTCCAGCCCGAGTTCGCTTGCCATCATGCCGGCAAGATAGGCGACTTCAAGGGAATGGTTCAAAACATTCTGGCCGTAGCTGGTGCGGTAACGCAGCCGTCCCAGCAGCTTAACAAGTTCAGGGTGTACGCCGTTGACGCCGGCTTCAATCACGGCGTGCTCGCCTTCCTGCTTAATGGTGGCGTCCACCTCTCGACGAGCCTTTTCGATTGTTTCTTCAATCCGCGCGGGATGGATTCTTCCGTCTGCGATCAGGTGTTCCAGGGCGATGCGCGCCACTTCGCGGCGGACCGGTTCGAAACAGGACAAAGTAATCGCTTCCGGCGTGTCGTCAATAATCAGGTCAACGCCGGTCATGGTCTCGATCGCGCGGATATTCCTTCCCTCGCGGCCGATAATCCTGCCCTTCATTTCGTCATTCGGCAGCGGTACGACGGAGATGGTGGCTTCCGCTACATGGTCCGCGGCGCAGCGCTGAATTGCGGTCGAAATAATCTCCCGTGCGGTTTTTTCCGATTCTTCCCTCGTCTGCTGATCGAATTCCATCAATTTGACAGCCTTTTCATGAGTTAACTCATTTTCAAGATTGTTCAGAAGATAATCCTTTGCCTGATCCTTGGTGAAACCCGAAATCCGTTCCAGCATTTCAAACTGACTCTTTTTCAAAGCTTCCGCTTCGCCGAGGCGTTCCTCCGCGTGTTTCAGCTTATTGTTCAGGATTTCATCCTTGGCCTCCAGACTTTCCGTCTTTTTGTCAAGTGTCTCTTCCTTTTGCTGAATGCGGCGTTCCTGCCGCTGTATTTCTTTCCGGCGCTCATTCAGTTCGCGCTCGGATTCCGTCCTTTGGCGGTGGATTTCATCTTTCCCCTCCAGAATTGCTTCCTTTTTCTTCGCTTCCGCCGTCTTGATCGCATCGCTTACTATCCGCTTTGCTTCCTGTTCCGCCGAACCGATGGTATATTCCGCAATCTTTTTGCGGTGAGCGACCCCCCCGAGGAAGGAAATAACCGCGGCCACGGCGGCGGCTGCGACGACAGCGATAATACAGGTAATGAGAGTAACAGTCAAATTTTGGCACCTCCTTTTCCTTTTCTTCATAATAAAAATTTAATAAATCATAGAAATTGGGTATCATGGGTGCGTTATCCCATAAAATGCAAAATATTGCATCATGAAAATAATTGTATTACTTTCCATGCCGGTCTGTCAAGAAATTTGCTTAGAAATGCTTCCTGGGTTTTCATAATTTAGGACATGCTGCAAAATGATCGCAGTATCATTCGGAAATGCGGATGCCACGTTGACATTTTATGCATAAGGTGTTACTATAATAATCATTACAAAAGATCTTTTATTCATAGATTTATGAAAACTGAAAAAGCCGAAAATGTTGACGAGGAAGCCTCGTCCGGGACCCCGCTTCAGAGAGCGTGCGCTATGAGCTGAAAGCGTATGCAGCAGGATGGACGAAGACTACCGCCTCCGAGTGTACACCGAAGCGAAAATAGCAAAAGGTGCGCCGGCTGCCGCCGTTATCGGGCCGCAAGGAGGGCAGGAGCATGACTTTTGCCGAATTGGGTGGAACCGCAGGATCAATACCCTGCCCCAGGATTTGGGGCGGGGCTTTTTTTATTTTTCAAAGGAGTGTAACACGATGATTCATGTCAGTTTAAAAGGCGACCTTCGCGACTATGAAAGCGGAACAACCGTTGCTGAGGTTGCGAAATCCATCGGCGCCGGGCTTTATAAGGCCGCGTGCGCCGGAAAAATCGACGGAAAAACGGTTGATCTGCGCACGCCGCTGAACGGCGACTGCAGCCTGGAGATTCTGACGTTTGACGACGCCGAGGGAAAACGCGCTTACTGGCACACCACCTCCCACATCATGGCGCAGGCGGTGAAGCACCTGTTCCCGGAGGCGGGCTTTGCCATCGGCCCCGCGATTGAAAACGGCTTTTACTATGATTTTGATCTGCCCCGCACGCTGACCCCGGAGGATCTCACCGCCATTGAGGCCGAAATGAAAAAAATCATCAAGCAGAATTTGCCGCTTGAGAGGTTCGAGCTGGACCCGGATGAAGCGATCGAACTGATGGAAAAGGAAAACCAGATTTACAAGGTGGAGCTGATCAGGGAACATTCCGGTAAGGGAGAAAAAATCAGTTTTTACCGGCAGGGCGATTACGTCGACCTGTGCGCCGGCCCGCACCTGATGACAACCGGTCAGGTCAAGGCGGTCAAGCTGACCAACTGCACCGGCGCCTACTGGCGCGCGGACAAAAACAATAAGATGCTGCAAAGGGTTTACGGCATTTCGTTCCCGAAAGCCTCCGAACTCGACGCGTACCTGACGATGATGGAGGAAGCGAAAAAGCGTGACCACCGCAAGCTGGGACGCGACCTTGATCTGTTCGATATTTACGACGAGGGCCCCGGCTTCCCGTTCTTTCTGCCGAAGGGCATGGTCCTGCGCAACTTGCTTGAAAACTTCTGGCGCGAGGAGCACGCGAAGCACGGGTATCAGGAGATTCGCACCCCAATCATCCTGAGCAAAGACCTCTGGCTTCGCTCCGGGCACTGGGATCATTATAAGGACAACATGTACACGACAAAGATCGACGACGGGGATTACTGCATCAAGCCGATGAACTGCCCTGGCGGAATGCTGGTTTATAAGCGCAAGCTGCATTCCTACCGCGACCTTCCGGAGCGCGTGGCGGAGCTGGGACTGGTGCATCGGCACGAGCTTTCCGGCGCTCTGCACGGCCTGATGCGCGTTCGCTGCTTTACCCAGGACGACGCTCACATCTTTATGACGCCGGAACAGATCGAAAGCGAAATCCTCGGTGTGATGGACCTGATTGACAGCTTTTACAAGGTGTTCGGCTTTGAATACAATCTGGAACTTTCCACGCGCCCGAAAGATTCCATGGGAACCGACGAACAGTGGAATATGGCGACGGACGCGCTGATTCACGCCTTGAAAGCGAACGGAAAGCTCTATGTTGTCAACGAGGGCGACGGCGCGTTTTACGGCCCGAAGATCGATTTCCATCTGCGTGACTCCATCGGAAGAACCTGGCAGTGCGGCACGATTCAGCTTGATTTCCAGATGCCAGAGCGGTTCGACCTGACCTATACCGGCGCCGACGGCGAAAAGCACCGCCCGGTTATGATTCACCGCGTTATTTTCGGAAGTATCGAGCGGTTTATCGGAATTTTGACGGAGCATTATGCAGGAGCGTTCCCGCTGTGGCTCGCTCCGGTTCAGGTCAAGGTGCTTCCGATTTCGGACGGCACGCAGGAATATGCCCGGAAGGTGGCCGATGAGCTGGCCGCGGCGGGCCTGCGGATGGAACTTGACACGCGCAATGAAAAAATCGGCTACAAGATTCGCGAAGCGCAGCTTCAAAAAATTCCTTACATGCTCGTAATCGGCGAAAAGGAAGCTCAGACCGGGGAAATTTCCGTTCGCAGCCGCAAGAGCGGCGACCTGGGCGCCATGAGCCTCTCTGAATTCGTGAAAAAGGCTTCGGAAGAAGTTGCGACAAAAGCAAAAGACTGATTTCCATAACAATGCAGCGAGAGGGCCGTACCCGCATAAACGGGTACGGCCCTCCTTTTGATGCAGCCTCAACCTCAGCTTTTCCTTTTTGATTTGATCCACTCAGCGAAAAGATCTATCAAAAAACATGTGGCGTAAGCGAAACTGAAATTTAGCAGTGCATGAATCCACAGGGGCGGATAGGTATTGTTGTAAAACCATGGGCGCAAAAGCCTGGGCAGAACGGTGCCGCCAATCGCTACCCCAAGGCTGACGCCGATGGCGGATTTCAGGGCTCTTTTGACCACCAAATCCCTCCTCAGTAAAATTGCCCGTTTCGGTTGTTATCAGCAAGCTTTGGCTGTCCGTCTCGACGACGAGAGCAAAACCTCGCGGGGCTTTGTAATTTGGCCGGATGTAATTCACTATGATGCTGATCATTGGATCGTCGTTACAGTTTGCGTCAGTTGGGCTAATCATAGAGCCATATCATACCATAAATTTTGTTTCACAACGTTAAGTTTTCGTAAATTTTAGGCGAAGGCCGGCAGGATGGACCGGAGCCTTGGGCTTGTACGGCAGATTGTTAAACTATATATAGATTTACTATTGACGATTCAGTCAATATATTGTATGATATGAAAACAGATTAAGAAAGAAGGCTGTTTGAAGATGCAGACGAATGTAACGGTTACCGGGAATGGATTGGCAGAATCAGAGGTCAATAACTATATTCAGTATGTCAATCAGAAGAATCCGGGCAGAGTCATCAAATCCCTGCGGATTGAGCCGGACGGCGACTATGTGAACCTGTCCTATGAGCTGGAGCAGGTTCCGTTTGAGAGGATCCGCCGGATCACAGGGTATCTGGTCGGGACCATGGACCGCTGGAACAACGCCAAACGCGCCGAGGAGCGGGATCGCGTAAAGCACGGGATGTAATATTTTTATTTTGGGAGGCGATCGCTCCGATTTATGGTTTTTCTCTGAAGAAAGGGAAATGCTAATCGACGGGGTGATCGTGTTTATGACTGAAATTGACCCAAAAATGAAGGATCGATTTAATTCTCTGTCAGAGGATTTGAAATCGGAGATCATGAAGCAGAATGTTCAGATCCGCAGCCTTCAGGATCTGATTCACTGCCTTGAGAAAATTGTAAAAGAAGGCTGACGAAAAGAACGCCGCGCGGCTGTTTGGCCGTGCGGCGCATCCTTGTTTTATGGAAATTTAGAGTTCGTCCTTGTCTTTCAGCATGTTGTCCAGTTCATCCGCAAGATGGACGATCTGCTGGACCGCGTTGGAGACGTCCTCCAGCGCTTTTGCCTGCTCGTGAGATGTGCTCAGGGTCACTTCGGAATGGGTTACCGTTTCGCTGATGGATTTTTTGATTTTTTCCGTCAGCAAAGAAATTTCATTGGCTGTTTCTTTGGAATTATCCGAAAGATTTTTGATCTCTCTGGCTACGACCGCAAAGCCTACGCCCGATTCGCCCGCGTGGGCCGCCTCGATGGAAGAGTTGATGCCGAGGATTTTCGTATTCATCGCTATTTTGTTGATCAGCGTAAGAATATTTCCGATTTCGGCATTAAATTTTCCTATCTGTGCAATTTCCTGATTTAAATCTTCCTGCTCGCCCATAATACTTTGTGAAGACGATGCGAGTTCTTCCAAGGTGGCGGAAATTTCAACAAATTTGCCGGCAAGTCTTTTTGCGATCGTTTCCAGCTGCAGCCTTGTGTAGCCGCTTTGCGCGAGGGAATTTACGACAATAAAGAGTACTTCTGCCGCCGCCGAGATGCGTTCGGATTTGGTCGCTTCGATTTCATGAACGGCGTTCACCAGCCCGTCTTCGCTAACTCCGATTTCCTGCGCGGTCTTTCGGTATATTTCTTCATCCGGGCTGCCGGCAAGGCACTGCCCTCCGAGCACGGTGCCGACAAGCTCGCCGCCCACCATGACGGGAGCCGCAAAATCGATCAGACCGGCGTGGCAGTTGCCGATACAGGGGCGTCCGGTTTTGGCGGCTTCTAAGCCCATTTGATGATGGGATTCCGCACAGCGTCTGTCTCCGATTGTGGATTTATGTATAAATTCGGTGCAGAACTTTGTGTAAGAGCTGGGTTGGGTGACCGGATTCCCGCCGCGGTCAACCGTGACGCTCGCGCAATTCATCCCTTTGGCGAAATTATCCTGAAATTTTTGCAACAGGACAATGTCCACAATGTCTGTGATTTCCAATGCCTTTAAATCAATTTTTTCATGGTCCAGAAGCTTAATCACAAGTCCATCCCCTTTTTACACTATTTTATCATTTCCTGGAAAATGTTATCAGTTGAAAGGAATTATAAGGAATTAATCAGATTGGTAATAATTTCCTGATTTAATTAAAGGGATTTTTATGGAACAGTTTAAAAGAATACCCGCCCACATCGGCATCATTCCGGACGGAAACAGAAGATGGGCCCAAAGAAACGGATTAAGGAAAGAAGACGGGTATGGGCACGGCATTCAGCCGGGATTTGAGCTTTATCGTCTGTTGCTGGAATGCGGCGTGAAAGAGGCGACCTTTTACGGCTTCACCAAAGACAATAATAAAAGGGCGAAAGAGCAGCGCGACTCATTTACGAAGGCCTGTGTGGATGCCGTCGAACTTTTAAGCGGCAAAGACGCCAATTTGCTGGTCGTGGGAAACGCGGAATCGCCTGCTTTCCCAACGGAGCTGAAAAAATACGCAAACCGAAGGGTTTGCTTCGGCAAGGGAACGATCAATCTGAATTTTCTGGTGAATTATGACTGGGAGTGGGATATAAACGGCCTTGCACAAAACGGGCGGATCAAATCGTCCGGAATTCCAAGAATGGATCTGATCATCAGGTGGGGCGGGCGGAGACGTTTAAGCGGCTTTTTGCCTGCGCAGTCGGTTTATGCGGATTTTTACATCATAGACGATTTTTGGCCTGATTTTAAGCCTTCACATTTTTATGAGGCTCTGCGGTGGTATCAGAATTGTGATGTAACACTGGGTGGTTAGCTCTTAAATTGTTCATAAAAAATTCATAATTTTATGTTATTATGTAAACAATACTTTAAGATCAAATTGAATTACGGGAGGTCTAAAATGAAAGTGAACTCTAAGATTGCGCTGCAAAGCAAGTTAAGGGTGTTCCTGGCTTATTATCACACGGCCGAGAAGGAAAATGATCAGGAACGCAAGGACAAGCTGGAACCATATATTGAAGACCTCCGGGAAGAAATTAAAAATACGGAATAAGCAGGCAGAGGCTCCGTTTGGGAAACCCAAACGGAGCCTCTGCCTTTTTCATGGCGGCCAGACGGGAAAGCCAGAAACTGTATCGCCTCAGGCAGGATTTCACGGCAAATATTTCCCACGAGCTGCGAACTATCGTTATGGTGATCCGGGGATCGCTGGAAGCCGTTTTCGGCGGTATGGTGACGGATCCGGAACAGATCGGCAGCTATCACCGTCAATATGCTTGGCGGAAACATGTTCCTGCAATGGCTTGAAAACGACCTTCTGGATCTTAACGCGCCTTACAGAATACGGATTTTCGGATAAACCGGTTTTATGTTATCTTAATACGCATATATTTTGAAACAGAAAGGGGAAATAGACTATGCGTGTCATTACTTTTACCCGTAAAAGGATTCTCACCGTTCTGTTCTGCGCTTTGGCCGTCGTAGTGGCAGCCGCCGTAGGAGTTCGCAGCGTGCAGGCCGTACAGGCCTCGTCTGCCAAGCGGCTGCTTCCGATTTACAATGTAAAGACGGAGGAAAAGAAAATCGCCATATCATTCGACGCGGCGTGGGGAAATGAGGAAACACAGACCCTGATTGATATTTTAAAGCAATACAATGTGAAAACGACCTTTTTTGTAGTCGGCGCATGGGTCGATAAATATCCGGACTCTGTAAAAGCTTTGGCGGCGGCGGGGCATGAAGTCTGCAACCACTCCGATACGCATCCCCATATGCCGAAGCTGTCTGAAACCGATATGAAAAAGCAGATTGTTTCCTGCAATGATAAAATTAAAGCGGTTACAGGCGTCAGCCCGATTCTTTTCAGGCCTCCATACGGCGATTACAATAATGCAGTGGTAAAATCCACCCAGGATTTAAATATGTATCCGGTTCAATGGGACGTTGAACCATATGATATAAGAATAAATATGTTTATGCAGCAGCCTTTCGTCCGAAATGTAAAATCAGCCGCCCGAAACGGGCGGCTGATCAGTCGGAATCGTTGCATTCTGTATTTTTACTTTTCAAAGGATTTTCTGGTGAGTCGTTTTTGAGCCGCTCTTGCCATTCAGCGGCGAGCGTTTCTTGAATTTTTTTAAAGTCAGGCGAGTCCTTTTTATAACTTTTGATTTTCATGGAGATATTTCCCTTTCAGCCAAAGCAGAGCATAAACAAACAAGGCTCCTACTGTAAAAGTAGAAGCCGTAGGTTACTCTTCCAAAATTCCGATCTCGTTTTGGAGGTCGCTTATGATAGGCGCAAGAAGAATCATACGTTTTAGGTCTTTGGTTCTTTTCGCTTCTTGATAACAGACCGTATACACGGTAAGTTTGCTTTTAAGAACCACGATGTTGTTTTGATTCATGTTCGACCTCCGTAAAGATTCACTGTTTACATCA
Organism: Caproicibacter fermentans; assembly: GCF_009746625.1. Taxonomy (GTDB): domain Bacteria; phylum Bacillota; class Clostridia; order Oscillospirales; family Acutalibacteraceae; genus Caproicibacter; species Caproicibacter fermentans. The sequence goes on from NZ_VWXL01000053.1 coordinate 141,301, forward strand.
AACAAAACAGCAAACGGTTTTGGCGAAAATTAGACGACCTAAAATAAGAAAAGAACCGCCCATATAGGGCGGAACGGAGGTTTATGCGATACGTACGTTTGACGCGCGCAGCTTTCCGTTGCGGGAATCCGTTTCAGTATCGTAAACTACTTTCTGGCCTTCTTCCAATGATTTATAACCGTCAGACTGGATAGCGGAGAAATGCACGAAAACATCCTCGCCGCCATCATCGTTGGAAATAAAGCCATAGCCTTTATCTGCGTTAAACCATTTTACTGTACCGTTATTCATAAACAGGTACCTCCATTAAATTAAATTGTATCCGCCGCGTAAAAAAACTCACATTTTTTGTAAATCTTCAACAATGTGAATGACTTACAAAAAATGTGAGACATTTCGTACATTTTAGAATACTCCTAGAGTATACCACAGCCCTGTGAAAAAATCAATGACATTATATGGAAATAAAAAACTTTCGTTTGCAGCTGAGGGCGCGCCCGGGTCAGCGCTGAGCTATAAAAGGAAATAAGAGCAAAAAAGTATCCGTAACTTTATCGTCACGGTTTCTTGTACTATTTGCCGGCCCCTGCTTTTGGGCTCTTGATTTTTTCAGGATTAAATTTTTTAAATGCCTCCTGATTGATGATCCCTTCAAGAAATTTTTTCTTATCTTTTTCCGGAAGTTTTATAACTTCATATATAACGCCCATGGTTTTCCTCCTTTCTATAATCCATCATATGCTGAAACACGTGCAAATGCAAGCAAGATTATGTAAACTTTAAGTTGGTTTTTGTTAAAATGCAAATTTTAATGCCATTCTTTCCTATCCACAATTTCAACCGAGTTATCAACATATAGTATTCAAAGATTGAAATTGATCAATATCATGTGGACAGCCTTCGTCCGTTTCTTTTTTTATTTGACAAAAGCAATGAATCGTGCTACACTACAAAAGTTGGAAATATTCAACAAGCCTAACTTTTCATGCCAAACCGAAGGCTTTAATTTCGGCGTTGGAGTCATTTTAAACTGTTTTAAGGACTAAACAACAAAAGCAGGGATAGCAGTCGATAACCCGGGCGTAACACGGGACAAAATATTATGGGGCATCCGTTTTGAACGGATGCCTTTTTCGCGCCTGTTTTTAGGGAAGGAAAGGTTGTACTTAACTATTTAAATATGACTTTCACGTGCTCAGGTCCCGCCTCCACACGGGAGACAAGCATGTGAGCAATAGCTTTCTTCGCGTCGAAGTCCAGCTCTGCGAACGGCACATCCGGAACACTCGGACGGGGGCGGTTCGAAACGGTATTGATGAGGTTCAGCAGCTCGCTTCTCCGGGAGTCCAGAGCCGCTATACGCTGGTTCATATAACGCATGGTAATTTCATTAGACTCTTCCAAACGGTCGATCAGGTTTTCAATCTGACCGTCGATTTTGGCGACTTCAATTTTTTCAGCGTTATGGCTGTCGACCGGCTCATCCTTTTCAGGCGCGTCTGCAAGGCGATCCAGTTCCGCCTGAATTTGTGCAGCGGCTTCATTTTCGACTTCCCGGACGCTCTCCGTGTGCTTTGCGTCGCATAGGTGCAGATTGGATTTACCGGAGCAATAAAAATATAGATATCCGCGCGTATGAATCACCCTGAGCGAATAGCCGCATTGGTCGCACTTGACCAGACCGGAAAGCCAGGTATATTTCCCGCATCCGGTTCGCTTCAGCTGCCGATTGCTGTCCAACTTCCGCTGGCAGGCGAGGAAAGTCCGTGAATCAATGATTCCGTCATGCGCGGTAAGGGCGATAAGCTGTTCGTCCAGATTTGCGTACTTATTCGCGCCGCGGTCCCGCCTGCCCCAGATGAACAGCGCTTTTTTACCGGTAAAGTCGTCGATTTCGTTGAAGAGGATCAGGCCTTTTTCGCGGTAATAGTAATACACGTCCGCGTTGGCCTTAACGTAAACGGGGTTATGAAGAATCCTGCTGATAGACACATTATCCCATGTTTTGCGCCCGATTCCGGTGATCCCCTGCTTGACCAGCAGGGCGGCGATGCTGCCGAGCGAAACCCCGGAATAAGCGTAACGCTCAAAAATTTCTTCGACCGTCTTGATGTGTTCGTTGGGAACGAGGACGGAGGCGGCTTTTCCACCCAATACGGTGCGTTTTACGGAGAATCCGAACGGAGCCGGTCCTCCGGGGTATACACCGCGTTTTGCGCGCTGGTAGTAATTATCCTTGATTCGCTCCGCGATCGTTTCACGCTCAAGCTGGGCGAATACCATGATGATATAAACCATTGCCCGGCCGACGGGGGTGGAAGTATCGAATTTTTCGTTAACCGACACAAATTCCGTTCCGTGTTCTTTCAGCATATCCCATACTGCCCCAAAGTCGGTGATGGAACGGCTGATCCGGTCCAGGCGGTAAACGATGATTTTGTCAACTTCTCCCCGCTTGACGGCTTTCATCATTTTTTGGAACGCCGGTCTGTCCGTGTTCTTGCCGGAATATCCGCGGTCGGCGAAAACCTTCGGCTCTTCACTGCATTCTTTGCGGCATAGCTCGATCTGGCCGTCAATGCTCAGCGAATCTTTTTTGTCAACGGACTGGCGGGCGTAAATGGCGATCATAAGCAATCTCAATCCTTTTTTATCTTGAAATTTGCAGGAGTGAATGATATACTTTACGAACAAGGCGGTGTTATAATGCTGGACAAAAATGATTTGCAGGCAATTGCCCAACTTATGGACTTGAAATTGCAGCCTATTAATGGGCAACTGGATTCTATGGGAAAACGTTTCGATTTTATGGGGAATCGTTTGGATTCGATGGAAAAAAGGTTGGATTCCATGGAAAAACGGTTGGGTTCCATAGATGAGCGCCTTTCCAGCGTGGAAGAAGACACGAAAGTAACCCGCAACGCGGTAAATGACCTGATTGAATGGGCCGATGATGCCAGCATTCAAATTGTTCCGTTGTTCAAGAAGAGCAAATAATCAGAGCAGTAATCCCCCGCGCCGGGTTTGCGGCGCGGGTTTTTTTATCGCTATCTCTGAAAAATCCTCCGATATGGGATCGCCCTCTCAGGCGGCCGCTGAAAGGGTGGGGCCCTGGTTTATACATAGTAACGGTTTAAGACGCTGTTTCAGACAGCCTGTCACGATCTGTGGTTACGGGCTCTTTTTTGCTCATTTCCTAACAGGGAATCAACTGTTACGAAAGCTGCGATTTCGCACAGACTTTTAATGGCTTTATCTTATCATTAACGGCATGGTTAAACGAGAATATTTTGCGATTTTTTATTATTTTTTCAATAACAGTACTCTTCAGCATCGATCATGGCGTCTTTGCCAAAGCAAAGCCGGATTAAATTTATCGGAAAGATGTACAACCAGATGGACATAAAAATGATTCGGGGGTGATAGGGTTGCCGCTGAAATGTGAGGTTGTACATAATCCGAACCGAACTCCGGAGGACGACCGGGTCGCGTACCGGCGGATCTGCGAAATTTACAAGGAGTTTCACGAAAGGGAGGCGGCCCGCAAAGCCGCGGAGCAGCAGGAAAAGGAATAGGATAAAACGCTGGACGTTGAATCTGGAAAACAGGAACAGGACAATGACAGCCGCGTCTGCGGATTTGCAGAAAATTCCTAGAAGAGCCCAAATGTTAATTTTATATCTTTTGTTGATTCTCTTGACTGGAAAAACCCCACTCCGCAACAGATTATTGACCGCGTAACGAAAAAGGTAAAACCCGGTTCCATTGTTCTGTTTCATAACGGAGCCAAAAACACGCCCGCGGCGCTGCCGGCTGTTTTAAAAACACTGCAGTCGGAGGGATATACCATTGTTCCGGTTTCCCAGCTGATTGCAAAGGATCATTACACGATTGACCCGGCCGGAATGCAGATTCCAAATTCCCCGTCAAAAAAATAAGTACCTCCAAAACGATTTGGGGGCAATTACCTTACATATTTCAGCGGAGCAGGTAAATACTGTTTTCAGAATTTTGAAAACAGGGGCGTATGATTCATGGTAAACATTTTTTTATGCGGAGACCTGAACGACACGTCCGTATCGCAGGCGCTGATTTCTGCACTTCCACAATACGGAGGGGTAAGATATTCCGGCCCGAACCGTGTTTCGGAATACGGTTCTTCCCCGGAATATTTCTTATATGAATACGAAAAATTACCTGAAATCGGCCTGAAAAGAGGGATGGTGCTTTTCAAAAATGGGTTTCCACCCCAAAAACCGCTGCCATGCCCTCCGGGGTTCCTTTATGTTTTGGAATCGAAAAACGTCAATGCGGCAGCACTGCTGAAAGGATCCGAAGCTACCGCGGTTACCTGCGGCACAAGCCCAAAGGACACCCTGAGCATAGCGGGGCTGGAGGACGGGACGGCGACTCTGAGTCTTCAGAGAACACTGAACACGCTGGACGGGCAGGTGCTGGAGCCGCACGATTTTAACGCAAAATTCAACACGCTCATCAGTCCCCACCAGCTGCTTATGGTATGCGCCGCTTTGCTGATTGCGGGCGTGGATTCATTCAAGGAATATAATCTTTAGATATTGAAAAAATTTACATTCATAAAAAAGAAATCACAACGCAAAATAGTAAAGCAAACGCAAGGGAAATGAAATAAGATTGAATGAAGGAGTGTTGCTTTTATGTCCAGTAACAAACATGTTGTTCCGGAAGCTCGTGAAGCTCTGGATAAGTTTAAGATGGAAGCTGCGTCCGAAGTCGGTGTGAACCTGAAACAGGGTTACAACGGAGATCTTTCCACGAAGGAAGCCGGTTCTGTCGGCGGCCAGATGGTAAAGAACATGGTCAAGAAATACGAGGAAAGCATGAAATAACTTTCCGCAATTCTTCATCCCGTACTTTGACCGTCACCCATTGGGGCTGACGTTGTAAATTCTAGGGCCGTCTCAAAATAGCTGGTAAGGCTATGGCGAGGCGGCTTCTTTTTGCGCTTTTTTAAAAAGCCGGTTCCGTTTTTGCGGGACCGGCTTGGAAAATTCGGCTTAGGATTTTTTTCCGCCGATTTTATGGTGACGAAGAGGCTTCCTTCGGATTTCCGGGTCGTCTATCTGCCTTGGCGCGGGGACTGAATAGATATTGGAATAGTTTTCGGCTTCGTCTTCCGTCGCGGGAAGAGACGGCATCAGGCCGGTACACTCCATGGCGGAAGCAGCCGGCTGTTCATCCATGAAAGAAACATCGTCTTTCAGTTTCAGCCTTGGTTCTTCGTTTTCTTTGCTTGATTTATTCTGTTCCATTTTATACTCCTTTCTTTTTCGTTAGTTTCTCCGGCTTGCCGCACATTAAACGGAATTTTTAATTAAGGCTTTAATAAGATTCAGTTTGACAAAGAACGGGTTCTATGTTAAAATGATTACCGTCTTCTAAATGTGCCAATGGAACTCACATCTTTATGTAAGTCATTGAACGTTTAATGATTTGCGCTGGATGTGAGTTTTTAGTTTCACATTAGGACATACTAATATCGGAGGTGCTTTTCGAAATGAATAAAGGCACGGTAAAATGGTTTAATGCGGAAAAGGGCTATGGATTTATTTCCAACGACGACGGCGGCGAAGATGTGTTTGTACATTTTTCCGCTATCCAGGCTGACGGATATAAAACTCTTTCCGAAGGTCAGAAGGTTTCCTATGACACTGAAACGGATTCCCGTAACGGCAAGCTGCGCGCTGCCAATGTCCAGGTGATCGAGTAAGATCGAACTCAAAAAAGCCGCCTCCTTCGGGAGACGGCTTTTTTGATGTTTTCGGGCCGTCAGGATCAATTTTCATGATTCGTCTTGTGGTGCTTCATTCTGCGAATCTCGTGAAACTCATTCAAACGAAGTTCAAAGTCCTGTCGGTTTTGCTGAGCCAGAACGTCCAGTATTACTCCGCAGAAAATGGAAAGCAGCGCGCCCAGCGTCAGAAAACCGCTGACAATCAGGGTGGGAATCCGCGGGACCAGGCTTGTTCTGAGATATTCGATGAAAACGGGTGCAATCAGGACGGCGCCGAGCAAAAACATCAGCCCGCCGAGAAATCCGAAGAATTGAAACGGACGGCAGTTTTTATACAGCCGTACCACGGTTCGCAGTACTTTGATCCCGTCGGAATACGTGTTCAGCTTGGATTCGCTGCCCGCCGGACGGTCCCGGTAGGGCACGACGACATTTTCAATTCCCAAATTTTTATCCAGAGCGTGAATGGTCATTTCCGTTTCGATCTCGAATCCCTTTGATAAAACCGGAAATGTTTTGACGAACTCATAACTGAAAGCGCGGTACCCGGTCAAAATGTCGCTGATGTCCGTGTGAAACAGGAAATTGATGGATCTTTTCACCAGCGTATTGCCAACACTGTGGAACGGCCTTGAATTCTCCTGAAAATAAGTAGCGGAGAGCCGGTCTCCGATTACCATATCTGCTTTTTCATTTAAAATAATGTTTGCCATCTGCCGGGCACATTCGGCAGGATAGGTGTCGTCCCCATCGGCGATAATATAACACTCGGCTTCGATGTCACGGAACATGCTGCGGATGACCTGACCTTTCCCCTGGCGGTATTCGTACCGCACAACCGCGCCCGCTTCTCGGGCGGCAAGGTCCGTTCCGTCCGTCGAGTTGTTATCGTAAACGTAAACAACAGCCTGCGGCAGTGTGCGCCGGAAATCCGAGATCACCTTTGCCACGGTCCGCACTTCGTTGTAACAGGGGATCAATACTGCAATTCTGTCCATGTGCAACCTCCAATTCGCGATACCTTTTCCCGATATACGGGAGCAGCATTCAAATGTTCATCAGTCATTCATTCTTACTTTCTTCACAGATATTTCTTATTTCATTTATATTCGATTCACTTCACGGACATATTGGGGCCTTATACTAAGATTATTCCGAAAGAGAAGAGAACATAAGATCAATATGGATTATAAGTCTCCCCGCGAGGGGATTAACCAATTTTTTTCATAATACTTTCTCTCCACTTGCCGCCCCGAAAGGGGCGGCATTATTTTTCGGGATAGGGCTTGCAAAAAAGGCTAAACTATTTTAGACGTTAAGCCGGCAGATTCTGTCCGGAAAAACAAGTGAAAGGATTGATGATTTTGGCAGACATCAAAAGCACCTATCAGAATGCCCCGGCGGCAACGCCGATGGATTTTCCGGCCCAGCATCAGGGCAAACAGCCGGGCTGTCAGCAGCAGATGAATCCGCAGCCGGTCACCGACAATCCCGCCTACCGGGGCTGCCAGAAGCTGCAGAACCGCGTTGCCGTCATTACGGGCGGAGACAGCGGGATCGGGCAGGCGGTGGCGGTCGCTTTTTCCAAGGAAGGCGCGGACATTGTATTTGCCTATTTGGAAGAGCAGGAGGATGCGGACAAGACTTTTCAAATGGTAAAGGCGGCGGGAAGACAGTGCACCGCGGTGAAATGCGACCTGCGCAAGGAATCCGGCGCGATTCAGGTCATTGACAAAGCCATGTCCGTTTTCGGAAAAATAGATGTTCTTGTCAATAACATTGCGGTGCAGTTTCCGCAGAACGGTATGGAACAGATTTCTTGCGAACAGCTCTATAACACCTTTGAAACAAATGTGTTCAGCTGTTTTTATATGACGAAAGCCGCCTTGCCTCATATGAACCAGGGCGGTTCCATCATCAGTACCGCTTCCGTCACCGCGTATCAGGGAAATCCATCTCTGATTGACTACTCCGCAACCAAAGGCGCGATCGTTTCATTTACAAGGTCGCTGTCCCAGTCAATTGCGTCCAAAGGCATCCGCGTCAATGCCGTGGCGCCGGGGCCGGTATGGACTCCGCTGATTCCATCCAGCTTCGATGAGCAGAGGGTTTCAGCCTTTGGCAAGGATGTGCCGCTCGGCCGGGCGGCGCAGCCGTTTGAGCTTGCGCCGGCTTACGTCTATCTGGCCTGCGAAGACTCGGCCTGCGTAACCGGTCAGGTCATTCACGTGAACGGCGGCGTGATTACGGAAAGCTGAACAGAAAAGGGACGGGCTAAATGCCTGTCCCTTTTCTGTTGTCGGGTTCACGAAAACATTACTCAATTCCAAGCTCGTTCATTTTATCCCGCAGCTTTAGAAAATCCTCGAAGGCGCCCGGCTTGTTGTTCGGGTTGCGCAAAAGCGCCGCGGGGTGGAGCGTCGCGGTCATCAAGACTCCGCTTTTTTCGGTGAACAATCCGTGTTCCTTCGTGATTTTAAAATCCGGACGAATCAGTTTCATCGCGGCGATGCGCCCCAGACAGACGATAATTTTCGGCCTCATCAGCGCAACCTGATTCCGAAGCCAGCCGATGCACTGCTCCTGCTCCTCCGGCATCGGGTCGCGGTTCTTCGGCGGCCTGCATTTGACGATGTTGCCGATATAAATGTTTTTGTCACGGCTGAGATCCACCGCGTCAAGCATTTTGTCAAGAAGCTGTCCGCTGCGTCCGACGAACGGTCTGCCCTGCAGGTCCTCCTGCTCGCCCGGCCCCTCGCCGACAAACAGGACTTTTGCATCCCGGTTTCCCATTCCGAATACGACGTTGGTACGCCCTTCGCACAGTCCGCATTTGGTGCAGTTCAGACACGCGTGCTCCAGTTCTTCCCATGTTTGATACAACTGTAATCGCCGCCCTTTTTGTCGTTTCCTGTCTCTATTATAACATACGAAAAGGCCTTGGAAAAGGGCGGATCATGCGCTTTCGTCTGTCAATTCTTTCTTCTGAAACGCCGGACGCATTTGAAATACAAGCCACAGGCCGGCAGCGCCGACAATGCCGACGGCAAATTCGCTGGCCCAGGCAGTTCCGTATTTCGAGAGAAGCGGGATGACCGAATCCGTCAGGGTATGAGCGGCGAGCGCATACAGCCAGAAGCGGAATTTTCCTTCTCTGACGCCGAGAAACACCAGGACGGACGCGAAAACATGAAACAGGACGGTAAAGATACGTTCCCAGACAGCCATGTAAACGGTGTACGGCGCAACGGCCAAAAGCGCGTCGACAGCCGGCTTTAGAGCCGGGGCGGATGCGGGAAGAGTGCCGTTGTTCAGCATCAGACAGAAAATCAGGTTGGAAACCTCCGTCAGACCGACCAGCAGCACGGTTTCGCACAGACCATGGCCCAACCCGAACGCGACCGCGTCCCGGAAGGCCCGCTGCTTTTTCAAAAGATAACGAGCGCCGAGATAACGCGCGCCCTCTTCAAACAGCCCGGCGGTGAATGCGAGCGCAATCACATAGGGGATAAAATTGTTTTTCGCAAAGGCTTGAAACCACTCCTGCTTGCCCAGTGCGGACAGAATCGGCAGGCGCAGGCAGATTTGAGAGACAAAAAACGCCGCAGCGCCGATCCACATGGGCTTTTGGCTGATTTTGTGCTTCAGGCAAAGTACGAAAAGCAGGATTGCGGGAACAATCAGCGTGCAGACCGCCGCAAAGGCAAACGCCAATAAAACGGACAAAGAAATCATGAATATCATCTCTGGTTCTTTAAAATTTTCAATCCTCTCAGTTGCCGCGCCTGAAAATCGCGTAGGAATAAATCATCGGCGCAATCAGTACACCGCCCGCCACCCAGATGGGCCCCGCCATGCGGTGCGTTTTTTCCCAGTTGCTTTCGCTGGCAAGCGTCCACGGGACCCGGATCCCCATCGTATAATTGAACTTGCATTTTGGAAGGTAATTTCCGATGACGGCGATGCCGATTCCAACCAGGGCAGTGACGATCATGTTCATGTTAAAGCGAACGTCCAGAGCACTTAGGATAACAAAAATATCCATTGCGTTTGCGAGGATGACGATGAACCACAGGGAGATGCCTCTCATTTGCGGAGAGCGATCAATATTTTGGCTTCGCGGGTCAATCTTCAGCATGATTTTGACAAGCACGGCAGCCGCGAGAATGATCGCCGGAAGGGCGAACAGCCCGAATGCTTTGGAACTGTAACCGTCCGCAGCGCCGGCGCTGTTCCAGTGATCCGCGATCTGATCCGGCAGATAGGGATAAAACGCAGCTGAAATCAAAAATGGCAGAACGGCGAAAAACCAGTAAAACAAATCACTTTTTTTCAGCTTCTTCATGGGAATCTCCTTTTTGATCCAAAAATGTTTGAAACCAGTTCAAGACTTCTTCAAAGACGGAGAGGTTCAGCTCATAAAAAATATACTTTCCCTCGTGCCGGTCGAAAACAAGTCCCGCGTCTTTCAAAATTGCCAGGTGATGGGAAACCGTTGCCCCCGTCATGGAGAAATGAGCGCCGATTTCTCCCGCAGACAGCGGCCGTACCCCCAAAAGATTCAGAATTTCGCGCCGCGTTGGGTCAGAAAGTGCTTTGAAGGTGTTTGCAAGAGCCAAGCGGTCACTTCCTATCGTTTAGACGTTCATCTAAATGAAACAATACCATGTGCTTATCAGCTTGTCAAGATCCATATGCTGCATGCTGCCATGAGTCACGTCTTTCCGCGCAAACTTGCCGGTTGGATTCCAATGTGGTATGATAGCGGAAAACAGTACGCATCCCTGCAGGGGGATCTATGAAAAACGATGCTCAAGCACTGAGAAAGCGGGGGCAGCTCGCGGAAAAAGAGCGGCGGAGGCTTCTGGGAATCCGGAAGAGGAACTCCCGGATGTTTTTTCCAAGGAAGCGGCAGAACGTTCCTTGAAGATGATTGGGGCCGGCACCCCGGATGACCCGAAAACATAAAATACGGGTTGTCTTTTCGGGAAGAATAGGGTATAATAACAACGTGATCTTTACACACGCAGAATAAAGCAAGGCAGAAATGCGTGCGATGGGATATGCGGCCGGGCGGGCTCTGTGCGGCGGGGCGCCGTGAACCATGTCAGGCGGGGAACCGAGCAGCATTAAGCGGAGTTGCTCCGTGCGACGCAGTTAAGTCTGTTCGTCCGCATATCCAATCGCATGAGCGCCGCGGCATCGCGGCCTGTCTTGCTTTCCGTTTTTGGAGGGCGGTGATTTGGCATGTATCAGGTGCTGTACAGAAAATGGAGGCCGAAGTCCTTTTCCGACGTAGTCGGCCAGCCGCAGGTCACCGAGACGCTGAAAAACGAACTGACGTCCGGTCGTGTCGCTCACGCGTATCTTTTTACCGGTTCCCGCGGAACCGGTAAAACCACCTGCGCGAAAATTCTGGCAAAGGCGGTCAACTGCCTGAACCCGAAGGACGGGGATCCCTGCGGGGAATGTGAAATCTGCCGCGGGATCGACGACGGGTCGGTCATGGACATCGTCGAAATCGACGCGGCCTCCAATAACGGAGTCGACAGCATCCGCACCCTGCGCGAAGAAGCGAATTTTACGCCCGCCGCGGCGAAATACCGGGTTTATATTATTGACGAAGTGCACATGCTTTCCGTCGGCGCGTTTAACGCGCTGCTCAAAACGCTGGAGGAACCGCCGGCGCATGTGATTTTTATCCTCGCCACCACCGAGGTTCACAAGCTGCCGGCGACGATTCTGTCAAGGTGTCAGCGCTTTGATTTTCACAGAATACCGCCGCAGGAGATTGCCGAACGGCTCACCTATGTCGCGGAGCACGAGGACGCTTCCATTGAACCGCAGGCGGCGCTTCTGATCGCCCGTCTGGCCGACGGCGCGCTTCGCGATGCGCTTTCGATTCTGGACCAGTGCTTCGGCCGCGCCAAAACGGTGACGGAGGACGTTGTGGTGGAAACGGCCGGACTTGTCGGCCGGAATCATCTGTTTGAGCTGGCCGACGCGGTTCGCCGTCAGGATTCCGCCACCGCGCTTGAGATGATCGACCGCCTGCACGCTTCTTCCAAGGATATGGCTAGGCTGTGCGAGGAATTGTCCTCCCATTTTCGCAGCCTGATGCTGATCAAAACGATGAAAGAGCCCCGGTCGCTTCTCGCGGTGACTGATTCGGAATACGGCGAGCTGACGGAGCAGTCCAGGGCAATTTCGATTGAAACAATCCTGCACGCGATCGACGCGCTGCAGGCGACGCTTGAAAAAATGTTTCGCGGCGGAGACCGGCGGGTTGAATTCGAACTTGCGATGATACGTCTTTGTTCGCCGCGGCTGGATACTTCCGCACAGGCGCTGCTGCGGCGAATCGAGGCGCTGGAGCATGGAGCGCCCCCTCAGCGGACAGCGGCGATGCCGTCCCGGCGCGCGGCGGCCCCGGCAGCTCAAAGAGAAGAGCCGGAACCGCCCGACGCGAGCGGCTGCCCTGAAGCACCGGTCCCGGGGGACATGGAAACGCCCCAAAAGAGGCCTGCCTCTTCGGCGGAACCGGAGCAGGTTATCGGCGAACTGAAAGCGGGCGCGGAACAACTGACCGAATGGCCGGAAATCGTACAGGCCCTGAAAAGCTATTCTCACACGGTCGCCGCGGCGTTCAACGGTTCCACCGCCTATCTCAGCGGGGAGTACGTTCTGATCGACGCACCGAATGAAATTGCATTTAAATTACTTCGGAAACCCGAACAGCGCGAAAATATGCGCAAGGCGATTCAGCAGGTGACGGGCCGGACTTACAATCTCGGCCCATACCGGAAGCCCAAGAAAGACAGCCCGGAGGACGACCCGCTCGCACAACTGGCACAGAAAGCAGAGAATCAGGGAATTCCGGTGGAAACGAAATAACAGGAGGAGATCGCAATGAAAGCAAGACTGCCCCAGGGATACGGCGGAGGCGGCGCTTCCAATCTGCAGCAGATTGCGCGTCAGGCGCAAAAGCTGCAGGAGCAAATGGCACAGACGACCCAGGAATTAGAAGAAAAGGAATACACAGCCTCTTCCGGCGGGGACGCGGTGCGCGCGACCGTGACGGGGAAGATGGAAGTGAAATCGGTTGAGATCAAGCCGGAGGTTGTGGACCCGGAAGATGTTGAAATGCTTTCCGACCTGATCCTTGCCGCGGTGAACGAGGCGTTGCGTTCCGCCGCGAACGACAAAACGGAACAAATGGAAAAGATTTCGGGCGGACTGAATGTTCCGGGGTTCTTTTAAGCGATGCCGGCCTATCATATTCCATCCCTGTCACGTCTGATCGACCAGTTTGAGCGGTTCCCGGGCATCGGCGGCAAAAGCGCGCAGCGTCTTGCCTACTATGTGCTTGGCCTTTCCGATGACGGCGTCAAGGAATTGTCGGACGCGATTCTGGAAGCGCACAAAAAAATTCATTACTGTAAAGTATGCTGCAATCTGACGGATGAGGAGCTTTGCCCGATTTGCCGCAATGCCGCGCGCGATCATTCCGTGATCTGTGTTGTGGAGGATCCTCGCGACGTGATCGCTCTGGAGCGCACCCACGAGTTTAACGCGGTTTATCATGTCCTTCACGGTGTTATCTCCCCGCTGAACGGAATCGGACCCGATCAGCTGTGTGTGAAAGAACTGCTGGCCAGAATCGGGGAGACAGGCCCGAAAGTCACAGAGGTTATCATGGCGACCAATCCGACTGTTGAAGGCGAGGCTACCGCCATGTACATTTCACGGCTTTTAAAGCCGCTCGGCGTGAAGGTTACGCGCCTGGCCTACGGAATTCCCGTCGGGGGAGACCTGGAATACGCGGACGAATTTACGCTGACCCGCGCGCTGGAGGGCCGAAGCGAAATCTGAATCCCGCCGGTTTACATAACTCTTGACAACCGGCGGGAAATATGATATTCTCTAATTCCCGGGGAAAAGGGGCTTTTTATGCAGAAGGATTCTTTTAAAACGATTGCGAAAAATAAAAAAGCCTATCATGACTACTTTGTAGAGGAGAGCATGGAGGCCGGCATCGAGCTTTGCGGGACAGAGGTGAAGTCCATCCGCAATGGTCAGGTGAACCTGAAGGATGCCTGGTGCGCGGTCGACAACGGGGAACTGCAGATCAGAGGAATGCATATCAGCCCGTATGAACACGGGAATATCTTTAACCGGGATCCGATGCGGGTTCGCCGTTTGCTGATGCATAAAAAGGAAATTCTGAGACTGTTCGGACTGGTAAAGCAGAATGGGTATGCGCTGATTCCTTTGTCCGTCTATTTGAAGGGTTCAATGGTCAAGGTCCAGGTTGGTCTTTGCAAGGGCAAAAAGCTGTATGATAAACGTGCCGATATGGCGGCAAGAGCGGCCAAACGTGATATGGAGCGCGCCATAAAGGATCGTAACCGTTAATCCGATAACATGGGGATGTAAAGGCTTCGACGGGGATTGTCAACCAGGGTAAGCGAGTAGCGACGCGGAATGCTTTATTTTCGCAAAGCAATAATAAATGACAAAACTGAAAACGCTAACTATAACTACAATTATGGGATGGCGTACGCAGCCTAATTAGACTGCCGTTCTTACCGGGAGCACCGCGGCCCGGATAAGAGCGTCGATTAGCGGTGAACGTGAACCGGGGAACGCCTTTACCCCGGTCACGGTTGAAAGGCTACCAAAGCGCGAAGCTTGCCGTTGGGCGCCGCGCTGAGGGAATGTTAAATCACCGGCTACACTCGTAGAAGGCCCTGGCAAGCAATTCTCGGACACGAGTTCGACTCTCGTCATCTCCACCAATGAAAAAGGCTTAAAATTCCGCATGAATGCTGGATTTGTGAGCCTTTTCTTTTTTGCAAAATCTTAAAATTGGCCGTTACTTGGCCGTTACAAAGCGAAAAACAACGGACACCATTTTCAGGTGCCCGCTTTTTTTATGTCTTTTTTTAAGGCTAATGCGTCCCCGATTGCATCCGCAGCCCGCGCCTGTGCCTGGGCGAAAGTGTGAGCATAAATGTTCAGTGTCGTTGATGTTTCTGAATGACCGAGGGACGCGGATACCGTTTTAATATCTACCCCGGCGTTTATCAGGAGAGAGGCGTTCAGGTGCCGGAAGGAATGAATGGTCACGCGCCGCATTCCAGTTCTTTCAAAGAACGCGTCAAGCCATTTCAAAGGCGTTGAGGTTCCCATTGGTGCGCCGTTCCAAGCTGTGAAAAGCCGATCCATGTCCTGCCACTTGTCGGCCAGTCTCAACCGCTCTTCGTTTTGCTTGATTCGATATTCCCGCAGCAGGTCAAAGACGGCAGCGGGCAGCTTTAGGGAACGCTGGGATTGTTTCGTTTTCGTCGTATCGGTAAATGTGCCGTGCTTTGTATTGGAGTAGAGCGAGGTCCGGCGAATTGTAATAACGCAAGAATCGAAATCAATATCTTTCCATTCAAGGCCGAGAAGCTCCCCCTTTCGAAAGCCGCCATAAATTGCCAATGTGAAAAAGACGCGGAACGGCATCGGCTCCTTTTCCAATAATTCAAGAAACCGCTGTGCCTCTTCCAGAGAATAACAATCGCGCGGTTTTTGTTTAAGAGGCGGCAGAATAACCCGGCGGCAGGGATTGTCCTTTATCATGTCCTGCTTGACTGCATAGTCAAAAATTGTTGATATGAAAGATAAGTACCCTCTTACGGTTTTCGGAGCCAGCGCACCACCGCCCGTCTTTATATCCGGTTCCTGTAAGTTCTTTATGAATGCTTGAATGTGCCGGGAACTAATCTTGTCCAGTCTCAGACCTCCAATCGCCGCATACGCCCGACCGGTGTACTGCTTGTAGCGGTCAACCGTCCGCGTCCGCAGGTTTGGCTTTGCATATTCATCGAACCATTGAACCGCGAACCGCTCAAATTTGATATTGGCATCCTGAACCGATGCGCCACGGCAGCTTTCCTCAAATAATACTTTTTGCCGGTCCAGCTCCTTTTCAATTTGCCGTTCTGTCATTCCGAGATCAGGCTTCCAGGTCTTGGTTTTCTCAATTTGCCGCCCGGAAGCCGTATAGCCGCAGAAAGCCCGGATACGGTAGCTATTTCCCCGCTTCTGGATTGTTGCCATTGTCAGAAACCTCCTTCGTATTGCTCGATTGTCTTCGTTTGTACGCTTTTTGTGGCGAACATAGAGGACAGTAATTATTATTTTTCCGCGTAGGTTGATACCATTCGCCGCAGCAAGCACAACGCCTGATATTTTCGCCTGATGGATTGGCCATAAGCATAATTAGTTGATACTGTGCAGCATCGAAAACATTTGCCGCCTTTATATAATATTTGAATCCATTTTCATATTTTATTTCACAGGTAAATTTGGTTTTTGACAGCATAATAGTAAAATAATCTGCGTATTCGCTTTGACCAGCGCTTAAATGCTGCATTTCTTTAACTGTTTCAAAATTATGCTTTAAGTCATTCAGATAACTATAAAATGTTCCAATTCTAAATCCTTCTTTTTTAACTGTATTATTTACGGGAGCGTTTGGAATCAATGGGGGAGCAGCATGTTCACAAATGTATTTAAAATCATTTCGACGTTCATAAGGAATGCTATTTCCCTTATTAGCGGGAATGCCTAAATTATTATCCGTGCCCTGTGTGGGAATATCTAAATCACAATCAATGCTCTTGGTAATATCAGATTCAAATGGTATACCATATTTTTTCGCCCATTCTATGGCTAAATTTATTTGTTGCTCAGATATAAATAATTCAATTCTTGATTCATTGCCAAATGGGATTTTCCCGGCTTTATCGATAAGATTCAACAACGAAAAAAATAAATTTGGATCATTTGCTTTAACATGGTTTGTAATTAAATCAGCGTCAAACCGTTTCTTGCCGGATTCTGTTATTTCAATTTCACTAACTGGAATATTGTCTATATTAGTATAAGCTAATGCGCAAATTCCCGGATAAGCTAATTTATCAATTTTATAATCGTCAAATTTAATCAAGTCATATGCAAACTCGGAGGATAAAAACATTCTATTGCCGTCTTGGGTGGTAAACATACCCTCAGCGCTTTTTTTATAATTGCTCATATTTGCCTCCCATCGTTGAAGTTTATGAATAAGTTTATGATTTACAATTTATCTATAAACTATTATACGCTATACTTTGAACAGAATCAAGAACAAATACAAAAATAAAATTGAATCGTCTGGCAAATAGGCACGAGCATTTTCGGATAGTGTGCATTGAGGCTCACCCAAAATTTAAACAGCGCATAGCGCGGCTCGATTGTTAGCGATAAGACCTTGCGGGTATGGGCGAAGAGTTCACCGTATGGGCGGCATTTAACGAAAGTACAGACGGGAAAATACATTGTAAGGAGGTTTGCAAAATGAAAAAGGTAAACCTTGATATAAGAAGACTTATTGAGGAATCTGGATTTCCTTACTGGTTGGTAGCTGAAAAACTCGGAGTTGCCGACACAACGTTCAGCAAGAAACTTCGCCATGAACTTCCACTCGAAGAAAAAGCGAAAATTCGGCAGATCATTCATGAACTTGCCGCAAATTAACGAAAAGGAGGCGCGCCGGATTGGTACGACTCAGGCTATTGGATGAAGTTATTCCCGAAATCAAGAAAATAGACCCCGATACTGCCTTGACCCGGAACGCCGTCCGGCAACTCGGTCTTTCGGGTAAGGTGCCCGTGGTGATGGCAGGTCGCAAACGGATGTACAACTTGGACGCTCTTCTTACTTATTTAGGAAGCCCTGGGGTTGAACAGCCTGAGCAGGTAAACGGCATTCGGGCCGTCCCGGAAAGGCTGTGAAGGTGAATAAATGGCAAGGCCACGGAAAGATACGCTCGACTATTTTCCACACGATACAGACGCAGCAAGCGACGAAAAAATTGAAGCTATGCGTGCCCTGTATGGAAATGATGGATATGCTTTCTATTTTCTTCTTCTTGAGCGAATTTATAAGGGCAATGGAGTTTTAGACATCCAAAACCCGTCTATTAGAACGGCAATAGCGCGGAATATTACGTCGGATAGCGGATTGTTTGACAAAATGCTTGATACTGCCTTTGACATTGGGCTATTTGATAAAGCTTTATTTGATGAAAAAGGTGTCCTATCAAGCCCAGCTATTGAACGGCGTACAACTTCGATAAATGGCGAACGGTCGAGGAAAAGAGAATGGGCACAGCGACAATCAGAGAGGCAAAAAGATATAGATGTCCAAAACCCATCTAATAGACAACAATTGACACACAAAGTAAAAGTAAAAGATAAAATAACCCCTATACCCCCAACGGGGATTGATGGACTGTTTGATACGTTTTGGAAAGCCTATCCGAAAAAGGTCGGCAAGGGCGCGGCAGAGAAATCATTCAAGAAATATAAGCCTGATGATACGCTATTGTCGGCTATGTTAAAAGCCATTATTGTCCAGAAGGATTCCAAAGAGTGGACAAAGGATGAAGGCCAGTACATACCAAACCCGTCAACATGGTTAAACCAGCGCCGCTGGGAAGACGAAACTCCGAGTACAAACAATGAAGGGAGTATACCTTATCTTACATGAAACCGAATTTTATAGCGGAACAAGCGGCCTGTGGCTGTGTAATGATGGATTCAAAGGCAATTATGCCGCTTATCGTTCCAATCGTTGCGGAAGATGATTTTCAAATTCCAGAATACAGAGAGATTTATTCTGCCTGCTTGAAATTATACCGTGAGAACCGGCCCGCTGATGCGGTTACAGTTCTTCCTACCCTCGGGGATGAATATAAGCAGATTGTATTAGAGGCAGCCAGCGCAGCCCCGGCAATAAGCCATTGTGAAGAGTATGCAAGACAAATTCATGAACGCGCACAGCAGATTAAAGCATATGAGAAAACCGCTGTGCTTCTCAATTCGATTGACAGCGGCGAGGATATACCGGTCTGTCAGGAATTAGCCGGTCAGATTATGAAATGCTTTGACAGCGGCAACGAGAAAAACACAGTTTCAGCGGAAGATGGGTTCCTGAATTTTTGTGACAGGCAAGATCACCCGAAGCAATATATCCATACCGGCTTTTCGGTTC
Source organism: Caproicibacter fermentans (assembly GCF_009746625.1). Taxonomy (GTDB): domain Bacteria; phylum Bacillota; class Clostridia; order Oscillospirales; family Acutalibacteraceae; genus Caproicibacter; species Caproicibacter fermentans. Next base: position 160,160 of record NZ_VWXL01000053.1, read on the forward strand.
TCGATAAGTATTTATTCCTCGACAAAGGCGATTTTATCATTATCGGAGGCAGACCGAGCGCCGGAAAAACAGCCTTTACACTTCAAATGTTGCTTTATATGGCCCGTAGCCTTAACGTAGCGTACTTTTCCCTTGAAACGAAGCCGGAAAAGATATTCGACAGGTTGATAGCGAATTATGGCGGCGTTTCATTTTATGACATTAAAACAAGCAGTCTTAATGAGTCCGATTGGAACAGAATTACACAAAGCTATAACGATTTCCATAAACTCCATTTTCAGATTGTTAAGGCGGCAGGTATGACCACCGAGCAGATCAAGTCTAAGGCGCTGCAACTACATTCGGACATTATCTTTATAGATTACTTAACCCTTATCAAAAACCCGGCTAAGAGCCTGTACGAACGCGCAACGAACATCTCAATGGACTTACATACATTAGCTCAGAAAGACAATATCACGGTTATTGCGTTGTCACAGTTAAATCGTGATGGAAAAACAACTCCTGATATGACAAATCTGAGGGATTCCGGCCAGACAGAACAGGACGCCGACGCAATTCTTTTGATGAACTATAACGATAGAAAGCCGAATGAGCGTGAATTAATCATTGCAAAGAATAAAGAGGGCAAAATAGGCCGGATTCCTCTTGATTTTGACGGTGATAAACAGAAATTTGCACAAGTAGATACAAGATATGGAGGTAATGAATGAATATTATACAAAACAAGCATTTGTCCATTGGCCAAATCAAGAAGATTGAACCGAGGATAAACAGAGTTTTGAATGACGCGGCCCACATTCAAGAGGCAGACTGGCCGGATTATTCAAGATTCAAACAGCGGCTTATTCCATTAGTAGGATATTACTGTAAAAATGAATCGCTTCAAACAAGCGAAGCATACGACATTGTGATATCAGCATTATGCAAAGCGTTAAAAATTTAATTGTTAGAAAGGAAAAATCTATGCTGACACTTTTACAATCGCAACCGAAAATCAAGCCGAGTATGCCGCTGTTGTGGATCAAGGCTTTTCAAAATGCGCTCTTACAGGGAGACTCCAAAAAAATCATTGTAGCTGGAGTAAAGTATATCAATGCTTCCCGGCCCACAAAAGATAAGGCAGACGCGGAACAGGCACAGGGACGCATGGACCTTATCAACTGCATTCAAATGTTTATGGCACGGCTTACGCCAAAAGAATTCATGCAACTTTTCCCGATTAAAAAAGACTATGACGGTGACCGTTGGGGATGCAAGGACTATTTTTATACGATGGAACGCATTCGGGAAATGGATCAAGACAAGCCAATAGGTGGAGAGCTGGAATTATTCAACTTTTTATGGGACTACTGGAATTGGGAAATTGATGAATTTTTAGTTGAATCTTTTTCTTCAATGGATGCCCTGATGCACTCCAAGGGTAAGGAGGGGCCGATGGATATGCTTATGGATGGAATGGGAATGACTCCTTACTATATGAAAAAAGACCCGGTGACCGGGACAGAGTTCATGATTAACGGCGATACCGGCAAGTCAGTATCGATAAAAAAGGCGGTTCCGCGATATTTAAAACTGATTGAAAGCTGAATAAAAATAGCCGCCCCCATTTGGAAGCAGCTTACCGGTAAATTCTTGTTAATTTATTCTACTGCAAAATGGAGGCGGTTGTCAATGACAAATGAAGAACTCGCGGTACTTATTCAGCAAGGCCACAAAGAATATGTTCCGGAACTTTATGAGCAGATCAGGAAGCTTCTAACGAAAATAGCATATCGATATTTCAACCGTTTTAATGATATTTGTTCCCGCTGTGGGATAACGCAAGAAGATTTAAACCAGGAAGGATATTTTGTAATGCTGGAAGCGGTACAAGGCTTTAAACCGGAGCAAGGAAATAAATTTGTTTCTTATCTGAACTTCCCATATTGGAATCATTTTCAGAAATTGACCGGTTGCAAGACCAGCAAGCGGGACCCTATCAACAATTCGGACAGCTTAGATAAGCCGCTGTCATCCGACGATGAAAATTTCACACTGATGGATACGGTCGAAGATAAAAATTCGGGAACGCCGTTTGATGAAGTGGAACGGGGCCTATACCTTTCTTCTTTACATGATGCGATTGAAAAGGGGTTGGAAACGCTGGACTCCATTCAGAAGGATACAATCCAATGCCGGTATTATGAGGGTAAAACCTTAGATCAGACCGGAGAAATTATAGGGTGTTCCCGCGAACAGGTACGGCAGCACCAGCAAAAAGCGTTAAGGACGCTCAGAAAACCGAAAACGGCGAGGACCTTAATCCCGTTTCTTTATGATGAAATGGACGCGAGAGCTTATCGCGGGACCGGGTTAAGTGCTTTTAGAAACCGAGGCGGCAGCGCCCCGGAACTGACGATAGAGCAGATCGAAGAAATGAGGCGGAAATATTCTGTTTCCGCTGTTTACATAGATCATCTTAAAAAAATGGAGGTGCAAAATGGCAAAAACATTGAGTCAGGTATGCAATGAATTGAGGATTCAGACAATTGGAAGCGTGATGCAGAAGCTTCCAACCGACCAGCCCGACGAAGCGTATGTCAAATGGACGCATACGCTGAACTCCATCAGCAAGTTGAAAAATTCTCCGTACCTTGCGCTTATCGCGAAGAATCAAAAAGCAATCAATGAGCTTCAGGCCCGGAAGGAAAACTATTGCAGAATCAGCCCCGAAGATCAAAAATATTTCTTATAAAGGAGTTAACTATAATGAATAATTTAAACAGCTTTTTGAACCCAAAGCGTAAACCTAACCTTAAATTTGTCGTGTCCCCTGATTATGTGGACAAGGACGGAAAGCCCATTGAGTGGGAAATGCGTCAACTCACCGGGAAAGAATCTATTCTGCTTGCGAGTACCTTCCCGGAAGGAATCAGCATGACGGAAACATTGGCACGTTGCGCCGCCGAGTCGATTGTTTACCCGGACCTGCGTAACAAAGAGTTACAAGATGGTATATCTGAAAAAATCGGCCATAGAGTACTTGACCCTTACAATGTATTAATCAATATGGTAACTGATCCTGAACTTGGACGGATACTTTCGGAGTTTTCGGCATTCAACAGCCTGACGTTTGATCTTGAAAAGCGCGTAGATGAAGCAAAAAACTAATCAAGCAGGGTAAGGACGGTATGGCTATATACGCCCATCTTGCCCTGCAAAACCACAACATACTTCCGGGCGAGTTCCTTCAAATACCCGTCCGGGAGCGGGCGTTTATCATAGCAAGCGATTTAATCATATCCGAACAAATGAAAAAGGGAGGTGAAACAGGATGAGCAACACTTTGGAGTCTGTAATGCGTCTGACCGACGAGTATACGGGTACTATGAGAAAAGTTATCAATGCCGCAGATGAATACAAGAGACAGCAGGAAAGCGCGACGAAAGCCACGACCTCTTTTCGGGGAGCCTTGGCGAGTGTTGGCTCTGGTTCCGTTGCGTCTGGACTTGGAAACCTTGCACTAAAAATCGGAGGAATTGTAACAGCGGCCTATGCAGGGAAAAAGGCTGTTGACACACTCTTTGACGCGATTAAGATCGGGGCGCAGCAACAGGTTCAGTTAAGCACGTTCCAGTCTCTGACAGGCAACGCACAGGCGGGAACAGCGCTCTATAATTATGTTTCGGCATATGCGGAAAAGTCGGCATTAGGGCGGGAAGATTTAGCAAATGCGACGGAATCATGGTTATCCTTTACCAAGAATATCGATCAGATCGACCAGCTAAACAAATTGGTTGAACGGTTATATGCAAAGAACCCGGCGCAGGGGGCATCAGGAGCGGTTTTTGCTCTGAAGGAAATCTTAGGAGGCCAGACGCAGAGCATTAAAGACCGATATAATATGACCGGCATTTCAGCGGATAAGATTGTCCAGCTTACCAACAAAGGTGACATTCAGGGAACGATTCGTTATCTGGATCAGGTGTTTAACAAGTTCGGCGCTACGCAGGATGTTGTAAATAAAAATTTTTCTTCCCTCTTGACGCAGACCAATATTTTTACATCGAATCTGAAAACGGCGATGGGTGATGAAGCAAACCCGGCAGTTCAAAACCTCTCGTTGACAATGCAACGATTAAACGCGGATATGAAAGCCGGAAATTATCAACCGTTCTTTAGTGCTATTGCTACCGGAGCGGCAGGAGTAGCTAATGCGGTTGCTTTTGTGGCGCAGAACATTGACAAAATCGCCCCGGCGGTTGCCGGAGTCGCTACGGCGGTTATTACTTTTACATTGGCAATGAATACCGCCCGGACGGTTGCGGAAATCACAGGAGGATCCGTTGCCCTTATGACCGGCCAGTGGATAGCATTCGGGGCCGCTGTTTTAGGGGTTGCAGCAGCCGCAGCGGTATCGAAGTCACTTATGGATAAGGCAAACAGCGAGACTGCCAGCCAAACAAAGGCTCTTTCCGAATATGCAAAAAATTATCAAAAGGTAACAAACGGCGGGACAACCGCCGCGACAACAAAAGTCCCGGTTGAAGTATCGAATAGCAGCCCGATCAAAGTATCCGGTTCCGTTGAAGTGAAAACCGAAAATCTAAAGTATGTTTTGGAAGCTGCGCAAGCAAAGTTCTATGCGCAGTTTAACGCGACGAGTGTAACACCACAGTTAAGAATCGATACAATGAACGTCCATAAAACGACCGACTTTAACGAAGTTGACCGTTATCTTGGGAATCTCCTTTCTCAGCGAGTTTCAGCATCCGCAGGGGGTGTCTATTAACATGCGGGTTAACGAAGAAAAATTGATTGCAGCCCTTCTTTCCAGCAACTCGACGAAAGAAGCCAGCTTAAAAAGTGGGGTTGCCGAACGGACGATTTACACTTACAAACAAAAACCGGAATTCAAGCAACGCCTTAATCAGGCAAAAACCGAAATGCTTGAAATGACGGTTGCAAAACTCAGCAATTCAACCGCAGAAGCAACCGAGGTATTAGCGGACGTAATGAAGGATAAAGAAGCCAATCCTCAGACCCGCATTTACGCCGCGAGAAGCGTTCTGGAATTTGCCGCTAAGTATACGGATACCGTTGATGTCGCACAGCGGTTGGAAGCCTTAGAGCGCCGTCAAGCCGAAAACAGCAGTAAAACCGAGGGGTGGATGGAATGACCAACAAAGCGCGCCTTGAAAAGCTGGAACGAGAATCTCCCGGTCTGGTATCCAGCCGAATTCTTCAAAAGCTCCATGTCGGGTGCGATAATCTTCCGGATTATATTCCGGCAGATCAATTCAAAAAACTATTCAATGAAATGTGGATAGAAGATAAAAATTAATAAAAGAGGGTGTGTTTATATGAACGGCAGAATTCTTACAAAATTAAATGAGATGGAAAAACATTCGCGCGAGTGGACATGGACATTAAAGGACGGCAGCGTCGTTCCAATGCGAGGCGAGTATAGCCCGTTTGAGTTCATTGCGCGGAATGGCAGAGGCATTAAGCCTGAAAAACATCCGGTTTCTTATCATTGCGCTGAATCTCTGGAACCGCTTGAAGCCGCTGTCTTGCAAGCAGCACTTACCACTGCAAGCAGATTTATAAATAATTGAAACGAGGTATATTATGCAGGAAAAATTCGATGAATTAAATAAGATACTTAAATCATTCGCGGCTCTTAAAGCCGATTTCAATACCAAGATCAAAAGCATTGAGGAAAATTCCGCTTATTCTGTGGAGGGGAAGCGACAACTCCGGAGGCCTATTGATGCTGAGTTTGCTCCTGTGGTGGACGAGACCGAGAAGAAGGTTGAGCAACTTTTAAATGAGATCAATGAAGGAATTACAGAACAGGCGGACAATACGGACTTTTTAAGCGATACTCAGTTTACAAACGCGTTAAAGATGATTGAACTTTCGCACGGCGAACTTCCGATTGACGTTGTAGACAAGATAAACTCCCAATTTTCCAATAGCCTCAACGCATTAAAGGCGCTTCAATCCGTATATAAAGCGCAGAAATGTTACCCCGGAAATATTGAGGAAATCATGACGAAACGGGCGCAGCAAGTCCAACAGGCGCAAGATAAAGCCTATTATACTTTTCTGCAAGGGGAACCTTTACAGCCGTTGGCGACGGACATAGCTCAATATGCGAATGATAACGGATTTACGTTTAACACGGACTTTATTTCAATGGATGAAATGTAAAATTAGAGCGGGCCGGATTCATTCCAGCCCGTCCTTTCATATTGACAGCTATTTTATTTCAGAGCATAATAGCACAGAGGGGGGATTGACATGTTTTGCCGAAAATGCGGGAAATCAATTCCAGAGGATAGCGTATTTTGTCCTTACTGTGGGGAAACGGTAAAATTCGAAAAACCGGCAGCAGGAAAAACCGATATCGTTTCTTATGGCCACTGTGAACGTTGTGGAAAGCCGTTACAGGCCAATGATGGAACATTGTGTGCGGAGTGTGCCGCAAAGATGATTGAAAAGTATGCGCCGAAAGAAAAAACGGAGCCAAATGAGCGTTATCCATACGGGGCTTGTGGCCTTTGCGGAGAGCCTTTAGAAGCAGACGATGAACTTCTTATCTGCAAGAAGTGTAAAGCGGCGCAGGATGAGCGAGACAGGACCATAAAAGCATCGAACAGAGAACGAGCAGAGACGAAAAAGCATGGGAGCGCCGGGGGGATAGCTGCTATCTTAGTTCTTGTGTTTTGTGCAATCGGTATGATCGTTTATATTTCACGGAACAGCGGTTCACATCCGGTTAAAGCCAGTACTACCATATCCTCAAATCCGGGCGTTGTTGATTCTGCAATAGTTCAGGAAAATACAACCGAATCATCCAGCAACAGCAGTACGGACGATTTATCTGAGTTAAAAAATCAGGCTTTAACGTATGCGGTTGCATGGGCAGATGAACATATGGCGGACTACGGCAAAATTAGTCCTGGAACCAACCAGAGCGGGATAATTGATGATGGTAGTTTTGTCCTTAAATATGACTTTAGAGCGCCAAACGTTTATGGAGCCGATGAAAAGCACATGATTGTTGAAGTTTATCAAAAGAAAGACGATCAATGGAATATGGAAGCATTTCGATTGGACGATGATTTCTTATTTGATTACAGAAATTAGGGGCTGCATTAAGCTGCCCCTTACTTTTTACTATCCTCGCATAAATTTTAAAAATGGCTCCTTTGGAATCTTGATACGGTTCCCGATAATTATCACTGGGAAACCAAATGAATCGGTATGATTTTTCTTGTCTTCGCGCGCCTGATATCTGAACGTGTTCGCGTCAGCGTTGAGATATTCTCGGACATCCATGATTGAAAGCATGTTCTTCTGGATTTGCTCAATGTCATCAAGGGTTTGCATTTTTATCAACTTCCTTTTTATAAAATTTTCCAAAATAAGTATTGACTTTTGTATCCACATTATATATAATGAATGTATCCACAAAAGTAAGGAGGCTGAGAATGGCAAAAACAGGAAGACTATCCGATGATCCTAAGACGCTTAGTACAAGAGTTAGATTATCGCGAGGTGATATCGAAAAGCTGGATTATTGCCATCAGGTGTTGGGCCTAACCAAAGCGGCGATAATTCGGCAGGGAATTGGAGAAATGTACCAAAAGGCCCTCAAACAGAAATAGAGCAATCCGCCCACCTTGCACAGTTCGCGGATTACTCTATTTCCCAAATCCATCCCCACTACACCGGAGCGGATTCAATATTGATATTATATTCCATCCGCTCCCCAATTTCAAGAAGGAGCGATTAGAATGAGTAAAACTTCGGAACTTTCGCCAAGGGACCAAGCGCTTCTTATGAAGATTAGAGAAGGTCAAGCCATTGGGTTAAAAGGGGAGAAATTGGCGAGATTTCCAGACTTGACATTAAAGACCACAAAAGAAGATGAAAATAAAATGATTGACAATAACATTTTAAAGTTTTGTTCTGAAAATGACATTGATACAAAAAGGCCAGAGTTCAATAACTTTTTTGAGGCTTTGCACTTAATGGATGAGCTCTTTATTAATTATTATCGTAACGGCTTGAAAGAATTCGAAAATAGAGCCGCTAAAAACGAGGTGAAGTTTAATGCGTGAATATCCCGTAGAACTCGACAGCAAAGGTCAAATGGCTGCTATGCACCTTTCCGACAGATTAAAGAGAAAGTGGCTTAAAAGGCGCGGTGACGAATTTATAGTACCATGCGCAGACGTTCAGCAGATGTGTGTGGAAGCTGGACACCCTGAATACTTCAACTCATTGCGTAACCGTATTTACAGAGCGATGGAAGTAGATCACAGTCTCATGGAATGCGTTATGGTGGACTTGTTCCAGCCTGACGCGATTCGCTTACCTGAGAAGGGCGTTGCGGCGTTCCGGGATATTCTGACCTCGTATTTCAATGAAGAAGATATAGACGCTTTACACGAGTATCTTCACGATCAAACAGAGCTAAAGCAGTGCGAATACTCCATGCGGCAGAATATCAGAGCGTTAAGCTCCCCGGAACTTAAAAAGTGCGTCTCTGAATGGAACAAGATGGTCAATGAAAATAGGCTTGACCGAGTGGCAGCGGACCGGCTGAAGAGCATGGTATCTCAGGAGCTAAAGGAACGAAAACGGATATTTTGACGGCAGGGCGATCACGTCCAGCACCACGGTGTAGTGTAAAGGGAACAGGTAGATATGATAATCCCCCCGTTGGCCTTAATCGGCTAGCGGGGGGACTTTTTTGTTTTATCAGGGTAAGAGCATCTAATTAAGACTCTTACCCACGTCAAATTGCTTTGGCGCCAGGCCTGCAGTATTACGCCATAATGGCTCGCAGGAACTGTTAATCATATATACTAACCTGTATTGTGAAGAATTATGCGTGTTCCAATTTGATTTTCCAATCCAACGGAAATCCATATTTCTGCAAATTGACGAACGGATAACGATAAGACAGTTCTTTTATATCATACGATAAGTTTTCCCATAATTCTTTATCAGGCTCTAAATTTTTAAGAGCAATTAAATAAGCAAATAGTTTATTTAAAACTGGATTACCTGTTTTATCTTGTGATAATAAATCTTTTGACTCTCTAGAAAGTTTCGGCTTAATTGAAAGCGTTCTATTATATAGCCTACCTCTATGGGCAGCAATATTTCGAAGGACTGAAGCGCATCTAAGCCAATTTTCAACGTAATCCGGTGCTGTCCCGAAAGTAAGCCCCGGATAGGCGAAAACAATATCAGATTTTATTTTGTCTGTCAAGGCACTGTATATTTTTGATGTGTCCGTGAAGTTTATTAATTCCATAACCGCCCAAAACGGGAGTCTTCCGTCTCGGTCTTCAACATAATGTTTAAGAAATCTTTCGGGATTATCTTCATAATGTTTTTTGAGTTTTGCGATTTTACAAACTAAAGTTGCATAAATTTCAACATTGCTGAATGAGTCAGAAGACTCATAACCAAGTGGACCATATTTTTTTGTATGGAAATAAGCAATCAAGGATTTATATGTTATCTCAATTCTCCCAAGTAGTCCCATTAATAAAGTTCTGAGTTCACAATCAAACTCACAAATGGCAATTAGGTCTTCGAAGTATGTATTTTCCATAAATACATCATTTTTGCGGTGACATAAAGTAAATCCGCTTAGCCGATAATAATTATTTCTTAACAAAAATTTTTTGGCTTCTTGCATAGCAAGAGCTTACATACAATATATAGTGCTGTTTTTATTCTTAACTACATCTACTACCCTGTCGGATTAATTTCCGGTGGGCTTATTTTTAATCCTCTGTACTGTATGGCTATATGTGGCCGTTATTTGGCCGTTAATTTTACAAAATTGGGCGTTTGACGGCCAAACATTGCATAAGGAAAGTGTACAAATACATAGTATTATAGCCGATTATTTAACCGCATATAAAGCGGCGTAAGCTATTCGGTTGAGTTCGACTCTCGTCATCTCCACCAAACAATTCCAAATCCGAACACTCGGAAACGCCCGATTTATCGGGATTTTCAGGATCGGAAAGGAACTTTAAGAACGAGCTTTCAAGCTCGTTCTTTTCATTTACGAGGTTATAGACCACTACAACATGATCGTCGAACAGCCGCACGGAGTTGACAAAAGTCTTGATGATTTTTTCCGTATACTCTGCCAACGGCTCATTTGTTTCGCGCTGGAACTGGGAAAGCAGATAACGGATGTCCTGCTCATTCAACTCCGGTTGCCTGACGCTGCATTCCTCAATATCATATTCTATCTGCTCCTGCGCGGCTTCCAGATCGGAGAGCCGCCTTTTTGTTGTTTTGGTAACGATTCCCTGTTCAATAGCGGCCATAAGGTTTTTAATATGGGTTTTCGTTTCAGAAAGCTGCTTTTGCAAAGCGCGGAGTTCGTCATTCTGCGAAGTGTCCAGCGCCTGAACCTCAACGCATCTATGTGCAATGGATTCCAGCTTACCGGGCTGTAAAATGTATTCTTGTGTCGCTTCAACGACAAGGTTTTCGATCCAGTCTTTCCGCACAGCCTTGCGGTCACACGTTTTTAGACGCTTTTTGTTGACACAGATATAATAATAGTGCCGTTCACCACCTTTGCCGGTTCCATACTCTCCCGCCATACCGGCCCCGCAGGAACCGCAATAGAGCTTTCCCGAAAGGTAATAATCCACTTTGGCCTTTTTCCGCGCCGGGGCCTTGTGGTTAGCAGAAATGCGCAGCTGCACCCGGTCAAATAGAGCCTTGTCAACGATGGACGGAACGCCGCCCTCTACCCGTACTCCCTGCGCGTCATAGATGCCAATATACTTCTCATTTTTCAGGATGGTACGCAGACTGTTTTTATTGAATTGACCGCCGCGCGCGGTTTTTACGTCCATTGCGTTCAGCTCCGCACATATTTTCGTAACAGTCTTCCCTTGGTCGTACATATTGAAAATCTTCCGCACTATGGGGGCCTGCTGTTCGTCTATCTCAAAAGATTTGTCCGGCCCGATCTTGTACCCCAACGCAAGATAACCGCCCGTGACATGGCACTTGTGGGCGCTTTCCCTCATACCGCGCCGTATTTTCTGCGACAGCTCCGCACTGTAATACTCGGCCATGCCTTCCAGCATGCTTTCCAGAATGATACCCTCCGGCCCGTCCGGGATGTTCTCCTTGGCATAGAAGACTTTCACGCCATTTTTCTTTAATTGGTTCTTATAAATCGCGCTGTCGTAACGGTTCCGCGCGAAGCGGTCGGTTTTCCAGACAAGGACAGCTTCAAAAAGACGCTTGCTGCTGTCTTTTATCATTTTTTGAAACTGGGGTCGGTGATCCGTCTTGCCGGTAATATGGCGATCAATGTATGTATCAACGATGGTCAAATCGTGCGTTTTTGCGTACTGCTGACATTCCCGAACCTGACCTTCAATAGACTGTTCTGTCTGGCTGCCACCCTCACTGTACCGGGCATAAATTACGGTTTTCATATGTTTCCCTCTTTATTTCCGATCCGCCCGGTGATATACTGAAAGGGCAGAAAATTTTGTAAATGCCTTATGAAATCCTGCGTCTACCCGCTCGGTGCTGTCACACCGGGCGGGCTTTTTATTTTATATCCAATTTCAGATTAATTGTAACATTGGAATTATCTCGATTTTTTTGCTTCAATTGATTTATGTGGTTAAGGACGTCTAATTTCTGCTCTTCCGTTAATTTGGACACCAATTTTGCAAACTTCCTTAGTTCTTGATCATCATGAACACTTAAGTTATTATAAATCAGTGAATTCATTTCACTCCGAATTTTTGTTTGCTGTTCATCGGTCAACTTAAGATATTTTTCAGCTATTTCCTGCGCTTGCTTAATTTTATCCTCAAAAGAACTCATAAAATCAGGCTCCTAATCTATTTCGTCCAACGGAATGGCAGTAAGCCACAATGTGTAATAATAATCGTCTCCATACCACCTCTTACAGATGATGCTCACTTTTTACTGGCTGTTCAGTGTCCTTGGAAGCGAGTTCTGTTAATTCATCGGCTGTTTCGACATCGTTTAGACGATTAATTAAATTATTCTGCTTAACCCCTAAAAGTCTATCAACGGCGGCTTGCATTTCAGGCTGCTTACGATATGAAATTATGACGATTTTTTCATGACGGGACAAATTGAGTATATCTCCATCAATACTAGGATTATTGGAATACTTTTGAAGTTCAGAAATTGAAATATCAAGTCCGAAGCAAATTTTGGCTACATTATCAACAGCAGCCCCACCAATTGATCCATTTAGCATAGAAAGCAATGTTGAATATGGCATACCAATTTGCTTTGCGTACTCCTTTATCGTAAGCCCTTTGTTCCTAATAAGCAGTTTTAGATATTGTTCGCGGGTCATAAGCTCACTTCCTTTGTGCCATTATGATAGCACTGGAATGTCAGAAAATCAACATACAAAACGAAATACTGTTGTTTAACTGTATAAATTGGGTCGACAGTAATACTATATCGTGCTAGTATATGCCTATAAAACGAAATATCGTTTTAAGGAGGTAATGATATGTACAAGCTTCTCGAATCAAAAATGACTTTTGTAGGAATGACTAAAAAACAATTAGCACAAGAAATGGGACTTGGTTATAACACCCTTTTGGCAAAATTTAAACATGAAAGTTCATTTTCACTTGATGAAGCAGCAGAAATTAAACGAATTGTTGACGCTCCGGAGTCTATTGAAGTGTTATTTGAATTGCTGCCTGGTAGAAAAGCGGGCTAACACCCCGTTGCCCGTGACAGCGGGCAGAAAGGACGCAGGATGAAAGCAAAAATAGAAAACGGCTGCATTGTCAGTGATTACGTTGCGCGGCAGGTGCTTGAAATGGCGCGGGAATTTTATTCGCACCCGGAAAACGTGAAAAAATATCAGGAATGGCATTTGAAAACTTACGGCTGTTTACCAAAGAGCTTCCCTAATACATAGTACCCCGTATCGGGCAAGAAAGGATGATTGAAATGAAAGACTTTTTGAATTGGAGAGCCGAGAATCATAGAATCTTGACCGATATCGAAATTCTGCTTTATGAGCGCGCCGTTGCTGTTGCAGATTCGGATATTATGCAGGCTGATCGTATTCGGGAAGTTATCTATGAGAACATTGAAAACTTGTCGGATGCTTCTGATTTTGATTTGAACATCAAAAAGTTGCACAAGTAATCGCGCTGCAGCGAGAGCTGTTAATCGTTATTATGCACAATCGATAGATCCTGATCAACCGTTCGTATTTGTACAAAATCACGCCTAAAGGTGTTTCAAAGGAAGGAGAGAGATCCGCATGTCGATAGAAGAAAGACGCATTGACCGTCTGTACAAGCTGCTGCACCAGGTTGAGCGCAATGACCCGGATACCGCCGCGGCGCTGCGCTGGGCGATTTTTGAATTAGAGAGGATGGTGAAGGGCTGATGGAAAAACAGAAACCGTGTTTTTGCTCTTTGCCAGATTCATTGGCAAAGGACAGAACGTTGTCCTTAAAAGCAAAAGGGCTGTATTTGCTGATTCGGATTTGTCTGGAAGACCCTGATTTCGATTTTGAACATTTCAAACCCGCATTACAGGCTAAATGTAAGGAGGGCGTCGGTGCTTTCAATTCAGCATGGAATGAACTGGAAACGGCGGGATACCTGAAACAGCGGCGCGTCCTCCAATGTGGTCGGCTGGGCGGTTTTTATGATGCGTATTCGCTTTTGAATCCCGATGCTGCTGATTAAGCACCCGTAAGCGAGGAATGAAGATGGACGAAAAACGCAGCTATTATGCCATCATACCGGCAAACGTGAGATATGATAAGAGCCTTTCGCCCAACGCGAAATTGCTCTATGGGGAAATCACGGCTTTATGCAGCGAAAAGGGCTATTGCTGGTCAACGAACAAATACTTTTCTGATTTATTCGGGGTATCGCAAAAAAGCATATCCAAATGGATCTCAATGCTTGCAAAAAAGAAATATCTTTTTATCAGGATGGTCTATCGGAAAGGAACCAAAGAAATCTTGGAAAGGCATTTGAGCATCGTAAAAGAGCCTCTTGAAGAAAGGTCAGATTCCGCCTCTTGCGATACTCCCCCTATTGAAGAAAAGTTAAATACCCCTATGGAAGAAAAGTTCCATACCCCCGGAAAAAAAGGTCCATACCCTATTGAAGAAAAGTTCCATACCCCTATGGAAGAAAAGTTCCAGGAGAATATTACAGAGACTGACGGTAAAGGGAATAAGTCAGTCAGTCAGTCTAAGGAGAAACAGGAAGTTGACGAACTGACGGACGAAATCCGGGAGCGTCTCAAAGAGCAAATCGAATATGATTATTTTGAGGAAAATTTGCCGGAAGACTTGCCGGGAGTTAATGCGCTGATCGACTGTATGGCCGAAATCCTGATTGCTCCGCGCTCAAAGATCAACGGCAGTATGCAGCCGAGGGCGGTTTTAAAGCCGTACATAGACAAAGCGGACTCCGAAAGCGTGAGAGGCTTTCTTGACCATATGAGGGGAAAGCCAATGCGCGACGTGAAAAATATCCGCTCGTATTGGCAATCAGCGTTCGTGAATTTCATCCGGGAGGAAGAGCTTGTGAAGCTTACGCTCTGAAAAACCGGACGTGCGTCCGTCCCCGAAGCGGGACGCCAAAACCGGAAAGAGCAGGATGAATCGAATTGGAGGAAAAGCAAATGCAGTTACCTAAGGACGTCTATTTCAGGGTCGTCAATATTGCGGAATCGTATTATGTCCTGCTGCACAGGCTGAAAGAAATGGAGAATTCCGTTTTAAACGGAACAGCGCGGAAGGACGGTCAGCCGAGGGGGAGTGGTATCAGCAATACAACGGCAACGAGGGCGGAAAAGATCATCGAAAAACAGGCCGAGTGTGAGCGCAAAGTCAGAGCGATCGAGCGGGCTTGGCATATTTTGGGGCCTCTGTATCAGGAATTCATCAGGATGAACTTCTTTGAACATCAGGATGCACGGGAGCTTGATTTCCCGATGTCGCTTGAAGAAAAGAAAGAAGTTAGGGCATTTTTCCTGATTAAGCTCGCGCAGAATCTGAATGAGATTTAACAAGACGTTTCTTCTGCACTTTGAAAATTGAATAGGCGCGCTGTGCTATATATTTCTTGACAAACAATACCAAAAGTGGTTAATTAGAGGTATTGAATACCTTGATCGGAACCACCTGAACGAACGGAGGAACGAATTAATGAAAATAACCTATGGAACCAAAAGAGTTCTTTTTATAGCAGGATTAGCCGTAATCTGTGTCGGAGCTGTTTCTCTGGTTGTCCAACACACTGCCAGTGCCGACGATACACCGGAAGTGTCCAGCTCGTCCAGCACGGAGATCATCCTTGGCACACCGCATCCGATTTCCGTGCCGCCGATCAGTTCGGAGGAAAGCGGAACCAGTTCCGCTTTTGTGCCGTCTTCCGGAGCGGAAGCAAGCGCGCCGCTGACCACTGTTTCAAAGCCAACATCCGCTCCACCGGCACCGACGCCGCCCGCCAGCTCAGAGCTGACGAATAAGAGCAAGAAGCCGACCTATTCCAGCAAGCCGACCGCTTCAAAAAGCACTACATCAAAATCCGGAGGAAAAGCCGGGGAGATTTACGTTCCCGGTTTTGGATGGCAAAAGCCAACCGGGGGGCAAGGAACAACGGTATCTGGTGATTGGGGTGGTGGAGAGCAAGTTGGAATTATGTAATCTTTAGTTGAAAGTGACTAACACGTAACGTGACCTGAAATACCCGAAACTGCTGGCATAAAGCATATTTTAGAGTCTGTGTTGCAGATAAAATAGTGACATAGCCGCACTTATTCATAAGATGATTTTACGCAGCGCCTCAAGCGTTTTTTATGGTACGATGGGACAA